>JAYQLX010000006.1:0-211343 GCA_038143435.1 Rhodobiaceae bacterium | reverse complement strand
TTTAATGCCATTTCAACCGTCTATCCGCGAGGTCTATACCGTTACGCAGGCTTTCGATATTTTCTCGCGCGTAAATAACGCGCATGGATTTATGTTCAAATCGCCGGTGAAGCGCGGCATTGTATTTTTTGTACTCGACAAAATGCAATTTGGTCCACTTGAACTAAAACGCTTAAAACAAAACTTCCCCATTGATCATGAAAGCTTGCGACAATTCGTCAATATCATGGAAGATGCCGGATATTTTGAAAAAACGCGGATGGGCAATATGACATATGTTCGCGGACGGGCTGCACTTAAGTCGGTAGCAAATGAAGCTGTTGAACAGGTGTGTGCAGGGGTAAATCAAGTTGATGGCAGTTTCACGCCCTATAGCGACTTTCTTGCTTGGCTCAAGCCGAACTTGGGTGAAAAAATTGAAGCCACCGCTCTGATGCACTGAAATTAGCCGATTAAAATTGGCGACGATTTCACTCTTCAAATTTCTGCCGATTTCCTGCTATTGTTTGGAGCGCATTCGCGTCGTCAGAGTCCGAATCCGATTTCGACTAAGTTAGAAATCGGCGTTCGTCGGGGGGATATGGGAGTTTTATGGCAGAGTTTCTTCAACTGCTCATCATTGGTTTGTCGCAAGGCTGTGTCTATGGCCTCATCGCGATGGGCTTTGTGATGATTTATAAGGCCACGGAAATGGTCAATTTTGCGCAGGGCGATATTATGATGCTCGGCGCATTTGTCGCCTTCACCTTAACAGTGACATGGGGTTTCAATTTTTGGCTCGGCCTATTGCTTGCGATGGTGTTAATGGCTCTTTTCGGTTTTCTGGTTGATGCCGTGGTGGTGCGCCGCATTATCGGCCAGCCGCAATTTTCTATTGTTATCCTCACCCTCAGCCTCGGCTTTATTTTCCGCGCCGCCGCCGGCATGATTTGGGGACAAGCGCCGCTCAGTCTGGATACGCCATTTGTTGGCACATCAAATTTCGGCGGTGCGGTTATCGGGCATGACCGCATGGCCATTATGGGTGGCACGGTTGTTTTGGTTACGCTCATCTTTTTGTTTTTGCGCTACAGTCGTTGGGGCATCGCCATGCAGGCAGCCTCGCAAAACCAACTGGCCGCATTCTATGTCGGTATTCCGGTCAAACTTGTTTATTCAGGTGTTTGGGGGCTTGCTGCCGCCATTAGCTGTGTCGCCGGTGTTTTGCTGGCGCCGATTACATTGATTGACCCGCTCAACGGTTTTCTTGGCATTAAAGCCTTTGCCGCTGCCGTGATTGGTGGCTTCGGCTCACTGCCCGGCGCGCTTATCGGCGGATTGATTATCGGCATTGCCGAGCCTTTTGCTGCGGCCTATTTGCCTGAAGTGAAAAACATTATCGGTTATCTGATTATGTTTGCGGTTTTGATGCTGCGGCCTGAAGGGCTGTTTGCCACGATTTATCAGAAGAAGGTTTAGGCAATGCGCGTTCTTTTCAAAACCGATTACAATCAAGACATTAAATTCGCCAAACATGGCGGCTATATTTTCTGGTATGCGTTGCTGCTGGCCGCTGTCTTCACCGCGCCATTCGTGCTCGACACTTATTGGATAAATGAAATGACGCGGGTGCTGATTTATGCGCTTGCCGGTCTCGGTCTGATGGTGGTGACGGGCTTTACCGGCCAAGTATCACTGGGTCATGCCGCCTTTATGGCCATTGGTGCCTATACCCATGCGTTCTTGCTGTCGCAGGGAGTGCCGTTTATTTTCTCGCTGCCGATAGCGGCGCTGACTTCCGGCGTTGTCGGGCTGATGATTGCCATTCCGGCCAGCCGCATGACCGGCCTTTATCTTACCATCGCCTCGCTGGCTTTCGCCATTGTGGTGGAAGATTTGATTATTCACTGGGAAAGCGTGACCGGCGGCAATCGCGGCATGTTGGTCGATGCACCGATTTTGTTCGGCTATGAAATTTTCGAGGCTTGGGAATATTATTATATCGTTCTGGTGCTGCTCATCATGTCGATTGCGCTGGTCTTGAATATTTTGCGCTCGCCGCTCGGTCGTTCCATGCTGGCCGTGCGCGATAGCGAAATTTCTGCCGAAAGTCTCGGCATTCGCGTGGCGCGCACCAAAGTATTGGCATTTCTGATTTCCGCTGCCCTGACCGGTTTGGCGGGCGGGTTGTTTGCCCATTTCATTCAGTTTCTGTCGCCCGAAACTTTCGGCATTATTCTGTCCATTCAGCTTTTGCTGATGGTTGTGGTCGGTGGTCTGGGCACGGTGCATGGCGCTGTTTACGGTGCCATTCTTATCGGTTTTCTTGAGGCGTCGATTTCAATTTTGAAAGATGTTTTGCCGCCCGCCATCGGCAATCAGCCGGGGCTGGAACCGGGGCTGTTCGGGCTTATTCTCGTATTGTTCATTATTTTTGAGCCGGAAGGCGTGTATGGCCGTTGGGTCAAATTCCGCACTTTCCTCGAAAACTTCCCTTTCTATCGCCGCAATACGTTTAAGCGTCAGCGCAGCTATCTGAAGACGGAGCGCATGCGATGAGTTTCTTTGAAATTGAAAATCTGAGCCTGAGCTTTGGCGGCGTGAAAGCGGTCGATGATGTCAGCTTCACGATGAATGAGGGCGAGGTGTTCACCATTGTCGGGCCAAACGGTGCCGGCAAATCCACCGTCTTCAACATGATTTCCTCCTTTTATGCGCCCGATACCGGTCATATTCGCTTTAAGGGTGAAGACATTACCTCAGCTCGGGCCGACGAGATTGCCCGCATCGGTATTGCCCGCACCTTTCAAAATATCGAATTGTTTGAACATTCGACGGTGCTGCAAAACCTACTGATTGGTCGCGAAATACACAATCGCGTGCCGGTGTTGCGCCAGTTGATTTTCGATCCGGGTGTGCGGCGCGCCGAACTGGCGCATCGTGCGCAAGTCGAAGATGTCATTGATTTCCTTGAATTGGCGCATTATCGCGATGAGCGTATCGCCAATTTGCCTTATGGCGTGCGCAAGAAAATCGAACTGGGGCGGGCTTTGTGCGTTGAGCCGAAATTGCTGCTGCTCGACGAACCGGCCTCGGGCCTCAATCCCGAAGAAACCGAAGATATGGGTTTTTGGATTGATGACATTAAAAATGATTTGGGTATTTCGGTATTGATGATTGAGCATGATATGAGCCTTGTTAATGAAGTGTCTGACCGCGTATTGGCGCTCAATAATGGCCAAGTGATTGCCGAGGGCAGCGCGCAAGAAGTGCAAAACCATCCCGATGTGGTGGCCGCCTATTTGGGAGGTGCGGCATGAGCAATCAGGTTTTACAAGTCCGCAATCTTGAGACGTTTTATGGGCCGGTTATGGCCATTCGCGGCGTCAGTCTTGATGTGGAAGAGGGCAAAATCGTTGCCGTATTAGGCTCTAACGGGGCCGGGAAGACGACGGTTTTGAAAACCATTTCCGGTGCGATGGAGCCTCAAAAAGGCAGCATCAGTTTTTATGGCGAAGATATTGCCGGTATGGAACCCGATCGCGTGGCCAATAAGGGCATCGGTCATGTGCCGGAAGGGCGCGAAGTGTTTCCGTTTCTGTCAGTGCAGGAAAATTTGGAAATGGGTGCTTTCGGTCGCCGCGACAGCGATGGCATTGCCGATGACCTTGAGACGGTTTTCAATTATTTCCCGATTTTGCGCGAGCGTGCCAAAAATGAGGCGGCTTATTTGTCTGGCGGCCAGCAACAAATGTTGGCCATTGGTCGCGCTTTGATGATGCGTCCGCGCATGATGTTGCTCGATGAGCCGTCGCTCGGCCTGTCACCGAAGCTGGTCGGCGAGATTTTTGAAATTATCAAACGCCTTAATGAAGAGCAGAAAATGACCATTTTGCTGGTCGAGCAAAACGCCCATATGGCGCTGCAATTGGCCGATTTCGGCTATGTGCTGGAAGTCGGGCGGGTGGTGATGGAAGGCGATCGCCGGCGTCTGCTTGACAGCCGAGACATTCAGGAATTTTATCTTGGTAAAAAAGAGGAAAGCGCGCGCGGCAAACGGCGTTGGAAACAACGCAAAACGTGGCGCTAGGCGGAAGGTATAGCCTATGAGTGATATCAGTTCTGAGCCCTTAACCATTGTCGAAGGTTGCGAAAACCTGCCGCAGCTTTTCCGCAAACGGTGCACTGAATTGGGCGACCGCTTGGCGATGCGCGAAAAGGAATTCGGTATTTGGAACCGCTTTAGCTGGGACGATTATTATCAGCGCGCGCGTGAAATCGGCGCTGCGTTGATGCAGATGGGGCTGCAGCGGGGCGATGTGGTGTCCATCATTGCTGAAAACCGCAAAGAATGGCTGTTCTTCGATATGGCGATTATGTGCAGTGGCGGCATCACCAATGGCGTTTACACGACAGACGCGCCGGTGCAGGTCAAGCATATTTGTGTCGATAGTGCGACGCGCTTTTTGGTCGTCGAAGATGAAGAGCAATTGGATAAATATCTCGAAGTGCGGGCTGCGCTGCCGAAAATCGAAAAGGTTATCGTGCTTGAAGATGAAGGGCTGAAAACCTTTCAAGACGACAAAGTCATGTTCATGGATGATGTTTATGAGCTGGGCCGCGCGCATCTCGATGAATTTGCCGCCGAATGGGACAAGCGCATTGATGCGGTGCAGCCCGATGATACGGCCTTGCTGGTTTATACTTCAGGCACAACAGGCGCGCCGAAGGGGGCGATGATTTCGCATGCCAATGTGCTGTTCCAAACCAAAAATGCCGGGGTTTGGATTGGCGATTGTTATGATGAAGAGATTATGTCCATCTTGCCGCTCTGCCATATTGCCGAGCGCACATTCTCTGTCTTCCTCGCATTGCATTATCGCTGGGTGGTGAATTTTGTTGAAGCGCCCGACACGAGTTTCGAAAACACGATGGAAGTATCACCGACGGTGTTTTTCGGCGTGCCGCGCATGTGGGAAAAAATGTATTCCGGCGTGGTCATCAAAATCAAAGAGGCGATTTGGCTTGGCCGCTTTGCCTATGATTGGGCGTTGCGCGTCGGGGAGCGTTATGAAGAGGCGCGCGAAGAAAACGGCCCGTCCGGCCTGCTGCGCGCGCAACGCTTTCTGGCCGAAAAACTGGTGTTTCACAATTTGAAAGTCATGCTCGGCTTGGACCGCGCGCGCATTATGTTTACCGGTGCCGCGCCGGTATCGCCCGATCTTATTCGCTGGTATCGCGCCATCGGCCTCGATTTGTATGAACTTTACGGCCAGACCGAATGTTCCGGCATTACCTCATCCAATCGCGACGGCGCCAACCGCCTCGGCTCTATCGGCCAGGCCGTGCCGCATGTCGAAATGAAAATTGCCGAAGACGGTGAAATTCTCTATCGCGGCCCGCATATTTTCAAAGGTTATCTCAACCAGCCGGAGAAAACGGCAGAGACGGTGATTGATGGCTGGCTGCATTCGGGCGATGTCGGTTCGGTCGATAATGAGGGCTATTACAAAATCACGGACCGCAAGAAAGACATTATCATCACCGCCGGCGGTAAAAACATCACGCCGAGCGAGATTGAGAACCAGTTGAAGTTCTCGCCATATATTTCTGACGCGGTGATTATCGGCGACAAGCGTAAATATTTGACCTGTTTGGTGATGATTGACCATGAAAACGTGTTGCAATATGCGCAGGATTTGAACGTTCCGTTTACCGATTATGCCAGCCTGTGCGCGCGTGAAGAGGTTGTCGGCCTGATTAATGAAGAGGTCGAAAAGGTCAATCAGAACTTCGCGCGGGTTTAAACTGTCAAGAAGTTCTCCATAATTGATAAGGAATTGACCGCCGATGATGAAGAATTGACGGCGACAATGAAATTGAAACGGTCGAAAGTGGCCGAAACCTATAAGGAATTGATTGACGCCATGTATTAGGCTTGGGCTTAACAATGGGCGTGAAGATGTATTAGGAGACAAAAATGAAGCTCGGTTTTTTGAAAAACATGATTGCTGCTGCAGCTATTGTCGGGGTGGCTTTGTCACCGGCGCAGGCGCAGCAGGGGGTTAGCGATGACGAGATTGTCATCGGCGCGCATACGGCGCTGAGCGGCCCGGCTGCCATTTGGGGCGTCGATTCCACCAAGCTGGCGCGCATGATGTTTGAGGAAGTGAACGCCAAAGGTGGCATTCATGGTCGAAAAATCCGTTACATTGTCGAAGACACACAATATCAAGTGCCGCTGGCCGTGAAGGCGGTCAACAAGCTGCTCAATCGTGACAAGATTTTTGCCATGCATTTGGCATTGGGAACGGGCCATAATAATGCGGTGTTCAAGCGGCAATTCGCCAAAAACGTACCCAATCTTTTCCCGCTCACCGGCGCTGTCTCAATGGGCTTGCCTTTTCACAGGCTAAAGTTCCAGTCGCTGTCGACCTATCGCGCGCAAACCCGCTCGAGCATTCGTTATTTCAATAAGGTTAAGGGTCACAAGCGCATTTGCACCTTTGCGCAGGATACGGATTACGGGCAAGAAATTATTGATGCAGTTGATGCCGAGGTCGCCGCCTCCGGCCTTGAACTGGTCGCTGCGACCAAGCACAAGTCGACCGAAACCGAATTTGTCGGTTCCAATGACCAAGCTGAAAAATGCCAATTGCGATTTGATTGTCTTTGGCACGATTATCGGCGATGCCATTCGCGGCTATTCAACCGCGCGCAAGATTGGCATCACGGCTGATATTGTTGCCAATGTCGCATCAAGTGATCGCATTGTTGCGGCCGCCAAAAATAATGCGACCGAAGGTTTTTATGTGGCGACCTCTTCGCGCGCCATCTATCGCGATAGCAATCCGACACCGACACAATTGGACTTGATTGAACGTTTCAACAAGCGCTATGGGCAAGACCCGGGTGGCGCGATGATTTATGCGCATATGCAAACCAAGCTGCTTTTGAAAGCACTGGAAGATGCCGGGCGTGACCTGACTGTCGATAGCTTTATCGCCGCGATGGAAAACATCAAAGATTTTGATGACGGCATTGGCACTCCGCTGCACAGCTATTCATCGACCAGCCATGTCGGCACGGAAGGCGTGTTGTTGGATGTGGTGAAAGGCGGCAGGTTCGTGCCGGTCGCAGACGATATTCACAAAATGTAAATCGCGATAGCTGCGGCGTTACACCGCCATAGCTATAGTGTTTAACTCAAAGCGATTGCGCAATTCCAAAAGCGGCGTGTCGAAATGGCGTTCCAGCGCTTCAACATGGGTCGCCATCGCCACGCCGCCCATAAAGAATTGATAATCTACCGGCCCGACGCAGGCCGAAGCGGGCGGCGTATAAAATTTTCCGTCACTGAGGCTTTCGGCGTGCCAAAAGGGTTTGTCGCTCATCATTAATCCTAAAGGGCGAGGGTGAAGCCGCCATTGACCGGATAGGTTTGACCTGAAATCCATTCGCTGGCATCGGAAGCCAGATAAAGCGCCATATTGGCAATATCGGTCGGCTCGCCGGGGCGGCGGACAATATATTTCGACATGGTGCCTTTCATGCGCTCCGGGTCTTCCAGCCAAGCTTGCGTGGCAGGTGTGTTGGTCAGCGAGATAACGATATTATTGGCGGTGATTTGATGCCGCCCCATTGTGCGCGCCACGGAGCGCATGAAACCGGCAGCGCCGGCTTTCGCACCGCTATAAATTTCCATGCCCAAATCACCGTAGCGGCTGGCATCGGAAATAATGCTGATAATGCGGCCCGGCGCTTGACGTTTCATCATGCCGGGTAACACGGCGCCGACACAATTAATCACGCCGTAAAAATTAACTCCGATTGTGCGGTCCCAAATTTCCTTATCGGTTTCCCAAAACGGCTTTCTTTGATCGGGAATGGGCTCGGCACCGGCATTGCCGGCATTGTTGACCAATACGCCGACCGTGCCCAGTGCCTCTTCGGTTTTGGCCACCATCGCCTCCACGCTGGCGCGGTCGCTGACATCGGCTTGCACGGCAATGGCTTTGCCACCGGCACTGTTAATCTCATCGGCCACGGCTTCGGCGCGTTCGATAAAATAATCATTCACCGCGACGCCTCCCGAATTGCTTGCACTTGCCAAATGTTTGGCAATTTGTGCGCCGACACCTTGTCCCGCACCGGTGACCAAGCTGACGCGTCCGCCCATATCCAAAATATCACTCATGCTTTCGTCCTTTATGTTTTGTTTTAGCCGTTCAGTTCAAATTTAATCGGCACGGAGAAGGGCCCCGACACAAAACTTGCGCCGACCCGTTTGGCCGGGCCGGTCATCTCAACCGATTTCAGGCGCGGCAGTAATTCTTCCCAGAAAATACGCATTTCCAAACGTGCCAAATGCTGGCCGAGGCATACATGCGGGCCATAGCCCAATGCCATATGGCGGTTCGGTTTGCGGGTAATATCAAATGCAAACGGATTTTCGTAAACATCTTCATCGCGGCTGGCGCTAGCAAAATTTGACATCATCCACTCGTCTTTCTTAATGTCGATGCCACGAATTTGCGTGTCGCGCGTGGCGCTGCGCATGAAATGTTTGACCGGGCTTTCCCAGCGAATGCTTTCTTCGACAAACCCAGGAATGAGCGATGGGTCCCCTTGCAGACGCTTTAACAATTCGGGTTGTTCGCATAAGGCGATCATGCCCGCCGATGTGGAATTGGATGTGGTGTCATGACCGGCTGTGGCGGTGATGGCGTAATAGCCGAATGTTTCAACCTCGCCCAAAGGTTCGCCATTTATCGTGCCATTGGACAACAGGCTGGCCAAATCATCTTTCGGCTCTTTGCGGCGGCTTTCGGTCAGCGCGGAAAAATAGCCAAAGGCTTCCATTGAAATTTCGGAGATGGCTTGCTGCTGCTCTTCCGGCGTCGCATAGCTGCGGCCTGTAGCATTGGCTTCGGCATCGCTGCTGCCGAAAACTTCCTGTGTGAAGCGCAGCATTAATTGTTCCGCCTCATCTTCGACGCCAAGCACATCCATAATCACGCGCAGCGGATAGAGCAGGGCAATATCGCGCGCGAAATCACATTCATCGCCGGTGGCCATGATGGCGTCGAGCGTTTGCTGCATGCGCTTTCTGATGCGCGGCTCCAAATTACGCAGCGAGCGCGGACCAAACCATGAAGCGGTCAGGTCGCGATAGGCTTTGTGCTTTTCGCCATCCATTTGCACCAAAGTCAAAAAGCGATGCGGCGAACCGATTTCCTCAATGGTCAAGCGATTGGTCTCGGCATCGACCAGAACGGTTGGCCGATCGCCGGCATGAAATGTTTCATTGTCGGCCTCAACAGCCTGCACATCTTCAAACTTTGAAATAAACCAAAACGGCTCAAAACCTCTCGGCTTGGCCAGTGCAACGGGGGCCGTTTGCCGCAATTCGGTAAATACGGCGTGGATTTTTTCAAAATCCTTATAGCTGGCCGGATTGACGATTGCCTCGGCCAATTCTTTTTTCATTTCCATAATACCACCCTCCCAAGCGATTACAGCTTACGCAAATGTCGCGCCGGGCGCTTCCTCCGAGGTCGCCCCAAACACATCTTTGTCCCATAGTTTGTCAGAAAAAATATTGCTTAGGCAACAGGCTTTTCGTGAAGCTGTTTTTTGAATGCTTGGCACAAAGCGGCAAGCGTTGTTAAGCTGTTGATCGGACTTGGGAGGGCGTTTTGTCACAGCAAAATGAGTTTAAGCGCGGCTGGCCGGTATTGTTGGGAGCTTTTATCGGCTCCGGCGTCGGTCTGGCCTCAATGGTTTATTATTCCACCGGCATTTGGATCCGCCCCTGGCAAGAAGAGTTTGGTTGGACACGCGCCGAAATCGGTTTCCAGCAATCCATATCGGTTGTTGTTATGATGCTGCTCGCACCATTGGTTGGGCGGTTGATTGACCGTTACGGGCTGCGCCGCGTCACCGCTTTATGCTTGCTCGGCTATGGTCTGTTTCTGGCCATTTTCCCGTTTATGCGCGGCGCGCTATTGGTGCTTTATGCGCTGAGTTTCGGCTATGCAATTTTCGGTGTCGGCACAACGGGCATTGCTTTTACCCGCGCCGTTAATGCGTTTTTCATCAAAAACCGGGGTCTCGCTTTGGGCATTTGTCTGACCTCGACCGGGGTTATGGCCTTCGCCATGCCGCGATTTATGCCTCCTTATGTCGCCGAGCATGGTTGGCGTGCCGGTTTTTGGGTGATGTTTGCCATAGTCATGATCAGCGCGCCGATTGTTTATCTGCTTTTGCGGGATGCGCCCGAAGATGAAGACGGTCAAGTGCAGCAGGCGCAAAGCGGCCTGACCTTCAGCCAAGCCATTCGCACCGCGACGTTTTGGAAAGTGGCGAGCATTTTCTTTCTTATTTCGACCGCCATTTTAGGGCTGATACCGGCCTTTATCCCGCTGCTGCAGGATGCCGGATTGAGCGCCAAACAGGCCGGTCAATTGGGCGCTGCGCTGGGGCTTTCGGTCATGGTGGCGCGGTTGTTTATCGGCTTTATCATTGACCGTATTTTTGCCCCTTACGTCGCCGCCGCAGCGTTTAGCTGTGTTGCATTGGGCTGCTTGGCGCTGGGGTTGGGAGGCATTGAATATGCAATGGTTGCAGCGATTGCGTTGGGCTTTGCCGTCGGCGCGGAAGTTGACCTTATCGGCTATTTCACGGCGCGTTACTTCGGCATGGCGCATTATGGCGCGATTTATGGATTGCAATATTCCATCTTCATTTTCGGCGCTGCCATCGGCCCGGTCTATACCGGTTATATTTGGGATGTGACGGGCAATTATGATTTGGCTTTGGTTATCGCAGCCGCCTTGATGGTGCCGGTGGTGGCTATCGCGCTGACCTTGCCGCGCTTTGCCAATGATTGATGCGCCCGGGCGTAATGTTCTTGCGCCTTCAGAGAAGCTAAGCTTAAATATAACTCTAATGACTGCAGGGAGGCTCTCATGGATTACAAATTATTGATTAACGGTGCGTTGGTTGATGGCGCTGGCAGCATGCCGGTGATTAATCCGGCCACTGAAGAAGTGCTGGCCGATTGCCCGACTGCATCGGAAGCGCAATTGAACGAAGCGGTTGATGCGTCACAGGCCGCGTTCAAAAGCTGGAAAAATACCTCTATGGACGAGCGGCGCGCCAAATTGGGCGAGATTGCCGATATTATAGACGCCAATAGCGAAGAGCTGGCGCGCACGTTAACGCAAGAGCAGGGTAAGCCGCTGGCCGATGCGATGGGCGAAGTCGCGGGCGCTGCTTTGTTCTTCCGCTATTTTCAGTCACTCGATCTTCCGGTTGAAGTTTTGGAAGACAGCGATACGCAGCGGGTCGAAATCCACCGCAATCCGCTTGGTGTGGTCGGTGCAATTATTCCTTGGAATTTTCCGATCATTTTATTGGCTTTCAAATTACCAGCTGCGCTGTTGGCGGGCAATACAGTGATTGTCAAACCTGCCCCGACAACGCCATTATCAGCCCTGCATCTTGCTTCGCTGATTGCCGATGTTTTGCCGGCAGGTGTTGTCAATATTATCGCCGACAATAATGACCTCGGTGACAAAATCACCACGCATAAGGGCATCAGCAAAATTTCGTTCACCGGTTCTACCGCAACCGGCGCGCGCGTTATGGCGTCTGCCGCCAGCACGCTGAAACGCATTACGCTGGAATTGGGCGGCAATGATGCCGGCATCATTATGGATGATGTCGATGTCGAAGCCGTCGCGCCGCAAATTTTTCAAGGCGCTTTCGGCAATAACGGCCAAATTTGTATCGCTATGAAGCGCGTTTATGCGCATGAGTCGATTTACGACAAGCTTGTCGATCAGCTTGCCAAATTGGCCGAAGAGGCGATTGTCGGCAACGGTCTGGAGCAGGGCACACAGCTTGGCCCGCTGCAGAACAAAATGCAGTTCGATAAAGTCAAAGACTATATTGAAGACGGTCGCGCCAATGGCACGATTGTGGCCGGTGGTGAAGTGCCGGAAGGCAAAGGCTATTTCATTCCGCCGACCATTGTGCGTGATATTGACGATGACAGCCGCTTGGTCAGTGAAGAACAATTCGGCCCGGTTCTGCCGGTCATTAAATATGATGATGTCGATGATGTGATTGAGCGCGCCAATAATTCCGATTATGGCTTGGGCGGTTCGGTTTGGTCGTCAGACATTGACCGCGCTTATGAGGTCGCCAAAAAGGTCGATAGTGGCACGATTTGGGTCAATAAACATGCCGATTTGCAACCGCATGTGCCGTTTGGCGGCATTAAAACCTCCGGCATTGGTGCCGAGCTCGGCACGGACGGGTTGAACGAGTTCACTCAGCGTAAAGTGATTAACGTCGCCAAAGGTTAAGTAAGGCGTTTGAAATTTGAAAAGGCACCATTTGGTGCTTTTTCTTTTCCACTTCGGCGGATAATCGGGGGATATGATGCAAAGACGTGATTTTCTCGCCGGCGTCAGTGCTATGGCTTTGGCCGCTGCAACCAAGCCGGCGCAAGCGGCAATGGATGAATTCGTCGCCTATGATGGCATGGGGCAGGCGGCATTGGTGCGCAATGGAGAAGTATCTTCTCTTGAATTGGTGGAAGCGGCCATTAAGCGCATTGAGCGGCTTAATCCGGCGCTCAATGCCGTGGTGCATAAACTATATGATGAAGGCCGCGCCGTGGCGCAGGGCGATTTGCCGGACGGGCCGTTTAAGGGTGTGCCCTATCTGATTAAAGATTTGTCGGACTTGCAAGGCGCACCGCTGACATTTGGGTCCAAATTATTCGAGCATAATGTGTCGGATTTTGACAATGGCAGCGTGGTGAGGGCCAAACAGGCAGGTTTGGTTATTATCGGCAAAACCAACACGCCCGAATTCGGCTTTGTGTCGACCACGGAAAGTCAATTATTGGGGGCCGCGCGCAACCCGTATAATGCGGCCTATCACACGGGCGGCAGTTCGGGCGGAGCCGGTGCTGCGGTGGCGTCCGGCATGGTGCCCTTCGCTCATGCCTCAGATGGTGGTGGGTCAATCCGCATCCCTGCTTCCGTCAATGGTTTGGTCGGTTTGAAGCCGACGCGAGGTCGTTTGTTTTTGAATACGCCGCCTTATAGCGTGGCAGATATTAGTGTCCGTCTGGCCGTTTCGCGCTCGGTGCGTGACACGGCACAGATTTTGAATGTGTCCGAGAAAAAGGGCGGCACGGCTGATTATGCGCCGACGGGCTTTGTCTCCGCGCCGTCAAAGCGGCGTTTGAAAATCGCCTTTCACACTAAGGCTTTTGACGGGCGTGAGCCGCTTGGTGATGTCAAACGGGCGACCGAGCGCGCCGCCAAGCTGTGTGCCGATTTGGGGCATAAGGTGGAATTGGTTGAGATGAAAGTTATCGGTGCTGAATTCATCGACCAGTTTATGAATGTGTGGTCGTCAGCGGCCTATAATTTGGTTGAAAATGCGCGCCTTATCGGGCTGATGCAAGGGCGTTGGGTCAATCCTGATGAGGTGCTTGAGCCGTTTTCGCACGGCTTGGCTGAACTTTATGCCGGACGCAAGGCCAAGAACCCGGGTATTGATAAAGATGCGCTGACTTATGTGCAATCAGTGGAGGCGGGCTATCGCGACTTCTTTGAAGATTATGACGTTATCCTGTCACCGACACTCTTCAAGCCGCCTTTGCTGATTGGCGAACAAGGCAGCGACAAAAGCTATGATGAGATTTACGCCTCGGTGATGGATTACGTGACCTATACGGCGCAATATAACGCCTCCGGCAATCCAGCCATCAGCCTGCCGCTTTATACCGGCCGCAAAGGCTTACCCATTGGCACGCAATTTGCGGCTGCGCATGGCCGAGAGGCGGTTTTGCTGCATTTGGCTTATGAATTGGAAGAAGCTTTGCCGTGGACGAATCGTTGGCCCGAAATTTCAGCTCAAAGAGCGTCGGCGTTAAGACGTGTAAAGTCAATGCCAGCCATATGGATTATTGGTTTATTTCAAATGAGCGTGGGTTTCAAGCGGCCATTATGCAACCGTTTAGCGGCTCAAATAAGCCTGCGCCATATCATATAAAACGGTGCAGCGCGCGCCGGAGCGACAATAGGCCAAAACCGGCTTTTCAGCGCTTTCGAAAATTTCAGCCAATTGGCGCGCATCATCATCGGTCAATGCGCCGCTGACCACCGGTTGATAGATAATCGGCACGTTTTTGGCTTCAGCCAACGGCTTCAGACTGTCGAAAGGCACTGCGCCATCCTCGCTATCGGGACGATTGCAAATAATGGTTTTGAAGCCCGCTGCAAGCGCCGCCTCCATATCGTCAGCATTCATTTGCCCGTAAACGGCAAAATCATCGGTCAAAAACGTCGGCTGCATTTAACTTTCCCTTCACACGTGTCTTTTATAAGCGTTTTGCAAGCTTTTGCGCAATAAGGCTTGAAATGAGGCTGATTTTTGCGTCTAAATATGTCGGTATTCGGAGGAATTGTAATGTTGCGACTGAAAACTTCTGTTTGGTTTACCGGCTTATTTGCCTTTTTTATTCTGGTATCTCCCGCCACCCACGCGCAAACAGGCGAAGAGATTATGCAGGAAGTAAATGCGGTTATGGGGCATTTCCCGTCCGCGGTCGCAGAAGTCAATCTGACAACCGGTAAAGACAATCGAAAACGCGAGCGTGTTTTGCGCCTTGTCAGCAAGCAGGGCGACGGCCGTCGGCAACTGATTGCCACTTTC
Source organism: Rhodobiaceae bacterium (assembly GCA_038143435.1). Lineage (GTDB taxonomy): Bacteria > Pseudomonadota > Alphaproteobacteria > RS24 > RS24 > UBA8337. The sequence continues at coordinate 196,622 of JAYQLX010000006.1, read as the reverse complement.
CGTGAGCCTGCCGCCGTGCGCGGTGTCGGCTTTTCGACAGAATTGGATATCGCCTCTGATGAGCGTCAAAGCTGGGTCTATCTGCCGTCGCTGGGCGGCGTGCGGGAATTGAAAGGCAATCAGCAGCATGAGAGCTTTTTCGGCTCTGACTTTTCATACAGCGATTTAATGGGCCGCGACGCCGAGCAAGATACACATGAGTTGGTCAGCCAAGACGACGATTTTTATGCCATCACCAGCACGCCAAAGAGTAAAAAAGACGCCTATTCAAAGCTCGATTATAAAATCGCCAAATCTGACAATACCATTCGCGAAATCACTTTTTACGATCGCAAAGGCGCGGCATTGAAGCGTCTGACCAATATTGATTTTGAAAAAGTTGACGGTGTGCCGGTGTTGCTCAAATCGGAAATGAAAAACCTGAAATCGGGTTCGGTCACTTTGTTGGATCGCACAAGCATTCAAGTGGCGGTCGAACTTTTCGATTATGATTTCGGCCCGGAAGCCTTGCAATAAGCGCTTTTTCTCTGCCTAATGGTGCAGGGAGATTTTTATGAGTGAACTTGATTTTAGCGGTAAGACCGTGCTTGTCGTTGGCGGCTCCAGCGGCATCGGCAATGGCATTGCGCATGGCTTTTTGAGCCGTGGCGTGCAAGTGCATGTATGGGGCACGCGCGCTTCGGCCGATGATTATGATGCGGCTGACGGCTCCGATTTAAGTGGTTTGCACTATAGCTGTGTCGATGTTTCCGACCATGCCGCCATTGAAGCGCATCAAGCGGATTTTGATACGCTCGATGTGCTGGTGCTGTCGCAGGGTGTGGTGCGTTATCGCCAAGAAGAATTTGAAAAGCCGGGCTGGGATTATGTGATGGATGTCAATATTGACAGCGTCATGAGCTGCGCCAGCAAGTTCAAGCCGCTATTGGCCGAAACCAATGGTGCCATCATTATTGTCAGCTCGATTTCCGGCATGCAGGCCAATATCGGCAATCCGGCCTATGCCGCATCAAAGGCGGCAGCCATAAGCCTGACCAAAACATTGGGGCAGGCTTGGGCGCGCGACGGTATTCGTGTCAATGGTCTGGCCCCCGGCCTGGTGCCGACCAAGCTGACGGCGGTGACGACCGAAAACGAGAAACGTATGCAAGGCGCATTGCGCGCCATTCCGCTGCGCCGCGCCGGCACGCCGGAGGATATGGCAGGGGTTGTGTTGTTTCTCGCTTCGCCGCTGGCTGCCTATGTGCAAGGCCAAACCATTGTCGCCGATGGCGGTTTATCGCTCTAGCTCAACGCTTCCGCCAAGCCTGTATCTGCCGTCAAAGCGGCCAGCCGCGCTTTATCGGCATCGGAAAGGGCGGCATATTGCTCGCCAATCCATTGCAGACATTTGGCCTGATAGGGGAACGGGTTTTGTTGATAGGGACGACCGTCCACTTCGCCATCAACCAGTTCCGCGCCGCTCAACACCGCTTCGGCATTGAGTTTGAGATAGGGAATGTAAAGCGTCGCCAATTCTATGATGAGTGGGCGCAGTGTTTCCGGCAGGTCAGCCGTGTCAAGCCAGCCGCTATCATCGTCGGCAACAGCAAGCCCCGATAAATCTTCCATCAGCTCAACCCAAGCATAAATACGAGGGAAGTCTGAAGCGACAATGGCGTTTGGTGTCGGGTCGAAAAGCGCCAGACAGGTCAATTGCCCGTAAATCGCAAAATCAGCAGAGCTTGGCCGCTGCCCGAAAATATAGGGCATGGTTTGCAAATGCTCATTCAGCAAGCTGAGGAAACGCTTAAAACTGTTTTCAATGGTTTCTTTGGTGACCTCATTGGAGCCAACATAGGTCAGACGTCCGATCTGGCGGTCGCTGACATATTTTGACAGAGGCGCGATGTCGGCATCGCTGGCCGATATATTGCTCCAGCGCGGCAAAATCGAGCCGGCCTTTTTAATGTCTGCTTCATAATGCCAGCGATAATGAAACATGGATTTGGTCAGCCATTCATCGCCATAATCTTCCATCAGCCAATTCAAAAATGCCAAAACAGGGTCTGATGGAATAACGCTGCGCCCGTCAAATTCGGTTTCAAAACGACGCAAAATCGGGGTGCTATCGGTCACCGCTTGCGTCTCGCCATTTTCATCGGGCAAATAATAGGTCGGCAGAAGCGGCACTTTCGGCCGGGGCCGGTCCTTATGGGTAATATTTTCCGGCGACGTAAAGCTTTGCCATGAAATTTGATAGGGAATGCGGCGATAGCGCATCAGCGCCAGCATTTTGCGTGTATAGGGCGAACCCGGTGCGCCCATTAATTCAACTGCAGTCATTCGATAACTCCCTCAAAATCTCTTTGATATTGGCGCTAATAGTGCCAATTGTCTAGCCTTCTTAAGCGCGATGATAACTGCTAGTTTGCCGCCAATGGCGACGGATTCGACAATCATTATCGGCGGCGGTCTGGCGGGTGTTACGAGTTTTTATGAACTGAGCGCGCGCGACAGGCCATGCCTTTTGCTCGACAGTGAAAGCGCCGTGGCGCAAGGCGCCAGCTTTGCCAATGGTGGCGGTTTGCACCCAGCTTGCCCGACCCGTGGAACAATCCGGGGATAGGGCGGCATCTTTTCACCTCGCTGTTTCGGCCCGATGCAGCGATGAAACTGCATATCAGCCAAGTGCTCAATCTTCTCGGTTGGGGTGCGTCTTTTATCCGTCATTCGCGGCGCACTGCTTATGAAGCGATTACCCGCGCCAATTTTGAATTGGCCGAATATTCAACCCGCCAAACCCAAGCTTTGCAGCAATTCCTTAATCTCGATTATGACTCAGCCGCGCCCGGCACATTGAAATTATTGCGCAGCACGCGCGACCGCGATGAAGCCTTGCGGCTTGCCGATATGCTGGCTGATAAAGGCTTGGCCTATGAGGAATTGAACCGCGCCGAAATGCTGGCCTGCGAGCCCTCATTGCGCGATGCGCCGGATTTGATTGGTGCTTTGCGTTTTGCCGGTGACGGCATTGGCGATGCGCGCCGCTTTTGCGAAGGGCTGGCGGCGGCGGCGATAGCGCGCGGGGGCGAGATGCGTCTCAATTCAAAAGTCACACATTTGCTGGTGGAGAACGGCAAAGTGTGTGGTGTGCGTCTGGGTGATGAGGAAATTCGCGGCATTGTGGTGCTGGCTGCTGGTGTGTCGGCAGCGCGGCTGGCGCGACCGCTGGGCCTCAATCTGCCCATTCGTCCGGCCAAAGGCTATTCGTTGACGCTGGATGCATCGGGGCAGGCTGATAGCCCGAAACATTTGCTGGTCGATCCGACCCGCATATCGGCATTACCCCATTAGGGTCGCGTTTGCGCATATTGGGCATGGCAGAATTTTCCGGTTTTGACCGTCAAATTGACCCCCAACGACTGGTGCAATTGCGCCGTTTCTTTACCGATTTGCTGCCGCAATTGGCAGAAAAACTGGACTGGGAAAAAGCCGAAGGGCTGGACGGGGCTGCGCCCGATGAGTGCCGATGGGCGTCCGTTTATCGGCCAAAGCGGCATTGACGGGCTGTGGCTGAATTGCGGTCACGGCCATTTGGGCTGGACGAAAGCGGTCGGCTCGGCGCGTATTTTGGCCGATGCCATGACCGGTCGCGAAGCTGAAATCAATGCCGCACCGTTTTCCCCTGATGCGGTTGCGCGCCGTTTGCGCTAGGGCAGGCGCGGGGCTAGAGTGGCCCTATGATGATTTTGCCACCGCCAACCAATGCGCAATATCAGGGCCTGCTTTGGGCCTGCATCCCTTTGGCGTTGGTCGCTTTGCAAAGTTTTGTCGGCGGCATGGTTCATGTCGTTCTGCCCGATAGCGGGCTCATCAGCGTTGCAGGCCTCAATCTGTCGCATGAGGGCGGCTTGCAAATGATACGCATGGCTGCCCGTTTGGGGGCGACGCAGGTCATTTATGCATTGGTTCTGGCCTTTATTATTTTGCGCCACCGAAATTTAACCCTGCCGTTTCTGGTTCTGGCGATTGTCGAAAAATCACTGATAGTTCTCGGCATATTGCTGAAGCCCACCGGCAGTGACCATATGCCACCCGGCATTTACGCCACGATAATATTGCTGGCATTGTGCTTGCTTGCCGTTTACGGCGCACGCCCCAAATCAAATTAATGGACTTATTCAATCCACAAAGCCGCAATCTTTTGCCGCGCGATGGCGAGGCAATCTATTTCGGCCCGCTTTGCACCGCCAATGAGGCCGATGAGTTGTTTGCCGCATTAATGGAAGAGATTGACTGGCAACATGATCGCGTAAAACTTTATGGCCGAGAAATTGTGACCAAGCGGGAAGTGGCATGGCATGGCGACGCCGCGTTTCAATATACCTATTCGCACAACACAAAAACGGCATTGCCCTGGTCACCGACATTGCAAAACATAAAGCAAATGGTTGAGGCTGAAAGCGGTGACAGCTTCAATTGTTGCCTGCTTAATCTTTATCATTCGGGCGAGGAAGGCATGGCTTGGCACGCCGATGATGAAAAAGAACTTCTGCCCGATGGCGCGATTGCCTCTGTCAGCTTGGGGGCACCGCGCCGTTTTGTTTTTCGCCATAAGGCGGATAAGGAAAAAGCCGAAATTTTGCTGGCGCATGGCAGCTTGCTGCTGATGCGGGGAACTACACAAAGCCATTGGGAGCACAGCCTGCCGGTCATGAAACGGGCAAATGGCGCGCGCATTAATCTGACTTTCCGAACCATTGTCGGATAAGTTTCTAGTGCTGGACTTCTGGCACTATAATTGCCAATATTCGCCACAATAAAGGGAGCTTGAACTATGTTAAAATTGCACTTTGCCCCAAATTCGCGCGCCGTTCGTACGTTGTGGCTGCTGGAAGAATTGGGTCTCGACTATGAATTGAACCGAATGGATTTCCATCCCAAAGATTTGAAATCTGACGAACACCGAGCCCGCCATCCGCTGGGTCGGATTCCGGTTTTGGAAGATGGTGACGTTACGATTTGGGAATCCGGTGCGATTGCCGAATATATTTTGGAGCGCCATAAAAATGGCGGTTTGAAGCCGTCGCCCGATGCGCCGAATTATCCGAAATATTTGCAATGGTTTCATTATTGCGAGGGCATGGTGATGCCGCCCATCAACACGATTGTGGTGCACACGATTTTGTTGCCACCTGAGCGGCGTGATGAAACCGCGCTCGGCCAAGCGCAGCGTTTATTGGGACGCGCCGTGCAGCCGATAGAAGAGGATATGCCCGGTAAGGATTATCTGGCTGGCGATTTTACTGCCGCCGATACCATGCTCGGCCATTCCATTATGATGGCCAATCGCATGGGCATTGTAAATGACGCGCATCCGAATTTGCTGGCTTATATAGAGCGTTTGAAAGCCCGTCCGGCTTTGCAAAAAGCTTTTGAATTTGATGCAGTTTAAGTAAGGGTTTTGAGACAGATGCAATTTGCTGAACAAAAAATCACAACAGGAAAATACCTTCTTCGCTTTTTGAAATTTCTCGTGACACCGGGCTCAATCGGTCGTTTGAAATCGCTTTTGACGACCCGCCCAAGCGACGAAATGTCGATGATTGACTATTTGGAACGCCATGCCGAAGAACGCCCTGATGCCATTGCCATTAAGTTTGAAGACCGGCAAATCAGTTGGGGCGAATTGAATGCCAAAGCCAATCAAATGGCGCATTATTTCCAATCGCGCGGCGTGAAATATGGCGATCGCGTGGCTCTGAATGTCGAGAACCGTCCGGAATTGCTGTTCGCCGTATCTGCCTGCCTCAAACTCGGCGCGATTGCCGGAATGGTCAATACCGGCCAAACCAATGAGGCGCTGGCGCATAGCTTACGGCTCATTGACCCGTCTTTGGTTGTCGTCGGCTCTGAATGTTTGGGCAATATGGAGACGGTGAGCGATATTTTGGAGGCGCAGCACGCTGATAAGCTGCTTTATATTGCCGATGGCGCGCATGCCGGACCGCCACAAAATTATCAGGATTTAATGGCTTTGGTGGCCGACCAATCGGTCGAAAACCCGACGCCGACACAAACGCTGACGCTGGGCACGCCGATTTATTATATTTTTACCTCTGGCACAACCGGCCTACCAAAGGCCAGCATCACCACCCATATGAAAGTTTTTCGCGCCGGTTTGCAGTTTGGCGTCAACGTCATGTCATTGACCCCGAAAGATACTTATTATTGTTCCTTGCCGCTCTACCATTCCAACGCATTGGTGGTCGGCTTTGGCTCGAGCTTGTGCAGCGGCGCGACATTGGCATTGAGGCGCAAGTTTTCTGCCAGTCAATTCTGGGAAGATTGCATTAAATTCGAGGCGACCGCCGCTATTTATATCGGTGAATTGCTGCGCTTATTTGCTGGCCCAGCCGGAGCGCGAGAGCGACCGCGCGCATAATGTGACGCGCGTTTTGGGCAATGGCTTGCGCCCTGATATATGGATGCAATTCAAAAACCGTTTCGGCATTTCGCGCGTGCATGAGTTTTATGGCGCGTCCGAAGGCAATACGGGTTTCGTCAATATTTTCAATTTCGACAAAACGGTCGGCTGGTCGCCGCAATTTGGTAAAGCATGGCATGTGGTGGCTTATGATGTTGATGCCGATGAGCCAATTCGTGGCGATGATGAGTTTTTGCAGCCGATGAATGTCGATGAAACCGGCCTGTTGATTATGCGTATCAATGAGCAAAACCCGTTTGATGGCTATACTGATGCGCAGGCCAGTGAAAAGAAAATTCTGCGTGACGTGTTTGAAAAAGGCGATGCATGGTTCAATTCAGGCGATTTGGTGGTGTTGCAAAAGCATGGCCATATTCAATTTGGTGACCGCATTGGCGATACCTTCCGCTGGCAGGGCGAGAATGTGGCGACAACCGAAGTTGAGAGCGTGATTATGAAATGGCCGGAGATTGAGGATGCCGTGGTGTACGGTGTTACCGTGCCGGGGCGCGACGGGCGTTGCGGCATGCTTTATCTGACGCAGAAAGAGGCGGGGCAAATTGACCTAAACGGTATGGCCGCGCATATGCGCGAAAACCTGCCGCCTTACGCGGTGCCGCGCTTTATCCGTATCGGTCAAAAAGTCGATGTCACGGGCACGTTTAAGTTTCAAAAATCAAAGCTTAAAAATGCCGCTTATCACGTCGATGAAGTGGATGATGAGTTGTTTTTGCTGGCCCGCGATGCAGATGACGGTCGAGGCGTTGACAGCCGATGTGCAAAGCAAAATAGATGGCGGGGATATTCGTCTTTAGCTTTTATTGAATGGCCATAACCAAGCGGCCCCGCGCACGCCGCTGGAATCGCCGTGCTTGTTCTTCACCAGCCGTGTTTCAATGACGTCTGAGAAAATATAACCGTCCCAAATCTCGGGAATATGAGTGTAAAGCGCATCGACATTGGACAAGCCACCGCCGAGCACAATCACGTCAGGGTCAACCACATTAATGACAGCCCCCAAAGCGCGGGCAATGCGGTCGCATAGGCGTTCAAAACTGGCTTTGGCAGCCGCGCTATCGCTGGCGATAATTTGCTCGGCAGTCAGTTTTTCGCCCGCAATGGCCTCATGGTCGCGCGCAAAGCCTGAGCCGGAAATCCAAACCTCATTGCAGCCATGACGTCCGCAATAGCAGGGCGGCCCGGGCAGTTCGTCCGCCGTGGGCGCCGCCAGCGGGTTATGCCCCCATTCGCCACCAATACCATTGGCCCCGTTTTGCAATTTGCCGTCAAACACCAGACCGCCGCCGCAGCCGGTGCCGATAATCACGCCGAATACGGATTGTACACCGGCACCCGCGCCATCTGTGGCCTCAGATAAGGCGAAGCAATTGGCGTCATTGGCCAAGCGCACTTCACGTGCCATTGCGCTTTCCAAATCTTGCTGAATCGGGCTTGGCCGTTCAGACATTGCGTATTGGAATTGCGCACAAGACCGGTTTTCGGTGAAAGCGAGCCGGGCATGCCGATGCCGACAGTCATTTCCTGCGCGGTCTCGATTGCCGCTTGCGCCACCAGCGCCGCTATTGTTTCAATTATGGCCTGATAATCTTCCGCCGGTGTGGGACGACGCTCTCGCCAAACAATCTCGCCCGTGTCATCGAGCAATACGGCCTCCATTTTGGTGCCGCCGAGGTCGAGGCCGAACCGCATCAGATTGCCAATGGCCCGTGATTGAGCTGGGGCAGCACATATTTGCCGAACAAATCGCACTCATCTTTATGCGGATAGCCCGACAGGATAAAAGCTTCAATTCCCAAGTCGCGATAAGCGTTGAGCTTGGCCAAAACTTGGTCAGGGTCGCCGACAATCGCCGCACCACAGCCCGAGCGGGCGCGCCCGACGCCGGTCCAGAGATTGTCTTCGACATAATCACCCGCACCCGCAGCATTGGCCGCATCGCGCATTTCGGCCTGACGGCGCACGCCGTATGAGGCGCTATCGAGCGAGCGATTGCGAATTTCTTCACCGATATCGTCATCAAGTTTGCTGATGAGTTTATCGGCGGCGTCGCGCGCCGCTGCTTCGGTTTCGCGCACAATCACATGGGCGCGGTAACCGAATTTGAGGGTGCGGTCATGATTGTCGGCACGGGCGCGCATATCGTCCAAAATTTCGGCGACCTTATCCATTGTATCGGGCCACATCAGGAAGACATCGGCCTCGGCCGCAGCGACATCGCGGGCAGCCGGTGACAAGCCGCCAAAATAGAAGGGCGGGCATTTGCCCGAGGCGGTCTGCATGCGCGGCGGGTCAAGCTCAAGCCGGATATGTTCGCCATCCATATTCACCGCTTCGCCATTGAGGAATTGGCGCAGCGCTTGCATAATCTCGCGCGTGCGTTGATAGCGCGGGCCACCATCCAGTGTTTGGCCCGGCAAATCGGAAGATATAATGTTGATGGTCAGGCGACCGCCAAGCATTTGGTCGAGCGTCGCCAATTGCCGTGCCAATTGCGGCACCCACATTTCACCGCAGCGAACGGCGACCAGCAGACGCATTTTCTCCAAGCAGCGGCGCAATGCCACCAGCAAAACCGACAGAGTCCATGCCCAGCGTATAGCCCGAGGGCAGTAGGATATTGTCAAACCCGTTCTTCTCAGCCGTCAGGGCAATATCGCGGCAATGCGGCCAGCTGGCTTTCAGGCTCGGGTCTTCAACACCAAGAAATTGATAATCATCGTCGCATAGGGCGGAGAACCAACTGATTTCGGCTTGTGGGTAATCGGTCATTATTCTTCCTAAGGTAGGGGCACGCCTTCAGCAGCCTCAATCAGCGCATAGACATCTTGCCGCGTCAAGCTTACCGATAAGGCTTGCGCCGCCGCTTCAATGCGCGCCGGGTTTTGCGAACCGATAATGGCAATCGGTGCGCTTGGATGAGCCAGCACAAAGGCCAGCGCAATGCCTGCGCGGTCGGTGTCTTCGCGCGCCGCCAATTCGTCGATTTTTGCCATTAATACAGATGGCAGGCCGTCACCCGAAATGAGCTTACCACCGGCCAAAGGTGACCAAGCTAGAAATGCCGAGTCATTGGCCATGCAGCGGTCGAGAGAGCCGTCGCGCAGCATGGTCAATGCGGCGAGCGAATATTCAGATTGCAGCGACACCAATGGTGCTTTCAAAAACTGACGCAACGCGTCTTCTTGCGCTTGCGTGTGATTGGAAATGCCGACCATGCCGATTTTGCCGGCCTGCACCAGCGCATCAAGCGCGGCAGCGGTCTCAGCCGGATGGGCGAACATATCGGGGCGGTGGATTTGATAAAGGTCAATATGCTCGGTTTGCAGGCGCGTCAGCGAGGCATCAACCGCTGCGTTCAAATAATCAGCGCTGGCGACATAGGGAATGCCCGGAATAATGCCACCCTTACTGGCCAGCACCATGCGGTCGCGCAGGGTTTTATCGGCTACCAGCACTTTGCCGAGTAAAGTCTCGCTTTCACCGAAAGCCTGACCGCCCCAATCAAGACCGTAAACATCGGCATTGTCGATAAGGGTGAGGCCATTATCGAGTGCCGTTTCAATGCGCTGTGTTGCATCGGCGAAATCATCACCGACCAAACGCCAGCAGCCGAAAGCCAGCGGGCCGACTTCCTTACCGCCGAGTTTGCGCGGCGCAGCATTGACCAAATTTTCCCCTGTTCCGAAACTCATAGGCCGACTTCTATCATATCGACGCGGCGTTTTTCTGCCGCCGCCATTTGCGCCGCCACGCCCATAGCAACGGCGCGATGGCCGTCCAAAGCGGTGACCGGCACTTCAGCCTCGCCTTTAATGGCCGAAAGAAACGCCAGGTTTTGATGGTAAGTCGCGCCGGAATGATAACCGGCGTTCAATATTTCCTCCGGCACGTGAATTTCGTCCTGCGTCACTTCCCAAGTTTCGCGATTGCCGTGGGTGACGATATTTTGGGGCAACAGACATTCGACTTTGGCTTTGTCACCAATGGCCGCCAGTTCCTCACTATGGCGCGAGCCTTCGGCAAACATGCATAAATCAAGCATGGCGCGCGCACCATTGGCGAAATCGAACACGACATAAGCATTGTCCCAAATATCAGGCGTTTGTCCGTGATATTTTTCGTCCAAATGATTGACGTTTTGCCCGCCTGAAGCAATGACACCAGTTGGCTCGCTGCCGATGATGAAGCGCATCAAATCGAAAAAATGACAGCATTTTTCAACTAAAGTGCCGCCTGTATTGCGGTTGAAGCGATTCCAATCGGCGACTTTGGGCAAAAACGGAAAGCGATGTTCGCGAATGGATAGCATTTGTATCTGCCCGATATCGCCGCCATGCACGCATGCTATCATATTGTCGAGCGCCGGTTTGAAGCGATATTCCATGCCGACTTGAAACAGCAATTCATTGTGACCGACACGCCGCATGACTTTCTGCGTGTCGTCCAGATTGGTGCATAGCGGCTTTTCGCATAATATCGGTTTGCCCGCATCAAGAGCACTGTCGAGCACGTCAATATGATGGAAGTTCGGCGTTGCAATAACCAGCGCATCAGGGCCGTTATCGCCCAAAAGGGTTTCGAAATCATCACTCACTATCGGCGTGCCATCCGTCATCTCGGCGGCTTTGGTCAGCATGGCCGCGTCAGTGTCGGCCAGTGCGGTAACTTGCGCGCCGTCAAGCAGATTGAAATTTTGGATATGCTCTTGGCCCATCATGCCGGTGCCGATAATGCCAATGGTAATGTCGTTCATTTATCCCTCAAAACCGGATAGTTTCTTTGCCGTTGCGCTTTTTTCAACATCGCTTGTGCCTTTCCATGTGCCGAGCAGCATATCGCCAAGCCCGTTGGTAATGCCCCAATTATAATTTTCATTATGGAAATGATGGCGCATATGGGCATCGCGTAGGCCACGCCCCCAAACGGTCAGCGGCTTATAGCTTTGCGTGTGATGGGCCAAATGCACCCATTCATAAACCAGATAATAGGCCAGCGAAGCGAGCAGCGGCATCAGCACAGTCTCATGCGGCTGGCCGACCAGCCAGACCATCAGTGCGTAGCTGAGATAAAGTTGGATAAACATAATGATGATGGCGCTGATGGGTGCAAATTGCAGGTCGCGCCGTTCCGGGTGTAAATGATGGCCGTGATGCAAGCGGATTTGGTAATCGCGCCAAAAGCCCGGTGTCTCGGTCAGTGGGCGGTGCAGTGTGTATTTATGCGTTACCCATTCAAAAAACGGTGCGCTGGCAATAACCACCAATACCCAGGGCCAGCTATGCCATAACGCCAAATCGTGAATGACATAGGCGCATAAAAACAGCGCGGCAAACAAGAACTGCACCGAACCGTGGGTCACATAATTACGGAAAATATCTCGCATTAAACTCTCCTGCCGATGACTTAGCAGATTTACCTTAATTCGGGAATGGCTGCGCCATGCGCCGCCAGCAATTCATCAACCAGCGCCCAAATTTGGTCGAGGGTCAATTCGGCTGCCGTGTGCGGGTCGAGCATGGCGGCGTGGTAGACATGCTCGCGTTTACCGCTTATCAGCGCCTCCACCGTCAATTGCTGAACATTAATATTGGTCTGCATCAGCGCTGCGAGCTGCGGCGGCAGCGCGCCGACTTTTTGTGGGCGCAGCCCTTCGCCGTCAACCAGACAGGGCACTTCAACACAGGCATTTTCGGGCAGATTGTCGATAAGGCCTCTATTGGCGACATTGCCGTGAATTTTATCGCTTTTGCCGAGCGCGCAAGCCGCAATGATACGCGCCGCATATTCAACCGATTTTTCGCACACCAGCGTTTCGCCTTCGGTCATCGCCGCCTCTTGCGCTTGCCATTCGGCAATTTGCGCTTCGCAGCGGCGCGGATATTCATCGAGCGGAATTTCATATTTGTCTATCAATTCGGGGTGCTTGGCATTGATGAAATAGGGCGTGTATTCGGCAAAATGCTCGGAGCTTTCAGTGACGAAATAGCCAAGCCTTTGCAGCATTTCATAGCGCACATGATTGGCGCAATCTTCCCAACCGCGCCCATAGTCGCTTGTCTCAGCCAGTTGTTTGAGGCGTGGATAAAGGTCTTCCATATGCCCGTCAGCGTGGCGCTTTTCAAAGCGCGTGTAAAAAGCCACGTGATTGATACCGGCGCAGTCATAGTCAATGCTGCGCGGGTCTTCGCCGAGGTCGCGCGCCAAATCAATCGCCGTTCCCTGCACCGAATGGCACAGCCCGACATAGTTCAGTTGCGGCGCGAGTTTCGACAGGGCAAGGCAGTTAATGGCCATCGGATTGACATATTGCAGCAATAACGCATCGGGACAGCAATCGGCCATATCATCAACAATTTGCTTGAGCACCGGAACAGTGCGTAAGCCTCGCATAATGCCGCCCACACCCAGCGTGTCGCCAATGGTTTGGCGCAGCCCATATTTCTTCGGAATATCGAAATCAATAACCGTCGCCGGTTCATAGCCGCCGACTTGAATCATGGTGATGACGAAATCGGCATCTTGCAGTGCGGCGCGCCGATTGAGCGTGACGGAAACAGTCGGTTTTGTCTTTGGGGTCTTGGCTATGCGTTGCGCCCCTTTTTCTGAGGTGGCAAGGCGCGCTTCATCAATATCATGCAGCGCGATATGCGCCGTCTCAAGCCCCGGCTCCAGCACAATATCGGTGACGATATTCTTCATGAAAACCGTGCTGCCTGCGCCGATAATCGCAATTTTGACCACGCCTGCTCCTATGACTTGTCGCCGTCCTAACCCTTGCCTAGACTGTCATAAATGCAGTGTTTTGTGCAATGCGGTTGGGGAGTTTGTGATGAAGCATCCATATGATTTTGAAAGCGAAGCCACGGCTTTGGTGGCGCGCATGTCGATTGACGAAAAGGCTTCGCTGATGTCCGGCTCCAGCTTTTGGCATTTACAACCGCTCGCGCAATATGATTTGCCGCCGGTTATGGTTTCGGATGGCCCGCACGGCCTCAGAAAACAGGGCAATCAGGCCGACCATATGGGTTTGACGGCCTCAGTTCCGGCGACCTGTTTCCCGACCGCCGTGACCCTTGCTTCAAGTTGGGACAGAGCGCTTATCGCGGAAGTTGGCGCAGCCATTGGCCGCGAATGTCAGGCCGAGGAAGTGTCGGTCTTGCTCGCGCCCGGTGTCAACATCAAGCGCAGCCCCTTATGCGGACGCAATTTTGAATATTATTCCGAAGATCCGTTTATGGCGGGCGAGATGGCGGCGGCTTTTATCGGCGGGGTGCAATCAACCGGCACGGGCACCAGCCTCAAACACTTTGCGGTCAATAATCAAGAAGCGCAGCGCATGGTGGTCGATACGCTGGTTGACCGACGGACATTGTTTGAAATTTATCTGCCCGCCTTTGAGGCGGCGGTAACGCAGGCACAACCCTGGACGGTGATGTGCGCCTATAATCGTTTGAACGGTATTTATTGCTCAGAGCATGAGGAATTGCTGACCGGCATATTGCGCGATCGCTGGGGCTTTAAGGGCTTGGTGGTCACCGATTGGGGGGCGGTCTATGAGCGCCCGCGCGGCATTGCCGCCGGACTGGAATTGGAAATGCCGAGCAGTGGCGGCGTCAATGACCGATTGGCGGCGGCGCAAGTTAAAGATGGTAGCTTTGATGAAGCGCATCTCGATCGCGCGGCGGGCCGCGTAACACAAATGATATTGGCTTCGAAAAACAATACCGCGCCGCACGCGGTTGATTTTGATGCGCATCATGCATTGGCACGCAAAGCGGCGGCGGAAGGCGCGGTCTTGCTGAAAAACAACGCCATTCTGCCGGTTGGCAAAGATAAATCTGTCGCGCTTATCGGCGCTTTTGCCGACGCGCCGCGCTTTCAGGGCGCGGGGTCGTCGCATGTCAATGCCGCCAAACTCGACAAGCCGCTTGATGCTTTTGTTTCACGATTGGGCGACACGAATGTGACCTATGCACAAGGCTTTGATGCCGAATTGACAGAAGCCAATGAAGAACTGATTGCCGAAGCGGTGGCCGCGGCTGAGCAGTCGGATATTGCCGTCATCATGGCCGGTTTGCCGCCCCTGTTTGAGGCGGAAGGGTTTGACCGCACGCATTTAAGCCAGCCCGCGCAAATTGAAAATCTGATTGCGGCCGTGGCTGCGGTTAATGAGAACACGGTGGTTGTGTTGTCGAATGGCGCACCGATTGAAATGCCGTGGCTCGAACACGTGTCGGCGGTGTTGGAAATTTATCTGGCCGGTCAGGCAGGCGCTCACGCATTGGTTGATTTGCTTTATGGCGATGTCAATCCAAGCGGCAGGCTGGCTGAAACTTTTCCAATGGCGCTGGCCGATTGTCCGGCACAGGAAAACTTCGCCAATCACAAGCGCCAATTAATTTATCGCGAAGGGTTGAATATCGGTTATCGCCATTTTACCAGCCATGATGTGCCGGTGCTGTTTCCCTTCGGTCATGGGCTGAGCTACACGCAGTTCAGCTATAGCGATGCGGCGCTGCTGGCCGACTGGTCGGCGGACAGTGAGACGGTGGAAGTGGCGGTGATGGTGACAAATAGCGGCGACAAGGCGGGTGCTGAAGTGGTGCAGCTTTATGTCCGCGATGTTGAGGCGACGGCCTATCGCCCCGACCGCGAATTGAAAGCGTTTCAGAAAATCAGCCTTGCAGCGGGCGAGTCCCGACAAGTGCAATTCACGCTCGACAAGCGCGCTTTTTCGTATTTCGATGTGACGCAAGATGATTGGGATGTTGAGCCGGGGACATTTGAAATCCTGTTTGCGGCCTCATGCACGGATATTCGTCAGACATTGACGGTCAATCTGCCGGATGGGAGCGGGCGCAATTCTCAACCAATGCGCGAGGCGCCTTATGTGATTATGGAAGACACGCAATTGGCGGCTCTCGGTCTCACCGTCACCGCACCGGAGAGTATCAAGCCCTATCACGCCAATACGACTTTGGCCGATATTCGCGGCCACTGGCTCGGCAAGCGCGTGTGTGAGGCGGCGCTCAATATGGCGGCCAAGACGATGGGCAAAAGGCAAGAAACACCGGTGGCGATGAAAATGCGTGAGGAAATGATTATGTCGCTGCGCTTAAAGACGGTGCAAATCATGTCTGCCGGAGCGCTAACACCCAAGCGCTTCGACTTGCTGCTCTTGGCGCTGAACAATCGCTGGCTTCGTTTTTTGGCGCGGCTGATGCGCCGCTAGTCGCGTAAATCCAGCCAATTGACCTGTTCTGTTGTGAGGCTGATTTGCGCCGCATCAAGGCTGTCTTGCAACTGCATCGGATTGCGCGGGCCGACCAAAGCACAGCATGGGAAGGGTTGGTTGACGACATAAGCAAAGGCAATCTGAATGGCGCTGACACCGATTTCTTTAGCCAGTTGAAAAGCACGGCGGCGACGCTCAAGATTGTCTTTTGAACCCCAAACGCGCTGCATTTCGTCATCGGTCTGGTCAGCCCCGTGCCGTGTCGCGGCAAGGCCATTGCTTTCCCAGTCGAGGAAAAAGCCGCGCGCTTGTGCGGACCACGGCAGCAGGGTGAAATTATGGGCGCTATGCCAGTTGCGAAAATCATCGGTCGAACTGGCGAGACAGCCGGGCCAGACCGGGTCTTCCATACGCGCCAGCGAGAAATTATTGCTCAACAGCGAAAAGCCCTGCAGGCCATTGGCGGCGGCATAAGCATTGGCTTCATCGACCCGGGCTGCCGTCCAGTTTGAGCCGCCAAATAATTTAATGCGCCCGGCATCAACCTCGCGATTGAGCGCGCCAATCCACTCCGATACCGGCACGGCATTAGGGTCATCGCGGTGCAAGCAATAAAGGTCGAGATGGTCGGTTTGCAGGCGCTCCAATGATTGCTCAAGCTGGCGCGACACGGCATCAGGCGCACATTCAGGCGGATGCGCGCCCTTGCTTAAAACAACCAATTCGTCGCGCACGCCGCGCGCGGCCATCCATTCACCGAGCAAGGCTTCAGAGCGGCCATCGGAGTAGATAAAGGCGGTGTCGAAGCAATTGCCGCCGCCTTCGAAAAACGCATCGCCCATCGCCGCCATAGTCGGCGCATCGATTTGATTGTCGGTGCCGAGCACCAATTTGGAAATCGGTTTATCGAGCCCGTCAATCGTCACGCTGGGCACGCTGCCATTGGCACCATGTTTCAGTGCTGCGCCGTGAAAGCCCGTTGCGGCCAATCTGTCGGCGGCATATATCACGCCACCGGTCTCGCGCCAGCGGTCGAGCCAATAGGCTGTGTTTATGGAAAAATCAGGCGTGACCAAATCAGAACTTTGCGCCTGTCGGGCAATCAAATCGGCAATATGGTCGGCCTCAACCGCATAAAGCGGGCGCATATCATCGCTTTTGCGAACCGTTTCATTGCCGTGTTTATCGGTAATGACAATGTGATTGTTTTCCGGTCCCGGATGCCAGGGCTGGCTGATTTTCAGCGTTCCCTTATCGCCCTCAATGGAAATGTGCCATTCCAATTCAGTGTCAATGGAACAGTGCAAATGTGCGTCAAATCCGTCATAGGCCAATACCGCTTTGGCTTCCGCGTCAGCCCCTGACGGAGCCAGCCGTGCTTCGCCGGTCAACCCATTGGGTTCGCCGATTAAATAGCGCGCCGCGGTGAGCGGGTAAATGCCGATATCGAGAATGCCGCCACCGGCGCGGTCAATATTGTAGAGCCGATGCTCAGGCGTAAAAGGGAAGGCAAAACCGAAGCTCGACGCAAAGCCGATGATTGCACCAATCGCACCGTCATCAATCAATTGTTTGGCCAAATGCATGCGCGGATGCATGAGATACATGAGCGCTTCGACAAGCAACACATTGCGGCGCGCTGCCGTGCCGTAAAGATTTAACACCTCACCCTGATTGAGCCCGAGCGGCTTTTCGCACAAGGTCGGTTTACCGGCGGCCAAGCATTTATGCGTCCACTCAATATGGCTGTCATGCGGCGTGGCAATGTAAATCGCATCAACATCGTCGCGCGCAATCAAAGCGTCGTAAGAGGCGATAGCTTCACCGCCATGTTCGGCACAAAAGGCTTCGGCTTTGGCCAATTCGCGGCTCGCGGCGGCGACCAATATGCCGCTATGGCTGTGTTTTAAATCGGCGGCAAATTGAGCGGCGATATTGCCGGTGGCGAGAATGCCCCAGCGGGTTTTACTGTCGGACACGAAGAACTCCTGAATTAGCGGCGGGTCACCTTGACTTGCATATCGCTATAGCCGTTTACGAAATTTGATTTCAAGCGGGTCGGCTCTTCAACCAGTTCGATTTTTTCAAACTTCTCGAGGATTTGTTGCCACAAAATACGCAATTGCAATTCAGCGACACGCAGCCCCATGCAACGGTGAATACCGAAACCGAAAGACAGATGATTGTTTCCATTGGGGCGGTCAAATTTCACAATGCGCGGCTCGTCAAACACGTCTTCATCATGATTGCCCGAATAATACCACATAATGACTTTGTCACCTTTTTTGATGGTTTTGCCGCGCATCTCCACATCTTCCAAAGCGGTGCGGCGCATATGCGACAGCGGGGTCTGCCAGCGAATGACTTCGGCCACCATTTTATCAATCAGTGACGGGTCGGCCTGTAATTTGGCAAACTCATCGGGGAAACGGTTCCACGCATTAATGCTGGCCGACATGGAATTGCGTGTCGTGTCATTGCCACCGACAATCAGGAGCAGCAAATTGCCGAGGAAATTCATCGCATCCATATCTTTGGTTGCAGGGTCGCGGGCCATCATGGAAACAAGGTCAAAACTGGGCGCGCCATTGGCGCGCTTTTCCCGCAGGGTTGTAAAATAGGCAAGGCAATCCATGAGATGTTGCACGCGTTGCTCTTGACCGGGAAAATGATCAGAGCCTTCCGTCGCCGTTGTCATGTCAGACCATAAAGTCAGCAAATGACGGTCTTCGAAAGGGAAATCGAATAGGGTTGCCAGCATTTGCGTCGTCAGTTCAATCGACACCTGGTCAACCCAATTAATCGGTTCACCTTCAGGAAGGGCATCCAACACATTGGCTGTGCGCTGCCAAATCAAATCGCGAAAACTGTCCAATGCGGGCGGCGAAGCAATGGGCTGCACCGATTTGCGAATGGGCGCATGATGGGGTTGGTCTTTGGTAATAAAAGCGGAAATTTCGACACCTTCGACAGGTGGGCGAACAACCGCGTCATCAATCTGAATGCCGCCATAAACATCGGATGAGGAAAACCGCTTATGGTCGGTATCGACCGCCACGCAATCTTTATAGCGCGTGACGTGCCACATCGGCCCGAAATGCTCGTTTTCGGCATAGTGAATCGGGTCTTCTTGCCGCAAAACCTTGAACGTTTCCAGCACATCTTCGTTGGCAAAAAGCTCCGGCCGCGCCATATCAAAACCCCTGGCCGGAATTTGAGAAACTTTTTCAGATGCACTCATATTGCCCTCCCAAGCAAGTATTTCAAAAATACTGGCTTATTTTGGCAAGGCTGACAAGCTGCGAAGAGCAGAATTCAGTGGGCGTGTTCGCGTTCCAAAAGGTCACATTTGCGCGCTTCCAAAATCGGATAAAGCTCGCGCAAAGCAGCCGGTGTTTTATCGAGCGGAATGCGCGGGTGCAAATGGTGCACAATATGCGCCGTCATGCCCAGCGAACTCCAAACCCCAAGCCAGCTGCCAAAACCGCGTGTATTTTTATAGCGGCTCGTTTCATGGCCCGGATAATGCGGCAGCCATGACAGATATATCCGTAAATACATAATGCCGATTTTCATCGGTAACCACCACAGCAAAAGGGCTTCCAATGCATAGCCATAGGCGGCACAGACAAAAAATATGGCCATTTGCGAGACCAAAATGACAATCTGGGTGAGATAAGCATTTTTGGCTTCTTGCGTGCCGATACGCTGGAGACAATCGGCATAAGATTCGCTGGCTTTGGAGCCGGGTTGGAAAGACTCGATATTGATTTTAATGGTCTGCCAAAGCGAAGCGCCATTATTGTAAATATGGTCGGGGTCAAGTTCCGGCGTGTTGGCGTTTTTATGATGCTCCAAATGGGTCAGTTTCAACACTTTGTAGCTATAAGCCATCGGAATGAGAGATAAATGGCCAATGGCCTCATTCAGCCAACGGAGTTTATCGCCGGGGCGCGCATAAATATCGTGCTGCGCATCATGGCTTGGTAGATAAGCCAAAGTGGTGTTGAAAGTCGCGATAATAAAGCCGAGCCAGAGGGGCATGGCTCCGGTCAAGACCAGCGGCCATAGCGCCAACCAGCAGCCGACATTCAAAATCGGCCACACAACCATCGGAATGGAAAGCTTGCCCATATATTTGCGGGCAATCTCGCGTTCCATTTTGGTGAGCTCAGCGTCATTTAAACCGCTGACATCGTATTCTGCTATCACTTTGCTCATATCCATCTCCCAAATCGCAGAGCGAAAACGCCATATAGGCCTCCGAAAACCATACAGGCAGTATATATTTGCACAGAAGTCGCTTGAACGGGCACAAAACTGTGCAGCGGTGTGCGCATATACAGTTCCGCAAGCACCGGCCCCAAAAAGCCGATACCGAACCAAACCGGCATCATCTTCAACAGCGTTTCGACAATTTTCATTCCGAGAAATTATCAGTTTCCGGCTGCCAAAGCAATAAGTGAAGTATCTTCACTTATACCGATTTCAACGCTTGCTCAATATCCGCAATAATGTCGTCCACATGCTCAATACCGATGGAAAGGCGAACATAACCGGGGGTTACGCCCGATGCCAGTTGGTCTTCTGCCGATAATTGACTGTGCGTCGTGCTGGCCGGATGAATGGCCAAAGAGCGCGCATCACCAATATTGGCGACGTGATAGAGCAATTGCAGATTATCAATGAATTTCTTACCGGCTTCGACGCCGCCTTCCAATTCAAATCCCATCAATGCGCCATAGCCGCCATTCATCACGGCATCGGCGCGGTTTTTCGCTTCGCCGTCCATCAGCGACGGGTGAATGACTTTGGTCACGCCTTTTTGCTTTGACAGCCAAGCGGCAATCGCCGTTGCATTATCGCAATGGGCGCGCATACGGAGCGCCAAAGTTTCCATCCCTTGTAAGAATTGAAACGCATTCATCGGCGACATGGCACCGCCCAAATCGCGCAGCAATGTCGTGCGCGCTTTCAAAATATAGGCAATCGGGCCAAGCGGCTTCACCGCTTCGGTCCATACTGCGCCATGATAAGACGGGTCGGGCGAATTGAGCAGCGGCTGACGCTCAATGCCTGCACCTTCCCAATCAAAATTGCCGCCATCGACAATCAAACCGCCGACAGATGTGCCGTGACCGCCAATATATTTGGTCGCTGAGTAAACAATCACAGCTGCGCCGTGGTCGAATGGGCGGCACAAAATCGGTGCTGCCGTATTGTCCATAATCAGCGGAATGCCGTGCGCGCGGCCAATGTCAGCCACTTCTTTGATTGGAAACACTTCAAGTTTCGGATTGGGCAGGGTCTCGGCATAAAATGCGCGCGTTTTATCATCAATTGCATTAGCAAAATTTTGCGACTCTGCCGGATCGACGAAACGCACTTCAATGCCCATATCTTTCATCGTATTGGCAAACAAATTCCACGTGCCGCCATAAAGGTCGGTCGAGGAAACGACATTATCACCGGCGCGGGCAATGTTTTGAATGGCCATTGTTGATGCGGTTTGACCTGATGCAACGGCCAGCGCCGCCGCGCCGCCTTCAAGGGCGGTGACACGCTGTTCGAGCACATCATTGGTCGGGTTCATGATACGGGTGTAAATATTTCCGAGCTCTGAAAGGGCAAAAAGGCTAGACGCGTGTTCCGTATTGTTGAATTGATAGCTGGTTGTTTGGTGAATCGGCACGGCCACAGAGCCGGTGGTTTCATCAGCGCGCCATCCGGCATGCAGCAATAAGGTTTCGGTTTTCATATCAGACATTGTGCTCTCCTATTCGCCGGCAACTTGCCGGTCCAATGCTTTTTGCGGATGCTCGCCATCCACATAACCCATAAATGGGGGATGAATCGAATAGCCGATTAACTCGCGCGCGCGCTGAGGTAATTTGACGGCCACTTCGGGTGGGGTTGATAAAATCATATTCTCCAGCGGGCGCACCCAACCGGGGCTGTATTGCGGCGTTAAAATCAGCCGCTTGCCGTCTGATTTATTGGCCCCGCCGCGATGATAAAGCGTGCCTTTGGCCAGCATCAGCGAACCGGCGGGCATGGTTATTTTTGTCGCATCGGGATGCGGCGCAGGGTCGACATTAATATCGCCAATCTCGCGCTGTTCAAACGCGCCGCTATTCATCAGGCTATTGCCCAATTCCTCATCCCATAAATGACTGCCCGGGATAATTTCCGTCGCACCATTTTCTTCTGTCGTCTCATCAATCGACCAAAAGGCACTTAATTGAAAAGGCGGACGCGGGCGTGCCAAGCGGCAATGGTCGTCGTCGCAGTGCCAGGGTTGAACGGTCTCGCCAGGGTGCAATTGAATGGCGAGAAAAGCCGATAAAATGCAGCTTTTGCCCAAATCATATTCGGCGAAAGACAGGGCTAGCGGATGAATTGCCAGCTCGGCAAAAATATCGCCCTTAGACAGCAGCGCATATTCGCGGTTTGACTTCAGCCCCTCAAAATCATTGCGTCCGGCGCGGCCCAACCCGAAATAAGGGTCGAGCGCTTGGCGCACGCGCGCCAATTGATCATCGTTCAAAATACCTTCAAAAACGATGTATCCGTCGCGGTCGAAATCGGCAAATGCTTCCGCAAAGCTGCGCCCGCCCAAATAGCTTTCGGCCGCTTGCAGCAGGTCATCACCCAATGGTTTGTGGGCATCAGCATTCTTCATTTTGGATTCCCCCAGAATTTCGGGGATTAAACCAAATTAACGAACAGAAATCATATGTTTTTTTACTGTTTGCGCTTTTCCGCTTCATTGCTATGTTTTTGACAACGGCGCGCCCGCTCCGACACTTTGTCGGCTGGAGAAGATTTATGTCTGAAGAGTCACGTTCTGAAAAACCCCAAGCGCCTGAAGGTGGCAATAAGGCAAGGGGCACTCGCCGATATCCGCCACGTCATCACAATCGAAAAGGGCAGGGGCGTTTTTATGCCGCGCTCGATTTAGGCACCAATAATTGCCGCTTGCTGATTGTTGAGCATGACGGCAATGACGGTTTTTTGGTGCGTGACGGTTTTTCGCGCATTGTACGTTTGGGCGAAGGGCTGGATAGGGCCGGGCGCTTATCCGACAGTGCGATGGAGCGCACCATTGCCGCATTGCGCATTTGTGCTTCGAAAATCCGGCGCGCCTCTGTCGGGCGCATGCGCTGTGTCGCCACGGAAGCATGCCGCGATGCCGATAATGGCCCCGAATTCATCAAGCGCGTAAGAAAAGAAACCGGCCTCAGTCTGGAAATTATTGATGGCAAGGCCGAAGCCGAACTGGCGGCAATCGGTTGCGGCTCTCTATTCAATGCAGAAGTCGAAGACATTATTCTATTTGATATTGGCGGCGGCTCGACCGAGGTGAGCCGCTCAACCCGACAAGAAAACGGCTTTTTCAAATTGACCGATAGTGCCAGCCTGCCGCTGGGTGTGGTGCGCTTGGCTGAGCGCCATGCCGGTGAAGGCCCCTATGAGCATGGCTATGAGGGCATGTTGGCGGAATCTGAAGAGCGATTGGAAGATTTTATGAACCGCCAAAGCGATATTACCGATATGAGCAAAGTGCAGATTATCGGCACATCGGGCACGGTCACCACATTGGCCGCCGTTCAGCTCGGTCTGGCAAAATATGACCGCAATGTTGTTGACGGGTGCACCATTTCGTCGCGGGATATTACCCGTGTGATTGGTGATTTACGGCGCTTGAGCCGTGATGAATTGGCTGAAAACCCCTGCATCGGCAAACAGCGCGCCGATTTGGTGTTGGCCGGTTGTGCGGTTTTGGAGGCGATTTACAATCGCTGGCCGGTTGATGAATTTTCGGTTGCTGATAGGGGGCTGCGCGAAGGCCTGCTGATGCGCATGATAAATAAAGACCGCCGTCGCCGCCATCGCGGGCGCAGACGCGGCGGTCGAGGCAAAGCGCATGGTCAATAAATCCGGCAAAAGTGGGGGCGGGGACGGGCAACGTCGCGGCGACCGCATGCGCGAGCGCGTCAAGACGGCGCGCGGTCGAAAATTATCCTCTACGCGTTGGCTCGAACGGCAATTGAATGACCCCTATGTGGCGGCGGCAAAAAATGACGGCTATCGCTCGCGCGCAGCCTATAAAATCATTGAGATGGATGATCGCTTCAAATTTTTCAAACCGGGTGGTTGCGCCATTGATTTGGGCAGTGCCCCGGGTGGCTGGGCGCAGGTCGCGGCCGAGAGATTGGGCACGAAAAAGGATAAGGGATTTGTCGCCGCCATTGATATCCAAGATATGGAGCCGATTGCCGGTGTGTCTTTTTTGAAATTGGATTTTCTCGACGATAATGCACCACAGCTTGTTCATGAGCTGGCCGGTCGGCGCGCCGATATTGTTATGTCAGATATGGCGGCACCGGTGACCGGCCATCGCCAAACCGACCATTTACGCACAATGGCACTGGCCGAAGCGGCAGCTTGGTTTGCCTTTGAAGCGTTAAAACCGGGCGGGGCTTTTTGCGCCAAAGTGTTTCAAGGCGGCACATCGGGCGCGCTTTTGAATGATTTGAAGAGCCGTTTCGGCAATGTCATGCATATGAAGCCGAAATCAAGCCGCAAGGAATCAGTCGAGCTTTATGTCATTGCGCGTGATTTTAAGGGCTAAAGACTGCGACAAAAGCGACAGAATTCTGCGCCGTGCAGATAATCTTTGCCAAACCTGCCCCAATGGTGATACAGGAAATCGTCAAATACATCTCCCAGCTAGAGGATTTGACATATGTTCCGAGAAGCCCTGACTTTTGATGATGTTCTGCTTGAACCGGCGAGTTCGACTATATTGCCGACGGAAGCCGATACGGCGACGCGCATAACAAAATCCATTGATTTGGGTATCCCTCTTTTATCAGCCGCTATGGACACGGTGACCGAAAGCGAAATGGCCATTGCTATGGCGCAAGCCGGTGGCATTGGCGTGCTGCATCGCAATCTGACACCGCAGGAACAAGCGGCTGAAGTCACTAAAGTGAAGAAATTTGAAAGCGGCATGGTGGTCAATCCGCTGACCATAGCGCCCGATGCCAAACTGTCTGATGCGCTTGATTTGATGATGGAGAATAAAATCTCCGGCGTGCCGGTAACCGAAAATGGCGGCAAGCTGGTCGGCATTTTGACCAATCGCGATGTGCGCTTTGCTTCCAACCCGAGCCAAAAAGTGTCGGAATTGATGACGCATGAAAATTTGGTGACAGTGAAAGAGGCCGTCGGGCATGAGGAAGCCAAGCGGCTTTTGCACCAGCACCGCATCGAAAAATTGCTGGTGGTGGATGATGATTATCACTGCGTCGGTTTGATTACCGTCAAAGATATGGAAAAAGCGCAATTGCACCCCAATGCCGCCAAAGATGAGCAGGGCCGCTTGCGCGTTGCCGCTGCTACGACCGTGGGTGATGACGGCTTCGCCCGCACAGAAGCGCTGGTTGATGCCGGTGTTGATTTGGTGGTTGTTGACACGGCGCATGGCCATTCCGCGCGTGTCGGTGAGGCGGTGTCGCGCATCAAATCCCTGTCCAACTCCATTCAGGTGATGGCCGGCAATGTGGCCACCAAAGACGGTGCGCAATCGCTTATCGATGCGGGCGCGGACGCGATTAAAGTCGGTATCGGCCCCGGCTCCATTTGCACCACCCGCGTCGTCGCCGGTGTCGGTGTGCCGCAATTAACCGCCATTATGGATGCGGTGGAAGCGGCCAATAAGGCCGATGTGCCGGTGATTGCCGATGGCGGTGTTAAATATTCGGGCGACCTCGCCAAAGCGATGGCCGCCGGCGCAAGCTGTGTCATGGTCGGCTCGCTTTTGGCCGGCACGACGGAAAGCCCGGGCGAAGTATTTCTCTATCAAGGCCGAAGCTACAAAGCCTATCGCGGCATGGGCTCGGTCGGGGCGATGGCGCGCGGTTCGGCTGACCGCTATTTTCAGCAAGATATTTCCGAGACCCATAAATTGGTGCCGGAAGGCATTGAGGGGCAAATTCCGTTCAAAGGCCCGGTTGAGCAAGTGGTGCATCAGCTTGTCGGTGGCCTGCGCGCCGCTATGGGCTATACCGGTTCGGCCAGCATTGCCGAATTGCACAAGCGCGCCAAATTCGTGCGCATGACCTCGGCCTCGCTGGCCGAAAGCCATGTTCACGACGTGACGATTACCCGCGAAGCGCCGAATTATCCGGGGTCCGGTAAAAACTAGTGCGTCCCGCCGCTCGTCTTCAAACCATTGCCGAATTATTGCCTTTGGCTTTGTCGGAACGCCAACCGGCTGACCGGCTGGTGCAGCAATGGGGACGGCAAAATCGCTATGCCGGTTCAAAAGACCGGCGCGATATTTCCGATCGACTGTTCGCCATTTTGCGCCATTACGGCAATCTGACGGCGCGGCTCGGGGGTGATACGCCGCTTTTGGTCACCATGTTGGCGACGCATTTATTGACCGATGTGCCGCTTGATGAGGTGGTGGCGCTGGCCGATGGCAGCCAATATGCGCCCAAGCCGATTTCAGAGGCTGACGCGAAAACCTTGACCCATGCCGCCGCCACGCCGCCGCCGGAGCGCGCCGATAAACTATCTGTCCCCGCTTGGCTGTTTGACGATATTGAAGCGCAGATGGGCGATGAAACCGAGGCAGTGTTGGCCGCCATGCAAGACCGCGCGCCGCTCGATGTGCGGGTCAATCTGTTGAAAGCAGACCGTATGGCAGCGCAGGCGGCGTTGCTTGACGACGATATTGAAACCGCCCCGCATCCGAAAGTTGAAACGGCGTTGCGGGTGTCGGGCACGGCGCAAATCACCATGAGTCGCGCTTATAAAGACGGGCTTGTTGAAGTGCAGGATGCCGGGGCGCAAGCCGTGGCGCAAATATGCGCCGCACAGCCTTATGAAACGGTGATGGATTTTTGTGCCGGTGCCGGCGGCAAGGCGCTGGCAATGGCGGCGCAAATGCAAAATAAGGGTCGTCTATTGGTGCATGATGCGATTGCAAGCCGCATGAGGCACTTGCCGGAGCGCGCCATGCGCGCCGGCGTTGAGATATTTGAGACAGTGGCGCCGCATGATTTGCGTGGGCTGGAAGGACAATGCGATTTGGTGGTGGCTGATGTGCCGTGCAGCGGCACGGGTCGCTGGCGGCGTGCACCTGAAACCAAATGGCGACTCACTGCGCAGGGGCTGGCTGATATGCATGAATTGCAGGCACAGATTTTGCGCCAAGCGGCTTCTTTATTACGCCCCGAAGGGCGGCTCGCTTATATCACCTGTTCGCTGCTGAGTTCTGAAAACAATCGCCAGATAGATAAATTTCTTGAAGAAAATCAGGGCTTTGAGGTTTTGCCAAGCGATGGGCCGAGCGGGCATCACGCGCGGCATATGTTGCATCCGTGCAATGGGGACACGGACGGGTTGTATTTGGTAATGCTGCGGCGGCGCGCGGGCGGTGACGGGGCTTGATTTTAGCGCTTAAAGTTGCGAGACAGATGCATGTTTAATTCTTTTCGTTTCGGGTTTTTGGGCTTGGTGTTTGTCGCTTTTCTGGCAAGTCCGGCGCAGGCCATTTCCGATAAATATCGTGACCTGTCGGCGCGCTTGGTTACCGATGCCGAGCAAGAGTTGTTGCAGCAAAAAGCCGAAGCGGCGGATAGCTTGTTGAACCTCGCCTTGACGGCAGATCCCGGCAATGCGCGTGCCTTTTTACTTAAAGGCAAAGCGCAAACTGCGCTTGGCAATAAAGATGAGGGGCTGCGTCTGGTTTCAGTCGGTTTGGAAATTGAGCCGGGCGACACGGAAGGACTGCGCTTAAAGGGCGAATATGCCGCCGGTCTCGGCCAGCTCGAAGAGGCGGAAACAGCACTCAACCGCTTGCGCACAGTGTGCGATGCCCCATGCGCGGCGGCTGATGAATTGGCGCAATTGATAGACAAAGCGCGCCACACACAAAAGGACTGACATATGGATCGCATATTGATCGTCGATTTCGGCTCGCAAGTGACGCAGCTGATTGCGCGGCGGGTGCGTGAAAGAGGCGTGTATTGCGAGATTGTGCCGTTTAATAGTGCCGAAAAAGCGTTTGAGGATATGCAGCCGAAAGCGGTGATTTTGTCGGGCGGCCCGAATTCTGTGGCCGATATTGATACGCCGCGCGCGCCGGAAAATATTCTCGCCTCCGGCCTGCCCATTCTCGGCGTTTGCTATGGCCAGCAAACCCTATGCGCACAGCTTGGCGGCTCGGTTGAACAATCGGACGAGCGCGAATTCGGTCGCGCCATGTTGGATGTGACAGGCGCGTCACCGCTTTTCGATGGTATTGATGGCGATGAAATTCAGGTCTGGATGAGCCACGGCGACCGCGTCAATAATCTGCCCGACGGCTTTAGTGTTATCGGCACATCAGAAAATGCGCCCTATGCGGCGATTGCCGATGAGGCGCGCAAAATTTACGGCGTGCAGTTTCACCCCGAAGTGGTACATACGCCCAATGGCGCGAAAATGCTTGAAAACTTCACCCATGCTATTGCCGGTTGTAAGGGCGATTGGAGCATGGCGGCGTTTCGCGACAAGGCGATTGCCGATATTCGCGCACATGTTGGCGAGGGGCGCGTTATTTGCGGCCTGTCCGGTGGCGTTGACAGCTCGGTGGTGGCAGTGCTGCTGCACGAAGCGATTGGCGAGCAACTGACCTGCGTTTATGTTGATACCGGCATGATGCGCGCCGGTGAAAGCGAACAAGTGGTCGGGCTGTTCCGCGACCATTTCAATATTAAGCTGGTCCATAAAGATGCCTCTGAGCTGTTTCTCGGCAAGCTGGATGGTGTAAGCGACCCTGAGCAGAAGCGCAAAATCATCGGTGGCACGTTTATTGACGTTTTTGAAGAAGAGGCCAATGCGGTTGGCGGGGCGGATTTTCTGGCGCAAGGCACGTTGTATCCTGATGTGATTGAGAGCGTTTCTTTCACCGGCGGCCCCAGTGTCACCATTAAAAGCCATCACAATGTCGGCGGTCTGCCTGAGCGTATGAATATGCAGCTGGTTGAGCCGGTGCGAGAATTGTTCAAAGACGAAGTGCGCGCGCTGGGCCAAGAGCTTGGTCTGCCCGAAGCCTTTGTCGGGCGGCATCCGTTCCCAGGGCCGGGGCTGGCCATTCGTATTCCGGGCGAAATTACCGGTGAGAAGCTGGAGATTTTGCGCAAAGCCGACACCGTCTATCTCGATGAGATTAGAAACCACGGGCTGTATGATGAGATTTGGCAGGCTTTCGCCGTGCTGCTGCCGGTGCGTACGGTCGGCGTGATGGGCGACAGCCGCACCTATGATTATGTCTGCGGGCTTCGCGCCGTCACCTCAACCGATGGCATGACTGCCGATTATTATCCGTTCAGCCACGAGTTTTTGAGCCGCGTGTCGACCCGCATCATCAATGAAGTGCGCGGCATTAACCGCGTGGTCTATGATATAACCTCAAAACCACCCGGCACGATTGAGTGGGAATAAACGCTCTTAAATAAGCCAAGCCCAAAAAATAATAAGGAGGCGGCACATGTTTGAAATCAATCTGTTCAATGGGGCGCAAATTCTCGATCAAATGATTGATTTTGTGGCGCTGTATTTACTGACAAGCCAAAGCGCGAAAATTCGGTTTTACGGCTTTGATCTCGGATTGGTCGGCTTCGCTCCGGCTACGTTTTTGGTCGTTGTTACGGAAATGTGGTGGCTGGTGCTGTGCTTGCCGGTCTGGCTCGCTATTGAATTGAAAGGCGCTGTGGGCAATTGGCGCGCCGCGCAAGGGCTGGAGGCTTGACAGGCCGCCGCCGCTCCATTGAACTTCTCTAAACCGTTTTGGGGAAACCATGTCTGCTACCGCTTTTTTTCTGACCAAAATTTTCGTCTCTGCATTGGTCATCGCCATTGTGACCGAGGTCGCCAAATTGTCTGATAAATGGGGCGGGTTGATTGCTGCTCTGCCGACCACGACGTTTCTCATCCTGCTATGGATGTATTTTGAGGGTGCGGGTGACGACAAAATCGCCCGCCATGTCGGCTTCACCATGTATTTCGTGCTACCGACCTTGCCGCTGTTTTTCGCGCTGCCCTTCATCATCAGTAAATTCGGGTTTTGGCCCGCCTTTTTCGCCAGCATTTTGCTGACCGCGCTCTTGGTCTATCTGTTCAATCTACTTTACGAGCGTTTCGGCGTGAATATACTCTAGCCTTAAGAAGAATAATGGATTACCCAATTGAGCTTTTGAACTTTCTTCAAATCACCCCGCGCATCGGCACGGCCGGACATCCGAAAGCTGAGGATTTTCCGTCTATTGCGGCAGAGGGCTATGAGGTGGTCATCAATCTCGCCATGCATGATGCCGATGATGCGATTGCCGAAGAGGGTAGTCTCGTCAGCAAGGCGGGCATGAGCTATTTCCATTTGCCGGTGCCGTGGGAAGCGCCGACCGCCGACCATCTCAAAACCTTTATCGGCATTATGGATGCGCTGGAAGACAAGAAAATATTGGTGCATTGCCAAGTCAATGCGCGGGTCTCGGCCTTTATGCTGAAATATCTGACCTTTAAGGGCGTCGCTGAAGCCGACGCCACCACGCCGCTCATGGAAAAATGGAAGCCGCAAATGGACGACACTTGGAAAGCGTTTCTGGCGCTTTCAGAAAAAGACATCGGCTAAGATGCGAAAGGAAAAGCCATGACTAAATATATCAATATCTAACTGCTCATAGGCTTTGTGCTGGGCGGCATTGTCGCTTTGCCGGTCGGTTTCGGTTTGGGCACTTATTATCTGCCGATATTAGTGGCCAGCGAGGGAGCCAGCGATGCGGTGGTCGCAGCAACGAAATCTGACGCGATGATCAGCGCGACCTTTCGCAAAGATTTGAAGGGCAGTGACGGCTTTTACTGGGGCGAAGGCACGTTGCATCTGACGCGCGAAGGCGGGCAATATTATTTCACGCTTGATGGCAGCGTGTCGCCCGGCCCGGATTACAAGCTTTACCTGACGCCGCAATATGTTGAGGACGAGGCCTCGTTTTTGGCGATTAAGGCGCAATCGGTGCGCGTCGCCGATATTACCGGCTTTGATAATTTCCGCGTTGATGTGCCGATGTCGATTGACCCGACGCAATATCCCGCCATTATTGTTTGGTGTGAACGTTTTAGCGAGTTCATTATGGCAGGCCGATTGGAAGCAAAATGAACCCATATGTTTATTTGTTAGGGGCGATTATTTTGGAAGTGTGCGGCACTATGATGTTGCCGTTTACCGAAAACTTCACCAAGCCGCTGCCCAGCGTCGCATTGGTGGTGCTTTACACGGCATCATTTTATTTGATGACATTTACGCTCGGACAAATTCCGCTTGGGGTGGTTTATGCCACATGGAGCGGGCTTGGCGTGTTCACCGTCGCTTTGCTGAGTTACTTTCTGCTCAATCAGAGTTTGAATTGGCAAGCTATGCTCGGTTTGGTGCTGATTGTCACCGGTGTGATATTGGTCAATAGTTTCGCCAAAATGCCGACAAATTAGCCTTTTTTGCAATCCAATGTGCCGATTGCTGCGTAAACGAGACATTTAATGGAGAATGTATGATTGCGCGCTTATCGCCTCGTCCGCTGAAGCGAATACGAAGTGGGTTATTCAGCCGGCAACAACATATTTCAAAATGCCCCGACTTGCCGCGGCTTGACGGTAAATGGGCAGTGGTGACCGGTGCCAATGGCGGCATTGGTAAGCAAACCGCCTATGGCCTGCTGCATCGGGGCGCGGCCCTTATCATGCTGTGCCGCAATGTGGAAAAAGCCGAACAAGCGCGACAAGAATTCATCAGCAAGGGGATTGACGCTGCCAAAATCATTCTGATTGAGTGCGATCTTGGCCGATTTGGATAGCGTTATGGCAGCCGGTCAAGCGGTAAAGCATCATTTGCAGGGTCGTAAAATCGATGTTCTTGTCGAAAATGCCGGTGTGCGGCGGCGTCAATATGGTGAAACCGAGCAGGGGCACGAAATCCATTTCGGCACCAATGTTTTGGGCCATTTCGCGTTGCGCCGCATCTTAATGGCCAATGCTTTGGCCATTCATGCGCGCATTATCATTGTTACTGATGATAATTATGTGATGGCGCAAGCTTGCTCTTCAAATTATCGCTGGCGTTCGCAAATGGGGGCTTTGCGCGCCTATAGCCGCTCGAAACTCGGCAATTTTTGGATTGCCCGCGAATTGAAAAAAGCGCCATCCGCATTATCAATATTTTCATCGTGCATCCCGGCGCAGTGGCAACCGATTTGCGCGGCAATGGGCTTTTGCCAGCTTGGCTGAACCGGTTTTTATGCGTATCGCCAAGTGCCGGAGCGCAGACATCGCTGATGTGCGCAGCTCAGCAAGACCTGTCGCATGGCAGCTATTATCACAATATGCACGGCGAATGTGAGCTTGATAATGCCGACCCTGCCACCAATGATGAAGCGGCGGCCCGCCTATGGGCGCGATGCCATGAGATGACGGCCAATCTCGGGGCTTACGTCGCCATTAAATTGGCTTCCTAAAGCGTTGAATTCATTGCCATGACGGCCTAATTCGGCTAGTTTCCGCGCCAGTTAACCGATTGGAGACGGGTTATGTCCGTTCAACAACGCAGTGCGCGTTTAACCGTGCCGGAAATATTGGCGCGCAAAGGCCATGAGCCGATTGTCTGCCTGACCTCATACCACGCCCATACGGCGGCGTTGATTGATCCGCATGTCGATGTGCTGCTGGTCGGCGACAGTCTCGGCATGGTGATGTATGGCATGGAAAATACGCTGGGTGTAACACTGGACATGATGATTGCGCATGGTGCGGCCGTTGTGCGCGGCTCTGACACGGCGTTGGTGGTGGTCGATATGCCCTTCGGCACTTACGAAGAAAGCCGTGCCCACGCCTTTCATAATGCTGCGCGCACCATGAAAGAAACCGGCTGTCAGGCGGTTAAGCTGGAAGGCGGCGAACGCATGGCCGATACCGTGCATCATTTGACGCAGCGCGGTATTCCGGTGATGGGGCATATCGGTTTGACGCCGCAAAACGTCAATGTGATGGGCGGCTTCAAAACGCAAGGGCGCAGCAAAGATGATTGGCCGCAAATTGAACGTGATGCGCAGGCTTTGGCTGAAGCCGGTGCTTTTGCCATTGTTTTGGAAGGCATGGCCGCGCCTTTGGCCGATAAAATTTCGGCGGCAATTAACGTGCCGACCATTGGTATTGGGGCTTCAGCCGGTTGCGACGGCCAGATTTTGGTGACCGAAGATATGCTTGGCCTGTCGCCGAAAGTGCCTAAATTCGTTAAAGAATTTGCCACTTTGGGAGAACAAATTGCCGCCGCCGCCGAGGCTTATGCCAATGATGTGCGGGTCGCGCAAATTTCCTGAACAAAAGCACACATATGCTCTAAAAAAGAGTCGGAGTAGTTGGAGAAACGCCGTGAACGACAATATTTTTGATGAAATCACCGCTGATTTGCGCCGTGACCGTATGGCCGATGCATGGGCCAAATATGGCCGCTATGTCATTGGCGGCGCTGTCGGCATTGTGCTGCTGGTCGCGGCCATTACCGGTTACGGCGCGCTGCGCTCCGGCCAGCAAGAGGCGGCATCAGCCCGTTATGATGTGCTGCTGACGGAAATTGCCGAGGCCGATGCCGATGTGAAAATAACCCGTTTGCTGGCTTTCGCTGAAGCGGAGAATAATGGCTATGGCGCATTGGCAGGTTTTTCAGCTGCTTTGGAACAGGCCGCGCAAGGCCAGTATGACAACGCGTTGAGCGAGTTTGACGATTTGGCGGCGCGCGGTGGACTGCCCGACAGTTTGCAAGATTTTGCCGCATTGCAAGCGGCGATTGTGTTGCTCGATAGCGGTGGCGCGCTGGCCGATATTGAAGAGCGGCTCG
Source organism: Rhodobiaceae bacterium (assembly GCA_038143435.1). Classification (GTDB taxonomy): domain Bacteria; phylum Pseudomonadota; class Alphaproteobacteria; order RS24; family RS24; genus UBA8337. The sequence goes on along the minus strand of JAYQLX010000006.1, from coordinate 162,956 downwards.
ATGATTTGATTGACGATGACAATCGCCTGCAACCGATGGCGCGCGAAGTAATGGCGCTGGCCTATTCGGCGCATGACAAGCCGCTGGAAGCGCGCGATTTATTGATGCAACAAATTGCTGATGACAATGTCAGCTCTCTCAGCCGAGCGCGGGCGGAAGTCATGTTGCAAACCGTGCGCGGCGGTCTTATTGCGCTGCCCGAAGCGGCGGCTAAGCCGGAAGCGGAAGAAAGCGAAGAATAATGTCTCTTATGCACGCCTCAAAATCTCGTCTTTTCGCAAGCCTTGCATTGGCCACTTTTCTGGTCGGCTGCGGCGGCGCGTCCGACGGTGAAAAATTTGATGGCGACCGCATTTCCGTATTGAGCTTTGATGCGCAATTGCGCGCCGACCCGCGCCTCGCTGATGCCAGCGTGCCGGTGCTGCCCGCTTTCCGCAATGCCGCATGGAGCAACCCTGGCGGCTTTCCGACCCATGCATTTTACCATCTCGAATTGGACGGGCTGGACGGCGGCTATAAGGTGGAATTTGTCGCCGCCAATGCCGGTTACAAGCAGATGAAAGCGCCGCCCATTGTCGCTGACGGCAAGGTATTTGCGCTTGGGCCTGACCTTAAAATCTCAGCCGCCGATATGAAATCTGGTGCACCTATTTGGCAAAAATCCGTCGCGACATTGGCCAAAGAAACCAATTTCGGCTGGTCGCGCTTTTGGGGTTCCGACCAAGTCGATGCCGATTTGCGCGACGGCTTTGGCGGCGGCGTGGCTTATGGGCGCGGCCGCGTGATTGCGACCACCGGTTTTGGTGAAGTCATGGCACTGAACGGTGATACCGGCGAAATTCTCTGGCGCGTGCAAAACAGCGTGCCGTTTTCCAATGCGCCGACCGTGCGCGGCAATCAGGTTTTCGTGACTTCGCAAGATAGCCGTTTGCAGGCGTTCAATATTGAGACCGGCGAACGCGTTTGGGAGCATTTGGCGATTAATGAAGAAGCGACGATTATCGGCGCAACCAGCGTGGCGGTGAATGAGCAGATTGTCGTTGCCGGGTTCAATTCCGGCGAAGTGGTGGCGCTTAAGCCCGATTAACGGCAATGTGCTGTGGACAGACAGCTTGACCAGTCGCGGCACGCAAGTGACGCCGCTGTCGAAACTCAATGCCATTGTCGGGCGTCCGGTGATTGACCGCGACCGCGTTATCGTGACCAGCCATGGTGGGCGCACGGCGGCGATTGATATTCGCTCGGGCGAACGCATTTGGACAACCGATGTCGGTTCTATCGAAACCCCGTGGGTGATGGGCGATTATTTATTGGTTATGTCGCTGGAAGGGCAGCTTGTCTCGCTGTCGCGCGAGCAGGGGCGGGTGCGTTGGCTGACGCAGTTGCCGAGTTTTGAAGATGAAAAAGACCGCGACGGTCGCATTCGCTGGGCCGGACCTTTGCTGGCCGGTGGGCAAGTTGTTCTGGCCTCATCTGACGGGCGTTTGGTGTCGGTCAATCCGGTGACCGGTGAGATTATCGCCTATCAAAATATTGAAGAGCCGGTCAATGTGACACCGGTGGTCGCCGACGGCACGCTGTTTGTGCTGACCGATGAGGGTTCGCTCATCGCGCGGCGTTAGGGGCGGCGCATGATTTCTCATAATTTCATTCTCGCCATTGTCGGGCGACCCAATGTCGGTAAATCGACCCTGTTCAATCGGCTGGTCGGGCGCAAGCTGGCGTTGGTTGATGACCAACCCGGCGTGACACGTGACCGCCGCTTTGGCGATGCCAAGCTGGGTGATTTACGCTTTCAAATTATCGACACGGCCGGTTTTGAAGAGGGCAAGTCCGGCTCGCTTGAGGCGCGTATGCGCGCGCAAACCGAGGCGGCGATTGCCGAGGCCGATATGGTGCTGATGCTGACCGATGCGCGGGTCGGCATTTTGCCGGAAGATGAGTTGTTTGCGCGGCTGCTCAGAAAAGCCGACGTGCCGGTTATGCTGGCCGCGAATAAGGCTGAAGGCCGCGCCGCTGATGCCGGTTTGAACGAGGCCTATAAATTGGGGCTGGGCGACCCGATTGCGCTGTCAGCCGAGCACGGCAATGGCACGGATGAGCTTTATACGCAAATTCGCGATGCGCAAATGGCCTATGAAGAGACGCATGGCGGCGATTGGAACAAGGCGTTTGAAGAAGAGGAAAACGATGCCGATTTTGACCCCGATCAGCCATTTGAAGATGACCCTGACAAGCCGCTGCGCGTTGCCATTTTGGGACGCCCCAATGCCGGTAAATCGACGCTTATCAATTATCTGCTCAATGATGACCGGCTGCTGACCGGGCCGGAGGCAGGCATTACCCGTGACAGTATTTCCGTCAATTGGACATGGGCTGACGATGCCGCACCCAATGGCGCGCGCCCGATTACGCTATGGGACACGGCCGGTGTGCGGCGCAAGGCGCGGGTGACGGAGAAGCTGGAAAAACTGTCTGTGGCCGACGGTTTGCGCGCGGTGAAATTTGCCGAAGTGGTGGTGCTGCTCATTGATGCGACCAGCCCGTTCGACAAGCAAGATATCCAGCTGGCCGATTTGGTGGAGCGCGAAGGCCGCGCCCTCGTCATCGCCATTAATAAATGGGATTTGAAACTCGACCGCAAGGAAGTGCGCCAAACGGTCAATGATGCGCTGCTGCGCGCGCTGCCGCGCCTGCGCGGGGTGCCGGTGATTATGCTGTCGGCGCAAACCGGCAAGGGTGTTGAAAAGCTGATGCCCGCCGTGCAGCGGCAATATGAATTGTGGAATGCGCGCATCGGCACGGCCAAGCTCAATCGTTGGTTGGGTGAGGTGATTGACCGCCATCCGCCACCCGCCGATAAGGGGCGGCCGGTGCGGCTGCGCTATATCACGCAAGCCAAATCGCGCCCGCCGACATTTGTCAGCTTTTCCAGTCGTGGCCATGCCGTGCCGGAAAGCTATCAGCGTTATCTCGCCAACAGTTTGCGCGAAACCTTTGCGCTGGACGGCATTCCCTTACGCATTTTCATTCGTAAGGGCAAAAACCCCTATGAAGACAAATAATCAATAAGTTAAATCGAAGAAAATATCTGAAATTAACGCTCTTTTAGCGCGCGCCCGTGTCTATTAAAACATGGTCAAAACAATAAGAAGCCAAAGGGGTTTTTCGATGGAAGTGGTGAAAAGTCGCCAGCGCCCGCGCTGCGCCATATGCAGCTCATCTGCCGTCACCTTGCAGGGCAATTGCGTGTGGCACTTGCCGAGCCAAACCTGGCGCGCCGTGCAACCCGAATTGGCACAAGGGGCCGACGGCGCCTTCCGCCCGCAAAATGGCGGCGGCAACTTTTTCTGCCAAGACTGCGAAGACAAGGTGGGGATTAGGTTTGGTAGGTAGAACTACCTCTCAAACCCCACAATTTCCCCCGTCCGCGTTTCTCTCTCTGAGAGAAGCTCGAGGAACAAGGGCGCGACATCGGCCGGTGTGGGCAGGGTTTCGGGGTCTTCGCCGGGCATGGCTTGCGCGCGCATGGCGGTGCGCACCGGCCCGGGCGACAAGAGATTGACGCGCAGGGCATCGTTTTCATGCTCATGCGCCCAGCTTTTCACCAGCGCATCCAGCGCCGCTTTGCCGGTGGAATAAGCGCCCCAAAACGGGCGGCATTTTTGCGCCGCGCCGGAGGTGGTGAAGACGGCGCGCGGCGCGTCGGCTTGTAGCAGCAACGGCTCCATCGAGCGAATGAGGCGCGCATTGGCGGTCACGTTCACGGCCAGCACTTTGTCCATTTCCTTCGGGTCAATATGCGAGACGGGCGTGAGCGGCCCCAGCACACCGGCATTGCCGACCATCAGGTCGAGCTTGCCCCAACGCTCGGCAATGCTGGCCCCCAAGCGGTCGAGCGCATCGCCATCGGTGATGTCCATCGGCACGCCGGTCGCCTCGCCACCGGCTTTTTTGATGAGGTCGTAAAGTTCTTCCAGCGCGCCTTGCGTGCGCCCGAGCATCAGCACATGCGCGCCCTCGGCCGCCAGTGCTTCGGCCACGGCCCAACCAAGACCGCGCGTCGCGCCGGTGACCAGCGCCAATTTGCCGTCAAAGCGCATATTAGCCTTGTTCCGCCAAAAGCGAGAGTTGGTGCAGTTTTTCGTCGCCTTGCTGGTCGGTCAAGCCGGTCGGGTAGTCGCCGGTAAAGCAATGGTCGGTGAATTGCGGACGCTCGGCATTGCGGCCTTCAGGATAGCCCATCGCTTTATAGAGCCCGTCAACGCTCAAAAAAGCGAGGCTGTCAGCACCGATATGGTCGCGCATTTCTTCCAAAGAGTTTTGCGCCGCCAGCAGCGCCTCTTGGTTGGGCGTATCAATGCCGTAAAAATCAGGATGGGTGATGGGCGGCGCGCCAATGCGCATATGCACTTCGGTCGCCCCGGCATCGCGCATCATTTGCACGATTTTCACCGAAGTGGTGCCGCGCACAATCGAGTCATCAATCAGAATAACGCGCTTGCCTTCGACGTGAATGCGGTTGGCATTGTGCTTCAGCTTCACCGAAAAGGCGCGAATGCTCTGCTGCGGCTCAATAAAGGTGCGCCCGACATAGTGATTGCGGATAATGCCCAGCTCAAACGGCACGCCCGACGCGTCGCCATAGCCAATGGCGGCGGGCACGCCGCTATCGGGCACCGGTATCACCACATCAGCCGGCACATGGCTTTCCTCGGCCAATTGACGGCCAAATTCTTTGCGGCATTCATAAACGCTTTTGCCGCCCACCGTGCTGTCGGGGCGGGCGAAATAAATATATTCGAAAATGCACGGGCGCGGCTCCATAGGCGGGAAGGGTTTGACGCTTTCCAGCCCGTCTTCCGTGATGATGACAATCTCGCCATTTTCCACTTCGCGAACAAATTTCGCGCCGATAATATCCAGCGCGCAGGTTTCTGAGGCGAGAATATAGGCCCCGTCCAATTCGCCGATAACCAGCGGGCGAATGCCCAGCGGGTCGCGCGCACCAATCAGCTTTTTATTGGTCATTACCACCAGCGCATAAGCGCCTTCAATTTGAAACAGCGCATCGGTGAAGCGCGACAGCGTGTTGATGCGCTTAGAGCGCGCCACCAGTTGCAAAATCGTTTCCGTGTCGGAGGTCGATTGGAAAATCGCACCCTGTTTGACCAATTCATCGCGCAAGGTCAGCGCATTGGTCAGATTGCCGTTATGCGCCACGGCAAAGCCGCCGCCCGTCAAATCGGCAAAGAGCGGCTGCACATTGCGCAAAATCGTCTCACCGGTGGTCGAATAGCGCACATGGCCGACAGCTGAAGTGCCTTGCAATTGGTCAAGCACATTGGCTTTGGTGAAATGGTCGGAGACCAGACCGAGGCGACGCTCGGCGAAGAAGTTTTTACCGTCAAAGGAAACAATACCGGCCGCTTCTTGGCCGCGATGTTGCAGCGCGTGCAGCCCCAAAGTGGTCAGCGCAGCCGCGTCGGGATGGCCGAATATGCCGAATACGCCGCACTCTTCGCGAAGCCTGTCATCGTGGTGTGGCGGTTGATGAATGTCGCTCATTTGACCCCTTCCGTGTTGCGGATCAAGCGTTGCATCTGGTCGCGTTCAAGCTGTTTATAGCCCGTGTCTTCGGCGCTGTCTTGCACTTCTTCAACAAGATTTTCAAGTTCTTCGCGCGCCGCCTCGCGCAGCGCCTTTTCGCCGCTTTCGCGCAGCGCCTCTAACTCAGGCCCGCCAATGGTTTCGCCGATATTTGCGACACTGAGTGGCAGACGGTCAAGCGGCACAATGGCAACAAAAGCTTTGGTGCCGGTTTGCAAGACGGGACGCAATTTTGCCTCGGTAATGAAGGCCGGATGGTCATTTTCGGGAATCACTGACGAGATGCCGAAATAGGCCATGCAGACGATAAAAAAGCCGCGCAGCAGGCCGAAGCCGATACCCAATGTGCGGTCAAGCGCGCTCAGCCCCGTGCCTTTAATGGAGGCGGCAACAAAATGGCCGCCAATGGAAAATATGATGAGGCTGATGAGAAAGACGATAAGCATGGCCCCGCCGGTGATGGCCCAATCAATGGTGATATAGCTGGCCAATAGCGGTTTCAGCGAGGGGCCGAGAAATATCGCGGCATAGCCGGAGACAATCCAGCCGGTGATGGACAACACTTCTTTGGTGAAGCCGCGAATAAGCGACAGCGCGGCTGAAACCAGCAAAACGGCGATAATGATATAGTCGAGCGCAGCCATGCATTTGCCTATCATGAGTCGGGGCGTGGCGAGCGGTCGGTTATTGTGCCTTCACACGGCGTTTTTTAATCGACTGACGCGGTGACGCCCAAAACCGCTATCAAAGCGGCCAAATCTTCAATTTCACGCAAGGTAACATTTTTTGAAACATCGCCCTTGCCCGGTTTTGGGGCATAGGCGGATTTGAAGCCGAGTTTTTCGGCTTCTTTCAGGCGCACATTATTTTGCGCCACGGGGCGCACCGCACCCGACAGGCTCAACTCGCCATAAACGATTGTGTCGCGTGCTATCGGCTTGCCGCTCAATGAGGAAATCAGCGCGGCGGCAACGGCGAGGTCGGCTGCCGGTTCATTGATGCGCAAGCCACCTGCCACATTCAAAAACACATCGCGTCCGGCAAATGACAGGCCGCAACGCGCTTCCAACACCGCCAGCACCATAGACAGGCGATTGGCATCCCAGCCGACTACGGCGCGCCGAGGCGTGGCCAGAGACGAGGGCGTAGCCAGGGCCTGAATTTCAACCAGCACAGGGCGGGTGCCTTCAATGCCGGCAAACACCGCTGCGCCCGGCACATCGGCTTCGCGGCCTTCGAGAAACAGGGCAGAGGGATTTTGCACTTCCATCAGCCCCGCGCCTTGCATTTCAAACACGCCCATTTCATGGGCCGGGCCGAAACGGTTTTTAATGGCGCGCAAAATGCGGAATTGGTCTCCGCGATCACCCTCAAAATAAACCACCGTATCGACCATATGTTCGAGCACACGCGGGCCGGCAATTTGTCCGTCTTTGGTGACATGGCCGACCAGCACCAGCGGCGCATCGCTGCTTTTGGCGAAATGTAACAATTCCTGACTGGCGACACGCACTTGGCTGACCGTGCCCGGCGCGGCTTCAATGGCGGGTGACCACATGGTCTGAATGGAATCGATAACCACCAGCGCTAAATCGCCCTGCTTTTCCAGCGTTTTGATAATATCGGCGACATTGGTTTCCGAGGCCAGTTGCACATCGGCATCGGCCAGACCGAGGCGGCTGGCGCGCATACGCAATTGCGCCAGCGCTTCTTCGCCCGACACATAAATCACTTTGCCGCCCTGTTTGCTGACGGCGGCAGCGGCCTGCAATAGCAAGGTTGATTTGCCAATGCCCGGGTCACCGCCGATAAGCGTGGCTGAGCCGGGCACTAATCCGCCGCCCAATACGCGGTCAAACTCGCCTATGCCGGATTTGCGCCGTTCGGGTTCTTTATCGTCACCCGCCAAAGGCGCCAATTCAACGCTCTTACCTTTGGCTTTTTTGGCGCCGCGCCCGACCGGCGGGGCGGAGCTTCCGGCAATCTCCGAAATGGTGTTCCACTGCTCGCAGCTTTCGCATTTGCCTGACCATTTGGTCGTGACATTGCCGCATTGATTGCAGACATATTCGCTGGCCGCGCGCGCCATTAAACCGCCTCAGCGTTTGGCGCAGTATCGAGTTGCTGGCCTTCAACCTCAATCGGCCCGTGCGGCAGACCATTGATAAATTGGTTGAGAAACGGGTCGTCCGAGGCTTCAAGTGCGTCGGTTGTGCCTTGCCAGATAATTTCGCCCTTATAAAGCAGTGCCGTCTTATCGGCGATGGCGCGCACTGAGGTCATGTCGTGGGTGATGGTCATGGTGGTTGCGCCAAGCTCCTGCACGCAATCGCGAATGAGATGATTGATGACATCGGTCATAATCGGGTCGAGACCGGTGGTCGGCTCGTCAAAAAAGATAATATCCGGCTTGGAGGCAATGGCGCGTGCCAGCCCGACGCGCTTGTGCATACCACCCGATAAAGAGGCCGGGGAGAGGTCAAGCAGTTCCGCCCCCAATTCGACTTGCTTGAGCGCATCAACGGCCAAATCGCGGGCATCAGCCTCGCCCATACCGTCATTCTGAATGGCGCGAAACGCGACATTTTTCCAGACCGGCAGGCTGTCGAACAAAGCGCCGTTTTGAAACAACATGCCAATTTGATGGTCAATATCGGCACGTCCGCTGCGCGCCAGCCCAACGGTTTCGCGACCGTCAATTTTGATGGAGCCGATATCGGGTGTCAGTAGGCCAAGAATGGATTTCAGCATCACCGATTTGCCGCTGCCCGAGCCGCCAATGACAACAACCGATTGACCCGTCTCTACCTCTAAATTGACGCCACGCAGAACATCTTTCGGGCCGAAGCTTTTGTGAACATCTGAAAGGGCGATTTTTGCGGTCATGATGAGAACAGAAGCGAGGTCATCAGATAATTGGCAGCGAGAATGAGAATTGAGGCCGAGACCACCGCATTGGTGGTGGCACGACCGACGCCTTGCGCGCCGCCTTTGGAATAATAGCCATTATAGCAACCCATCATCGCGATGATGAAGCCGAACACTGCCGCCTTGATGAGGCCCGAAGTGACATCATCAATGGTCAAGAAGTTAATCGTGCGCTGTACATAAATGGCAGCGTTAAAACCGAATGATTGCGTGCCGACGACAAAGCCGCCGAAAATGCCGATAATATCTGCAATCAAGGCCAACACGGGCATGCACAAAGTGGCGGCGATAACGCGCGGCGCGACGAGATATTTATGCGGGTCGGTGGATAGCGTGGTTAGCGCATCAATTTGTTCGGTGACGCGCATTGTGCCAATCTCAGCCGCAATGGCGGCAGAAACGCGACCGGCGACCATCAAGCCGCCCAGCACCGGCCCCAATTCGCGGGTAATGCCCAAAGCGACAATGCTGGACACAATAGCCTCTGAATTGAACTGATTGCCGCCATAGTAAATCTGAATGGCCAGCGCACCGCCGGTGAAGAAAGAGGTCAGTGCGACTACCGGCAAAGAGAAATAACCGATGCGAATAATTTGTTGTCCGATGATGCGGAAATAAATCGGCGGGCGCAGCATGGCCGCCAATGTTTGACCGACAAAAACCGATAGCCGCCCGGTTTGTTCGAAAAAGGCGAGAAAGAATGCGCCAATGGTTGCCAGAAAATTCACTATCATCTCCGCTTCTTATTTGTATATGCGGTTATAGCGGCTGCCGAGCGATGTGAGAAGCTCATATGATATGGTGTTGCCTTGTTGTGCCAATCGGTCAATCGGATTGTCTTGGCCGAAAATCTCGACCATATCGCCGACAGACGGCATTTGCGGCAGATTTGTCAGGTCAATGGCGAGGCTGTCCATAGAAATACGACCAAGTAAGGAGACCGGCTGGCCGTCTATGGTGAAGCGCATGGGCGACGGGCTTTGATTGCCGAAATGACGTGACAGGCCGTCACCATAGCCGAGGCTGGCAATGCCGATGGTCATTTCCCCGGATGCGGTAAAGGTCGCGCCATAGCCAACGCTGTCACCGGCGTAAAGCCGACGCATTTGCAATAAGGGCGCGCGCAAAGATGCAATGGGCGACAGTGCGTCTTCTTCTTTCGCCGTGGCTGAGCAACCATAAAGCATGGTGCCGGTGCGTATCATGTCGAAATGATAATCTGCCCCCAACATGGTGCCGCCCGAATTGGCCAATGAGGCGGGGGCAGGCTGCAATACCGCCAGCGCATTGCTAAAGCGCTCAAGCTGCGCTCCATTCATCGGATGGGTCGGGTCATCGGCGCAGGCCAAATGGCTGGCAATCAGGCACAGCTCCCAACCTTCAAAAATATCGGGCCGCGCCATGAGTTCGGCAATTTCAATCTCACCAAAGCCAAGACGGTTAAAGCCACTGTCGACAAACAGACAGGCGGGCAGGGGTTTATTGGCTTGGCAATGGCTTTGCCATTCTTCCACTTGCGCCAGCGTGACGAGGCAGGGGCGCAAATCATACGTCTCAAATTGCGCTGCCGTGCCGCTTGGCACACCGTTGAGCACATAAATTTTCGCCTCAGGCAAAATGGCGCGCAAGGCAATGCCTTCATTTAATTGCGCGACCCAAAAGCTGCGGCAACCGGCATCAAATAGGACAGGGGCAATTTCGGCCATGCCGAGGCCATAGCCATCGGCTTTCACCACGGCGCTGGTCTCGGCTTTGCCGGCATTTTTTTGCATGGTTTTGTAATTAGCCGCCAGAGCCGCCAAATCAATCGTCAACTCGGCCTGGTCGGACGCGGCCATATCAGTCCATGCGCTCCGGCAGATGATCGTCTTCCAGCAAATCGGTGAAGCGGGTGAAGCGGTCTTCAAAGGCCATTTTTGCCGCGCCGGTCGGGCCGTGACGGTTTTTGCCGATAATCACTTCCGCCGTGCCGTCCACCGCATCCATTTTTTCTTGCCATGCAAAAAATTCTTCCGTGCCTTCTTGCGGCTTTTCGCGCGCCAGATAATAGGGTTCGCGATACACAAACATGACAATATCAGCGTCCTGCTCAATCGAGCCCGATTCACGCAAATCGGAAAGTTGTGGGCGTTTATCATCGCGCTGCTCGACTTGTCGCGAAAGCTGCGCCAGCGCCAAAACCGGTACATCAAGCTCTTTGGCAAGTGCTTTCAGCCCTTGTGTAATCTCGCTGACTTCCTGAACGCGGCCATCGCGCCCGCTGGAGGCGCGCACAAGCTGCAAATAGTCAACGACAATCAAACCCAGACCGTGTTGCCGCTTCAAACGTCGCGCCCGTGCCGCCAAAGTCGCAATGGGAATGGCACCGGTATGGTCAATGAAAAGCGGCGCTTCTTGCAATTCGCGCGCCGCATTGACCAATTGGCCATATTCATCTTCGTGAATGTCGCCCTTACGGATATTTGACGAGGAGACACCGGCGCGCTCGGCCAGCATCCGCGTGGCCAATTGCTCGGCCGCCATTTCCAGCGAGAAAAGCCGACCACGCCGCCATCTTTCACTTCAACCGAGCCGTCGGGCCGCGTTTCAACATTGCCGCTTTGGCGCGCCTTCATATAATCATGCGCAATATTAAACGCGATATTGGTCGCCAGCGCGGTTTTACCCATAGCGGGACGACCGGCGAGAATGACCAAATCGCTGTCTTGCAAACCGCCCGTGACATTATCCAAACCCTGAAAGCCGGTTGAAATGCCCGACAGATCGCCGTCGCGCTGATAGGCCTTTTCAGCCATCTCAATGGCGCCGGTCAGCGATGTATCGAAAGCCATAAAGCCCGAATTATGCGTGCCTTTTTCAGCAATATTGTAAAGCGCTTGTTCGGCCTTATCGATTTGGTCATCGGGTTTTTCGTCAATATCGGCATCAAATGCGTCGCCAATCATTTCCTGCCCAACCAAAATCAATTGGCGGCGAATGGCGAGGTCGTAAATGGTTTGGCCATATTGTTTGGCATTGGCAATGGTGGTGGCATTGCTGGCCAGTCGCGCCAAATAGCCGACACCGCCCAAGGCAACCAAACCCTCATCCATTTCCAAATAGGTTTTCAGCGTCACCGGCGAAGCGAGATTGCCATTGCCGATAAGCTTGCTGATGGCCTCGAAAATGCGCTGATGAACCGGGTCGTGGAAATAAGCGGGTTTAAGAAAATCAGCCACCTGATCAAGCGCGTCATTATTGATGAGAAGCGCGCCAAGCAAACCTTGCTCAGCTTCAATATTATTCGGCAACTGCCGGAAATCGGCGGTTTGCGACTCGCTGGCAGGGTTTAAGGGAGTAGCAGGTGTGTCTGACATGACAATGACACTAGACAAGGTGGCGCGGGCTGGCGACCTAAAAAAACAGACCCCGCGAAAATAATTTCGACGGGGCCTGTTAGTAACGGGGAAAAGTCAAAATTAATCTTCTGACTCTTCCTCATTGTCGCTTGACTCTTCAGCGTCGTCTGTCGCAGTCGCTTCTTCTTCAACCGCTTCAGCTTCTTCTTCAGAGGCTGTTTCTTCTTCGATGGTCGCTTCCTCGGCTTCTGCCTCGGCAGCGTCTTCTTCAAGATTGACTTCAACGCCCTCGTCGAAAACTTCTTCAACGGCGATGGTGTCTTCTTCATCGGCTTGTTCAGCCGTCACATCTTCACCTGCGGCTTGACGTTCCGCTTCATCTTGCGTCCGCGCCACATTGACGATGACGGTCGAGGTAACTTCCGGGTGCAAAATCACACTGACTTCATGCAGGCCGAGAATTTTAATCGGCTGCGCCAGCACAATTTGATTGCGAGCGGTGTCAAATCCGTTTTCTGACAGCAATTCGGCAATATCGCGCGTCGTCACTGAGCCATAAAGCTGGCCGGTGTCGCCCGATTGGCGAATGACGACATAGCTTTCGCCGTTCAATTTGCTATCGACCGCTTCGGCATCTGTCTTGCGCTCAAGATTACGCGCTTCCAATTGCGCGCGGTCTTGTTCAAAGCGCTCAAGATTGGCTTTATTGGCGCGCAAAGCTTTGCCTTGCGGTAGTAAATAATTGCGGGCATAGCCGTCTTTTACATTTACGACGTCACCCATTTGACCAAGCTTTGCAATGCGTTCCAGCAATACAATTTGCATGTTCTTACTCCTCGTCCCCTTCTGCGTCAGATGGCTTGTCAGGGCGTCGGTTCAGCTTGCGAAAATCAAAGCGGGTGTCCAACAATCCCATTAGGCTGACGGGGATAATCACCCAAGCCATCACGAAAATCAGGAAATAAAGCACGGCGAGCAGAAAGCCACGCCCATTCCAGTGGCGGGAAATAGCATGAATAATCGCCAAACCCAATAAAAAATATGCGGCCATTATCATGGCGGCCAAAGCGGCGCTCAAACTGGCGGGCCAACCGCTTAATAAAGCAGCGCCCCCCATGAAAACGGCCAGCGGCGCAACCAACCAAATCGGCAATTGCAAGCGGTCATAATTTTCTTGTGGCCGCAAATTGCGCTTCACCCGCACCAGCAGAGCTTGCGCCAATTGCATATTACCGAGCAACAAAAGCGGCCAACTGGCAAAAGCAGAGACCAGCATGGCATTGGCAATCCACAGCATCTCCTCTTGGCTGGAAATGCCATAAACCTGCACCAGCGCTTCGCGCACTTCCGGCGCTTGCTGAATGGCATTGGCAAAAGATTGCGGCAGGCCTTCTGCGCCGCCACTGATGAAAAACAAAAGCACAGCAACGATACCGGTCATGCCGAGTGTCAGCAAAATAAGCTGTTGCAGTGGATAAAAGATAAAGCGGCCTTCAGCATCTTGTCGTGACAATAGGGCTTGCCGGACAAGCAATACGGTCGGAGCCAAAAAAGTAATGGCAAAAACAATGGCCAAAGGCGGCGATAAGATAATGGCTGTCATCACAGCAGCGAGAACGGCGGTGATGATGGCTTGCCCCATGCCGAATGACAGGCCGATAGCGGCAATCGGTAAGGGGGCAAAAGGCATGAAAATAAGTGCGGCGAACAGCACAAAACTGCCGATCGCCGCAAATACTATTCGCAATAATTGGGTATTGGCCATGCGCCGCACCCGCTCGCGCTTACTGGTCCACCGTGTAAGGCATCAGCGCAAGAAAACGAGAACGCTTGATGGCTCGAGCCAGCTCACGCTGTTTTTTGGCCGAAACGGCAGTAATGCGGCGCGGCACGATTTTACCGCGTTCTGAAACATAACGTTGCAGCAGTCGCGTATCCTTATAGTCAATGACCGGTGCATTGGCGCCCGAAAACGGGCAGGACTTACGGCGACGGCCGAAGGGACGACGACCCTGGCTCATGATGCTTCCCTTTCATAATTTCCTTCTTCGCGGCGCGCGCTGCGGCGCTCATCGCGATTTTTGTTACGCATCTGAATGGACTCATCAGCTTCGTGCTCTTCGACCCGCAATGTCATATGGCGGATAATGTCATCATTCAGGCTGATGCGGCGTTCCAGTTCGGCAACCGCCGCATGATCAGCTTCAATATTGAGTAACGTATAGTGACCTTTGCGGTTCTTTTTCACGCGATAGGCCAAAGATTTCAGCCCCCAATATTCGTTTTTGGTAATTTTGCCGCCATTTTCTTCCAGCACGGCTTGCGCCATATCAACAAGGCCTTCGACCTGTTGGGCTGAAATATCCTGACGCGCTATAAATATGTGCTCATAAAGAGCCATAGCCTCTCTCCTTTGGTTTTTTCGGCGCCGAGCCTCTTGCGAGCTATCTACCGAAAGGGAGAGGCTCACAGACACGCGAGAGCGGAGACAAGGGATACCGGACCATTCCTAAAGGCTCGACCATCGAGCCCTCTATCCTTTCAGCCTCCAGCCGAAATCAATAAAGCGGGTGATACTATGGACAGCGGGGCTTGGCAAGAGGGTTTTGGCCCTCTAAAACAACCGCCAGATGAGAGGGAATCAATCATGACGCAAGCATTTGTTTTTCCGGGCCAGGGCAGCCAAGCTGTCGGTATGGGCCGCGCCCTTGCTGAGGCTTATCCTGAAGCGCGCGCCGTCTTCGCCGCCGTTGATGACGCGCTGGGACAAAAATTGAGCGATTTGATGTGGGACGGGCCGGAAGATGAATTGACCCTGACAGAAAACGCGCAACCGGCGCTGATGGCGGTATCTATGGCTGCTTTGCGGGTGTTGGAAGGGCGTGGTCTGGTATTGGCCGACAGCGCGTCGCATGTCGCGGGGCACAGCCTCGGCGAATATACCGCGCTGACCGCAGCCGGTGCTTTGCAGCTTGAAGATACGGCGCGGCTTTTGAAATTGCGCGGCCAAGCCATGCAGCGCGCCGTGCCGGTCGGTGTCGGCGCAATGGCCGCTCTTTTGGGGTTGGATTTCGAGGCGGTGGCTGAGATTGCCGAAGAAGCGGCAACCGGCGATGAAATTTGCGCCGCCGCCAATGATAATGCCAATGGGCAAGTGGTGATTTCAGGCCATGCGGCGGCAGTTGCGCGCGCTTGCGACTTTGCCAAAGAGCGCGGTGCCAAGCGGGCGATGGAATTGCCGGTCAGCGCGCCTTTCCATTGCGCCTTGATGCAACCGGCGGCTGATGAAATGCAAGCTGCTTTGGCTGAGACGACCATCAACGCGCCTTGCGTGCCGCTGATTGCCAATGTCACGGCGCAGGCGGTCAGCGATGGCGACAATATTCGCGACTTATTGGTGCAACAAGTGACCGGCTCTGTGCGGTGGCGCGAGTCAATGATTTGGGCGGCAGATAATGGCGTCACCGAATTGGTGGAAATCGGCAGCGGTAAAGTGTTGACCGGCATGGCCAAGCGCATTGATGGCCGTTTGGCGGCGAAAGCGTTGAACACGCCGGAAGATATAGACGGATTTTTAGGCTAATTACCGAAAGGAACAGGCCATGTTTGATTTGAGCGGAAAAAATGCGCTGGTGACCGGCGCGTCAGGCGGTATCGGGCGCGAGATTGCCAAAACCTTGCACGCTGCCGGGGCCAACGTCGGCTTGGCCGGCACGCGCGAAGCGGTGTTGAAGGAATTGGCCGATGAATTGGGCGATGGCGCGCATGTTTTGGTTGCTGATTTGTCGTCCGAAGAAGGGGCGGCGGCACTCGCTGCCAATGCCGAAGAGGCAATGTCCGGCTTGGATATTTTGGTCAATAATGCCGGTATCACGCGCGATAATCTGGCGTTGCGTATGAAAGATGAAGATTGGGATGCGGTGTTGTCCGTCAATCTGACCTCAAGCTTTCGTCTTATCCGCGCCGCGCTTCGCGGCATGATGAAACGCCGTCACGGACGTATTATCGGCATTACCTCGGTTGTCGGCGTGACCGGCAATCCCGGCCAAGCCAATTATGCCGCCACCAAAGCGGGTATGATTGGTATGTCGAAATCTCTGGCGCAGGAAGTCGCCAGTCGCGGCATTACCGTGAATTGCGTGGCCCCGGGCTTTATTGCTACGCCAATGACCGATGTTTTGCCCGGTGAGCAAAAAGAAGCGCTCACCGCTGCTATTCCGGCGGGTCGCTTGGGCAGCGGCGATGATATTGCTGCTGCGTGTCTGTTTTTGGCCAGCGACGAAGCGGCCTATATCACCGGCCAGACCATGCATGTGAATGGCGGTATGGCGATGATTTAGCGCTTGCTTTTCACGCTATAGACACAATGTGTAAAGGGTGATAGGGAAACCCCAAGTGTCAAAGGATACTTGTCCCAAAGAGGGGGAATTGCTGTTCTAATTTGAGGAACAGCCCAAATTTTTGAAGGAGCTTGTCATGAGTGATATTGCCGATCGCGTAAAGAAAATCGTTGTTGAAAACCTCGGCGTAGATGCCGGTGACGTAAATGAAGCTGCCAGCTTTATTGACGATCTCGGTGCAGACAGCCTCGACACGGTTGAACTGGTTATGGCTTTTGAAGAAGAATTCGGTATTGAAATTCCTGATGACGCCGCAGAAACCATTCTGACGGTTGCCGACGCTGTAAAATTCATCGAACAGGCCGGCTAAGGCTCAAAAATCATGCGACGCGTCGTTATTACCGGCATTGGCTCGGTTAACCCGCTGGGTGAGACCGCCGAGAAAAGCTGGCAAAACCTGCTTTCCGGCCAATCCGGCGCCGGTCCTATAACCGGTTTCGACGTGTCGGATTTGCCCTGCCAAATTGCCTGTCATATTGACCGCGCAGACGAGCAGGGTGAAAACGGCTTCAACCCCGACATCTATGTTGAGCCGAAAGAACAAAAGCGCATGGATGATTTCATCATTTATGCCATGGCGGCCAGCGATATGGCGTTGGCCGATAGCGGTTACAAGCCTGAAAGCGAAGAGCAGCAATATCGCACCGGTGTTCTCATCGGTGCCGGTATTGGCGGCTTGCAGGGCATTGAAGATGGTGCTTTCACTGTGCGCGACCGTGGCCCGCGTCGTCTCAGCCCGTTTTTTATTCCAGGCGCGCTGATTAATCTGGCCGGTGGTCAGGTATCCATCAAGCATGGGCTGAAAGGTCCCAATCACGCGGTAGTTACGGCCTGTTCGACAGGCGCCCACGCCATTGGCGATGCGGCGCGGCTGATTATGCTCGACGATGCTGATGTGATGGTGGCGGGCGGCACGGAGTCGGCGATTTGCCGTCTCGGCATTGCCGGTTTTGCAGCCTGCCGTGCGCTTTCAACCGGTTTTAACGATACGCCTGAAAAAGGCTCGCGCCCTTATGACAAAGACCGTGACGGCTTTGTTATGGGCGAAGGCGCGGGTGTCGTCATTCTCGAAGAATATGAACACGCCAAAGCGCGCGGCGCAAAAATCTATGCCGAAGTTGTCGGCTATGGCCTGTCGGGCGATGCGTTTCACATCACCTGACCTGCCGAAGACGGTTCGGGCGGGTATCGCTCCATGCAAGCGGCGTTGAAACGCAGCGGCCTGTCGCCTGAAGATATCGGCTATGTCAACGCGCATGGCACATCAACGCCGCTAGGCGATGAAATTGAATTGAAAGCTGTCGAACGCTTGTTTGGCGGCGCATCAGACAGGCTTACCATGAGCTCGACGAAATCGGCCATCGGTCATTTGCTCGGTGCGGCCGGTGCGGTGGAGGCGATTT
Source organism: Rhodobiaceae bacterium (assembly GCA_038143435.1). Lineage (GTDB taxonomy): Bacteria > Pseudomonadota > Alphaproteobacteria > RS24 > RS24 > UBA8337. The sequence goes on along the minus strand of JAYQLX010000006.1, from coordinate 145,277 downwards.
TCTCAATTCTCGCCATACGTGACGGTATTGTGCCGCCAACGCTCAATCTTGATAATCCATCGGTCGATTCAAAAATCAATCTGGTGCCGCATAAAGCGCAAGAGCGCGAAGTAAAGGCGGCCTTGTCTAACAGTTTCGGCTTTGGAGGCACCAATGCCTCGCTGGTTTTTAAGGCCGTTGAGTAGCGCGGTTTGGCACGGCTGAAACAGCTTATCTTAAAATTTCGTGGTCTTATTATTGTTGCCGCAGTCAGCGGCAGTTTGGCTGGTGCCGTTATTTTGGGGCTGGTTTATTTGCCCGGCCCGCATGGCGACACCACGCGTGTCTTGCTGCAAAGCGGGGCATCTTCGCGCACCATTGCCGGTAATTTGGCCGAAGCGGGTGTTTTGCGGAGCGGCTTTTTGTTCCGTCTTTATGTGCGGCTCAGCGGCGAGAGCGTCAATTTGAAAGCGGGGGAATATGATATTCCTGCCGCCGCCAATATGCCTGCCGTGCTGCACGTCGTCACCAAAGGCGACATCGTGCTGCATCCCATCACCATTGCTGAGGGGCTGACCAGCATGCAAATCGTCAAGCTGCTGCAAGATGAAACGGTGCTGGCGGGCGATGTGAAACTGCCGAAAGAGGGCAGCTTGTTGCCCGAAACCTATAAGGTAGAGCGCGGCATGACACGTGCGGCGCTGATTGCGAAAATGCAAGCGGCGCAGAAAACTGCGCTCGATGAATTATGGCCGCAACGGCAGAAAAACCTGCCGTTTAAGACCAAGCGCGAGGCGCTTATTTTGGCCTCGATTGTTGAGCGCGAAACCGGCGTCGCTTCCGAGCGTCCGCTGGTTGCAGCGGTTTTTGTCAATCGCTTGAGAAAGGACATGCGCCTGCAATCCGACCCGACGATTATTTACGGGCTTGTCGGCGGTCAAGGAAAGCTGGGTCGACCGATACGGCGCAGCGAAATTCGCCGCAAAACGCCCTATAATACCTATCGTATTAACGGCCTGCCGCCGACACCGATTGCCAATCCCGGGCGCGCCTCGATTGCTGCCGTGCTCAATCCGGCGGACAGCAAGGCGCTGTATTTTGTTGCTGACGGCTCGGGTGGCCATGCTTTCGCTGAAACGCTGGACGCGCACAATAAAAATGTCCGGCGCTGGCGGCAAATCGAAAAACAAAACCGCAGATAGGCTATAGTTGTCTCCAGCGATTTTGATTCGAGAGGCGTTTGCTTATGTCGTCAGCCATTAACCGACGCGGTTTGATGTTGGTTTTGTCGTCACCATCGGGTGCGGGCAAAACAACTTTGGCGCGCGGCCTGTTGGAAAGTGACGGCAATATCAATATGTCGGTTTCCGTAACGACGCGTAAACCGCGCCCCGGCGAGACCGATGGGCAGGATTATCATTTTGTTGATACGCAAGCTTTTGGTGAAATGCGCAATCGCGGCGAATTGCTTGAGCACGCCAAAGTGTTCGATAATTATTACGGCACGCCGCGCGCGCCGGTTGAAACGGCGCTGGCGGCCGGCCGAGATGTATTGTTCGATATTGATTGGCAGGGCACTCAGCAATTGCAGGAAGCGGCGGCTGATGATTTGGTCAAAATCTTCATTTTGCCACCGACAGCGGCTGAGCTTGAAAAACGGCTGAACAGTCGGGCGCAAGACAGCGCTGATGTGGTGGCATCGCGCATGGCAAAAGCGTCTGATGAGATCAGCCATTATCCTGAATATGACTATATTATCGTCAATAAGGATGCGGCGGCCAGCCTGGCGCAAGTGCAAGCCATTTTGACATCAGAACGGCTGAAGCGCGGACGCCAAACCGGCCTGTCCGATTTTGTTAAAACCTTGCGCGAGGCGCTTTAGCGCCATTTTCTCTAATTCTCGAACCACGCGCCCGAGAATATTGCCTTCGCGCAAATCATCGAGCGTGCGGCTTGCTTCGGACATGGCGCGGGTTTCAACCGGTATCGGGTTGATTTTACCGGCCTTGACAATTTCCAGCATTTCAATCGTGTCTGCCAATGTGCCGGTCATTGAGCCGCCAATGGACATGGCGCGGAACGGGAACATGGGAATAGGCTGGGTGAAAGCGCCGCCAAACAGGCCGACAATTTTAACTTCACCACCACGACGCAATGCGCCGGTGGCAAATTGCAAAGAGCCTTCAGCGCCGACGAAATCAGCCGCACCGGCGACACCGCCATTCGTGTCGGCAATCAGCTTTTGCAAATCACCTTCGGTTTTCGGATTGTAAGCGGCTTTGGCACCTGCACCCATAGCCGCTTGCAGCTTATTGTCGTCAAGGTCGGCGACAATCGGTGCTTCGTCAAACATTTCCAGTGCAAATTGCAGAGCCATCATGCCGACACCGCCAAGTCCGACAATCAATGCCGGTTCGCCCTTGTCGCCCGTATTGAGATATTTCAACGCGCCATAAGCGGTAATGCCGGAGCACATATACGTGCTGGCCAGGCCGGGCGCAATGTCACCGGCATCAAGGCAGTAGCGCTCATGCGGCACGAGGCAATGGGTTGAAAAGCCGCCCGGAAGATTGACCCCCAATGCGCGACCATTGCACAAATTTTCGCGACCATTATTGCAATCATTGCAATCGCCACAACCAATCCACGGATAGACAACGCGGCGGTCGCCAACTTTGACGTCTTTCACATCGTCGCCAATGGCGGTGACAATGCCTTCAATCTCATGGCCCAGCGTGAACGGTGTTTGCCGCGCGCCGCGAACATCGAGCTGATTGCCGCCACCCATATCAAAATGACCATCGTGGAAATGCACATCGGAATGGCAAACGCCGCAATGGGTGATTTCAACCAATACTTCGCTGCCTGTCGGCTGCGGTGTTTCGCTTTCAACCGCCTCTAATGCGGCTCCATATTCCGTTATCGCTTGGCTTTTCATAATTCCCCCACTTTGTAACTTGGCAATAATCTCGCCAGTTTGCAAAAATCATCAATCGTCAGCACTTCGGCGCGGGCGGTTTCGTCAATCCCTGCCTCTGCCAAAAGCGCTTGAGCGTCTGAGCATATCTGTTTCAGGCTGGCGCGCAACATTTTCCGCCTCTGACCAAAAGCTGCAGCGGTCAGTTTTTCCAGCACCTCCGGGTCGGCTTCGGCCATTGGGCGATTGCGCGGCACGAGGTGGGCAATCGCTGACGTTACTTTCGGCGGCGGCACGAAAACTTGTCGGTCCACCTCAAAAGCCAAATCGGTATCGCAAAGCCAATTTGCCAAAACCGCGAGGCGGCCATAATGCTTTTCACCGGCCTGCGCGGTAATGCGCTGCGCAACTTCTTTTTGAAACATCAGCGTCATCGACAAAAACGGAGGTTGCCAATCGCCATCAGACCAGCCCCCGTCGAGCCAACCGGTGAGCAGTGCCGTGCCGATATTATAAGGCAGGTTGGACACAATGCGGAAAGGCCCATCGGTTAGGTTTTTCGGTCTGATTTGCAGCGCATCGCCTTCGACAATATTGAGCCTGTCGGGATAGGCTTGGGCAATTTCTTGCAGCGCCGGAATGAAGCGGCTATCGGCCTCAATCACGTGAACTTTGCGCGCCCCTTCCATCAGCAGGCCGCGCGTCAGGCCGCCCGGGCCGGGGCCAATTTCAACGACTTCACAATCGGTCAAATCACCGGCATGGCGGGCAATGCGCCGCGTCACATTAAGGTCGAGAATAAAATTTTGTCCGAATTTTTTATCGGCGCGCAAGCCGTGTTTGCTGATGACATCGCGCAGCGGGGGCAGGCCGTCATCATGCATGGCAAAAACTCACTTAGCGATATTCAACAACCGCGTCGCGGCGCAGGTCGCGCAAATGACGCCGCGCCATGACGGATATGCGCTGAGCGAAAATATTATCGGCAATCTCCTCGCGAGAAATATCAATGCCCAAATCATCTTTGCGGTCACAGACAATGTAAACATTGGTGCCATTATCTTGCTGGCTTGGCGCGGCGACTTCGCCCGCTTCCAAATTGGCGACACTGCGCGCAATGGCGGTCGGCAGATCGCGAAGTTCTTGAAGTCCTGAGCGCTTGACCGAAGCTTTCAGTTTCTTGGCGGCACCTTGAGCGCGTCGACAGGTTTTGAAACCATCGACAAATTCGGTAATGCGCTTGTCTTTCACTGAAGCGGGAAAGGCCACGGTCAGCACGTCGAATTTGTTTTTCAAAGGGTCATTGCCACCGGCGCGTTTATCGGCCAGTGCCAAAATGTAAACGCCGCCGGTTGTCGGAACGGGTGATGAAATTTGCCCGACTTGCATTTGCCGCACCACTTGCGACAGGCGCGGGTTCAGCTGGTCGGCTGAAATCCAGCCAAGCTGGCCGCCTTGCGCGGCTGTCGGTGCGATTGAAAATTGTCGCGCCACGGCCGGGAAAGAAATGCCCGATTGCAGTTGTTTGACAATCTCACCGGATATTTGGCGGACCTGTTCCTCAGTGGAGAAATTATCGAGATTGAGCAATATCTCACTGACCAGATAGCGCGTTTGGTTGACCGCTTTCACGGCTTTTTCATATTGCTCTTCAATTTCCGGGTCGCCGACTTTATATGCGGCCACCGAAATTGCGCCGGACAAATTGATTCCAAGCCAGTTCTGCACGAATTTGTGCCTTTAGCGTATCTTCCTCAATGGCTTTGTCTTCAAGAAATTCTTTAATTCCGTCCAATGTCCGATTGTCTTGCTTGGCCAGCAATTCCATGCGCTCTTCAATTTCGGCTTCTTCGATTTCAATTTCAACGCGCGTGGCTTCTTGCAATTGTAGCTTTTCATCGACCAAAGACCGCAAAACCTGTTGGCGCATGCGCTCGGTCATCTCAGCTGATTTTTCAATGCCTGACGTGGCGAAAAACAAATCGACGCGTTGATCGACATCATAAAGCGATATGACTTGGTCATTGACCACAGCGGCAATGCCTTCAATATCGCGTGCCGCGGCCGGGGCTTGCGGTCAAGAGCAGTGCCAGCACCATGCCAAATAGTCGAACTGTCTTCATTTCTTTTCCATTTATGCGTCAAAATGCGACGCTGAGACTCCCTCTTACCCTAAAACGGGTATGGACGCATGGGTTTTTACACCATAATGTGTGCCACAATAAACCTTCAAGTTTTTGCTGCATGGAGAAAAATATGCCCCTTTCTATCGCTTTGGCCACAGACAAACTGCCCGAAAAGGGTTCGCTTATCATCACCGCAACCGATGGCGGCAAGCTCGGCACATTGGGCAAGCAATTCGATAAAAAAATCGGTGGTGCCATCAGCAAAGCCATGAAAATCAAAAGATTCAAAGGCAAACCAGCTTCCATGTTTGCCTTGCTTGCACCCGCCAAATCTGACCTCGACCGTATTGTGGTGCTGGGTGTCGGCGACGGTAAAAAGCTGAACGCGGCTGACGCTGAGAAAATGGGCGGCACGGCGTTGGGCGCTGTTGAAAAGGCGGAAGGCAATGTGACCTTTCTCATTGAACCAATGGGCAGCAATGTCGCGGAAGGTGAAATTGCGGCGCGCGCGGCCATTGGTGCATATTTGCGCGACTATAAGTTTGAAACCTATAAGACGAAAAACAAAACCAGCGGCGGGCCAAAGAAATTTACCGTCGCCACGAAAGCGGCAACGGCTGCCAAAAAGGCCTATGCCGAATTGAAAGCGGTTGCCGATGGCACGATTATTGCTCGCGATTTGGTCAATGAGCCGTCCAATATTCTGACACCGCCGGAATTTGCCAAGCGCACTAAAGCGCTGAGTAAATTGGGTGTGAAAGTCGAAGTGTTGAGCGAAGCGCAAATGAAAAAACTGGGCATGGGGTCGCTGCTCGGTGTCGGGCAGGGCAGTGTGCAACCCAGTCAAATGGTTGTCATGCAGTGGAATGGGGCGGCCAAGTCAAAACAGCCGGTCGCGTTTATCGGCAAGGGTGTGTGCTTTGATACGGGTGGTATTTCCATTAAGCCTGCCGGTGGCATGGAAGACATGAAGGGCGATATGGGCGGCGCGGCAGCGGTGACCGGCCTGATGCATGCGCTGGCTGCGCGCAAAGCAAAGGTCAATGCAATCGGGGTTATCGGTTTGGTTGAAAACATGCCCGATGGCAATGCACAACGCCCCGGCGATATTGTGACCTCCATGTCGGGTCAGACGATTGAAGTGCTGAATACGGATGCTGAAGGCCGTCTCGTTTTGGCCGATGCGCTGTGGTACACGCAAAAACGTTTCAAGCCGCAATTCATGATTGATTTGGCCACGCTGACGGGCGCGATAATGATTGCGCTGGGACAAGACTATGCCGGCATGTTTGCCAGCGATGACCGTTTGGCCGAACAATTGACTGAGGTCGGCAATGCTGAAGGCGAGAAAGTCTGGCGCATGCCGATGAATGATAATTTCGACAAAATGATAAACACGCCCAATGCCGATATGAAAAATATCGGCGGTCGTTATGCCGGTTCATCAACGGCAGCGCAATTTTTGAAGCGCTTTACCAATGATGTGCCCTGGGTGCATTTGGATATTGCCGGCACCGCAATGGGCAGCCCGAAAACTTCAATCAGCCGCACTTGGGCATCGGGCTATGGCGTGCGCTTGCTCGACCGACTGGTGAAGGCGCATTACGAAAAATAATGAGCGAAGTTCTGGTCTATCATCTGGAGCAACAGACGCTGGAACAGGCTCTGCCGCTTTTGCTGGACGCAACCATGAAGCGCGGTTGGAAAGCCGTTGTGCAGGCGGGGTCGGCGGAGCGCGTTGCGGCATTGGACAGCCATTTATGGACTTTTAGGGATGACGCATTTTTGCCGCATGCCGCCAAAGGCGACGCGCGCTTTGCCGAGCATGCTGACAGCCAGCCCATATGGCTGACGGATGAAGATGAAACACCGAATTCCGCCAATGTTTTGTTTCTCGTCGATGGTGCAGAACGCGCTGCGATTGACGGGTTTGAGCGCACGGTTTTCATGTTTGACGGGCGCGATGAAGACAATGTGGCGCGCGCCCGTGCGCGCTGGAGCGAGTTGAAAGAAGCGGGCCATGAACTGACCTATTGGCAGCAATCGGCGGAAGGCAAATGGGAGCAAAAAGCCTAGCTTGCCAATACGGAGAAGCCCGCCTATAAGACCCTCAAATGAACCAGAGTTGAGGAACTTCCAATGGCCATTGAACGCACTTTTTCAATCATCAAACCGGATGCCACCAAGCGCAATCTGACCGGTAAAATCATTGACCGCTTTGAAAGCAATGGTCTGCGCATCATCGCTTCCAAGCGTATTCATATGACGCGCGAACAGGCCGGTGGCTTCTATGCCGTGCATAAAGAGCGTCCTTTCTATAATGACCTTGTTGATTTCATGGTCTCAGGCCCAGTGGTTGTGCAGGTTTTGGAAGGCGAAAACGCCATTGCCAAAAACCGCGAAATTATGGGTGCAACCAATCCGGCAGAAGCCGATGAAGGCACCATTCGCAAAGATTTTGCCGAGAGCATTGATGCCAATTCCGTACACGGCTCTGACGCACCTGAAACGGCAGCGGAAGAAATCAAGTTCTTCTTCACGGATGACGAATTGGTCGGCTAATTCCCGACCCGGCTTGATACGAAATGGCGGGGCTGCTAGGCAGTGCCCGCCATTTTTTTGAGCACCATATCCAACGCCTCGGGGTAGGCGATGTGCTCTTGTTCGATAACGCGGTCGGCCAGCGTGTCGGGCGTGTCGCCGTCCAGCACCGGCACTGATTTTTGCACGATAATCGGCCCGTCATCCATTTCAGGGCGCATATAGTGAACAGTGCAGCCATGTTTTTTATCGCCCGCTTCCAGTGCCCGCTTATGGGTGTGCAGCCCCTTATATTTGGGCAGCAGTGACGGGTGGATATTGAGCAAACGGTCGGGCCAGCCATTGACGAAATCTTCGGTCAGCAGGCGCATAAAACCGGCGCAGCAAATCAACTCAATATTGGCGGCGCGCAGGGTTTCATCGAGCTTGGCGTCAAACGCCTCACGGCTGTCGAAACTTTTGTGGTCAATCACCGTGCAGGGAATACCTGCCGCTTCGCAAATTTCAATGCCACCGGCATCGGGGCGATTGGTAACGGTCAGCACCAATTCGGCGGACACATCGTCTTTCGCAATATGGCGCGCCAAAGTTTGCATATTGCTGCCGCGACCGGAAAAAAGAATGGCTATTTTGACGGGGCTGCCGTTCATCCGTTTATGGACCCGCTGAAAGTGACGGGCTCGCCGTCGCGTGGTGCCAAAGTGCCGATGGGAATGACCGTCTCATTGGCGGCGGCCAGCATGGCCATCACATCGGCCAAGCCGTCCGGCGAAACAATCAGCGCCATGCCGATACCGCAATTAAAGGTGCGAAGCATTTCAGCATCCTCAATATTGCCAACGCTTTGCAGCCATTTGAAAATTTCAGGCATATTCCACGCCGACAGGTCGATATGCGCTGATATATTATCGGGAAGCACGCGCGGCAGGTTTTCTTGAAAGCCGCCGCCGGTTATGTGCACCAGCCCTTTAATCGGGGCATTGGCGCGCAAGGCTTGCAGCACGGAACGCACATAAATACGTGTTGGGGTCAGCAAATCTTCGGCCACTGATTCATGGGCATGGGCCGGGCTTGGCGCGTCCCATGTCAGGCCTTCGGCTTCAACCAATTTGCGCACCAGTGAAAAGCCGTTGGAATGAAGCCCGTTGGAGGTCAAGCCAAGAATGACATCGCCTGCCGCCATATCATCGCGCGGCAAGATTTTTCGCCGCTCAACGGCACCGACGGAAAAACCGGCAAGGTCATAATCACCCGCCGCATACATGCCGGGCATTTCGGCCGTTTCGCCTCCAATCAGCGCGCAATTGGCTTGCCGACAGCCTTCGGCAATACCGGCAATCACATCAGTGGCGGCGTCGACATCCAACTTGCCGGAGGCGAAATAATCGAGAAAGAAAAGCGGCTCTGCGCCCTGCACAATCAAATCATTGACGCACATGGCAACAAGGTCGATGCCGACCGAATCGTGAATGCCGCTCTCAATGGCGATTTTCAATTTGGTGCCAACACCATCATTGGCGGCGACTAAAACCGGATCGTCGAACTTGCACGCGGCGAGGTCGAACAATCCGCCAAAACCGCCGAGGTCGCTATCCGCGCCAATGCGGGCGGTGGACTTCGCCAGCGGCGCAATGCGCTCAACCAGCGTGTTACCGGCCTCAATATCAACGCCGGCGTCGGCATAGGTGGCGGGGGGATTGTTGTGGCCTGATGTGTCGCCCATAGAATCGTTTCTGTGTATTTGAACGGATGCCTTAAAATAGCCTGCATCGGGTCTAAAGTAACCACCTAAATCAGCATTGCGGGGAAGATGTCCCCGCGTTAGGTTGCGCGCATGAAACTTATTCGGCTCATTTTGACCTTTGGCTTGTTTTTGTCGTCGCCCGTTGCGGCGGGAAACGTCTTTCAGGTTGATCGCATCAAGGTTGATGTCTCGGCGACATCGACGACTTTGGCGCGCTCGACCGCTTTGCAGCAAGGGCAAGAGCGGGCATTGGCCATCGCCATGCGGCGCTTGGCCAAGCAAGAAGAATGGGACAAGCTGCCCGATTTGCGCACGCTTGATATTGAAAATATGGTCGAAGTGTTGCGCATCAGCGACGAAAAAACCGGCCCCACGCGTTATTTGGCAACTCTGTCGATTCAATTCAAAGCCGCACCGCTTCGCGATTTATTGCGCAGCTATGGCGTAGCGGTGACTGAGGTGCAAAGCAAACCGGCTTTGTTGTTGCCGGTGCTGGAAGATTTGCAAGGTCTGCAGGCTTGGGGCGAGCATTGGTGGCAAACAGGCTGGCGTGATTATGATATCGACAATAATCCGGCACCGCTTTTGCTGCCTTTGGGGGATCTTGACGATTCACTGATTGCCAATGCCGAGGACATTCTCATTGGTGACCCGGCCAAATTGCAAATGCTTAATGACCGCTATGGCACGCAGACCATTATTGTGGCCCATGCGCTGGCCGATGTGGAAGGTCAACTTGGTGTGACCGCCTATATTTTCGGCGACGAAGACAGTGACGTCATTGTCCGCACCTATCGCACCGGCGAACTGCATGAAGATATGGGCCGCGTGGCGATTGATGAAATAGCTTCTGCACTGGCCGAGCGGTGGAAGCAAGTCGCCGCCGTGGCGTCTGACGAAAAGCAAACTTTGCGCGTGCGCGCCGATTATCCGAGCCTGCGAGAATGGAGCCGCCTCTTGTCGCGGCTCAATGAGGCCAAATTGGTGCGCGATGTGACGATTGTTGAATTGGCAAAAAGCTATGCCTATATCGACCTCGCCTATATCGGTTCAGTGAGCCAGCTTGGCGGCAATCTCGGGCAACGCGGTCTGGTATTGGCCGAAGGTGAGACGGGGTGGACCGTCATTACCGAAGAAAGCGTGGTGGTGCAATGATACAAATTCGCCTTTCCCATTTATTGACCATTATCGGCCTGTCCGTGGCGTTATATTTATTGACCGCTCTGTCCGACATTATGCTGCCTTTTGTTTTGGGCTTTGCGCTGGCCTATTTTCTTGACCCTCTGGCCGACCGGATGGAGGCGCTGGGCATGCGGCGCAGCCTTGCGACATTGACCATCACTTTTGTTGTCGGTTTTGCCTTGCTGGCCGCTTTGGCTTTCGGTCTGCCGGTTTTAGCGCAACAAATAACGCTGATTATCGCGGCATTGCCGGGTTATATCAGCGATATTCAAATCTGGATGCTGGAACAGAATTTGGCCAAAGGGCAAAGCGAATTGGTGAGAGGCATGGGCGATACGCTTTTGGCCGGATTACAAAGCACCGCGTCGAGCATGCTGTTGAGCGGCTTGTCCTTTATCAACCTTCTGGCATTGATTTTCATTACGCCGATTGTCGCCATTTACATGCTTAATGATTGGGACCGAATGGTCGCGCGTATTGACGAGATTTTGCGCGATGAACAAGTCGAAGTGGTTCGTCTTTTGGCGCAGCAAATTGACGAGACATTGAGCGGCTTTGCGCGCGGTCAAATTCTTGTCTGCCTGTCTCTCGGCACGGTTTATGCCATTGGCCTGTCGCTGGTCGGGCTTGAGGGCGGGGTGATTGTCGGCGTGTTTGCCGGTCTTATCAGCTTCATTCCTTATGTCGGGGCAGCTTTTGGCATGGTGTTGGCAGGGGCGCTCGGTTTGGGCCAATTCGGCTTTGACTTCACGGCGCTGGGTTTGATTGCCGTGGTGTTTTTTGTCGGGCAGTTCTTTGAAGGCAATATTTTGACCCCGCGTCTGGTCGGCGACCGCGTGAAGCTGCATCCGGTTTGGATTATTTTTGCTTTGCTGGCTATGGGTTCGCTTTTCGGTTTTCTGGGGCTTTTGCTGGCCGTGCCGCTGGCCGCCATTATCGGCGTTCTGGTGCGCTATGGGCTGACCCTTTACATGCGTGATTATGTCAACCGTTCCAAAGATGGCTGAACAACTGGTTTTTGATTTGCCGCAAAGGGCGGCTATGGGACGCGCCGCGTTCCTTGTTTCCGACAGCAATCGAGAAGCGGTTGCCCTGATTGACGGCTTTGGCGATTGGCAGGTGCCGGTGCAGTGGATATACGGGCCAACCGGCTCCGGCAAAAGCCATTTGGCGGCGGTTCTTTCGCATCAATGCGCTGCGTTGAACATTGATGCCGTTCAATTGCTGCAAGACGATATTGCCCGCGTGCTCGACGGTTCTGAAAAGCCTGATGCGGTGATTGTAGACAGGCTCGACGCATTGCCGGCGCATTGCGAGGAGGTGCTGTTTCACCTGCTCAATTTTTCCCGCCATGAAAATCTCAAAATTCTGCTCCTGTCGGAAAAACCGGCGGCGCAATTGACCATAGGTTTGCCCGATTTGGTGTCGCGGTTGAAAGCCGTTGCCGCTGTCGCATTGACCAGCCCTGACGATGCGTTGATGCGCGGCTTGATGGCCAAGCTGTTCAGCGACCGACAATTAAAAGTGGATGCGCGGGTGATTGATTATTTATTGCCGCGCATGGTGCGCGATTATGCCGATATGGCCGCTTTGATAGACAATATTGACCGGCAGGCGCTGGCAGAAAAACGGGCAATTACGGTTCCAATGGTTGCAGAAATTTTGGAAAGTCATATATCTGAAATATAAAAAAGGCCAAATAGTCGCGTCAGCCGACTTTCAAGGAATTGGTGAATGTCCAAAAAAATCAGTGTTTTTAAGAAAAGAGAGAAAAGTGAATTGCCCGAGAGCCTGCTTGGTTTCTCGCGGGAAGAGCGTTTCATCAATCGCGAAGTGTCATGGCTGGCTTTCAACGAGCGTGTGCTGGATGAGGCCACCAATGCCAAGCATCCGGTGATGGAACGGCTACGGTTCTTGTCAATTTCAGCCAGCAATCTCGATGAATTCTTCATGGTGCGCGTGGCCGGACTGGTCGGTCAGACAAAAGCCGGTGTCGAAATGCCGAGCCAAGACGGCCTGACACCGTCACAACAGCTGGAAGCCATTTTGAGCGCGCCGATGCGCTGATGAAGCGTCAACAGAAAGTCTGGGGCGATGTGCTGAAAGACTTGCGCGACGAATAAAATATTCGTGCGCGAAAGTGATGAATTGACGCCGACGCAAGTGGATTGGTTGGAAGATTATTTTCTCGACCAAGTTCTGCCTGTGCTGACGCCGCTGGCCATTGATCCGGCGCACCCGTTTCCGTTCATCCCCAATCTTGGCTTGGCTTTGGCGCTGCAATTGGCGCGCCGCGAAGACGGCAATCGCATGAATGCCCTCTTATTGATACCGCAGCAATTGGACCGCTTTATCATCTTGCCTGAGGAGGAAGGCGCTGACGGGTTGAATTTTGTCCGCCTTGAAACTTTGATTTCGACCTTTGTCGAGCAAACCTTTCCGGGCTATGAAGTGCTGGGGCAGGGCATGTTCCGTGTTATTCGTGACAGCGATATTGAGGTTGAAGAAGAAGCCGAAGATTTGGTGCAATTTTTTGAGAGCGCGCTGAAGCGTCGCCGCCGCGGTTCTGTTATTCGGCTTAAGCTTGATGCCAATATGCCTGACAGCCTGAAAAGCCTGGTGCGCAAAGAATTGAAAGTTGATAAGCGCGGGGTTATCGCGGTTGAAGGGTTGGTCGGCCTATCTCAAACAAATGAGCTTTATGCGCCGGGGCCGACTGAACAAAAATTTACGCCTTTCACGGCACGCTTTCCGGAGCGTATTCGCGAGCATGGCGGAGATTGTTTCTCGGCCATCGGGCAGAAAGATATTTTGGTTCATCACCCATATGAAAGCTTTGATGTGGTCGTGCAGTTTTTGCGCCAAGCGGCGGCCGACCCCAACGTTCTGGCAATTAAACAAACGCTTTATCGCACCACAGATGACAGCCCGATTGTCGAGGCGCTGGTTGAGGCGGCGGAAGCAGGTAAATCGGTTAGCGCTTTGGTGGAGTTGAAGGCGCGTTTTGATGAGGCGGCAAATATTCGTTTGGCGCGCAATATGGAGCGCGCCGGAGTGCAAGTGGTGTTCGGCTTCATGCAGCTGAAAACCCACGCGAAAGTGAGCCTTGTTGGTGCGCCGCGAGGCGGACGGCTTGCGCACTTATGTGCATTTGGGCACCGGCAATTATCATCCGCAAAACGCCAAAATTTACACCGATCTGTCTCTGTTTACATGTGATAGCGAGATTGCCTCCGATGCGTCGCAGGTTTTCAACTTTTTCACCGGGTATGCCGAACCGGGTAATTTGAAAAAACTGGCCATGTCGCCGCAGAATTTACGCGACACGCTGATGGAAAATATTGCCGCCGAAGTGGCGTATGCCAAAGCCGGAAAACCGGCCGCCATTTGGGCCAAGATGAACTCGCTGGTCGACCCGTTTGTTGTCGATGCATTGTATGAAGCCTCGCAGGCCGGTGTGCAGATTGATTTGGTGGTGCGCGGCATATGCTGTTTGCGCGCCGGTGTTGATGGGCTGTCGGAAAACATTCGCGTGAAAAGTATTGTCGGGCGGTTTCTGGAGCATTCGCGCATTGTGTGTTTCGGCAATGGCGCGGGTCTGCCATCAAACCAAGCCAAAGTGTTTATTTCGTCAGCCGACTGGATGCCGCGCAATCTCAATCGGCGGGTGGAAATTCTCACCCCGATACTGAATGAGACCGTGCATGAGCAAGTGCTGGGGCAGATTATGATGACCAATCTTTTGGATAATGAACAAAGCTGGCGCATGCAGCCCGACGGAAATTATCTGCGCGTTGAAGCTGAAAAAGCGGAAGAAGCGGTTAATGCGCATGGCTATTTCATGACCAATCCAAGCCTGTCAGGGCGCGGCAAATCCTTGCAACAAGGCGAATGAGGGGGCAATCTGAGGTCATGCAAGAAGTGACCACCGAGCAGTTTGCACGCGCCCTCAATAAGCTGGGGCCATTGCCCCCCGATGCCCCGCATGGTGTGCTTGATATCGGTTCCAACTCGGTGCGCTTGGTCGGCTTTAGCGGTTCGGCGCGCACGCCTTTGCCGATTTACAATGAACGCGCTTTTGTGCGCTTGGGAGAGTCCGTTTCTGCGACAGGACGCATTGAGGGCGATTATTACGATTTGGCACTCGATACGTTTCGTCGCTTTCGGCAAATTGCAAATCAGCTCGGTATTGAAAATCTTGCCGCTTTCGCCACGGCGGCGGTGCGCGATGCCGAAAATCGCGAACAATTCCTCGCTGATGCAGAAGAGGTTTTGGGCCATGAAATCCGCGTTTTAAGCGGCGAAGAAGAAGCGTTTTTATCGGCAGATGGGGTGATGCTCGGCATACCCGGAGCACAAGGCATTGTGGCCGACCTCGGCGGCGGCAGTTTGGAATTGGCCTATGTCGCCGATAATAAAACTGAACAATGGGCCAGCTTGCCGTTGGGTGTATTGGCCTTACAGCAGGCCAGCGGCGGTAAAATCAAGAAGATGGATAAAATTATCCATCAGGCGCTGGCTGATTTGCCGTGGTTGAAACAAGCGCGGGATAAACCGATTTATATTGTCGGCGGCACATGGCGCGCGCTGGCGAAATTGCATATGGAATATTCCGGCTATGGCTTGGAAGTGCTGCATCAATATGATGTGCGCCCGAAAGAGATTGCCGCATTTTTCAAATTCATGGCGAAAGACGGACGACGCGCGCAGCGCATCATCTCGCATGCTTCCGGTAATCGCCGCGAAGCATTGCCGGCCGCTTCGTTGATTTTGCAAACTTTGATTGAGGTGGTGAAGCCATCGCGGCTTATCGTTTCGGCCAATGCGGTGCGCGAAGGCGTTTTGTATCAGGAATTGAAAAGCAAATATCGGGCGCTCGACCCGCTGTTAATGGCGTGCGAGGAAATGGCGGCGCGTATGTGCAAAGCCGAGCCATATAGCCATGAATTGGCGATGTGGACGCGGCAATTATATCGCCATGCCGAACCGAAAAACTTCACCCGCAATCAAATTGACCGCTTGCGGCAAGCGGGCTGCTTGATTTCCGACCTCGCTTGGGCCAGCCATCCAAGCTTTCGCGCGGCGGCGGTCAGTAATACGGTTTTGACCGCGCCGTTTACCGGCATCACCCATGCCGAGCGGGTGTTTCTGGCGCGCGCTTTGTCTTATCGTCATGAATTGCGCAGCGACGCGGTCAATTATGGCAGTTTGAATTTGTCGGAAACCGATGACCGCATTGCCCGCGCATTGGGGTTGAGCTTGCGGCTTGCGCATTCGCTATCGGCCTCATTGCCCGGCGTTTTGCCGAAGACAAAATTAAAGGTCGGCAAAAATAAATTGAAGCTGTTCATCAGCCCCGAATTAAGCGATTTGATTGCGCCTATTATCGAAAAGCGTCTCGCCGTTTTGGCAGAAACATTGGGATTGGAGCCGAAAGTAAAATTGCGCGGTGCTGACCCGGATTAGTCACGCTCGACCAATATTACGGCATCATCTTGCGAGGCGAGAGCCAGTTTACCGGCCTTCAGCGCTTCGGCATATTGGCCGAAAATCTCGTGCCGCCAGCCCTTGAGCGCCGCAACATCAGGCGCATCATCGCTGGCAATGCGCTCCAAATCGCTGACATTGGCAATCAGCTTGGGGGCTACGCCGGTTTCTTCGCTGCGCTGCTTCAACAATACTTTCAACAAATCGACCAATGGGCCAATGCCCGGGCGATTGACTGCCGGTGCGGGCAAATCGGGCAAATCGTCTTTTTCCATTTTGCGGCCGCGCGCCACTGCTTCCAAAAGCGGGTCGGCATAGCGTGAGCCTTCAAAGCCTTTCGGGACGGCGCGCAGGCGGGTCAGGCCGCGCTTGTCTTTCGGCCCTTGCAAGGCCAATTCGCGCAATGCGTCATCTTTCAAAATGCGGTTGCGCGGCACATTGCGGCTCTGCGCTTCGGTTTCGCGCCATGCGGCAACTTCAATCAGCACGCCAATAACATGCGGGCGGCGGTCTTGCATGCGCAGCCGCTTCCAAGCGTTTTCAGGGCGTTGCGCGTAAATTTCCGGGTCAGATAAAAGCGCGGTCTCTTCATCAAGCCATGCGCCGCGCTCGTTTTCGACCAATTCATTTTCAAGAAATTCAAAAGCGCCGCGCAAATGGGTGACGTCGGCCAGCGCATACGTCAGTTGATTGTCGCTCAGCGGACGCTGGCTCCAATCGGTAAAGCGGCTGCCTTTGTCAATTTTGCCGCCGGTGGTTTTACGAATGAGCGTTTCATAGCCAACCGCATCACCAAAGCCGCACACCATGGCGGCAATTTGCGTGTCAAAAAGCGGTTTCGGAATGGTCTGCGCTTGATGGAAGAAAATTTCAATATCTTGGCGACAGCCATGCATGACTTTCAGCACATTCTCATTGGCCAGCAACGCGTAAAACGGGGCCAAATCAATACCTTCAGCCAGAGGGTCAATCATTGCCTCAATGTCTTGCCCCGCTGTTTGGATGAGGCAAAGCTGCGGCCAAAAGGTTTTTTCACGCAAAAACTCAGTATCTACGGTGATATAACGCTGATTGGCTAACTCGGCGCACAATTCTTTGAGCGCCTCATTTGTTGTTATCAATTCCATGCGCGTTTTATACGCCAGCCGCTTGGTTTTGTCGCGTGGAAACGTATCTTGACAAATTGGCTGAAGCGTTGTGTTTAGGCGCAGGAAAAGTCGCTTTTGCGGTCAATGAGGATATTCAAAATGCATGACTATCGAAGTCATAATTGCGGTCAGTTACGGGCTGAAAATATCGATGAAACAGTGCGTCTGTCCGGCTGGGTGCATCGTAAGCGCGATCATGGCGGCTTGTTGTTCATTGACTTGCGCGATCATTTCGGTCTGACGCAATTGGTTATTGAACCTTCCAGCCCGCATTTTGCACTGGCAGAAGCGGTGCGTGCCGAAAGCGTGATTTGCGCCGAAGGCAAAGTGGTGGCGCGCGATGATGACGCGAAAAACCCCAATCTCGACACGGGCGAGGTAGAAATTTACGTCGCTGAATTGGAAGTGTTGTCGGAAGCCGGTGATTTGCCATTGCCGGTATTCGGTGAGCCGGATTATCCGGAAGATGTGCGCTTGCGCTATCGCTTCCTCGATTTGCGTCGCGAAACGCTGCATAACAATATTATCCTGCGATCCGACATTATCGCCTGGCTACGCCGACGCATGACCGATGACGGTTTCCGCGAATATCAAACGCCGATTTTGACCGCCTCAAGCCCTGAGGGCGCGCGCGACTTTCTGGTGCCGTCGCGCATGCATCCGGGCCGGTTCTATGCGCTGCCGCAAGCGCCGCAGCAGTTTAAACAGCTTCTTATGGTGGCGGGTTTTGACCGCTACTTCCAAATTGCGCCGTGCTTCCGCGATGAAGATGCGCGCGCCGACCGCTCGCCGGGCGAGTTTTACCAGCTTGATATTGAGATGAGCTTTGTCACGCAAGAAGACGTGTTTCAAGCTGTGGAGCCGGTTCTGCATGATGTGTTTGTCGAATTTGGCGGCGGTAAACGGGTGACCGAGACCTTCCCGCGTATTCCTTATGCCGAAGCGATGCAGAAATATGGCTCAGACAAGCCTGATTTGCGTATCCCGATTGAAATGCAAGATGTCACGCCTGCCTTTGACGGTTCCGATTTCAAGATTTTCGCCAATATGATTGCCAAAGACGACAAGGTGCGGGTTTGGGCTATACCGGCCAAAACCGGCGGCAGTCGGGCCTTTTGCGACCGTATGAACAGTTGGGCGCAAGGCGAGGGGCAACCGGGCTTGGGTTATATTTTCTTCCGCGATGGCGAAGGGGCAGGGCCGCTGGCCAAAAATATCGGCGAAGAACGCACCGCGCAGATTAAACAGCAGCTTGGCCTTGAAGATGGCGATGCCGTGTTCTTCTGCGCCGGTGTGCCGAAAGCTTTTGCCGATTTCGCCGGTCGCGCGCGCAATCGCATCGGTGAAGAGCTTGATTTGATTGACCGCGACCAATTTGCCTTTTGCTGGATTGTTGATTTCCCAATGTATGAGGAAACCGATGATGGCAAGATTGACTTTTCGCACAATCCTTTCTCCATGCCGCAGGGCGGTATGGAAGCGCTGGAAAGCCAAGACCCGCTTTCCGTGCTCGGCTATCAATATGACATTGTTTGCAATGGCGTTGAGCTATCCTCCGGCGCCATTCGGAACCACAAGCCTGAAATCATGCTGAAAGCGTTTGAAATCGCCGGTTATGACGATGCGGTGGTGGAAAAAGAATTTGGCGGCATGCTGAATGCGTTTCGCTATGGCGCGCCGCCGCATGGCGGCATTGCGCCGGGGGTTGACCGCATTGTCATGCTGTTGGCGGAACAAGAGAATTTGCGCGAAGTGGTCGCCTTCCCGATGAATCAGCAAGCCGAAGATTTGCTGATGCAAGCGCCGGGAAATGTTTCCAATGCGCAACTGCGTGAATTGCACATTCGCCTCAATCTGCCGAAAGAAGAGGGCGGCAAGGAAAGCGATTAACTTTCCAATATATTTTTGATGCCAAAATGCGCTATTGTCGCGGCATAAAGGAAGAGCGATTAGATGATGCGATTTTTAAAAATGCTGTTTACTTGGTGGAATGACCAGACGCTGGGCACGCTGCTGATCACGCGCCGCCGCGGCAAGCTGGTCGGCATTGATGGGCAAGGCAATCGCTATTACGAAGACAAGCATGGTGCCTCAATTAACGGCAAAACCCGCCGCTGGGTGCTGTATAATGGCGATATTGAAACAACGCGCATCTCGCCTGAATGGCATGGCTGGATGCATTATACGGTCGATGAAACGCCGGACGAAGCCAATCAAGTGAAGCGCGATTGGATGAAGCCCGGCCAAATCAACATGACGGGCACCAAAGATGCGCATAAGCCTGCCGGTATGGCCGACACCACCGGCTATGCGGACGGCTATGATGCGTGGAAGCCGGAATAAACGGAAAGACTGGGGATAGAACAATGAAAGACAATCTGGTCGAAACATTGGTTGGCGCTGCCGTGCTCGTTGTCGCGGCCATGTTTGTCATTTACGGCTATTCGGTTACCGAGGCTGGCAGTGGCGACGGTTACAGCCTGAACGCACAATTTGACCGCGTTGACGGTCTGACCATTGGCAGTGATGTCCGCATGTCGGGCATTAAAATCGGCACTGTGACGGCGCTGCAACTTGACCCGCAAAGCTATTATGCCAATGCCGAATTTACCATTGGCGGCGATATAGAACTGCCCGACGATACAAGCGCGAAAATTACCAGCGAACGTTTGCTCGGTGGCAATTATGTATCGCTTTCACCGGGTGGCAGTGAGGATATGCTGTCCGAGGGTGATGAAATTCTCTACACGCAAGGCTCAGTCGATTTAATCGGACTGGTCAGCCAGGCTTTGTTCAGCGCGGGTGACGAGGAAAGTGCTGAATAAAAACGTCGTTCTGCTCGTTTCAATGGCTTTAGTCGCGGTCGCTCCGGCCGCTGCGCAAATTATCGACGACAAAATGATGCCGCCGGTTCTCATCATGCCGCCGCCTGAAGAAAGCGGTGATACGGAAGACGGTGACATAATCGAGAACGAGGACTTGATTGCGCCGCTGTCCATTTTGGAAGTGCCGATACTTGATATTCCCGATGAAGATGAGGAAGAGGCGGCGCTCAAGCCAATGTTGGTCGGGTCTTTTTCTTTGCTGCATAAAGTGACCGCAAAAGTGCAAAAAATCGACCTCTTATCGGGTCAGGAATATGCCATTGGTGATATGAGCCTGACCATGCATGACTGCGTTTCCACGCCGCCTGAAGAACCGCCTGAAACAAAGGCGTTTCTTGAAATTTCCGAGTTTAAGGCGGGGCGCGACAAAGCGCTGTTTACCGGTTGGATGTTTGCCTCCAGCCCCGGCATTAACGCGATGGAGCATCCGGTTTTCGATATTTGGCCGCTTGCGTGCAAAACCGAAGACGGCATGGTGTTTACCGGAGAAATATTGCCGCCGGTCAGCGAGACGCAAGGCGATATTCAGACCCGTTAATCAGTCTTTCATGCCGAGGAATTTTTCCAGCCAGTGAATGTCATAATCGGCGGCGCGGAAATCTTCATCGGGCAAAAGCTTTTCGAAAAGCGGAATCGTCGTCTCAACCCCATCAATGGCGAACTCGCCCAAAGCGCGATTGAGGCGCATCAAACATGCCTCGCGGTCGTCAGCATGGATAATCAGCTTGCCGATAAGGCTGTCATAATAAGGCGGAATGGCATAGCCCGAATACACGGAACTATCCATGCGCACGCCCAAACCACCCGGCGGGTGATAGGTTTGCACCACACCCGGTGACGGGGTGAAGGTTTCGGGGTTTTCGGCATTGATGCGGCACTCAATGGCATGGCCGTTAAAGCTCACATCATCTTGTGTAAAGCTCAGCTTTTCGCCCTGCGCGACGCGAATTTGTTCGCGCACAAGGTCAATACCGGTAATCGCTTCGGTGACGGGATGTTCCACCTGCAAGCGCGTATTCATCTCAATGAAATAAAATTCGCCGTCCTCATACAAAAACTCGACCGTGCCGACACCGCGATAGCCAAGCCCCTTCATGGCATCGGTAACGATTTTGCCGATGGCGGCGCGCGCTTTGTCGTCAAGAACCGTGGACGGGGCTTCTTCCAATACTTTTTGGTGACGGCGCTGCAAGGAACAATCGCGCTCGCCCAAATGCACGGCATTGCCATGCGTATCGCAGGCCACTTGAATTTCAATATGGCGCGGCTTTTCGAGATATTTCTCAATATAGACCGCATCATCACCAAACGCCGCTTTGGCCTCGGCCCGCGCCGTGGTGAAGGCTTCGGCCAAATCATTTTCGCTATGCGCGATTTTCATGCCACGACCGCCGCCGCCGGAAGCCGCTTTGACCAATACGGGGAAACCCATATCGCGGCCCAGCACAATCGCATCATCGACATTTTTCACTTCTCCGTCGGAGCCCGGCACAACCGGTATGCCCAATTCAATGGCTTTCGCTTTGGCGGCAATTTTGTCGCCCATCACGCGAATATGTTCGGCGGTCGGGCCGATAAAGCCGATATTATGCTCATCAAGAATATCGACGAATTTGGCGTTTTCCGACAAAAAGCCATAGCCCGGATGCACTGCATCGGCACCGGTTATTTCGCAAGCTGCAACAATGGCAGGAATAGACAAATAGGATTTGGCGGCAGAGGGCGGGCCAATGCATACGCTTTCATCAGCAAGCCGCACATGCATGGCTTTGTCATCAGCAGAGGAATGAACGGCGACCGATTTAATGCCCAATTCACGACAGGCGCGAATGACGCGCAATGCGATTTCACCGCGATTGGCAATAAGGATTTTCGAAACCATTGGCTACTCGATGATCATCAGCACTTCGTCAAACTCGACGGGCTGCTCGTTGCTGATAAGAATTTGTGTCACTTTGCCAGCTCGCGGGGCGCTTATCGGGTTCATGGTCTTCATCGCTTCAACAATCAGAATGGTCTGACCTTCGCTGACCGTATCGCCGACTTTAACAAAGTTGGCCGAGCCCGGCTCAGGTGCCAAATAGGCAGTGCCGACCATTGGAGATTTTACGCCACCCGGATGGTCTGCCGGAGCCGGTGCAGCTTCTTTTGGTTCCGGTGCGGCTTGAGCCGGAGCAGGCGCTGCTGCAACTTGCGGCACAACGGCGCTAACGGCAGTGCCTTGCCGCGCCACTTTAATTCGCATGTCGCCGGTCTCGACCTCTATCTCGGTCAGGCCGGTCTCGCTCAGCAATTCTGCCAATTCTTTAATGGTTTTGCTGCTGGGTAATTTTGCCATTGAGTTGCGCTCCCCTTATGCCAAACGCGCTGCCAGCGCGTCGATTGCCATTTCATAGCCCTGTGCGCCCAATCCACAAATAACACCGGCAGCAACGCCGGAAACATAGGAATGATGACGGAATTCTTCGCGGGCAAAAATATTTGATAAATGCACTTCAATAATCGGCACTTCAACCGCTTGCAGCGCATCAAGAATGGCTAAAGAAGTATGCGAATAAGCACCGGCATTGATGATGAGGCCGCTCGCTTCGGTGCGCGCGGTTTGAATGAAATTGACCATTTCGCCTTCATCATTGCTTTGCAGGCAAACCGTTTCCAGCCCGTGCGTTTTGGCGCGTGTGTCGCACATGGCTTCAATATCGGCCAAAGTGGTCGTCCCGTAAACTTCCGGTTCGCGCGTGCCCAGTAAATTCAAATTGGGGCCGTTGATAATGTGCAGCACTTTGCTCATTCAGCCTGTCACCTTTTAAAAGGGTTCCATATCAGGCTTGGGTAAACGAGATTTCAAAAAAGTGCAAGTTTTTCAACAGGCTCAAATCGTTTGCAGGCTTTCTGGGCTTGCGCTTTGTCGCGCGGTTTTGCAAACTCGGCGCGGCATGGGCGACAGCATTGAAATTTTGGTAAATGGCGAAACGCAGAGCTTTAAACGGGCGCTCAGCGTGGCGGAATTGCTGGCGCGTTTGGGCTTGCCTGAGAAAAAGATTGCCGTTGAACATAATCTGGAAATTGTGCCGAAATCGGCTTATGCCACGCATATGATTGAAGCGGGCGACCGAATAGAAATTGTTCATTTTATCGGCGGGGGCTGAGTTATGTCTTGGGAAGATGAGAAATTGGTAATTGCCGGGCGTGAATTCGACTCACGCCTTATCGTCGGCACCGGTAAGTATAAAGACTATGCGGAAAACGCTGCCGCGGCGGAAGCGGCGGGGGCCGAAATCGTTACCGTGGCGGTGCGACGGGTTAATCTGACCGACAAAGATGCGCCCATGCTGATTGATTATATCGACCCGAAGAAATTTACCTATTTGCCCAATACGGCGGGCTGTTTCACCGGCGAAGATGCGGTGCGGACATTGCGTCTGGCACGCGAAGCGGGCGGATGGGATTTGGTCAAGCTGGAAGTGCTTGGCGATGAAAAAACCCTTTATCCGAATATGACCGAAACCCTGCGCTCGGCCGAGTTGCTGGTAAAAGAGGGTTTTCAGGTGATGGTTTATTGCAGCGATGACCCGATAATGGCCAAAGAACTGGAAGAGATCGGTTGCTGCGCGATTATGCCTTTGGCCGCGCCTATCGGTTCCGGCCTCGGCATACAAAATCCCATCAATA
Organism: Rhodobiaceae bacterium; assembly: GCA_038143435.1. Taxonomy (GTDB): domain Bacteria; phylum Pseudomonadota; class Alphaproteobacteria; order RS24; family RS24; genus UBA8337. The sequence goes on along the minus strand of JAYQLX010000006.1, from coordinate 121,596 downwards.
TTCGCTTGATTATCGAACAAGCCAATGTGCCGGTTTGGTTGATGCCGGTGTCGGAACCGCCTCGGACGCCGCCATTGCAATGGAATTGGGCTGCGATGGTGTGCTGATGAATACGGCGATTGCCGAAGCGAAAAACCCTATATTAATGGCTGAAGCCATGAAACATGCGGTGATTGCCGGACGGCAGGCTTATTTGGCAGGGCGCATGGCGAAACGGCTTTACGCCGATCCCAGCTCGCCGATTGGTGGGCTTATCTAGCTTTCAAATCAGCGCGTGCTGTTTTGATGGCTTGGGTTAATTCTGCCTTATCAAGCGCGCCGGGAAATAATTTACCGTTAATGACAAAAGCCGGTGTGCCGTTAACGCCAATGGCGTCGGCCAATTGCCGCGTTGCCGCCAATTGCAGAACATATTTGTCGCTGCGCGCGTCTGATTGCAGTTTTTGCGGCGACAATTTCATATCACTCAGGGTTTTTTCAATCACCGACTCGGAGATTCTACCTTGATGGGTCATCAGCTTGCTGTGATAGGTCAGATATTTCAGTTTGTCGTTGATTGCCAATGCAGCGCTTGAAGCAAGATAAGAAGCCTCACCCAAAATAGGATATTCCTTGAACACAAGGCGCACATCTTTGTTTTCTTCCAGCACTTCCATAAGCGGCGCGAAGCTGCGTTTGCAATAGCCGCAATTATAATCGAAAAACTCCACAATGGTGATGGACGCATTATTGGGGCCCATCGAGTAATCACCATCATTGCGATAGAGATTATCGGTATTACTGGCCAGCGCTTCTTCCTGTTCGCGTTGCGCGCGCTCGGTCAAATAGCGCTGCATATTATTGAGCGCTTGCTCCAATTTTTCAGGATTGCGCATGAAGAAGTCTTCAATCTGCTTGTCGATTTGCTTTTTGTCATTGGCATCCAAAGCGTGGGCCGCTTCATGGGTGAAGCCGAATAACAGCAGCAAAACAAATCCGAAAATAAACTTACGCATCATGCTTCCTCTCTCAACGCTTGATGGCACTCAAAATATCAACAGTGCGAATATATTCAACCGATCCTTTCGGCAGTCCTTTAATGGCTCGTTGGGCATGGCGCCGCGCTTCTTTGCGGCCTCCGGCGGCGTAATATTCAGCAAGAGCCCATTGCGCCAATGCGATTTCGCCAAGCTGGCCATAACCTTTCGACATTTGCAAATAGGCCGGCCCGTTAAGCGGGTCAAGCCGCAAGGCGGCGCGCAAATGGTCAATGGCTTTTTGATTGACCGCCTGATTGGCCGGGCCGCCGGCTGCGCCTTTGCTTAACAGGCAGGATGCCAAGCCAATGAGCAAAAGAGGCTCATTGGGACGAAGGGCAACGGCTTTCTCATAAGGCGCAATGCCTTTCTCGGCCAAACCGGTCTCATGGTAAATTTGTCCTTCAAGTTCATAGAGCCAGGGATTGTCGGGCATTTCAGCAATCAGACCGCTCAGCTCGCCCAATGCTTTGCTGCGCAAGCCCTGACGGTAGTAGGCGACCGCGCGGGCATAGCGCGCGGGTTGACTATCTTCATTGCGAAAGCGGCGCAATGTTGTGTTTGGCGAGTCGAGGAAGCCATAGATTTTGGCTTGCGCCATTTTATGGCGAAACACCCGTTCTTCAGGATCACGCGCATCCTTATATGGCGAGTTGCTCGCGCCGTTTTGGTAGGCTTTCACGCGGTCGCGCGACATCGGGTGCGAGCGCGCATAAGGGTCTTGGTAAACCTCGCTCAAAATCTCTTGATTGGCCAGCCGGTCCATCATGCCGATAATGCCTTCCGCCGATTGCTCGGTGGCATCCAGCAATTGCAGTGCGGTATTGTCAGCGGCGGCTTCTTGACCACGGCTGTATGACAGGAAATTGCGTATCGCCAATTGCTGACCGCCGGTAATCAGCGCCATGCCCAAATCCCCGGCACCGGCCAGAATGGAAGTCATGCCCAAAATCGTAGCAATCAAAGCGGGCCGTTGTGCCGTAGCCGCAGCCTCGGCCCCGCGCGCCAAATGCCCACCGGTAATGTGACCGATTTCGTGCGCCAGCACGCCGATAACCATATTCGGTTCTTCGGCCTCCAAAATAAGTCCGGTATGCACGTAAATATTTTGCCCATTGGTGACAAAAGCATTGAGATTGCGGTCATTGATGAGGGATATGCCGACGCGCGAAGGCTCCAAACCCGCGGCAAGAAACAAGGGCCGACTGTAATCCCTGAGCAATAACTCGATTTCCGCGTCGCGCACCAAACCTTGCGCTTGCGCTGAGACGGGCACAAGTGAAAGGCATAGCAGCCACAAAAAAACACAGCTTCGCAGGATTTGGCGCATCATGCTTCCAGACTGTCGGCCAATTACGGCTTTTGTTTGACTATTTCCGCCACCAGCCGGAACGGCGCGGTTTTTTTTCATCATCACCCGCATCGTCGGTCGGTTCATCGCTCTCCGGCTCGCGGATTTCTTCACTTTTCAACGCTATCTTCCGCGATTTGATGCTCGGCGTTTCATCTGATGCATCATCATCGTCATCATTGCGTGACACCTCAATGACAATTTTTTCAGCCGGGGCTTCTTCGGTCTCTGCTTTTCCCGTCAGGAATCCGCTTCGGCTTCCTGAATTGTCACCATTTTCAGCATCATCGGCAGCGCTCTGGGCCACGACGGCGGTTGCGGCCACCGCGTCGTCCGCGACGACGGCGGCGCTTTCGGCTTATCTTCATCATCGCCGCTTTCATCATCGGCCGTGACTTCTGCCGCTTCAACAGTCGTCGTCAGCATCCGCGTCGATGTCATGGCTGTCTTCGCCATCATTTTCATTGTCGCCTTCGTCAACGCCTTCGGCATTTGCGCCGCGACGACGATTGCGGCCACCGCGACGGCGGCGGCGGCGCTTACTGCCATTGTCTTCAGCGACTGCGGCCGGGTCACCTTCCATGCGCGACACGCCCCCGGCCTCTGAATTATCGGGCAGGGTGATGGACATTTCCATCGCGTTCAGTTCAGCGTCAATTTCCACGGCGATGGCAATGCCCGTGCGCGCTTCAATCTCATGCAATTGTGCGCGCTTATTATTAAGCAGGTAAATCGCTACATCTTGCGGCAAGTGCACGGTCAATTCGCCTTCGGTGAATTTACCGGCATTCTCGTCAATCTGGCGCAGCACATGCAAAGCGCGGCTTTCGACCGAACGCACCATGCCTGAACCGTTGCAATGGGCGCAGGTTTCGCTGGAGCCTTCCAACACACCGGCGCGCATGCGTTGGCGCGACATTTCCATCAACCCGAAACTGCTGATGCGGCCCACTTGAATGCGCGCGCGGTCAGCTTTCAGCGCTTCTTTCATCTTGCGTTCAACGGCGCGATTATTGCGATTTTCATCCATATCGATGAAGTCAATCACCAGCAGGCCGGCAAGGTCGCGCAAGCGAGCTTGCCGCGCCACTTCAACCGCTGCTTCAAGATTTGTCGCCAAAGCGGTTTTCTCTACCGATTGCTCGCGGGTCGATTTGCCCGAGTTCACGTCAATCGAAACCAATGCTTCGGTCGGGTTGATGACCAAATAGCCGCCCGATGGCAAAACCACAATCGGGTTAAACATGGCGGCGAGCTTGTCTTCCACGCCATGCTCTTTGAACAAGGGCGCGTCGCCCGCATGCTGCTTGACCTTGCGCGCATGGCTCGGCATCAGCAGCTTCATGTAATTTTTGGCTTCTTTATAACTGTCCGCGCCATCAATCACGACTTGGTCGAATTCTTTTGAATAAAGGTCGCGAATGCAGCGACGAATGAGATTGCCTTCTTCATAAACCAGCGTCGGGGCGGTGGAACTGACGGTTTTCTCGCGCACTTCCTCCCACAAGCGGGTGAGATAGGTGAAGTCGCGGCGAATTTCGGTCAATGTGCGCTGCGCTCCGGCGGTGCGGACAATCAGCCCCATACCGTCGGCAACATCAAGCTTGTTGACGATGGTTTTCAGTTTTTTGCGGTCAGCACCATTATTGATTTTTCTGGAAATGCCGCCACCGCGTGCCGTATTGGGCATCAGCACACAATAACGTCCGGCCAGTGACAAATAGGTTGTCAGCGCTGCGCCTTTATTGCCGCGCTCTTCTTTCATGACCTGCACCAAAATAACCTGGCGGCGCTTGATGACTTCTTGAATTTTATATTTGCGATGCAGGGCGCGTGTATTTATCGCCGGTGCGGCCTCTTCATGGGCGTCGCCTCCCACATCGGCAACGTCGCCCGATGCATTTTCTTCATCATCGTTGCTGTCGGCTTCGTCACCGTCAATTTGGTCGTCATCGCTTTCGGCCTGCGAGCGGTCTTCTTCGGCTTGCTCTTTCAGCAATTCCTCGCGATCACCTACCGGAATTTGATAATAATCGGGGTGAATTTCATTAAAGGCGAGGAAGCCGTGTCGATTGCCGCCATATTCCACAAAGGCCGCCTGCAAAGACGGCTCAACGCGGGTAATTTTGGCAAGATAAATGTTACCGCGAAGCGGCGCTTTGGACTGCGACTCGAAGTCGAATTCCTGAATTTGATTGTGGTCGGTCACCACCACCCGCGTTTCTTCCGGGTGGATGGCATCGATTAGCATGTTTTTGGTCATAAAAAGCTCCCGTCGGGCGATGAGCATAAGGCTCATGAAGCGTCTGGCGCACGTCCCGGCGTATGTCTAAGGGTGAAAAGGACAATAGATCGGCCACAGATTTGGCCGCGCAACTGACTGTCATAATTTGTTGTGTGACGGTCACGTAATTATCCTCAAAAATGGTTACTTCTCCGAAACTTAATTCGGATGGTGTCTTCGATATGGTCTGCGACAATCGCTGACGGCTCCATAGTGGCCTTCGTAAGCGCATTGCCTGAAATATCGAGACTGAACTTATAGGGCAGGGGCGTTGATTGCAAGGCATATCATACAATCGTTAACTATATGGAATTGCTTAATTTTCCTGTGAAAGTCGCATTTATAAGACGAAATTGCTATGGTTGGCGCGATGAAGTGAGTCGTTTGCCGCCAGGAGAAAAATGAGAATTATGAACGGTGTTTCGACAATTTTGAGGGCTTTCTTGCCGGTCGCGCTGCTGTTTATCGGCACTTTTGGGCGGATGCTGCGGCGGCCACAGTGAAGGATATCCGCCTCGGCGTGACCGCAGAGCGCACTCGCATTGTTCTCGACCTGCAGTCGAATGTTGATTTCGACATTTTTCTGCTCGACCGTCCGCGCCGCGTTGTCGTCGATTTGCCATCGCTTGAATGGCCTGCCGACCAGCCCAAAGAAACCGGATTGGTGCAAAAATTGCGTTTCGGGCAGTTCACGGCGGACAAAAGCCGCTTGGTGATAGATGCCAAAGGGCCGGTAAAAGTGGCCAAAAGCTTCATGCTGCCGCCCTCATCAGGTTTGCCACATCGTCTTGTCATTGATTTGGTCAAGGCGAGCAGTAAAGAGTTTGCCGCGCAAGTGGCCAAAGACCGCGCCGCCAAACGCTCGGCCAATAAAGCGACGCAAAACGCCGAGCCCTTTACGCCAAAACCGCAAAGGCAAGCCAACAGCACGCCGGTTATTGTTCTCGATGCCGGACATGGCGGGGTTGACCCGGGCGCGCTGGGGCGCAAAGCGCGCGAAAAAAGCGTCACTTTGGCGTTCACGCGCGAATTGGCCAAGCAATTACGCGCCACCGGTAAATTTAAGGTCTATCTGACGCGCAATCGGGATATTTACATTCCATTGCGCCAGCGCGTGAACATTGCGCGCAAGCACGATGCCGATTTGTTTATCTCCATCCATGCCGATGCCATTAAGCGCAAAAATGTGCGCGGCATGTCGATTTATACCTTATCGGAAACCGCATCGGATAAAGAAGCTGCTGCATTGGCCAAAAAAGAAAACCAGTCGGATATTATCGCCGGAATTGATTTTGCCGACCAACCGCCGGAAGTGGCGAATATTCTGATTGATTTGGCGCAGCGCGAGACCAAAAACCTGTCGGTCAAATTTGCCAATCTGGTGGTCGATAATGCGCGCGGCAAAACCCGCTTGCTCGACCGCACGCATCGTTTTGCCGGTTTCCGGGTCTTGAAAGCCCCCGATGTGCCATCCGTGTTGATTGAATTGGGTTTTTTGACCAATAGCAGCGATGAAAAGCAGCTTTTGAACGCTTCTTGGCGGCGCAAAGTCGCCGGTGCATTGGTCAAATCGGTGGACGGGTTCTTCCGTTCCAGCCGCGTCGCCGCACTCAGATAGACAAGCGCCAAACAGGGCTGGATTTTTTCCACTGACCTGCCATAGTGCGGCCTCATTTATCAGACAATTAAAAAGTCTGAAAGGGTTCGTTGATGAAATTTTTGGGCAATATGGCTGGCGTTTTGGTAACGCTTGGAGCGATAGGGCTTTTTGCTTTTGTTCTGGTGCTGTGGCGTATCAATAGCGGTCTGCCCAATTATGAACATTTGGCCAATTACACCCCGCCCGTGATGAGCCGCGCCCATGCCGGAAATGGCAGTTTGATTGCCGAATATGCGCAAGAGCGGCGCATTTTTGTGCCGATTGATACCGCGCCGAAGCATTTGATTGATGCGTTTCTGGCCGCTGAAGATAAAAACTTTTACGAACATGTCGGCATTGATTTTATGGGCATTGTGCGCGCCGTATTTGCCAATGTCGTCAATGTGGTGACCGGTCAGACGACTGGAAGGCGCATCAACCATCACCCAGCAAGTGGCGAAAAACTTTCTGCTGAGCAGCGATGTTACGCTAGAACGTAAATTGAAAGAGGCAGTGCTGGCATTGCGGCTGGAGCGCACGTTTACCAAAGAGCAATTGCTCGAGCTTTATCTTAATGAAATTTATCTCGGTCTTGGCAGCTACGGTGTCGCGGCGGCGGCGCTCAATTATTTTGACAAACCGCTGAGCGATTTAACGGTGGCGGAAGCAGCCTATTTGGCGGCCTTGCCGAAAGCGCCGAATAATTATCACCCGTTCCGCAAACGCGCCCGCGCCATAGCGCGGCGTAATTGGGTTATCGGGCGCATGCGCGAAAACGGCTATATTACCGATATGCAAGCGCGCGCAGCAGGCGCGCAAGACTTGGTGGTGGCCGACCGTCCGGCCAGCTTGCGGCGGTTTAATGCCGAGTATTTTGTCGAAGAAGTGCGCCGCGAAGTTTACGGTCTGTATGGTGAGCGGCAACTTTATGGCGGCGGCTTGTCCATTCGCACAACATTGAACACGGATTTCCAAAAGCTGGCACAGCGCGCCTTGCGCAACGGCATTGAGGCTTATGACCAAAGACAGGGCTATCGCGGGGCGATAAGCGAATTGGAAACATTGGAAGCATGGTGGGAGCAGCTGACCGAGATTGAAATTCCGACCGATTTGGCACCGTGGCGATTGGCCGTTGTGCTGTCGGTCGATGAAGAAGAAAACCGCGCCAATATCGGCTTGCGTCCGCGCATGACGCGGGCGCGCAGTTTTGAAGACCGCATCGATCTCGGCATTATTGATTTGGCAGGCGTGAAATGGGCGCGCGCCAAACCGTCGCCGGAAAACGGATATAAAATCAAAGGGCCTCGGATTAAACGCATGTCGCAGGTTTTGAAAACCGGTGATGTTGTTTGGGTCAGTCAAAAATCTGAAGACGAAATTTATGAGTTGAAACAACTTCCCGAAGTTAACGGCGCAATGGTTGCGCTCGACCCGCATACCGGCCGCGTCTTGGCCATGACCGGCGGCTATAGTTTCTCGGCCAGCGAGTTTAACCGCGCCACCCAAGCCAGCCGCCAGCCCTGCTCGGCGTTTAAACCCTTTGTTTATGCCGCCGCTTTGGATAGCGGCTTTACGCCGGCCAGTCTGGTGCTCGATGCGCCTTTTGTTATGGAACAGGGCAAGGATCAAGGCTTATGGAAGCCGGAAAACTATGCGCGCCGTTTTTACGGATTATCGACCCTGCGCCTCGGTATGGAAAAAAGCCGCAATCTGATGACCATTCGCATGGCGCAGGAAATCGGCATGGGGAAAATCACCGACTATGCCAAGCGCTTTAACATTAACCGCACCATGCCGCGTGTTTTGGCGATGGCGTTGGGGGCAGGTGAAACGTCGCTCATGCGTCTGACCACTGCCTATGCCATGCTGGTCAATGGCGGCAAACGGGTAGAGCCGATTTTCATCGACCGAGTGCAAGACCGCTATGGCAAGACGCTGTTCCGAAAAGACCAACGCAATTGCATAGGCTGCAATGTCGAGATGTTTGATGCGCAAGTCGCCCCCGACCTGCCCGATATGAGAGAGCAAGTGCTGTCGCCGCAAACCGCTTATCAGGTGGTGTCAATGCTTGAGGGGGCGGTGACGCGGGGCACGGGTCGGCGCATTTCAACCATCGGCAAGCCGCTGGCCGGCAAAACCGGCACGACCAATGACAGCCGCGATGCATGGTTTGTCGGATTCTCGGCTGATTTGGTCGCCGGCGTTTATGTCGGTTATGACGATAACCGTCCGCTCGGCAATGGCGAAAGCGGTGGCCGTGTGGCCGCACCCATATTTAAAGAATTTATGGAGCAGGCGCTGACCAATATGGCGACACCGCCATTTCGTGTGCCGCCGCGGGTCAATTTGGTGCGCATTAATGCCAAAACCGGCAAGCTGGCGCGCCCGGATGACGAGACGGTCATTTTGGAAGCCTTCAAATTGGGCAGGGAACCGACACGCAATGGCAAGCAAATGATTGTGCGCGGCGGCACCGGCAGCAATGGCGTTAAACAACGCCCCGCCATCAATACCGAAACCGTCGGCGCGGGCACAGGCGGACTTTACTAAACGGTTTTCCTTGGGTAGATTTCGGTCTCGTCAAGGAGACTGAGATGCGTTCAGAAATTACAGACTTCATCACCAGCATTACGGGGTCATTGGATTTGCTTCGGAGGCATCTTTGACTGGGACAACGCGCTTGAACAATTGGACGCGCTGAACAAGCTCGCCGAAGACCCGAAGCTGTGGGATGACCCACAAGCAGCGCAGGCCAAAATGCAAGAACGCACGCGGCTGGAAAACGCCATCAAAGCCTGCCGACAACTTGAAAACCAGATGAATGAGCATGTTGAACTCATCGAACTTGGCGAAGCCGAGGGCGATGCGGATGTCGTCGCTGAGAGCGAGGCGGCGCTGGCCGATTTGGCGGCGGAAGCGGAACGCATGGAAGTCGAAACCTTGCTGTCGGGCGAGGCGGACGGCAATGATGCCTATTTGAAGTGCATGCCGGTGCCGGTGGCACGGAAAGCCAGGATTGGGCCAGTATGTTGCAGCGCATGTATATGCGTTGGGCTGAAAAGAAGGGCTATAAAGTCTCGCTTATCGAACAAACCAGCGGCGAAGAAGCAGGTATTAAATCTGCCACCATTGAGATTAAGGGGTTTAATGCTTATGGCTGGGCCAAGACCGAAAGCGGTGTGCATCGCTTGGTGCGGATTTCACCCTTTGACAGCAATGCGCGTCGCCATACCAGCTTTGCCAGCGTGTGGTGCTATCCGGTGGTTGATGACGCGATTGAAATCGATGTCTCGGAAGCCGATGTGCGGATAGATACGTTTCGCGCATCCGGCGCGGGTGGACAGCACGTCAACACAACCGACAGCGCGGTGCGCATCACGCATTTGCCGACCAATATTGTGGTGCAATGTCAAAATGAGCGCTCACAGCATAAAAACCGTGCAACCGCTTGGGCGATGTTGCGGGCGCGGCTCTACGAGCTTGAATTGCAGACGCCGCGAAGAAGAAGCCAATGCCAATGCCGACCAAAAAACCGAAATTGGCTGGGGGCATCAAATTCGTTCTTATGTTTTGCAGCCCTATCAAATGGTGAAAGATTTACGCACCGGTGTTGAGAGCGGCAATCCCAGTGCCGTTTTGGATGGCGCGTTAGATAATTTTATGGAAGCCGCTTTGGCGCAGCGTGTCAGAACGGAGAAGGTGGAGGCGAGGTCGCCGATATTGATTAGGCTTTTGAAGCCTCTTTGTCGTCTTCCTGAGCCACGATTTTAATCGCTGCATTTTTCAGCGGCTCTTTTTCGCGTTTTACCGCGCCATTCAATTGAGCGCCGGTTTCGATGGCCAGCGCTTCATTGAATACATCGCCGGTCACTTTGCTGGTTGCGCATAGATAAACCTGACGGGCACGAATAGTGCCTTTTACCTGACCGAAAACCGTTACCATGTCGCCCGCAACTTCGCCCGAAACAACCGCTTTCTCACCAATCGTCACAGCATGAGAGCGCAAGTCACCATCAAGGCGACCTTCGATTTGAATATCGCCGGTTGAGAAAATTTTGCCGACAATATGCATATCATGGCTCAGAATGGAGGGCGCAGATTTGCTTTTTGATTTCTCAGGAGCGGGAGTTTTTCATTGTTAATTGGCCTCAGTCGAAATGGTTTCGGCAATGTTGAAGATTTGCTTGCCGGCATCGAGGAAAGCAAGCGGGTCACGCACCTTGCCTTCATACCAGACTTCATAATGCAAATGCGGCCCGGTGCTGCGACCACTGTTTCCGGCATCGGCAATATGTTGCTGGAACTCGACCGCTTGTCCGCGGCGCACGCGGCTGCGCGCCAAATGCCCGTATCGCGAACGAAAGCCGTTACCGTGGTCAATCTCGACAACAAGCCCATACGGGCCTTTATAGCCCGAGCGCGTTACCGTGCCGGATAATGTGGCATAGACCGGTGTGCCGGAAGCCGTTCCGAAATCGACACCGGCATGAAATGCCGCGCGTTTCTTGAACGGGTCAAGGCGCGGGCCAAATCCGCTGGTTACGCGATAATCATGAATGGGCAAAGAGAGCGGAATTTTCGCTACGGCCGAGCTGAGATTTTCCAAACGCTCAAGGTTACTGGAAATACGATAAAGCTGGCGATGCAGGTCTGAATTAATGCCGGGCTTTTCCTCCGAAAGGGGAATATAAGGGCCGCCCATTGCGCGCTCATCTTCAGGCAAAACTTGAGCCATAAATGTTTCCGGCTCCAGAATTTCCGTGCCGTTAATCACGCCTTCAAATTCTGCAATGCGAAGGTCAATTTTTTCTTCCAGCGCGTCGAGCAATTCTTTCTGCCGCAATTCCAGTGAGGAAACACGGTCATAAACGCTTTCCGACAAATGCGGCATAGTATCGCCATCGGTGGGCAAGGCGACGGTCTCATTGCGCGCCAAAGTTATTTCTTGGTCATCATTGGAATTGGCGATTGAGCGGCTTTCCAAGCGGTCTTCTTGGCCGGAACGGCTGCGGGCCACCAGTTCGGTTTTGTTGCGATTACGCTGATTGGACTTGGCAATGTTTGAGAAAGATTCTTGCATTTTCCGCAATTCATCGGAAACGGCGGCGTGCTGTTCGAACACCAATGTCAAATCATTATGCCGTTTCTCAAGATTATCCGTGGTCTCGGAAAACCAATCGCGGGTCAAAACCAGTTGCGCATTCAAATCATCATAAGAGAGGCGCAGGCGGTTAAGCTCGTTTTCATAGGCCAATTGCATTTCGCGCACTTCTTGTTCGCGCTTTGCGCCCAATCCGTTATTGAATATGACATGCACAGATGCATAGCCGACCCAGCCGGCGACTAAGACAAACAGCATGGTCAAAACGACAAGGGAACGGCTCGACAGCGGCACAAAGGTGACGCTGCCGTTTTTGCGCACATAAATCTGGCGCTCTGCGAAAGCCTCGCGAAGCTTTTCCAGCAAGCTATTCATCAATCTCATCCCAAGATTCAGTCTTTTATGTCTCAAAAATGAAAGGTATTTGCAAGTGATAAGTTGTTTTTGCTCAAGGCTTTAACCGGCATCGGTATAAAAATGGCGCGGTAATCCCGCTTCGTCGCGCGCGGCAATGTTAAAAGGGGGTTTCAATGCGCCGCCAAAATGATTTTTCAGCTGATCACGGAAGCAATTTGCAGGTTCCAAACCATTGTCTTCGCACAGCCGCAAAAACCACTTACTGCCTGCGAAAACATGGGTTTTTCGTCTTCATAAATGATGGAAAGCATTTTTGCGCTTTTCGCATCACCGGCGCGTTCAAACTTTTCCATCATGGTGGGGGTGACATCGAGACCGCGCGCCTCCAAAACTAATGGAACAATAGAAAGCCGGGCCAGTAAATTGTGCCGCGTATCGAAAGCGGCTTGCCAAAGTCCGTCATGAGCCGGCAGGTCGCCATAATCCATGTCCAGTTCAGCCAATCGGTCAGCCAGCATGAGAAAATGCCGTGCCTCATCAGCCCCGACCCGCATCCAATCATCAATAAAAGCGTCTTCCAGCGGCGCATCAACAAAACGGCCGATGAGATCAAAAGCAAGATCAATGGCGTTGAGTTCAATATGGGCTAAAGCGTGAAGTTGCGCCTTACGACCGTTCTCACCACTCATCTTGCGGCGCGGCATATCGCGTGGTGGCAATAATTCAGGCTTTAACGGGCGCGCCGGTCGGTCCGGCCAATCGGTCGGTTTTGTATTGTCGCGGCTCAATCTGCCGTGACGCCAATCTTCTGCGACGCGGCGCGCTATGGCTGCTTTTTCGCGCGGATTTTCAGTGGTCAGGACGTTGCGACAGGCAACGGCCAGACTGTTCTGCTCAACCACGTGCCGCTTCCAATACGGCATCGACATGGCCCTTAACTTTTACTTTACGCCAAATCTGTTCAATCTTGCCGTCTGTTCCAATCAGGAAAGTTGCTCGCTCAATGCCCATGAAATTGCGGCCATACATGCTTTTCTCAACCCAGACGCCATAGGCGTTAAGCATATCTTGTTGCTCGTCGGACAATAGCGTAATGCCGAGATTGTGCTTCTCGATAAAGTTTTCATGTTTTTTAACACTATCAGCTGAAACGCCGACAATATCGGTATTGGCTTTGTCGAAATCTTTAACGGCGGCGGTGAAGTCAATCGCTTCCGTTGTGCAGCCCGGCGTATTGTCTTTCGGATAGAAATAAATCACCAATTTGCGTTTGGAATAATCAGAAGGCTGACCGTTTGGTCGCCATTGGCAGGAAGTGAAAAAGAAGGTGCGGCATCGCCGATTTTTAGTTCTTTCGCCATGATTGCTCCGATATTAGAGATGCGCCTGAGGTCGGCAGACTCTGGCATAAACAATCAAGGTAAATGTGGCCTATGCCTTGATTTTGTCAAGTTCCTCGGCCACAGGTTTAGCATAGGGATAAACGGGATCTTTTGATGAAGCGTTTGCTGCGGATTATTTCGGGAAGCATCATCTTGCTGGCGATGATTGCAGTGCTTCTCTATGGCGTTATCCGCGCCTTTGGGCTGCCTTTGGGTTTCCTTACGCAACCGCTTAGTGTCGTTTTGACGACTTTGGTTCCTGAAGGTTCGGTCGATATTAATAAAGGTCGCCTGGGCTGGTCGTCAGAAAATAATTTCTTTGCACTATCGATTGGGAATCTGCGCATTCGAGAGGCAGCTGATGCCGGTTTGTTGGCGGAAGATATTTACATTGAATTGAGCGGCCCGGCCTTTTGGGATGATGGACGCTTCGCCATTTCAAAAGCGATTATCGAAAAGCTGACTTTAATGCCGACACGGGTCAATGATTTGCCCGCTGCGACCAGCCTGTTTCTGCCTTCAGGCGGCGGGCCAGTCGAAGGCTTGCAATATATTTCTGAAATTGGCGTGCGCGATATTCGCGTTCAATCGGATGGTGATCCTGACGATAATGGCTCTCATTTGCTGATGATGCGACGCGGCAATCGTATTTCGGCCAGCGTGCAAATTGAATATGAATTGCAGGATGGGACGAGCTCGATCATCGGCACGGCGGAAATCGGCAATGATGGCAGCGGACAGGCAGAAATTGCACTGAGCCGTTTTAATCCGCGCGATATTGGTCGTTTCAGTAATTTATTGGCGCCTTTGCGCGGCATTCAGCTGCCCGTCACGGCCATGATAAATGTCAATTTCTCCGAAGGCGGGCGGCCGAAAGACGGCCTTGTCGATTTATTTGTCAATCCGGGCACGGTGCAATTGACCGGTGCGCGCCTTGATGTTCGGGAATTGGTGGCGGGCGCTGCGGTTGATTTTACCGAGCGGGAAATAACCGTTCGCGATGTGCGCTTCAATGTTGCCGGTGTGGCCGGTCAATTGGTCGGCAGGGCCGACTATCAACTGAATGAATTCGCAAGACTTTCCACGCTCAATTTTTCAATGCAGGGAAATGGCGCAAGCATTGAACTGCCGAGATTGATTTCAAACAGATGGTGAATATTTCGCGCTTACGACTGAATGGCGTTTTTAATTTTATTGCAAAAACGCATTGGAGATTGATGCGCTGGAATTGGAGCATGATTTCGGCAAAGCCAAAGCTGCCGGCGTTATCACTTGGCCGAGCGCAATCCGCATTTTGATATTACCGCCGATTTCGGCAGTATGAGCCGAGCAGGAGCGGAAGCTTTGTGGCCGATTACCATTTCGCCAAATGGCCGCAAATGGACCGAGGCCAATCTCGTCGGCGGCGCTTTGCGCAGCGGTTCTTTGTCAATCACTGCCAGTCTGCAAGATTTTATGAACCGCAAACGAACCGATCCGATGCGCGAAGAGACAATGTTGCTCGACCTCGACTTCGAGAATATCGGCGTGCGCTATTTGGCGCATTTGCCGATATTGGAAAACACCGAGGCGCGGCTCAAGCTGCGCGGCAGTTCGATGGAAGTAACGGGTAAGGGCGGGGTCATCAACCTTGCCTGAGCAATACCGGTGATGTTTCTCCCGTCAATGTCGGAAACAGTGCGGTTTTATACGCCAAATTATCGCGACCGCCTGCAGCCGGTTGATATTGATTTTACCGGCTGGCGGTGTGAGCCGCGATATTTTCTCCGTGCCATCAATCAACCACCTTTGAACACATTGCGTCAGGTTAATTTTGATTTTGAAAGATTGCTTGGGCGATGTTCGGGCTGATGTGGCTCTGCAATTCCGGTATTCGCGCCGCCTGAGCAGCGCAAAGCTGAGTTATCAGATTGAGGCTGAAACGCGCAATCTTGATGTTATCGGCAAGATGGGGCGGTTTGAAATCGATAAAGGGCGAGGCTTTATATCGCTGAATAATGACGGGCTTTCGGCAATGGGGCGTGTTCAGGCAAATGGCGTTGATGGCGGCTTTTCCTGGCAGCAACCATTTGGTGCCGCAACGCAGATGATGCGCGAATGGCGGTGCATGGGTTTTTCTCACCACAAAATATCGCTGATTTGGGGCAGGGCTGGGCCGCCACGCGCCTTGAAGGCAATCCGCATATTAACTTGCTGATAAACGGCCCGATTACAAAGCCAAAAAATTATCGCCTCTTCGCTGATTTAAAACCGGCAAAATTTACCTTGCAGCCTTTGGTTTTGAAAAGCCATCTGATATAACTGGCTCGTTGAAGCGGTGGTTGAAAATGCTGAAGACGGTCAAATTGAAGAAATCCGCGCGCGGCTGGACCTGCCGCAGCAAAAGCCGCTTCGCATTACCATGCAATTTGACGGGTCGGTGATGAGCGAATTGAGCAATGACGCCGTGGTCATTGGGGCGCGATCAAAATCTTCAGGTCGATGTAAAAACAGTCGAATAATAAAGATTGGTCACCCTGACCGCCGATCGCTGGATGTCAGTCGACTTTTTTTTCGGCGGCAATCGAGAGTAAAATTGGCTCCCGAGCCGTTTGAGATATTGCCGTTTCTCGGCAATGAAGCCGTAATTGAAGTGCAGGCAAAGCAGCTTGTCGGTGCCAATAAAGTCAGCATGGATGAGCGCACGGCTGCGGGTTGTGCGTGAAAAAGGCTTGCATGAAAAACTGGCCTTTCAGGGCGTATTTGCTGACGGCTCGGAATTGCTGATGGATATTGAGCGTGACAATGTGTTCCGTCGCAAATTTTTTGTTCAGACCGAGCGCGCGGGAAATTTGTTTCGAATACTTGATTGGGTTGGCGAACTTTATGGCGGGTCGCTGGTCGTGCAGGGCAATATTTACGACAAAAACAAAACAACAGGTTGACGGACGCCCGCGATTGTTTCGGGGCGCATGACAATGACCGATTTCCGCGCCAGCAATGTGCCGGTGCTCGCCTCCATTGTGTCGCTGGCATCGCTGCGCGGCATTGCTGATACCTTATCGGGTGACGGTATTAAATTCGAGAAAGCGCAGGGCAATTTTTCTTTTGGTGGCGGTCGCCTGACCATTAATAAGGGGCGCATGCATGGGCCGGCTGTCGGCATTACCATGCAAGGCGATTATGATATTGGAGCCGGCGAATGTCGATATTGGCGGCACGGTCATACCCTCCTATACGATCAATTCATTCTTCGGAAAAATTCCGATTGTCGGGCCGCTTCTTTCAGGACGGCGCGGCGAGGGTATTATCGGCATCGGATATCGCGTGTCGGGTGAGGCGGGCAAAGCCAATGTGCTGGTCAATCCGCTGTCTGTTTTGACGCCCGGCTTTTTGCGCCGCGTGTTTGAAATCGGCATCGGTCTTGGCGGTGTTGATAACGACCCGCTGCCCGAATTGGAAGAGCCTGACCTGACCGAATAATTTAGGGGCGCAAAAGCACGTGGCGCTTTTTGCCGAATGATAATTTTATGCAGCCTTCTTGCACATCCGCCTCGGTCAGCGTGGCGGCAATGTCATTTTGCGCATGCGTCATTGACTTTCGCTCCACCGCCCTGAACCAGTCGACGCGCCTCACCATTTGACTTGGCGAGACCGGCAATCACAAAAGCTTCGAGCAACCCAAACCTTCAGCCAGTTGCTTTGCGTCAATAGCAACGCTCGGTAAATCGGCGCTGGTGCCGCCGCCTTCAAATGTTTCGCGCGCTGTCGCTTCGGCTTTTTCCGCCGCGTCGCGGCCATGGCACATGGCCGTGGCTTCTGTCGCGAGAATTTTTTTGGCGTCGTTCAATTCAGCGCCTTCAAGTTTTTCGAGGCGGGTGATTTCATCAAGCGGCAATTCGGTGAACAGGCGCAGGAAACGACCGACGTCGGCATCTTCCGTATTGCGCCAAAACTGCCAGTAATCATAGATCGGCAGCATATCGTCATTGAGCCAAACCGCGCCTTGCGCCGTCTTGCCCATTTTTGCCCCCGATGAGGTGGTCAGCAGATTTGTCGTCAGACCGAACACCGAGTTTTGGTCACAGCGACGCGTCAGCTCAATGCCGTTAACGATATTGCCCCATTGATCGGAGCCGCCCATTTGCAAGCTACAATCATAACGCCGGTTCAGTTCGAGGAAATCATAAGCCTGTAAAATCATATAATTGAATTCGAGGAAGCTGAGCGGTTGCTCGCGGTCGAGGCGCAGCATGACGCTGTCAAAGCTCATCATGCGATTGACCGAAAAGTGGCGGCCATAATCGCGCAAAAATTCAATGTAATTGAGGCCGGAAAGCCACTCATCATTATCAACCATAATGGCATCGGTCGGGCCATCGCCGAAGGTCAGAAAACGTTCAAAAGTGGCACGAATTGTTTTCTTGTTTTCGTCAATTTTTTCCTGCGTCAAAAGCTGGCGGCTTTCGTCTTTACCCGACGGGTCGCCGACTTTCGTTGTGCCGCCGCCAATCACCACAATCGGGCGATGACCGGCTTGTTGCAATTGACGCAACATCAAAATGGAAATCAGATTGCCGACATGCAAAGACGGCGCGGTGCAGTCATAACCGATATAGCCGGTGATAATGCCGTCACTGGCCGCTGCGTCCAATGCTTTGTCGTCTGTGCATTGCGCGATATAGCCGCGCGCGTTGAGTGTTTTCAGAAATTCTGATGTATAGTTCATGGTGAAAACTGTTACGCAAAGCGCCTGAATAAATCAAGGTGACAAATCAAGCGAGAGAATAGCTGACGATGAGCGACGGTAAAAACGGTTTTGGGGTTGATGAGCGGCACCTCGCTGGACGGCATTGATATGGCGGTGCTTGAAACCGATGGCTGAGGCGCATATCAAATTGCAGCGCGACGGTTTTGTGCCTTATTCGGATTCGACGCGCAACCTGTTGCGCCACCTGCTTGATGACACTGCCGCGTGGCCGACTGAGAAAATGACAAACCGCGCTGATTGGCCGACTGAATTAATCTCCGCCGAAAAAGCGGTGACGCAGGCGCATCTCGCGGCGGTGCGGGAATTTATGGGCGAGGGTGAGGTGGCACTGGTCGGCTTTCACGGCCAGACCATCAGCCATCGGCCTGATGAGGGTTTCACTTTACAAATTGGCGACGGGCAGGCGCTGGCAGATGAATTGCAGACCGATGTTGTCGCGCAGTTTCGTCTGGCCGATATGGCCGCCGGTGGGCAGGGTGCGCCGCTGGCACCGCTTTTTCATGCCGCTCTGGCAGGAGAGGAAAGGCCGCTTGGTGTGCTCAATCTCGGTGGCATTGGCAATCTGACATGGCTTGGCGCAGATGATGCGATATTGGCTTTTGACACCGGCCCGGCCAATGCGCTGCTCGATGATTGGGTAAAACAAAAAACCGGCGCGCCCTATGATAAAGACGGGGCGCTGGCCATGCGCGGCGCGGTTGATGAAGCCACGTTGGCGATGCTGATGGCTCATGCTTATTTTGATGCAAAGCCGCCCAAATCGCTTGACCGATTGAGCTTTGACGGCGCAGCGGTGCTGACGCTTTCTGATGCTGATGGCGCTGCCACGCTTACCGCCTTTACTGCCGAGGCGGTGGCGCGCGGTTTGGCGCATTGTCCCGAACCGCCGAGCAAAGTGATTATATGCGGCGGTGGGCGGCACAATAAGGCGCTTTTGGACATGCTGCGGGCGCGCGCACAAATTGAATTTATCGATTGCGATGTGTTGGGCTGGCACGGCGACAGTTTGGAGGCGCAGGCCTTTGCGTGGCTGGCCATGCGTTCAGTCAGAAAAATGCCCTTATCGCGCCCTGAAACCACGGGCGTGAGCGAACCGGTGAGCGGCGGTATTTTATTTCGCGCTTAGCCGATTTCCGCGATGCGGCGGTCGAGATATTTGCCGACGGTTTTGTCGAGCGAGTCCATATCTTTTTCAAAGAAATGATTGGCACCCCTCATATTTTCATAATCAATGGTGATGCCTTTTTGCGCTTGAAGCCGTTCGACCAATTTGACCGTATCTTCTTTCGGCACAATGCGATCGGCATCGCCATGCACAATCAAACCACTGGCGGGGCAGGGGGCGAGAAAGGTGAAGTCATAAAAATTGGCGGGTGGTGCAACGGAAACAAAGCCGGAAATTTCAGGCCGACGCATCAAAAGCTGCATGCCTATCCACGCGCCGAAACTGTAACCGGCAATCCAACATTGGCGCGCATCGGCACTCAAGCTTTGCAACCAATCCAATGCCGAAGCGGCATCTGACAATTCACCAATGCCTTCGTCAAATTCACCCTGACTGCGCCCGACACCGCGAAAATTAAAGCGCAGCACCGAAAAGCCACGACTGGCAAATTGGTGGTAAAGCTGATAGGCGACGGGATTGTTCATATTGCCGCCCAGCTGCGGCAGCGGATGCAAAATCAGCGCGATCGGCGCGCCCGCTTCCTTATTTTGGGTAAAGCGACCTTCCAGACGCCCTTCAGGGCCATTGAAAATAATTTCAGGCATTGTTTCTCCCACACGCGAAACTTGACTAATTTAGTCGGAATTACTATATCCGAGACAGAATTTGCACTCTTGATAGCCAAATGTGTGACAAAATTGCAAGAAATTTCGTAAAAGCCCAATAATTAAAAGGGGTTAACGGTTAATGAAAATATCTACCAGAGGCCGATATGCGGTCATGGCGATGGCTGATATGGCGCAAGTGACGAAAAACGGGGCGGAAGGTCCGGTTTCGTTGAGCGATATCAGTGAGCGTCAGGAAATTTCGCTCAATTATTTGGAGCAAATATTCGGCGATTTGCGACGCGCCGGTTTGGTGGAAAGCCGCCGCGGCAAAGCCGGTGGTTATTTGCTGGCTGCGCCTTTAGAGGCCATTCGCATTGGCGATGTCATTCGCGCAGTCGATGAGCCGGTGGAAGTGACGCGCTGCGGCGCGGCAGCCGGTTGTTTGAAGAAAAGCGGGCGCTGCTTGACGCACGACCTTTGGGCGCATCTCGGCGGCACGATACATGCTTTTTTGAACTCGATTTCGCTTGATGATTTGGTCGATGGCCGTATGCCGCAAGTGCTGGAGGCTGCTGAATGAGCCGCACCTATCTTGATTATAATGCCACCGCGCCATTGCGGCCGGAAGCGCGCGAGGCGTTGCTCGCTGCGCTGGATATCGGCAATCCCTCATCAGTGCATGAAGAGGGGCGCAAAGCGCGTGCGTTGGTTGAAGTGGCGCGTGCCGATGTGGCAGCGCTTGTCAGCGCTCCTGCCGAGACAGTGATTTTTACTTCAGGCGGCACTGAGGCATGTAATTTGGCGCTCGGGCTTCGCCAAGCACCGGCGGGCGAGATCAAGCGGCTTTTGGTCAGTGCCATTGAGCACAGCGCGGTATTGGCAGCGGCTGAGGAAAGCGTTTTGCCGGTCGAGCTTTTACCTGTCACGGCCGATGGCGTGGTTGATATGGCGGCATTAGACGCCGCCCTGCAAGACGAAACGCCGGCGCTGGTTTGCGTGATGCTGGCGAATAATGAAACCGGCACTATCCAACCGATTGCCGAGATTGCTGCCAAAACGCGGGCGCATGGCAGCTTGCTGTTTTGCGATGCGGTGCAGGCGGCAGGCAAAATGCCGATTGATATTTTTGCGCTCGGCGTTGATGTGCTGAGCCTGTCGGGCCACAAACTCGGTGCACCTATGGGCATTGGTGCATTGGTCACGCGTCCGGCGGTGGTTGTGCCGCCGCAACTGCTTGGCGGTGGACAAGAGCTTGGCCGACGCGCCGGTTCGGAAAATATCTCGGGCATTGCCGCATTCGCCGCCGCCGCCAAAGCGGCGATGCGCGACCTTGATGATTTCGCAAATCTGGCCGACTTGCGCGATGATATGGAAGCGGCGCTGTTGGCGGTGCAGCCGCAAACTGAGATTTTCGGCAAACACGCCGACCGTCTTGCCAATACCAGTTGCTTTGCGCTGGGCGGGTTGAATTCCGAGACTTTGGTGATGGCGTTGGATTTGGCAGGGGTGTCGGTGAGCGCCGGTTCGGCCTGCTCCAGCGGCAAGGTGTCGCGCAGCCATGTGCTCGCTGCCATGCAGGCGGAAACCCATATAAGTAGAGGCGTATTGCGGGTCAGCCTCGGCTGGCAGAGCAATCGTGAAGACACTGAAAAACTGGTCGATGAATGGAGCAAGCTGGCCGGACGCGCGCTGGCTGCGGAGTAGAAAATGAGCGAAGCAAAAGCCTCGATTGATAAAGAGACGGTAGACCAAGTCGCCAAATTTGGCGGTGAGCATTATAAATATGGCTTCACCACTGAAATTGATGTCGACAAGATTCCCAATGGTCTCAGCGAAGAAATTATCCGCTTCATATCGGCCAAAAAGGAAGAGCCGCAATGGCTGCTCGATTGGCGATTGGACGCTTATGAGCGTTGGAAGACAATGGACGAGCCCGATTGGGCGCATGTCGATTACCCGAAAATCGACTATCAGGATTTGTGCTATTACGCGGCACCGAAATCGATGGAAGACGGCCCGAAAAGCCTTGATGAGGTCGATCCGCAATTGCTGGAAACCTATTCCAAGCTCGGCATTCCGCTGCAAGAGCAGGAAGTATTGGCAGGGGTTCGCAAAGTGGCGGTTGATGCGGTGTTTGACAGCGTCTCGGTCGGCACGACCTTCCGCGAAGAGCTGGCCAAAGATGGCGTAATTTTCTGCTCCTTTTCCGAAGCGGTGCAAGAGCACCCTGACTTGGTGAAAAAATATCTCGGTTCGGTTGTGCCGAAATCGGATAATTATTTTGCTGCACTCAACTCGGCCGTCTTCTCGGACGGGTCGTTTTGCTATATCCCGCCGGGCGTGAAATGCCCGATGGAGCTGTCGACCTATTTCCGCATCAATGAGGCCAATACGGGCCAATTTGAGCGCACTTTGGTGATTGCCGATAAGGGCGCTTATGTCAGCTATTTGGAAGGCTGCACCGCGCCCATGCGCGACGAAAACCAGCTGCATGCGGCGGTTGTCGAATTGGTGGCGCTGGAAGATGCCGAGATTAAATATTCGACCGTGCAAAACTGGTATCCGGGCGATGAGAACGGCAAGGGCGGCATTTATAATTTCGTCACCAAGCGCGGTGATTGCCGCGAGGCACGCGCGCGCATCAGTTGGACGCAAGTTGAAACCGGCTCGGCCGTGACGTGGAAATATCCAAGCTGCGTTTTGCGCGGTGATGACTCGGTCGGTGAGTTTTACTCGATTGCCATTTCCAACAATATGCAGCAAGTCGATAGCGGCACGAAAATGCTGCATCTGGGCAAAAACACATCCAGCCGTATCATCTCCAAAGGCATTTCGGCGGGGCGCTCGTCAAACGCTTATCGCGGGCAGGTGAACGTGCATCCGAAGGCATCGGGCGCGCGCAATTTCACCCAATGCGACAGTCTGCTGATTGGCGATAAATGCGCCGCCCATACCGTGCCTTATATTGAGGCGAAAAACCTCTCCGCCGTATTGGAGCATGAGGCGACGACCTCGAAAATCAGCGATGATCAGTTGTTTTTCTGCCAGCAGCGTGGCCTCGATGCCGAGGAAGCGGTGGCGCTTATCGTCAATGGGTTTTGCCGCGATGTGTTGCAACATTTGCCGATGGAATTTGCGGTGGAAGCGCAAAAACTGGTCGGTATTTCATTGGAAGGAAGCGTTGGATGAGTGCTTTGCTGGAAATCAAGAATTTGCACGCCGGTGTTGACGGCACGCCTATTTTGAACGGCCTGTCGCTGGCCATTCAACCGGGTGAAGTGCATGCGATTATGGGGCCGAATGGCTCCGGCAAATCGACACTGTCTTATGTGCTGTCGGGTAAAGACGGCTATGAGGTGAGTGGTGGCGATATGCTGTTTGATGGCCGGTCTTTGGCCGATATGGCGCCTGAAGAACGCGCCATTGCCGGTCTGTTTTTGGCTTTTCAATATCCGCTTGAAATTCCCGGCGTCACCAATATGACGTTTTTGAAAACCTCACTGAACGCCATTCTTCGCGGGCGTGGGGAAGATGAAATGGACGCGGCCAGCTTTCTGCGTCTGGCGCGTGAGAAATCGCGTGGCCTCGGCATGAATGATGACATGCTGAAGCGGCAATTGAATGTCGGCTTTTCGGGCGGCGAGAAAAAGCGCAATGAAATTTTGCAAATGGCCATGCTGGAACCGAAGCTGGCGATTTTGGACGAAACCGATAGCGGCCTTGATATTGATGCGCTGAAGACGGTGGCCGAGGGGGTAAACGCTTTGCGCGCCCCTGATCGCGGCATGCTGGTCATCACTCATTATCAGCGCCTACTCGATTTCATCAAACCCGATGTCGTGCATGTCATGGCGGCCGGTCAAATTGTTAAATCGGGTGGCCCTGAACTGGCTTTGGAACTCGAAAAGTCAGGCTATGGCGAATTTGTCGGAGAGGCGGTCAATGCTTGACGCGCAAGCCTATTTTGACCGCGTGAGCGGTCACTTGCCGGGCGATGCGGCGACCCGCGCCAGCGCGTTGGCGGCGGCGGAGAAGCTCGGCTTGCCGACCCGTCGGCAAGAAGCTTGGCACTATACTGATTTGGCGCGGTTGCTTGGCATGGCAGCTGACGACCGCATTGACTCGGTTGATTTTTCAGCCATTGACCCGCTGATGGCGATGTTTGAAGACGGCAAGCTTATTGATGCACCGTCTGCCGAAGGTTTGACCATGCAGGCATTTGAAGCGGCTTCAGTCGGCGATGATGCCATGCGCAATTACAATGCGGCACTGGCGCAAGACGGGTTGAATGTTGAAATTAGGGGAGCATTGGCGCGGCCTTTGGTCATCACCACATCGAGCAGCAATGCCATGCATCTGCATCATGAAATCAAACTGGCCGATGGCGCAAAAGCGGTGCTGGTCGATAATCATATGAGCGCCGCTTATACCAATGCGCGTTTTGACATTGCGCTCGGTGAAGGCGCTGAATTGACTTTCATTCGTTCGCAGCAGGCGGGGCATCAAGTCAATGTGTCCCAAGTTGAATTGGCGCGCGGCGCACAATTTAGATCGATAGCGCTGGTCAGCGGCGGTGCTCTGGCTCGTTATGAAGCGCAGATTAAGTTAAAGGCCGAGGGTGCGCATGCGGAATTGCACAGCGCGGTGCTGGGGCGCGATAAAAACCATGCCGATTTCACCTATGAAATTGACCATCAAGCGGCAGATACGAGCAGCAACACAACCGCCTATAATGTGCTCGACGACGCATCGCGCGGCGTGTTTCAGGGCAAAGTGATTGTGCGCCAAGACGCGCAACATGTTGATGCGCAAATGCAGACACGCGCCATGATGCTGTCTGACGGGGCTGAAATGGATGCCAAGCCTGAGCTGGAAATCTACGCTGATGACGTCGCTTGCGCGCATGGTTCGGCGATTGGCGAGTTGGATAAAGAACACGCTTTTCTTCCTGCGGGCGCGCGGTCTTGATGAGGCTGCGGCGCGACATTTGCTGGTTGCCGGATTTATCGAGGAAGTGCTGGTGCATATTGATGATGCGGCGCTGGCTGATGTATTTCGTGCGCTACTGGCACAAAAAATTACCGCGCAATTTTCGAAACCGGAGGCGGCGTGATGTCTGCCGCATTTGATGTTAACGCCATTCGCGCGAAATTCCCGGGCCTTTCACAAGAGGTTTACGGCAAGCCGTTGATTTATTTGGATAATGCCGCCTCGGCGCAGAAGCCTGCTGCGGTGCTTGACCGCATGCACGGCTTTGCTACGCATGAATATGCCAATGTGCATCGCGGCCTGCATTATTTGTCGAATAATGCAACCAATGCCTTTGAAGCGGCGCGTGAGACAACGCGCAAATTCTTGAATGCGGAAAGCACCGAGCAAATCATTTTTGCGGGAGGTGCGACCGATGCCATCAATCTGGTGGCTTATGGATTCCTTGAGCCGCAAATCCAAGAAGGCGACGAGATTATTCTGTCGGAAATGGAGCATCACTCGAACATTGTGCCGTGGCATTTCATGCGCGAGCGGCATGGTGCGGTTTTGAAATGGGTGCCGGTCACCGATGAGGGTGAGTTGGATATGGCGGCCTATGAGGCGGCGTTTTCCGACAAGACAAAATTTGTTGCGCTGACGCAAATGTCCAATGCTTTGGGCACGATTACCCCGGCCAAGCAATTGGTTGATATTGCGCATGGTTACGATGTGCCGATTTTGCTCGATGGCTGTCAGGGCGCGGTGCATTTGAAAAATGATATGCAAAAGCTGGGCGCTGATTTTTACGTCTTCTCCGGCCACAAGGTTTATGGCCCGACCGGCATTGGTGTTTTATATGGCAAGGCCGACCGGCTGGCCGCCATGCGCCCATTCCGTGGCGGTGGCGAGATGATACGCGAAGTGTCGAAAGACGTCATCACTTATGGCGATGCGCCGCATCGCTTTGAAGCGGGCACGCCGCCGATTATTGAGGTTATCGGCTTGGGCGAAGCGTTAGATTGGATGATGAATATCGGTTTTGACGTCATGCAAGCGCATGAAAATGCGCTGCGGGACCATGCGATGGAAACGGTCGGCGCGATTAACCGCGTGAAGATTTACGGCACGGCCAAAGAAAAGGGGGCGATTGTCTCCTTTGGCGTTGATGGCATTCACCCGCATGATTTGGCGACAGTGATTGACCGCAGCGGTCTGGCGGTGCGGGCAGGGCATCATTGCGCGCAACCGCTCATGGCGCGCTTCAATGTGCCGGCCACGGCGCGCGCCAGCTTTGCCGTTTACAATACGCATGAAGAAGTGGACGCGCTTGCCGAAGCCCTGCATAAGGCAATTGATTTTTTCGGGTGATGCATGAATGACGAAAAAGACATGCCGGTAATCGATACCTCCGCGCCTGATCAAGCGACGGAAACGAAAGAGCCTGTGGCGATTGAGGATTTGTCGCCGGAAATGGCTGCGCTGACCGATGATATTATCGGCGCGATGAAAAGCGTCTATGACCCCGAGATTCCCGTCGATATTTACGAGTTGGGACTGATTTACCGCGTCGATATTTCTGACGATCGCGATGTGACCATTGATATGACGCTGACCGCGCCGGGGTGCCCGGTGGCTGAGCACATGCCGCGCTGGGTGGAAGATGCGGTGCGCTCAGTGGACGGTGTCGGCGATGTTATGGTAAATATGACATTCGAGCCGCCCTGGGACCCCAGTCGCATGTCGGATGAAGCCCGCGTTGCGTTGAATATGTTTTAACGAAACGGAAGAGATATGAGCCAGAGTTTACGAATTGCCGAAAGCCATCACGCTGACCGACCGCGCCGCCGAGCGCGTTAAATCCATTATGGCTAAATCAGAAACGCCGAAAATCGGTATTCGCCTCGGGGTGAAAAATGGCGGTTGTGCCGGCATGGAATACACAATGGATTATGCTGAAGAAAAACAACCGCTCGACGAAATCGTTGAAGATAAAGGCGTGACCATTCTTATTGAGGCGAAAGCGGTGTTGTTTTTGCTGGGCACTGAGATGGACTGGGAAGAAGACAAGCTGTCAGCCGGTTTTCGGTTCAACAATCCAAACCAAACCGATGCATGCGGCTGCGGTGAAAGCGTCACCATTGTGCCGGCGCAAGCGCCTGCCAAACAATAATCCCTAAAATTAAGGGAAGCAAATGGACCAATCACTGGACACGATTTTGCAGTTGCTCAAGCTCGAGCGGCTGGAGGTCAATTTATTTCGCGGCCAAAGCCCGAATGAACAACGCCAGCGGGTCTTTGGCGGGCAAGTGCTCGGCCAAGCGCTGATGGCTGCCTGCTATACGGTGGAAGATATGTTCTGCCACAGTTTTCACAGCTATTTTCTGCGCCCCGGTGACCCCGACACGCCGATTATTTATGAAGTCGATGCAGCGCGCGACGGCAAAAGTTTTGCCTCGCGGCGCGTTATCGCGATTCAGCATGGCAAGCAGATATTCAATATGGCGGCCAGCTTTCAGCGTCATGAAGAAGGCCGCGAACACCAAATGCAAATGCCCTATGCGCCTGACCCTGAGACGCTGAAAAGCGACTATGAAATTCGGCTCGAAAATGCCGAGAAAATTCCGGAAAAATTTCGCGATAGCTGGTTGCGCCGCCGCCCGTTTGAAATTCGTCCGGTCAGCCCGAAGGATATTTTCAACCCTGAACCGGCCGAGCCGCGCAATATTGTCTGGGTGAAGGTTGACCCGGGCATGCCGAAAGATTTCGCCACCAATCAGGCCATGCTGTCTTATATCTCCGACACATCACTGCTCGATACCAGCATGCGCCCGCATGCGCTCAGCTATATGAACCCGAAGCTGCAATCGGCCAGTCTTGACCATGCCATGTGGTTTTATCACGAGTTTGAAGCGACTGACTGGATGCTCTATGTGCAAGACAGCCCTGCGTCAGCCGGTGGTCGTGGTATGAATTTCGGGCACTTCTTTACCCGCGACGGCAAGTTGATTGCCACGGCGGCTCAAGAAGGCCTTATCCGGGTTCACGACTAAAAACGTTAGCCGACTTCGCTCGCTTGCGCTCGCTACGCTGGCGGAATGCGCACTAAAGCGGCGGAGCCGCTAAGTGCTTTTACCGCAAGAAGGCCTTATCAGGGTTAACGATTAAACGATTTCGATAAACGTTATGCCGTCTGCATCCATCATTACTGGTGAGCGGGTCGGTATAGCCGCGCAAAATAGCGTAAATCTCGGCATCGTCCCCCGTGCCATTCTGCAAAATCGCATCTTTGCCGGTGTTTTTGACATAGACCGTATGGGTGCCGGTGACAAAGGAAAGCATATCGTTCCCTTTACCATAATCCTTAATGACATCAGCCATCTGACGCTTGATGCCAGATCACCAATGTAGAAAGTGTCATCGCCCTTGCCGCCGACCATAATATCGCGCCCGGCACCACCAACCAGAATGTCATCGCCTGCGCCGCCATATAGAATATCGTTACCCCAATCACCATAGATGATGTCATCACCATCGCCACCAATGAGTTGATCATCGCCCGCACAACCGCAAATAATATCATCGCCCGCACCACCGCGAATAATATCATCGCCCGCACCGGTATGAACTTTGTCAGAGCCTATATTGCCGGAAACTTGGTTGCTTCCGCTACCAAGTAAAATCTTGGTTGAAGCATAAAGAGACCCCCAGCTGGTCGGTATCATGGTCTCTGGTATCGACGAGATAATAATCAAGTCCATATAGATAAGTGCCATAACCCCAAGACTTTTGATAAGCATGATGGTCTTTAAGCTGCGTTTCCCAATTATGGGTGTATTCAAGTGACGATATCGCCTCATCGGCGGATTGAAGGCGTATTGCCGCATTGGCGGCCAATTCAGAGTGTTTGTGGGCATTGCGCGCTCCTTTTTGTTTTTATTGCGCATTTTTTATCTCATAGCCGATTTTTAACAAAAAAATCAATGAATGCAAAAATTGCTTTAATAAACTGCTGTTTTTTTATTGGGTAAATTACGCCGCTTCATTATGGCCCAAATGGGCGGTGGGCGTGGTAATCAGTTCATCAGCGGCATCAGGTATCACCGTGCCGGGCGGGAAGATGGCTTTGGCACCGGCATCGCGCAGCGCGTCAAAATCTTGCGGTGGGATGACCCCGCCGACAATCACCATCATATCGTCTTTGCCCTCGGCGGCCAGCGCGTCGCGCAATTCCGGCACCAGCGTCAAATGCCCTGCCGCCAATGAGGATACGCCGACAATATGCGCACCCGCCGCAATCGCGTCTTTGGCTGCTTCTTCCGGCGTTTGGAATAAAGGCCCAGCAACCACCTCAAAACCCAAATCGGCAAGCGCTGTGGCAACGACTTTCTGGCCGCGATCGTGCCCGTCTTGCCCCATTTTGGCGAGATAGATGGACGGCGCACGGCCTTCGCGCTCGCTGAAGCGGTCAATCATCTCGCGCAGCTTGGCGATTTTCGGGTCATCAGAACCGAAGTCTTTTTCGTAAACGTCTGAAATCACCTGCGGGTTGGCTTCATGGCGGTTGTATATCGCTTCCAACGCGCCGGATATTTCACCGACCGTGGCTTTGGCGCGACCCGCATCGACAGCCAGTGCCAATAGGTTTCCGTTACCGCTTTTTGCCGCTTCTGTCAGCGCGGCAAGGGCGGCTTGCGTCGCCGCTTCATCGCGGCTTTCTTTCAGCGCTTTCAAACGGTCAATCTGTGCCGTGCGCACCGCCGTATTATCGACCTTCAGCACATCAACCGCATCTTCATTTTCAAGTTTGAACTTATTGACCCCGACCACAGTCTGGCGACCGCTATCAATGGCGGCTTGGGTGCGCGCGGCGGCTTCCTCAATGCGCATTTTCGGAATGCCTTGCTCAATCGCTGCCGCCATGCCACCCAGTTTCTCGACTTCTTGAATATGACCGAGCGCGCGCGCCGCCAAATCATGCGTCAGTTTTTCAACGAAATAGCTGCCGCCCCACGGGTCGATGACTTTGGTGGTGTTGCTTTCCATTTGCAGCATAAGCTGCGTGTTGCGCGCGATACGCGCCGAGAAATCGGTCGGCAGGGCCAGCGCTTCGTCAAAACTGTTTGTGTGCAAAGATTGCGTATGCCCTTGTGTCGAGGCCATTGCCTCAATGCAGGTGCGCACGACGTTGTTGTAAATATCCTGCGCGGTCAAGCTCCAGCCCGAGGTTTGACAATGGGTGCGCAGCGCCAGCGATTTCGGGTTCTTCGCGCCCAAGCCTTGCATGAGTTGCGCCCATAACAGACGGGCAGCGCGCATTTTGGCAATCTCCATGAAGAAATCTTTACCAATGGCCCAGAAGAAAGACAGGCGCGGTGCGAAAGCATCAATATCCAAACCTGCCGCCATTCCGGCGCGGGCATATTCAACCCCGTCAGCCAGCGTATAAGCAAGCTCTAGGTCAGCCGTCGCTCCGGCTTCCTGCATATGATAGCCGGAGATGGAAATCGAATTGAACTTCGGCATATTTTCCGACGTATAGGCGAAAATATCGGAGATAATCCGCATGCTCGGCTTGGGCGGGTAAATATAGGTGTTGCGCACCATAAACTCTTTCAGAATATCGTTCTGAATGGTTCCGGCCAGCTTGTCAGGCGACACGCCTTGCTCTTCCGCCGCCACAATATACAGCGCCATAATCGGCAATACCGCGCCGTTCATGGTCATGGAAACCGACATGGTATCAAGCGGTATTCCGGCAAATAAAGTCCGCATATCGAGGATTGAATCAATCGCCACACCGGCCATGCCGACATCGCCGAAAACGCGCGGATGGTCGCTGTCATAGCCGCGATGAGTGGCGAGGTCGAAAGCCACGGACAGGCCTTTTTGACCGGCCTTCAAATTGCGGCGGTAAAACGCGTTGGATTCTTCCGCCGTTGAGAAACCGGCATATTGGCGCACCGTCCACGGCTTATTGACATACATGGTGGCATAAGGCCCGCGGATATATGGCGCGAGGCCGGGATAATTATCGAGATAGGGCAGGCCGTCTCTATCCGCCGCTGTATAAAGCGGTTTAACGTCAATACCCTCCGGCGTTTGCCGCAGCGTCGCCGCATCATCATTGTCTTGCGCCGCTTTGGCCGCGTTTTGCCAGTCGCCCAAATCGGTCGAGGTGTTGAGGTTCAAAGACAATTTTGAAAAATCGGGCAGTTTGCTCATGATGACAGCCCCAATGTTTGGTGAACCTCTTGCAAGAAGCTCAAGGCCGCACATCCGGCAAAGCAATAAGCGTCAATATCGTCAATATCACGCGGCTTTCCGGCCAGCGCGATATGGGTTGCGCCCGCTTGCTTCAGCGCGGCCGCGACCTCGGCCGCGTGGCCTTCATAGTCATCATCGCTGGCGCATATCACTGCAATTTTGGCGTTGGATTTTTTGAAGGCTTCGGCAATCGCCTGTGCATCTGTGCCGCCATCGCCACTTACCGCATGTAGCCCGCCTGCTGCATAAATATTGGCGGCGAAATTGGCGCGCGGGGTGAAGCTGGCCATCTCGCCAATATTGGCAAGAAACACTTTCGGCTTGGCTTTTTGCGCCGCGTTGCGCAGATGCTCATAGGCAGCAGACAGGCGATAGCCATTGTCGCCGCCCGTTGCCAATGGCGCTTCGTCGAGATTGGGAAACTCGCTGACCCCGACCAGCGGCATGGCGCGCTTATCAACGGCAACATCGAAGGCGGCGCGCGCTTCGGCAAGTGCGGCATTGATGGTATCTCCGGCGGCGGAAAGACCGCCCGCCGCTTCAATGGCTTGGAATTCGGCCCAAGCGCTTTCGACCAATTGTTGCGTCAGGCTTTCGACATACCAACTGCCGCCTGCCGCATCGGTAACGTGGCCGATATGGCTTTCTTCTTGCAAAATCACCTGCGTGTTGCGGGCAATGCGCCGCGTCAGGGCGTTGTCGCTGGCGCTGGTCGCCGAGCAGGGGGCAACCGTCAACATATCGACACCGGCAATGCCTGCGCCCATAGCGGCCGAGGTGGCGCGCAAAATATTGACCCAGGGGTCAACATCGGAAAAAGCGCGCAAACTTGTTTCGGCGTGAATTTGCGGCGGTGTATCGGGTGCGCCCACCGCTTCAGCGATATTGGCGAACAACACCCGTGCGGCGCGGATTTTTGGCCAGCGTGGCAAAGAAATCAACATCGGCAGCGACGGTCATGGTAATTTTGGACAAGGCCTCGGCGGCATCCATGCCTGCCGCTTCCAAAGCGCGCAAGCCTTCGGTCAGTTCGGCCAGCATCCAGCCAAGCTCTTGCGGCACACCGGCACCTTGCGCGTGAAACGCCGCGCCATTTGCAGTCATCAAACGGGCAGAGGGGCGCCCTGTCGTCAAATCGACCAGTGACGCTGCATCGTCAGCAGACAGGTTGAGATATAGCGGTACATCGCCAATGCCGCGCTTATCCAGCAGTTCCAGCACGGCGCGCGCCGTGTCGGCATTGGCCGAAGCCAGCGAAAGCGGGGCAATATCCAGCATGACATCGGCCAATAAGGCGTCGAGACCTTTGCCGTCCAAATCCTGCGCGCTGAAATCAAGTACCAGCGCGCTCACGCCACCGGCCAAATCGGTCAATATGGCGGTATTGTCAGCCCCCTTGCGGCCGATGATGATGCGTTGGGCAATATGCCAGGGCAGAAATTTATTGTTGAGTGGTGCTGCGCCGCGTGTGAAAGGCGCGAAGCCGGGCAAACCCGCTTGGTCGGCTGCGGTTTGGCTGTTAGCCTCAGTATAAAGCGGCTGGCGGTCAAAACCGGCGGGGTCGGTGGAATTGAGACTGTCGATAGATTTGTCACGCAAAGCGGTTTCAACCGCTTGCAACCAGTCGCCCTCCGCCGGTGCGCCAAACTCATTTCCCAGTTTCAACTCAGTCATAAACAGCTCTCCCTAGCCGTCTTCTGTCGTCAGTAAATAACTAATGGATAAAAGCAAGGCAATAGACGCTGGTGTCCAACTGGCCAGCAAAGCTGGCATAAGATTCAACTCACCCATTAAGAACAATGAAATCATTGAATAAAAACAATGCGAAGCCGCTCAAAACCGACATGCCGATGGTTTGGCCCGTGCTGAACATGCGCCCTGTCGGCAAAGAGAAACAAGCGGCCACCATAACCATCGCCATTAGCAAAATCGGCAGAGCGAGCAGCGATTGGAAGCGGACTTGATGGCGCGTCACATCAATGCCGCTATTGCCGGCTGCGGAGATATAGCCCGGCAATTGCCATATATTGATAATCCGCGCATTGGCGAAACTGTCAGCCAGGCTTTCAGCGACAAGACCGGTCGGCAAGTCAAATTGCGCCACGGTCTCGGGAAGGGCGCTGCCACGATAAATGGTGGCTTGGCTGAGGCGGAAAATGCCATTGCCGATTTCACCTGATGGCGCTGTGATGCGGCTGTCAAAAGCCCCGTTTGTATTGAGCACCATGATTTCGAGGCCGAGCAAGCGACCCGCTTTGGGTATCATCAATTTCTTGCGCGCGGCTAATATAGCTTCCGTTTTCGGTTGTTTCGCGAAACCAAATGCCGCCGGTTGAGAAACTCAAACCGGATTTTTGCGAGGTCAATTCGGCCTGCCGGTCGGTATAGCGATTGTGCAAATGCGCGCCAATCGGCTCAATGGCCAGAACAATCAGAATTGATAGCAGGAAAGTAAACACCAATAACGGTTTCAAAAACTGCCAAACCGAAAGACCGGCGGCGCGAATGACCGCCAGCTCTTGCGCCTGGCTGAGGCGCAGCAAGCAAAACACTGAGCCGAAAAGGAAAATAAACGGCAGAAAGTCCATTAACAAAAGCGGCAGCCGGTGCAGGGTGAAATTAAACGCCGTGTCCGCGCCCAGATTGAAACGATTGGCGAAGCGCAGCATTTCAAGAAAATCACCAAGCACGGCAACCGTGCCGAAGCCCAAAGTGACAATGACCAGCCATAGCGCGAAGCGACGCACCAGATATAAATTCAACGTGCCAATCATCGCGCCCGTCCAATCAATCTTGCCAATAAGTCAGGGTCATTTTGTTTCAAAATAAAGCCGAAAAGCGCCAGCAAGAAGAAGGCCGGCCAAATGAATATCAAGGCCGGACTGTTTTGCTCAACCGCTATATCGGCCAGCGCAATCACACCGATTTGGAAAATAATGGCCAGCAAGATAGCGACCATAATACGCTGGCCATAACCGCTGCGGCTGATGCCGCCCGCCGTAATCACGGCAAAGCCGACAAGCATGAAGACAAAAGGCGCAGCAAGGTTGGAAATTAGTTCCAGCCCGCGCCCTTGCATGCGGTTGATGCGCCGTTCATTGGTGACGCCATGTGCCGGTGGATTGAGCAATTGATGGATCATCATGTGGTTGCGATTAAAACAATGCTTTTTCCTGCGTCGGGGTTGGCTGGCTGAGCGGCAGCAAGATATTGCGAGAACGTAATGACTTGCCCATGCGCTTCATCGTCGTGAATATGTTGGCTGCCATTACGCAAAATGAAATAGGGCTCGCCATTGCGCTCGGTGATAAAGGCTTTTTCAGCCAAAAAAGTAACCGGTCGTTCGGGCTTTGTCGCGTCGTAAATCATCAAATCGAGAAACTGCCCGTCACTGTCTTGCCCGCTGGTAAATGCGGTCATGCCGGGCTTTAAATCTTTAAACGCGCCCGGTTGCAGTTCTGCCAGAGCGATGCGGCTGCCGCCTTCAAAAGAGCTGAGTCGCAAGGTTTTCATGGCCAATGGTGAAATGTAGAAGGCCAGCAAGCCTTGCACAATCATCACCACCAGACCAAGCAACAGCATGGGGCGCAAGACGCGTAACGGACTGAGACCGGCTGCGGTGAGGGCGAAATACTCATAATCTTGAAGTAGCCGCACCATTTGCGCGATGACGGTAATCAGCAGTGCGGGAGCCAGCGTGAAAGTCAGCACGCGCGGCAAAACGAGCGATGACAGCATCAGCGTTTCCATAGGCGATGTGCCGGCGGTCAGCGCCTTGTCAATCAGATTGAGCGCTTGCACCAGCCAGATAACGCCCGACAGCACCAAAGTCAGGGCAAGCTGGCTTTGCAAAAGACGCATAAAAAGATAGCGGTCGAGCATGCGGAGACAATATCAGCGCTTGGCATAGCTTATCAATCAAATTGCACGCTTGCCGCATAGCGCAAAATATCGGTTTGCGCTGCCAAAACAGATTGCCTAAGCTTTTGCCAAAGGGAGTTTTGTTATGGATCTGAATTTCACGCAGGAATATGAAGATTTCCGCGCCGAAGTGCGTGGCTTTTTGGAAAACAATAGAGACAAGGCGCCAAGCAGGGCTGACCGCTCTGTGCGCAGTGAAAAGCGTCTGGCTTGGCAGAAGATTTTGCTGGAGAACGGATATGCGGCGCGGACGCACCCGAAACAATATGGCGGCTATGGCGCAGAGCCCGACGCGCTGAAGGCGCGCATTATCGCTGAAGAATTTGCCCGCGCCGGTGTGCCGGGCGGCATTGCCGGACAGGGCATTAACATGCTGGTGCCGACTTTGCTGGAATTGGGCACGGATGAGCAGAAGGAAAAATACATTAAGCCGACATTGAGCGGCGAAATGGTTTGGTGTCAGGGATATTCCGAGCCGGGGGCGGGGTCTGACTTGGCCTCATTGCGCACGGCGGCGGTGGTCGATGGCGATGATTTCGTCATTAACGGCCAAAAGATTTGGACCTCGACCGCGCAATTTGCCGATATGATGTTCTGCCTTGTGCGCACCGAGCCGGATGCGCCGAAGCATCAGGGCATCAGCTATATTTTGATTGATATGAACACGCCGGGTATTGAAGTGCGCCCATTGATGACGATGACGGGCTTTGCCGAGTTTAATGAAGTGTTCTTTACCGATGTGCGCGTGCCGGTGACGTCCATTGTCGGCCAGCGCGGCGAGGGCTGGATGGTCGCCAATGCGACGCTGACGCATG
Organism: Rhodobiaceae bacterium; assembly: GCA_038143435.1. Lineage (GTDB taxonomy): Bacteria > Pseudomonadota > Alphaproteobacteria > RS24 > RS24 > UBA8337. The sequence continues at coordinate 85,972 of JAYQLX010000006.1, read as the reverse complement.
AGCGCGGCATGTTGGGCGACCCCGACGCGGCAATGGCGCGGCTGCGCTCCATTGCTGAGATTATGAAGAAAGAGCATATTGACGGCAAACCGCTGATTGATGATGCGGTTTATCGCGACCGCTTGGTGCGGCTGCAGGCTGAAGCGCAAGCCATGAAAATGAACGGCATGCGCCTCACCACTTTGGCCAGTGAGAAAAAATCATCTGGCATGGCGGGGCTGCTGGTCAAATTGCAGGGCTGCGAGCTTAATCACCAAATGGCCGAACTGGCGATTGATGTGATGGGCGAATATGGCATGCTGTATGAAGACAGCCCGTTCGCGCGCGATAAGGGCATGTGGCAAACCCATTATATGTTCGACCTCGGCATGATTATCGGCGGCGGTTCGGCGCAAATTCAGAAAAACATCATCAGTGAGCGCGGCCTCGGCATGCCGCGTGAGCCGAAACCTGCCCCCGGCACGTTTAAGGCGAATTAGGAGCGGCGACCATGTATTTCGGATTGTCAGAAGACCAACTCATGCTGCAAGACAGCGTCGGGCGCTATCTCGAAGGTGCGTCTGAATTGGAAGAAGTGCGCAAATTCGTTGATGGCGAGGGCGCACTGGCTGAGACTTTGCACAAAGGCTTGGAAGAGCTTGGCGTGCCGTTTGTTCTGCTGCCCGAGGCGCAAGGCGGCCTCGGCATGGGGGTGTTGGAAGCGGCGTTAATATCAGAAACGCTGGGGCGGCATGTGTCGCCCTCGGCCTTCACCGCCGCTTATGGCATGGCGGTTATCGGCTTGCGCGAAGCGGGCGATGAAGATTGGCTGTCGCAAATTGCGTCAGGCAGCGCGCGCATGGGTGTCGGCCTCACCGAAGCAATCGGTGGGCGCGATGATGCCGGTCTCAGCGTTGCAGGTGACACGGTTTCGGGCCGCGCCAGTTTCGTTATGGGCGCTGATGGCGCAACGCATTTCCTGCTCACCACCGGCGACCAGCTTGTTGTGGTGGAACGTGGCGCGAAAGGCGTGAGCGAAACCGAATTGACCACCATTGACCGCACGCGCACCGTTTTGACGTTGGATTTGGACAATGCGGCCGCGTCTGTCGTGGCCGGAAACAATCACGCCGAAGCGCAGCGCAAAATGATTGATGCGGGTCGCGTCTTACTGGCTGCCGACTCGCTCGGTGCGGCGGCGATGATGTTGGAGAAAGCGGTCGAATATTCCAAAGACCGTGACCAGTTCAACCGACCGATTGCCTCATTTCAGGCGGTCAAACATATGTGCGCCGAAATGGCCGCCAAGTTGGAGCCGTGCCGCGCAATGATTTGGTATGCCGCTTACGCGCAAGACCACGTGCCGGAAGAAGCATCGCTGATGGCGTGTTTGGCCAAATCGCATATGCAGGAAGTCGGCAAATTTGTTGCGCGCACCGCTACCGAAGTGCATGGCGGCATGGGCTTCACTGATTTGCTGGGCTTACATTATTGGTTCAAGCGCATCGGGGCCAATCGCCAATTGCTCGGCGGGCCGGAAAAACTGCGCGCCGAAGCGGCTGAACTGCAAGGCTGGGTGGGTTAATTACTCAGCCGCCGCTTGCAATCTTGGGAAACGGATATAATGACCGACCATCATGGTGGCGAAGGCTGTCGGGTCGGGTCGCTCGCCGGTCAGCACGCCTTTGGCTCGCAAATCTTCTTCAATGCGGTTCAAAATAAACGCGATGGACAAGTTATCACTGCCCGAGCGCCAGAGGTTTTCCTCCGCCTCATCTTTGAAGCAATAGCCTTTCCACGAAATTGAATAGCGCAGTTCCGACCAATCATAATCGCCCAAAATATCGCCCTCATGGCGCAACTGCCATTGGTCGTCGCCCATAAAGTGTAGGCGCGCGGTTTTATTGATGACGGGAATATCGGGCTTGGTTTCGTAAACGCGGTCAACGCCGTGAAACACTTTGTCGGTGTCGATGACGATGGCCGAATTATGGTTCGACTGAATGGCCTCGCGCGGCCCGTCCGTGCCCTCAGGATAAAAGGCAAACGCGCCGCCTTTCGATTTGCCGAACCATGACACGCAAGTGGTGATGGGGATGCGCCATTCATCAAACAAGCCGCTATGCAGCATGGTGACGAGCAGCCATTGCGGCGTCACTTTGCGATTGGCGCCGCGAAATTCCGGCACATCTGTATGCACGGCCAATTCTTGGCCGGGAATGAGGATATTGGCGAAAATAATCGCCGGCACAATGCGCTCCACGCCGGATATTTTGCGCGCCGTTTCGGCCAGAGCAGGGTGGTTCATAAACGGCTCAACACCCGGCGCTTTCACCTCATCGCCATAGGCATAAGTCTCGCGGAAATAATTGGTGCGCGCCGCAGAGGTGCGCATATCGTCTTGGTTTTCGCTACCGTCCATGCCATGCGCGATATAGTTAAAGGCAGCGTCAAAGCGTTGCGGCAAATCTTCGCCAATGCCGTCATTTTCTCCTTCATTGGCGTAAGGCCCGAAACTGCCGAAATTCTCGGCCAGAGCGCAGCATGGTAGCGGCATCGTCTTCGGTCAAAAACGGGTCCAAATGATTGTAATGCGCGCGCATGGGCGACCTCCCTCAATTTGTGCCAATGTTGCTGAAAAATAGCTTGGCGGTCAAGAAAAAGGGCGGCGCAAACGCACCGCCCTAAAACTTGCAATCGAAATGCGCTTAGACGCGTTCGATGATAATGGCCGGAGCCATGCCGCCGGCAGCACACATGGTAACCAGACCGAATTGCTTGTCTTGGCGTTCCAACTCATCGAGCATGGTGCCGACAAGAATAGAACCGGTCGCGCCAATCGGGTGGCCGAGCGCCATTGCGCCGCCATTGACGTTGATGCGCTCGCGGTCAATGTTGAGGTCGCGAATGAACTTCTCAGTGACGACAGAGAAAGCCTCATTGACTTCAAACAGGTCAATATCGGCAACCGTCAAACCGGCTTTTTCGAGAACCTTTTTGGCGGCCGGAACCGGTGCATTGAGCATCAAAGTCGGGCTGTCACCCATATTGGCGATGGCTTTCACTTTGGCGCGCGCTTTCAAGCCATTGGCTTTGGCATAATCTTCTGAGGCCAGCAGCAAAGCGGCTGCGCCATCGACAACGCCGGAAGAATTACCGGCATGGTGGACGTGATTGATTTCCAAATCCGGATAGGCTTGGTTAACCAGCTTGCGGAAAGTCGTGCCGTCTTCATCAAGCGGAATATCAGCCAGCTTGGCAAAGCTTGGCTCCAATTCGGCAAGGCTTTCCGGCGTGGTTTGCGGACGCGGAAACTCTTCCTTATCCAGTGCCAATGAGCCGTCTTCTTTATGCACGGCAACCAGTGACTTGTCGAAACGGCCTTCTTCAATGGCGCGTTTGGCATTTTGCTGGCTGACATAGGCCAGCGCGTCAACCGCTTCGCGGTCAATGCCTTCAAGCGTAGCGATGGCATCGGCGCATACGCCCTGATGCGGTTGCGGGTGCACTTCACGCAAGCGCTTATTGCCACTGTCGAGGAAAGGCGAGTCCGATTTCGCATCGGTACCGAAGCGCGACATCATTTCGGTGCCGCCTGCAATCGTCATATCTTCCATGCCTGACATGATATTGGTCGCGGCGATATTGACCGAGGTAATGCCCGAGCCGCAAAAGCGGTCAAGCGTCATGGCGCTGGAGCGCACATCATAACCGGCATCAAGTGCCGCCATACGACCCAAATCGCCGCCCTGCGTGCCGCGCTGGGCACTGGTGCCCCAAATAATGTCATCGACTTCCGCCGTGTTGATTTTATTGCGCTCGGCCAATGCTTTCAGCACGGTTGCGCCCAAATGCTGCGGGTGAATATCGCTTAAAGCGCCTTTGCCCGGTTTGCCGATGCCGCGCGGTGTGCGGCAGGCATCAATAATATATGCGTCAGTCATGTAACTCTCCCAAATTTCAATTCGGCGCATAGCTTGTCGCGAAAAGGCGGCTAAATCAAGCGTCTTGATTGTCGCGTAATCACCCGCTGGACGCGCAGCGATGGGCTTTCTATAGTTCGCTCTCTGGGAGTTTTATGATGGATTTTCAACTGACAGATGCACAGCGCGAATTGCGCGATGCGGCGCGCAAATTTGCCCGTGCCGAAATGCCTGATGTGGCGGCTTATTGTGAGGAAACCGGCCATCCGGTGAAGTCCGATATGCTTAAAAAGCTTGGTGAAATGGGGTTTCTCGGCATTAACATTCCTGAAAAACTCGGTGGCTTGGGGCTTGGCAATTTGGAAGCGCTATTGGTGCTGGAAGAGTTTGCCAAAATTTCCTCAGCCGCGGCTTTTCCGCTTTTCGAAGCCAATGTCGGGCCGGTGCATGCGTTGGTGCATTTCGCTTCAGATAAATTGAAACAAGAAATCGTGCCGCAAGTCTGTAGGGGCGAAATGGTGTTGGCGGTTTCCATGTCAGAGCCGCAAGCAGGCAGCGCGCTGACCGATTTGAGGACCAAAGGCGAGATTAAAGACGGCAAGGTGACGCTGAACGGGCAAAAACGTTGGTGCTCGGGCGGCGGCCACTCGGACGGCTATTTGGTTTATTGCCGCCTGTCTGATGACCCCGGCGCCAAGGGCATTGGCGCGGTGTTTGTCCGTAAAGACACGCCCGGTTTGAGCTTCGGCAAACAAGAAGAACTGATGGGCTTTCGCGGCGTGCCGTCGGCCGATATTTTCCTCGATAATATCACCGTGCCGGAAGACAATGTGGTTGTGCCCGCCGGTGGTTTTCGCAAATTGATGGAAGCCTTTGACCTTGAGCGCTGTGGCAATGCGACAATGGCGCTGGGGCAAGCCTCGGGCGCGCTGGAAGATGTGCTGGCATATGTGCAAGAGCGCAAGCAATTCGGCAAAGAACTGGTCGATTTTCAAGGCGTGCAAATCAAGCTGGCGGAAATGCAGATGAAGGTGGAAGCGGCGCGGCTGCTCATTCATCGCGCGGCGGTGAATGCCGAAGACGGGCTACCCAGCGTTATCGACTCTTCGGTCGGCAAATGCTTCTCCAATGAAATGTGCCGCGAAGTGACCGGTGCTGCCGTGCAACTCATGGGCGGCTATGGCTATTCGAAAGATTACCCGATGGAGCGGCGCATGCGCGATGCATGGGGTTGGGGTATTGCCGGTGGGGCGATTGATATTCAAAAAACCAATATCGCCGCCGCCATGATTGGCCGCCGTTTCGACCAACGGCGTTAGCCTGAAAAAGCCTATTTCAGAAAATCGGGCATATTGCCTTCAAAAGCATCGCCGCTTTTCTTGCCGCCCGATTTATTCTGCGGCTTAGACTGTTTTGGCTGTTGCGGCTTTTCTGATTTTGCTTCTTGCGGCCTACTATTGCCGTCAGGTTTGCCACCACGGCGATTGCGCCCCAAAAGGCCGCGGCGTTTGCCGCCGCCTGACTTCGCGCTTTGCTCGCTTTTGCCTTCATCGCCGCCGCGCCCTTTGCGCTCCCCGCTTTTATTATTGCGGCGATTGCTTTTGCGCGGCTTGTCGTTGTCGCCCTCAGCATCGGTCGGGCCGAAAGCCTCGCGGTCAATCGTGCGTTCAATCAATTGCTCAATGGCATCAACATATTTCGCGTCATTGCGGGTCGCCAGGGTAAAAGCCGAGCCGGTGCGACCGGCGCGGCCGGGTCGGCCAATGCGGTGCACATAATCTTCGGCATGGGTCGGCCCATCGAAATTAAACACATGGCTGACTTCGGGAATATCCAACCCGCGCGCTGCCACATCTGAGGCAATCAGATAGGTCGCGTCGCCCGATTTGAACTGGTCGAGCATACGCAGTCGCATATGCTGGTCCATATCACCATGCAGCGACACGGCTTTATAGTCATGGCGGTGCAGGCTTTTCAGCAGCTCGCCAATATCGCGCTTTCTGTTGCAGAAAATAATGCCGTTTGTGACATCTTCCTTTTCAAACAAATCGCGCAGTGCCTCGCGCTTTTTCATCGGCGCGACTTCAATCAGCTTTTGCGAAACATTGTCATTGGTCGAAGAGGGCCGTGCCACTTCAATGCGTTTGGGGGCCGAGAGAAACTGCTCTGACAGGCGGGTAATTTCCGGCGGCATGGTGGCCGAGAAAAACAGCGTCTGGCGGGTGAAGGGTATCATGCCGACAATCTTCTCAATATCGGGAATGAAGCCCATATCGAGCATGCGGTCGGCTTCGTCAATCACCAGCACCTCGACGCCGCGCAGCAATACGCCGCCACGCTCAACATGGTCGAGCAAACGGCCCGGTGTGGCAATCAGCACATCAGCGCCGCGCATAATCGCCTGCTCTTGGTCCTTAAAGCTCACGCCGCCAATCAGCAGCGCTTTGGTCAGCTTGGTATATTTGCCGTAAAGGTCGAAGTTCTCCGCCACTTGCGCGGCCAGCTCGCGCGTCGGCTCCAAAATCAGCGTGCGCGGCATACGCGCTTTGGCGCGGCCTTTCATCAAGCGGTGAATCATCGGCAGGGTAAAGCTTGCCGTTTTGCCGGTGCCGGTCTGGGCAATGCCCAGCACGTCCTGATTGGCAATCACTTGCGGAATGGCTTCCGCCTGAATTGGGGTCGGCTCAGTATAGCCGACATCATTAATGGCCTTCATTATTTCGGGGGCCAGCCCGAGATCATCAAACGTCATAGCGTCTTTCCGTGTTGGGCGTTTCGCATGCGGCGTTTCCGGTGAAATACGGGAGGCGAAACGCGAAGCTGCGTCTTGGTCACGCGCTCAGACCACATTTTGTGAATGCTGGCCTGACATCAGGCCACCACGGCCTGACCTGTCTTCATGGCGCGGAAGATAGATGTTTTTGCCGGAATGTAAAGCCCGTCTAAATATCCAGCATATCCTCGCCCGCAAAGGCGGCGTTTTCTTGAATGAATTTGAAGCGCAGCTCAGGCTTATTGCCCATTAAATCTTTCACCGTTTTGGCCGTGGCTTTGCTTTCTTCTTCCGGAATTTCAACCTGCAGCAGCGTGCGCGAGCCGGGCATCATGGTGGTTTCTTTCAATTGCGCGGGCAGCATCTCACCCAAGCCCTTAAAGCGGCTGACATCGACTTTCGCATTGGCGCGAAACTCGGTTTTCAGCAATTCCTCGCGGTGTTCATCATCGCGCGCGTAAAAGGTTTTGGCGCCTTGCGCGAGGCGATAAAGCGGCGGCACGGCGATGTAAAGATGGCCCTGACGGATAAGGTCGGGCATTTGCTCGTGGAAAAAGGTGACGAGCAGGGCGGCAATATGCGCGCCATCGACATCGGCATCGGTCATGATGATGATTTTCTCATAACGCAGCCGCGCCTCGTCATAAGACGCGCCCATGCCGCAGCCGAGCGCCAGCACGAGGTCAGCGATTTGCTGGCTTTGTTGCATTTTCGCTTGCGTCGCATTGGCGACATTCAAAATTTTGCCGCGCAAGGGCAATATGGCTTGATTTTTGCGGTTGCGGCCTTGTTTGGCCGAACCACCGGCGCTGTCGCCCTCAACGATAAACAGTTCCGCACCCTCGCTGGCTTTTTGTGAGCAGTCGGCCAGCTTGCCGGGCAGACGCAATTTGCGCACGGCAGATTTGCGGCTAACTTCTTTTTCTTGGCGGCGGCGCACACGCTCCTCGGCTCGGTCAATCACCCAGCCCAGCAGCTTGTCAGCGTCGGCAGGGGCGGAGGTGAGATAATGCTCAAAATGGTCGCGCAAAGTCGTTTCAACGATTTTCGCCGCTTCCGGCGTTGCCAGTTTGTCTTTGGTCTGGCCTTGAAATTCCGGCTCGCGCACAAATACCGATACTAAAGCGGCGGCTGTACCCATCACATCTTCACCGGTGATGATGCTGGCTTTCTTATTGTTGATACGGTCGCCATAGGCTTTCAACCCTTTGGTCAGGGCGGCGCGCATACCTTGCTCATGGGTGCCGCCTTCAGGCGTCGGCACAGTGTTGCAATAGCTGGCATTCATGCCATCGGCATTGCCGATACCGGCAGCGACCCAAGTGACGGCCCATTCCACACTGCCGTGGCCGCCGGTTTTTTGCACTTTACCGGCAAAGGCTTGCGGCGTGACGACAGCGCGACCGCCGATTTGCTCTTCCAAATAGTCTTGCAGCCCATTGGGGAATTTCAGCGTGTCTTCAGCCGGGCATTTTTCTTCGTCCTTAATCAGCGACGGGTCGCAGCGCCAGCGAATTTCAACACCGCCAAACAAATAGGCTTTGGCTTTCGCCATAGAATAGAGTCGTGCCGGATCAAACTGGATTTTGCCGAAAATATCTTCATCGGGCACAAAGCTGACCGTGGTGCCGCGTTTGTTTTTCGCTTCCCCGACTTTTTTCACTTTGCCTTTGGCGAGGCCGCACGAAAATTCTTGCCGATGCAAGGTCTGGTCGCGGGCTACCTCAACCACAAGGTCGGAAGCCAGCGCATTGACCACCGACACGCCGACACCGTGCAAACCGCCCGATGTGTCATAAGCTTCGCCGCCGAATTTACCGCCCGCATGCAGCGTCGTCATAATCACTTCAAGGGCGGATTTGTCTTTATATTTCGGGTGCGGGTCAACCGGGATACCGCGCCCATTATCGCGCACGGACAGGCGATTGCCTTCCATAAACTCGACTTCGATAAAGCTGGCATGACCGGCCACTGCCTCATCCATCGAATTGTCGATGACCTCGGCGAAGAGATGGTGCATGGCGCGGCTGTCTGTGCCGCCAATATACATGCCCGGGCGGCGGCGCACCGGCTCCAGTCCTTCAAGCACTTCAATATCCGCAGCGGAATAGCCTTTTTCGGCGTTTTTCTTCGGTCTGGCAGCGGATTTTTTGGCCGTGGCTTTGGCCACCGGTGCCTCATCGAACAAATCGGCTGATTTCTTTTTCGCCATAAGGCACTCCGCACTTGCAGTTTGTGATTCGATTGCTAGTTTACCCGACACAAGCCGTGGGAGGTAGTTCATGAGCAACGTTAATATAGAAAAATCACTTGTTTTGCCCTGCGGGGCCGAAATCAAAAACCGTATTTGCAAAGCGGCGATGACGGAAGGTCTGGCAGATGAGCAAAACCGCGCCACTGACAAGCACGTGACGCTGTATTCGCGTTGGGCCGAAGGCGGCTCGGGCATTTTGCTGACTGGCAATGTGCAGATTGACCATCGCTATCTCGAGCGCCCTGCCAATGTGGTGATTGAGGGCGAGCAGAGCAATGAACAAATCTCGCGCCTGCAGGCCTATGCAGAGGCGGGCACGAAAAACAATACGCATTTATGGATGCAAATCTCGCATGCCGGACGCCAAACACCGGCCGCTGTTGCACCGACACCGGTCGGCCCATCCGATGTGCAGTTGAAAATGCCGGGCGCTGCTTTCGGCAAGCCGCGTGCGCTGGAGCATGATGAAATTCTCGATATTATTCAGCGCTTTGCCCATACCGCGAAAGTGGCGCAAGACACGGGCTTTACCGGCGTGCAATTGCATGGCGCGCATGGCTATTTGCTGTCTGAGTTTCTCTCGCCGGATGTGAACACGCGCACCGATGAATGGGGCGGTAGCCTTGAAAACCGTGCACGGCTTTTGCTGGAAGCCATTCGCGCCGTGCGCAAAGCGGTGGGTGATAAATTCCCCGTCGCGCTGAAGCTCAATTCGGCTGATTTCCAAAAGGGCGGTTTCACGCATGAGGAGTCGGTGCAAGTTGCCACCTGGCTCAATGATGAGGGGCTGGACTTGCTGGAAGTTTCCGGCGGCACTTATGAGCAACCGAAACTGGTCGGTCTCGACAATTTGACGCTGAACCCCGATCGCGCTGAATCCTTGCGCGAAAGCACGGTGGCGCGCGAAGCCTATTTCCTCGATTACGCGAAAGACATTCGCGCCGTGTTCAAAAACCCGATGATGGTAACCGGCGGTTTCCGCTCCCGCGCCGGAATGGATGCCGCGCTGGCGGCTGATGCTTGCGACATGATTGGTCTCGGTCGTCCGCTTTGTGTTGATACGCAGATTGTCAATAAGCTGATTGACGGCTCAGAAGACACCACGACGATTTTTGAGAAGTCGTTGGAGATTGGCCCGAAATTTCTACGCCCATTGCTCGGCCTCAATTCGCCGTTCCGCACTTTTGCCGCCTTGAATGGTTGGGGCCAGCAAGGCTGGTGGTGCACGCAAATCATCAATATGGGCGAGGGGCGCGAGCCCGATCTCGACCTCGGCGTGTTCAAGGCCTTTACCGGCTATCAGTCGAGCGAGAAAAAAGCCGCCGCCGCCTATAACGCGCATTGGAATGGTTAGGCGTCTAGATTAATGCAATTCATGGCATGCTGCGCTCCACGGCGTTAGCCGTCGACGACCCGTGCGCAGTCGCGAACGACACCTCCGCCAACTCGTTGGCTTGGAGGTGGAGGTTACGCCTGGCTGCGCATAAACATAAATAGGGGGTTGCCAAGCAACTGATATGGCTTCGAGGTGTCTGTCAAAGCATATGGGGGTCATAGTGGTCGGCCAACTTGCCTTGCGTTGCAAGGCTGCGCTGAGGCAAGGCGCACCTTAGCCAGCAAGCTCGCGGGTGCTTATAGCCGGTGGCGGCGAAATAACGCCCCGGCGGAATACGTCGCGGCCGTTACTCTTGTTTCGGTTTGTTACGCCCCGGCACCTGCGACAGCAGGTGTCGGTATCGCGTTTAACAATAAGAAACGGAGGCGATGATGGGTTTTGGGGATGTTTTTTATAATGCGTCGGCGGGGGTGCAGATTTTTATGCTGCTCGCTGCGCTCGGCGGTTTTGCCTTGCCTTGTTATGTGCTGGTGCGTTGGTTGCAAATCGGGCGTGCCGATTATTTGCCGGAAGATACTTTATTTGCCATTCGCCGCGAGGGCGACTTGCTGCATTTGACGTTCAATAAGGATGCCCCCATGCCGCGAGAGCAAGTGTCGGGTTTGATGCTGGAACTGGCGGCAACAAAAAACGCCCCTACTGATGTGCAGTAGGGGCGTTCTGTTGGAGGGCGTGGGAGGAACGCCCTGTCATGGTCTCATTTAGACGCTGTAATACATGTCGAATTCAACCGGATGCGGTGTGTGCTCGTAATTGTAGATTTCTTCCCACTTGAGCTCGAGATAACCGTCGATTTGGTCATCATCCATCACCCCACCTTTTTTCAGGAAGTCGCGGTCAGCGTCCAGCGCTTCGGCGGCATCGCGCAGCGAGCCACAGACTTGCGGAACGGTTGCCAATTCTTCCGGCGGCAATTCGTAAAGGTCTTTATCCATCGGATCGCCCGGATCGATTTTGTTCTCGATACCGTCCAGACCGGCCATCATCATGGCTGAGAAAGCCAGATACGGGTTGGCGGTAGGGTCAGGGAAGCGGATTTCAATACGCTTGCCCGGTGCCGATGTGGCGAACGGAATACGGCAAGAAGCGGAACGGTTGCGGGCAGAGTAAGCCAGCAGAACCGGTGCTTCAAAGCCTGGAATCAGACGCTTATAGCTGTTGGTTGACGGATTGGTCAGGGCATTCAGCGCGCGTGCGTGCTTGATGATGCCGCCAATGTAATACAGGCAGTCTTGGCTCAAATCCCCATATTTGTCACCGGCGAAAAGCGGCTTGCCGTCTTTCCAAATTGATTGGTGGCAGTGCATGCCCGTGCCGTTATCTCCGGCAACCGGCTTCGGCATAAAGGTTGCTGACTTGCCATAGGCATGGGCAACGTTGTGCACGACATATTTGTAAAGCTGCAGGCTGTCAGCAATGCTGGTCAGCGTGCCGAATTTCAGGCCAAGCTCGTGCTGGGCAGCCGCCACTTCGTGGTGGTGCTTTTCAACTTCGAGGCCCATTTCTTTCATCACGGAAAGCATTTCCGAACGCAGGTCTTGGCCGCTATCGACCGGATTGACCGGGAAGTAGCCGCCTTTGGTGCGCGGACGGTGGCCCATATTACCGGCCTCATACTCCGTGCCTGAATTGTCCGGCAGTTCGGAGCTGTCCAGCGCGAAACCCGTATTGTAGGGGTCGGTTGAGAAGCGCACATCGTCAAATACGAAAAACTCCGCTTCCGGGCCGAAATATACCGTGTCACCAATGCCGGTGGACTTCAGATATTCTTCGGCGCGCAGCGCGGTCGAGCGCGGGTCGCGATTATAGGCTTCACCTGAATTCGGCTCCAAAATATTGCAGAACAGGGTCAGCGTTTGTTGCGCGTAGAACGGATCAAGGCGCGCGGTTGAGGTGTCGGGCATCAAAACCATGTCCGACTCGTTAATGGCTTTCCAGCCGGCGATTGACGAACCGTCAAACATGGTGCCTTCGGCAAAGAAATCATCGTCAATCAAGTCGATGTCCAGAGTGACGTGCTGCATTTTACCGCGCGGGTCGGTGAAACGCAGGTCAACATATTGGACCTCATTATCCTTGATCATTTTTTGAACTGTAGAAGCATCTGACATTCGAAATCTCCAAATCTGGTCAGTGAAAATTAGGGTTATAGGGCTTCGTCGCCGGTTTCGCCTGTCCGAATACGGATGGCTTCACTGATGTCGGAAACGAAAATCTTGCCATCACCGATGCGGCCGGTTTCGGCTGCCCCTTTAATGGCTTCGATAGCCCCCTCAAGCAAACTGTCAGCAACAACAACTTCAAGTTTTACTTTCGGAAGAAAGTCCACGACGTATTCTGCGCCGCGATAAAGTTCCGTATGGCCTTTCTGGCGGCCAAAACCTTTTGCCTCGACAACGGTAATCCCTTGAATACCGGCTTCTTGCAAAGCGTCTTTGACTTCGTCCAGCTTGAACGGTTTTATTATGGCTTCAATCTTCTTCATTGTCGTCTCCTGAACATAATCTCTCCCCTTACCGATGCAAAAAGCGTGCCAAATATGGGGTGTTAGATTCGTCAAGGCTTTGCCGAGCGTAGGCAGGCAATTCGAGCAAATATGATTAAAAATTATACAGCTGGCTATTTTTTGTGCATTTATCGCAAAAAATACCGCAAAACGCATAATTGGCTTCAAATAGTGCGCCGCTGCCGATACACTCGCCGCCAAGCGGGGGGAGTTTCATGCCAAACGATAATACACCTATTTTAATCGGCAGCGGTCTGACGGTTCAAAAAGAAAAAGATGCAAGCAAAGCCAAATCGCCGCTGGCGCTGCTGGCTGAGGCAGCGACAACCGCGATTACCGACGCGGCGCTGGATAAGGCGCATATTGATACGGTAGCGGGCATTCGTTTTGTTACGGACTCGCCGGAAGGGCGCAATCTGCCTTTCGGCAAATATAATAATATCGGCCTCAGTGTGGCGCGCCATTTGGACATTGAACCGGCGCAAGCGCTGATTGCGGCGACCGGCGGCAATTCTCCACAAATGATGATTAATGAATTGGCCGAGCGCATCGCCAATGGCGATGTCGGCACGGCCATGCTGGTCGGCGGCGAGGGGCTTGGCTCTATTATGGCGGCGCTGGGGCAGGGGGTTGACCACAGCCAGAGCGCCGGTTGGAACGATGATGTTGATGGCCCGCGCGAGGAAATCGGCGTTGAAAAAGACGGCTGTTCGCCGGTCGAGCGGCGTCACATGCTCTATTATCCGGTCAATTATTATCCGATATTTGAAAACGCGCTGCGCCATCATCTTGGCCGCGATATGCCGACCCATATGCAAAAGCTGGGTGAGTTGATGCAGCCCTTTACCGAAGTGGCGGCGCAAAACCCTTATAGCTGGTTTCCGGTTGCGCGCACGGCACAGGAAATCGCCACGGTCAATGACGCCAATCGCTTGGTCGGTTATCCCTATCCGAAATATATGAACTCGGTCATTCGTATTGACCAAGCCTCGGCGGTCATTCTGACCTCGGTCGGCAAGGCGCGTGAGATGGGCATTGATGAAAGCAAGTGGGTCTATCTGCACGGCTGCGCCGAAGCCAATGATATTTGGAACCCGATTGAACGCCCAGACCTGCATCGCAGCCACGCCATGAAAGGCATGGCCGAACTGGCGCTGGATATGGCCGGTTGGCAGGTCTCGGATATTGATTATTTCGACCTTTATTCGTGCTTCCCCGTGGCGGTGGAGGTGGCGTGCCGTGAAATGGGCATTGCCGAAGACGACCCGCGCCCCTTCACCGTAACCGGCGGCCTGCCTTATTTCGGTGGGGCAGGAAATGCTTATACGCTGATGTCAGTGGCGCTGATGGCGCAAAAGCTGCGCGCCAATCCGGGCAGTAAAGGTTTTTGCAACGGCAATGGCTGGTTTTTGACCAAGCATTCGCTGGGGCTTTATTCCACAACCCCGTTTGAAGGCGACTGGCAACGCCAAGCCCCGAGCGTCTTGCAGGGCAAAATTGACGCGATGGATAAATTGCCTTTTGTCGATGAAGCCAATGGCACGGGCACGATTGAAAGCTACACGGTGGCGCATGTCGCCGGTAAAGATGCCGATGGCATTATTATCGGGCGCATGGAAAGCGGCGAACGCTTTTGCGCGCATATGACCCGCGAGGGCGGTCAGATTGACCGCCTGATGGCAGAAGATGGCATCGGCCTGAAAGGCTCGCTGGCGGTCAATGAAAACCAAATTAATATTTTCACGCCGGATAATTAAATGACCCGCATATATATGATACGCCACGGCAAGGCGGCGGCCGGATGGGATGGTGATGCCGATCCCGGCCTTAATGAATTGGGGCTTGCACAAGCTGAAGCTGTGGCTAAAAAAGTGCAAGCGCTGGTCGCTACGCCCGTGTCGATATATTCCAGCCCGCTCAAACGTTGCCAAGAAACCGCCGCGCCGCTGGCCGCAGCTTGGGGTGTGACGCCGCAAATAGAAGCCGGTGTCGGAGAAATTCCGCCGCCGCTGGAAGATTTGACGGCGCGCACCGATTGGCTGCGCCGCGTGATGGCCGGCACATGGGAAGGGCTTTATCGCGATGCGGTGAGTGTTGAAAGCGGTGTTGATTTTCGCGGCTGGAACGACAATGTGGTGAACACGCTGAACGCCTTTAAGGGCGAGGCGGTCGTTATCTTCTCGCATTTCATCGCGCTCAATGCCGCTTATTGCGCCGCCACCGGTGCAGCAGATGTTGTCAGCTTCGCGCCGGAAAACTGCTCGCTCTCCATATTCGACACGGACGGCACAAGCCTGTCACTGGTCGCGCAGGGCGAAGAGACTGAAGATATGAAGATAGAGTTGGGGAAGAGGTCTTAACCCTTGTCCGCCAAGCGCTCTTCGAGTTCACCCGTTTCCAGCTTTTTCACCATAATCGCATTGCCGACGCTGGCTTCCAGCCGGTGCTTGGCAATCTCTTGATATTCGGGTGAGCTCATCCATGCCATAGCCTGTTCGGCGGACGGAAATTCGAGCAAGACGGAGCGGGTGAAATCAAACTCGCCTTGCAAGATTGTTGGCTCCTCATCAACGCTCAGCATGGTGCCGCCATAGGGCTCAAACACTTCGAGGAAGTTTTCCTCATAGCGGTCATAACCGGCGCGGTCGTGAATTTTGAAACGGGCAATAATGTAAACGGTCATCACAATCTCCTATTCGTTTCAGCATAGGGCAGGAGGGCAAAACTGTCTAACTGAAATTTAAGGGTTCGGGTTTATTTTACCCGTCTTTAGAGTCTGGCGTTTGCGCGCGTCTCCTGCTATAGACCGCCCCATGAGTTTCATGCGGGCGTGGCGGAATTGGTAGACGCGCCAGATTTAGGTTCTGGTACTGAGAGGTGTGGGGGTTCAAGTCCCTCCGCCCGCACCAAATAGAGCCCGCCAAAAGCGGGGATAAGAGGAAGAAAATGAACATTAAGGAAGTGAGCGCCGAAGGACTGGCGCGCGAAGTGCAAATTACCGTCGCCGCCGCCGATTTGGCAGGCAAGCTGGAAAGCAAAATCGACAGCATCAAAGATCAGGTGCAGTTGAAAGGCTTTCGTCCGGGCAAAGTGCCGGTCGCGCATATCCGCAAAACCTACGGCGAGCAGCTCATGGGTGAAATCATTCAGGAAACGGTCAATGAATCGAGCCAGCAAATGCTGACCGACCGCGATGAGCGCCCTGCCATGCAGCCTGAAATTAAGCTGGTCGGTGAAGCCGAAGAGATTATTAACGGTTCGGCTGATCTTGTTTATGATGTCACTTATGAAGTCATTCCGCCGATTACGTTGGCCGATTTCTCTAAGTTGAAACTGGAAAAGCCGGTTGTCGATGTTGATGATGCGCGCGTCGATGAAGCGCTGGAACGCCTCGCTTCCTCGCGCAAAGAATTTGTTGCCCGCGCCAAAACCGCCAAAGCCAAAGATGGCGACCGCGTGAAGATTGACTTTATCGGTCGTATTGACGGCGAAGCCTTTGAAGGCGGTGCCGGTGAAGGCTTTGACCTTGAGCTCGGTTCGGGCCAGTTCATTCCGGGCTTTGAAGAGCAATTGGTCGGCACCAAAGCCGGCGACAAGAAAGATGTCGAGGTTTCATTCCCTGAGGAATATGGCGCGTCGGAACTGGCGGGTAAGGCGGCAGTGTTTGAATGCACCGTGCATGAAGTGAGCGAACCGAAAGATGCCGAGATTAATGAAGATTTCGCCACCTCATTGGGCATGGAAAGCCTTGAAAAGCTGAAAGATGCGATGCGTGAGCAAATCGGTCGCGATTATGAGCAAATGTCGCGCGGCCATATGAAGAAGGATTTGCTCGACCAATTATCGGACGGACACGATTTTGACTTGCCGCCGAGCATGGTCGAAATGGAGTTCAACCAAATTTGGCACCAATTCGAGCATGAGCTTGAAAACAATCAACAAAAGCTGGAAGACCTCGACGAAAGCGAAGAGGATTTGCGGGCTGAATATCGCGGCATTGCCGAGCGTCGTGTGCGCACCGGATTGGTGTTGGCCGAGGTCGGCAATAATAATGAAATTCAGGTCACGCAGGAAGAATTGAATCAGGGGCTGATGCAGCGCGTGCAGCAATTCCCGGGGCAGGAACAACAAGTGTTTGAATATTTCCAGCAAAATCCGGAAGCGATGGCGCAAATTCGTGCACCGATTTTTGAAGAAAAAGTCGTCGATTTCATCTGTGAATTGGCCAAAGTCAGCGATAAGAAAGTATCGCTGGAAGAGCTGATGATGGAGCCGGGTGCGGAAGAAGCTGAAAAGCCCAAGCCCGAGAAAAAAGCCCCAGCCAAAAAGGCCACCGCCAAAAAACCGGCCACCAAAAAGGCTGTTGCGAAGAAAGAACCGGCCAAGAAAGCCGCTGCTAAAAAACCGGCTGCCAAGAAAAAGGCACCGGCCAAAAAAGCAGCCGCCAAAAAGGACGCAGACAAGAAATAAAACCGTGCCGCGGCATTTTTGCCTCCTTTAGCACTTGGCGTTTGCGGCAAAACACCCCACATTAGGGGCAGCAAACAAGGAGACAGAAATGCACGATCCGGTTGATACCTATATGAACACGCTTGTGCCGATGGTGGTGGAGCAATCCAGCCGTGGGGAGCGTGCCTTCGACATTTATTCGCGCTTGTTGAAAGAGCGGGTGATTTTTGTCACCGGCGGTGTCGAAGATTATATGGCCAGCCTGATTACGGCGCAGCTTTTGTTTCTGGAAGCGGAGAATCCGAAAAAGGAAATCTCCATGTATATCAACTCGCCGGGCGGGGTGGTGACATCGGGCATGGCGATTTACGACACCATGCAATATATCCGCGCACCGGTGGCCACTTTGTGCATCGGCCAAGCCGCCTCTATGGGCTCTTTGCTGTTGGCGGCAGGTGAAAGCGGCATGCGTTTCGCCCTGCCCAATGCGCGTATTATGGTGCACCAGCCTTCAGGCGGTTTTCAGGGGCAGGCTTCAGATATTGAACGCCACGCGCAAGAAATTCTCGATATGCGCGCCCGCCTTAATAAAATTTATGTCGAGCATACGGGGCAGACTTTGCGCAAAATTGAAGATGCGCTGGAACGCGATACCTTTATGACGGCAGAGCAGGCGAAAGATTTCGGCATTGTCGATGAGGTGACGACCAAACGCACCGACGATGAAAAAGCCGATTAAATAGGCGACGCTTGCACTTTTCACCGCCTTTGTGGTGAAGTGAGATAACGAATCAGAACTGCAGCCTTTTTCCATAGGCTGATGAAAGGACTGAAATATGAGTAAAGTAGGCAGCGGAAGCGATAGCGGCGGCACTGGCAGCAGCGACAGCAAAATCACGCTTTATTGCTCGTTTTGTTTCAAAAGCCAACACGAGGTGCGCAAGCTGATTGCGGGCCCGACCGTGTTCATCTGTGATGAATGCGTTGAGTTGTGCATGGATATTATTCGCGAGGAAAGTAAAGCCTCATTGGTCAAAACCGATGATGGCGTGCCGACACCGGGCGAAATTCTCGAAGTTCTTGATGATTATGTTATCGGCCAATCACACGCCAAGCGGGTGCTGTCGGTTGCCGTGCACAATCACTACAAGCGCCTCAACCATGCGCAGAAAAATGCCGATGTTGAATTGGCCAAGTCGAATATTTTGCTGGTCGGCCCGACCGGTTGCGGCAAGACACTGCTGGCGCAAACGCTGGCGCGCATTCTTGATGTGCCGTTTACAATGGCCGATGCCACGACTTTGACGGAAGCCGGTTATGTCGGTGAAGATGTCGAAAACATCATCCTGAAGCTGTTGCAAGCGGCCGACTATAATGTCGAGCGGGCGCAGCGCGGCATTGTCTATATTGATGAGGTCGACAAAATCAGCCGCAAGTCCGACAACCCGTCCATCACCCGCGATGTGTCGGGCGAGGGCGTGCAACAGGCTCTGCTGAAAATCATGGAAGGCACGGTTGCCTCTGTGCCGCCGCAAGGTGGGCGCAAGCATCCGCAGCAGGAATTCCTGCAAGTCGACACGACCAATATATTGTTTATTTGCGGCGGTGCTTTTGCCGGCCTTGAGCGGGTGATTTCGCAGCGCGGCAATGAAACCTCTATCGGCTTTAACGCGAAAGTAGAAATTCCCGAAGAGCGCAATACGGGCGAGCTTTTGAAAGAGCTTGAGCCGGAAGATTTGCTGAAATTCGGCCTTATTCCTGAATTTGTCGGCCGTTTGCCGGTGCTCGCCACTTTGGAAGATTTGGACGAGAATGCTTTGGTGACGATTTTGAGCCAGCCGAAAAACGCGCTGGTGAAACAATATCAGCGCCTGTTCGATATGGAAGAAAGCACGCTGACCTTCCAAGATGATGCTTTGTTGGCAATTGCCCGCAAAGCCATTGAGCGCAAAACCGGTGCGCGTGGCTTGCGCTCGGTGATTGAGGGCATTTTGCTGGATACCATGTTCGAACTGCCCGCTTTGGACGGCGTCGAAGAAGTGGTTATCAGCAAAGAGGTTGTCGAGGGGACAGCCAAGCCTTTGTATATTTACGCCAAAAAAGAAGACGAAGCGGCGGCGCCGACCGCCTCTTAGGCGCTTCTTAGCCCTGATTTTTGACAGATCTTTGAGATGGCGGCCTTCGGGCCGCCATTTTGTCGCGGGCTGTTTTTCTGCCTTACCATTGAAAACCATGTGGAAGACCCCCACATTACAGTTGAACAGCGTCTCGGAATCGCGGGTAACTGAATTTCCTGCCGCCGTCTAAAGGAAAGTTGAAATAATGAGTGACAATCTCGAACAACAGACCGAATACCCAGTCGTTTTACCGGTATTGCCGTTGCGCAATATTGTGGTCTTCCCCGGCATGATTGTGCCGCTTTTTGTCGGACGCGAAAAATCTATTCGTGCGCTGGAAGATGTCATGGCCAATGACAAAGACATGTTACTGGTTAGCCAAACAGACGGTGACCAAGATGATCCGGAGCCGAAGGATATGCATCAAATCGGCACGATTGGCTCGGTCTTGCAAATGCTGAAACTGCCCGACGGCACGGTGAAAGTGCTTGTCGAGGGGCAATCGCGCGCCAAAATGCTTGATTATCTCGACAATGAAGCGTTTTTTGAGGCCAGCGCGCTGGCTTTGACCGAGAGCGTTGAAGATGGCGAAGAAATTCGTGCGCTGATGCGCTCTGCGGTTAGCCAATTTGACGGATATGTAAAGCTGAACCGCAAAATTCCGCCGGAAGTGCAATCGAATGTCAGCCAAATCGACGATCCGATTAAACTGGCCGATACCATTGCCGGTCATTTGAATATCAGCCTTGATGAGAAGCAGGCGCTGCTTGAAATCATCGAGGTGAATAAACGCCTTGAGGCCATTCTTGGCCATATGGAAGGCGAAGTCGGTGTTTTGCAGGTCGAAAAGAAAATCCGTGGTCGCGTAAAGCGGCAAATGGAAAAACTCAACGCGAGTATTATTTGAACGAGCAATTAAAGCCATTCAAAAAGAACTCGGCGAGGGTGAAGATGGCGGCAATGAGTTGGCGAGCTTGAAGAGCAAATCGCCAATACCAAATTGTCAAAAGAGGCGCGGGAAAAAGCCGATGCCGAGATGAAGAAGCTCAAATCAATGAGCCCGATGTCAGCCGAAGCGACGGTTGTGCGCAATTATCTCGACTGGTTGCTGGCCGTGCCCTGGGGCAAGAAAAGCCGCATCAAAAAAGACCTGACGCATGCTGAGAAAATCTTGAATGCCGACCATTATGGCTTGGAAAAAGTCAAAGAGCGGATTCTCGAATATCTCGCTGTGCAGCAACGCTCGAAGAAGTTGAAAGGCCCGATTTTGTGCCTTGTCGGCCCTCCGGGGGTCGGTAAAACCTCGCTTGGCAAGTCAATTGCCGCCGCGACAGGGCGTGAGTTTGTCCGCATGTCGCTGGGCGGTGTGCGCGATGAAAGCGAAGTGCGCGGTCACCGCCGCACTTATATCGGTTCCATGCCGGGCAAAGTCATTCAGTCGATGAAAAAGGTTAAGGCGACCAATCCGCTCATGCTGCTTGATGAGATTGATAAATTGGGCGCCGATTATCGCGGCGACCCGTCATCAGCCTTGCTTGAAGTGCTGGATCCTGAGCAAAACAACACGTTTAACGACCATTATATGGAAGTCGATTATGACCTTTCCAATGTGATGTTTGTTACCACGGCCAATTCCTTGAATATTCCGGGCCCGCTGCTCGACCGTATGGAGGTCATTCGGATTGCCGGTTATACGGAAGATGAGAAGGTTGAAATCGCCAAAGAGCATTTGCTACCGCAAACCATTGAAGAGCACGGCCTGCGTGTCGGTGAATTTGAAATTGATGAAGACGCCATTCGCAAGCTGATACGCAATTATTCGCGTGAGGCGGGTGTGCGTGGCCTGAAACGCGAATTGGCGTCTTTGGCCCGCAAAGCAACAACGGAAATCGTTAAAGGCGAGCGCGAAACGGTAGCCCTGACCACTGATAATCTCGGTGATTATGCCGGTGTTGAACGCTTCCGCTTCGGCCTTGCTGAGGTCGAAGACCAAGTCGGTGTTGTGACCGGTTTGGCGTGGACCGAAGTCGGCGGCGAGCTGTTGACCATTGAAGGTGTGATGCTGCCGGGCAAAGGCCGCATGACAACAACCGGTAAATTGGGCGATGTGATGAAAGAATCAATTAACGCCGCATCGTCATATGTGCGCTCTCGCGCCACACTTTTTGGCATTGAACCGCCTCTTTTTGATAAAAAAGATATTCACGTTCATGTGCCAGAAGGGGCGACGCCGAAAGACGGCCCATCGGCCGGCACCGCCATGGCAACGGCTATTGTTTCGGTCATGACGGGCATTCCCGTGCGCAAAGAAGTGGCGATGACGGGCGAGGTGACCTTGCGTGGTCGCGTATTGCCGATTGGCGGATTGAAGGAGAAGCTTCTCGCAGCGCTTCGCGGTGGAATTACTAAAGTATTGATTCCATTGGAAAATGAGAAAGACCTGGCCGATGTGCCCGATAACATCAAAGAAGGTCTGGAAATCATTCCGTGGAAAATATGGACCAAGTTCTTCAGCACGCTTTGCAGAAAATGCCGACCGAGATTGAATGGGATGAAGAAGCCTATTATGCCAGCCGCAATTTGAGCGGCGAAAATAGCGGCGACGTCTCGCAACCGCACTAAGTATCAACCTCCTGATTGGGGAAAAACTGCGAATTTTCTCTTTGACGTGACTATGAATCGGCGCATAGGCTTATCTTGTCGATATGTTGGAGCCAATTTAAGGAGGGTCTCATGAACAAAAACGATTTGATCAGTCAAGTTGCTGACGACGCAGGTCTGTCAAAAGTTGACGCAACAAAAGCCGTTGATGCTGTTCTCGACAACATTGCCGGTTCTTTGGGCAATGGCGGCGAAGTTCGCCTTGTCGGTTTCGGAACTTTCTCGGTAACGCACCGGAAAGCGACGACCGGTCGCAATCCGCGTACCGGCGAAACCATTCAAATCAAAGCTTCTAACCAGCCGAAATTTAAGGCCGGTAAAGCTCTGAAAGACGCTGTAAACTAAGCGTCACATATCAATTTCGGCATCGGCTGTTCTTTTTTAAGAGCAGCCGATGTTTTTTTTTGCTTTTTTAACGGTGATGCGCTACACGCTGTCTCCGTGGGGCGGTTAGCTCAGCTGGGAGAGCATCTCGTTTACACCGAGAGGGTCGGCGGTTCGATCCCGTCACCGCCCACCATTTCCGGCTTTTGTCGCAGGCTTGACACCCTGTTCATCGAGCCCTAATGAAATGGCTTCATAACACCTGTTGGGGGTGTAGCTCAGTTTGGTTAGAGCGCCGGCCTGTCACGCCGGAGGTCGCGGGTTCGAGTCCCGTCACTCCCGCCATATCCACATTCTTTTGCTGAATTGTTGCAGGGTTAAACTCTAGAATCGGGCTAGTTTTTTCGGGTCTGTGTGAAGGGTTTTGCCTTGTCGATGTTGCGTCCTATCTGCATCGTTTTCGTTGTGTGTTTGGTGTTGGCCTTACGCCCTCAAATGGCTTTGGCACAAGTGGTGGTGGGCACGCCGACACGGGCCATTCAAAGCGTATCGCCCGGCTATTGCTTTACCGATTTGAATTCCAACAATGTTGTTGACCTTAATGAGATTGATGTCTCACCCGATACTGAGGCGATGACCGATAACACTGTTCCGGCGCGCGACTCAGTCGTTACCGGTAATCGTAGCATTACCCCGTCAGCCATCCATGCTGTCGACAATTGGGCCAATATAACCACGCAGGGTGACTACAATATCGACATTGCCGGTATTTGCATCGGCTCGGTTTCGAGAACGGATATTGTCAATACCGATTATGATGATGATCCGGCCGATGGGGTTGCCGACCGCACGGAAGAAACAACACGAACGGAAAATCAGCGACGAAGATAATTATTTCGATGATGACGGTTTTACCTTTGTCGGCGGCACAACAACGGAACAGCGCATCAATTTTAGGGTCAGGTGCTTGGTAATGTCGGTGCAACGGCAGGGCAGAGCAATATTATTTTCACCTTAACCGATGCGGTTGAAATTGACGGTTTGCTTGATTTGGGCAACGCCAATGCCAATCAGTGATGCAGTTCTGACTCTGGCCGGTTTGATTGACGAATTGATTTGGACGGCGCATCGAATTTCACGGTGACATCGACAGCCATTAGTTGGTGATAGCGATGACAGTTCGAGCAATTATTTATCCGCCACAATCGGCACAATGGGGTTGGCCAGCGCCGTTGATGCCAATATTTCCCTGACGGGAACCATTGGCACCATTGATTTGGCCGCAGCCGAAAATATCACCATGGACAATTCAGCTTCTGAACCGAATTTGATGCGACCGATATTACAAATCGCCTTTTTTCAACCAATACGGGCAGGTCGATACGATCAATTTTTCCGGGACGGCCGATTAACGACAGATTTGAATGCAATGGCTCAATCATCGGCACTTTGACAACCAATAACAGCACCGATCACCATCTCTTTAATCGACAATGCCGGAACGCGTTGAACGTCTGGAAATAGGCAACAGTTCAGCTACCGAAAAGTTGAAATGGCCATCGTCAATAGCGGCACCATATCGGCCAGACCAGCGCCGCATTTGTTATCGAAGATACCAATGCGACCGGTGGCGAGATTGATGTTGATATCAGCAATAGCGGCTCCATCACCGCGGCGACCAGCCAGGCGTTTGATTTTTCTGCTTTAGATGGCGGGCCGCTGGACATCAAAACAGCGGTTCCGTTTCAACCAATTCCAGCGGCACCAATAATGCCATTAACGGCAAGGGCGCTGAAGGGTCTGATCTTCCTCAAAAATCAGGCACGATTTCAGCAATAATAATCACGCCGATTAAATTTACAGAAGCCTTGAAGGTTATTTTCGTCTGGTGAATTCGGGTTCAATCAACACCAATCAGAAAGCGATTGATTTGACCGGCGCATCGGGCAGCACCTCCTCCGTTATTGCAATCCATAATGGCTATGTCGTGAATTCGAGCGGTAATATTGTGACGACCAATTCGGGCAGTCGCGAAATTAAGGCCACCGGGCAAAATGCCATTTTATTGGATGGCGTGAGTGGCGACATTAGCTTGGCCAATGCGGCGGGCGCTTCCATCATTGCCGAAAATACATTGGCCATTGCCGCCTCGGGCGTGACCGGCAATGTGACACTTGACCAATGCCGGAAATATTCCCGATCATCGCGTGCCGCCCGCCCTTTCAAATGAACAGGCCATCGCGCTGACCGGCACGACGGGCGAAATTAGTTTTACCAGAACGGCGGGGCTGATTGATGCGCGCGATCGAACCGTCAATTTGGAAACGGTGAACGGCAAGATTAATTTCTCAAATGGCGGGGTCATTTCTTCAACGCAAGAAATCAATGATGCCGATGCGACCGCGACCGATAATTATGCCGTGCGACTGAATCGCAGCGGCGCGGTCGATGATGAAAGCACCATAACCAATAGCGGCACGATTAGCTCAACGACCGACCATGCATTGTTGATCGAAAGTCTGGCTTGCGATGCTGATGCTGAGGCTGAGGCGGACAGCTATTGCCTGACAAATTCCGGCACTTTGTCGGCAGGTCGCCAATTCGCTTTGGCGGGCAGCACGATAAGCGATTTGAAGTTCACCAATAGCGGTTCAATCGCGGCGCTGGACCAAACCGTCAATTTGACCGATTTGAGTGGCACGATTGTGATTGAAAATTCAGGGCATTTCCGCCTCGCAAGAATTTACCGGCCTTTTCCCGACCCTGACAATAAATATGCTCTGCGTTTGGTCAAAGAATCGGGTGCTGATGCGACGCTGGCCTTCACCAATATGGCATCCGGCGGCATTAATTTCGACAAATGCCAGCAATGCTCTTATTTTAACGAGGTTTAACGGTGCCAATGATGATGTGACTTTTACCAATGAAGGCATCATCACGGCCACCAAGACAATGCTGGTCGATTTGAGCAATTCAAATTTTTCATCAATCAGCAATGAGGGTTTATCACCGCAGGCGGCAATTACGCCCTGCTGCTCGACGGTTTTCCGGCGCCAGCATGGTGATTTCAAATCTTGGTTCATCATGGCCGGAACAACTCAACCGGGTGATGCACCGGCTGCCATTCATGGCGAATTAGCAGCATCTGTCGATACCATTTCCATCACCAATGGCGCGTCATCGGCGATCAGCTCGGTCGGCAATGTGCTGGCCAATAGCGATGCCAATAGTGGCGGCACGATATTTCTCGATGCCACCGTGGCGAGCTTTACGCTGAACAATAGCGGTCTGATTATTGCCGGTGCTGAAGCCAAGGCGACTGCCTCAGCCGTCGCGGGCAATAATGCCATTCGCATTACCGATATTGGCGATAATGCCGTCAGCCTGACAAACGCCGCTTCGGGCACCATTGAGGCATTGGGTGATACGGCGATTTATTTGCAGGGTGACAGCGCAGACATTACCGAATTTACCTTGAGCAATAGCGGTGAGATAATGGCCGACAATGATTTGATGGTGCTGGAAGATGTCGATGGGGCCATTACGCGCATTACCAATAGCGGAACATTAAGCGCGCGCGACAGTGCCGCCGACCATTTGATAAATTTAAGCGAGGTGTCGGCTGATTTCTCATTGGTCAATAGCGGCGTCATCGAGTCGGCAGGGACGCGCGCCGTTTACGTCGATATGAATGACACATCACTGGCCGGCAACGAGATGGTCGTCTTCAACAATCAATCCGGCGGGCGCATTGATGCGGACAGCGAGACCGTGACATTGCTCGACATAAACGAGCAGGTGAATTTCGACAATAACGGTTCCATTCGCGCAACCGCCGGCGCTTCGGCTGTCAGCTTTTCCGGCATTGGCAATCATCAGGTGGACTTCAACAATAATGCGAGCGGTGCGATTAGCGCGACCGGCAATGGCGCGGTGACGCTGGCAGATTTTGAAGCCACGCTGAATTTCACCAACGCCAATACGGCGACCATTTCGGCGGCTGATGACACGATTGTTTTCGGCCCATCGAACAATAATGCACGCCTCGATTTTTCCAATGGCGGCACCATTTCCGGCAGCTTCCCAATCGGCCGATCATGTGTTGCGCTTTGTCGGTTTTGGCGGGGAACTGGCGATTGAGAATTTGAGCACAGGGGCAATCACGTCAAATGGCAGCAATGCGATTTATGCCGACCATCAATTGGAAACGCCATCGCTTGATTTTGACAATCTCGGCACCATTACGAGTCGCACCGGCAACGCCGTAGTCATGTCGGGCTTTACCGATGCGGTGAATGTGGTCAATAGCGGCACAATTGAAGTGACGGCAGGTGACAATGCCTTTGCCAGTTGGGGCGGCAATGAGACCGTCTTCAGCAATAGCGGTCGTATTGAGGCCAGCGGCGACAGCGCGGTGCGCTTCAGTAATTTTGTCGTTGATGCAAACACGCCTTCGCCGCAATTCACCAATACGGCAAGTGGCATTATTCGCGCCGCCTCGGGGGCCTTTGAGACTGATGTTGGCGCGGCGACCGGTCAAACCTATAGTTTGACCAATGCCGGTTCCATTATCGCAGATAGTGGCCCATTGGCCGTCAATATGGGCGGGGCACCTGCCGTAATAACCAATAGCGGCACGATTAGTGCAACCGCGTCACCGGCAATTCTGGCCGGTGCATCTTCAGTTATCAGCATTTCAGGCTCGCTGTCTGCGGGCGGTGCCATACCGGTCGCCCTGGCTCTGGAAGGGCGAGGGTCGACGGTCAATCTGTCAGATGGAGCGACCTTGATAGGCACGATTGCCCCGCTTGATTTGGCCACGGATTATACCAATGACGAAAAACACCGCATCAATCTGACCGGCGTTTCAAATGCGAGCTATTATTATGAGTTTCCGACCGATCAATTCCGCTTCTTCTTGAACAATGCCGAGAAAACCGACGGCAGCGGTTTTTCACCGGCCACGACCAATATGCAAGCAGCGCCGCTTATCCATGCCCATCACGCACAAGGCACACGAAATATTTGGCGGCACTTGGGACGATTTAGCGGCGATAAAGCGGCTTTCGCTCATTTGCCTTTGCCGACGAAATGGAGAATGAGCGCCGCGCTGACGGCCAATTCACCTTAGAGGGCGACCGTACCGGCTTTGTGCAGACTTTTGAGCAATCGGTTTTCGGCTGGTTTGAGGCAGAGTTGATTTTGGTCGCGCAAGAGGCCTCTTTTGAACTGGATCAAAATACGTTCACCATCGATAAGGCTTACCAAGCGGCCGGCCTAGGTTTCAGCGATGTGCTGGCGATAGGGCCGTTTTCCCTTTCGGCTATGGCCTTAACCGGCATCGGGCAAACCGACATGACACGCCTTGTTTTGTCAAACACGGTGAGCAGCGGTCGCTTCTCGCTCAATTCCTCATTCGATACGATATATCTTGATGCCGCTTTTGAGGCGCTGTTTGATATGCGTATTTGGGGCAAAAAGGGACGGCTGACGCGGCGTAATCCGTTCGGATAAATTTGGAAATTGGTCTCGGCGGTTCGCTGCACAGTGAGAGCAATGAAAGCTATTCAGAGCAAACCTATGTCAGCGCCTCCGACAATGATATGCAATCAAACTCGGTCGGCGGACGCTTGAAGCTGGAATATGAACGCTCGCAATCCGTATTCGCGAAAAACATCCGCGGCTTTCTTGAACTGGAACATAATGTTTTCGACACCGGGTCAGGGCTTGATTTTTCATATTCTGTCGAGGGGGCTGCATCGCAATCCTTGTCGGTGAATGCCGATGCCGTCACGCTGTCATCGGCGGCTTTGGGTGTCGATTATGAAATTAACAATGATATCACCGCGAGCTTCAGCTTTAAGAGCGTCGAAGCTGATGATGACAGAGACGAAAATTCATTGGCTCTGGCGTTGAAATGGCGCTTCTGATGCGGTGTTGACAAATGGACGCATCGGGTTTTTTGGGGCGGAAAACGGCCAAGAAAAATGCCATAAAAAAGAGCCTGAATTGCTATTGCAAACCACCGAAGGGCTACTATACTCCGCGCCAATAAGGCGAGTCTTTCAGGCCTTATTGGCCGCTAAATCGAAAGAGCAAAAGCGATGCATGATTTGCTAGTCAGTTACTATCCGATACTCATTTTCATGGGTCTTTCCGCTGTCATAACTGCTGCCCTTTTGCTTGTTCCTGCACTGGTTGCGCCGTCCAATCCTGACCCTGAAAAAAATGCCCCTTATGAATGTGGCTTTGAGGCATTTGACGATGCCCGCATGAAGTTTGATGTGAAGTTTTATCTGGTCGCCATTTTGTTCATTATTTTTGACCTCGAAGTGGCCTTTCTATTTCCGTGGGCGGTCGCTTTTGGCGAAGTCGGCCTGTTCGGTTTCTGGTCGATGATGTTTTTCCTTGCCGTACTCACTGTCGGCTTTGCCTATGAGTGGCGCAAAG
Source organism: Rhodobiaceae bacterium (assembly GCA_038143435.1). Lineage (GTDB taxonomy): Bacteria > Pseudomonadota > Alphaproteobacteria > RS24 > RS24 > UBA8337. The sequence continues at coordinate 57,140 of JAYQLX010000006.1, read as the reverse complement.
GCGCCCTCGATTGGGATTAAAGCAAGGAACGGGAAGCGCCATGTCAGACCAAGATTTCAACCAGCTACAAAAAAACCTGCCGGCGCCGATGGCCGACCCGTATTATGAGCAAGTCTCTGACCAGCTGGCCGATAAGGGGTTTGTGCTGGCCTCATCAGAAGATTTGATTAACTGGGCGCGCACCGGTTCACTGCACTGGATGCTGTTCGGCCTTGCTTGCTGTGCCGTTGAAATGATGCATATCCAAATGCCGCGCCTTGATATTGAGCGCTACGGCGTCGCCCCGCGCGCCAGCCCGCGCCAATCTGATGTGATGATTGTGGCGGGAACGCTGACCAATAAAATGGCACCGGCGCTGCGCAAGGTTTATGACCAAATGCCCGAGCCGCGTTATGTCATCTCAATGGGCTCATGCGCCAATGGCGGCGGCTATTATCACTATTCTTATTCCGTGGTGCGCGGTTGTGACCGCGTTGTGCCGGTTGATGTTTATGTGCCGGGCTGCCCGCCGACAGGCAGAAGCGTTGTTTTACGGCATTTTGCTGCTGCAAAAGAAAATCCGTCGCACTGGCACGATTGAGCGGTAGGACGCAGCTATGTCGGATTTACAAAACCTCGCTGGGCATATCGCTGCCGGTCTTGGAGACAAGCTGGCCGGGCATGACATTCAATTCGGTGAATTGACGCTGGAAGTGAACCCGGGAAACATTGAACCGGTATTGCGCTTTTTGCGCGATGACCCTGATTGTGGCTTCACCCAGCTGACTGATTTATGCGGTGCCGATTATCCGAACCGTCCTTTGCGGTTTGATGTTGTCTATCACTTGCTGTCGATGAGCAAAAATCATCGCATTCGCGTCAAGCTGCAAGCCGGTGAAGAGACACAAGTGCCGAGTGTGACGGGTCTCTTTGACGTCGCCAATTGGTATGAGCGCGAAGCCTTCGATATGTATGGCATTTTGTTTTCCGGCCATCCTGATTTGCGCCGCTTGCTGACTGATTATGGCTTTGAAGGTTATCCGCTGCGCAAAGATTTTCCGCTGACCGGTCATGTTGAAGTGCGCTATTGCGATGACAGCAAAAAAGTCATTCAAGAGCCGGTCTCACTGGTGCAAGAATTTCGCGATTTTGATTTTGAAAGCCCGTGGGAAGGCGCGCAGGCTGCCGGTCTGCTGCCGGGCGATGAAAAAGCCGAACAAGACGGGCAGGAGGGTTAACGATGTCGCAAGTCACTCAAAACCCCAATGATGACCGCAAATTTACCATTAATTTCGGCCCGCAGCATCCGGCCGCGCATGGTGTGCTGCGTCTGGTGATGGATTTGGACGGCGAGCGCGTGGAGCGCGTTGACCCGCATATCGGCCTGCTGCATCGCGGCACGGAAAAGCTGATCGAACACAAAACCTATCTGCAAAGCGTGCCGTATTTCGACCGTCTTGATTATGTCTCGCCGATGAATCAGGAGCACGCTTTCGCATTGGCGGTTGAGCGTATGCTGGGCATTGAAGTGCCCAAGCGCGGGCAATATATCCGCATGCTGTATTGCGAGATTGGCCGCATTCTCAATCATTTGATGAATGTCTGCACGCAAGCGCTTGATGTCGGTGCGCTGACCCCGATTACATGGGGCTTTGAAGAACGCGAAAAGCTGATGATTTTTTATGAGCGTGCTTGCGGAGCGCGGCTTCACGCCGCTTATTTCCGCCCCGGTGGTGTGCATCAGGATTTGCCGCAAGATTTGCTCGACGATATTGACGCGTTTTGCGACCACTTTCTCACCGTGCTTGACGATATTGAAGGTCTGCTGACCAATAGCCGCATCTTTAAACAGCGCAATGTCGATATCGGCATTGTTAGCCAAGAAGATGTGATGAATTGGGGCATGAGCGGCGTGATGGCGCGCAGCGCGGGTTTGGCATGGGATTTGCGCCGCAGTCAGCCTTATGAAGCCTATAGCGATATGGAATTTTCCGTGCCGGTAGGCAAAAACGGCGACTGCTATGACCGTTATGTGATGCGTATGGACGAGATGCGTGAGAGCGTGAAAATCATGCGCCAGTGCATCGCCAATATGCCCGACGGGCCGGTGTCGGCGCAGGACGGCAAAATCGTGCCGCCGAAACGCGCTGAGATGAAGCAATCCATGGAAGCGCTGATTCACCATTTCAAACTTTACACGGAAGGCTATCACGTGCCGGAAGGCGAAGTTTACGCCGCCGTGGAAGCGCCGAAAGGCGAGTTTGGCGTTTATCTGGTCGGCGATGGTTCTAATAAGCCCTATCGCTGCAAAATTCGCGCCCCGGGCTTTGCCCATTTGCATGCGCTCGATTATTTGAGCCGCGACCATATGCTGGCCGATGTGTCAGCCATTCTCGGGTCGCTGGATATTGTGTTTGGGGAGGTTGACCGATGAGTGTGCGCCGCCTCAATGAAGAACAGCCGAGCGAATTTGCTTTCACGCCCGAAAATATAAGCTGGGCCGAAGGGCAAATTGCCAAATATCCTGAAGGCCGCCAAGCCAGTGCAATCATTCCGCTTTTATGGCAAGCGCAAAAGCAAGCCGGTGGGTGGCTGCCCGAACCTGCCATTCGCCATGTCGCTGATATGTTGGACATGCCTTACATCCGCGCCCTCGAAGTGGCGACCTTTTACACCATGTTCAATCTTTCGCCGGTCGGTGAGCATTTTGTGCAACTTTGCGGCACAACCCCGTGCTGGCTGCGCGGCGCTGATGATTTGAAAGATGTGTGCCGCAAAATGATTGGTGAGCAGGGTGATATTACCGAAGACGGTAAGCTGAGTTGGCTTGAAGTCGAATGCCTCGGTGCCTGTGTTAATGCGCCCATGGTGCAGATTAATGATGATTTTTACGAAGACCTGACGGCTGAGAAATTCGAACAGATTTTGAATGATTTGCGTCAGGGCAATGAAGTCGCGACCGGTCCGCAGAACAGCCGTCGCGCGTCAGAGCCTGAAGGTGGCTTAACCGTTTTGAAGGGTGACAAATAATGCTGCGCGATGAAGATCGGATTTTTCAGAATATTTACGGCTTTGAGGGGGCGGATTTGACCTCGGCCAAAGCCCGTGGTGACTGGGACAATACCGCCGAGCTGATTAAAAAAGGCCGCGATTGGGTGATTGAGGAAGTCAAAGCCTCGGGTCTGCGCGGGCGCGGCGGAGCCGGTTTCCCGACCGGTCTGAAATGGTCGTTCATGCCGAAAGAAAGCGATGGCCGTCCGCATTATCTGGTCGTCAATGCCGATGAGTCCGAGCCGGGCACATGTAAAGACCGCGATATTATGCGCCACGAACCGCATAAGTTGTTGGAAGGCTGTTTGCTGGCCGGTTTCGCTATGGGCGCACATGCTTGTTATATTTATGTGCGCGGCGAGTTTATCCGCGAGCGCGAAGCTCTGCAGCGCGCTGTTGATGAAGCCTATGAAGCCGGATTGTTGGGCAAAAACGCTGCCGGTTCGGGTTGGGATTACGACATTTACGTGCATCACGGCGCGGGCGCGTATATTTGCGGCGAAGAAACCGCGCTGATTGAAAGCCTTGAGGGCAAAAAAGGCCAGCCGCGTTTGAAGCCGCCTTTCCCCGCCAATATGGGCCTTTATGGCTGCCCGACCACGGTGAACAATGTCGAAAGCATTGCCGTTGCACCGACCATTTGCCGCCGAGGCGGTAGCTGGTTCGCCGGATTGGGGCGTGAAGGCAATACCGGCACCAAGCTGTTTTGCATTTCCGGTCACGTCAATAATCCGTGCAATGTTGAGGAAGAAATGGGCATTCCGCTGAAGGAATTGCTTGAGAAACACGCCGGTGGCGTGCGCGGCGGTTGGGATAATTTGCTGGCCGTCATTCCGGGCGGCTCTTCCGTGCCGCTTTTGCCGAAAGAGATTTGCGACACGGTGCTGATGGATTTTGATAGCTTGAAAGAAGTGCAGTCGGGTTTGGGCACGGCGGCGGTGATTGTCATGGATAAATCGACCGATATTATTAAGGCGATTGCCCGCATCTCGCATTTTTACAAACATGAAAGCTGCGGCCAGTGCACGCCATGCCGCGAAGGCACGGGCTGGATGTGGCGCGTTTTGGAGCGCATGGCGGCAGGCCGCGCGCAGCCGAAAGAAATCGACATGCTGCTGCAAGTGACAAAACAAATTGAAGGGCACACGATTTGTGCGCTGGGCGATGCCGCCGCTTGGCCGGTGCAAGGGCTTATCCGCCATTTCCGTCCGGTGATTGAAGAGCGTTTGGCTAATGGGCCGATGCAGGAGGCTGCCGAATAATGAGCGACAAACTGAAAGTCACTGTTGACGGCATTGAGGTTGAGGTCGAAGCCGGCACAACCATTATGCAGGCGTGCGAAGAAGCGGGTGCTGAAATTCCGCGCTTTTGTTATCACGAGCGCCTGTCGGTTGCCGGTAATTGCCGCATGTGTCTGGTCGAAGTTGAAAACGCACCCAAGCCGGTCGCGTCATGCGCCATGCCGGTGGCGCCCGATATGGTCGTCAGCACCACGTCCGACACGGTGAAGACCGCGCGCGAAGGGGTGATGGAATTTCTACTCATCAACCATCCGCTCGATTGCCCGATTTGCGATCAGGGCGGCGAATGCGATTTGCAAGACCAAGCCCTCGGCTTTGGCGGCGATGCCAGCCGTTTTGAGGACAATAAGCGCGCCGTTGAAAACAAGAATATGGGGCCGCTTGTCAAAACCATTATGACGCGCTGCATTCACTGCACGCGCTGTGTGCGCTTTGCTCAAGAAGTGGCAGGTGTGCCGGAAATCGGTGCTATCGGTCGTGGCGAAGATATGGAAATCACCACCTATCTGGAAGCCTCGCTGGACAGCGAAATGTCGGGTAATGTGATTGACCTATGCCCTGTCGGCGCGCTGACCTCGCGGCCTTATGCCTTTACCGCGCGCCCGTGGGAGTTGCGCAAAACCGAAACCATTGACGTGATGGATGCGCTGGGCAGCAATATTCGCGTTGATATGCGTGGCCGTGAAGCCATGCGCATCATGCCGCGCAATCATGATGACGTGAACGAAGAATGGCTGTCGGATAAGTCACGCTTTGTATGGGACGGGCTAAACACGCAACGCCTCGACCGCCCGTTTATTCGCCGCGATGGCAAGCTGGTGCCTGCCAGCTGGGACGAGGCTTTTGATTTGGTTGAGAGCAAATTAAAAGGCAAGGGCGACAAAACGGCGGCGATTGCCGGTGATTTGGTATGCGCCGAAGGTCAATTTGCCTTAAAGGGGTTGATGGACGCGTTCGAAAGCCCGCATGTCGATTGCCGCCAAGACGGCGCGAAGATCTCCGGCCCGCGCGGCAATTATCTGTTCAATGCAAGCATTGCCGGTATTGAAGAAGCCGATGCGCTGCTGCTTATCGGATCAATCCGCGGCTCGAAGCGCCTGTTCTCAATGCGCGTATCCGCAAGCGCTATCTGGCGGGCGATTTTCCGATCGCGGCGATTGGCGAAGCGGTTGACCTGACCTATCAAGGCCGAGTTTATCGGTGCAGGTGCCGACACGCTGGCCGATTTGCTGGCCGGTAAGCAGAGCTTTGCCGATACGCTGAAAAATGCTGAAAACCCGATGATTATTGTCGGGCAGGGCGCTTTGACCCGTGACGATGGCGCGGCCGTGCTGGCCTCAGCCATTGAATTGGCTGAAAAAACCGGCGCGAGCTTCAATATGCTGCACACGGCGGCGGCGCGCGTTGCCGGTCTTGATTTGGGTCTGCTGCCCGGTGACGGCGGTTTTGATGTTGCCGCCATGCAAGAAGCGGCACAAAGCGGCGCGCTTGAAAATGTCATTCTTTACGGCGCTGATGAAATTGCCGGTGCTTCTTTGGGCAATGCATTTGTGGTTTATATCGGCAGTCATGGCGATCGCGGCGCGCATCGCGCTGACGTTATTTTGCCGGCCGCCGCTTATACGGAAAAACAAGCGACTTATGTGAATACGGAAGGGCGCGCGCAAATGACCGAGCAAGCGGCAACGCCGCCCGGTGAAGCGCGCGAAGATTGGAAGATTTTCCGCGCCTTGTCGGCCCGCCTCGACATCACTTTGCCATATGACAATCTCAATGCATTGCGTGCTGCCATGTATGAAGCCGCGCCGCATCTGGCGCAGCTTGATGAGATTGTTGCTGCCGATGCACCGCAAGCGCCGTCGCATGATGGCCTCGGCACGGATGCTTTCACCTATGCGGTGAACGATTTCTATTTCACCAATCCGATTGCCCGCGCTTCCGCCATTATGGCCGATTGCGCGAAGGCAAAAGGCGCGCGCAGTGGCGCAGAAGGAACCGGAACCGATGGATAGTGTGTTTTTCGACACGTATGTCTGGCCGGCCTTGATTGTGACGGCGCATTCGCTGGCCATTATTTTGGCGCTGTTGGTGTCGCTGGCCTTCTTCATGTTGGCAGACCGCAAAATTTGGGCGGCGGCGCAATTGCGCAAAGGGCCGACAATGGTCGGGCCTTTCGGTTTGCTGCAAAGCTTTGCCGATATTTTGAAATATCTGCTGAAAGAAATCATCATTCCGAACGACTGCCAATAAGCCGGTCTTTATTCTCGCGCCCTTTGTCACCATGTTTTTGGCGCTGTCGGCTGGGCGGTTATTCCGGTCAATGAGGGCTGGGCGGTGGCCGATATTAATGTCGGTATTCTGTATATTTTCGCCATTTCATCGCTTGGCGTGTATGGCGTGATTATGGGCGGTTGGGCCTCCAACTCGAAATATCCGTTCTTGGGCGCACTGCGCTCGGCGGCGCAAATGGTCTCTTATGAAGTGTCCATCGGGCTGGTGATTATCACCGTATTGCTCTGCGTCGGTTCGTTGAATTTGACCGATATTGTGCTGGCACAGGAAACCGTCTGGTTTGCCGTGCCGCTCTTTCCGATGTTTGTCGTCTTCTTTATCTCGGCATTGGCCTAGACCAATCGACCGCCTTTCGACCTGCCGGAAGATGAAAGCGCGCTGGTTGCCGGTTTTATGACCGAATATTCCTCGACGCTTTATGTAGTCTTCATGATCGGCGAATTGGCCAACATTGTTTTGATGTGCGCCATGTGCACGATTTTGTTCCTCGGTGGCTGGCTGCCGCCTGTCGATGTTGCGCCGTTTAATTGGGTGCCGGGCGTTGTTTGGTTCATTTTGAAAATGGGCCTGATGTTCTTCATGTTCGCCATGACCAAAGTCATCGTGCCGCGCTATCGCTATGACCAGTTAATGCGTTTGGGCTGGAAAGTGTTTCTGCCACTGACGCTGGCTTGGGTCGTGCTGACCGCCGGCTTCCTGCAATATTTCGGCATGGCTTCATAGGAGACGCAAATGGCTTGGTTAGACCGCACCGCTCGCTCATTGTTTCTCGCTGAATTTGTCGGCGCGCTGAAACTGGCTATGGGCTATTTCTTTGGCCGCAAAGCAACCATCAACTATCCTTATGAAAAAGGTCCGCTATCCCCGCGCTTTCGCGGTGAACACGCGCTGCGCCGCTATCCGAACGGGCAAGAGCGCTGCATTGCCTGCAAATTATGCGAAGCGATTTGCCCCGCGCAGGCCATCACCATTGAGGCGGGCCCGCGCAATAATGACGGCACGCGCCGCACCGTGCGCTATGACATTGATATGGTGAAGTGCATTTATTGCGGTTTTTGCCAAGAAGCGTGTCCGGTTGATGCGATTGTCGAAGGGCCGAATTTTGAGTTCGCGACCGAAACCCGCGAAGAGCTGATTTACGACAAAGAAAAACTGCTGGCCAATGGCGACCGCTGGGAAGTCGAGATTGCCAAGAATATCGAATTGGACGCGCCTTACCGGTAGAACATTATGACACTTACTTCACTCGCCTTTTACTTATTCGCGACGGTCGCGGTTGCCAGTTCCTTCATGGTCATCTCATCGCGCAATCCGGTTTATTCAGTACTGTTTCTCATTCTGACCTTTTTCAACTCGGCTGGCCTCTTTGTGCTGTTGGGGGCTGAATTTCTGGCGCTTATCCTCGTCGTCGTTTATGTCGGCGCGGTCGCGGTATTGTTCCTGTTTGTCGTGATGATGCTGGATATTGATTTCGCCGAACTGAGCGAGGGCTTTTTGCAATATATGCCCATTGGCGCAACGGTCGGGCTGATATTGCTGCTTGAATTGCTGCTGGTCTTTGGTGCGTCATCATCTTTGGTCGATGCCAACCCGCTGCCGCAAGCGACACCTGAGGGTATGACCAATGCCGAGGCTTTGGGGCGCGTGCTTTACACGGAATATGTTTATTTCTTCCAAGCGGCAGGGGCGATTTTGCTGGTTGCCATGATTGGCGCAATTGTGCTGACGCTGGTGCCGTCAAACAATCCGAAAAAACAAAATATCGCCAACCAGACGGCGCGCACGCGCGACGAGGCAAGTGAGAATGTCGATATTGAGCCGGGGCAGGGGATCTGAAGATGATTGGATTGACACATTATCTGACGCTGGCCGCGATTATTTTCACCATTGGCGTGTTTGGCATTTTCCTGAACCGCAAAAACGTCATCATTATTCTCATGTCGATTGAGTTGATGCTGCTGGCGGTGAACATCAATCTTGTCGCTTTTTCGGCCTATCTCGGCGATTTGGTCGGGCAGATATTCGCGCTGCTGGTGCTTACCGTTGCCGCCGGTGAAGCGGCCATCGGCCTTGCCATTTTGGTGGTGTATTTCCGCAATCGCGGCGGCATTGCCGTTGAAGATGTCAGTCAGATGAAGGGCTAACCGAATGAGCACCTATCACGCCATTGTCTTTTTTCCGCTTATCGGTGCGGCCATTGCCGGGCTTTTCGGGCGCGTTATCGGCGACCGTGCGGCTGAATATGTAACCACCGGCCTGCTGATTTTGTCGGCCATATTGTCATGCATATCGCTGATTAATGTCGGTCTCGCCGGTGACACGCAAAAAGTCATGGTGCTGGATTGGATAAGCTCCGGCGGGTTGGATATTGATTGGGTGTTGCGCATCGACACGCTGACTGCGGTCATGCTTGTTGTTGTCACCGGCGTGTCCTCATTGGTGCATGTTTATTCCATCGGCTATATGGGCCACGACCCGCACCGCGCGCGCTTTTTCGCTTATCTGTCGCTGTTTACGTTCATGATGCTGATGCTGGTCACGGCGGATAACTTTCTGCAGCTGTTCTTCGGTTGGGAAGGTGTGGGCCTGGCCTCTTATCTGCTTATCGGCTTTTGGTTCAAAAAAGCCTCGGCCAATGCCGCCGCCATTAAGGCTTTTGTCGTCAATCGCGTAGGCGATTTCGGCCTTATTCTCGGCATGGCAGCGATTTATTTCTCTGTCGGTTCGTTGCAATTTGATGCGGTTTTCGCTTCAGCTGAAGCATTGGCGGGCGGGCATTTTGACTTCCTCGGCATGACCGTGCCGATGCTGACGACGATTTGTTTGCTGCTGTTCATGGGCGCGATGGGCAAGTCGGCGCAGTTCCTGCTGCACACATGGCTACCTGATGCGATGGAAGGCCCGACCCCTGTATCGGCGCTCATTCACGCCGCCACCATGGTCACGGCCGGTGTCTTTCTGGTTGCGCGTTGTTCACCGCTTTTCGAATTATCGCCGACTGCACTCAATGTGGTGATTGTCGTCGGCGCGCTGACCGCCTTTTTCGCCGCCACGGTCGGTTTGGTGCAAAATGATATTAAGCGCGTGATTGCTTATTCAACCTGCTCGCAACTCGGCTATATGTTTGTCGGTCTCGGTATTGGCGCTTATCAAGCAGCCATGTTCCACCTTTTCACCCATGCATTTTTCAAAGCCTTGTTGTTTCTCGGGGCAGGGTCGGTCATTCACGCTATGGGCGATGAGCAGGATATGCGGAAAATGGGTGGCTTGCGTCAGCTCATTCCCGCCACCTTTCTGATGATGTTTATCGGCACGATTGCGCTGACCGGTTTTCCGCTAACGGCGGGCTATTATTCCAAAGACGCGATTATTGAGGGCGCATTTGCAGCCAGCGCCGCGCCGCATATGTTTGCTTTTGTGCTGTTGGTGGTCGCCGCTTTCTTCACTTCCTTTTACAGCTGGCGGTTGATGTTCATGACATTTTTCGGCACAGCGCGCTGCTCCAATGAAACATTGAGCCATGTGCATGAAAGCCCACCCGTCATGCTGGTGCCGCTGGTTATCTTGTCCTTCGGTGCGCTGTTTGCCGGTGCGGTTTTCGCCGGATTATTTGTTGGTGGCGAACAAACCGGTTTCTGGGCCGGTTCGATTTTCACCGCTGCCGACAATCAGATTCTCGTCGAATTGAAACAAGTGCCGGGCTGGGTTGTGTTGAGCCCACTCATCATGATGATTTCCGGCTTTGTGCTGGCTTGGGTGATGTATATTTACCGCCCCGCATGGCCCGGTGAAATCGCCGATCAGCATGATTTGATTTACAAATTCCTGCTCAATAAATGGTATTTCGACGAAATTTACGACTTCATTTTTGTGCGCCCCGCCAAATGGCTGGCACGCCTGTTCTGGAAGGGGGGCGATGGCTATGTCATTGACGGCTTCGGCCCTGACGGCATTGCCGCCAATGTGTTCCGCGTCACGCGCCGCATGGTCGCCCTGCAAACCGGCTATGTCTATCATTATGCTTTTGTCATGTTGTTGGGTGTCGCCGGTTTCGTTAGCTGGCTGATGTTGACGGGAGGTCTGTCATGACCGATTGGCCGCTGCTTTCAACCATCACCTTTCTGCCGCTACTTGGCGCTTTGTTTATTCTGCTGGTGCGCGGCGATGAAGAAACCATTGCCGCCAATTCGCGCGCGGTCGCGCTTTGGACGACCGTTGTCACGCTTATTTTGAGCCTGTTCATGATTAGCCGCTTTGACGGCAGTTCGGCTGATTTCCAATTTGTCGAGCGCGCCTCTTGGCTGCTGCCGGGCATTGATTATGCAATGGGCGTTGACGGTATATCCGTATTGTTTGTCTTGCTGACCACCGCTTTGATGCCGCTATGCATTCTCGCCAGCTGGCATGCCATTCAAACGCGCGTGCGCGAATATATGCTGGCCTTTTTGGTGCTTGAGACGCTGATGATTGGCGTTTTCTGCGCGATGGACATCATCCTCTTTTATTTGTTCTTTGAAGGTGGCCTTATCCCGATGTTCCTGATTATCGGCGTATGGGGCGGGGCGCGGCGCATTTATGCCAGCTTCAAATTCTTCCTCTATACGCTTATCGGCTCGGTGCTGATGCTGTTGGCCATTCTCTATATGTATTGGCAGACCGGCACGACCTATATTCCTGACCTGATGGCGCATGGCTTTGATGCCTCGGTGCAGACATGGTTATGGCTTGCATTCTTCGCCAGCTTCGCCGTTAAAATGCCGATGTGGCCGGTGCATACATGGTTGCCCGACGCCCATGTTGAAGCGCCGACGGCTGGCTCGGTCATTCTGGCCGGTGTTTTGTTGAAAATGGGCGGTTATGGCTTTTTGCGCTTCTCGCTGCCCATTTTCCCCATTGCCTCCGACTTTTTCGCGCCAATGGTTTTCGCCATGAGCGCCATTGCCATTGTTTACACATCGCTGGTCGCTTTCGCGCAAGAAGATATGAAAAAGCTGATTGCCTATTCATCGGTCGCGCATATGGGCTTTGTGACGATGGGTATTTTCGCCGCCACCACACAGGGCGTGCAGGGTGCGGTGTTTCAAATGCTGTCGCATGGCTGGATTTCAGGTGCTTTGTTCCTGTGCGTCGGGGTTGTTTATGACCGCATGCATACGCGCGAAATAGCCGCCTATGGTGGGCTGGCCAATCGCATGCCTGTCTATGCCGCGCTGTTTATGCTGTTCACAATGGCCAATGTCGGGCTGCCCGGCACATCCGGTTTTGTCGGTGAATTTTTGACGATTTTGGGCACGTTTCAGGTCAGTACATGGACGGCCATGTTCGCCGCCAGCGGGGTTATTTTCTCTGCCGTTTATGCGCTGTCGCTCTATCGCCGCGTCACTTTCGGGCAGATTGAGCATGAAGGCCTGCAGCAAATCGCCGATATGGACCGCCGCGAGATTTTCATCATTGCACCGTTGGCCATTGCGACCATTGTTTTCGGTTTTTGGCCGATGCCGATATTGGAACTGACCGCGCCATCTATTGATGCGCTGATTGCCGCCTATCAAGAAGCATTGGCCGCACATTTTGAGGGAGCGCAATAATGCTGAACAATTTGACCCTCATTCTTCCTGAATTGATTTTGTTCATTGGCGCAATGGGCCTGTTGATGATCGGCGCGTTTTCCAAAACCGATGCGACGCGCACGGTTGATTTGGGCGCTGTCGCCATATTGGCACTGGCCGCCGCCGCCGCAGGTAGTTATGCCGCCGATGCTCCGGCCACCGCCTTTAACGGCGCGTTTATTATGGACAGCTTTGCATCGCTGATGAAAGTGCTGACCTTTATCGCCACCGGTATTGCCATTTTGATGTCGCAAAGCTTTTTGAAGCTCGAAAAATTGGCGCGCTTTGAATATGCCGTGCTGCTTTTGCTGGCTGCTGCCGGTATGGGCATGATGATTTCGGCCAATGATTTAATCGCGCTTTATATGGGCATTGAATTGCAAAGCCTGGCGCTTTACGTCGTTGCCGCCATTAATCGCGATAGCCTGCGCTCAACCGAAGCGGGTTGAAATATTTTGTCCTCGGCGCTTTGTCATCGGGCATGTTGCTCTATGGCGCCTCATTAATTTACGGCTTTTCCGGCTCGACCAATTTCAACGACATTGCCGCCGCTTTCCAACCGCAAGACGGGCAACTACCGATGGCGCAAGTGCTGGGGCTGGTTTTCTTGCTGGCCGGTTTGGCATTCAAAATTTCTGCCGTGCCGTTCCATATGTGGACGCCTGATGTTTATGAAGGCGCGCCGACCAGTGTCACCGCGTTTTTCGCCTCTGCTCCGAAATTGGCGGGCATGGCTATTTTCCTGCGTATTATGATGACGGGCTTTGAAAATGCGTTGGTCGCGTGGCAGCAAATCATCATTTTGCTGGCCGTGGCCAGCATGGTGCTCGGTGCATTTGCCGCTATCGGACAGCAAAACATCAAACGCCTGATGGCTTATTCATCCATCGGCCATATGGGCTTTGCATTGGTCGGCTTCGCAGCAGCCAGTCAGGCCGGTGTCGCCAGTGTCATTCTTTATATGGCGCTTTATGTGGTTATGACGCTCGGCACTTTCGCCTGTATCTTATCAATGCGCCGCGATAGCGGGCCGGTGGAGCGGATTGATGATTTGGCGGGTCTCAGCCAAACGCGCCCGTTTATGGCTTTCTGTCTGGCGGTGATGATGTTCTCACTGGCCGGCATTCCGCCTATGGCCGGTTTCTTCGGCAAGCTGTTCGTATTCCGTGCTGCCATTGACGCGGGGCTGTATTCGCTGTCAATCATCGGTGTGTTGGCCAGCGTTGTCGGCGCTTATTATTATTTGCGCATTGTCAAAATCATGTATCTCGACGCACCGGCCGATGAGGTGAATGAACCGATGCCGCGCGAGCTTTCGGTTCTTGCAGGAGTTATGACAGCCTTTACCTTATTGTTCTTTATCTATCCGGCACCTTTGGTCGAATTGGCTGATATGGCGAGCAGCGTGTTGGTGCAAAGCGATTTGTCACTGGCCGCCGATTAGATTGGTGAGCAATTTACCAAAGGGCTATCAACTCCGACACCTAGCCGAGGTGGACAGCACTAATGAAGAAGCGCGCCGCATGGCCGCTGCGCATGAAACCGTGCCGACATGGATACTTGCCGACAGCCAGACGGCAGGGCGCGGGCGGCGCGGGCGCGCCTGGCAATCGCCCGTCGGCAATCTGATGACGACCCTTTATCTGCCGATAAGTTTTGACGCAGTGAAGGCCGGGCAGTTGGCTTTCGTTGCCGGTTTGGCGTTGGAGCGCACGGTCAGCGCGCTTATCGGTGAACGTGCCCAAGCCAGCCTGAAATGGCCCAATGATGTGTTGGTTGATGGTAAAAAAGCCTCCGGCATATTGTTGGAAAGCGCCATGCGCGACAATAAAATCGATTGGCTTGCCATCGGGCTCGGCCTCAATCTGGCCCATCACCCTGACGATACGCCATATCCGGCGACCAGTCTGGCTGCCTATATGGACACGCCGGCGAATAATCTGGCCGCTTTGGAAATCCTCGCGCGCGCTTTTGATGATGTGTTTCGGCAATGGCGCAATGGCGGTTTCGGGCCGGTTTTGCAAGCTTGGCGCGCGGTTGCGCACGGTCTTGGGGGGCCGATTGTCGCAACACTGGAAAATGAGCAATTCGAGGGTATCTTTAAGGATATTGATGAGAAGGGCGCATTAATTTTGAAAACCGCTGCGGGTGATACAATGACAATTGATGCGGGCGATGTGTTTTTTCCGAACTGAGATTGAATGAGCGACACGGACGATAAAGAACTGGTTTTCCTGCCACTGGGTGGCACGGGCGAGATTGGCATGAATTGCAATCTCTACGGCTATGGCGCCCGCGGCAATCGGCAGTGGATTATGGTCGATTTGGGTGTCACCTTTGCCCGTCACAATGACCCGGGCATTGATGTCATCACGCCGGATATCGGTTTTATTGAGAAGCAGAAGAAGAACTTGCTCGGCTTGTTGCTGACGCATGGCCATGAAGACCATATTGGCGCGGTGGCGCATTTATGGCCGCGCCTGCAATGCCCCGTTTATGCAACGCCGTTTCACTGCTGCTTTGGTGCGCGGCAAGCTGGCCGAGGCGGGCCTTTTGGAAGAAGTGCCATTGCATATTATTGCGCCTGACGCGCATCTCAATATCGGGCCATTCTCGATTGATTATATTTGCCTGACCCACTCCATTGCCGAGCCGAGCGCTTTGGCGATTGAGGTTGATGGCGGTCGCATTTTGCATACCGGCGATTGGAAAATTGACCCCGATCCGGTGATTGGCAAACTGACCGAGGTTGAACGCCTGAAAAAGCTCGGTGATGCCGGTATTGATGCGATTATTTGCGACAGCACCAATGTTTTGAACCCCGGCCGCTCCGGCTCGGAGGCTGATGTCGGGCGTATGCTGCAAGAAGTGGTCAATGAAAGCACAGGCCGCGTGGTCATCACGACTTTCGCGTCTAATGTGGCGCGGCTGACCAGCATTGCGGAAGCAGCGGTCAAAAGCGGCCGCCATTTATGCCTGTCCGGACGCGGTATGCACAAAATTTATCAGGCAGCGCGCGAGACCGGCTATTTGACGCAATTCCCCGAATTGATTGATGAAAGCGATGCCGGTTATTTGCCGCCTGCAAAACTACTGATTTGCTGCACCGGCAGCCAGGGCGAAAGCAATGCCGCTTTGGGGCGCATGGCCAGCATGGCATCATCCGCATCTGACATTGGAAGCGGGTGACCGCGTTATTTTCTCGTCAAAAATGATACCGGGCAATGAGACTGAAATTCTGGCACTGCAAAATCGTTAGGCGCAAATTGATGTCGAGATTATTTCGCCCAACGGTTCAGATATTCATGTCTCCGGCCATCCGTGCCGCGATGAGCTGACCGATATGTATAAGTGGGCGCGGCCGCGCGCTGCCATTCCGGTGCATGGCGAGCATCGCCATTTGATTGCGCATGCTGCTTTGGCGAGAGAATTGGGCGTTGAAGAACCGTGTCGCGTTCATAATGGCGATATTTTGCGCCTCGCACCGGCACCGACCGAGGTGATTGATGTGGTGCCCAGCGGGCGGCTTTACCTTGATGGGTCAATTATGACCAATGGCACTTCGGTGGCGCTGAAGGAACGGCGCAAGCTGTCTCATAATGGTGCCGTGTTTGTTGCGATTCCGGTTGATGCGGCCAATCGTTTGGCGGGGCAGGTTGAGGTCGAGCTTGTCGGCTCGCCGGAAAATGATGGCATGGTGAGCCTGACGGATTGGGCGCTTGACGCGGTCGAGCGCGCCATACCGTCAAATGGGCGTTTGACGCCGGATCGTGCCGAGCATGATATCAGCCTTGCGGTGCGGCGAGAATTGTCGCGTCGTTGGGGCAAGAAGCCAATGGTCGTGGTAAGCTTTGTCAGCGTCTAGGAGGCAAAATGATTGAAATCGGTTTCATATTCGGATTGGCGATTTACGGCATTATTTGGTTTTTGACCTTGTTCATGGTGCTGCCCTGGGGCGTTGTCTCGCAAGCCGAGCATGGCGAGGTGCAGCCCGGCTCAAGCGAAAGCGCACCGGCGCGTCCGCTGATTTGGCAAAAGCTGGCAATTACAACGGGTTTATCTGCCGTTTTTTATTTGATTGTTTACTGGCTGTTGACCAGCGGCGCGTTGTCAAATATCGACTTGCCGTTTTTCCCCGACATTCCGGCGCGACAATAAAAAAGCGGGACCCAAAACCGAAGTCCTAAGTCCCGCTTCAAACGTGTTTCGGACAAAGTCCGAAAGGTTCCTCCCAAAACCCGAGAACACAGAAGTTCTCATCCACGCGAAAAAATTAACCACTATTCGCCCCGCTGTCACCCGTTTTTTACGTTTTTGTGACATTTACTTGCGCCAATGTGAAGCCATGTTAAGAGTTATGACTTAATGGCTTAGAACAAGGAAAGATTCATGCGTCTGTCGGAGTATTTTTTACCGACCTTAAAGGAAAATCCCAGCGAAGCGCAGATTGTCTCGCATCGCCTGATGTTGCGCGCCGGTATGGTGCGTCAAAGCGCGGCGGGGATTTATAGCTGGCTGCCTTTGGGCTTGCGGGTCTTGAAAAAAATCGAGCAAATCGTGCGCGAAGAACAAGATAGGGCAGGGGCGATTGAAGTGCTGATGCCGACTTTGCAACCGGCTGAAATTTGGCGCGAGTCGGGGCGTTATGATGATTATGGCAAAGAAATGCTGCGCATCACGGATCGCCATGACCGCGACCTGCTGTATGGGCCGACCAATGAGGAACTGATAACGCAGATTTTCCGCGACAATGTGAAAAGCTACCGCGACCTGCCGAAAAATCTCTACCATATTCAATGGAAATTCCGCGATGAAATCCGCCCACGCTTCGGCGTGATGCGCGGTCGCGAGTTTTTGATGAAAGACGGCTATAGCTTTGACATTGATGAAGCAACCGCGCGCCATGCTTATCAGATAATGTTTGTCGCTTATTTGCGCAGCTTTCGTCGCATGGGGCTGAAAGCCTTGCCGATGGCCGCCGATACCGGCCCGATTGGCGGTGATTTGAGCCATGAATTCATCATTCTGGCGGATACGGGCGAGTCTGAAGTTTTCTGCCATGCCGATATTCTCGACCTGCCGGTGCCGGAAGCTGACTATGATGGTAATCTGGATGCGGTGATTGACAGCTTCACGCAATTTTATGCACGCACTGATGAACTGCATGACGGCGATAAATTTGCCGCCGATGTGCCAAGCGACAAGCAAGTGACGGCGCGCGGCATTGAAGTCGGCCATATTTTCTATTTCGGCACGAAATATTCCGAGCCGATGAAGGCGATGGTGGCCGGGCCTGACGGCAAAGATGTTGCGGTGCATAGCGGCTCTTACGGTATTGGCGTGTCGCGCCTTGTCGGCGGCATTATCGAGGCCAGCCATGATGATGACGGCATTATCTGGCCATGGCCTGTTGCGCCGTTTCATGTCGGGCTGGTCAATTTGAAAACCGGTCATGAAGGCTGTGATGCGCTGTGCGAAAAACTGAACACCGCGCTGACACAAAACGGCCTTGATGTGCTCTATGATGATCGCGATGAACGCGCCGGTACAAAGTTTTCCGATATGGATTTGATAGGTCTGCCTTGGCAAGCGGTTATCGGCCCGCGCGGGGCGGAAAACGGTGAAGTTGAAGTGAAAAACCGTGCCACCGGTGAAAAGCAGGTTTTGGCCTTTGATGCGGCAGTGGCAATGCTGTCGGCACCGCCTGAAAAATAACGGAAACGGGCAAATTATGAGCAAGGCTTTCAGCTCTCTTGAATGGCATATTGCGGGGCGTTATTTGCGCACCAAGCGGCGCGAGAGCTTTATATCCATCATTGCCGGTATTTCTTTCTCGGCATTATGCTCGGTGTGGCGACGCTGATTGTCGTGATGGCGGTGATGACCGGTTTTCGCGCTGATTTGCTCGACCGCATTTTGGGGGTCAACGGTCATGCCACCATTCGGCCTTATGAAACCCGCTTTATTGACCGCGATGTGTTGGCCGAGCAGCTGCAAAAAGTCGAGGGCGTTGTATTGGCAACGCCGCTGGTTGATGGCCAAGCCATGCTGTCATCGGGCGATGCGGCGCGTGGGGTTTTGCTGCGCGGTCTGCCGGTCGAAAAATTGCAGGCCTTGCCGAGCTTGAAGGACAATGTGATTGACGGCTCATTGGCGGCGCTGGCCCAGCCTAAAACCATTGCCGTGGGGGCGCGTTTGGCCGAGCGCTATGGCTTTAAGGTCGGGCAGAAAATTTCACTGATTTCGCCGCGTGGCACGGTGACCCCCTTCGGCACGGCACCGCGCTTGCGCCAGTTTAAACTGGTGGCAATTTTTCGCGTTGGCCTGTCCGAATATGATTTGAATTTCACCTTTGCGTCGATTGAAACGGCCTCCAGCTTTTTCGGCTTTGGCGCGCATCAAGGCGCGATTGACGTGATTATTGATGACCCTGATTTGATTGATATGCGCGCGCCGCAACTGCGCGCGGCGGCGGGGGACGACACTTATCTGACGGATTGGAAGCAGAGCAATCGCACTTTGGCCGGTGCTCTGGAGGTTGAGCGCAATGTCATGTTCATCATTTTGACGATGATTTTGCTGGTTGCAGCGCTGAACATTATTTCCGGCCTCATCATGCTGGTGCGCGATAAAGGCCGCGATATTGCCGTCTTGCGCTCAATGGGGGCAAGCCGTGGCATGGTTTTGCGCATTTTCTTCATTACCGGCGCCAGTATTGGGGTGGTCGGCACTGGCCGGTTTGATTGCGGGTATTTTGTTCAGCACTTATATTGAAGAAATCCGTCAGTTCCTTATTTGGTCAACCGGTGCCAATTTGTTTCCCGCTGAAATTTATTTCCTCGAGCGCATGCCTCACGCATTTTGCCTGCAAGATGTTTTGCAAATTGCGCTGATGGCGCTTGACTTTATCCTTTTTGTCGACGCTGTATCCGGCATGGCGTGCCGCTTCAAAGGAGCCGGTGGAGTTGCTGCGCAATGAGTGAGCATGTCGTCGATTGAGAATATTCAGCGTGTTTTCACGCAAGGCGCACGCGATTTGCACGTGCTGCGCGGCGCCAGCCTTTCTCTTGGCGGCCGGCGAGGTTGTCGCACTGGTTGGCCCGTCCGGTTCCGGCAAATCCAGCCTGCTGCATATTGTCGGGTTGTTGGAAAAGCCCGATGCCGGGGTGATTTCCTTGCGCGGCACGCCGGTCGATACGGATAATGACAGCCGCCGCACCGAAGAACGGTTGCAGCATATCGGTTTTGTTTATCAATTTCACAATTTGCTTCCCGAATTCACGGCGCAAGAAAACATTGCGCTGGCCGGGCGTTTGGCGGGGCAAGGGCGCAATAAATCATTGCAATCGGCGCTTGAAGCGATGGAACGTCTAGGATTGGCTGACCGCGCCACCCATTTGCCGTCGCAATTATCGGGCGGTGAGCAACAGCGTGTTGCCATTGCGCGGGCACTGGCCAATCAACCCAGTCTTGTTCTGGCTGATGAGCCGACGGGCAGTCTCGACGGCGCATCAGGAGAGAAGGTTGCTGATTTACTGCTTGAGGAAGCCAAGACACAAAATGCTGCCGTTTTGCTGGCAACGCATGATCTGGACTTGGCCGCACGCGCCGACCGCATTGTGCGTTTGCGCGATGGTATCATCCATTCTGATTGAATAACGCATTGTTTTTATAAGGTTTTAATTCCTGTTGACAAAAGAACAAAACAAGAACATATTATCGCCTTAGGAGATAAGACCATGAAAAACATTCTTGAAGATATTGCCGCTATCTGCACTTTGCTCGGCATGGGCACCGCCATCATCATGTGGGGCTCAATCGGCCAAGCTCTCGCCGGATAATTGATTGGGGTTATCCCCCTCAAAATAGCCCTGTTCGGCTGACAGTCGATGCTGCTGCGCTAAACTGAAGTTCTTTAGTGATTCCCGTGGCGTGTGGCATGTCAGTAGCAGAAACAACAACATCTGAGATCCGTTTGATGCGGCCTAAATTCGTCCATCTGCGCACGCATAGCGCGTATTCTTTGCTGGAAGGGGCTTTGCCGGTCAAAACCCTAACCCAGACGGCGTTGGCCTCTTCTATGCCGGCATTGGCCGTGACCGACCGCAATAATCTGTTTGGTGCGTTGGAATTTGCCGAAACCGCCGCCGGTTTGGGCGTGCAGCCGATTATTGGCGCGACCCTCAACATTCGCGATGGCGAAATACAAGGCGATTTGGTGTTTCTTGTCAAAAACGAAACCGGTTACACCAATCTGATGGCACTCATCAGCGCGGCGCATCTCGATAGTGAGGGCAAGCAAGGTCCGGGGGTGGCTTTCGACGATATTGCAGCCTCCGCCGACGGTTTGATTTGTCTGACGGGCGGCCCTGACGGGTTGATAAACCGGCTCTTGGAAGGCGGCCGAATGGACAAAGCAAAAAATAAAATATCTATATTAAACAATAGCTTTATAGATAATCTTTATATTGAACTTCAACGTTATGGCGACGCTTCTGAAGATGAAATTGAAGGGCAATTGGTTGAGTTTGCCTATGCAATGGACCTGCCTTTGGTGGCCACCAATCAGGCTTATTTTGCCTCAGCAGATGACTATCGCGCGCCTGACGCGCGGATTTGCATCGCTGCCGGTCGTTATCTCAATGAAGATGACCGCCGCCGCTTAACCCCTGAACACCGTTTGAAGTCAGCCGAAGAAATGTGTGCGCTGTTCGCAGATTTGCCGGAGGCACTGGAAAACACGGTTGAAATCGCGCGACGCTGCGCTTTTCGACCGACCGAACATGCACCGATTTTGCCTGCTTTCTCAAAAGATGATGAATTGGCGGAGTTGTCGCGGCAAGCGCAAGACGGACTGACCGCGCGCTTGCAGCAAGTGGAAGCCGCGGCTGATGAGCAAGCCTATCGCGACCGCCTCGCATTTGAGCTGAAAGTCATCGCCGATATGGGCTTTCCCGGCTATTTCTTGATAGTTGCCGATTTCATCAAATGGGCGAAGAGCAATAATATCGCGGTCGGGCCGGGGCGTGGGTCGGGTGCCGGTTCGGTTGTTGCATGGGCTCTGACCATTACCGATCTCGATCCTTTGCGTTTCAATTTGCTGTTTGAGCGGTTTTTGAACCCTGAGCGGGTTTCCATGCCGGATTTTGATATTGATTTCTGCCAGTCGCGGCGCGATGAGGTGATTGCCTATGTGCAGCAGAAATATGGCCGCGATCAGGTCGCGCAAATCATCACTTTCGGAAAACTGCAAGCGCGCGCCGTGCTGCGCGATGTCGGGCGCGTCTTGCAAATGCCCTATGGGCAAGTTGACCGCTTGTGCAAAATGGTGCCGAACAATCCGGCCAATCCGGTGACTTTGGCTGAAGCCATTGACGGTGAGCCGCGCTTGCAAGCCGAGCGCGACAGCGACCCACAAGTGGCTGAACTGATTGAAATCAGCCTCAAACTGGAAGGGCTTTATCGCCACGCATCAACCCATGCCGCCGGTGTGGTGATTGGTGACCGGCCCTTGCAGCAGCTTGTGCCGCTTTATCGCGACCCGAAATCGGACATGCCGGTGACGCAATTCAATATGAAATGGGTTGAAAAAGCCGGATTGGTGAAGTTTGACTTTCTTGGCTTGAAAACCCTGACCGTGTCTGGAAAAAGCGGTCGAGTTATTGGCCGAGACCGGCGTTAACGTCGATATCAATGGTCTGCCGCTCGATGATAAGGCGACCTATGAGTTGATGGGCCGCGGCGATACGGTCGGCGTGTTTCAGCTGGAAAGCGCCGGTATGCGCGACGTGCTGCGCAAAATGAAACCCGATAAATTTGAAGACATTATCGCTTTGGTGGCGCTTTATCGCCCCGGCCCGATGGAAAATATTCCGCTCTATATTGCCCGCAAAAAAGGCGAGGAAGAACTCGATTATCTCTATGACACGCTGCAGCCGATTTTGCAGGAAACCTATGGCGTGATGATTTATCAGGAACAGGTGATGCAAATTGCGCAAACCCTGTCGAGCTATTCGCTGGGCGAAGCCGATTTGCTGCGCCGCGCTATGGGTAAAAAGATTAAGGAAGAAATGGCGGCGCAAAAAGCCCGCTTTGTCGATGGCGCGGTGGAAAACGGCGTGCCGAAAAACAAAGCGGCCGAAATTTTCGACCAAGTGGACAGCTTTGCCGGTTATGGTTTCAACAAAAGCCATGCCGCTGCTTATGCGCTGATTGCCTATCAAACGGCTTGGTTGAAGGCCAATCATCCCGTTGCTTTCTATGCCGCGTCCATGTCGCTGGATTTTGAGCGCACAGAGAAACTCAATATCTTCAAGCAGGATGCGGCCAAGCGCGATATTGCGGTGCGTATTCCGGATGTAAACCGCTCAGAGGCATGGTTTGCGATTGATGGCGATGAGGTGTTTTACGCGCTCTCTGCCATTCGCAATGTGGGCAGTCAGGCCATGCAATCTCTGGTCGATGAGCGCAAAGCCAATGGGCCGTTCACCGATGTGTTTGATTTTGCAAGACGCACGGCAGGCATTGGTCTCAATAAAAGATTGCTGGAGCATTTGATTGCCGCCGGTGCGTTGGACAGTTTGGAGCCTGACCGCGCCAAGCTGATGGGCGGTATTGAAATATTGCTCGGTGAAGCCAGCATCACCCAAGCCGAAAAAGAAACCCAGCAAGAAAACCTGTTTGGCGAGGCAGATGTGAGCGAAAGCACAACCTTGCCGCCGCCGCTCGTCCCCTGGTCAACAATGGACCGGCTGTCGCATGAATTTAACGCTATTGGCTTTTTCCTGTCGGGCCATCCGCTTGATGATTATAAGTCGCTGCTGCAAAGGGCGCGTGTTGCCTCGTTTGAGGATTTGGAAAGTCGCGTCGAGAAAGAGGTTATGGTCGCCGGTGCGGTGATTAAGGTCGATGAGCGCAAATCGAAAAAGGGCAATCCGTTTGCCTTCATCACCCTGTCAGATGCAACCGGCCAGTTTGAAATGACGGCCTTTTCGGAAGTGCTGAACGGCTCGCGCGAAATTTTGCAAGTCGGTGCGCTGGTTGTCGCTTCGGTAACCATTAACCGCGAAGAGGGCGATTTGCGCCTCTTGGTGCAGAGCCTGCGACCGGTCGATGATGTCGTCGCCAATACTGAAGCGGGTTTGCGGATATTTGTCGAAAAGCCCGAGGCTTGCGCCGGTTTGCGCACGCGGCTTGAAGATGTCGAGCAGCCCAAACATAAAAGGGGCGGTGAGGTGTCATTGGTCATAATGACGCCCGAGCGCGAAGTGGAAATGCGCTTGCCCAATAAATATGCCATCAACCCGCGTATTGCCGGTGCCATTAAGGCGGTGCCGGGGTTCTTCACGTCGAAGAAGTTTAGCAAAAAATCAGCCATTATTTTGCTTGCGGCGCGGGCCTGAATTGCCTATACCACGCGCATTACTCACGCGGGGACTGCCCAATTGCCGGGCGACTTTCGTGTCGAACATGAGGTTCGATGATAACCCTGCGGCGGATTAACGAGAGAAAGGAAGGCAACGCAATGGCTGCACTGCCCGATTACAATATGCGTCAACTGCTGGAAGCAGGGGTGCATTTTGGCCACCAAACCCACCGTTGGAACCCTAAAATGGCGCCGTTTATTTTCGGCGATCGCAACGGTATTCATATTATGGACTTGTCGAAAACCGTGCCGATGCTGCATCAGGCACTGGTTGCCGTTAAAGATGTCGTCGCCTCTGGCGGACGTATTCTTTTTGTCGGCACGAAACGCCAAGCCAGCGAGCCGATTGCCCGCCATGCCGGTCAATGCGCACAATATTTTATGAATTCACGCTGGCTCGGCGGCACGCTGACCAATTGGCAGACCATTTCCAATTCCATCAAACGTCTGCGCGAGTTGGAAGAAATGCTGGGTGGCGATGGTGCCGGCGGCCTGACCAAAAAAGAAATTCTTAATCTGACACGCGAGCGCGACAAGCTTGAGCTTGCGTTGGGCGGCATTAAAGAAATGGGCGGCGTGCCTGAACTGATGTTCGTTGTAGATACCAATAAAGAGGCGATTGCCATTGCCGAAGCAAAAACGCTCGGCATTCCGGTGGTTGCTATCGTCGACAGTAATTGCGACCCCGACAGCATTGATTATCCGATACCAGGCAATGATGACGCGGCGCGCGCCATTGAACTCTATTGCGGACTGGTTTCCAAAGCGGTGATTGCCGGTATTGAAGAAAGCAGCTCATCAGCAGGTATTGATTTGGGCGCGGCGGAAGAGCCGGCGGCTGAACCGGCGCTTGAAGAAGCGCCTGCTGAAGAAGAGGTAGAAGAGCCTGCTGCTGAGGAAGCCGTTGAAGAAGCTCCGGCCGAAGAAGTGGCAGAAGAGCCTGCTGCTGAGGAAGCTCCGGCTGAAGAAGTGGCAGAAGAGCCTGCTGCTGAGGAAGCACCTGCCGAAGAAGTGGCTGAGGAAGCTGCTGAAGACGAAAAAGTCGATAGCTAAGTTGCGGCGCATTTAATTGGAGATCTCCCATGAGTGAAATTACGGCATCAATGGTGAAAGAACTGCGCGAAACTTCAGGCGCGGGCATGATGGATTGCAAAGCCGCCTTGCAAGAATGCGATGGCGATATGGCTGCTGCGGTTGATTGGCTGCGCACAAAAGGCTTGGCCAAAGCGGCCAAAAAAGCCGGTCGTGTCGCGGCTGACGGTCTCGTCGGCGTGTCTTCTGAAGGCACGGCAGGCGCGGTGGTCGAAGTCAATTCCGAAACAGACTTTGTTGCGCGCAATGAAACCTTCCAATCAATGGTCGGTGATATTGCAACGGTGGCCCTCGGCACAGACAATCATGACGGCTTGTTGGCGGCTGATTATCCGGGTGCCGGTAAATCGGTTGAAGCGCACGTCACTGAAATGGTCGGCACGATTGGTGAAAACATGACGGTACGCCGCTCTGAAAAGCTCAGCGTCGAAAACGGCGTTGTAGCCAGCTATATTCACAATCAAGTTGTCGATGGGCTTGGCAAAATCGGCGTTTTGGTGGCGCTTGAGTCAACCGGCGACACGGCCAAGCTGGAAGCGCTTGGGACGTCAGCTTGCCATGCATGTGGCGGCGACCAATCCGCTGGCGGCAACGATTGATGACCTCGACCCCGCCGAGAACCGAGCGCGAGCGCGCCGTTTTGGTGGCCGAAGCAAAAGAAAGCGGCAAGCCTGACGAAATCATCGAAAAAATGGTCGAAGGCCGTTTGCGCAAATTCTATGAAGAAGTTGTGCTGACCAGCCAGACTTTTGTGATTGACGGCGAAACCCGCATTGAGAAATTGCTGCAAAATGCAGCCGGTGATGTCGGTGGCGAGGTAGCGTTGAAAGGCTTTGTGCGCTTTGAATTGGGCGCCGGTGTCGATAAGGGCGAAGAGGCCGATTTTGCAGCCGAAGTCGCTGCAGCGGTAAGCGGCAGCTAGTCGTAGCGAAACAAATCGGAATCGCGCCATAGTTGCTTCATCAAAAGAGAGGGTGGCATGGCGGAAAAAATGCGTTTCAAACGGGTTCTTCTAAAAGTCTCCGGAGAAGCCCTAATGGGCGACGGTCAATATGGCATTGATGTTGCCACGGTTGACCGCATTGCCGATGAGGTCAAGCAAGCCATTGCTTTGGGCGTTGAGGCTTGCATGGTCATTGGCGGCGGCAATATTTTCCGTGGACTGGCCGGTGCGGCTGACGGCATGGACCGCTCTTCCGCCGATTATATGGGCATGCTGGCCACGGTGATGAACGCGCTTGCCATGCAGAACGGGTTGGAACGCATGGGCGTGCCGACCCGTGTTTTGTCGGCCATTCCGATGAGTACGGTTTGCGAGCCTTATATTCGCCGCCGCGCCACGCGGCATATGGAAAAAGGCCGTGTGGTTATTTTCGCCGCCGGCACCGGCAACCCATTCTTCACAACCGATACGGCGGCGGCCTTGCGCGCAGCCGAAATGAGTTGCGATGCTCTGATGAAGGGCACAAATGTTGATGGTGTTTATTCCGCCGACCCGAAAAAAGATAAAGATGCGGAGCGTTATGACAATCTGAGCTATATGGAAGTGTTGTCTAAAGACTTGAAGGTAATGGATGCGTCGGCGGTTTCTCTGTCGCGCGAAAACGGCATTCCAATCGTCGTTTTCTCAATTCAAGAATCCGGTGGTTTCGTTCAGGTCTTGCAAGGCGATGGCGCTTGCACCATTGTTCAGGACTAATCTGAATTAGAGGCAGATATGAGCATTGATATTGATGATATTGAACGGCGCATGGATGGCGCTTTGGCGTCTTTCAAAACCGATTTGGCCGGTTTGCGCACCGGACGCGCCAGCGCCGGATTGCTGGAGCCGATTATGGTTGATGCCTATGGGCAAATGATGCCGATAAGCCAAGTCGGCACAGTCTCCGTGCCGGAGCCGCGTTTGCTCACCGTGCAAGTGTGGGATAAGGGCCAGGTTGCGGCGACGGAGAAAGCCATTCGCGAGAGCAATTTGGGGCTAAACCCGATGACCGAAGGTCAGCTTATTCGTATTCCGCTGCCTGAGTTGAATGAGGAGCGCCGCGAGGAGCTTGTTAAAGTGGCAAGCGGCTATGCCGAGCAAGCACGTGTTGCTGTGCGCAATGTGCGCCGCGATGGCATGGACCAGATTAAGAAAGCGGAAAAGGACAGCGACATTTCGCAAGATGATGCCAAGCTTTATTCTGACGAGGTGCAGGATCTGACCGATAAATTCATCAAGCAAATTGATGAAACGCTTGAGACAAAAGAGGGCGAAATTCGCCAAGTCTGATGGACACGGAAGACACCAGCAAGCTGCCCACCCACATAGCCATTATTATGGATGGCAATGGGCGTTGGGCGCAGGCGCGCGGGCAAGAACGCCGCGAAGGCCATCGCGCCGGTGTTGAAGCGCTGCGGCGCATTGTCAAAGATTGTAGTGATTTGGGCGTGCACCATTTGACCGTGTTTTCTTTTTCAACGGAAAACTGGGGCCGGCCGCGCAATGAGGTGAGTTTTCTAATGTCGCTTTTGGAGCGTTACATTGAAAGCGATTTGGCCGATTTGCATGCTGAAGGCGTGCGCGTGCGCGTTATCGGTCGGCGCGATGGCCTGTCCGATAAAATATGTCGAATGATTGACCGCGCCGAAAGCCTGACCGCCGATAATAGTCACCTCTATTTACAAATTGCCTTTAATTATGGCGGGCGCGAAGAGCTTGCCGATGCGGCGGCGCGTTTGGCGCGCCGTGCCGCCAATGGCACGCTTGACCCTGAGTCAATAAACGGCGACGTGTTGAGTGCCGAATTGCTGACCGCGGGCATGCCCAACCCTGATTTGATTATCCGCACCAGCGGTGAATCGCGGCTCAGCAATTTCATGCTCTGGCAGGGCGCTTACTCAGAGCTTTATTTCACCGATGTTTTATGGCCCGATTTCACCCGCGAGCATATGCAGGCGGCCATCGCTCATTATGCCGAACGTGAACGGCGTTTTGGCCTCATATCAGCATCCGGCGATGCCGACTGATAAGCGGGCGGACGATATGGCAGAGACACAAGCAAAATTTGAAGGCTTGCTGCAGCGCGTGCGCTCGGCACTGATTTTATTGCCCTTTGTCATCGCGCCGGTGATTTTCGGTGGTTGGTCTTTCACTTTACTGCTCGCCATTACCGGCTTTTTGATGGCGCGCGAATGGGGCAATTTGCTCTCCGCACCGCCGCAAGAAGGCATGGCGCTCGGCATTATGGTCGTGTTGATTTTGGGTTTCGGCTTGCTGGTCAATCCGATAGATGCCATTTCCATGCTCATTGTCGTCTCGCTGGCTTATGCCGCTTATTGCCTGGCTTTCGGCGGGCGGCGTTTGGCACCGATTGTCGGAGGGCTTTATTATGTCGCTTTGCCATTGGTTGCAGCGCAGTTTTTGCGCCTCGACCCACTCGGCATTTTTGTTATCGGCTATATTCTGCTCTCGGTTTGGGCGGTCGATATTTTTGCCATGTTCTCGGGCAAGCTGATTGGTGGGCCGAAATTGGCACCGATTATTTCACCTAAAAAAACATGGGCCGGTCTATTTGGCGGCATGGTCGGCGCGGCGCTTGCTGCCGGTTTGTCTTTCCTGACGGTTGTCGGTTTCGGATTTGGTGACATGGAATTTTCGGCAGTTATGATAATCGCGCCGCTTTTGGCGATTTGCGCGCAAGCGGCAGATTTATTCGAGTCCGCCATTAAGCGCCGCTTTGATGTGAAAGATTCCGGTGCAATTATCCCCGGACATGGCGGTCTGCTTGACCGCGTCGATGGCCTCATTGGGGTGTTGATTGTCGCGCTTATCATTGTTGTTTGGCGCGGCGGTGCGTCATCTGCCGCACTTTGGGTCTGGTAGTCATGCGACAGATTTCTCTCTTCGGCGCAACCGGCACTATCGGCGACAACACGCTTGACCTGATTGACGCGACACGAAGACAAGTTTTCGCTTTTTGCCGCCAGTGCTGACGGCAATGCCGATAAGCTGGCCGAGATTGCGCGGCGTTTTAATCCGTCGCTTATTGGTCATTGGCGATGAGGCAGGGCGTGTTGCGCTGCATGACGCGCTGCCCGATTTCGATGGTGATATTTTGGCCGGCGCTGACGGCTTGGCGCAAATGGCGCGCGCGAAAACCGATTTGGCGATTATGGCGATTGTCGGTTTTGCCGGTCTTGCCCCGTCATTGATTTGCGCCGCGCAGGGAGGGGCGCTCGCCCTCGCCAATAAGGAAGCGCTGGTTGCCGGTGGCACCCACCTCATGCAGTTGGCCGAACAAAACGGCACACGGATTTTGCCGGTCGATAGCGAGCATAATGCAATTTTTCAGCTGTTGCAGGGGCAAGGCGATGAGCAGCAGATTGATAAAATCATCCTCACCGCTTCCGGCGGACCATTTCGCGACATGGCCCTCGAAGACATGCGCGATGTGACACCGGCGCAGGCGGTGGCGCACCCCAATTGGGATATGGGCGCAAAAATTTCCGTCGATAGCGCCACCATGATGAATAAGGGACTGGAACTGATTGAGGCGCATCATTTGTTTGCCATTGCGCCCGACAAACTTGATGCGCTCATTCACCCGCAATCGATCGTGCATGGCATGGTTTATTTCGCCGATGGCAGCGTGCTGGCACAAAAGGCAAGTCCCGATATGCGCGTGCCGCTGGCATATTGCATGGCTTATCCGCAGCGCATTGATGCGGGCGTTGCTTCACTTGATTTGGCGGCACAGGGGCGGCTGGATTTTGCCGCCGTCGACCGCGCGCAATTTCCGTGTTTGGCGCTGGCTGAAGCGGCAATGCGCGCCGGCGGCCATGCATCAGCGCGGCTAAATGCGGCCAATGAGGTTGCGGTGGCAGCATTTTTGCAAGAACGCATCGGCTTTTTGCAGATTGCCGAAACGGTTGATGCTGTGCTGGAAAAATTGCCATGAAAGCGGCGATGATGTCAATGCTTTGCAGGCGATTGACACTGAAGCGCGCGCTCAGGCAAGAGCATTTATCGAAACAATTTAGGGCATGTTTCTGCCGCATTTTGCCGCTATATAGTTTCTTGCTAAAGGGCTTTAACTAATTCGAAAAAAGGTCATAATGCAGCAAATTTTGGGAGCTTGCTTTGGAAGCAATTAACTATTTATACGGCGCTCTTGGTTTGGCCTATATTGTGCCGTTTTTGTTTGTTCTGACCATTGTCGTGTTCTTTCACGAACTCGGCCATTTTTATGCTGCCCGTCGTTGTGGCGTGCGGGTTGAGGTTTTCTCAGTTGGTTTCGGGCGCGCCATTGCCAGTTGGCATGACAAGCACGGCACGGAGTGGAAAATCGGCTGGTTGCCGCTCGGCGGCTATGTGAAGTTTTTCGGTGACGAAAACGAAGCCAGCGCGCCCGATGCTGAAAAATTGAAAGAACTGCCTGACGATGCGCGCGGCGACACGCTGTTTTTCAAGCCCCTTTGGCAGCGCGCCATTGTCGTTGCCGCAGGCCCGGTCGCCAATTTCATTCTCGCCATTATCATTTTTGCGTCGCTTTATACGCTGCTCGGCCAGCGCATCACGGATCCGGTTATCGGCACAGTGGTTGAGAACAGCGCCGCTGAGCGTGCCGGTATGCAAACCGGTGATTTGATTGTGGCGCTTAATGGCGATGAAATTACCTCTTTCAGCCAAGTGCGCCGATTGGTAACCGTGAGCGCCGGTGAGCCGATTGACTTTTCCATTGAGCGGGGTGGGGTTGATTTAACGCTGACGGCGACACCGGATCGCGTGCTTGAGGTTGACCGTTTCGGCAATGAATATCACGTCGGGCGTTTGGGCGTGGCCGTTAATGCCGATGAAAATACCATTCGCCATGAGCGCTATAATCCGATAACCGCACTGTGGATGGGTGTTGAAGAAAGCTATTTCATCATCGAGCAAACTTTTGTCGTGCTTGGCCGTATCATTATGGGGCGCGAAAGTGCCGAAAGCTTGGGCGGCCCCATTCGCATCGCCCAATTATCTGGTCAAACGGCAACGCTTGGCTTTGTCGCTCTGATTAACTTGACGGCGGTTCTTTCGGTCAGCATCGGCCTTATCAATCTTTTCCCATTCCCATGCTCGACGGCGGTCATCTTGCCTTTTACGCTTATGAGGCTGTTTTCGGTAAGCCAATGTCAGAGCGCGCGCAAGAAATCGGCATGCGCATCGGTCTGTCCATGGTGATGATGTTATTCATATTTGTAACGTGGAATGATTTGGCGCGGCTGAATGTTTTTGACCGCGTCGTTTCCTTATTCGGTTAATTGGATTCTTAATGTCGGCCTTTCGCTTTAAAAGCTGCTTTCTGCTGTTCTTCAGCCTCATCTTGCTTACCGCGCCGGCACGCGCCGAAATCGGTGAGCCGATTGAATTTATCCGCGTTGAAGGCACGCAGCGTGTCGAAGAAGAAACCGTGCTTGCCTATATGTTGGTGCGCGAGGGCCTGAAAGACGAAGCGGATTTGGTTGACCAATCGGTTAAAACACTCTTCTCGTCCGGTCTTTTTCGCCGATGTCACCATTCAGGCGGGAAGATAAAGGGCTGATTGTCACCGTGGTTGAAAACCCGATTGTCAATCGCGTCAGTTTTGAAGGCAATAGCGCGATTAGGGATGAAACGCTCACCAAAGAGGGCGTTTTTCGGCGCGGCAAATTTATACCCGCGCCAAAGTGCAAGATGATGTCGAACGCCAAATTGAAATTTATCGTCGTGCCGGTCGATTTGCCGTCCGTATTGAGCCGAAAGTCATTCAGTTGCCGCAAAACCGCGTCGATTTGGTCTTTGAAATTAGCGAAGGCCCGACAACCGGCGTTCGCGCCATTAATTTTCTTGGCAATCGCGTCTTCAGTGATGCGGAATTGCGCGACATTGTTCTGACCCGCGAAAGCCGTTGGTGGCGTATTTTCTCAGCCAGCGATAATTATGACCCAGACCGCGTTGCTTATGACCGCGAATTATTGCGGCAATATTATCTGTCGAAAGGCTATGCCGATTTTCGTGTTGTCTCATCCAATGCGGAACTGACGCGCGATGGCGAAGCCTTTTTTCATTAATTTCGTTATCGATGAAGGGCTGAAATATAATTTCGGCGAGGCGCGCGTCAGCACATCGCTTGATGCATTGGACATTGTCAAACTGGAAGAGCAAATTTTGCACCAAGCGGGTGACCAATATGACCGTCGCGTTTTGGACAAAACAGTTGATGCGCTGACCAAGACGGTGGGCGAAAGCGGCTTTGCTTTTGCCACTATCCGACCGCAGCCTCGTTCTGATGAAGAATCGCAAACCGTGGATATTGAATATGCCATTGAACGAAGGCCCGCGCGTTTATGTCGAACGGATAAACATTAACGGCAATAGCCGAACGCGCGATGACGTTATCCGCCGCGAAATGCGTCTTGTTGAAGGCGATGCGTTCAACAAAGTGCTTTTGTCGCGTTCTGAGCGCAGTGTGCGCGGGCTGAATTATTTCAGTGATGTTGAGTTAACGGAAAATCCGGGGACGGAAGAAGACCAAACCATCATCGATGTAAATGTGCGCGAAATGCCGACCGGTGAATTGAGTTTCGGTGTCGGTTATTCTTCGGCCGAAGACTTCACCACTCAATTATCCATCTCAGAACGCAACTTCCTTGGTCGCGGTCAGCGCTTGCGATTTAATTTGGGCGTTTCCAATCAGGTGCAGCGTTACAATATCGGCTTCACCGAGCCGTATTTCCTCAATCGAGATGTATCGGCCGGTTTCAGCCTGTTCGATACACAATCCGAATATGACTTTCAAAGCGGTCTGACGCTTGAGGAAAGCGGCTTTGGCTTGTCATTGGGTTTCCCGCTTTCCGAAGATGGACGGTTATCGCTGTTTGCCAATTTTGTGAATGACAGGCTGAGCAATACAGAGGGCACGGGGCGTGTACCTTACGATTTGGATAAGCAAGAATTTGGTTATTACTATGCGATTGATAAGCGCGATGATTATGTGACGCCGACAGATGGGTGGAACGTCAGTTTCGGTCAAGACATTGCCGGGCCGAATGGAGACACATCTTATTTGCGGACTCGTGCTTCAGCCAATTTTTTTGAAGAATTGGCAGAAGGTTGGGTGCTTCATTTGCGTGGCACACTGGGTATTATCAATGATTATAAGGGCGGTCTTATCCGCTATAGCGATCGCTTCTTTAGGGGCGGACGCGATTTTCGTGGCTTTGAGCGCGGCGGGGTCGGCCCGCGCGAGGTTTCCTAGACATTAAATGGCGAACCGACCTACGGGCAATCTTTGGGCGCCAATCGGTATTTTATCGGCACGGCGCAAGTTTCTTTGCCGCTGGTCTTTCAAAAGAGTCCGGCATGCGCGCCAATTTGTTTGTTGATTTCGGTTATTGGGTGAAACGGATGAAGTCAGTTCTTCCCATGCCAAAATGGCCAATTGGTTAATTGTCGCGAAATAGAAGATCAGATGGATTTCCGCGCAACGACCGGTTTAAGTTTTGCGTGGCGGTCACCATTCGGGCCGGTTCGATTTGACTTTGCCGAACCACTTGCTAAAGAAGATTATGACCAAACACGATTTTTCCGATTTACCATCGGAACCAGTTTTTAGAGGGGACAAAAGTGTTTAAGAAAATAATTCTATCGATTTTTATCGCTGGCAGTTTGGCCTTTGCGCCTGCCGCTTTTGCTGAGCCGGTTATTCTGGTATTTGACGTTGACCGCGCCATTGGGATGTCAAAGGCCGGTAAAGCATGGCTTCAAACAGCTTGAAGAACAGGTCTCCAAAGTGCGTGCCGATGAGGGTGAAGTATTGAAAGGGCTGCAAAGTGAAGCTGAAAAGCTTAGAGAACAGCAAAAACTATTGGCACCTGAAGCGCTGCAGAAAAAGTTGAAGAACTTCGCCTGAAGGAAGTTGAACGTCGTCGTGTCTTGTCCGAGAAAAGCCAGTCTATTCAGGCCGGTGGTCAGCGGGCGGCAGCTGAAATTGTAAAGATTGCCGAAGAAGAATTGTCGGCCATTCGAAGGAACGCAAAGCCGATATTGTTATGCGTCGCGAAGCGGTATTTTTTGCCAGCCCGGCGATTGATGTCACGGCTGACCTTGTGTCGCGCCTTGATAAGCGGTTGAGCAAAGTAAAAGTGACGCCGGTAGCACTGAAGAAATCCGGCCAATAATTGATGGCTGACTCGCGTTTTTTCACTTCGGCAGGACCGTTTTCGGTCGCTGCATTGACGGAAAAAATTGCGATTGAAAAGCATGATGCGATTTAAGCTTTCCGGCCTGGCTTCCCTCGATGAAGCCGGGCCGGAAGAGCTGTCGTTCTTTTCCAATATAAAATTGAAAGATGAGCTTACGGCAACGCGCGCTGCCGCCGTTTTGGTGAAAGCAGAGCACGCGGAGTTTGTGCCCGCCGGCTGTCTCGCCTTGCTGTGCGATGACCCCTATCGCAAAATGGCCGAGGCGACCAAATTGTTTTTCCCCGAGGCAGCACAAAGCCGTCCGCCAAATGCGATGCAGGGCGCTACTGAAAATATTCATCCCGATGCGGTGCTGGGCGATAATGTTACTTTAGAGCCGAATGTGGTTATCGGTGCGGGCGCTGAGATTGGCGATGGCAGCTATATCGGTGCCAATGCCCATATCGGCCATGGCGTGGTGATGGGGCGCAATTGCACGATGGGTGCCAATGCCACTATCTCCTATGCCATGCTGGGTGACCGCGTCATTGTTCATGGTGGTGCCAATATAGGCTGCGACGGTTTCGGCTTTGCGCCGGGTGAGAGCAACGTGAAAATTCCGAAAATTGGCCGCGTTATTTTGCAGGCTGATGTGGAAATCGGCGGCAATACGGTGATTGACCGCGGCGCTTTGGGGGACACGGTTATTGGCGAAGGCAGCAAGCTCGATAATTTGGTGCATATTGCTCACAATGTTCAAATGGGGCGTCATTGTTTCATTACCGCAACCTGCGCTGTCGCCGGCAGCACAACGCTCGGCGATTATGTGCAAATGGGTGGTGGTGCAAAAGTGACCGGCCATGTTGAAATTGGTGATAATTGCGTCATTTCGGCCAATTCTGCCGTTTTGCGCTCCTTTCCCGATGATTGCAAGATTGCCGGCTCTCCGGCGCGACTTGCGCAGAAGAGCTGTATCGCGATCAAGCCTTTATTTCGCGTTTGCGAAAAAAGCGCAAGACGATGAAGAAGCGTAATAATCGGTTACAATCCTTTATTTGCGGCCCTATGAGACTGGCTTTAACCAGCCTTTATGGGGAATGTTCACAAATCTGCGATTGTTGAAGATAGCGTAAAACTTGGCGCTGACGTTACTATTGG
The DNA here is from genome assembly GCA_038143435.1 of Rhodobiaceae bacterium. GTDB lineage: Bacteria > Pseudomonadota > Alphaproteobacteria > RS24 > RS24 > UBA8337. Next base: position 22,047 of record JAYQLX010000006.1, on the reverse strand, counting down.
CCCGTTTTGTTGCGTGACCGGAAATGTCACTTTGGGTGATGGCGTGATCTCGAAAGTCATGTTGTCGTTACCGGCAATACGACGATTGGTGAAGAAACGCATATTTATCCTTTCGCTTCAATCGGCCATATCCCGCAAGATTTGAAATTCGGCAATGAAGATGTGTCGCTGGAAATCGGTGCGCGCAATCGTATACGCGAGCATGTGACGATGAACCCGGGCACAGAAGGCGGCGGTGGGCTGACCAAAGTCGGCAATGACGGCCTGTTTATGATGGGCTCCATGTGGCGCATGATTGCATGGTCGGCGAAAATGTTATCCTCGCCAATAATGCCACTTTGGGCGGGCATGTGATTGTCGGTGATTTTGCCATTTTGGGCGGCTTGGTCGGCGTGCATCAATTCTGCCGCATAGGCGCACACGCCTTTATCGGCGCAGGCAGTCTGGTGGTTGAAGACGTTATTCCTTTTGGAGCGGCAACCGGCAATCGCGCTGAGCTTTCCGGCCTTAACCTGGTTGGCCTCAAGCGGCGCAATTTTGATCGTGCTGAAATCAATGCGTTACGGGCTCTGCATAAGTCGCTTTTCGTTGAAAGCAATGGCGCACTGATGACACGGCTGGCCAAAGCCGCCAAAGAACATGGCGACAGCGTCTGCGTTCAACAGGTTGTCGAGTTCATGCGTGTTGAACAAAATCGGGGCTATTGCACCCCGCGTAATAAATAATCATGTCACCATCACAACCAGATAAGCCGCTGGGGTTGATTGCCGGTTCCGGCGCGCTGCCGCTGAAAGTGGCCAAGGCGCAGAACGGCGCGGTGTTTGTTGTTGCGCTTGAAGGCGAGGCCGATGAAACCCTGCTGCAATATCCGCATATTGTCTCGCCGATTGGTCGCATGAAGGCTGCTGCCGATGCTTTGTTGGACGCCGGTTGCGCGGAGATGGTGATTATTGGCGGCATTCAAAGACCGAATATTGAAAAGCTTGAATTTGATGAAGGTGGGCAATGGTTTCTTGAGCAGGTTATGTCGGGCGCGCATGAAGGCGACGACCAATTGCTTAAAGTGATTATTGCCTATTTTGAAATGCGCGGCCTGACCGTATGCGCGGCGCAAGATTACCTCGGCGACCAAACCGGCAAGTCGGGGCCCCAAACCGGCCATGATTATGTTGCCCATCAGTCGGATATTGACCGCGCCATTGAGGTCGCTCGAGTAATGGGGGCACAGGATATAGGGCAAAGCGTAGCCGTCGGCCGCCGATTGGTGCTGGCTGTTGAAGGGCCGGAAGGCACGGACGGCATGCTGCAACGTTTGCGTGACTTATCGCCGGAATTTCTGGGCACGGCAGATGCGCGTAGCGGCGTGTTGGTGAAATTGCCGAAACCACAGCAAGACCGCCGTGTTGATATTCCCGCCATCGGCCGACGCACGGTTGAACTGGCCGCTGCGGCCCAGCTTGCCGGTATCGTGTTTGAAGCGGGCGGCACATTATTTGATGATTTCGAAGCTGTGGTCGCACTGGCCGAAGAAAAACGGTTTGTTTCTCTTGGGGCTAGAGAGACAAAGCTGATGCCTGGGCATGTGATGATTATTGCCGGTGAAACCTCAGGTGATGCGCTTGGGGCTGATTTGATGCAGGCTTTGCGCCGTCGCCAAAGCGATGTGATGGTTACCGGCATTGGTGGCCCGAAAATGAGCGGCGAGGGGCTGGCCTCAATTTTTCCGATGTCGGAAATCGCCCTTATGGGGCTGAAGGAAATTCTGCCGCGTCTGCCGCAATTGTTTAAGCGCGTTGACGAGGCTGTGGAACATGCCTTGGCTACCGAACCCGATGTCATGGTGTTGATTGATAGCCCAGAGTTCAATCATCGCGTCGCCAAGCGGGTAAAGGCCAAACGCCCTGAAGCCAAAATTATTTGTTATGTCGCGCCGCATGTGTGGGCATGGCGGCGTGGGCGTGCGCGCAAAATGAAAAAATATTTTGATGCCGTTATGGCATTTCTCCCGTTTGAGCCGGAAGTCTTCGCAACCAATGATGGCCCGCCCTGTCATTTTGTCGGTCATCCGATTGTTGACCGGTTAGAAGAGTTGGAGCCGCTGCCCGATTTCAAAAAGAAATATCGTTTGAAAGCTGACGATGTGCCACTGGCTATTTTGCCGGGCAGCCGCGTCAGCGAGGTTAATGAATTGGTGCCGGTATTCGGGCAAGTGCTGCGCCATCTCGACGGGCGTATTGACAATCTACGCCCCATCATTCCATTGGTGCCGCATATGGCCGATAGGGTGCGCGAAATGACGGCGCATTGGCCGAACAAGCCGATTTATATTGAGAATGAGGCTGACAAATTTGCCGCTTTCGCGGCCTCGCGCGCGGCGCTGGCGTCATCGGGCACAGCGACAATGGAATTGGCGCTATGCGGCCTGCCGACAGTGGTCGCCTATAATATGGGGCTGATGGGCGATTTGCTGGTGCGCATTATGCCGGTGCCGTCAGTGGTGCTGGTCAATCTCATTCTCGATGCGCCGGCCATGCCGGAGTTTCTGCAAGACCGCTGTGACGCGGCGGAAATCGCGCCGGTGCTGTTGCGCATGCTCGAAGACGATGATGTTAACAACCATTATCGCGACAAGCTGGGCGGTTTTCGTGCCGCCATGCGGCAAGCAGGCGAGAAACCTGCTGGCCGCGCTGCCGCGCTGACATTGTCTATGATTTAAGGCTCGGATTTAGCGCTTATTGATGTCGACATAATCGCGTGGGCCGGCACCAATATAAAGCTGGCGCGGACGACCGATACGCTGACTTGGGTCTTCAATCATTTCATTCCACTGTGCAATCCAGCCGACCGTGCGCGCCAGGGCGAACAGAACGGTGAACATGGAGGTCGGGAAGCCCATCGCTTTCAGCGTAATGCCGGAATAGAAATCAATATTCGGATAAAGCTTCTTCTCGACAAAATACTCATCATTGAGCGCGATTTTCTCCAATTCCATAGCGACATCAAGCAGCGGGTCATCTTTGATGCCTAACTCGCCAAGCACTTCATGGCAGGTTTTCTGCATAACGCGCGCGCGCGGGTCGTAATTTTTATAAACGCGGTGGCCGAAGCCCATCAGACGGAACGGATCGTCTTTGTCTTTGGCGCGGGCGACAAATTCAGGAATGCGGTCAACCGAACCGATTTCGGCCAGCATATCCAAGGCTGCTTCATTGGCACCACCATGGCTCGGGCCCCACAGGCAAGCAATACCGGCAGCAACACAAGCAAATGGGTTGGCACCTGATGAACCGGCCAAACGCACGGTTGAGGTCGAGGCGTTTTGCTCGTGGTCGGCATGCAAAATAAAGATGCGGTCCATAGCGCGCGCCAGCACGGGGCTGATGTTCATTTCTTCACACGGCACGGAAAAGCACATATGCAAGAAGTTCGACGCATAATCCAAATCATTGCGCGGATAGACGAATGGCTGACCAATCGAATATTTATAAGCCATTGCGGCAATGGTCGGGATTTTGGCAATCAAACGGCGGCTGGCAATGCGGCGCTGTTCTTCATCGTTAATATCAGTGCTGTCATGATAGAAAGCCGACAGCGCGCCGACCACGCCAACCATAATGGCCATCGGGTGCGCGTCTCGACGGAAACCGTGGAAGAAACGGTTCATTTGTTCATGCAGCATGGTGTGCTGGGTAATGGCTGTTTCAAACTCTTCGAGTTCTTTGGCATTCGGCAATTCGCCGTTCAGCAACAAATAGCAAGTTTCAATAAAGCTGCCTTTATCGGCCAATTGTTCAATCGGATACCCACGATGCAGCAAAGTGCCTTCTTCGCCATCAATAAAGGTGATGGTGGATTTGCAGCTTGCGGTCGAAGTAAACCCGGGGTCATAGGTGAATTGTCCGCTTTGGCCGTATAGCGTCGATACATCAATAACGCTCGGGCCCACGGTTCCCTTATGTATTTCGAATTCGTAATCTTTACCGAGGCTGGCGAGTTTAGCGTTATCGTCGCTCATCTTGCATGGGCTCCTTATTGACTGCTGGACTGTTGGGGCTGTCTTAGCATAAAAAACCAAGCCAAGCCAGCGCCAGCGGCCAGATTTAGCGGGTTTATGCGCCGATTTTGTCGTTCAAACGCTGTAACGCTTCGTTTTTGCCAAGTAATGCCAGAACGTCAAAAATACCCGGTGATTGGCTGCTGCCAACAAGAGAAGCGCGGAAAGCAGGGGCCAATTTGCCCATTTTCAATTCATTATCGTCCATATAGGCCTTGATTACGGCCTCGATTTCAGCGCTCGTCCAACTGTCGAGAGCTTCCAGAGCGGTTGCAAGGGCCTGTAAATGTGGGCGTGTTTCTTCATTGAGGTGCTTTTGCAGCTTTTCATCGACAATAATCGGTCGTTGCGCCGCCAAAAATGCGGCATCGGCGGCAATGTCGGGCAAACGGGTGGCGCGCGCCTTCAAAAGCGGCATGGCGGCACTCAGTTGCGCCTCGAAATCGGCCAGCGCCGGATTGAGCGCTACTGTCTCAGCAACCAAAGCCGCATCGCCGGCCATATTGAGGTGCTGTGCGTTTACATTATCGAGTTTTTCCGTATCGAAACGCGCCGGTGATTTGCCAATCGCTTCTAAGCCGAACCATTCAATCAGTTGCGCGGTGCTGAAAACTTCATCATCGCCGTGGCTCCAGCCGAGGCGCGCCAAATAATTGCGCATCGCTTCCGGCAGATAGCCCATATCGCGATAGGCTTCGACACCGAGCGCGCCGTGACGCTTTGACAGTTTGGCGCCGTCCGGCCCGTGAATGAGCGGTATATGCGCAAATTGCGGCACATCCCAGCCGAGCGCGGCATAGATTTGCGCCTGTCGGGCGGCATTGGTCATATGGTCATCGCCGCGAATAATATGCGTAACCGCCATATCATGGTCATCAACCACGACGGACAGCATATAGGTCGGCGTGCCGTCAGAGCGCAGTAAAATCAAATCATCAAATTGGTCATTGGCGTTGGCTATGCGTCCCTGCACCAGGTCATCAATCACCGTTTCACCGCTTTGCGGCGCTTTGAAGCGCACCACAAAGGGCGTATTGGCGGGTGCGTCGGATGCTTCGCGGTCACGCCATGTGCCGTCATAGCGTGGCGGCTTGCCTTCGGCGCGAGCCTTTTCGCGCATCGCCTCAACTTCTTCAGCGGTACAAAAACATTTATAGGCATGGCCATCGGCCAATAATTGTTCAGCAATCTCAATATGGCGTGGCGCGTTGGCGTGCTGATAAATCGGCGCATCATCGGCATCAAGGCCGAGCCAGTTCATGCCGTCGAGAATGGCGTCAATCGCTTCCTGCGTCGAGCGGGCGCGGTCGGTATCCTCAATGCGCAGTAAAAAACGGCCGCCATGATGACGCGCAAAAGCCCAATTGAACAACGCCGTGCGCGCGCCGCCAATATGCAGAAAGCCGGTCGGCGAGGGGGCAAAGCGGGTTACGGGTTTGGTGTCGGTCATGGTCATCCTGTATCGCGCATGGCGTGTATAAATCGAGCAATTCCCCATCAGGTCGCTAGCCTTCGCGCGGGGTCTGCGTCACTTTCTAAGCTGATACCACAAATTGCGGCAGCGCTCTAATGCATATCGGTCAATTCTCTCTGGTGATTTGATTTGCGGTTTTGTACTTGCTTTTGCTGATGTTACTTCATTTTGACTTACAAGCGGTGTCGGGATTTTCCCATGGAAATCGATTAATATTGGCAAAGCGCGGTGGCCGCTTTTTGAGGTTAAACGCTGACCGGCGCATGAGCGCCTTTTCAATAATGTCGCCGTTGGCGACACTGGGCTTTGCCTTTCGCGCCACTTTATGTCTGGTGCACCGTGCTGGCGTTTGCTTGGGCTGTTGCCTATTGCACTGGCTTTGACTGGCATCGGGCATCTCATGATACCGCGATTGGTGCCCGCGCAGCGCTTTTGATTGTCGCGCGCACGGATGATGAATTGCTTTTCTTCCTCGCCATTTTGCTCGACGACGCGGGCATGGGCAATATGCAGATTGGACAGGCTGCGCGTCATCATGGCGCGCATGCGGGAAATATCTTGCCGACCGCATTGTCGTTTGACGCTGAAAGGCGGTATTGAATTCGCTTATCACGATAGGCTCAGCGGATTGACGCAATCGTGCCGCACGGCAGATGTGATTGTCATGCCTTTTGACGAAGCGCGTTATCCATGCCGCGCGCAATTACTCGATTTCATTGGCAATTCACAAGTGAAATTGGGGACAGCTGCAGGAAGCGTTTGAATAACAGATTATGGCAGCGGGATTAGTACTTACGCATCAGGCCGACAAGGCGACCTTGCACCCGCACTTGGTCGGCGCGGAAAATACGTGTTTCATAAGCCGGATTGGCGGCTTCCAGCGCAATCATTTCGCCTTTGCGGCGCAAGCGCTTCAGCGTGGCTTCATGGCCTTCGACCAGCGCAACGACAATCTCGCCATTATCGGCTGTGGCACCACTTTGAATAATCGCCGTGTCACCATCAAAAATACCGGCATCAATCATTGAATCGCCATGCACTTCCAAAGCGTAGTGATCGCCGGAGCGCATCATTTCAATCGGCACAGAGATTTGATTGACCTCTTCTTGCAACGCTTCAATCGGTGTACCGGCGGCGATGCGACCCATTATGGAAACCGTGACCGCATTATCATCATTGGCCGCTTGCGGGGCGTTAGCCGCCGAGGGCGCGTGGCGTGTCGGCGCAGACATGCTGCTGGCCATCGTGTCGGGCAGTTTCACCACTTCCAGCGCACGCGCACGATGGGCGAGGCGCTTGATAAAGCCGCGTTCTTCCAAAGCGGTGATGAGGCGGTGAATGCCTGATTTGGATTTCAGATTCAGCGCTTCCTTCATTTCATCAAAACTGGGAGACACACCTGTCTCTTTCAGACGCTCATTGATAAACAGCAAAAGCTCGTATTGCTTCTTGGTGAGCATGGGTCCCTCCGATAAGAACGAATCGCTAACTCTTATGTTCTACTTTTATTCGTTTTTTGCTGCAACAGCGTTTTTTATGATTCGATAAGTTTTTTTGTCGCCGCTTCGACATCGTCCTGGCGAATCAAGCTTTCACCAACCAAAAAGGCCGGAATACCGTCAGCCATTAAATCGCGCACATCATTATTCGAAGCAATGCCGCTTTCGCTGACCAGCAAAATATCATCGGGTGTTTGCGCCATCAGCGCGCGGGTGTTGTCCAGCGTGGTCTCAAATGTCCGTAAATCACGATTATTAATGCCGAGCAATTTCGGTTTCAGCGTCAAGGCACGTTCCAACTCATCGGCATCATGCACTTCAAACAGCGTATCCATGCCGAACTGTGTCGCCGCTGCATAAAGCTCCTGCGCCTGCGCGTCACTCACTGCCGCCATGATGATGAGAATGGCGTCGCCACCCCAGCTGCGCGCTTCGGCCACTTGATATGTGTCATACATAAAGTCTTTGCGCAGCACGGGCAGGGCGCAAGCCGCGCGCGCCGCGACCAGATATTCGGGCGCGCCCTGAAAGCTTGGCGCATCAGTGAGAACCGATAAACAGGCCGCGCCGCCTTGCGCATAGGCTTGTGCAATCAGCGGCGGGTTGAAGTCTTCACGAATAAGCCCTTTTGACGGCGACGCCTTTTTTATCTCGGCAATTAAAGCGGCTTGACCGGCATCGCGCTTGGCTTCCAATGCGCGCAAAAACCCACGCGGCGCATCGGCGGCTTTTGCCGCCTCTTCAACATCAGCCAGAGGAAGCGCCGCTTTTGCAGCGGCTATTTCGTCCAGCTTATAGGCGGTAATTTTGGTGAGAATGTCGCTCATGCATCGGCCAGTTTTTGTGTTGTTGCGACCAGATTGGCCAGCACCGCTTTTGCGCCGCCATCATCAATGGCGAGCGCCGCCATCTCGGCACCTTCTTTCAGGCTTTCGGCCTTATTGCACACCATCAGCGCGGCGGCCGTGTTGAGCAAAACAATATCGCGATAGGCACCGGCCTCGCCATCAAGCAGGGCGGTCATGGCGGCCGCGTTTTCGTCCGGCGTGCCGCCCGCCAAATCTTCCGGCTTGGCGCGGGGCAGTCCGGCGTCTTCCGGCGTCACTTCAAATACGCTGATTTCGCCCTTGCGTAATTCTGCGACCGTGCTGGGGCCGGTGGTTGTCAATTCGTCCATGCCGTCAGAGCCGTGCACCACCCAAGCGCGCTCAGAGCCGAGTTTCTTCAAAACATTGGCCAGCGGCTCAACCCATTCTTTGGCAAACACGCCGAGCAATTGGCGGTTGGCACCGGCCGGATTGGAAAGCGGGCCGAGCAGATTGAAAATGGTGCGGAAACCCAATTCTTGCCGCGACGGGCCGACATGGCGCATGGCGGAATGGTGATTGGGGGCGAACAGAAAGCCGATGCCGACATCATTAATGCATTGCTCCAGCGCGGCGGGTGACAATGCCAATTTCACACCAAGCGATTCCAAAACTTCTGATGAACCGGATTTTGAACTGAGGGCACGGTTGCCGTGTTTGGCGACATAGGCACCGCAAGCCGCAGCAACGAGTGCGACGGCGGTCGAGATATTATAGCTGCCGCTGCCATCGCCACCCGTGCCGCATGTGTCCAGCACATGGGTCGGCACTTTTACCTTCAGCGCATTGGCGCGCATGACGCTGACACCGGCGGCGATTTCGTCCACCGTCTCGCCGCGCACACGCAAAGCGGAGAGAAAGGCCCCGATTTGCGAAGGCGTGGCTTCGCCGTTCAAAATGATTTCAAAGGCTTTTGTGGCCTCAGCACCCGATAGGGCGCGGCCTTCGGATAAAATGCCGAGTGTCGCTTTCAATTTATCGGGCTGCGCGTCCATCTAGACCTCCAAACTCAAATGTTGCGGGGCAATGTCTGCCGCCACATTCATACCGGCGGTCTGTAAAAAATTGCCGAGTAATTTATGTCCATGCGCGGTGGCAATGCTTTCGGGGTGAAACTGCACGCCATAAACGGGCCGCGATTTATGTTTCACCGCCATAATAATACCGTCATCGGTTTGCGCCGCAATGTCTAAACAATCGGGCATGCTGTCAGGCGCAATGACCAGAGAGTGATAGCGCGTGACAGTGAGCGGGTCGGGCAAGCCATCAAACACCCCGTCGCCGCCATGAAGAATATGGCTCAGCTTGCCGTGCATGATTTTCTCAGCCCGCACAATCTCGCCGCCAAAGGCCTGCCCGATACATTGGTGACCGAGGCAGACGCCGAATATCGGCATATCTTCCGGTGCGGCTTTAATCAGGTCGAGGCAAATACCGGCCTTGTCGGGGTCGCACGGGCCGGGCGACAGAATAATCGCCTGCGGCTTGGCTGCGAGAATGTCTTCCGGCGTTGCCTTATCATTGCGCACAACCTGACAATCGGCGCCTAAATCACCGAGGAATTGCACCAGATTGAAGGTGAAGCCGTCATAATTGTCGATAAGCGTCAGCATTAGGGGCGGTTCTTTCTCTCAGCCGCCAGTTGCAGCGCAATTTCGGCTGCGCGAAACAGGGCGGCGGCTTTGTTCACCGTTTCATCATATTCATATTGCGGCGTTGAATCATAGACCACGCCGCCACCGGCTTGCACATAGAGCTTATTGTCTTTCACCACAGCGGTGCGCAGGGCAATGCAGGTATCCATATCGCCATTGGCGGAGAAATAACCGACGCAGCCGGAATAAATGCCGCGCCGCTCGGGTTCCAATTCATCAATAATTTCCATCGCGCGAATTTTCGGCGCGCCCGAAACCGTGCCGGCGGGAAAGCCTGCCACCAGCGCGTCAATTTCATCAAGGTCTTCGCGCAATGTGCCGGTTACGTCAGAGACAATATGAATAAGGTGCGAGGTCTTTTGCAGACCGAAAGCGACATTTTACATTGACTGAACCGATTTCCGACACACGACCGACATCATTTCGTCCCAAATCGAGCAACATGAGATGCTCGGCGCGTTCTTTTTCATCGGCCAAAAGCTCGGAGCTGATGGCTTCATCTTCAGCCAGGCTTGCGCCGCGCTTGCGCGTTCCGGCAATCGGGCGAATGTTTACGTCGCGGTCTTTTACACCGACCAAGACTTCGGGGCTGGAGCCGACAACGGCGAAATCGCGCATATTCAAAAAGAACAGATAAGGCGATGGGTTGACGCGGCGCAGCGAGCGATAAAGATCGAATGGCGGCAGGTCGAAATCTATATTGAAGCGCTGGCTCAACACCACCTGAAACACGTCACCCGCTTCGATATATTCTTTGCCTTTTTCAACCATGTCGAAATAAGCGTCTTGGCTCATATTTGATTGCGGTGCGGCAAATTCATTCGGTGGGGAAATAGGCGCATCGGGCAGGGCCGTGCGCAGTTTCTCTTCCGCCGCTTCAAGCCGTGCCAGCGCATTATCATAAGCCTCATCGGCTGAGAGTCGCGTCGGGGCGCACGGCGGTTACCAAGCGGATATTGTCTGTCACGCTGTCAAATACGGCGATGAGCGTCGGGCGCATAAACAGGCAGTCCGGCACTTGCATGACATCAGGATTGCTGTCGGGCAAATCTTCCATATGACGCACCATGTCATAGGCCATATAGCCGAATACGCCGGCCGACATGGGCGCGAGTCCTTCCGGCACATCGAGGCGGGACTCCGCCAAAACGATACGCAAGGCATCTAATGGTGCGCCGTCCATTGCTTCGAAACTGTCGAGATTGTCTTGGGCTGAGCGGTTGATTTCAGGCTGCCCGTCGCTGACGCGAAACAGCAAGTCAGGGGCGAGGCCAATCATCGAATAGCGCCCGCGAATATCGCCGTCTTCCACCGACTCCAAAAGAAAGCTGAAGTCCTCACCGCCTGATAAGTTTCAGATAAGCGGCAACTGGCGTCTCCAAGTCGGCAATCAACTCTGTCCAGACAAGCTGTGCCGTGCCGTCAGCATAGGCCGCGGCAAAGGCTGCGCGGTCCGGCGTAGCTGTTGTCATCGGGTCACCAATTCGCGCGTCGCGAGATTGAGATTGGGTTCATTTATCGAAGTGCCATAATTGTCTTGCAAGCTGCGCACAAATTGATTGGTCAAATCTGCGTGATATTTGCGCTGCTCGCCTTCAAAGATAATATCGCGGGCGGCGCTGTCGCCTGCTTCAGCCTCGATGATGTCGGCAACTTGCATGACGATAATCTCACCGCCAAAGCCGACCCCGGCCCAGGCAAATTCATCTTTTCCAACATTAAAGAGCCGCGTCACGGCTTCTTCTGAAAACGTGTCATTGGAGATTTGGCGCGTCATCGGCTCAGAAACCAAAGGCTTGCGCGTGAAGCCCTCTGCTGCCGCCTTGAAGCTGCCGGTCTCATTGCCGACTTTGACCATATGCTCGGCCATTGCTTGCAACAATTTACTGCGCTCATCGACTTTCCATTCGGCCGGCACGGCCTCGCGCACATCCTTCAACGGCGGCACAATGGTTGGTGTAATCTCATTCAGGCGCAGCCAAATAAAAGTGCCGTCTTCCATTTCCTGCATTGGAATATCTTCACCGATTGCGCTGTCAAACAACAGGGTCGGCAATTGGTCATAGCGCGCCAGCAATCACTTGCTGCGTGCCATCAATGGATTTCCCATTATTCGTAATATTGTCGATTTTGATGACATCGAGGTCAAAACGCTGGCCGATATTTTCAAGCGTTTCGCCGCCTGCCAATTCGTCTTCGACGGTTTCCGTGAAAGCCAGCATGTCTTCCAAAGCGCGGTCATAAATCATGCGCTGGCGCAATTGCTCCTCCACCGCTTCAAACGGTTGCACGGAACCGGGTTTAATATCGCGCACGCGCAACACCACATATCCCAAAGGCCCTTCAATCACGTCGCTGACTTCGTCTTTTTCCATTGCAAAGGCGATCTCGGCCAAATCGGCGGAAATCATGTCGCCACGCTTGACCTCACCGAGGTCTGAATTGTCTAAAGTCTGGCCAACGGCGTCGACGATTTCGACAAAGGGCACGCCTTCGCCAATCAGCTTGCGGGCTTCTTCGGCTTCCGTATCATCTGACAGGACGAGCTGGTCGATTTTGCGGGTTTCTTCCACTGTGAAGTCGCTCATCGACAATTCATATTCTTCTTCCAAGCTGGCGCGGTCGATGGTGATGAGTTCGGCGAAGCGGGCCGGCGATACCACCAAAGCATGACCGGAGCGGGTTTCCGGCTGGGCAAAGCGCAGCTTCGTCTCATTGAAGAAAGTTTCAATTCTTCATCTGTCGGCTCGCCGGTTTCGTCGGTTTGTTCGAGGTCAAAATCATATAATTGGCGATGCGTCGTTCAAGAAAATGTTTGTACAGGTTTTCGATCAACAATTTGGGAACCAAACCGCGGTCAATGCTGGCATCGGTCAATTGATTGGTGATGTGGAAACGGCGTTGGTCTTCAACAAATAATTTCTCGTTCAACCCGTTTTGCGACAGCACGGCGCGAAAGGTCGGCTCGTCAAATTGTCCGTTTACGCCCGCAAAGCTTGGGTCTGCCAAAATGCTTTGCGCAATCGCATCATCGCTAAAGCCCAAGCCCAAATCATCCGCTGCCTCATATAAAGCGGCGCTGCCCATCATATTGATGAGAACTTGTTGGGTGATGCCGAGATTGGCAGCATCGGCAGCCGAAAGCGTGGTGCCCAATTGGCGCGAAAAATCGCGCGTCGCTTGCACATAACGCACTTGAAATTCTTGCCGCTCAATCTTCCTATCACCGACCGAGGCAATCACACTGTTTGAAAAGCCGGTAAAAGTATCGGCAACACCCCAGAGGCCGAATGCAATTACAAGCAGGCCAATGAGAAGAATGCCGAGCACACCGCTAGCTTTGCTGCGCAGGAATTTAAGCATAATATCTTTCGCTTTCTGGCGGAATTCGCCGCTATAATTCGGCGGCATCATAGTGCGCTGTGCCGCTTGTCGCAAGCGGGTGAACACGGTAAACAGGCACAGATTGAATTCCGGGAGAAAAACATGGCGAAGCGGCAATCGACCCCAAAAATCAAAGCGCTTGTGGCCGGTAATTGGAAAATGAACGGCACCGGCAAACAGCTTGGGGAAGTGCGCAAGCTGGCAAGCGCTATTAATCGCAAAAAGCCGAGCGCCGATGTCATGATTTGCCCGCCAGCGACATTGTTATCACGTATGGCTGCTTTGAAGCCGAAAGGCGTTGCGCTGGGCGGGCAAGATTGCCATGCCGATATTGAAGGCGCGCATACCGGCGATATTTCTGCTGATATGCTGAAAGATGCCGGTGCAAAGGCGGTGATCGTCGGCCATTCTGAACGCCGCGCCGATTACGGCGAGAGGGATAAGGCGGTGCGCGCCAAAGTGGACGCCGCACATCGCGCCGGTTTGATGGCTATTATGTGCGTTGGTGAAAGCCTAAAGCAGCGCAAAGCGGGCGAAACACTGAAAATCGTGCAAGCGCAATTGCGTGGTTCTTTGCCTGCCGTATGCACGGCCAAAAACACGGTAATTGCCTATGAGCCGGTTTGGGCCATCGGTTCGGGATTGACCCCGACGGTCGCGCAGGTTGAAGAAGTTCACACCGCATTGCGCAAAGCTCTGATGCGCCGTTTCGGCGATGAAGGCGCGAAAATGCGTATTCTTTATGGCGGATCTGTGAAACCCGCCAATGCGACTGAATTAATGTCCGTTCCGAATGTCAATGGTGCGCTGGTTGGCGGTGCCAGCCTGACGGCGAAAGATTTTTACGGTATTTTAACGGCCTATTGCTAGTTTTTCGGGCGACGGTGACACTGCTCGGCAAAAAGCGAGCTTGGTGCAGTTTTTCTTTTTCGAACCACTGACAGATAATATGGCCGTGCCAACTCAAACCCTTAACAGTCATCTTGGGCCCGCCTGTTTTCAACTTAACAGTATCGCCGGTTTTCACCTTAAGCGGATTGGGCGGCGGGGCAATCGGCGGCAGAATTTTTTCAATCAAACGAACCATTGCCACTGTCTAATAGGCGACAATGTTACAGGCGAAGCGGAAAAAGCAATATTGCGGCAATGGCTGACCGGCGTTGCAAAATGGTTACAAAACATCAATAAGGCGGTTTGCTTTTCACTCTTAAACGCGCTATACCGCGCGCAAGTTAGACGGAGAAATTCATGACCACCATTCTTTTGGTTGTTCATTTAATGGTCGCAGTCGCGATGATTGTGCTCGTATTGTTGCAACGCTCAGAAGGCGGGGCGCTGGGCATTGGCGGCGGTGGCGACGGCATGATGAGTGCGCGCGGTCTGGGTAATGCCATGACACGGGCAACCGCCATTTTGGCCGGTGTGTTTTTCCTGACCTCTATCGGTTTGACCGTGCTGGGCACAATGGAAAATCGTTCTTCCGTGCTTGACGGTGTTATTGAGACGGATGGCCCGTCGTCAAATACGCCTTTGGCACCGGCTCCTGTGTTGCCTGACTTGCCGAGCAGCGATCTGCCGACCCCTGAATAAGAATTTTTGTTAATAAGCTTTTGATTCGCGCTTTTCGACTCGCGCGAATCGATTCCCCTGTGTATTTTTAACTCCCATGGCGCGATATATTTTCATCAGCGGCGGCGTGGTTTCATCACTCGGAAAAGGCTTGGCTTCTGCGGCTTTGGGCGCTCTTTTGCAGGCGCGCGGCTATAAGGTACGGCTGCGCAAACTTGACCCTTATCTTAATGTCGATCCGGGCACCATGTCGCCTTACCAGCATGGTGAGGTTTATGTGACCGATGATGGCGCCGAAACCGATTTGGATTTGGGCCATTATGAACGCTTCACCGGCGTGCCCGCCTCGCGCGGTGACAATGTCACCACAGGTCAGATTTATCGCGATATTTTGGCGAAGGAACGGCGCGGTGATTATCTGGGCGGCACGGTGCAGGTTATTCCGCATGTCACGGATGCGATTAAGGTGTTTGGGCAAAGCGGTGTGGACGATGTTGATTTCGTGCTGTGCGAGATTGGCGGCACGGTCGGCGATATTGAAGCGCTGCCGTTTTTCGAGGCCATTCGCCAGTTAAATAATGATTTACCGCGTGGGCGCTCCATCTTCGTGCATCTCACGCTCTTGCCCTATATATCCGCGGCCGGTGAAATGAAAACCAAGCCGACGCAGCACTCGGTGAAGGAATTGCGTTCCATCGGTATTCAGCCGGATATTTTGCTGTGCCGCTGCGACCGCCCGATACCGGAAGGTGAGAAAAAGAAAATCGGCCTGTTTTGTAATGTCCGCGAGTCGTCCGTGATTGAGGCGCAAGATGTCGACAGCATTTACGCCGTGCCGCATGCCTATCACGCGGAAGGGCTTGACGTGGAAGTGCTGAGCGCGTTTGGCATTCAAGATGCGCCGCCGCCCGATTTGAGCGTGTGGGACGAGGTGATGACAGCGGTGCGCGAGCCGGAAGGCGAGGTCACCATTGCCGTGGTCGGCAAATATACCGAGTTGAAAGACGCTTATAAATCGCTGATTGAAAGCCTGCAGCATGGCGGCATTGCCAATAATGTGGCGGTCAATATTGAGTGGATGGACAGCCAGATATTCGAGCGCGAAGATGCGGCCTCTTACCTTGAAAAGGTAAACGGCATTTTGGTGCCGGGTGGCTTTGGCGAGCGCGGCGCGGAAGGCAAGATTGCCGCCGCCAATTTTGCGCGCACCCGCAATGTGCCGTATTTCGGTATTTGTTACGGCATGCAAATGGCGGTGCTGGAAGCGGCGCGCAATATGGCCGGTATCCGCGATGCCGTCTCCAGCGAGTTCGGGCGCACCGGCACCAAGCTGGTCGGTCTGATGACCGAATGGGCCGATGGCGAAACGCTGCAAAAGCGAGGCATTGACGGCGATATGGGCGGCACCATGCGGCTCGGCGCATTTGAGGCTTATCTGAAAGAAGACAGCCGCGTGGCCGAGATTTACGAAACGCGCGTGATTTCCGAGCGCCATCGCCACCGCTATGAAGTCGATATGGGTTATCGCGAAGTGTTGGAAAATCAGGGGCTGGTTTTCTCCGGCGTGTCGCCCGATGGCGTGCTGCCCGAAATTGTCGAAATACCCGAGCATCCGTGGTATATCGGGGTACAGTTCCATCCGGAACTGAAGTCGCGGCCATTTGCGCCGCATCCGCTTTTTGCCTCATTCATTGAGGCCGCGCTGGCGCAATCGCGCCTTGTTTAGAGGACAAAATGGATACGCTCGAACTGAAAGATTACGGCATCAAAATCGGTGATGGCGAAAAACTGGTCGTTATGGCCGGATTGAATGTGCTGGAAGATGAGGGCCTCGCGCAAGAAGTGTGCGCCGAGTTGAAAGCCATTTGCGCCGAATTGGACTTGCCCTACGTCTTTAAAGCCAGTTGGGACAAAGCCAATCGTTCTTCCATCACCAGCTATCGCGGCCCGGGCATGGCCGAAGGTCTGCCCATATTGGAAGCGGTGAAAGCCAAACACGGCGTGCCTGTTGTCACCGATTTGCACGAACCGGCGCAAGCCGAAGCCGTCGCCGAAATTGCCGAAGTGGTGCAACTGCCCGCTTTCCTCGTGCGGCAAACCGATTTGGTGGTCGCCACGGCGCGCGCCGTTGCTGCCAAAGGCGGCTGGCTACATGCCAAGAAAGCGCAATTCCTAGCGCCGTGGGACTGCGCCAATATCATCTCGAAATCACGCGAAGCCGCGCCTGATGTGCAAATCATTTTGTGCGATAGGGGCACCAGCTTCGGTTACAATAATCTCGTCGTCGATATGCTGGGCATTCCGGAAATGAAAAAGCTCGGCGTGCCGGTAACGATGGACGCCACCCATGCCGTGCAATTGCCGGGTGCTGACCCGCGCACGGCAGGGGCGAGCACCGGCGGTCGCCGCGAAGGGGTTTCCGTATTGGCGAAGTCTGCCATTGCGGCAGGGGCCAATGGCGTGTTCCTCGAATTTCACCCGCGCCCCGACGAAGCCCTGTGCGACGCACCAAGCTGCTTGCCGCTGAGCGATGCGAAAGAGTTGTTGCGCACGCTTAAGGAAATTCACAGCGTCGTTTCCTAAATCATTGCGCCTTACTGCCAATTCGGTCAGACTTTCCAAAAGATAAAAGGGGAGGCGCGCGCCATGACGAAGGCAGGTTTTCTGAAATCGGGATTTGGTCAGCAAGGCCAGCTTTGGCGCATTGCGCTGGGCATGGTGCTGGCCATGCCGCCTTTGTTTTTCGATATTGCCGGATTGTCTGTCGATGGCGAGCGTATGCTGGCCGTCGCCATTTTAATGGCCGCTTGGTGGGCGCTGGAAGCCATGCCTTTGGCGGTGACGGCGCTGGCGCCGCTTTTGCTGATGCCGAGCCTCAATATTTTGCCGATGCGCGACACGGCCGGCAGTTATGCGCATCCGATTTTGTTTTTGCTGTTTGGCGGTTTCACGCTGGCTTTGGTGATTGAAAAATGCGGCCTGCATATGCGCGCCGCCTATAAGCTGTTGAGCATGTTGGGCGTGCATGCGCGCGATTTGATTGCCGGTTTGATGGTGATTGCCGCTTTCCTCAGTATGTGGATTTCCAATACCTCGACAACCATCATGTTGCTGCCTGTGGCGATTTCCATCACGGTGATGGTGCGCCAGCATTTTAGCAATCTACCGGCGCAGCAGCTTGGTAATTTTGAGGCGGCGGTGTTTTTGGGGCTGGCCTATGGTGCAACGCTGGGCGGCATTTCCACCATGATCGGCACCGCGCCCAATGCCTATGCGGTCGGCTTTATTCAGAGCACTTATGGGGTTGAGGTCAGCTTTCTCGATTGGATGCGCTTCGGCGTGCCGCTCATGCTGATTATGGTGCCGCTGGCTTGGGCGGTTTTGACCTTTCTGCTTTATCCGGTGGATTTTCGCATGACCGATGAGATAAGAGGCATTATGCGCCGCGACCTGACCGCGCTTGGCCCGGTTTCCACCACGGAAAAGCGCGTCATGATGGTGTTTTTGGCGACCGTGTTGGCGTGGATGTCGCGCCCCTATATTGTCGGCACATTCGGCATTAGCGGCATATCTGACACGACCATCTCCATTGCCGCCGTATTTTTATTGTTCACCGTGCCCGCCGGTGACCGCGACGGGGCGCTGCTGGAATGGGATGATATGGCGAAACTGCCCTGGGGGGTGCTGCTGTTGTTCGGCGGCGGCTTTGCGCTGGCAGCGGGCATAACCGCTTCGGGGCTGAGCGCATGGATTGGCGGTCAGCTTGCGCCATTAAGCGGCATGCCGCTGCTGGTCATCTTATTTGCCATCGCTGCCGTGCTGATTTTCTTGACTGAGATTACCAGCAACACCGCCACCATCACCACTTTCTTGCCGATTATCGCGGCATTGGCCGTGTCGCTTGGTCAACCGCCTTTGCAGCTCATTGTGCCGGTCGCGCTGGCGGCCAGCTTCGCCTTTATGTTCCCCGTGGCGACCCCGCCCAATGCGATTATTTTCGGCACCGGACGCATCAAAATGCAGCAAATGATACGCGCCGGTTTGGTGCTGAATGTGCTTGGTGTTTTTGTGCTTGGCCTGTTTGCTTATTATATTCTGCCGCTGACGCTCGACCTGTCAGTCACGCCTTAACGGCCTCGATATAGCGGCACTCCCTGATCGGGGATAAACAGGCCTTCCGGTGGAGGAGAGGACTGCCAGAAAACATCAATCGGAATGCCGCCGCGCGGATACCAATAGCCGCCAATGCGCAGCCATTTCGGTTTCATGCATGCGATCAAGCGCTTGGCGACCATTATGGTGCAATCCTCATGAAACGCACCATGATTGCGGAAGCTGCCCATAAACAGCTTAAAGCTTTTGCTCTCGACCAAATGCTGGTCGGGTACATAATCGATAATCAGATTGGCAAAATCGGGCTGGCCGGTGACCGGACAAATGGAAGTGAACTCAGGCACGGCAAAGCGCGCGACATAAAGCGTGTCAGGGTGTGGGTTCGGCACGGCTTCCAGCACCGCCTCATCGGGTGAGGCGGGCAGGCCGGTCATTTGGCCGAGCATGGTTGCGCCTGTTGTGTCGCTTCCCTTAGTGGACATGCTGGCTTCCTTGATAGAGGCAAGACTGGCCGAGGCTGTCGCGGAACACTTCCACGGCGCTGATTTGCGGTAAACCGTTTTGCAAATTATCCCAGATAAACAGGCAGAGATTCTCCAATGTCGGCTGTTCCAGCCCGTCAATCTCATTAAGCATTTGATGGTCAAGCTGATTGCGCAATTCGTTCAGCAAGCGGCCCATTTCTTCCAAATCAACAATCTGCCCGTTTTCATCGGGCATGCCTTCCACCGTCACGCGGGCGCGAAAGCTGTGCCCATGCACGCGCGTATTGGCGTGGCCTGCCGGATAGTGACCGAGGCTGTGGGCGGCATCAAAGCTGAATTCACGCGATAATTTCATGCCCCGCTTATCGCGCAAAAGCGGAATCGGGTCAATTCCGCTTAATCCAGACCGACGATTTTATGGCTTTGCAGGCTCAACCGCCATTGCGGGTTTTGCAGGCAATAAGCGATTGCCGCTTGCACATTGTGCCAGCTTGTTTCGGCCTCGCCCGTATCCATCGGCTGCAAATAAAAATGCTCGAAATCCATTTCAGCAAACTGTTCGGGGGATAATTCATCTTGCGGATAAACGAACTTCAATTCATGGCCGCGCGTTTGCTTGAGGTCTGATTGCGGCTTGGGGCTGACGCAAATCCAATCGACTTCCTGCGGCACATCGAGCGTGCCATTGGTTTCAACGGCGCATTCAAAATTGCGCGCTTTCAGGGCTTCCAGCAAGGGCGTGTCGAGTTGCAGGCACGGTTCGCCACCGGTGAAGACGACATAGGCATCGGGGCCGATAGGGTCTTCCGGCCAAAAGCCGGCAATGGCATCGGCCAGTGCATCGGCATCGGTAAATTTGCCGCCATTTTGTCCGTCCGTGCCAACAAAATCAGTGTCGCAAAATGTGCATTGCGCGGTGGCGCGGTCTTCTTCGCGGCCTGACCAGAGATTGCAGCCCGAAAAGCGACAAAATACGGCGGGACGACCGGCTTGTGCGCCTTCGCCTTGCAGGGTGAAGAAGATTTCTTTGACGCTGTAACTCATGACGCTTTCCATTTCTCATATCCGGCGGCGCGCAATTCGCAAGCCGGACAGTCGCCGCAGCCGTAGCCCCAATCATGGCGATTGTCGCGGTCGCCGCGATAGCATGTGTGGCTGTGCTCCAGCGTAATCTCAACCAGCGCATCGCCGCCCAGTTGATGCGCCAGCGTCCAAGTTTCGGCCTTGTCGATATGCATCAGCGGCGTGTCGATGTGGATGTTGCTTTCCATGCCTTTGTTAATGGCTTGCTCCAGCGCGTCCAGCGTATCGCGGCGACAATCGGGATAGCCCGAATAATCGGTCTCGCACATGCCGCCGACCAGCACGCCCAGTCCGCGCCGATAAGCCAGCGCCGCGCCATAGGTGAGGAACAAAAGATTGCGCCCGGGCACAAAGGTTGATGGCAGATTGTTTTCCATCATTTTTATTTCGCCATCGCCGATGAGGGCCGTGCCACCAATCTCAGCCAGAGCGGGCAGGGGCAAAGTGTGATCGTCGCCCAGCTTCGGGCCCCAATCACGCAATTGGCTGATTTCGCGGCGCAGCGCATCGCGGCACGCCAGTTCAACCTTATGGGTTTGCCCATAATCAAAGCCCAGAGTCTCGACATGGGTAAACCTGTCTAACGCATAGGCCAGACAGGCGGTGGAATCCTGCCCACCGGAAAACAAAACCAAAGCTTTTTCTTGCGCGCTCATGCTTTCTTTTAGACCAATTTGCACAGGGTTGGGAATTAGGATAAGACAGCGACAATATAGGCCAAATAAGCGAGGGCGAAATGACTGCCATTCTAGACATTATTGGACGTGAAATTCTTGATAGCCGTGGCAATCCGACGGTCGAAGTCGATGTATTGCTGGAAGACGGCAGCTTTGGCCGCGCCGCCGTGCCGTCGGGTGCCTCGACAGGCCAATATGAAGCGGTTGAGCTGCGCGATGGCGACAAGAAGCGTTATCTCGGCAAAGGCGTTCAAAAAGCCGTTGATGCGGTGAATGGCGAGATTTTCTCAGCCCTGTGCGGCATGGACGCGACCGAGCAATTGCATCTCGACCGCATCATGCAGGAATTGGACGGCACAGAAAACAAAGCCCGCCTCGGGGCCAATGCCATTTTGGGTGTTTCTATGGCAGTGGCGAAAGCGGCGGCTGAAAGCCAAGCCACGCCGCTTTGGCGTTATATTGGTGGGGCCAATGCCAAGACTTTGCCGGTGCCGATGATGAATATTGTCAATGGCGGGGCGCATGCCGACAATCCGATTGATGTGCAGGAATTCATGATTATGCCGGTCGCCGCCGAAAACATTAAAGAGGCGGTGCGTATGGGGGCGGAAGTGTTCCATACGCTGAAAGGCCTGCTGAATGATGACGGGCTGGCCACAGGTGTCGGCGATGAAGGCGGCTTCGCGCCCAATCTCGCTTCCACGGATGCAGCGTTGGGTTACGTCATGAAGGCGATTGAAAAAGCCGGATATAAGCCGGGCGATGATATTCATCTCGCGCTCGATGCGGCGGCTACGGAGTTTTACGAAAAGGGCGTTTACAACCTGGCGGGTGAGGGCAAAAAACTCGACGCTGGTGAGATGGCCGCCTATTGGGCCGATTTATGCGGCCGCTTCCCGATTATCTCAATCGAAGACGGCATGGATGAAAATGACTGGGATGGTTGGAAAGCGCTGACCGATGCGGTTGGTAATAAAGTGCAACTGGTCGGTGATGATTTATTCGTCACCAATCCGGCGCGCTTGGCCGACGGCATTGAAAAAGGCGTCGCCAATTCCATTCTTGTCAAAGTCAACCAAATCGGCACGCTGAGCGAAACCATGCAAGCCGTCGATATGGCGCATAAGGCCGGTTATACCGCCGTCATGTCGCATCGCAGCGGCGAGACGGAAGACGCGACCATTGCCG
>JAYQLX010000005.1:0-31078 GCA_038143435.1 Rhodobiaceae bacterium | reverse complement strand
TAATTATAAAGAATAATGGAAAAAGGCGGGGTCGAAACCCCGCCTTAAATTCAAATCCGCTTTGATTGTGAGACTGTTTCGCCCGTCATACATGCTTCGCTTGCTGACGGGCTACAAAGGGAAAAGGCGCGCCGGGCCTGCCTAAAGACAAGCGGGCGCTTTTAGTCACTCAGCAGCCACTACTCAGCAGCGAGGGCCGCCGCTTTCACATTATCATCAACATGTTCGATGAATTTGGCGAAATTATCGACAAACATGGCGACCAGCTTATTGGCTTGCACATCATAAGCCGCTTTATCGGCCCAAGTGTCGCGCGGATTGAGGATGGAGTTGTCGACGCCGGGCACGGCGACCGGCACATCAAAGCCGAAATTATCGTCTTTGCGGAACTCGACATGGTTCAAGCTGCCGTCAAGCGCGGCGGACAATAGCGCGCGCGTCTCTTTAATCGGCATGCGATTGCCAATGCCATATGCGCCGCCGGTCCAGCCGGTATTGACGAGCCAGCATTTGGCATCATGCTCGGCGATCAGGTCGCGCAGCAAATTGCCATATTCCGACGGGTGGCGCGGCATGAAAGGCGCGCCGAAACAGGTTGAGAATGTCGCTTCCGGCTCGGTCACGCCTTTTTCCGTGCCCGCCACTTTGGCGGTATAACCCGACAAAAAGTGATACATGGCCTGGCTCGGGGTCAGGCGCGAAATCGGCGGTAAAACGCCGAACGCATCGGCCGTCAACATGATGATGTTTTGCGGATGCCCCGCCGTGCCCGTTTCAGACGCATTGGGAATAAAGGAAAGCGGATAAGCGCCGCGCGAATTTTCGGCCAGCGTATTATCATCAAAATCAAGCTCGCGGGTGACCGGATCCATGACAACATTTTCCAGCACCGTGCCGAAGCGCTTGGTGGTGGCAAAAATTTCCGGCTCGGCTTCTTCCGACAGATTGATCATTTTGGCGTAACAGCCGCCTTCAAAATTGAACACGCCATTTTCCGACCAGCCATGCTCATCATCACCGACCAATTCGCGATGGGGGTCGGCTGACAATGTGGTTTTGCCGGTGCCAGACAGGCCGAAGAAAACCGCGCTATCGCCATCCGGCCCGACATTGACCGAGCAATGCATCGGCATGACGCGCTTGGGCGGCAAAGTATAATTGAGCATGGAAAATACCGATTTCTTGGTCTCACCGGCATAAGATGTGCCGCAAATCAAAACCACTTTCTTGTCGAAATTGACCGCAATCATGGTCTCGGAGCGGCTGCCGTGGCGCGCCGTATCGGCTTTGAAACCGGGGAAATTCATAATCATGAATTCCGGGTCAAAACCTTCCAATTCATCTTCCTGCGGCTCGATGAGCAGGTTTTGGATGAACAAGGAATGCCAAGCCAGCTCGGTGACCACGCGGGTTGCGAGGCGGTGGGTCTTATCGGCCCCGCCGAACAAATCCTGCACCAGCAATTCCCTGCCTTCGGCATAGGCCAACATGTCTTCATGCAGCGCCTCGAACTGCTCACCGCTCATGGATTTATTATTTTCCCACCAAATATTGTCTTCCGTGGTCGCGTCGCGAACGATGAATTTATCCTGCGCCGAGCGCCCCGTATGGGCCCCTGTTTTGACCAAAAGCGGGCCGCTGGCGGCAATTTCGCCCTCGCCGCGCGCCAGCGCCAATTCGTAAATTTCAGAAGGACGTAAATTCCAATAAATGGCGGCGGCTTTGCCCAAGCCTTGTTGGTCAACGCCGTTCGAACTCATGTGAAAACCGCTTTGCTGCATGTTTAAATTTCTCCCCGTATGTTTTTTCGGCCAGTGCCTATGAAAAAAACCACAAACTTTTATATGCGACTGATTATGACTGCGCAAGACTGGCCAGCGCCATCGGCCGGTTTCGCGCCCCAACTCTGCCACAATTATGTTGATGGATATTGTTTCGCGTGCCCCTCCGCCATCGGCTCTACCAAAACCCTTTCTCACGAGCCGGTAAACGCCTAAACTCATCAATGAAGGGAAACCATATGCCGCAAATCATTCTGGTCGATGATGATGCCAATATTCTCGCCTCAGTGCGCATGGCGCTGGAAGCGGAAGGCTTTGGCGTGCGCAGTTTTACCGATGGCGAAAGCGCGCTGCAGGGGCTCGCACATATGCCTGCCGATATCGGTATTTTTGATATTAAAATGCCGCGCATGGACGGCCTCGAATTGCTGCGAAAACTGCGGCAAACCAGCCAAATGCCTGTGGTTTTCCTGACCTCAAAAGATGATGAAATCGATGAGGTTTTCGGCCTCAAAATGGGAGCTGATGATTATATCACCAAGCCGTTTTCGCAGCGCCTTTTGATCGAACGCATTCGCGCCGTTTTGCGCCGCACCAAAGCGCGTAATGAAACGGCGGCGACGGGCGAGAAAAAACAAAATGGGGATGATGACGGCAATGTTATGGTGCGCGGCCGCCTGACATTGGATGGCGAGCGTCATGATTGTCTTTGGCAAGGGGCCGGTGTCTCGCTGACGGTCACCGAATTTATGATTCTTGACGCGCTGGCGCGCCGCCCGGGTGTGGTGAAAAGTCGCGACCAGCTGATGGACGCGGCCTATGATGACCAAATCTATGTCGATGACCGCACCATAGACAGCCATATCAAAAGATTGCGCCGCAAGTTTCGCCAAGTCGATAAAGATTTTGATGCCATCGAAACGCTTTATGGCGTCGGATATAAATTCAAAGAAGTGAGCTAAATGGCTGAAAGTGACGCGCGTAAAATAATTCGTCCGACCATTTGGCGGTCGCTGATTGCGCGTCTTATCGGGCTTAATATGCTGGGGCTTTTGGTGTTGGTGGGCGGATTTTTCATGTTCCAAGAAAGCCGCCAGCTTTTGACCAATGCCTATCGGCAAAGCTTGGAAACACAAGCCAATCTGATTGCCGGCGGGCTTGCCCCGACGGCGCAGGCCGATAATCCGTTTCAGTTTTTTGAGCCTTCCATCATGAACCGGCTGTTGCAAAATGGTGGGCGTTCGGATTGGCAATTGCGCGATGCCGAAGCGATTTTGGCACGCGCCCGTCTGGTTTCCGATTCACGGCTTCGGCTTTATGGGCGCAATGGGCGGCTGGTTTTGGACAGCGCCCATATGGACCGCGCGGCCCGCGTCATTGCCAAATCGCTGCCGCCCATTCCCGATAGCGATACCCTGCCGGGCCTGATGCAAGGGGTGATGAAATCCATCACCGCGCTGTGGCGCGAACCGACCCCGCTATTGAGCGAGCTTAACGCAGCCGATGGCCTGCGCTTGGCAGAAGTGGTGCAGGCATTGCGCGGACAAGCGGCCAGCGCGCAACGCCAATCGGAAGAAGGCGGTGATATTTTGACCGTTGCCGTGCCGGTGCAAGGCTATCGCGCCATTGTCGGGGCGCTGATGGTATCGACCCGACCGGGCGAGATTGACGCGCTATTGGCCGAAGAGCGACGCTTGATTTTGCAACTCTCGGCCATTGCGCTGGCCGTCAATATCATCACCTCGCTTTTATTGGTCGCGACAATGGTCGTGCCGGTGCGCCGCTTGGCCGCCGCCATGCGCGGTTTTGGCGGCACTTCGCCAAGCCTGCCCGGCTTGGAGACCATTCCCGATTTGTCGCATCGGCGCGATGAGATTGCCGAATTATCGGGTGCCCTGCGCGATATGACCGAGCGGCTTTTGGCTCGCATAAATGTCATTGACCGTTTTGCCGCCGATGTGGCGCATGAATTGAAAAACCCGCTGACCTCGCTGCACAGCGCGGTGCAGAGCCTTGAACATTCGCAAGATGACGACCGCGCCCAGCTTATGGGCATTATTCACAATGATATAAATCGGCTCAATCGGTTAATCTCCGATATTTCAAAGGCCACGCGGCTCGATGCCGAACTTAATTTGGAACCCAGCGAAATGTTTGATTTAAGCGCGCTGGCTGAAGAATTATCCGGCGCTTTGGCGCAAGGCTTTGAGAGCGAGCGGCAAGTCATTTTGGTAGCGCGCACCGATATGGCCTGTCCGGTATTGGGACAAAAGCCGCGCATTGCCCAAATCATCGACAATCTTTTGACCAATGCGGTTTCTTTCACGCCGCCGGGAGGGCGCGTCTTCTTGACCACACAACAGCGCGACGGCGAGGCGCTTTTGCTGATTGCCGATGAGGGGCCGGGTCTGGCCGCCGATACGCAAGAGAGAATTTTCGAGCGCTTTTACACTGACCGCAGCAACCAGCCGACACAGAGCAGTCAATCCGCCGCCGGCTTGGGGCATTCGGGTCTGGGCCTCTCCATCTCGCGGCAAATTGCGCGCGCGCATGGCGGCGATTTGATTGCCGAAAACCGCCCTGACGGCACCGGCGCTTATTTTACCCTAAGCCTGCCACTGGGCGAGACACCGGCCAAACGCAAGCGCGCCAAAGAGGTTGAAAAAAAACCAAATGACGGGTGACGAGCTGGGTGAGGCGACAGGTGACGTGCCGGGTGAGATGAAGGCCAAGAGCATATATGCCAGCGCCGTCAAACTGGCGCAGGGCGGCGTGCTGCTGCTGGGCCCATCGGGCAGTGGCAAATCGAGCCTTGCCGTGCACTTAATCGACCATTATGGCGGGCAATTAATTGCCGATGACCGCGTCTGTTTGACGGTGACCGACACGCGTTTACACGCCGCACCGCCGGACAATCTGGCCGGGCTGCTGGAATTGCGCGGGCTTGGCATCATCACCATGCCGCATCAAAATGCGGTGATTGATTTGGCGGTGGAACTGGTGGCGCGCAAGCAAGTGCCGCGCTTGGCAAAAGCAGATAGCTTCACCCATCACGGCATTGACATACCGCTTATCCGCTTGCATGGCCATGATATGGCCAGCGCCGCGATTATTGCGCGTGCGCTATCGCTTGTGCCGCAATCCGGCTTTTCACCGGACGGCGTTTATCGCTAAAGATGGTGACGCCTTGCTTGATTGGCCGAGGAAACTCTTGCAAGGTGGGGCGTCATAAAGGAGAGGCAGATGATCGGTTTGGTTTTGGTCACGCATGGTGCATTGGCTGACGAATTTCGTGCCGCGCTGGAACATGTGGTCGGGGCGCAGGAAAATATGGCCTCTATTTGCATCGGGGCCGACGACAATATGGAGAAACGCCGACAAGATATTGTCGATGCTATTGGCGCGGTCGATAATGGCGCCGGTGTGGTTTTGCTGACCGATATGTTTGGCGGCACGCCATCCAATTTGGCAATTTCGCTATTGGAGAAAAACCGCGTCGAAGTGATTGCCGGCATCAATCTGCCCATGCTGATTAAATTGGCCTCTATTCGCGAGAGCATGGCTTTGGCCGAGGCGGTTTTGGAAGCCAAACAAGCGGCACAAAAATATATTTCCGTGGCCAGCGAAGTGCTGGGCGAGGCCTCGGGCGACTGAATGAGCGCGTAAATGGTCGGTTCGCCCGTAAGCACCGTTCTCACCCTTGCCAATCAACGTGGCTTGCATGCCCGCGCTTCCGCCAAATTCGTGCAATTGGCGGAAAGCTTTAACGCTGCAATCAGCGTTTCCAAAGACAGCGAAACCGTGCACGCCACCTCGATTATGGGATTGATGATGCTGGGCGCGACTTGCGGCACGCAAATCACGGTCAGCGCCACAGGCCGCCAAGCCGAAGCGGCGTTGGCCGCATTGACCGATTTGGTGGCCGATAAATTCGGCGAAGAATAGCCTCAAAACTATATAAAGAAATCTTTATATCTTGCTTGCTTGGGCTTAACCAAGCTGCTACAAGTCCGACAGAATTCACAAGGAGGCAGAAATGTCGCAAGATTATAAAGTCGCTGATATGTCGCTGGCCGATTGGGGCCGCAAAGAAATTGCCATTGCCGAGACAGAAATGCCCGGCCTGATGGCGCTGCGCGATGAATATGGCGATGACAAACCATTAAAAGGCGCGCGCATTACCGGTTGTTTGCATATGACCATTCAAACCGCCGTCTTGATTGAGACCTTGACCGCTTTGGGCGCGGAAGTGCGTTGGTCGTCTTGCAATATTTTCTCGACCCAAGACCATGCCGCAGCCGCCATTGCCGCCACCGGCGTGCCGGTTTTTGCCTGGAAAGAAGAGACGGAAGAAGAATATTGGTGGTGCGTCGAGCAAACCATTAATGGCCCGGATGGCTGGACGCCCAATATTCTGCTCGATGATGGCGGTGATTTGACCACTTTGTGCCATGAGAAATATCCTGATGTGCTGGATGATTGCGTCGGCGTGTCGGAAGAAACCACCACCGGCGTGTTGCGGCTTTATGAAATGGCCAAAGACGGCACGTTGAAAATTCCCGCCATTAACGTCAATGACAGCGTTACCAAGTCGAAATTCGACAATCTTTACGGCTGCCGCGAAAGTCTGGTCGATGGCGTGAAGCGCGCCACAGATGTGATGATGGCCGGCAAGATTGCTGTGGTTTGCGGCTATGGCGATGTCGGCAAAGGCTCGGCTGAAAGCCTGCGCTCGCAAGGCGCGCGCGTCATGGTCACTGAAATTGACCCGATTTGTGCGCTGCAAGCGGCGATGGAAGGCTATGAAGTCACCACAATGGAAGCGGCCGCGCCGATGGCCGATATTTTCATCACCGCCACCGGCAATAAGGATATCATCACGCTCGACCATATGCGCGAGATGAAAGACCGCGCCATTGTCGGCAATATCGGCCATTTTGACAGCGAGATTCAGGTCGCCGCTTTGAAAAATATGGCTTGGCACAATGTCAAACCGCAAGTCGATGAAATCGAATTTCCCGACGGCAAACGCATTATTTTGCTGGCCGAAGGCCGCCTGCTCAATTTGGGCTGCGCCACCGGCCATCCAAGCTTTGTCATGAGCGCGAGCTTTACCAATCAGGTTTTGGCGCAAATCGAGCTGTGGCAAAACGGCAATAATTACGACCGCCAAGTCTATGTGCTGCCCAAACATCTCGATGAAAAAGTGGCGCGCCTGCACCTTGCCAAGCTGGGGGCCAAGCTGACCGAATTATCGACCGACCAAGCCGATTATTTGGGCATTGCGCAAGCCGGGCCTTATAAGCCGGAGCATAATCGCTACTAGCTTGCCGAAACCGTGTCGGCTTCGTAAAAGCAGATATGGCGGAACGCAAATTTACCTATGACAGTGTCGATGAGGCGGCCAGTGCACGCGTGGCGAGCTGGCTGGCGGCGGCGCTTGATGGGCCATGTTTGATTTTTCTGCATGGTGATTTGGGGGTCGGCAAAACCGCCTTTGCGCGCGGGCTTATCCGCGCCATTTGCGGCCAAGCCACGCAAGTGCCAAGCCCCAGCTTCGCTTTGGTGCAACCCTATGAAGCATCAGTGCCGATATGGCATGCTGATCTCTATCGCCTCGCAAACCCGCAAGAAATTGACGAATTGGGCTTGCTCGAGGCGGTGACCGACCATATTTGCCTGATTGAATGGCCGCAAAACGGGGACGGCGCGCTGCCCGAAGCCGATATTCATGTGACGCTTGATATGGCGGCTCATGGCCGCCTCATTTCCATTGAAGCGGGTGCCGACATATTGGCCGCGCTTGGCAAAACCGCGGCGCGCGATGCCGCTTTGACCGATTTTCTTTCCAATACGGATTGGCGCGCCGCTGACCGCATGCCATTGGCCGGAGATGCCTCGACGCGGCGCTATGAACGGCTGGTCAGCGCGACGGATAACAAGACGGGCAAAGAGGCAGGTAGGGAAAGCAGCGCCGTCTTAATGGATTGGCAAGCCATGCCTGACGGGCCACCGGTTTATGACGGCAAGCCCTATAGCCAAATTGCCCATTTGGCCGAAGCCATGCCGCGCTTTGCCGATATGGTGAACTGGCTGCGTGATGTCGGAATGGCCGCACCACAACTTTATGCCTGCGACCGCGATAAGGGCTTTGCCGTGCTGGAAGATTTCGGCGACCGCCATTTGGCCGCCCCCGAAACCGGTATCGAGCCGATTGACCGCGCGGTGTTTTATTATGAGGCGGTCGAAAATCTTTTGTATCTTCACCGTCACTCCCCGCCCGATTTTCTGGCCGTTTATGACGGCGCAGTGCAGGCGGTTGAGGCCGCCTTATTCACCGATTGGTTTTTGCCCTGGCGTGGCATTGAGATTGACGCAGCGGCGCAAAAGGAATGGCACGACATATGGCGCCGCCTCGGCGATGACTTGATGAAAACTGATAAGGTCACCGTGTTGCGCGATTATCATTCGGTCAATCTCATATGGCGAGACGCGGCGCAGGGCCGCCATCGCATCGGCCTGATTGACGTGCAAGACGCGCTTCGGGGCCATGCCGCTTATGATGTCGCTTCGCTTGTCTGCGATGCGCGCATAAATGTCAGTGCCGGCAATCGGGAACATATGCTGGCGCATTATATGGATAAGCGATTTGGCGATGACGCAGCAGCGCGCCGGGCTTTCACCGATGCTTTTGCCATTGCTTGTGTGCAGCGCAATTTGAAAATTGCCGGTATTTTCATCCGCCTTGCTGAACGCGACGGCAAACCGGCCTATCTGGCCCATATGCCGCGCATTATCGGCTATTTGAAAACACATTTGCAGGCCCAGGTTTTGCAGCCCGTGGCCGCTTGGCTGGCGCAATATGCCGCGCAGGCGCTGGAGCTTGAGAATGATTAAAAATGCGATGATTTTGGCCGCCGGCAAAGGCACACGCATGCAAGCGCAAGCCGATGACCCGCCCAAGCCGCTGACCAAAATTGGCGGTCAAAGCCTGCTCATGCGTATGGTGATGCGGCTTGAACAAGCGGGCATTAAAAAAATCATCATCAATCTGCACCACAAGGCTGATATCATTGAGCGCGCTATGGCGGCCTATGACGGGGTTTGCGAGATTGTGTTTTCAGACGAACGCGCCGCTTTATTGGAAACCGGCGGCGGCGTCAAAAAAGCCCTACCGCTTTTGGGCGACGCGCCGTTTCTCGTCGCCAATGGCGATGTCTTATGGCACGAAACCGATAATGCCAATCAGGCGCTGGCGCAAATGATGCGGGGTTTTGACGCCGCAGCGATGGATGCGCTTTTGTTGTTGAGCGCAAGGCACCACGCCAGCGGCTATGACGGCAAGGGCGATTATGTGTTGCATGCCGACCGCCGTTTGACGCGGCGCGCGGAAGAGGCGGCGGCGCATATTTTCGCCGGCGTGCAAATTCTCAAGCCTTGCCTTTTTGATGCCCTGCCCGACGGGGCTTTTTCCTTGAACACGGTTTATGATGCGGCGCAAGCGCGAGACGCCCTGTTCGGTCATATGCTTGACGGCCATTGGATGCATGTTGGCACACCTGAAGGGCGCCAAGCGGCGCAAGATTATCTGGCCGCGCCCTAAACAAAGCGCGGCTTTATGAGCCTCGCCCCATGCCATGCTATAATGGCGCATGAGCCAAACGCCGAGTGATTCTGAACGCGCCGAAACGCCACAAAGCGGGGTTCCGCATATTTACAATATTGCGGCCGGTCAACCGTTTTTGCCCAAGCTGGCTGCTGCGCTTCTCGACGATGGGCAGCGCCATGCACTATTCGGTTCTTGCCGCCTTGAAGAAGTGCAAATTTTACTGCCGACACGGCGAGCCGCGCGCATGCTGGCCGGAGAATTGCTGGCGCAAGCGGCCGAAGCGGGACGCCAAGCGCTTTTGCTGCCGCGCATCGACACGCTGGGCGATTTGGATGAGGAACTGCCCGATACGCTGAGCGCCGCCATGCCCGATGATGATTTGCCGCCCGCCATTGACAAAATGGCGCGGCATTTTTACTTGCTGCCATTGGTGGAAAAATGGGCCGCACAAGGCGGCTTGGGCCGGTTCAATGCGGCCGATGAAACGCCGCTCAATGCCGTCAAATTATCGGCGCTGGTGCATGATTTGGAGCGCTTTCTCGACCAGACGCAAAATGAGCAGGCGCGGCTGGAGCGGCTTGATGATTTGGCGCCGGAGGAATTGGCGGAAAATTGGCAGCATATTGTCGCTCTGCTCAATATCGTATTGCGCTTTTGGCCTGCGCAATTGCAAGAATTGGGGCAAATGGACCCGACGGCGCGGCGTAATGCCTTGCTGCAAAAACGCTGCGCGAACTGGCAAACCGACCCGCCCGACCGGCCGATTATCGCCGCCGGTTCGACCGGCTCCATTCGGGCCACGGCTGATTTATTGGCGGTGATTGCGCGCCTGCCGCGCGGTGCCGTGGTGTTGCCGGGCTTGGATGAGGCGGCAAGCGATGATTTATGGCGCGCCGTCGGCAAAGATGATGTGCACCCGCAATATGCGCTGGCGCAATTGCTCGACCATATGGCTGCCGGACGCGCAGATGTGCAGGCTTTCCCCGGCACAACACAGGCCTCGGCGCGGGCGCAACTGCTCAATCAAGCGCTGGTGCCGGCACAAGAAACCGCCCATTGGATTGAACAAAAAACGGCACAAGCCGCACAAGCCCCACAGGCCGCACATGGCGACGCGCCCCATCCGGCGGCGGCTTTTGACGGGCTGACGCTGATTGAAGCGCCCGATATGCGTGCCGAAGCCGGTGCCATTGCGCTGGCCATGCGCGGCGTGCTGGAAGAGCCCGAGAAAACCGCCGCTTTGGTGACGCGCGACCGTAATTTGGCACGCCGCGTGGCAGCCGAATTGAAACGCTGGGACATTAATATTGACGATTCGGCAGGCCAACCGCTGGCCAATCTGCCGCGCGCGCGTCTTTTGCGGCTGATTTTACAGGCCCATCACGGCCAATTTGCGCCGGTCGATTTATTGGCACTGATGAAACATCCGCTGGTCTGTCTCGGGCAAAAACGCGGTCGGCATTTGCAGCATGTGCGGCTATTGGAAAATGCCGTCTTACGTGGGCCGCGCCCGTTTGGCGGCATGAGCGGATATCGCACCTTGCTGGACAGCAAAGAAAAACTTGCCGCCGACGAGAAAAAAGCCGCCATTGATTTACTGCACCGCTTGGAAACGGCCTTTGCCGCGCTTGCGGCGACAAAGGCTAAAGCGCGGATGAGCGATTATTTGACGGCGCTGATGCAATGCGCGTCAGCCTTATTGGCCGAAGCGGAAAACACCGAAGGCGAAACCGGTGCCGATATTTTGTTCAAAAATGACGAAGAAGGCCGCGCTTTGGCCGCTCTGTTCGACATGCTGCACGCCCATAGCGCGCTCGCCCCGCCCATGAGATGGGGTGATTTTCCGGCCCTTTTCGACATGTGGTTGCGGCGTCAAAATGTGCGCCGCCAAGCCCCCGGGCAACCGCGCTTGTCGATTTTGGGGCCATTGGAAGCGCGCCTCATGCAGGCCGATGTGATGATTTTGGGGGCGCTGAATGAAACCGTTTGGCCGCCCATGCCGGAAACCGGGCCCTGGTTGTCGCGCCCGATGCGCGAGAAATTGGGCATGAGCCAGCCGGAACGCCAAATCGGGCAAGCGGCGCATGATTTTGTGCAGGCCGCCGCCGCACCGGAAATATTTTTGACGCGGGCCAAGAAAATTGATGGCGCGCCCAGCGTGGCGGCGCGCTGGCTGCGGCGCATCGAAACCTTTGCCGGAAAATTGCCACGCCAAAAAGGCGATGCGCTTATCGGCTGGTGGCAAAGCTTGGACCACAGCGCCGAGGCGGTGAGCCCTGCCACAGCGCCCCAACCGCGCCCGCCCAAAGCGGCAAGGCCGAAACAATTATCGGTCACGCAAATCGAAACGCTTTTGCACAATCCTTATGAGATTTACGCCCGCAAAATACTCAATTTGCGGGCCCTTGATGCGGTTGACGCGCCGCCCAATGCGGCCCATCGCGGCATTTTTCTGCATGCGCTGATGGAGAAATTCATCGCCGGCGGGCATCATCAAGCGGATAATGCATCAGCCGCTTTTTTGACGCTTGCCCGAGAAGAAGAGGCTTTGCATGGTGGTGGTGCCGCGTTGATGCAATTTTGGCAGGCGCGGCTGCAGGCGCTGGCCCTATGGTTGGCAGATTATGAAGCCGACCGCGCCGCGCATATTGCGGCCAGCCATGTTGAGGTGAGCGGCCATTTGCAACTGGGCGACATCACCGTGACCGCCAAAGCCGACCGCATTGACCGGCTGAAAAACGGTGCCTATGAAATTATCGACTATAAATCCGGCCAACCGCCGAGCCAAAAAGCCGTCACCGGGCATTTGGCACCGCAATTGACGCTGGAAGCGGCGATTTTGCGCGATGGCGGTTTTGGCGAAGCGGGGGACGACATATCGGGCCATAGCGCAGCGCTGACCTATTTGCGCTTGAGCGGGCGCACACCGGCGGCCGAGGCAAAGCATTTTGCCAGCAATGAAGCGCTGATTGACGGCGCGCTCGACATGGTGCGCCGCCTGATGCAGACCTATGATGACGCGGCGCAAGCCTATCCCGTCCATATTCGCCCGCGCCCGCGTTTCGGTGCCAATAATCTTACCGATTTACCGTTTGACCATTTGGCGCGCTGCCCCGAATGGCAAGAGGAGGACGAGGCATGAGCGCAACTGAGGCAACCCCAAATGATGCGCTCAACCCGCACGGGTCGGCTTGGGTCGGGGCCAATGCCGGCGCCGGTAAAACCTATATTCTGGTGTCGCGGCTGGTGCGCCTCATGCTCGATGGGGTGGCACCGGAAAAATTGCTGTGCCTGACCTATACGCGCGCCGCGGCGGCGGAAATGCAAAGCCGCTTATTCGACCTATTGGCCGAATGGGCCCTGCTCGATGACGCGGCGTTACAAGCGGCGATTGGCGAAAGGCTGGGCAGCACGGCCGATGAAAAAACCCTGCACGCGGCGCGGATTTTATTCGCCCGTGCGCTTGAAACACCCGGCGGTTTGCGGGTGCAGACCATTCACGGTTTTTGCGAGAGCCTGCTCAAACGGTTCCCGCTGGAGGCCGGCCTGTCGCCGCATTTCGACTTGATGGATGAGCAGGAAGCGCAAAGCCTGCAAAGCGCCATTATTGCCGATTTATTGCTCGGCACGCATAGCGCAGCGCGCACCGAAGCGATGGCGGTGCTGACACGGGCTTTGGCGGAAAATGATGTCATCGCATTGGGACGCCAAATTTTGGCGCGGCGCGGCACTTTTGACAGCGCCCGGGCCGCCGAAAATTTACGTATATTGGCGCAAGCCATGCAGCTTGATAAAGGGCGGCAAGCCGATGGCACTTTGCCCGACCCGACAACCGTGCTGCACCAAGCAGGGCAGAAATTTCTCGCTACGGGAAAAGCTGCAATGGCTTGGTATGAGGGCGGCACGGCCAATGATCAAAAACAGGCGGCGCGTTTGCAAAAATGGCTGGACGCATATGCAAAAACCGGCGCGCCGGGTGCGGAAACCGCTTGGGTCCATTTGCGCAGCGTGTTTTTCACCGAACAGGGCGGGGCGCGCCAAACCCTTTACAATGCCCCGCTGGCCTCGAAAAACCCCGAATTGGCCGCTGCGATGGATAGCGCCGCCGAAGATATGGCGCGGCTTGATGAACAGGTCAAAGCGCTGAACAATTATCGCCTAACCGCGGCACTTTATGATTTTGCTGAGGCTTTACTGAGCCTTTATGCAGCCGAAAAAAACCGCCGCGCCGTGCTCGATTATGACGATTTGGTCGCCATGACCGACCGCATGTTGAGCGCTCAGGGGGCCGCGCAATGGGTGTTGTTCAAAATCGATAACGGGCTTGAGCATATTTTGGTCGATGAGGCGCAAGATACCAGCCCGGCGCAATGGCGCGTCATCAAGGCGCTGGCCGATGCGTTTTTTGACGATGCCGGCCTGTCGGGACGCGATGGCGCGGCGCGCACCTTATTTGCCGTCGGCGATGAAAAACAGTCCATTTTCAGCTTTCAAGGCGCTGACCCGCGCGGTTTTGCCCGTCAGGGTGATTATTTTGAAGACGTGGTGAACGCCATTGGCGGGCAATTTGCGCGCGTGCCGATGAACCATTCATGGCGCTCGGCACCGCAAATTTTGCAGGCCGTCGATTTGCTTTTTGCCGAGAATGACATGCGTCACGGGGTGACGGCGGGCGCAGACCCGATGCACCATATTGCCCAACGCGGCGAGGCCATCGGCCATGTTGAAATATGGCCTGCTTTTGAAACGCCGCGCGCCGATGATGATATGGCGGCGTGGCAAATTCCCGAAATCGCCGCGGCCGGTGGACGGCAAAAACTGGCACACCATATTGCCGAGAAAATCGATGCGTTATTGGGCGACCCGACGCAAAACATCACGGCCGGTGATATTTTGGTTCTGGTGCGCAAACGCGATGCGTTTGTACCGGAATTGAGCCGTGCGCTTAAACGTCGGCAGATTAATGTCGCCGGTGCTGACCGCATGGTGCTGCTGCAGCAATTGGCGGTTGCCGATATGCTGGTCGCGCTCGATATTGCGCTCAACCCGTCCGATGATATGGCGGTTGCCATATTTCTGCGCAGCCCGCTGGGCGGGCTTGATGAAGACGCGCTGTTCTCTTTGGCGCATGGGCGCAAATCCACACTGTTTGACGCGCTGCGCACAGCGGCGGAAAAAACCGATAATGAAAAATTAAAAGCGGCGCATGAACGGCTGGCTTGGCTGCTGCGCCAATGCGATTTCCTCTCGCCTTATGAATTATTGGCGCAATTTTTGGGAGCTGAAGGCGGGCATAAATTATTGAGCGCGCGCTTGGGACCTGAAATTGACGACCCGTTGAGCGAATTGCTGCGCTTGGCACTGGCCTATGAGGCGACGCATGCGGCCAGCCTGCAAGGCTTTGTCCATTGGTTGCGTCAAGGCAGCCAAGACATTAAGCGCGATATGGAAGCGCGCGGCGGAGCGGTGCGCATTATGACCGTGCATGGTGCCAAAGGACTGGAAGCGCCGATTGTCTTCTTGCCCGATACGTGCCGCGCCGTGGGCGGCAGCGGCGTGCAAGAGCGCATGCAATTTGCCGAGACGCCGGGCGGTGAGACCTTGCCCCTATGGCGCGCCAGCCAAGCCTTGCGCGACAGCTATAATGCGGCGCAGGTCGAAGCGGCGCACCAAGCCGCCTTGCAAGAAGAAAAGCGGCTTTTATATGTCGCCATGACGCGGGCCCGCGACCGGCTCTATATTGGTGGCTGGCTGCCAAAAGGCCGCACGCAAGCACCGGCCGATAGCTGGTATGCCATGCTTAGCGAAAATCTCGACAGCGCCGCACAGCAAGCCCTCGCCGCCGGTGAACAACCGCTCCAAAAAGCCGATGATGAGACAGACGCGCTGCCTGTCAATTTGCCCGATGCGCCGCATTGGATGCGCGCCCCACCGCGTGAAAAGCCCGATGGCTATGGCTTTTTCGGCAATAAAATATTCTCGCCATCGGGCTTGACCGATCGCGGCGATGGCGTGGCCGGACGCGGCTTGGACGATGAAACCTTGCGCGCCGCCGCGGCGCGCGGTCGCGTAGTGCATAAATTATTGGAAATCCTGCCGCGCTATGCACCGGTCCAACGCGATGATGCGGCACAGGCCTATCTCACCCATCATTTGGGGGCCGATATTGACCATTTGCTGCATCAGATTGTGGCGCTTTTGAATGATGCAGAACTGGCCCCGCTATTTTCCGAAGCCGCTTTGGCGGAAGCGCCGATTGTCGGTTTTTTGACGCGCCATGACGGCACAAAACTGGCGCTGTCGGGACAAATCGACCGTCTTGTGGAGACCGATGAGGCTGTTTTGCTGGTCGATTTCAAAACCGGCACCCCGCCCGAAGCAACCAATGGTGGTGCTTATTTGCCGCAAATGGCGGCTTATCGGGCGCTCATGCAAGCGGCGCGCGAAAATGACAAGCCGGTCGAATGCGCGCTCATATGGACGCAAAACGGGCGCATTGACCGCCTCGATGAAGCGGCGCTTGAGGCGACATTGGCCGATATATTGGGCGGCACGCGCCCCCTTGAGAATCAATAATGGCGCGCCTACATTAGATAAAAGCGCTGAAGGAGAAGAAAATGAGTGTGTCGCATATTAAAGATGATGAATTTGAACAAACCGTATTAAATGCTGACGGCCCGGTATTGGTCGATTTTTGGGCCGAATGGTGCGGGCCATGCAAACAAATTGCCCCCGCTCTTGATGAATGATCCGACGAATATGCGGGCAAAATTTCCATCATCAAAATCAATATTGATGAGAATCCGGAAGCCCCAACGACTTATGGCGTGCGCTCCATTCCGACCATGATGATTTTCCAAGACGGGCAAGCGGCCGCCACCAAAGTCGGGGCTGCGCCGAAAAGCGACATTAAAAGCTGGATTGACGAAAGCCTGTAGGCCGCCTCATCCGTGTTGGCGCAGCACATCACCGGCCAGATAAAGCGAGCCGGCAATGACAATTAACGCGTCTTCATCATTTATCACCGCCAAAGCGGCGGCAGGGTTGGCATGCGCCGATGCCGATAGGCCGATATATTGCGCCGTGGTGACCAGTTCATCGGGCGGCAATGCATTTTCATTGCCGTCAATCGGCACGGCGTGAATATGCACTTGCCTGTCTGTTAGCCCGCCCTGCAAAGCGGCCAAATATTTATCATGCGCCTTGCTGGCCAGCATGGCCAGAATGACATGCAGCGGACGGGCCTCTTGCGCCATAACCCAATCGGCCAATATATGCGCTGCCGCTTCATTATGGCCGCCATCAAGATAAAGCACAGCCTGCGGCAGGCGCGCCGACAGCGCCGTGACCATTGGCCCTTTGCTCAATTTTTGTAACCGCGCGGGCCAGCGAACGGTTTGCAAGCCGGTCGCCATTGCGGTTTTATCGACACCGAAATAATCAGCGCACGCCAGCGCCAATGCCGCATTGTCGATTTGGTGCTGGCCGCGCAAAGCGGGCAATGGCAAAGCGTAAGTTTCATCATTTGTCGCAAAGCTTATGCCCTGCGCCGCCTTGCGCGCGGTAAAATCGCGACCGACCAGCTTGACCGGCACCCCGCGCCGCGCTGCCTGTGCCAATAAAAATTCTTCTACTTGCTTGTCTTGCGCGGCCAGCATAAGCGGCACACCGGCTTTCATAATGCCGGCCTTTTCTTCGGCAATCGACAAAAGCGTATCGCCCAAAAATTCTTGATGGTCGAAACTGATCGGCGTGATGGCGGTGCATTTGGGGGTCACCACATTGGTTGCATCCAAACGCCCGCCCAGCCCGACCTCAAGAATGAGATAATCCGCCGGATGCTCGCCAAAGGCGAGAAAAGCCGCCGCCGTGGTCACTTCAAAAAACGTGATGGGACGGCCCTGATTGGCCGCTTCGACACGCCCCAACACTTCTTCCAAAAGCGGTTCGGCAATCGCCTCACCGCCCAGAATAATACGCTCGTGAAAGCGGGTGAGATGCGGCGAGTGATAAGCGTGCACGCGGTGGCCTTGCGCCTCCAATATGGCGCGCAGCATGGCGGCAGTAGAGCCTTTGCCATTGGTGCCGGCAATATGAATGATGGGGGGGCATTTATCTTGCGGATGGTCGAGCGCGGCCAAGAGCCGCCACATGCGGTCGAGCGATAAATCAATCAGCCGCGGGTGCAGCGCCAATAGGCGCTCAAGCAAAAGGTCTGAACCGTCTGTCGACACGGATGGGGGATTACGCGCCGGCGCCTTCCGGCGCGCGGCCACCGGTCAATAAATCAATCAGCCGAGCCAAAGTGGCCGGCATATCATGGCGATGCACCACCATATCGACCATGCCGTGTTCCAATAAATATTCGGCACGCTGAAAGCCTTCGGGCAGTTTTTCCTTAATCGTGTCTTGGATGACGCGCGGGCCGGCAAAGCCGATAAGCGCGCCCGGCTCTGCAATATGCACATCGCCCAACATGCCGTAAGAGGCGGTCACCCCGCCCGTGGTCGGGTCGGTGAGGACGACAATATAGGGCAGGCCGCGTTCGCGTAATTGCTGCACAATCACCGTGGTGCGCGGCATTTGCATGAGCGATAAAATACCCTCTTGCATGCGCGCACCACCGGCGGCCGCAACCATAATCAACGGCGCATTATGGGCCAGCGCCGCTTCACCGGCGGCGACCACGGCTTCGCCTGCCGCCATGCCCAAAGAGCCGCCCATAAAGGCAAAATCCTGCACGGCAATAATCGCCGTCTGACCGCCCAAATCGCCTTTGGCGACTTTCACCGCATCCTTATCGCCGCTTTTGGCGCGCGCGTCCTTCAAGCGTTCAGCATATTTTTTCTGGTCTTTGAATTTCAACGGGTCATGCGTCACATCGGGCAAATCGAGCAATTCATAGGCGCCTTCATCGAACAGCGCTTGAAACCGCGCTGCCGCCCCGACGCGCATATGATGGTCACAGCCCGGGCACACTTTTTGCAAATTTTCCAAATCGCGATGGAAAATCATTTCGCCGCATTTCTTGCACGCCTCCCAAAGATTATCAGGCGTGTCATCATGCTCGCGAAACACGCTTGGAAAGCGCGGACGGACGAAATTTTTAATCCAATTCATAGCCTGCTCCCTTAAACTGGATAAGACGCATAGCGAATCAGCTAATTCCTGTTTACACCCTCGGCCAGCGCACTGGCAAGCGCCAGCACCTGATTTACCGTATCTGCTCGATTGTCAGATGTTTCGGCAATGATATCAACCAAAGCCGAACCGACAACCACACCATCGGCACTGTCCGCCATTGCAGCCGCTTGTTCGGGCGTGCGAATGCCGAAACCGACACAGACCGGCAAATGCGTATGGTTTTTGATGCGCGCAATATTTTCGGCCACTGCCTGTTTTTGCGGTGCTGCGGCACCGGTAATGCCGGTAATGGAAACATAATAAACAAAGCCGGACGTGTTGTTCAAAACTTCCGGCAAGCGCTTATCATCCGTGGTCGGCGTAGCCAAGCGAATAAAATTAAGCCCGCCCTGCATGGCCGGCAGGCATAATTCATCATCTTCTTCGGGCGGCAAATCGACAATGATCAAGCCGTCGACACCGGCCCGTTTGGCTGTGGCAATGAATTTATCAACGCCATAATGATAAATCGGATTGTAATAGCCCATCAGCACCAATGGCGTGGTGTCGTTTTTGGTGCGGAAAGCGGCGACCATATCTAACGTGCCCGCCAAATTTTGACCGGCTGCCAAAGCGCGTTGCGAGGCGGCTTGAATGGCCGGCCCATCGGCCATCGGATCGGTAAACGGCATGCCCAATTCAATAATATCGGCCCCCGCCGCTGGCAGGCCGGCAAGAATTTCGGCAGAGATGTCCAAATCCGGATCGCCCGCCGTGATGAAAGCGACAAAGGCCTTGCGGCCCTTGCTTTTCAAATCGGCAAATAAATCGTCAATGCGGCTGCTCATATCAAAGCTTCACATCCAAATGTTCGGCTACGGCAAACACATCCTTATCGCCGCGCCCGCACATATTCATCACCAATAAATGCTCGGGCGGCAGATCACCGGCGATTTTGCCGACATGCGCCAGCGCATGGCTCGGTTCAAGCGCCGGAATAATGCCTTCCAAACGGGTGATGAGCTGAAACGCTTCCAACGCTTCACCATCCGTGGCCGACACATAATTGACGCGACCCGTATCGCGCAAATAAGCATGTTCGGGGCCAATGCCCGGATAATCGAGACCGGCTGAAATGGAATGGCCTTCGATAATTTGCCCGTCCTCATCTTGCAAAAGATAAGTGCGATTGCCGTGCAAGACACCGGGCGTGCCCCCGGCCAGGGAAGCGGCGTGGTCGGGCGTATCAAGCCCGAAACCGCCCGCTTCGACACCGATAATAGTGACCTCCGGATCGTCCAAAAACGGGTGAAACAGCCCCATTGCATTGGAGCCGCCACCGATACAGGCAATCAGCGTATCGGGCAGGCGACCTTCGCGCTCAAGCATTTGCTGTTTGGTTTCGCGGCCAATAATCGATTGGAAATCACGCACCATAGCCGGATAGGGATGCGGGCCCGCCACCGTGCCGATAATGTAAAACGTGTCTTCGACATGGGTTACCCAATCGCGCAAAGCCTCATTCATGGCATCTTTCAACGTGCCGGCACCCGAAGTGACGGCGCGAATATCGGCGCCCAAAAGCTTCATGCGAAAGACATTGGGTTTTTGCCGCTCAATATCGGTCGCGCCCATAAAAACCGTGCAGGGCAGACCGAAACGCGCCGCCACTGTGGCCACCGCCACACCGTGTTGACCGGCACCGGTTTCGGCAATGATGCGGGTTTTGCCCATGCGTTTGGCGAGCAATATTTGCCCCTGACAATTATTGATTTTATGGCTGCCCGTATGGTTCAGC
Source organism: Rhodobiaceae bacterium (assembly GCA_038143435.1). Classification (GTDB taxonomy): domain Bacteria; phylum Pseudomonadota; class Alphaproteobacteria; order RS24; family RS24; genus UBA8337. Next base: position 10,767 of record JAYQLX010000005.1, on the reverse strand, counting down.
TCATCGCGTTTCAAATAAATTTTCGCGCCGCCAAAATGCTCGGTCAGGCGCTCGGCAAAATAAAGCGGGCTGGGGCGGCCAACATAATGGGTTTGCAAATCCTGCAATTGCGCGGCAAAAGCTTCGTCCTGCTTGGCCGCTTCATAGGCCGCTTCCAAATCAAGAATAAGCGGCATCAGCGTTTCGGCGACAAAGCGCCCGCCATAAAGCCCAAAACGCCCTTTGTCGTCCGGTCCGGCCCGATATGAATTTTCTTGCGCCAACTCGCTACCCCAAATCTGCGCCGCGCACGGCGGCGATAAACGCTTCCATCAAATGCTCATCCTTTTCACCGGCGGCACGTTCAATCCCGCTTGCCGCATCGACCATTGGCGCGCCGGTTGCGGCCAGCGCTTGTGCAACATTTTGCGCCGTCAAACCACCGGCCAAAAGATAAGGCTGAGAGAGGTCATACGCCTTCAATGCCGTCCAGTCAAAGGTTTCGCCCAGCCCGCCGGTCAGCTCTGCCTGTTGCGGCGGCTTGGCATCAAACAAAAACCAATCGGCGCAATCCTTATATGCCGCCGCGCGCGCCACATCATCGGCAGTTTCAACCGGCAGGGCTTTAATGATGGCGGCATGCGAACGGCGTTTAATCTCGGCGACGCGCGCCGGGGTTTCATGGCCGTGTAATTGCAAACGATGCGGGCTGACCGCCGCCAAAGCGCGGTCAATCGCATCATCATCAGGGTCAACCAAAAGCGCCACGCGCTCCATATCGGCACGGCAATGAGCGGCCAAAGCGGCGGCATTGTCTTGCGTCACATAACGCGGCGATTTTTCAACGAAATTAAAGCCGACCAAATCGACCCCGAGGCGGTTCATCGCCTCAATATCGCCGCGCCGTGTCACGCCGCATATTTTAATGCCGGGCGCACCCATTAGCCGTCATCTCGCGCTGCGGCCAATGCCGCTTTAATCGCCTGCGCCGCCACGGCGATATTTTCGGCCTCGGTAATGGCGCGGCCAATGACCAAAATATCGGCCCCGGCGCTTTTCGCTTGCTCTGGTGTCATGACCCGCTTCTGGTCATGGGCATCACTGCCGGCTGGACGAATGCCGGGCACAATAAGCTTGAAATCATCGCCCATTTCAGCGCGCAAAGCCTCAATCTCATGGGCCGAACACACCACCCCTTGCATGCCATTGGCGCGCGCCAATGCGGCCAGCCGCAAAACCTGCTCGCGCGGGCTCCCTTTAATGCCCATATCGTGCAAATCGCTTTCCGCCAGGCTGGTCAAAACCGTCACCGCCAGCATGGTCGGAACGACAAAACCTTTATCGCTTGCTTGTGCCGCGGCACTGGCAGCCGCCTGCATCATCGCCGCACCGCCGCCGCCATGCACGTTTAAAAGCCGCGGCTCGAGCGGGGCCAAAGCGCGCACCGCTTGCGCCACCGTATTGGGAATATCGTGCAATTTTAAATCGAGAAATATCGGCGCTTTGCTTGCCGCCAATTTTTGATAACCGGCCGCACCATGCGCGTAGAAAAATTCCAAGCCGATTTTAAGCCCGTCCACATGTCCAGCCAGCTGTTGCGCCATGCGCTCCGCATGCGCGCAATCGGGCGTATCAAGGGCGCAATAAATCTCAGCCGACATCGCTTTTTCTTGTGTCATTGCTTGCTTCACTTTCATCATCATTCGCTTCGGCCGACGCGCCCGACAGAGCCCGATGGGCGGCAAAAACCGGCGCATTGTCTGAACCGCCGGTTTCTTGTGCCATTGACGACGGTTTTATCACGGGCGGCGTGACAGGCAAAGCGCGGGCGCGCTTATTTTGTCCGAAATAGCCGAGCAGCCATCCAAATAACAGCCCGACACAAAAGGCGGCAAACAGCGCGATAAAAAGCGGCATGGTGAGGGCGCTTTCAGGCGCGGCGCGGGTCAAATCCAGCGGGTTGAAAGACACGCTTACGCTTTGGCGATTGAGCACGGCGAGCGGCAGTAAAATAATGAGAGAGGCGATAAAAACCAATCGGACAATGAGGGTTTTGGCAAGTTTGCCCGCTGATGTGAGCCAATGCCCGACCAAGCTTAGCGACCGCCGTCCCGATTCATCCGTTCGCGCAAATCCTTGCCGGTTTTGAAAAACGGCGCGTGTTTTTTGGCCACGGCAACCGATTCACCGGTGCGCGGATTGCGCCCGATACGGGCATCGCGCTGCTTGACCGAAAATGTACCAAACCCGCGCAATTCAACACGGTCACCCCGCCCCATCGCATCGCCAATCTCATCGAGCAAATGATTGACAATGGTTTCGACATCGCGCTGGTAAAGATGCGGATAAAGCTCCGCAATTTTGACGATGAGTTCCGATTTAATCATGGCTGCGCCTCTGAAAATGAAAGGCTAAGCTGCCATTAAGCCAGCCACGCGTCAAGCGCCTGTGCAAGAAAACTATGATTTAGATAAAACCGGCCCGCCGGGCAATCAAGTTCGACAGGCCGGTTAAATTTTCAACGGCTTTGTGTCTGGCGAAGCCGAGGCTTACTTATCGTCGCCTTCTTCAGCCACTTCTTCAGTCGCTTCCTCGGCAACCTCTTCAGCAGGGGCCACTTCTTCAGATGCTTCTTCAGCCGCGTCCTCGGCGACCTCTTCGGCAGGGGCCGCTTCTTCACGCGCCGGTTCATCGCGGTTCAAGGCAGCGCCCAGAATATCACCCAATGAGGCACCGCTATCGGAAGAGCCATATTGTTCAACAGCCTCTTTCTCTTCAGCGATTTCCAATGCTTTGATAGACAGGCCAACACGGCGGTCGCGCTTGTCGAGATTGGTCACCATCGCATCAAGCTTGTCGCCAATATGGAAACGCTCGGGGCGTTGGTCTTGGCGGTCGCGCGACAAATCGGAACGGCGGATAAAGGCCGTCACATCGCCATCGCTGACCGATACTTCCAAGCCACCATCGGTCACCGCGGTCACTTCGCATGTCACCGTATCGCCACGGCGCAAATTGGCGACGCTCTCAAACGGGTCACCATCAAGCTGTTTAATGCCCAAGCTGACGCGTTCTTTTTCCTGATCGACGTCAAGCACCACCGCTTCCACGCTTTGGCCCTTATTATATTGAGCCAAAGCTTCATCGCCCGAAGCATTCCAATCGAGGTCGGAAATATGCACCATGCCGTCAATCTCATTATCGAGACCGACAAACAGGCCAAACTCGGTGATGTTTTTAATCTCGCCTTCGACTTTCGTGCCAACCGGGAATTTCGAGGAGAAATCCTCCCAGGGATTTTCCATACATTGTTTCAGGCCCAGCGAAATACGCCGCTTATCGGCATCGACTTCCAACACCATGACTTCGACTTCTTGGCTGGTTGAGACGATTTTGCCGGGATGCACGTTTTTCTTGACCCAGCTCATTTCAGAAACATGGACCAATCCTTCAATGCCGTTATCCAATTCAACAAAAGCACCATAATCGGTAATATTGGTGACGCGACCGGTGACTTTGCTGTTGAGCTCGAATTTTGAAGCCGCTTCGTCCCACGGATCGGATTCCAGCTGTTTCATGCCGAGGCTGATACGCTGTGTTTCAGGATTGATTTTCACCACTTGCACGCGCACCGTCTCACCGACGGTCAGAACCTCTGACGGATGATTGACGCGTCGCCACGCAATATCGGTGACATGCAACAGCCCGTCCACGCCGCCCAAATCAACAAAGGCACCATAATCGGTGATGTTTTTCACAACACCTTCCACTTGCTGACCTTCCAGCAAATTGGAAACGATTTCATTGCGCGCTTCGGCGCGTGTCTCTTCCATAATGGCGCGGCGCGAGACGACAATATTGCCGCGGCGGCGGTCCATTTTCAAAATTTGGAAAGGCTGCGGCGTGTTCATCAATGGGGTGATGTCACGGACCGGGCGAATATCGACTTGGCTGCCCGGCAAAAATGCCGTTGCGCCGTCCAAATCGACGGTGAAACCGCCTTTGACACGGCCGAAAATAACCCCTTCGACGCGCTCATCGGCTTCGAAGTTTTTCTCCAGCTTGACCCAGCTTTCTTCGCGGCGCGCCTTGTCGCGCGACAGCACAGCTTCGCCCATTGCATTTTCAATGCGGTCGACAAAAACTTCGACCTCATCGCCTACGCCAATCTGAGCCGGCTGACCGGCCATCGAAAATTCACGCAAAGGCACGCGGCCTTCGGTTTTCAGGCCGACATCAACAATCGCCAAATCATTTTCAATGGCGGTGACGCGACCGCGCACTACCGTGCCTTCAATCGGTGCATCGGCGGCAAAGCTTTCTTCCAAAAGCGCGGCGAAATCATCAGTGCTTGGGTTCATACCCGTTTCAGTATTTTGTTCAGACACGCGAATGTCTCCTTGATTGTGCCAAACCCGGCGCTTTGACGCGCGACATATCAGGCCGGACTTCCCACACGCCGACGCGCCAAGCGCGGCACCGAGGCGGGCAATGGTTTTGGTAATGTTCGCCCCATTCACGGGACGCGGGGTTTTGGATTTCAAGCTATTGGTTGAGTTTTGCCTCAACCAGCGCCAGAGCCGCTACGAACGCCTCTTCTATAGACAAATCGGAGGTATCAAGCAAGGGCGCATCATCGGCTTGTTTCATCGGCGCGGTAGCGCGACCCGCATCGCGGGCATCGCGGGCGTGAATATCGGCCAATACGGTTTCCAAATTTAAAGACCCGTCATTGACGCGCAATTCGGCAAAGCGCCGTTCGGCGCGGATTTCAGCCCGCGCCGTGATGAATAATTTGGCCGCCGCATCGGGGCACACAATGGTGCCGATATCGCGTCCGTCCAATATTGCGCCTTTTTTGCCGTCGGGTGGCTGCGTAGCAAATTGGCGTTGCGCCGCCAAAATGGCGGCACGCATGCGCGGCATGGCAGCCACGATGGAGGCGGCAAGACCGGTTTCGGCGGTGCGCAGACGGGCGGCAAAATCGCTATCTTCAAGCCGCGCCATATCGAGGCTTTCAGCCGCTGCAACGGCATCGCTTTCATTTTCGAGATTGCCGCCTGCCAAAATCACGCTCAAAGCCACGGCGCGATAAAGCGCGCCAGTATCGAGGTAGGCAAAATCAAAATGCGCCGCCAAACGGCGCGCCAATGTGCCCTTGCCCGAAGCGGCCGGGCCGTCAACGGCAATAATGCAGGCAGCGGGGGTGACGGGTGATGAAGGCTCAGTCAATTTGCGCCCCCAAATCAGTCATTAATTCAAAAAATTCCGGAAAACTTGTGGCAATCATCGTCCGGTCATCAACGCTTACCGGCTTGTCGGCAATCAGGCCGAGGCATAAAAACGCCATGGCGATACGGTGATCGTGATGGGTTTGAACCTCGGCGCCACCGGCGATTGCCCCGCCGGTTACGCGCAACCAATCTTCGCCCGCTTCAACCGCCACCCCATTGGCTTTAAGCCCCGCTTCTATCGCGGCCAGCCGATCGCTTTCCTTAACCCGCAATTCGGCCAAACCGGCCATATGGCTGGTCCCCTCAGCCGCCGCGGCGGCAACCGCCAAAGCGGGAAATTCATCTATCATATCGGGCGCGGTTTCCGCCGTCACATGAACGGCGGTCAAAGCGCTATGGCGGACCCGCAAATCGCCAATGGTTTCACCGCTGGCTTGGCGCTCATTGGTGACGGCAATATCGCCGCCCATTGCGCGCAGCACGCGAATAAGGCCGTCGCGCTGGCGGTTGAGCATGATATTTTCCAACACCACATCCGAACCCGGCACGGTAAGCGCGGCGATTAACGGAAAGGCTGCCGATGACGGGTCACCCGGCACATCCAAATCCGTCGCTTTGAGGCGCGTCGGGCCGGTTTCATTATGCAGGCTGACCGCGCTATAGCCGTCTTGTTCGCCCATTCGAATATCGGCCCCCATCAGGCGCAACATGGTTTCGCTGTGACCGCGCGTGGCAATTTTTTCGCGCACAGTGGTCGTCCCTGCGACCCCCAAAGCGGCCAATAAAATCGCTGACTTGACCTGTGCCGAAGCGATATCGGGGGTGATGATGGCGGCTGTCAGGACGGCCGGTTCAATGGTCACGGGCAAACGCCCATTTGTCGCCTGCGCTTGTGCGCCCATAGCGCGCAAGGGCGCCAATATGCGCTCCATCGGGCGCGCCGATAGGGATGCATCGCCGGTAAATTGCGCGCCAATGGCAGCGCCGGCCACCAGCCCCATAACCAGCCTGACACCGGTACCGGCATTGCCGAAATCAAGCGCTTCAGCCGGGGCGGTCAACCCCATTGGCCCAACACCGGTCACATGCCAATCGCCATTATCGTGTTTTTCAATATGCGCGCCCAAAGCCTGGATGGCGCGCATGGTGGCCAGCACATCAGCCCCTTCCAACAGGCCGCTAATCTTGCTGGTGCCGGTCGCCATGCCGGCCAGAATAAGGGCGCGATGCGATATTGATTTATCGCCCGGCACGCGCACCGCGCCGTTCAGGGGCTGGCCCCGTCGGCTCACGGAAGGTGATTTCGGCAATGACGCATTCATGGCGCTTTGTCGCGTTTTTCGGACCTATCGTCAAGCAGCCGCCCAAGCGCCAAAATAAGCGCGACTTTACCTTTGACAGAGGCGGCGCTTCATGGCAGGAACATTTTTCTGTTAATTTTCACCGGAGGGTCGGATGGTTGATCCGAAACTGGGCACAAAACGCGTTTGTGAGGCCTGTGGCGCCAAATTTTACGATTTAAACAAATCCCCTGCGACCTGTCCCAAATGCGGACAGGCTTTTGACCCGCTGGCCGCCACGACAGCCGAACAACCGGTGCGCGACATCGCACCGACCGCAGAAAATAAAGACAGCGATGATGGCGGCGAATTGGAAGATGATGACGATGCGCTGAGCCTCGAAGATATGGTCGATGAAGAAACCGATAATGACGATGATGATGGCGAAGAAACGCTGGAACAATTTGACGGCGATGGCGGGCTGCTTGACGATAATGATGAAGACGACACTTTGCTCGAAGATGAGGAAGAAGAAGAAAGCTTCCTTGAAAACGAAGAAGATGACGACTAGCCCGTTTTTCGCTTGATTGCGGCGGCACCTTCGATTAGTTTCCGCCGGAATTTACCTTTAGGGGGCCATAGCTCAGTTGGGAGAGCGCTTGCATGGCATGCAAGAGGTCGGCGGTTCGATTCCGCCTGGCTCCACCATTTCCCGCACCGCGCCAAAAATTACTTCCCTTGAGCATCTATTTGACTCATAAAGGTTTTATGAATGGATTGACGACCCCAAAAGGCCTGCAAAAAAGCCTGATAAATATGCTCAGTGGCGCTTTGCTGCTGACATTGGGCGGCTGCGCACAAGTGCAAAACATTGCCGGTTTTTTTGCTGACGGGCCGACATTGCAGGCCAATAAGGCGGTGGCGGCGCGCCAAAATATCACTCAAAGCGCGCAAGCGGCGGTGACCGCACAGCGCCTGAACATGCTGGAAAGCGAAAAACGGTCAATGGCCCAAAAATTACAAGCGGCCGAACAAGCCGCGCTTTTGGTGCAGATTGAGGGCGGTGACATCAAGCTCAATAAAACCGCCGACTTACTGAGCTGCCAAACCGCCAAAGCAGCGATCAGCGGCATGCCGGGAAGCGAAAAGCAAGCCGCGCCGCCCTATCAAAGTGCCTTTTCCGTCGGCTCCGTATCACCTTATATGCCGCATCATTTGCTCATCAGCACATGCTTGCCGCTGGCTATGGTCGCACCGCTTTAAGCGCCGTTTTTGGCGCCTTATTGGGTGCCGCTTGATTTCTGCTTGACGCAGCACCAATCGCTGATAGGCTCTACCCAATAACAATAAAAAGGGGTGGTTTCATGTCTCATTCATCTTTTATGCCGCGCGCCGATTATGCGGTGACGCAAAAAGTTTTGCGTTGGCTGATGGCCTTGCTGATTATGCTCGATCTCATTATCGCGCAGAAATTCGGCGGCGAAATGGCTGATTGGGACCGCTTTGCGTTGCGCTCCGACCATGCCTCGGTCGGCATCACCATTGCCGTATTATTGGTTTTGCGCCTGTATTTCCGCTGGCGCTATGGCGCACCGGCTTTGCCCGCCACCATGCCCGATTGGCAAAAACAATTGGCGCACGCCACGCATTGGGCGCTTTATGGGCTTATCGGCCTGTTGATTGTCAGCGGCGTGGTCACTGCCAGTGCCGCCAATAGCGTGTTAGAGCCGTTTGGCCTGTTTGCCCTGAATGACGGCATGGAAGGTAATTTTGTCGGCTTGCGGCAAGTGCATCAATGGGTCATCTAGGCCATCAGCACGCTGATTGTCACGCATATTGTAGCGGCGCTTTATCATTGGCTATGGCTGCGCGACACCATCACCCAGCGCATGTTGCGCTTTTGGCGTAGCGAGGAATAGGGCCTAGCCGTTTAATTCGAGCCAGCCAATATTACCGTCGCTGCGCTTATAGACGATATTGATATCGCCGCGCGTGGCGCTTTTGAACAGCACGAAATCATCTTCGCCCAGTTCCAATTGCATGACCGCCTCGGACACGGATAATTGACTGACTTGTTTTTTGCTTTCGGCAATCACCACCGGGGTAAATTCCGCCGGCACTTCCTCTTGCGTTTCGGGAGCCAGAATTTTCATCGGCGCTTGCATGGCCGCGTCGAGGCGTTTTTGGTCATGATGGTTTTTCAAACGCCTTTTATAACGGCGCAATTGTTTTTCGATTTTGCCGATGGATTGGTCAAAACAGGCATAGACATCATGCGCTGCACACGAGGCATGCAAATAAAGGCCGCTATCGAGATGCAGTGCGCAAGCAGCCTGAAATTCATGGCCTTGTTTGGAAAAAGTGACGTTAATGTCGGCCGAGCGCTCAAAATATTTGCTCACCGCCTCATTGAGGCGGTTTTCCACATGCGCCTGCAAAGCAGCGCCGGTTTCCATATGGCGGCCGGTAATATGAATATTCATCTCTATCTCCTTTTCTTTTTGACATTGTGATGGCTCAAAACAACCCGTGCGGCGCAGGCGCGCCGTGGGCAGGCAGAGGTGAAAACGCATGCCTGCTTCAAGGCACCCGCGTGCAATAACTGTGCCTGAAGCAAGGCCCGGAGTCGAGTCGGCAATCAATGAGAGGCGCGTTAAAGGGTGAAATCATCGCCCAAATAATGCGCGCGCACCGCCTCATTATTGACAATCTCGTCAGCCGTGCCTTCGGTCAGCACATGGCCGTCATGCATAATCACGGCGCGGTCAATAATGCTCAGCGTCTCGCGCACATTATGATCGGTAATCAACACTCCGAGGCCGCGATCTTTCAATTGCGCCACAAGCTCGCGAATATCGCTAATGGCGATGGGGTCGATACCGGCAAACGGCTCGTCGAGCAAAATAAAGCTGGGGTCGCTGGCCAAAGCACGGGCAATCTCGACGCGGCGGCGTTCGCCGCCCGACAGGGCCCCGCCGGCTGATTTACGCACATGGGTAACAGAAAATTCCTGCAACAGATTTTACAGCTTGTCGCGCTGCGCCTCGCGGTCGCTTTCGACCAATTGCAATATGGACATAATATTGGCTTCCACGCTAAGCGTCCTAAAAATAGAGGCTTCCTGCGGCAAATAGCCTATGCCGAGGCGGGCACGGCGATACATGGGCAAATGCGAGACATCTTGCCCGTCCAGCAAAATGCGCCCGCTATCGGGCCGCACCAGACCGGTAATCATATAAAAGCTGGTGGTTTTTCCGGCGCCATTCGGCCCCAAAAGGCCGATGGATTGGCGGCGGTCAAATTGCAACGCCATATTTTTGACCACTTGGCGGCCCTTATAGGATTTGCACAAATCAATCGCCTGCAACCCGCCACCCGTATGGGGTGCGGGCCGTGCCGTATCACCGCGCCTAGTTTGCGCCGCCATGTTTTCATCAGAGGCCGAAGAATGCGTCATAAAATCACTATAAAAGCGCGCCCCAATCAGCGCAATTCAATACGCGCGCGCGGCTTATCAGCCGAGCCGCTCAAACGCGCGCGACCGCTGACCATATCAAGCGCCAATTGACCGCCGCTTAATTGCGTCGTGTCATCGCCCTCGGCATGCATCACGACATTGCCGTTCAACAAAATGGTTTCCTCAGCCAAATTGACGACGGCGCGATCGGCGGTGGCGCGACGCGGCGCGCTTTCATTATCCCCGCGCGAGTGCAAGGCAACTTGCCCTTCGGCGCGGATAAGTTGCGCCGTGCCGTCAGCGGCAAATTTTATCTCCAGCCTGTCAGCCGACAAATCGAGCGGGCCTTGATGGAGCCGCGCCTTGTCGCGCAATTGCGCTTGGGCTGCTTGGCGTTGCCAAATCATCTCGCCCGCTTCCAACATAAGCGGTGCTTGATTGTCCGTGGCAAAGCGCAAGCTTTGCGCTTGCGCCATGAGGGGCAGCGGCAACAGCGCGGCCAGAGCGATGAGATAGGCGGTCAATTTTCTCATTTAACGGCCCTCTTCTCGGCCCGGCAAAAGCCGCATGCGAATATTCTGAAACCGGTAAATGGCCTTGTTTTCATCGGCTTCAAGCCGCGTCGCGCGCAGCGTGCTGTCTTGCCCCTTCATGCGCACGCCGTCTTTGGCGTGCCATATGGCATCGGCCAGATTAATGGCAATATGCGGTGTCAAAATCTGATAGCCGTCACCGGTGGTGACATTGACGTCACCCGACAATTCCGCCGTGTCGCCGCGCGCGGCGGTGGGCGGGCGAAAAATACCCTCATTGGCGG
>JAYQLX010000004.1:0-458106 GCA_038143435.1 Rhodobiaceae bacterium | reverse complement strand
GTAATAGGGAAGTCTCACCGTTTACCTTTTATCTAACCCCTGATAATCAAATTTTATAGCGCTTATCAGCCTTGAATTGGGCGATAGAGGTGCGTTTCTTGGCTAGGATGTCGCCGACCCATTTAGGGGCGCGGCCGCGGCCACTCCATTTTTCTGCGCCTTTGGGATTTTTATATTTATCGGCCACCATTGCGCGCTTATCGGATTTCTTGGCGGATGTCTTTTTAGCCGCCCCAGGGCGGCCTTTTTTGCCGGCGGTTTTTTTCTTGGCGCGGGCTGCCGGTTTTTGGCCGAGGTCTAAGTCGGTTAAGTCGCGGACAGAAAGTCTGTGCTTTTTCAGAACCGTCAAAATAGCTGACGCCGCTGCTTTGAGATTGGCGCGACGTTTCTCTTCAGCGGCGATTTCTTTTGCCGTCGCGGCAAGCTGTTTATCTGTCAGTTTTTCAAGATGTTTCATGAAAGTCTTCTCCTTAGATTATACTAACCTGACCTCAGATTCATTATATTATTATTTCAGCAAATATGGGTGAATTTTAAGCGCCAAAGCGTCGAGCGGTGATGTTTCATATAAATCGAAACTTTCCAGCGGGAGCAAATCGGCTTGATTGTCTGCCAGTTCAGTCAACGACAGGCGATATATTTTTTTTCCTTGCTCTAAATGCGAAACAATCTCTGTCTCTTTCCAGTCAAGATTGATTTTATGCGGTCGCAAACTGTAAACTGGTTTTCCTGCCGACACCGCCTCGCCGAGCATGGCCATGCTGTCTTCAGTACAAAACACCGCCTCTGCCGCATTCAAAAAAGGTTTTACCACTTTTCGTTTATCGTCGCTGTGCCAAACCGCGTCGAGGATATATTGCGATGGCACGGCGGATTTTAGGATGTCCTCAATATCAGTGCCAGTGCGTCTGGAGGTCGTCAGCAGCCATTTGCCGCCGTGCTTTTCGCTTAAACTATGCATTGATTTTGCCAGATTGAGCCAATCTTGGCGTTCAAAGGCATAACCCGGCGTCTTGCCGCCAATCAGCACAGCCCATATGGGGCGAGCGCCGTCAGACACATTAACTTTGGTGCCGGTCTGCAGGGTATCACGGTCAATATCGGTCAGCGGCACATCGACTTTAATATGGTTTGGCGCTTCGATTGAAAGCGGGGTGATAAAGGCCGTGAATAAATCATGGGGCACATTCCTCAATGTGACGACAAAGAAGTTTTTGTAGGCATATTTTCGGGCCCATAAAATATTCAAAAATTGGGTTTCGCGTCCGGCCGAACAAATAATGTTCGGCGCATAGCTCGGCTGTTTGCCAATTTTATAAAAAAAATTGATCCAAAAATCGTGCCATTTGTTTGGAAACAAGCGCAGCGCTGAAGTCAAAAGCCGATGCGACCCCGGAATGCGAAGATCTGCGTGAATCCAATCGACTTGGGTGGCTTGTATTTTGCCAAACGCCTTCACCAAGCCGCGGCTGCCGGCCATATGACCCGCTTTTGCATCGCTTATCACCCATATTTTGAGGGCTGAAGAAGTTTGTTTGTCCAAAACGCCGTGCCTATAAAGTCGCGTGATACGCGGAGGTTCATGGTTATCTGTTTATCAGCTTTTTGATAATGCCGCGATGTGGGGTGCAATCTCTTTTGCTTTATCCAGTGCCAGCGATTGCAAATGCGCGACTGCTTCTTCCGTATTGTCGCTGCCGTGGATCATCCGAAGGGCCTTACGCCGTTCGGGTGCTGCTTGCTTTCGAATGGCTTCCTTTATGCGGTTGTTCTCATTATCGACCAAAGGGTGCTTTCTTTTGGTGCGCTTGCTCGGTTCTTGCGGCTGCCTATCCAAGCACACAAACAAATAGACGGGTGGGGCGTTGCCGCCTTGTGCTTCGGGGATCGGCCCAATTGCCGCCGCGAATGGCATTGACGGCAATTTTTTTTTGTTCTGTGTCCAGCGGCTTTTCGAGCAGAATATCGAACTTGCTGGCCAAAGCCGCGCTGATATTTTCAATTTCCGTCTGCGCACCGCCAAAGTCACGGATAAAAAACGTTGCAAGGCCCGGCTTGAAGCCTGCTGTAAGATAGCGGTGTTGCAAAAACGGATTTTTCACACAATAAAAGCCGAGCAATCAATTTCGGGGAACATCTCGGCGGCTTTCAGGTTTTGTTCAATCTCCGAATATGTTTGCGGCATAGGCTGGTCGGCATTTTGGGCTGCCATTTCCAGGCGTTCAAAAGTTGAGGCCGATCTCAAATCTTGTTTTTTGATGATTTCACTACCTTTCGGAATAGAACGTCTTTGATGAAAGACCGTGTGAAATTGGTCGGAAAGAAATTGGGCTTCCGGCGCGGCAATGTAAATCCCGTTTTTGAGAACCTTCTCTGAGAGAAGCGCTTCGGCCAATTTCGGCGTCACATAGGGCGCGCGGTTAAAGTAAAAGCCATTGCTACCGTCATGGGAATATATGTCCACCGGGCGGGTGCATAATTTTTTCATTGCGCGCAATAATCTCACCAATGTCACCGCTTTCGATAAGAAGGTCTATGTCGGCGCCTGCGGGCAAATCATCAATCTCATTTTCACCGCGCAGCAAGACATAATTTTTGTCATCTATTGAAGCGAGAAACTCTCGGGCCGTGCTGTCGAGCGGATAAAATTGCCGATGATTGTCCAAGACATCGCATTTGATTTCAAAACATAAGAAGCCTTGCCCGCCTAATGCCATTTTGCAATGCGGGATGAGCCGATTTCGGCCGATATGGCGGAGCAGCGCCGGTAGCTGTAAAACCAGCCAGGGGCGCAACGCCATGAGCAGCCATTGCTTCTTTTGAAAAAGCTTCTTTCGACCAAAGCGCTGTTCCGGGGTTTTCCCCAATATGAGTATGTCGGCATTATTATCCGAGAAGCTCTTGCGCCCCTTGAATTTCACATACCCGATTTTGTCTCGCCTTTCGGCATATTTCGGCCCTCTGCCGTCAATGCTGAGAACATCGGCTGATGATAAATCTTCGGCCAAGGCGGTCGCTTTTTTGGGGTGAGCCGAGGACAGCCACGACTTTGTCGACAAATTGAACGCCAATATCGCCTTCCAGTGCGATGCAGCTTTTGTCGTGACCAAGGCGAATAATTTTTTTAAAGCAGCAATCATGTTTCCAATTTATCCGTGACATCAAATACCATATTGGGGCCCGGTTGAACCATGAGAATGGAAGCCTGATGATGCAATGACATATCCGTCTTTACGAAACGAAGCCAATGCTGATTGATTTCATCAATCAGCGTCGGGTTTGAATAAATTTCCTCCTCCATCATAAATCGCCGGCGCTGCAATAAGGCGACAAATTTTCTGAGGCGATGTCTGAGTTTCGAGATGATTGTATTGCTCTTCAGCCCGGTATTTATCCGTTCAAGGGCACGCTCTTGAAACTGCCTTTGCAATTGTTGTGGTGGTGCATTGACATGTATAAAACAAACTCGGTCAAAAAGGCGGGCATATTGAAGCGCCGTATCCCGCTGAAATCACGTGTTCCAATACGATAGACATGGGTAATGTCATAGTGCAGCACAACGAAATCGGCTTTTTTATCGAACTTAATCGAGCTGTTTTTGCTTAAATTCTTCCGCAGCGTCTTGGTGGCATCGATAAAATGTGCGGCATTGAGCTCGAAAAATGGAATGGATTTTTGAACCCGTTGGACGGCTTTTGGCGTGCGTTGCAGGAATTGCCAGAACGTGCTTTTTCCTGCTCCCGAGCAACCTGATAAAATGATTAAATTTTTCATGCGGTAAATTAGGGTCGATTAATTTAACGGTCAAGCGCAAGGCATGCTTGCGGCTATGTCTGATTGTCGGGCGTCGGAGCCTCATTTTCTTTATCTTCGTATTGCAAAATCATCGCGAAAAGCATGGCGATGCCAAGACTTGCCATGAGCCAGCTTTGCCAGAGCGAATAGGCAAACATTAAAAACCCGAGCGTCGCGCCAAGCGCCGCGAATTGAAACGGCTTTTGTTTGCTGACGAGGGAAAGACGGGATAAACGCCAAAGACCAAATAAAAAAAGAGAGTGCCGAAATAGCCGAACTCAAAAATGATTTGCAGCGGTAAATTATGGGCGTGCGGGAATTTTAAACCCTTCTCTTCATCCCTGCCATAACGACCGGCCCTTCGTTCAATGCTGAGCGTCAGGTAACGGTTTACGTCCGATGGCGTGTAATATTGGCTGGCTTTAAACCCGTGGCCGAATACGGGACGTTTTAAGGCCTCTTCTGCATAGGTAAAATAAAGCCATTGGCGGATACTTCCCGAGGCTTTTTGTTTAACAATGGTCGGCGCATAATTTTCGACCCAACTATTTTCAAAACTTGCAATGAATGCAAAGGGCGAAATTAATAAACCAAAGGCGAAAGCGGCCAAAAATATATGGCGCCTGTTTTTACGAATAATCCAAGCCAGCGCAAATAGGGTAAGTCCTATCATTAGACCAAGCAAAGCGGTCTGGCTGTTTGAATTGGCCGAAATGTAAAATGCGACAATGAACAGAAAGATAAAAAACAAACGCGATTTTTGCCAATAAAAGCCGCCGGCCAAAAATAAGAATATTGGCATAAGTGACAAGGAGCGATTGCCCTGCCTTACAAGTTCAATATTACCCAGCGTGGTTTGGTTAGACAGGTTTTTTAAAATAGGGTCTAGTTGAGGAAAAAATTGTGAATAGGAGCCGATAATGATCGACAAACCAATGCCAATAATGACCGAAACGGATAATCGGGATCTGAATAAGTCCTGTTCGTTTTCAGACAGTTTTGTAAATGCCAGCCAAAGGCTGACGGTAAAGACAAGAACCGAGACCAATATGCCAAAGGATTGAAAAACCCCGACCGAACTTGACCAAAGCGTGCTTGCCGCTGCAAATATGAAAAAAGGCGCAAAGGGCCAAAACGCTTTCCAATCTAACGTTTTGCCGCGTTCGCCTTGTAAAGCGAGACCGACAAAAGCAAACGTTCCCGCAATGGCCAATAAGGGGGCGAAACCTTTGGTCGCCAAACCTAATATCGGCCCTGTCAAAAGCAGGAGAAAAAGCCCAGCACGTGATAGTTTGTGCGATAAACCGCCCATGATTGTTTTAATTTTCTTCCCTGTGCAGAATAACATTCATCCGCGTATAGGTCTTAATGGAATAGCCGCGCTTTTTTGTCAATGCGAGTAGGTCGGTCTCCCATTGCTCAAAATTATTTTCGATAATAATTAATTTGGGAAGCAGGCCGATTGGCGCTTCGTGCAAGAAGGGGATGAGCACCGCTTCTTCATAACCTTCAATATCGATTTTCAGCCCGTCAATGCGCGTCACTTGCTTCTCGTTGAGCAGGCTGAGCAAAGTCCTGACCGGCACATCCACTGTCTCGCCATTGACGCTTTCTCCCTCTTTCAAAAGCCGACTTTCGCCGAAATTATTGTCGGGGGTCATCAATGTCATGCTGCCGTTTTTGTCACTTAATCCCATAACCACAGGTTCAATCGGTAGCCCCGGATTGGCCGCCAGATTAAAAGCTAAGCGTCGCGACATGACAGGATGGGGCTCGACCGAAATGATGCGGGTGTTTTTATGGTTTTTGAAAGTGGCGGCAGTCGAAAAACTGTAAAGACCGATATTCGCGCCAATATCGATAAAAACCGCATTGTCTTCGGCCAAGTCTTGAAGCGCCGTGCGCTCTTCCAAGTCAAAAAACTGCGGCGCGAATAAAGCGCGTTTTTCCGAGACATTGCCGGTTTTATAAAGGCGCATATTGGCGCCAAACAGCTCAATATCCGTGCAAGGCGCCATTTTTTCATCGCCCGGCGGCGCATGAAGAACATGAGCCTTTTGCCAAGCCAATGGGTCGGGAGACGACGCATCAGGGTAATAGATTTTAAAATCTTGGCATTGGGCGCGAAGGTGCCGAAAGCGGATTGGTCATCAACGAGAAAATTCTTCTCTTCCATGTCAGGAAACCCTCGCAGCATCGGTCGGAATTTTACTGTCTCGCGCTTTTTCAAGCGCTGCTTGCACCATTTCCGATACCAGTTCTTCCAGCCCGATTTTGGCTTCCCAACCGAGTTTTTCTTTTGCCTTGCCGGCATCACCAATCAGATGATGCACTTCGGCGGGTCGGAAATAACGCGGGTCAATTTCAATCAGCACATCTCCGGTTGCGGCATCTTTGCCGACCTCGTCAACGCCCTGACCGGACCAGACGATCTCGCGGTCAAGCTCGGCAAAAGCCAGTTCGACAAAGCGGCGCACTGTTTCTGTGCGGCCTGTGGCCAATACGAAATCATCGCCTTCATGATAATTGATAATAGCGTGCATGCCGTCGACAAATTCTTTGGCATGGCCCCAATCGCGCTTGGCAGCAAGATTGCCCAAATAAAGTCTTTTCTGCTTGCCGGTCTCAATATTGGCAGCGGCCATTGCAATTTTTTGCGTCACGAAAGTCTCGCCACGCATCGGGCTCTCATGATTGAAAAGAATGCCGTTTGATGCGTGCATGCCATAGGCTTCGCGATAATTGACGGTGATCCAATAGGCGTAAAGCTTGGACACACCGTAAGGCGAGCGCGGATGGAACGGTGTCATCTCATTTTGTGGCACGGTCTGCGTTTTGCCGTAGAGTTCAGAGGTTGAGGCTTGATAGAAGCGGGTTTTTTCTTGCATCCCCAAAGTGCGAATGGCCTCGAGAAATCGCAGCGTGCCGAAAGCATCGACATTGGCGGTATATTCAGCCGTTTCGAAACTGACCTGCACATGGCTTTGCGCGGCCAGATTGTAAATTTCATCAGGCTCGATTTCCTGCACCAAACGCATGAAATTCCAGCTGTCGGTCATATCGCCATAATGCAAGGCAAAGCTTATATCGTCATCGCGCGGGACGTCATAAATGCCGTCAATGCGCTGGGTATTAAACGATGAGGCGCGCCGCTTAATGCCATGCACTTCATAGCCCTTATCAAGCAAAAGATGCGCCAAATAGGCGCCGTCCTGGCCCGTCACACCGGAGATTAATGCTTTTTTGCGGGACATAAAAATTCCTCAAATGACAGTTTTTACTATCGTTTTTGCCGTGATTTGTCCATTGCGGCACGGGAGTGAATTGGCTAATTTGCTCGCAACGCAGTGGGGAATCACATTTTGAGTGCTCAAAAAACGGCTTTGATTACGGGCATTACCGGTCAAGACGGCTCTTATTTGGCGCAGCTTCTTATCGACAAAGGCTATCGGGTTTTTGGTGCCGTCCGCCGCGCGTCGACTTTGAATTTGCCGCGTCTGGCGGCGCTTGATTTGGTTGATAAGGTCGAATTGCGGGCATTGGATATACAAGATTTTGCCTCCATGATGCGGCTCATTGAAGAGGTGGCACCCGACGAAATATATAATTTGGGCGGCCAAAGCTCGCCACAAGCCAGTTTTCAGCAGCCGCTTTATACCGGGCAAACCGCAGGTCTCGGCATATTGCAATTGATGGAAGCGGTGCGGCTGGTAAATCCCGACATTCGGATTTTTGAGGCGGCAAGCAGTGAAATATTCGGCGCAGGCAGCAAAGAAGCGGTCAATGAAACCCATGATTTCCATCCCCGTTCGCCTTATGGCGTGGCCAAATTATTTTCCTATTGGTCGGTGGTCAATTATCGCGAAGCGCACGGGCTGTGCGCCTCAAACGGCATTATGTTCAACCATGAAAGCCCGTTGCGCGGTATGGATTTCGTAACCCGAAAAATCACCGCGACGCTGGCGCAAATCGCCTGTGGCGGTCAACAAATGCTGATATTGGGCAATCTCGATAATGCCCGCGATTGGGGCTTTGCAGGCGATTATGTCGAGGCCATGTGGCTGATGCTGCAACAGCCGCAGGCCGATGATTATATTATTGCCAGCGGTGAAACCCATAGCGTGCGCGATTTTGTGCTGCTGGCGGCTGAGCCGATGGGCTTGATATTGAATTTGAAGGGGAGGGTCTTGAGACGCGCGGCCTTGATAAAAAAACCGGGCGGCAAGTGATTGGCGTGAGCGCCGATTTTTATCGCCCCAGCGAACCTGACCCGCTTATCGGCAATGCCTCAAAAGCGCAGAAGAATTTGAACTGGCGCCCGAAAGTGAGTTTCGAGCAATTGGTGGCCTTAATGGCCGAAAGCGACCTCGCGCGCGCGCGCAATGGGCAGGTTTGGTATTGATGAAGTTCCGCGCTTTTCTTGTTCATCTGTTTACCGCTTCCGGTCTCATTCCAATGATGCTGTCGGTCGAAGCGATTTGGCGAGGATAATGCGCGTTTGGCGCTTATCTGGCTCGGCATTGCCATGCTGATTGACGGGCTGGACGGGCCGCTGGCGCGGCGCTTTGCTGTGCGCGAGCATTTACCGCAAATTGACGGCGCCATACTTGACCATGTGATTGATTTCACCGGCTATTGTTTCCTGCCCGCCCTGATGGTTTATCATTTCGCACTGGTGCCGGAGGGCTGGGCCATTGCCGCGACCAGTTTCATGCTGATGACGGCGCTTTATACTTTTGCCAATAAGCAAGCCAAAACCGAAGAATATGATTTTCGCGGATTTCCCGCGCTGTGGAATGTCGTGGTGTTTTACATGATTATGTTCGACAGCGACCCGCGCCTCAATCTCGCCGCCATCCTATTTCTGGGGGCGATGACATTCGCTCCGGTACGCTTTATCCATCCGGTGCGCGTGGTCGCACTGCGCCGCCTGACCGTGCCCCTATTGGCCGTGTGGACATGCATGGTTTTTGCCTATTTGGGTTTTGGCCGCGACACTTTTCCGGCTTATGCCAATATTTTGTTTTGGGTGCTGAGTTTTTACTTCCTCATTCTATCGGCGTGGCGCAGTTGGTCATTGCGTGAAACGGGAGGCACAAAATGACGCAAACATCGACCACGCCGCAGGAGCGCATTCGCGGCATGGGGCTTTTATTTGTTTGCCTCATGACATTAGGCATGGGGCATTCCCTGTTCTTTGCCATTTTCCCGCCTCTAGCGCGCGATTTGGGTCTGAGCGAAGTGCAGGCCAGCGCAATATTCACCCTATCCGCCGTTTTATGGGTGCTGATGAGCCCGTTTTGGGGGCGGCGCAGCGATGTTTGGGGCCGCAAGCCGGTTATTTTATTGGGTTTGGTCGGCTTTGGCGTGTCAACCGGCGGGCTCGCCGTTTTGCTGGTCATTGGCCAGCAAGGCTGGCTGCCCTTAATGACGCTTTATGCGCTGATGATTTTAATTCGCAGCATTTTCGGCTTTTTCGGTTCCGGCTCCCCGTCAGCGGCGCAAGCCTATATTGCTGACCGCACAACCCGCGAAGAGCGCACTAGCGGCGTCGCCGCCATTGGTGCCGCTTTTGGCATGGGCACGATTATCGGCCCGGGTTTTGCCGCTGTTTTGGCTGCGGTGCATTTACTGGCGCCGTTTTTTGCGGTTGCCGTTTTTGCTTTGTGCGGCGCGGTGGCGATTGCCCTGTTTTTGCCGGAGCGTCAAAAACCGGCAACCAGCCGCAAAGATACGCCGCCATTGAAAATAACCGATAAGCGCATTCGTCTGTTTTTGTTTCTCGGCGTCACGGTTTCGACCATTGGCGCAGCGGTCATGCAGGTCGCGGCCTTTTTTGTAATGGACACGATGCAATTGACCGGTCAGGAAACGGCGCAAGTGGTCGGTGTCGGCATGATGGGCATGGCGATGGCCACTTTATTCGCGCAATTGGTCATCATTCCGCGCACCAATGCGTCGGTGCGCGCGCTGCTGGTTATGGGGATTCTTATCACCATGCTCGGCATTTCGTTTTTATTGTTTCCGGTCATGAATAGCGCCCTATTTGCCGTTTCCATGACGCTGCAAGGGCTGGGCTCGGGGCTGATGCGGCCTGCTGTGGCCGCCGGTGGCTCATTGGCGGTTGAGCCGGAAGAGCAAGGCGCTGTGGCCGGGTTCAATTCATCAACGGCGGCTGTCGGTTTTGTTTTTGTGCCATTGGTGTTGATGCCGCTTTATCTCTATTCCCCGACGGCACCTTTTTGGGTCGCCTTTATTTTGTCAGGCCTGATGTTGCTGACAACACGCTCCAAGCAATTGGATGTCATGGAAGCGCCGATTGACGGCGAAGGGGTTGAAGAAGCGGTGATGAGCCGTCCCGACCGGCACAAAAACTATTAGTCGAAAGCGCCTTGCGCCTGCCAATTTTCCATTTGCTGTTTAATGCTTGAGGCAAAGGCCAGCGGTTGGTCTAGCAATACGTGATGGCGCGCGCCAAGCAAGTCGAAATGCGGCATGGTTGGGCGCAGGCTTTTCATATAAGCGATAATGTCATTGCGGGTGATGTTTTCCCAATCATGTGACAATTCACCAAACATGGCGGCTGTCGGCAGCGGCAAATCGCGGTAAATTTCCGGCCAATCGCGACCCATTGGAAAATCGCGATACATATGCGGGTCAAATTTCCACGTCCAGCCGCCCTCGACTTGGCGCAATGAATGTTCACCGATGAAATCGACAATAAATTGATTGGCACAAGGTTGTTCGGGTTGCAGGCGAAAGCGCGCCAGCGCCGTTTCAAAATCTTCATAAACCCGGGTCGGGCGCGTTTCGCGCGGGCGCATGACCCCGTTTTCATCTTATTCCATATACCATTCTTCATGGGCATGGGGCGGGCGCACATAATAATCGCACATCATCAGCGCCGCCAATTCTTGATGATAAAGATGGCTGGTCATCAGGCTCACCATGCCGCCCATGGAATGGCCGATAATCGCCGGTTTGGATTTGAAACCGGCATCGCGCACCATTGTAATCACCGCCTCAGCCATGATTTCGCGTTTATAATCTTGCAGCCAACCGCTATCGCCCATGCCGGGCAGGTCAACCGAAATGGCGTTGTAATAGGGCGTCAAAAGCGGGGCGATGAAATCATACCAGCGCGCATGCGCGCCGCCGCCATGCACCAAAACCACATTGGGCGCATCGGCATCAGGCCCGGTCCATTGGCGATAATGGATTTCGGTTTGCTCATAGACGGTTTTTTTGTCTTGTGGGGTATTGGCCAATGCATCTTGAAACCATTGCGGTGCGGCATCAATCCGTTCTCCGGCCGGAAGCAGGTCCTGCTGGCCACCATTTTGCGCTTTCATGAAAAACTCCCAAGATTGGCGGTTAAAATACATAAAAATCATTGTTTGTGAAGGCTGATAATCGACCATGCAAGCGCAATGCGCTTCCGACCTTGACACAGCAAGGCCTCTCTCATATGTTCGCCGCTTCTGAGGCCGATTTCGGCCTTTACTGTTAGGAGCCGAAGATGAAAGTCCGCAATTCTTTGAAGTCGCTGCGTGACCGTCACCAGAAAAACCAGCTGGTCCGTCGTCGTGGTCGCCTTTATGTCATTAACAAAACCAATAAGCGGTTTAAGGCACGACAAGGCTGATTGGCCTTTATCCGCCCAAACCTTATGGCGGGGCTGATTTGTTTTTTCGTTACACGCTGATGTTGGTCGGTGTTTTCTCTGTCGTTTTGATTTTAGGCCTTGTCGCATGGGCGCATGATACGCGCTTGCGTGCCAAACTTTTGGCCGATTTGCCGCAAGCCGGTTCGTTTATCGAAACACGCGGCGCAACTTTGCATTATTTGTCGAAAAACGCCGAAGCGGGCAAAGACAAGCCGGTTTTCGTGCTGATTCACGGATCCAGCGCCAATGCGCATGATATGATGTTGGCATTGGGCGATGAATTGGCGGCGTATGGCACGGTGCTGAGCTTTGACCGCCCGGGCATTGGACGCTCGAAAAATAAATTATCCGACAAAGAAATGTCTGACCCGCGCGCGCAGGCCCGTGAAATCCACCAAGCCGTGCGGGCGATGGGCTATGAAATGCCGGTGATTATCGGGCAGAGCTGGGGCGGCTCGACCGCTTTGGCCTATGCGCAAGTATTGGGTGAAGAAATTGCCGCCTCTGTCATGCTGGCACCCCCAATTATTCCTTGGTACGGCCCTGATTATTGGGCCAATCGCTTGGTCACGCTGCCAATCATTGGGCCGATTTTATCGAATATTGTTTTGACCAAATATGGCGCGGCGCAGTTGCAAGCCGGTTCACAGGGTGCGGCATGGCCCGAAACAACACCGCAAAACTATGTGCGCGATGCCGCCATTGCGTTGATTTTGCAGCCGCGCGCGTTCCGTACCAATGCGGTATATGCGATGAATTTGAAGCATCATCTCGAAGATATGCAAAAAACCTATAAAGATATGCCGGGCACGCAAAACAAATTACTGATTATTCATGGCGATAAAGACCGCACGGTAAACATTGATTACAATGCCGCCTCGCTTTTGGGCATGCGGCCCGATGTTGAATTGCTTGAGCTGGCCGGGGCCGGTCATTTGCTGCACCATACGTGGAAAACCGAAATCACTGCCGAGATTATGCGCTTTCTGGCCGATGGGAAAACGACCCCGGGTCGCCATATTCGCCGCAAACAAGGCTGATGTTTCATGTCGCCGATTCTGACACGCCGATTGATGACAAAAACTGCAATTGGCGATTTTTAATCATTTGCGACCATGCCAGCAATTACATTCCGCCCGAATTGGCCGGTCTGGGATTGCCGCAAGACCAATTGGCGCGCCATATCGCCTATGATATTGGCGCCCTTAATGTCGCCTCTCTTATCGCAGAGGGGCTTAACTGCCCACTGGTCGCGTCGCAATTTTCGCGCCTTCTCATCGACCCCAATCGCGGTTTGGATGACCCGACTTTGGTGGTGAAATTATCCGATGGGGCGATTATTCCGGCCAATCGGCAGGTCGATCCGTTTAACGATAAGGCGGCGTGGCAGGCGCGCATTGATGATTATTACATGCCATATAATCACGCCATTGCGCAGGCCATAGATGCGGCTCTGGCGGCGGGCCATGTGCCGATAATCCTCTCAGTGCACAGTTTCACGACGCATTGGCGCGGCCAGAAGCGGCACTGGCATGCCGCCGTATTGTGGGACAAAGATGACCGCTTGCGCAATCTCATGGTCGATTATATGGCGCGTCAGCCCGATATTTGCTTTGGTGATAACGCGCCTTATTCGGGGCAATTAAAGAATGATTGCCTTTATCGCCACGGCACGCAAAAGGGTTTACCGCATGCGTTGATTGAATTGCGCCAAGATGAAATCGGCGATGCCGCAGGGCAAGCGCATTGGGCGGCGCATATGGTCGCGATTATGAAACAAGCCGAAAACATTGATGAAATGAAGGAAATCCGCCATTTCGGTTCGGTGAATGATGCGGTAGAAACAGTTTAAATCTAAGCTTGTGCGACACAAGGCTTTTGCTATATTTGCGCCCTATCGAGCGGAGAGAATTTGATGACCGACACCAATGACAGCCAAGATTGGGGCAATGAAATGGACCGCCCCGAGCACGAAAAAACCTATGAGGTATTTCTCGACTACACCAAATGGAGCATCATCGTCATTGCCATTATTTTGGTCATGCTTTTGCTCTTTGTGTATGGCTGATAGACGCGCTCAGCGCACCGCCGTAAATTGAAAATCGGGAGTAATCACTGGCTGTAAGCCTGACTGTATTGAAGGAAGCAGGTGGCGAACCGCGTGTTTCTGCAACACCGGAAACGGTGAAAAAAATGACCGGCCTCGGGATTAAGGTAACGGTCGAAGCCGGTGCCGGTGCGGCATCGGGTTTCGAAGATGCCGCTTATAAGCAGGCCGGAGCCACCGTCACCAAAGCAATGGCTGCGGTTTTGAAAAAATCCGATGTGGTGCTTGGCGTGCGCGCGCCTGCCGCCGGTCAGGTCAAGGCGATGAAGAGCGGTGCCGTTCTGATTGCGTCTTTGAACCCGTATCAAAATACGGCCGGTGTGAAATCTTACGCAGCAGCGAAAATTCAAGCGATGGCGATGGAACTGATGCCGCGCATCACCCGCGCGCAATCAATGGATATTTTGTCATCGCAATCCAATCTTGCCGGATATAAGGCGGTGCTCGATGCAACCGCCGAATATGGCCGCGCTTTGCCGATGATGATGACGGCGGCGGGCACGGTGCCGGCCGCGCGCGTCTTTGTCATGGGCGCAGGCGTTGCCGGTTTGCAGGCCATTGCGACAGCCAAGCGTTTGGGCGCAATTGTCAGCGCCACCGATGTGCGCCGCGCCGCTGCCGAGCAGGTGGAGAGCTTGGGCGGCACATTTGTCATGGTGGAAGCCGATGATGATGATAGCGGAGAAACCGAAGGCGGTTATGCCAAAGAAATGAGCGCTGATTATCAAAAGCGCCAGCAAGCTTTAGTGACCGAACATATTGCCAAGCAAGATATTGTCATTTGCACGGCGCTTATTCCGGGCCGCCCGGCCCCCGAATTGGTCACCAAAAAAATGCTGGAAGGCATGAAGCCCGGCGCAGTATTGGTTGATTTGGCGGTCGAGCAGGGCGGCAATTGCAAATTGTCGAAAGCCGGTAAAGTGACGACGCATAAGGGCGTGAAGCTGGTGGCGCATCATAATGTGCCTGGTCGTCTGGCCGGCAATGCATCGGAATTGTTTTCGCGCAATTTGTTCAATTTCCTTGATGCGTTTTTTGACAAAGAGAAAAAAGAACTGGCGCTTGATTGGGAAGATGAAATTATCGCCGGTATCGGTTTGACGCGCGACGGCAAAATCGTGCATCCGGCGCTGCAACCCAAAAAACCGGCCAAAAAATCGACGGTGAAAAAAGCCGCGGCCAAAAAACCGGTAGCTAAAAAAGCGGCCAAGAAACCGGTCAAGGGAGCGAAAAAATGAATGTAGATGCCATTGTTTATCTGTTGAGCATTTTCGTCATGGCCGTTTTTGTCGGCTATTACGTGGTCTGGTCGGTGACACCGGCTTTGCACACGCCACTTATGTCGGTCACCAATGCCATTTCATCGGTGATTATTGTCGGCGCATTGGTCGCCATTGGGGCTGATGTCAGCGCTGATGACCAAGCCGGTGCGATGACACGCTGGCTGGGCTTTGGCGCGGTTATTTTGGCGTCCATCAATATTTTCGGCGGCTTTCTGGTAACCCAGCGCATGCTCGCCATGTATCGCAAGAAAGATTAGGGGTCTGACTGATGAGCGCTAATGTATCAACCCTTCTCTATCTGGTTTCAGGTGTCTTTTTCATCCTGTCTTTGCGCGGGCTGTCGAGCCCCGAAACATCGCGGCAGGGCAATTATTTCGGCATGGCCGGCATGGCCATTGCGGTCGCCACAACGCTTACGCTTCTAGACAATAATTCGCTGGAAAGCTTCGGCATTATTGCCGCCGGTGTTGCCATTGGCGGCATTATCGGCGCCGTCATCGCGCGGCGCATTGCCATGACCGATATGCCGCAATTGGTTGCCGCGTTTCACTCTTTGGTCGGCATGGCCGCCGTATTGGTCGCTTGGGCGGCGTTTTTGTCGCCTGAGGCTTTCGGCATTGTGAAAAATGGTGCAATCATGACGGCCAGCCTTGTTGAAATGTCGCTTGGCGTGGCCATCGGGGCGATAACCTTCTCCGGCTCGGTAATCGCTTTTGCCAAGCTGCAAGGCACCATGTCCGGCGCGCCGATATTGCTGCCGCAGCGACACGCCATCAATATTATCATTTTCGTCAGCATTTTGGCCGGTATTGTCTATTTGTGCCTCGACCCGGCCAATCAATTGGCAGAAGTGTTTTTGTTTGTCACCGTATTGTCCTTTGCCATCGGCTTTTTAATCATTATTCCCATTGGTGGGGCGGATATGCCGGTTGTGGTGTCCATGCTGAATTCTTACTCAGGCTGGGCCGCTGCCGGTATCGGCTTCACACTCGGCAATTTGGCGTTGATTATCACCGGCTCTTTGGTTGGCTCATCTGGCGCCATTCTGTCTTACATTATGTGCAAGGGCATGAACCGCTCTTTCATTTCGGTGATTTTGGGCGGCTTTGGCGGCGAAGACGGCGCGGCAGCTGCCGGAGGCGTTGAGCAGCGTCCGGTCAAACAGGGCAGTGCCGAGGATGCGGCCTTTATCATGAAAAATGCCGGTTCGGTCATTATTGTGCCGGGCTATGGCATGGCGGTGGCGCAAGCCCAGCACGCTTTGCGCGAAATGGCCGATGAGTTGAAAAAAGAAGGCGTGAAAGTAACTTACGCCATTCATCCGGTCGCCGGTCGCATGCCGGGGCATATGAATGTGCTCTTGGCCGAGGCCAATGTGCCTTATGACGAGGTGTTTGAACTGGAAGACATTAATTCCGAGTTTGCGCAAGCCGATGTGGCTTTTGTCATCGGGGCCAATGACGTGACCAATCCGTCGGCCAAAACCGACCCGCAAAGCCCGATTTACGGCATGCCGATTTTGGATGTTGACCGCGCCGCAACCGTGTTGTCTATCAAGCGCGGCATGGGCTCAGGCTATGCCGGTGTCGAGAATGAATTGTTTTTCCGCGACAACACGATGATGTTGTTCTCGGATGCCAAGAAAATGGTTGAAAATATCGTCAAAGCCTTTTAGGCGAGCGCGTTTCGACAAAAGAAAAGCCCCGCTCTCAGAGCGGGGCTTTTTTATTTCTAAAGGGCGTAAATTAGTATTTACGCTTGCCGACGACCAAACCTTCGCGCTGGGCGGCCTTACGGGCCAGCTTGCGAACACGGCGCACGCTTTCCGCTTTTTCGCGGGCGCGCTTTTCCGACGGCTTTTCATAGTGATTTCGCAGCTTCATTTCACGGAAGACACCTTCACGCTGAAGCTTTTTCTTCAGAACCTTATAGGCCTGATCTACATTATTATCACGAACGGAAACTTGCACGTTTCATCACCCTTTCAAATCAAATTTCAGCGACTCATCGCCGCCGATTGGGGTTGGTGTAGCAAGTTGACGGGGCTTTGTCTAGGGCAAGCGCGGCGTAATTCATGGCCTGCGCTGCGGCAGATTTGCGCTTGTTTTTATGCCCGTTTGCCAACATAGTCGCGCCATGAGCGAAAAAGGCCCCTATGCAGAAACCCGCCAAGCGGTGCTTGCAAAAGCCCTTTGCCCGAAGTGGCGTTTGAAGGCTGGTCAAAAAATCTGCTGCAACAGGCCATTGCCGCGGCTGAAATTGACTCGGCCATGGCGGAATTGGCCTTTGCGCGCGGTGTCGATACGCTGATTGAGACATTTTCGGCGCTGGGTGATAACGAGATGCTGGCCGCTTTACCCGCTCCTGATGATATGAAAATACGCGCGCGTATTACTGAGGCGGTGTGGCAACGTGTGCTGGTCGATAGCGCCCATATTGAGGCTGCTCGCCGCGCGGCGGGCTATTTATCGGTGCCGGGACGGCAGAAATTGGCGGCTGATTTATTGTTTCAGACAGCGCATCATATGTGGCGTTGGGCCGGTGATACGGCGACCGATTATAATTATTACTCCAAACGGCTGATTTTGAGCGGCGTGATTGCTTCAACGCGGCTTTACTGGTTCGATGATGACAGTGCGGATTACGCCAAAACCCGCGCCTTTCTTGAGCGGCGCATCGACAATGTCATGCAATTTGAAAAAGTGAAGGCGCAAGCGCGCGGCTGGTCAGAAAAAATTCACGGCGACAAAGCGCCGTTTGACGGGCTGATTGGTGCGCTGGCCAAAATGCGCTATCGCCAGAGCTAGGTATTTTTCGGGCTGAGACGGGTCACATGGCCCATTTTGCGGCCCGGCCGTGCTTCTGCCTTGCCGTAAAGATGCACATAAGTCGCTTTTTGCGCCGCCAAATCGCGCCATTGCTCAATCTCATCGCCCAGTAAATTGGTCATCACCGCATCGCTATGCGCCGTGGCATCGCCGAGCGGCCAACCGGCAATGGCGCGCATATGCTGCTCAAACTGGCCGACATGGCAGGCATCTTGCGTCAAATGGCCGGAATTATGTACACGCGGCGCGATTTCATTAATCAGCAGCGCGTCGCCGACGACAAAACATTCAATCGCCAGCACGCCGACATAATCAAGCGCGGCGGCCAGTTTTTCAGCCATGTTTTTGGCCGTGTCTTGCAGTGCGGCGGGTAATTGCGCGGGGAGGGTGGAGCTGTGCAAAATATGATTGCGGTGGACGTTTTCAATCACGTCATAACAGGCGGTGGCACCGTCTTGCCCGCGCGCCACCAAGATTGATACTTCGCGCTCAAACGGCACCAAAGCCTCCAAAATGGCCGCTTGCCCGTCCAATTCGGCCAGCACGGCGGCCAGCTCGCTGTCGCCGTCAAGCCGCCATTGGCCCTTGCCGTCATAGCCGAAGCGGCGGGTTTTCAAAATGCCGGTGCCGTTACAGTGCGCCAGCGCCGCTTCAAGACTGGCCAAATCTGTAATGTCAAAAAAATCAGCAACGCCGAAACCTTGTGCGCGCATGAAGGACTTTTCTTCAAGGCGATCTTGCGCGATTTTCAGCGCCGTGGCCGATGGAAACACGTTTTTGCTGGCAGCAATATGCGCCACCGTCGCGACGGGAATGTTTTCAAACTCATAAGTGACGACATCAACCGCGGCGGCAAAGGCCGATAAAGCGGCGTCATCATCATAAGCGGCGGCAGTGAAGGCGCTGGATACCTGCGCGGCGGGACAATCGGCTTCGGGGCAATAAATATGGGTTTTCAGGCCCAATTCTGCCGCCGCCAGGGCCAGCATGCGGCCCAATTGGCCGCCGCCGACAATGCCGATGGTTTTGATGGCGTTATCTTTAGGCCGATTATCCGTCGTCACTGGGGAACTCTTGCACATCTGCCGTGCGCGCGGCGCGCCAGGCGTCCAGCCTTTCAGCCAGTTCGGCATCTTCATTGGCGACAATGGCAGCGGCCAAGAGCGCCGCATTTTTGGCACCGGCCTCGCCAATCGCCAAAGTGCCGACCGGCACACCGGCAGGCATTTGCACAATGGACAAAAGTGAATCCTGCCCTGACAGCGCTTTTGATTGTATCGGCACGCCGAGCACGGGAATCGGCGTTAAAGCCGCGGTCATGCCCGGCAAATGCGCGGCCCCGCCGGCACCGGCAATAATCGCTTTCAGGCCGTTTCCTTTGGCGGCGCGGGCATACTCATACATGCGGTCGGGCGTGCGGTGCGCCGAAACGATTTTGCATTCATGCGCAACGGCCAATTCGTCAAGAATTTCTGCCGCGTGTTTCATGGTCGGCCAGTCGCTCTGGCTACCCATAATTATGCCGATTTTCGCGTCGCTCATTATCGCCTCCGCCGCGTGAATGGCCTGTCCGAAAACAGGAAAGCGCGGGTATAGCCTGAATTATACATCTATTTCAAGCCGTTTTGGCGCTTTTTCGCATTTATTCATGGACACGGGCCAAGCAAACTGTCACGCTGAAAAGGCAAAAAAGGGAGGTGGCTATGACCATCAATGCACGCCTCACAAGTTTGCAGCGCCAGCATAGTGAGCTGGAGGATGAGATTCGCGCCCGACAGGCCGATTTGTCTGAGGACACTCTCGATATATGGACGCTGAAGCGCAAGAAACTCGCTCTAAAAGAGCAAATTGAGGCCTTGCGCCAGCAGGCATAAGCCCGCGCTGCAACTATGATTTAAAAACGTCTTCCGGACGCAAGGGTGCGTCTGTGCCATCGTCAGCCGGTGCCGCGCTTGGACTGTCGGCGAATACTTGGCTGTCATCAATCGGCTGCGGTGCATGCGTCGGGGTTTCGAGCGGTGCATCCATCGGCGTCTCATCCGGCGCGGCCCCGGTCACCGCCGTGGTTTCGGTTGCATCTTTCAACACTTCGCCGTTTTTAGCCGCTTCGCGCGCCAGACGTTTTTGACGCCGTTCTTCGCGTTTGGCCGCTTTGGCGACATATTCATCCAGTTCAATCTGACTGCACATGCCCAAAGTCACCGGATCAAGCGGCGTGATATTGGCCATGTTCCAATGCGAGCGGTCGCGAATGCTTTGAATGGTCGGCTTGGTTGTGCCGACAAGGCGGCCGATTTCCGCATCGTTCAATTCAGGGTGATTGCGTACCAGCCAAGCAATGGCATCGGGGCGTTCTTGTCGTTTGGAGAGCGGCGTATAGCGTGAGCCTTTGCGCGGCTTGGGGGCCGGAATATCGCGTTTGGCATCGGCCAATTGCAATTCAGCCGTGGCATCATTTTGGCAGCGTTCAATCTCATCGCGCGTCAGCTGGCCATTGCTGATCGGGTCCATGCCCTTAATGCCGGTGGCAATATCACCATTGGCAATGCCTTTGACTTCCAGCGGGTGCAAGCCGCAAAACAGGGCAATCTGATCGAATGTCAGGGCGGTATTGTCTACCAGCCAAACGGCGGTGGCTTTCGGCATAAGCGGTGCTGTCATGTCAGTCTCCAAACGGTCAAAACGCTGCATAGGTTTCATGACGCATGAGCCATGCATCAAATAAACAACGATTTCAGTGAATATGGGGCTTATATAGCGCAAGCCCACAAAAGCTGCAAAGAAATTGTTCGCCTAGTTGCTGCAATCGAGAATGATTTTACCGATATGATGGCTGCTTTCCATATGTGCATGGGCTTTGCCCGCTTCGGCCAATGGATAAACGCTATCGACAATCGGCTTTACCGCCGCGCCAATATGCGGCCAAAAGGCTTTATTGACGGCCTCGGTAAGGCGGGTTTTCTCAGCCAAAGGGCGCGCCCGCAAGGTTGAGCCGGTCAAAGTCAGCCGTTTCAACATGACGGGCAGAAAATTCACTTCTGCCGAAAAGCCCTGCATATAGGCAATATTGACGATGCGACCGCCCATCGCTGCGGCTTCCATATTGCGCGCAATATAATCGCCGCCGCCCATATCGAGAATGACATTAACCCCCGCGCCATTGGTAAAATCGCGACATGCGTCAACAAAATCTTGGCTTTGGTAATTCACCGTCAAATCGGCACCGAAATCACGGCACGCTGCGCATTTATCGTCAGAACCGGCGGTGATGATGACGTTGGCCCCGAAATGCTTGGCCATTTGAATGGCTGTGGTGCCGATGCCGCTGGAACCGCCATGCACCAAAAGCGTTTCGCCTTTTTGCAAACCGCCGCCCTCAAAAACATTGGCAAAGACGGTAAAAATCGTCTCCGGCAGGGCGGCGGCATCGGTGAAGCTCATAGTGTCGGGCACGGCCAATGCGTGGTCTTGATGGACGCAAGCATATTCAGCGTAGCCGCCACCGGCGACGAGCGCTGCCAAGCGATCACCAAGCTGCCATTTATCGGCCTTATCGCCGCGCGCGACCACTGTGCCGGCAAATTCCAGCCCCATAATATCAGGCGCACCGGGCGGCGGCGGATAAAGCCCGATGCGCTGCATACAATCGCCGCGATTGACCCCGGCCGCGCCAATGCGCACCAAAATCTCATCGGCTTGCGGCTGTGGCACATCGCATGGGGCAAGGTGCAGGCTTTCCGGCGCACCGTCTGGGCCAATGGCAATGGCATTCATGGTTTGGGGCAGTTTTTCAGACATTTGCGCTTCTTTCCATTACACTTGCATCATTAGAGATTAAGCATGGTGAGGCAGTGATGGAAGAGGAAATCAGCGCCCCAAAGGGCAGTATTTTGGAGCAATTGACCAAGCAGGATTTAAAACTGCAAGGGGTGGAGGAATTGACCGCGCGCATTGCTTTGTTGAAAGAGGAAATCACCCGTGCCGAAGCCATGCTGGAAAGCAAAAAGGGCTCCCGCAATGATGCAGAAGCCCTTTTCAAATAAGTTTTCGCGGGGACTAGCTGATAAAGCTGTCGAATTTTTTGTTAAAGCGCGACACGCGACCGCCTCGGTCAACCAGCGTTTGCGACCCTTTGGTCCAAGCCGGATGGGTTGTCGGGTCAATATCCAGCGTTAAGGTGGTGCCCTCTTCTCCATAGGTCGAGCGGGTCTGATAGGTGGTGCCATCGGTCATGGCCACCGTAATCATGTGATAATCGGGATGAATATCCTTTTTCATCGCCTTTTCCTTCTCAATTCGCGTTGAGCGCTTATATAACCAGAAGAAGGGCTGTGTGCAAGTCGATATTGAGGGGTCAATTTGGCCACTGGTGAAGCACCGATCTGCTTGCTATAAGCACCGCAATTCAATGAGAAAGGGGCGTGCACCGTGTCACGCAATGATGCCGCCGAAGCGGTCGCTCAAATGGAAGAAGATGCCAAACGCAGGCCGCGCGCGCGCAGTCTGCGTCCTTTGCGTGCGCTTATTCCGTTTATCAGCCAATATCCGGGCCGCGTTTTGGCCGCTTTTCTTGCGCTTTTGGCGGCGACGGCGGCCACTTTGGCAATGCCGATTGCCGTGCGCTTTATGATTGATAACGGTTTTTCGACCGAAGATGCCAGTTCCATTGACCGTTATTTTCTCGCCATGCTGGTGGTTGCCATTGTCTTGGGTCTGGCCAGCGCCATGCGCTTTTATTTTGTTTCTTGGATTGGCGAGCGGGTGACCGCCGATTTGCGCGCCGCCGTCTATAATCACATCACCACATTGTCACCGGCATTTTTTGAAGTGACACGCACCGGCGAAGTGTTGTCGCGCCTGACCGCCGATACGACGCTGATTAAGACTGTGGTCGGCTCATCGGCCTCCATTGCCTTGCGCAATCTCTTCATGTTTGTCGGCTCGGCCATTATGTTGGTTTATACCAGCGCCTCTTTGGCCGGTTTGGCAGCGCTTACCTTGCCTGCGGTTATTGTGCCGGTGATTGTGTTTGGCCGCATGGTGCGCCGCTTGGCACGGGCCAGCCAAGACCGCATTGCCGATACGGCCAGCCACGCCACGGAAACCATCAGCGCCATGCAGACGGTGCAAAGTTTCAACCATGAAAATGAAGACCGGCGGGTTTTCTCAAACGCGGTTGAAGGTTCTTTCGATACCGCCAAGCTGCGCATTTTGGCGCGCGCCGGCATGACGGCGATTGCCATTGTTTTGATATTCGCCGGTGTTACAGGCATTTTATGGTTTGGCGCGCAATCCGTTTTGGACGGCACAATGAGCGGTGGCACGCTGGGTCAATTTATTCTCTATGCGGTTTTATGCGCGACCTCCATCGGTGCCTTGTCGGAAGTTTGGGGCGAGGTGCAATTGGCAGCCGGGGCGACCGAGCGTCTGGTCGAGATTTTGCAGGTCGAACCGGTCATTCAACCACCGGCCAATCCAAAGCTTTTGCCGCAACCGGCACGGGGCGAAATTGCTTTTGACGGCGTGACCTTCCACTATCCGACGCGGCCTGAAATTTCGGCCTTGAGCGGTTTTTCGCTGGCCGTGGCACCGGGCGAGACAGTGGCGTTGGTCGGCGCATCGGGGGCCGGTAAATCAACCGTTTTTCAATTATTGTCGCGTTTTTATGACCCGCAAAACGGGTGCATTACCATTGATGGCGTTGCCTTGCCTGAGATGACACCGCAAAACGTGCGCGGTGCGCTTGCGGTCGTGCCACAAGAAACGGTGGTCTTCGCCAAAACCGTCATGGACAATATTCGTTTCGGGCGTCCCGAGGCATCGGAAGCGGCTGTGATTGCCGCCGCCAAAGCAGCGCAAGCCGATGAGTTTATCTCGCGTTTGCCGCAAGGTTATGCGACCGAATTGGGTGAGCGCGGTGTCACATTGTCGGGCGGGCAACGCCAACGCATTGCCATAGCACGCGCCATTTTGCGCGATGCACCGGTTTTGCTGCTCGATGAAGCGACCAGCGCACTTGATGCGGAAAGCGAGACTTTGGTGCAAACAGCGCTCGGCAATCTGATGGAAGGGCGCACCACTTTGGTGATTGCCCATCGCTTGGCGACCATATTGAAAGCCGACCGCATTATTGTCATGGAAGGCGGCAAAGTGACGGCGCAAGGCAAACACCATGAATTGCTGGCGCAGGGTGGGCTTTATGCACGTTTGGCCGAATTGCAATTCGGCAGAGAAGCGGCTGAAATAGGTTAAAGGCTTTTCAAAAGCGCCGCATGCAGGTCTTCATTGCCGGCCACCATATTGCCGTTTTCAAGCATCTTCTGACGGTTGGTTTCATCAGAAACCAAGCCTCCGGCCTCACGCACCAAGACAATACCGGCGGCATAGTCCCACGCTTCCAAACCAAATTCGACATAGCCGTCAAAGCGACCGGCGGCGACATAGGCAAGGTCAAGCGCGGCCGAGCCGAAATTGCGCAAGCCCGCCACTTGCGGCAAGAGTTTTTCAATCTCGGGCGCCGGTGTTTTGAACCCGTCAGGTGATTTATAAGCAAAGCGGGTTGAGATAACGGCATCGGATAATTTATTGCGGCCCGATACGCGTAAACGCCCGCCCGGCCCGTAAGCGCCTTGCCCACGCTCGGCAAAAAACAATTCATCGGTAATCGGATTATAGACAATGCCCGCCACCAAAGTGCCTTCGCGCTCCAAAGCGACGGAAATCGCGAAATGCGGAATGCCGTGCAAAAAATTTGTCGTGCCGTCGAGCGGGTCGATAATCCAGCGATGGGTCGTATCAGCGCCTTCCACCACGCCGCGCTCTTCCATCAAAAAACCATAGCCGGGGCGCGCTTCAGAAAGCTCTTCGAAAAGAATTTTCTCGGCTTTCAAATCGGCTTGCGAGACGAAATCACCGGGTCCTTTTTTTGAGACTTGCAGGTTTTCCACTTCGCCGAAATCGCGGCGCAGGGCGCGTCCCGCTTTTTCAACAGCGGCGCGCATCACATTCATGGCGGGTGATTGTGCCATTTAATCGGCTCGCTTCAGATAGGTGACTTCATTCGTGTCGACGATGATTTTGTCGCCGATTTCAATAAAGGGCGGCACCATAACCCGCACGCCATTATCGCAAATCGCCGGTTTGTTGGATGATGCAGCTGTTTGGCCTTTGACAACGGCTTCGGTTTCGCTGACTTCCAAAGTCACTTGATCGGGCAGGCGAATACCGATGGGCTTGCCTTCATGACTTTCCACCACGACATTCATGCCATCTTGTAAAAAAGCGGCGCGGTCGCCGACAAATTCGGCTTGCAGCTCAATCTGCTCATAGCTTTCCGTATCCATGAAAACCAGCATATCGTCGCTTTCATAGAGAAATTGGTAATCGGTCTGCTCAAGGCGCACGCGCTCCACCTTATCGGCTGAGCGAAAGCGTTCATTGAGCTTGGAGCCGTTTATCAAATTCTTGAGTTCAATTTGCGCAAATGCGCCGCCCTTGCCGGGCTTCACATGCTGCAGTTTCACCGCCACCCATAATTCGCCATTATGCTGAATGACATTGCCGGGTCGAATTTCATTGCCGTTGATTTTCATGGGGCTTCACCTTCACGCCTTTAAGTTGAGGTCTGATAGCATAGCGGCGAAGCGCGGCAAATGCTTATTTCTCATGCGTTGCGTCAAAGATTTCATTAAAAGCGCGCACGGCCTGCGCGGCGCCGTCGCCATGCTGCCAAACACCGCCTGAGGCAGCAATAAAATCGGCACCGGCGGCAACCAATGGTGCGGCATTATCGGGCGTGATGCCGCCAATGGCGACACAGGGCAGTTCGACAAACTCTTGCCAAAAGCTCAAAATATTAGGGGAGGCTTGGGTTTTGGCTTGTTTGGTTTGCGTCTCATAAAACGCGCCAAAGGCGACATAATCGGCTCCTGCTTCACCTGCTTCCATCGCCAAATGCTTGCTGTCATGACAGGTTACACCAATGATTTTATCGTCGCCCATTATGGCGCGCGCCGCTTCATAGGCCATATCATCTTGCCCGATATGCGCCCCATCGCAGTCATATTTGGCGGCCAATTCGGGGTTATCGTTCAAAATAAACGCCACATTATGGCGGTGCGCGACCGGCATGAGTTGCGCAATCGCTTCGGCAATAAGCGCTTCATCAGCCGCTTGATTGTCAGTATTTTTCAAACGCAATTGCAGGCAAGCGACATCACCCGCGGCCAGCGCTTCATCAAGAAGCGGAGCGAATTCGGTCACATGTAATTGTGGCGGGGTGATGAGATAAAGCCGCGTGCGGGCGCGGCCTTGCGGCTTTTTTGCAGCCATTATTTGCCGTTACCCATGCCCGATGCTTGCCCCAAATGGCGCAGCTTATGGTCGGCCAGCACACAAGCCATCATCGCCTCACCGACCGGCACGGCTCGAATGCCGACACATGGGTCGTGGCGGCCTTTGGTGACAATATCGGTTTCATTGCCATCAACATCGACGGTTTGGCGCGGTGTCAAAATCGACGAAGTCGGTTTGACGGCAAAGCGCACAACGACATCTTGGCCGGTCGAAATGCCGCCCAATACGCCACCGGCATGATTGCTGGTAAACCTTTTTTGGTCATTTCATCGGCATTTTCTTCGCCCGACAAAGCGGCCGCCGCAAAGCCATTGCCGATCTCAACGCCTTTAACCGCGTTAATGCTCATCATGGCAGCGGCCAAATCCGTATCCAGCTTGCCATAAACAGGCGCGCCCCAACCGACGGGCACGCCCGAGGCAACCACTTCAATCACCGCGCCGCAGCTTGAGCCGGCTTTGCGCACGCCATCGAGATATTCTTCCCATTGTTTGGCGGCTTGCGCGTCAGGACACCAGAACGGGTTGTTTTCAACTTCGTCCCAATCCCAATTTTCGCGATTGATCTCATGCGGCCCCATTTGCACCAACGCGCCGCGAATGGTGACGCCGTCCAGCACTTTGCGCGCGACAGCTGAAGCGGCGACCCGCGCCGCCGTTTCGCGCGCCGAGGAGCGCCCGCCGCCGCGATAATCGCGAATGCCGTATTTTTCCATATAAGTGAAATCGGCATGGCCGGGGCGATATTTATCTTTAATCTCGCCATAATCCTTCGAACGCTGGTCGGTGTTTTCAATCAGCAACGAAATCGGTGTGCCGGTGGTCACCTGCGCGCCGGTTTCGGGGTCTTCAAACACGCCGGAGAGAATTTTCACGGCATCGGCTTCGCGCCTTTGCGTGGTGAATTTATTTTGCCCGGGCTTTCTTTTATCGAGCCAATGCTGAATATCGGCCTCGGTCAAAGGCAGGCGTGCAGGGGCGCCGTCAACCACGCAGCCTAAAGCGGCCCCGTGGCTTTCGCCCCAAGCTGGTCACGCGAAACAAATGACCGAAACTATTATGCGACATCAGCCATCCTCGCTTTGCGCCGCTTTCAAATCGTCAAAAGCGGCCATGCCGATGGTGTTATAGCCGACATCGACATAGTGAATTTCACCCGACACACCGGCTGACATATCGGACAGCAAATAAACCGCCGATTGGCCCACTTGTTCTTTGGTGACATTGCGGCGCATTGGCGCATTGGCTTCGTTCCATTTCAGCATTTCGCGGAAATCGCCAATACCGGCGGCCGCCAAAGTGCGAATGGGCCCGGCCGAGATGGAATTGACGCGAATGCCCTTCGGCCCCAAATCGCTGGCCAAATAGCGCACGGAAGCCTCCAGCGCCGCTTTGGCAACGCCCATGACATTGTAATGCGGAATGACTTTGGCCGCGCCGTAATAAGAAAGCGTAATCATCGCGCCGCCTTCTTCCATCAGCTTTTCCG
Organism: Rhodobiaceae bacterium; assembly: GCA_038143435.1. Classification (GTDB taxonomy): domain Bacteria; phylum Pseudomonadota; class Alphaproteobacteria; order RS24; family RS24; genus UBA8337. Next base: position 430,584 of record JAYQLX010000004.1, on the reverse strand, counting down.
CCCGTTGCGCCACTGCGGTGAAGCTGTAGCAGCTAATGTTCAGCGCTTTGTCAAAGGCTGCCGCCGAGGTGTCGACGTAACGTCCCATCAGTTCTTCTTTACCGGCAAAGGCAATGGCGTGGACGACAAAATCCAGCTTGCCCCATTTGGCTTCAAGTTTTTCAAACAAAGCGTCCATGCTGGCTTCATCGGTGACATCGCATGGTTCAACGAAATCCGAGCCGACGCTCTCGGCCAGAGGCGCAACGCGCTTTAACAGCATTTCGCCTTGATAGGTGAAGGCAAGCTCCGCACCGGCATCAGCGCAGGCCTGCGCAATGCCCCAAGCGATGGAGTTTTTATTGGCGACCCCCATAATCAGGCCCCGTTTTCCTTGCATAATCTTTTGGCTCATAATGCCCTCAATCCTATCGCGGTTTCAGCTTCACCTATATAAACTGCGCCGCGCAAAAAGCCTAGCGGCTATGGAATTCAAAGTTTTGCGTCTTGATGGCGAGCAATTGCCGGGCGGGCGGATAGCCTTGTGCGGCGGCTTTTTCCAGCCAATACATGGCTTTTTCACTGTCGCGCTCAATCAGCGTGCCGGAAAAATACATTTGCGCCAAATTGGTCTGCGATGGGGCATGGCCAAGCTTGGCGGCTTTTTCGTAATAGCGGCGCGCTTTTTTGCCGTTTTTGGCCACACCTTGCCCGAGCCGATAGAGATGACCGAGATTGCGCAAGCGCGGCGAGGTCGTAATTATCGGCCAAAGGCTGCCAAAGCATACGCGCGGCCTCATAATCGCCTGCTTCATAGGCTTTGACGCCGCGCTCAAAGTCGATTTTGAAACGCGCCGTATCGGGCGGGGCGGCACAAGCGGTCAAAAGCAGCATGGCAACAGTCAATAATTTGCAAGCGGGGCGCATGCCCTTATATATAGCGGAAAGAGCCGATAAAGGAACTTAAGGAAAATTGATGAGCTTATTTGTCGATATACCGACCGACCCGATTGCCGCTTTTGCAGATTGGTTGCAAGAGGCCGCCAAAAGCGAGCCGAACGACCCCAATGCGATGGCGCTGGCCACGGTCGGCGCGGATGGCATGCCCAATGCGCGCATGGTGCTGTTGAAAGGTCATGATGCGCGCGGTTTTGTTTTCTACACCAATCTCGAAAGCCAAAAGGGCAATGAGTTGGACCAAAACGCCAAAGCGGCTTTGGTTTTCCATTGGAAGAGCCTGCACCGCCAAGTGCGGGTACAAGGTCCGATTTCGCCGGTCGCGGATGAAGAAGCCGACGCTTATTATCAGTCGCGCGGTCGCGAGAGCCGCATCGGCGCTTGGGCCTCGCAGCAATCGCGCCCGCTGGCCGACCGCGCCGCATTGGAAGCGGCTTATGCTGAAATGGACAAAGAATATCCGGGTGAGGATATTCCGCGCCCGCCGCATTGGTCGGGGCGGCGCATCACGCCTTTACGTATTGAGTTTTGGCAAGATGGTGACCACCGCCTGCACGACCGGCTGGTTTTTAAGCGCCTAAATGCCGAGGCTGATTGGCAGGTCGAGCGTCTATATCCGTAAGTCCTGAAATGCGCTAGGTTAAGGCTATGAGCGAACATCATCACGACCATATCGGCTTGCAGCCCGGCAAGCGGGTGCAAGGCACGGCGCTTTTGGCCATTCTTGTGGCCTCCGTGATGATTGTCATGAAAGGCTTTGCTTGGCTGTTGACCGGCTCGGTCGCTTTGCTCGGTTCATTTCTCGACTCGATTATGGATTTGTCGCTCTCGGTGATGAATTTCTTTGCCATTCGCCATGCGCAAACACCGGCCGATGAAGAACATCGTTTCGGCCACGGTAAGGCGGAAGCTTTGGCCGCATTGGTGCAGGGTGCGGCGCTGTCTTTGGCGGCATTGTTTTTGGTCGTGGAGGCGGTGCGCGCCATGCTCACGCCCAGCGTGCTGCAAGAAAGCACGATAGGGATTATCGTCATTGCCGTGTCGATTGTATTGACCGGCGGTTTGGTGATGGTGCAGCGCCGTGTCGCCAAAGCAACCAATTCGGTCGCCATTCATGCCGATAGCGCGCATTACGCCGGTGACCTTTACATGAATATGGGCGTGATTGCCGCTTTGGTGCTGTCGGGGCCGATGGGTTTTGTTTATGCCGATCCGGTTTTGGGGCTTGTCGTGGCGGCTATTTTGGCCAAAAGCGCATGGGGTATTTTTTCCGCCGCTGCCGACCAGCTGATGGACCGCGAATTGGACGATGATATACGCGAAGAGATAAAGCAGATTATCCTCTCGCATCCGCAGGTTTTGGGATTGCATGATTTGCGCACGCGCCGCGCCGGTCTGTCCAGCTTTGTGCAATGCCACCATATTGAATTGGACGGGGCGATGACGCTCAACAATGCGCATCAAATTTCAGATGCGGTGGAAGCCTCCGTCATGACGAAATTTCCCGGCGTTGAAGTGCTGATACACCAAGACCCGGAAGGGCATGAAGAATTGACCCCGCTCGAGCAGAGCTAAAGGCGCGCTTAATAGCCTTTCGGCTGAAGCCATTGATAGCCGATATTTTCCAGCATTTTGGCGACGGCAAGCGAGGTTTTATCCTCATAGGCCGGGCCGATAATTTGCATGCCGAAGGGCAAGCCATCATGCAGGCCAAGCGGCACAACGGTTGAAGGCAGTCCGCATAGGGTGGCGATACCGGCCCAAAAGAAATTGTCGAAATAAGGCCGCGCCGCGCCGTTCACCGTAATGGTGCGGGCATGGAAATCGGGATTATGGTCGTGCTTCATGGCGGTGCTGGGCGTGACCGGACACAGCAGCACATCGACTTTTTCAAACACGGCTTGCCATGCCAAATCATATTTGGCTTTGCGAATATTGAGGCGCAGCCATTCGCCGTGGCTCAGCGTGATGCCGCGCGCTTGGGTGACGCGCATGGAGGTGTCATCGGCATCGGCTGCATCAACAATGTCTTGCATGGCGGCAAAAACCGGCGGCGGCATGTCGGAGCCGACAATGGCACTCAGCCGCTTCATATAAGTCTCAAAATGTTGCGGCTTGTCGAAATCAGGGCTGATGGCTTGCAGGCTTGCGCCTTGTTTTTCCAAAGCCTTACCGGCTTCTTCAATGGCGCTGCTGAAGGCGTTTTCTACCTCGCATGCGGCATCGCCGGGCCATAAGCCGACGCGTAAACCTTGCGGCGTGGCGTGGCGCGGCCCTTGCAGTTGAATTTGCATGGCTTGGCGCATCGGGCCGTCAAGCCCGACCGTGACGTCGAGCGCCAGTTCAATATCGCCTGCCGTATGCCCCAATGGGCCGGCAACGGTCAATTCGCTGGGCTCCCAAGGCATGCCATGCGGCGGCGGCACATGACCGCGCATCGGCACAATGGCGAAACTTGGCTTATGGCTGAACAGGCCGCTGAAATGCGCCGGTGCGCGCACCGAGCCGCCAATATCGCTGCCATATTCAAGCGGTGTCATGGCAGCCGCCAGTGCCGCTGACGAGCCGCCCGACGAGCCGCCCGGCGTATGGTCGAGATTGTGCGGATTATTGGTCGTGCCGTGCACCGCATTATAGGTCTGAATATCGCCACCGGCCATTGGCGAGTTGGTTTTGCCGATAATAATGGCACCGGCGGCTTTCAGACGCGTCGTGACCACCGCGTCAGATTTGGAAATATGGCCTTTATAGTCGGGAAAACCGGCGTCGCATGTCAACCCCTCAACTTCGAACAAGTCCTTTATCGTCATCGGCACGCCGTGCAGCGGGCCTTTGACATTGCCTTTGGCGATTGCGTCATCTGCCGCTTCGGCCTCTTCAAGAGCTGCGTCAAAGCGCGTGGCAATAACCGCGTTAATCGCCGGATTGTGTTTTTCAATACGGTCTATGAAATGCTGTGTCGCCTCTTTCGAAGAAACACTGCCTGCGGCTATTTTTTCGGCCAGTTCGCGCGCCGGTAATTTATGCAGTGTCATTTCATCCCTCCCTATGGACAAGACGCAGTGCATTGGGCAAATTAGCGCCAGTCAAAAACGTTCCGTCAAGGACGATAGGGAGGAAAACATGTTCGGTCAAATGCAAGACGTGCCACTATTGATGAACCGCATTTTGGATCATGCAATGGTCAATCACAGTGAGCGTGAAATCGTATCGCGCCTGGTCGAAGGCAATATTCATCGCGAAACTTATGCCCATTTGCATTTGCGCGCCCGTAAGTTGAGCCAAGCGCTCAAAAGCCTCGGCATGGGCGAGCAAGATGTGATTGCCACTTTAGCTTGGAACACGCACCGCCATATTGAAGCTTGGTATGGCATTACCGGCATTGGCGGCGTCTATCACACGCTCAATCCGCGCCTGTTTGCCGAGCAATTGGTCTATATCATCAACCATGCGGAAGATAAGCTCATCTTTACCGATTTGACTTTTGTGCCGGTGCTTGAAGGCATTGCCGACCAAATTCCCAACGTCAAAGGTATCATCATCATGACCGATGCGGCGCATATGCCGGATACCGGCCTTAAAAATGTGCATTGCTATGAAGATTTAATCGACGGACAGAACGGCGATTTCAATTGGGTCGAGGTCGATGAGCGCGCGCCCTGCGGCATTTGTTATACGTCCGGCACCACCGGCAATCCGAAGGGCGTTTGCTATACGCACCGTTCTAATGTGCTGCACACTCTGGTCGGCAATGCGAGCGATGTCATGGGGCTGAAAAGCACCGACAGCATTATGCCCGTCGTGCCGATGTTCCATGCCAATGCGTGGGGGTTGGCATTGAGCGCGCCTGCGGCCGGTTCGAAAATCGTCAATCCCGGCCCGAATATGGATGGCGAGAGCATTTACCAGCTTTTGACCGATGAAGAAGTGACCTTTACCGCCGCCGTGCCGACCGTTTGGCTGATGTTGTTGCAGCATTTGGAAGCCAATAATTTGAAACTGCCCATGCTCAATGATGTGACGATTGGCGGTTCTGCCGTGCCGCGCGTCATGCTTGAAAAATTTGAGCGCGATTATGATGTGTCGGTGAAACATGCTTGGGGCATGACCGAACTCTCGCCGCTCGGCACGATTGCCAGCTTCAAGGCAGGTATGGAAAATATGAGCTTCGACCAGCAAATGGACATTAAGGTCAAGCAAGGCCGCGCGCCGTTTGGGGTGGAAATGAAAATCACCGATGATGAAGGCAATGAATTGCCGCGCGACGGCAAAGCCTTTGGTCACCTTTGATGGTGCGCGGGCCGTTTATTGTCGGTGAATATATTAAAGGCGATGGCGGTCAAATTCTTGATGAAGACGGGTTTTTTGACACTGGCGATGTGGCGACGATTGATGAGTTGGGCTTTATGCAAATCACCGACCGCTCAAAAGACGTTATCAAATCGGGCGGTGAATGGATTTCATCGATTGAAATTGAAAATGTTGCTGTCGGTTGCGAGGGCGTGACATAGGCGGCTGTTATCGGCCTGCCGCACCCGAAATGGGATGAGCGTCCGCTGCTGATTATCGTTAAAGATGAAGGTGCTGAGGTGAGCAAAGAACAAGTGCTGGCCTATTTGGAAGGCAAAATTGCCAAATGGTGGATGCCCGATGATGTAACCTTCGTCGATGAAATTCCGCATACGGCGACCGGCAAAATCCAAAAGCTGACATTGCGCGAACAATTTGCCGGCTATGAATTGCCGGAAGCCAAAGGAGCCGCTGAATAATGTTTGGAATTACCGCTGTCGGGGTTGCAACCGCCGGCTATTTTTTGTCGCTTGGCAGCGTCGGATTGTTTGTCCTGTCAGCCATTATGCTGCGCCTGCCGCCATTACAGATTATAAACTGCCGGTGCTGATTATTCTCATCGCCTCGCTGCTTGCCCTTGTCGCCTTGCTGCTGAGCTTGGGAGCGCTTCTATTCGGTCAAATAAGCCAGCTTAATATGCCACGCACCCTTATCGCAGTGGTTTTGTCCGCCGCCATTTTCGTGCCGGTGTTTCTGGCAGGCCGGGCGCTTGAGGGCATACCGATGATAAATGATATTATGACGGATATAAACAATCCGCCGCAATTTGAGGTGGTGCCGACACAGCGCAAAGCTTTCGATAATAGCCTTGAATTGTCAGAAAACCGGCTGGCCTTTCACGAAAAACATTATGGCCATTTGGCGCCGCTGATTGTGGAAGGTGCACCGGACAGGCATTTTGACAAGGTGGTGGCTCTGGTCGATGCGCGTGGTTGGAAAATTGTCGCAAAAAACAGAAGCAAGGGCGTTATTGAGGCGACCGATACCACCGTGCTGTTCGGCTTCAAAGATGATGTGGTCATTCGCCTGATGGCCGAGAATGGTGCAACGCGCATTGATATGCGCTCTGCCTCGCGGCAGGGGCGATCTGATTTCCGCGTCAATGCCAATCGCATTGAGGCCTTTCTCGCTGATTTAAGAACCGCTTTGAACGGCTAGTTTAGCCGATAAGTACTGTCGAGGCCGGGCTTTCCGTCACATGCGACCAGCCCGCGTTTGGTCAAATCTTGCATATGCGCCAAAACGGAAAGCGCCGCGGCCGGATGGAGCCGCTTGTCGACATCGATATACATTGTTTTGACCATTTCCCGAATGTCACTGTCACCGGCTTTCAGGCGTTCAACGACCTGCGTTTCGCGGGCGCGGCGATGGGTGATATAGGCGCGCACAAAATTTTGTGGATCTTCGATGCACGTGCCGTGGGTCGGCCAGTAAATTATATCGTCACGCTCAAGCAGTAGGTCAAGCGAGGCCATATAATCGGTCATATCGCCATCCGGCGGCGCGATGACCGTGGTCGACCACCCCATGACATGGTCGCCTGAAAAAAGCGCTTTTTCTTCGGTAAGCGCATAGCACATATGGCCTGACATATGGCCCGGTGTGAAAACACATTCGAGCGTCCAATCGCCACCCTCAATCATATCGCCATGCGTCACAATATGGTCGGGGACAAAGTTTTCATCTGCATCTTCTTCCAATTTGGGCCCGTCAAAAGCTTCCACTTGCCCCGGCGCATGGGCAAAAATTTCTGCACCCGTGCGCGCTTTTAACGGCATGGCCAAAGGTGAATGGTCGAGATGGGTGTGGGTGATGACGATATGGCTGACTTTTTCATCCGGCTCGAGCGCCGCCAAGATCGCGTCCAAATGCGTGTCATCCAACGGCCCCGGGTCAATCACTGCGACATCGCCATTGCCGATTATATAAGTGCCGGTGCCGGTATAGGTGAACGGGCCGGGATTATTGCAAATGACGCGACGAATAAGCGGGCTTAAGCGGTCGCAGCGCCCATATTCAAAATCAAATTCAGTGACGAACGGAATGGCCATAACAATCCTCAAGCTTTTTGCTGATTTTTAATGTAGCATAATGGGGAAATTCTGTCTTGAAGGAGTGTGTTATGCGCCTGTTTGTTTCGCCTTGATTTTAAGTTTTATGGTTTCGCCGGTTTTGGCGGGCGGGCATTTGGAAAGCGAGCGTTCCGGCAAGAATGACCGTTTTGCCGCCGCTGACAGTAATGGCGACAATAAGGTCAGCCGTGCTGAATTTATCGCAATGGCTGAAAAGCGGTTCGCCAAAATGGACAAAAGCGGCGACGGCGTATTGACCAAGGACGAGATGCGTCGGCGCAAGCATAAGGGCCATAGTGAGCATTAATCACGACCGCCATGCGGCACGTCTGACCGGGCTTATCGCATTGGCGATAGGTTATTTATCCTTATCACCATTGGAAACATTGCCGCCCGCACCGGGTGGCGACAAGTTGCACCATTTTATCGCCTATGCGGTTTTGTGCTTTCCTCTTTCATTTAGGGATCCGGCGGCGGCGCGCATTGTTTTGCCTTTGGCCGTGGCCTATGGCGGATTGATTGAACTGGTGCAACCCTATGTAAATCGCTATGGCGAATGGGGTGACTTTGCCGCCAATGCAATGGGCTGTCTTATCGGTTTTGCTCTGGCGCGATTGGCGCAAAAAATTCTTGCGTGAGGTTGCGCATCGCGCCAAGCTTTTATCCTTATTCGGGAGGATATGATGGATAAAGCATTAAATGTTTTGGCGGCGCTGGCGGGCGCATATTTTTTGATTTTCATGGGCGGCTCATGGGTTTTTACCCCGGAAATAGGCGCCCAAAATCTGCAAATGATTTATATGGAAGGCGCAGCGCGCAATTCGCAAATCGGTGATTTGGGTGCCTTGTTTTTGTGCATGGGCGGTTTTGCCTGTTATGGCGTTTGGAAAAAGCGCCCTGATTTTCTTTATGCTTCGGCTTTTCTTATCGGCATAACGGCGGTGATGCGGGTGCTTGCCGGTCTGGTGCATGATGCGCCGACCATTTGGCCGTTTGTCGTGATTGAAATCATCACGGTTGCGATTTGGGCCAGTCACGCGCGCAAAAAATCGGCGGTTCTTAATGAATGGTCGGAGTGGCAGGATTTGAACCTGCGACCCCCTCGTCCCGAACGAGGTGCGCTACCAGGCTGCGCCACACTCCGATAAAGTGCAGTCTATATAGCCAAGCGCTGGTGGGCTGGCAATGGAAAAACAGAGAAGACACAGGAAGGAAATCCGATGTCTGATATACGCTTTGAGATCATAAAAAAGCGCCCTTTTGCGGCCTCTGTTGCGGCGTTAATGGCACTGCTGCTCGGCTATTTATTATTGTGGCCGGTGCCGTTTGATCCGGTGGCAGGCCCGCCCCGCGCCGCCAATCCGGCAGGCAGTGGCATATTCGTCAAAAACAAAAAATTGGCGGCGGCCGACATGTTGGCAACCGGCACCGGCCCTGAGGCAGTGGCGTTTGACGCGCAAGGTCGGCTTTATTGCGGTCTCACCAATGGCGATATTATTCGCTTCGACGCCAATGGCGACAAACAGGTTTTGGCCAATACGGGCGGACGTCCACTGGGGTTGAAATTTGACGCGGCGGGCAATTTGGTGATTGCCGATGCCAAAAAGGGCCTGATTGCAATGGCCCCCAATGGCGAGATTGCCACGCTGGCGACGCATCACAATGGGGTGCGAATGAAATTTGTCGATGATTTGGCGATTGCCAAAGACGGCAAGATTTATTTCTCCGATGCCTCGGCGCTGTTTGAATATGGCCATGATATTTTGGAAGTCTTCGCGTTTCGCCCATCGGGTCGGCTGATGGTGTTTGACCCTGAAAGCGGTGCGCTTTCCGTGCTGCTCGACAATCTTTATTTCGCCAATGGCGTGGCGCTGAGCGCGCAAGAAGACTTCGTGCTGGTCAATGAAACCTATGGCCACCGCGTTTTGCGCTATTGGCTGCGCGGCCCCAAGACAGGCACATCAGATGTGTTTGTCGATAATATGCCAGCCTATCTCGACAATATCACCGGCGCGCCCGATGGCGGTTTCTGGCTGGCCGGTGTCGCGCCGCGCACGGACGCGCTGGATGCGCTGGTCACGCGCCCCTTTGCCCGCAAAGTGGTGTGGCGGCTGATGCAGCTGACCGGTGCCAATCCGGCGGAGATGCACAGCTATGCCATTAAGCTGTCGGCGCAAGGCACGCCGCTCACCTCTTTGGAAGATGATAGCGGCCATATTTATATGATGACCAGCGTCATTGAGCAGGACGGCAAGCTCTATTTGGGCAGCTTGATTAATGATGCTGTTGGCGTAATTGACGCACCGTAAAGGCAAATAGGGGCTAGACCGACGCGCCTGTTTTATATATTTTCGCGCTCAGTTGGGGTGTGGCCAAGTGGTAAGGCACCGGTTTTTGGTATCGGCATGCGCAGGTTCGAATCCTGCCACCCCAGCCACTTTCTACTTTTGTATCAGTCTTGCGGCAGAAATCCTCCGGCGCGCAAATCATCTTCGTTGAAGCGGTGACTGCCATGCGCGTAGTTTTTTGCATTCTGCACATAAAAGGCGGCATTCATCGCATTGGCGGCTCCGCTATCGCGCGTCTTTACCAGCTTGGCCGGGCTGCCGGCGATGATCGAATTATCGGGAAACTCACTGCCCTCAGTGACAATTGAATGACCGGCGACAATGCAATTATCGCCAATGGTCGCGCCATCCATAATCGTCGCATTAATGCCAATCAGGCACTTATCGCCAATGGTGCAGCCATGCAGCGTCGCATGATGGGTGATGGAACAATCATCTCCGACAAGGGTCGGGGTCGCACCGCCGACATGTATCATCACGAAATCTTGAATATTAGTGCGCGCCCCGATTTCAATATGGAACATTTCCGAGCGCATGACGACATACGGCCAGACCGAGCTCTCCGGTCCCAATGAAATATGGCCGAACAAAAGCGCGCTATCATGCACCCAGGCTGTTTCGTCGATTTTGATATTGTCGTGTTGTGATGCCATTTAACGCCCCAGCAAAGTTCTGACGGAAACCATAAGCCGCCCCATGACCGAAAGATAGACAAAAGCTGCGAACAATAAAGCGGCGGGGGCAAAGGCGGCGGGGTAGAGCATGGTGAAGGTGAAAAAGGCAATGGTCTCCGTGCCCTCGGCCAAACCGGCGAGGTAATACATGCTTTTTTTGCCTTGCGCCTCGCTGGTCAGCCCAAGCTTTTCGGCCTGAATGGCGAAGGCGAGAAACCCCGTCATTGACATGGCAAAGCTCGACAACAAAATGGCGGCCGCAAAAGCATTTTTTGTATCGTAAAACAAAAACGCCAGCGGCAGCAGCGCCCAGAGCAGAAAGTCGGAGACAATATCAATATAAGCGCCCAATGCGCTCGGCGCGGTTTGGCGCGCCACCGCTCCATCCAGCCCGTCGGCCAGCCGATTTAGCAAGAGGAAAATCAGCGCGGCGGCGAACATGCCCTGTGCCACTGCATAGCAACAGACTAACCCCAATAAAAAACCGCCAATCGTTATTTGATTGGCGGAAATTTTAGTGCCGATGGCCGCCGCCGCCGCATTGAGCGGCGGGTCGATGAGGCGGCGCATGGTGGAATCAAGCATTAGCTTGCGCGTTGCACCAGACTGTCAATGGCTTCGCGATAATCGCGTTCCATTTCAGCAACGACTTCCTCAATGGTCTGCACTTTTTGAATGCCGCCAATGCCCTGGCCTGAACCCCAAATATCCTTCCATGCTTTGGTTTTCATATTGCCCCCGGAACCGAAATTCATTTTCGACTTATCGGCATCGGGAAGATTGTCGGGGTCGAGCCCGGCTTTGGCAATGGAGGGCTTGAGATAATTGCCCTCAACGCCGGTAAACAGCGATGAATAGACAATATCGTCCGCCGCGCTTTCCACCAGCATGTCTTTATAACCCTGATCGGCATTGGCCTCTTCCGTAGCGATAAAGCGTGAACCGATATAGGCAAGGTCTGCGCCCATAGCCAGCGCCGAGGCAACGCAAAAGCCGTCCCCCATCGCGCCGGACAATAAAATCGTGCCGTCAAACCATTGCTTGACCTCGCGCACCAGCGCGAAAGGTGACAAGGCACCGGCATGACCGCCGGCCCCGGCGCATACCAAAATCAAGCCGTCAACGCCTTGTTCGGCGGCTTTTTTGGCATGTTTGACGTTAATCACATCATGAAACACCACACCGCCATAGCTGTGCGCCGCTTCAACGATGAATTCCGGCGGGCGCAGCGAGGTGATGATGATCGGCACTTTGTGCTTCACGCAAATTTCCATATCGGTCTGCAAGCGGTCATTTGAGGCGTGGCAAATCTGATTGACGGCATAGGGGGCGACATATTTATCGGGATTGGCCGCTTTATATTCCTCGAGCTCGGTATTGATGCGCGTCAGCCATTCGTCGAGAACCTCCGACGGGCGCGCATTCAAAGCGGGAAAAGAACCGACAATGCCGGCCTTGCACTGAGCAATCACCAATTCCGGCCCTGAGACCAAAAATAAGGGTGAGCCGACAACGGGGATACGTAAATTATTCTGTAATACTTCAGGTAAAGCCATAATGAACCTCCAAATCTGCAAGGAAAATTAGCCTTTTTGTGCGCGAAAGCAAGGCGACAAAATGGACTTAATAGGTTTTATGTAAGCGCTGCATAAACCAGCTGAGAAAGCTGAGGGCGCAGCGGATAGGTGGCGGCAGGCATAAGCTGCGTCATCATAATGACCGTCATATCCTCAACCGGATCATTCCAGAAAATCGTGCTGGCCAAACCGCCCCATGACGTATTGCCGTCCGATGTGGTGGAAACGGTGACACCGCTATCCATCACCACCGAAAGCCCCAAGCCGAAGCCGGTGCCAGGATAAGCCACTTCGGTGAATTGGCCGAAGCCGTGCTCTTCCAAAGTGCGGTTATGCGGCAATTGATTGCGCGTCATTTTATCAATGGTCGTGCGGTTAAGTATATAGGCGCCATTGGCTCCTGTGCCTTTGCGGCGCAGCATATCGGCAAATTTGAAATAATCTTCCATCGTCGATAGCAGACCGCCGCCGCCCGATAAAAAGGCGCGGCCCGGGCGGTAAATCGTCCGTTCAGGGCTGTCGGCCAGCTTGGTCTCGCGCTTGAGTGGGTCATAGCTGTAATTATGCATCAGCCTGTCGCGCTTATCGTCGGGAATATGGAAAAACGTATCGACCATGCCGAGCGGGTCTAGAATATGGTCTTTGAAATAAGCGTCGAGCGTTTTGCCCGAAGCCAGTTCGACAATATGTCCCAACACATCTGTGGCGACGGAATAATTCCAAGCCGTGCCGGGTGAAAACAAAAGCGGCATCTCGGCCAGCTTGGCGCATAATTCTGCCGTGTTTAATTTTTCCGAACGCGCGCCATTGATCTTTTCATTGCGGTAAAGCGCATCGACCGGATGCTCGAGCAGGAAATCATAGGTCAGACCGGCCTGATGGGTCAGCAGGTCGTGAATGTTAATCATCCGCTCCGGCTCGCGCACCGTGTAGTCTTTCGGCGTGCCTTTGTCGAAAACTTTGACATTTTTAAAGGCCGGAATGAATTTGGTAATCGGGTCGGTCAGCTTGATGATGGATTTTTCATAAAGCTGCATAATCGCCACCGAAGTAATCGGCTTGGTCATGGAATAAATGCGGAAAATTGCGCTGTCATCAAGGGCAAAGCCGCCTTCAAAAGCGCTGTTGCCTTGATGGCTCAACAGCGCGATTTTGCCCTCGCGCGCCACCGATATGGAAATACCGGCAAATTTCTCACGCTCCAAATAAGAGTTGAAATAGGCCGGCACGGCCTCAAGGCGGGTCCTGTTAAAGCCCAGCTTCTCGCAATCTTCAAACACATAATCGGTCATTATTATTTTCCTCCCTAAACCTGCCCATGCGCCAGCAAGACAAAAGCATAAACAAAAGCAATTTCATGCAATTGGTTGAAACGCCCCGCCTTGCCGCCATGTCCGGCGGTCATTTCCGTCCGCAATAAGGACAGGCCGTCATCTTGCCGCGTGGCGCGCAGTCGCGCAATCCATTTGGCCGGTTCCCAATAAGTCACACGCGGGTCAGTCAATCCGGCGGTTGCCAAAATATGCGGATAGGCTTTCGCCTCAATATTTTCATAAGGCGCGTAACCGGCAATCAGCTGATAAGCCTCGGGGCTGGCAATCGGATTGCCCCATTCGGGCCATTCCGGCGGGGTTAGCGGCAATGTGTCATCCAGCATGGTGGTCAGCACATCGACAAAGGGCACTTCGGCAATGGCGCTGCACAATAAATCGGGCGCGAGATTGACGGTCGCGCCGACCAGCAGGCCACCGGCACTGCCGCCATGAATGGAAATCTGTCCGGCGCGGGTAAAGCCGCCCGCAATCAAGGCCTCGGCAGCGGAGACAAAATCGCGAAACGTATTGGTCTTTTTGGCGCCGCGCCCGTCCATGAACCAATTATGACCGCAGGCACGCCCGCCGCGAATATGGGCGATGGCGTAGATAAAGCCCCTATCAACAAGGCTCAATCGGGTGACCGAAAACGCGGCCGGAATGGTGATGCCGTAAGAGCCATAGCCATAGAGCAAAACCGGCGCACTGCCGTCAAGCTTTGTGTCTTTGTGATAAAGAAGTGAAACGGGGATTTGCGCCCCGTCATGGCCGGTGGCGGTAATGCGGCGGGTAATATAATCGCCCGCTTCATGCCCGCTCGGCACGGTTTGTGTTTTGCGCAAAACCCGCTTGCCGCTATTCATATCGAAATCGAAAGTCTGCGTCGGCGTGGTCATGGAGGCATAGGTGAAGCGCAATTGCGCGCTGTCATATTCTGCCATTGCACCGAAGCTCACATCATAGGCTTCCTCGTCAAAGGCGATATCCGTCACTTTGTCATCGACCAGTGATATTAACTCAATGCGCGGCAAAGCGTTTTCGCGCAACAGCACGGCCATATGCTCGGCAAAGGGCAGGGCGTCTAGCACTAATTGCCCGGCCTTATGCGGGCGCAGCACTTGCCAGTCTTTTTTGTTACCGCTTGCGCTTGGCACGGGGGCGAAGACGATTTGGAAGTCATCGGCTTTGCCATCCGTGTCCCAATTGGTGACGATAATCAGCCGGTCGCGCGCCGCGTCATCGTCAATTTCATATTCAATGCCGGTCTCGCGCGGTGCGACACAGATCGGTGCGGTTTCGGGCGCATGCGCATCAATCAGCCAAGCTTCCGCCGTTTCATGGTCATGCGCGGAAATAATGAGATAGCGCCCCGAGCGTGTCTCGGAAAGGCCGATAAAAAAGCCGCTATCGGCTTCTTCGTAAACGCACACATCATCCTTTTGAGCGCTGCCCAATGCGTGACGCATGATTTTATGCGGGCGGTGGTTTTCATCAATCGCGACGTAGAAGAGATATCGCCCGCAAGCCGACCAGCCAAAGCTGCCGCCGGTATCGACCAGCGTGTCGCCTAATTCGCCTTCGCGATTTGGCACGCTTTCAAGACTGCGAAAGCGCACGGTGAAATATTCCGAACCCTTATCGTCGAATCCCCATGCCAAAAGTTTACCGTGTGGGCAGGCCGCATGATTGATGATTTTGAAGAAATCTGTGCCTTCAGCTTCCTTATTGCCGTCGACAATGACGCGCATGGTTTCCGCTTCCGCATTGCGCGCGCCGCAGCAAATCAACGGGTGTTCGCCGCCTTTGACATAGCGCGTGGCAAAAGACAGCGCCCCTTTATTGATCGGCACGCTGCTTTCATCTTCTTGAATGCGGCCACGCATTTCAGCGAATAATTGCTTCTGCAAGTCTAGCGTCGGGGCCATGACCTTGTCGGTATAGGCGTTTTCGGCCTCCAAATGGGCGCGAATGTCAGCGTCCAGCGCTTGGGGGTCTTTCATCACCTTTTGCCAATTGTCATCGCGCAACCACGCATAGGGGTCGGAGCGGGTGATATTGTGATATGTGTCGCTAAACGGTTTTTCGGCCGCTTGCGGCGCGCCGGACGGAGCTTTCAACATTAGTCGCTGACCGTCTCGCCATTTGCGTCTTTTAAGGTCAAAGCCGTGCCGTTCATGCAATAGCGCAAGCCTGTCGGCGGCGGGCCGTCGGGAAACACGTGGCCCAAATGCGCGCCGCAATTGGCGCAAACGCTCTCCGTGCGCTTCATAAACAACGTATTGTCGGGCCGGTCGGCCACGGCGTCTTCCGACACCGGCTCCCAAAAGCTGGGCCAGCCCGTGCCGCTGTCATATTTGGTACCGCTTTTGAACAGCGGCGCATCGCAGCACACACAATGATATGTGCCGTCGGCTTTGCTGTCCCAATAAGGGCCGGAAAAAGCGCGCTCCGTGCCGGCTTGCCGCGTGACATAGAACTGCTCATCGCTGAGCTGCTCGCGCCATTCGGCCTCGCTGCGCTGCAGCGGCCATACCGTATCGTCTTTTTTCCGGCCCATGAGAAACCTATTCGAACAATAAGGTCAGGTTTTCCGAAACCATGACCGGTTGCTCAGAGCCTTCCATTTCCATCACCACTTCGGCGGTAAATAGCTTGCCACCGGCTTTTTCTTCAACCGCTTTCAGGGTTGAGCGGGCGCGCACTTTGGCACCGACCGGAACCATGCCGGTGAAGCGGGTTTTGTTGGAGCCATAATTAATGCCGCGCGTGACGCTTTTCACACCGGAAATCTGGCCCATCAGAACCGGCAGCAAAGACAGGGTCAAAAAACCGTGAGCAATCGTGCCCATGCCCAATTCTTTTGCGTGCGCTCGGCATCGAGGTGAATCCACTGATGGTCGCCGGTCGCATCGGCAAACATATTGACCCGCTTTTGGTCGACTTCATACCAATCGCTGACGCCCAATTCTTCGCCGACAGCACCGGCATATTCGTCAAGATTTTCAAAAATGCGCATTGTTATCTCCTTCAATTTGCGTTGATTGTTCAGACAATCTTGGAGTCTTTATTACCCCAATAACGGTCGCGCACAAGGCGTTTGTATAATTTGCCGGTCGGGTGACGCGGCAATTCCTTGTCGAAATCAACCGAGCGCGGGCATTTGATGGCGGACAGATTGTCTTTGCAAAAAGCAATCAGTTCGGCCTCCAATTCAGGCCCCGAATCTTCCCACTTTGCCGGTTGCACCACGGCTTTAACCTCTTCGCCGAAATCTTCATTCGGCACACCGATAACGGCGACATCAGCGACTTTCGGATGGGTGATGAGCAGGTTTTCGGTTTCCTGCGGGTAAATATTGACCCCGCCGGAAATAATCATGAAAGCTTTTCGGTCGGTCAGATAGAGATAACCCTCTTCATCCAACCTGCCGACATCACCCAAAGTCGACCAGTTTTTCTGCGACGGGTGACGGCTTTCAGCCGTTTTCTTTTCATCATTATAATATTCAAATGTCGGGGCATCGACATCGGGCTGCTCGAAGAAAATCGTGCCCGATTCACCGACCGGCAATTCATTGCCTTCTTCATCGCAAATATGCAGAACGCCGGTCAGCGCCGTGCCGACCGAGCCTTTATGCGCCAGCCATTCCTCGGAATTAAGCTGAGTGAAGCCATTGCCTTCTGAACCGGCGTAATATTCATAAATCACCGGCCCCCACCAATCGATCATTTGCTCTTTAATCGGTATCGGGCAGGGGGCCGCGGCATGAATGGCGGTTTGCATGGATGACACATCATATTTGGTGCGCACGTCTTCCGGCAGTTTCAGCATGCGAACAAACATGGTCGGCACCCATTGGCTTTTGGTGCATTTATGCTTTTCAATCAGCGCCAAAGCTTCTTCCGGGTCGAAATTTTCCATGATGATGCAGGTCGTGCCGACCGCTTGTGCGGCCATATTATAGCGCAGCGGGGCGGCGTGATAGAGCGGTGCGGGTGACAGATAAATGGCTTTATCGTCAAAACCGTAAAGCAAGGTAACAAGTCCCAACAGCGCATCGGCATCTTCAATATTATTACCGGTTAGCGGGCGACGAATGCCCTTTGGACGGCCCGTCGTGCCTGATGAATAAAGCATATCCATGCCTTGCGTTTCATCTGCGACCGGCTCCGCCGGCATGGCATCGCGGGCCGGCAAATATGCTTCATAACCGTCAGATGCTTCGCCGACCATAAACATGCCGGCCATATCGGGCAGCAAGGGCACCAGCTTTTCCGCTTCGTCTTTCATATAATCGGAGGTGAAAAGAATTTTTGCGCCGCAATCTTTGACAATATATTCAACCTCACCGGCGGTGAGGCGCGACGATACGGCGGTGAAATACAGGCCCGCGCGCTGGGCTGCCCAGCAAATTTCCAGAAAATGCGCATTGTTTTCCATAAAAATGGCAATGCCGTCGCCAATTTGCAGACCGCGCGCGCGCGCCAATTGCGCTATTTGGTTGGAACGGTCATTGAGCTGTTTGTAAGTCACCACCTCATCCGTAGAGGCCATAATATAGGCTGGTTGATCCGGCATATTTTGTGCGTGTATGTAAGGATGCATTTTTAACCTCCCAAAATGTCCTATTGCCAAGAACTATAGAGATATGGGAGTTTTCGGCAAGAGTGAGCTTTAGGGAGAACGCCAAATGAGCGATTATGAGCAAATCAAAACCGAAATAGATGAAAACGGCATTATGGTGCTGACCTTGTGTCGACCTGAGGCGATGAACGCCTTTACCGCCCGCATGATGCATGAAATCATCGATGCGTTTGATAAAGCCGATAATGATGATGCGGTGCGCGCCATTATCGTGACCGGTGATGGCGAGCGTGCCTTTTGCGCCGGTGCCGATTTGTCGCAAGGCGATAAGACTTTCAATTATGCCGAGCGCAGCGATGGCGGTAAGAAAAATCAGGTCGTTTCAGATGAAGGCGATGTGAATTGGTCGAGCGAAAATATTCGCGATGGCGGCGGCATGGTGACCTTGCGTATTTTTGACAGCATTAAGCCGGTTATCGGCGCGATTAATGGCGCGGCCGTGGGTGTCGGCGTGACCATGCAATTGCCGATGGATGTGCGCATTGCTTCTGATAATGCGCGTTTCGGTTTTGTGTTTGCGCGACGCGGTATTGTGCCGGAAGCCTGCTCAAGCTGGTTTTTGCCGCGCATTGTCGGTATTTCGCAAGCCTTGCAATGGTGTTATTCGGGCGAGGTATTCGGCGCTGAAGAAGCGCTGCGCGGCGGCTTGGTCAGTGAGATTGTGCCGCAAGCCGAACTGATGACACGCGCCAAAGAAGTGGCTTTGCAAATGACCAAAATGAGTTCACCTGTTTCCGTATCCATGACGCGGCAAATGCTGTGGCGCATGATGGGTGCCGACCATCCGATGGAAGCGCATAAGGTCGACAGCAAAGCGATTTTCGGGCGTGGGCGCCAATCAGATGCCAAAGAGGGTGTGGTGTCGTTTTTGGAAAAACGCGACCCCGACTTTGCCGATAAGCCAAGCGCCGACATGCCGGGGTTTTACCCCTGGTGGGATGAACGGAAGTTTTCGTAAAACTATTGAGGCTCGTCTTCATGGCGCATAATGCGCCAGACCGGCGTGGTGGCAATCAGCACGCTGACCAACACCAGCATGCTGGCAGCGCATATAAATGTGGTCGCCAGCGGGCCGATAAGCTCGGTCACAATGCCGCTTAAAGTTGCGCCAACAGGCGCGGAGCCCATAAAGCCCAAACTGTAAAATGCCAATACGCGCCCACGCGCTTCCGGCGGGGCTTCGACCTGAACAATGGTGCGCGCCATTGTCATATTCACGCCGGCGGCCAAACCCCAAGCACCGGCAATGGCACAAACGGCAGCGAAGCTGGGTGCCAACGGCACCAGCATGAGGGCAAAGCAGCCGACAATCAGCGCCCCCATCATGGCGCGTCCGCGCCGTTCGACAGGTCGGCGCGCCATCATACCGACGGTTGAAATAATCGTGCCGCCCCAAAAGGTGAAATTGAGAATGGAAATTTCCAGCTGCCCGCCGCCAAATATGTCGGTGACGATGAGCGGCAAAGTGACCATAAATATGCCGATAAAGAAAATGCCCGTGCCGACAGAAGATAAAATGACCGGACGCATAACCGTTGATTTCCAAACGATTGAAAAACCCGCTTGCCATCCGCTCGCGCCTTCGTCTTGCGCAGGCACGGGCGGGAAATCGGGCAGGGCGAGGGTCAATAAAAAGCCGATAAGCAGGGCGATGGTCTGCATGGCCAAAAGCGCCCACGGCCCGGCCAAAGGCGCGGCGGCACCGGCCAAAACATAACCCATGAGTTGGGCAGCGAATTGCGCAATCAAGGCCAGCATGACGGCATTTTGGATATTGCCGGACGCGACGCGTGACAAAAGCGCGTCACGGGTCGGCACCATAAAGGCAAAGCTGGCGCTCATGGCCAAACCGAAAACAATAATATGCCAATATGCCAATTGGCCGGAAAAAGTTAGCCACCCCAAGACAATGGGCGGTATGGCAGCCAATAAATTGACCCAAAGCAAAATCATTCGGCTGTCGCTTTTATCGGCCAGCGAACCGGCAAACATCATCAGGAACACTTGCGGCAAAGCCAGCGCTACTTGCGCGGCAGCCAAATCACCTGCCGTGCCGCCCAATGTGATGATGACCAAAGTCGGCACCATGACAAATTGGAGGCCATTGGCAAGAAACCAAGTGGCGATGCCGCCGAGATAGGGCGCCATCGGATTGATGCCCCAGCGCGCAATGGCTTGCTGAGAAGATGGGTCTTGTCTGGCCGACATGAAAACTCCCTGACCGCAAAACGCGGCTTCTGCCTAAATAAGCCGTTTAGCGGCCAGAGCAAAGGGTTTTGTCTTAAGCATTTTTGGCGATATGCGGTTAGCGGGTTGGAAGCGACCGAGAAGAAATAATGCGCTGCCGCGCCGTTCGGAAAACTAATGCTGAAATTGGCATTGATGCGGCTATCGGTGCATTATGGCTATCGATCGGCCAGCACCGCCGCCGCATCGTTTCGGATGCGCTGAACCATAGCGTAAAAGCCGTTTGAACGTTGCGGCGTCAAATGTTCGCCCAAGCCCAATTGCTGAAACGCGCTTTCAGGCGTCATAGGCGGCAATTTCTTTTGCCGATTTGCCGTCATAAAGGTCCAGCAGAATGGCGACCAAGCCGCGCACAATATGGGCATCGCTATCGCCTCGAAAAGAGAGGCGCTCGCCGTCGCGGTCATTGACCAGCCAGACCTGGTTGACGCAGCCTTGCACCTTATTGGTGTCATTATGCTCGGCTTCGCTCAACGGCTTCAGGCCGTTGCCGAGCTCGATAATATAGCGATAACGTTCTTCCCAATCGTCAAACAGGGCGAAATCATCAATTAACGTTTCCAGCGACATCAGTGCCTCCTATCACTCGCGGAAAATAGGCGCGATTGCCGATATTGGCAATCATGGTAATTTGTTTTTCATGAATCTGCGTCTGAAAACCGAGCTTTATGTGCAATCGCTGGTGCGCCGCGTGCAAGCGGCAATGGGTGCGGCCTATGTTTTGACGCGCGGCGATAAGGATGCGGGTGGCATTTATGTGCGCGTCAATCGGCTTGACGGCACGGCAGGGGTGCTGAATATGTTTACCGATATGGACGGCGCGCAGAGTTTTCGTGTGGTTTTGCCCGTGGACAGCGATGAGGCTGAGAGCGATGCACTAATTGAACGAGAAATGCAACGAGACCCTGATATTTGGGTGGTGGACATTGAAGATGCGCGTGGGCGACATTTTCTGGAAGGGCGCATAGAAGGCGCGTGGGATTGATGGACGAATTTATTGCTTTGGTAGGCGAGGTTTGGGCTGACAGCACATTTGGTGTCAGTCCGGCTGAATTATTGACGGCACTTGGAGTTTTTCTGACCTTTGCCGTGTTGCGTGGCCTGTTTACCCGCTTTGTATTGGGCGGGTTGGAACGTTTGACCCAACGCACCCAAACCGAAATTGATGATTTGCTGCGCGAGGCACTGGAACGGCCGATTAAATTTTTCTTTCTTATTTTGGGCGTGTTTTTCGCGCTAGAAGTTTTGCCGTTAAACGGCTTGGCTGAAGAATTGGCCGATAAGGTGATGCGGTCGTTGATTGCCATCGGCATTTTCTGGTCCTTTTACGCGGCCAGCACACCGGCCAGCATGGCCTTGAAGCGCATTGAAGATATTCTCTCGCCGGAAATTGTCGGCTGGCTGCTGACGCTGTTGCGCTGGGGCATTGTGCTGACCGGCGTGGCCACGATTTTGCAAATTTGGGGTATTCAAATCGGCCCGATTATTGCCGGCTTCGGTCTGTTCGGCGTCGCCGTGGCGCTGGGCGCACAAGATTTGTTCAAAAACCTGCTCGGCGGTGTTTCCATTTTGATTGAGCGACGTTTCGCGCTGGGCGATTGGATTGAAGTCGAAGGCGTGGTCGAAGGCAATATTGAGCAAATCGGCTTCCGCTCGACCCGCGTGCGGCGTTTTGATCAAGTGCCGGTAGTGGTGCCCAACAACATGTTCTCCGACCATGCGCTGGTCAATTATTCCAATATGACGCGGCGGCGCATTAAATGGATTATCGGGCTGGAATATCGCACCACATCAGAACAGCTGAAAACCATTCGCGCCGGTATTTTGAGCTGGCTCGACAGCGACCCGCGCTTTGTCACGGAAATCCATGACGTGCCGAATATCGTCCATATTGACGGCTTTAATGACAGCTCGATTGATATGCTGGTCTATTGCTTTACCGAAACCACGCGATGGTATGACTGGTTGTCGGCCAAAGAGGATTTGGCGCTGGCCATTAAGCAGATTGTCGAAGAGGCCGGTGCCGGTTTTGCTTTCCCCAGCCGCTCGATTTATGTCGAGCAGGGCAGGGTTGAATAATTACTTCCCGCGCGCCCAAAGCGCACCGCGATTTTGGTCAGCCGCTGGTTGGTAAGCCCCCGATAATTCACCAAGCGCGGTGTGGAACGTGGCGAGGTCGATATCCGCCGCCAATTCAAATGCGTTGATACCGCAGCGATTCATCATTGCCCATTGGTCGTAAAGCACATCGCCGGTGGCGCGTAATTGACCGGTAAAATTAAACTCTTCGCGCAACACACGGGCGGCGGAATAGCCACGGCCATTGCGATAGGCGGGAAAGTGAATGGCAATCAGCGCCAGCCTGTCGATAAAGGGATCCAGTTCGCGCACATCTTCACCGAGATCGGTTTTGCCGAGCCCGTCGGCGCGTAAAATAACGCCCAGCGGCGCGCTGCGCTCGGCCAGTGCGTCGGCTTCGTCTTTCAGGCGGGTCAGTGAGATGATGGATGGCGCATCGCTCAGCGCTGCGTCATCATCCAGATAGGTCCAGCTTTCTTCAGCCGTCGCGCCGTCAATGACAAGGTGATAATCAGTCATAAAGGCGCTCCTTAAACGGCGCCATGCCGACGCGGTTATAAGTGTCGATAAAGCGTTCTCCATCAGCCCGCAAATCCGTATAGGTGGTGACCACGGTTTCAATCGCGTCGACAATGTCTTCTTCGGTAAAAGCGCGGCCGGTGATTTGGCCGATAGCAGCGTTTTCGTCCGCCGCCCCGCCCAGCGAGATTTGATAAAACTCCTTGCCTTTTTTATCGACCCCCAAAATGCCGATATGGCCGACATGGTGGTGGCCGCAGGCATTGATGCAGCCAGAGATTTTAATCTTCAACTCACCAATATCATATTGCCGGTCGAGGTCAGAAAAGCGCTCGGAGATTTCCTGCGCCAGCGGAATGGAGCGGGCATTGGCGAGATTGCAATAATCAAGCCCCGGGCATGCTATCTGGTCAGATATGAGGCCGAGATTGGCGGTCGCCAATTCATTTGCCGGCGAGTGCGTCATAGACGGTTTTTACATCGTCCAATTTGACATGCGGCAGAACGAGGTTTTGTTCATGCGTCACGCGCACTTCATCATGGCTGAAACGCTCGGCCAAATCGGCAATCACATCCATTTGCGCATCGGTCGCATCGCCCGGCACACCGCCAATCGGTTTCAGCGAAATATTGACAATAGCATAGCCGTCTTGCTTATGCGCCACCACATTGGCGCGCACAAAGCGGGCGAAATCTGCATCATCGGCTTGCGCTTGCGTAAAGGCTTGGCTGTCGGCAGGCAAGGTTTCGAAAGCGGGCGGTGCGAAATAGGCGCTGATGCGATCGATTTCTGTCTGCGGCACGGTGAGCATTTCAGAGGCATCAATCTTGGCGAACTCTTCTTCTACCATGCGGCGCATTTCTTCTTCGCCGGTCTCGTGGACGAGAATTTTAATGCGCGCTTTGTAAGAATTATCGCGCCGCCCCAACATATTATAAACCCGCATCACCGCTTCCAAATAGGCGAGCAGTTTTGCCTTTGGTACAAAGTCGGTCATCTTCTTGGCAACAAATGGCGTGCGGCCCTGACCACCGCCGACATGCACTTCATAGCCGATTTCACCGGCGTCATTTTGTTTCACCACAATGCCGATATCGTGCAGCTTGATGGCGGCGCGGTCATTTTTATGCGCCGTCACGGCGATTTTGAACTTGCGCGGCAGATAGGTGAATTCGGGATGGAAGGTTGACCATTGGCGGATGATTTCCGAGACAATGCGCGGGTCTTCGGCTTCGCCTTCAATGGCACCGGCATATTGGTCGGAGGTTACATTGCGAATGCAATTACCCGAGGTCTGAATGGCGTGCATTTCAACACAAGCCAATTCGTCCAAAAGGTCAGGAATTTTATCCAGCGCCGGCCAATTATATTGAATGTTTTGCCGCGTCGTGAAATGGCCATAACCGCGATCATATTTGCGGGCAATATGCGCCAGCATGCGCATTTGCTCGCTGCGCAGCGTGCCGTAAGGAATGGCGACGCGCAGCATATAGGCGTGTAATTGCAGATAAACCCCGTTCATCAAGCGCAGCGGTTTGAACTGGTCTTCGCTCAGCGCGCCGGAGACGCGGCGTTCGACTTGGCCACGAAACTGATTGACGCGGTCAGCTACAAGCTTGTGATCAAATTCGTCATAACGATACATCGGCTCACTCCGCTTTTGCTTCTGCTTGTTTGCCGAGGTCGAGCCGCACGGTCGGTCCGGCGGCACGAATGGTCTCGCGCACGCTGGCCGGTTTGTAAAAGCGGCCATCTTCCAGCACTTCGAACAAATAGGGCTCCAACACATGCGCTTCGAAATCATCGGGCATGGCGCGCGCCAGAAGCGCTTCGGCGGCTTCCGTCCCATCGGCCACATCAGCCTCTGTAAAGCGCTCGACCCAGCGATTATCGGCGCTGAAATAAACCACTTCGCCATCGCTCAAACGATTGGCGGTCACGGCTTGAAAACGGGCCCCTTTGGCGGCATGTTGAGCCATATTTGCTCCTTGAATAAGACGCGCGGATATTGCCCAATTTCGCTAAACACGTCAATAGAATGTAAAATATATTTATTTACAAAAAATAATGTAAATATGAGTTCTATTTGCTCTTTCTTTACCTTTTTTCGCCATTTTAACCGCATGGAGACGACTATGCGGTTATGGATGCTGATTATATTGAGTTTTGCGTTTTTCGTGCCAGTGCCAGTCATGGTGTGGCGCGATATGCTGGCAAACCAACCGGTCAGCAAATGTTCTGACAGTATGTGCCTTCTCTCAGCGCCGGAAACTTTCATGCCAGCGATGCAAGAGCAGCCATTCGCAAAAGCTCAACAAATAGAAAAGAAAAATGCCGAGCGCCGACAACAGCGCGAGGCTGGCAAACATGGTGGCAATCTCAAGCCGGTTGCCCGCTTCAACAATACGCCACGCTAAGCCGGTGCTGGTGCCGGAGCCGGCTACAAATTCCGCGACCACGGCCCCGATTAAAGCCAAACCGCCGGAAATTTTTGCCCCCGTCAACATGGCCGGCAGCGCGGCGGGCAGTTCCAAGTAAATCAATCTTTGCCACCAAGACGCGCCCGATAAAGTCATCAAATCATGCAATTGTGGGTCAACGCTGCGTAGCCCTTGCACCGTATTAGTCAGCATTGGGAAGAAGGCAACAATCCAAGCGATGATAACCAAAGCGCGCGACACATTATCAAAGCCGACCCAGATAAGAATGAGCGGGGCAATGGCCACCACCGGCGTGACTTGCAAGGTAATGACATAAGGATAAAGCGCCATTTCAATCAGCCGCGCCCGGGTAAAAACAATGGCCAAGCCGACCGCGGTCGCCACGGCCCAGACGAAGGCCAGCAAGGTGACTTTCACCGTCACCCACAGCGCCGCCATAAGCGCCGCAAAATTATCAACCAAAGCGGCCAGAATGAGCGAGGGTGCGGGCAAGATAAACACCGGCACATCAGCAAGGCCGACCCAGATTTCCCAAAGGGTAAGCAGTGCCAAGCCGAGCAGAAAGGGAATGAGATAGCGCATCGCTTAAGCTCCACCTCCAGCGCCAGTGCCATGTCCAAGTGCCACGCTCAACGCATTGCAGGCCGCGGTGAAAGTAGGCGCGCTGCGAAAACCGCTGTCGCGGCCGCTTTGATCAATGGCAATTTCCTTTTGAATTTCCCCGCCCTGCATCACCAATGCGCGCTCGGCCAGATAGGCGGCTTCGGTAACGCTATGGGTTACGAAAATAATCGTGCATTTTTGCTGCTGCCAAATGGCGCGTAAATCATCATCGAGACGAAACCGGGTCAGTTCGTCCAAAGCGGCAAACGGCTCATCCATCAACAGCACGGGTGGGCGTTTGGCCAAAGCACGCGCCAGCGACACACGCATTTTCATGCCTCCGGATAATTGTCGCGGCAGCGTGTCGGCAAAATCGGTAAGACCGACCAATGCCAATGCCTCATCAAGGCGCGCGGCAATCTCATTCGGGCTGTGGCCTTCAATTTGCAAGGGCAGAGTAATGTTGTCAGCGACGCTGCGCCAAGCAAGCAAAGTCGGTTCTTGAAAAACAAAGCCGATTTGGCTTTGCGCCAAGCCTGTTACACTGCCGATAAAAGGTTGTTCAAGACCGGCCAATAGGCGCAACAAGCTTGATTTGCCGCAACCGGATGGCCCGACCAGAGCGGTGAAGCTGCCGCTGTTGAACTGCGCCGTCACATTTTTGAGCGCGGTGAAGCCATTGTCATATCTCAGGCTGGCTGCATTTAGAGCCAGTGCACTCATGGCGCACCTGCATTGGTGAAGTCGGTCGTAAAGGCGTTTTGCCAGTCCAGCGTTGTCGGATAAACCCCGTTTTCCGACATGGTTTTGAAGAAACTTTGCCAGCGCGCTTCACTCATCGCGCCGAGGCCGTGTTTTTCCGTATTGGGCGAGGCCAGCATGCCGCGCTGGCGAATTTGTTCAATCGCTTGATCGATAATGTCTTGGCGCATATCGGGATTGACGGCGAGAATGAGCTTATTGCCGGGGCTCGGGTCGCCGTAAATATAGCTGCGCCAGCCTTCAATCGATGCATTGACAAAGGCTTGCACCAGCTCCGGTCGGTCTTCAATCAACCGGTTTTGCGCCAGCACCATCGCGGCATAGCTGGGATAGCCGAAATCTGAGAGCAGAAACACTTGCGGCTCAAAGCCGCCGCGCGTCGAAATCGTATAAGGCTCGGAGGTTACATAGCCTTGCTGAACGGCTTTTGGATTGACCAAAAACGGAGCCAGATTGAATGTGTATTTACGTATCTGCCGGTCGGAAAAGTCATATTTGGCGCGCAACCAAACCCAAAACGCATTGATTGAGGCATCGGCAATCATTACCGGCTTGCCTTTTATATCGGCCAGCGTTGTGATATCGGCCCGCGGATGGGTGATGAGCACTTGCGGGTCTTTTTGAAACGCCGCCATGACGGCTTTGGCAGGGACACCGGCGCGCACCATATTCAGGGGAATAAAGCTGTTGGAGCCCATACCGAAATCAATCGCACCGGCGCCCAATAATTGCGGAATATTGACGCCCGGCCCGCCGCCGCGAATGGTTACGTCAAGACCGGCTTTTTCATATAAGCCCAGCGCTTTGGCTTGATAAAAACCACCTTGCTCGGCTTGCGCTTTCCAATCCGTGGCAAATGTCACCGCTTCCAGCGCCAAAACCTGCAATGGCAAAACGGCCAATGCAAGCGCGCGCATCAGCAATTTAATTGCGGCTATTTTCAGCGACTGTATTCCCCATCTCATTTGTGACAAACTGGCAGACAGTCTGGGGCGCGTCAACTTGAGCGACGACACGCGAGGAGAAGAATATGGCCGAAAAGCCGTTTTGGCAGACCGTCAAATTGGCCGATATGACGGCGGCGCAATGGGAGGCCGTGTGCGATGGCTGTGCCAAATGCTGTTTGGTGAAATTGCAAGACGAAGATAGCGGTGAAATCGTCTTTACCGATATTGTTTGCAATTTGCTCGATCAGCAAAGCTGCCGCTGCGCCCATTATGAGGAACGCACCAAGCTGGTGCCCGATTGTGTGAAGTTGTCCAAAGACAATCTGGATAAAATTGATTTTATGCCGCCAAGCTGCGCTTATCGCCTTTTGCATGAGGGCAAAGATTTACCGCAATGGCATCCGCTGGTATCGGGCCGCGCCGATAGTGTGGTTGAGGCCGGCATGTCGGTCAAAGGGCGGGTGATTGCGGAAATGGCATTTGATGGCGATAGCGAAGACCGCGTCGTTGATTGGCCGCTCGACAATTAATTTGCCGTTCACTTTATCCAATTGCCGCGGCCCTCTCTATCGAGACATTATAGCGCTGGTCATCTACTTGGCGCGCGGGTATTCTGCCACCACAAGGGAGACCGATATGAGCAGACTTACCGAAAATTCACCAGGCGTCAGCGACGCCATTAATACGCGTTTTTCCTGCCGTGCTTTTCTCAACAAACCGGTGGCCGCAGACGATGTAAAATATATTGTCGAAACGGCCGTGCGGTCGCCGTCAGGCGGCAATTTGCAGCCGTGGAATGTGCATGTTTTGCAAGGTGAGACGCGCGATAATTTGGTCAAACTCATTGCTGAAAAGGGTCAGGAAAAACCGATGGGTGAGGGGTCGGAATATCATATTTATCCGCCCGAATTGAGCGACCCCTATAATAGCCGCCGCTATGATATTGGAGAGCGCATGTATGAAATCATGGGCGTGGCGCGCGAAGACAAGGCGGCGCGGCTCGCTTGGCTGGCCAGCAATTTCACTTTTTTCAATGCCCCTGTCGGCATGTTCTTCTCGCTCGATAAACAAATGCAAGAAGGCCAATGGTCGGATATGGGCATGCTCATTCAGACCATGATGCTGTTGGCTCGCGAGCGTGGTCTGCACACTTGCCCGCAAGAGGCATGGGCCATTTGGGCGCCGACGGTCAAAGAATATTTGGGCATTCCCGACAGCCATATTTTCTTTTGTGGCTTGGCGCTCGGCTATGCCGACCCTGACGCATCGGTCAACAGCTTGGAAAGTCCGCGCGCGCCGATGGATGAAGTCGTCACTTATTTGGGTTTTTAAGCGCTGCTTACGGCAGGCATATTTTGGGTTTTGGTCGCTTTGGCGGCTTGCGCTGTCGGCTATGGAGTCAGCCGGCCACTGCATGCGCGCCAAGATAAAAAAGCGGCTTTGGTGACGCTCGCCTTTGTGCCGCTTTTTTCGCTTATGGTTTATTTGGTCATCGGCAATCCCGACAGCGCCGATGCGCCGCTGGCACCGCGCCTTGAAGGGGCGTTGGAAGATCTGCCGCCCGGCGCGGTGATGGCCAAATTGGAGCAGCGTCTGCGCGATGCGCCCAATGATGCGACCGGCTGGTTGCTGATGGCACGGCTGCGCATGACCATTGAAGATTATCCAAAAGCGGCTGATAGCTGGCAGCGCTTGCTGGCCCTCGAAAGCGACAATAGCGAGGCGATGGTCGGTCTGGCGCAAGCCTTAATTGAACAAGATGGCGGAGTCGTCAGCGAAGCGGCGGTTGATTTGCTGGACACCGCATTGGCGCTTGAGCCTGAAAACTTCGCGGCGCGGTTCTGGCGCGCCGAAGCCTATGACCAATTGGGTGAGACGGCACAAGCACGCATCCTATGGCGGCAAATGCGCGAAAAGCTGCCGGATAATATGCCTCTGGCCAAAATGCTCGACCGCCGATTGGCGCGCTGACATCGGCACGATTTGCCGCGCCGAAAAAATTGGTCATTAGGGCGGGGCTTTGCGTATAGTGCGGCCAAAGAGGACGCTTTATGACACGCAAGCAAATCAGATTGGCGGCAATTGGCGGTGGCTTGGCTTTTTTGGCGCTGGCTGCCTTTATTGCCCTGACCGCGCTCGAAGACAATATCGTGTTTTTCCGTTCGCCCAGCGAATTGGCGGCCCAACCGGCTGCCATTGGCGAGGCCATTCGCATTGGCGGTTTGGTGCGCGAAGGCTCGGTCACGCGCGACGGTCTGCGCGCCGATTTTCAGGTCACTGATTTGGCGCATGACATTGCCGTTTCCTATGAGGGCATGCTGCCCGATTTGTTTCGCGAAGGGCAAGGCGTTGTCGTCGAAGGGCGCTTTGACGGCTCGGGTATATTCCGCGCCGATACGGTGCTGGCCAAGCATGACGAAACCTATATGCCGCCCGAGGTGGCTGAAGCTTTAGAGAAATCCGGCAAATATAATGCCCCGCATCCGGCAAAGGGTGCGCCATGATTGCCGAGTTCGGCCATTTTGTTTTGGTGCTGGCATTGGCCGTGGCGCTGGTGCAAGCAGTCGCGCCGCTTTATCTGATGCAGCGCGATACGGCTTTGGCCTTGCCATTGGCACGCCGCGCCGCGCTGGCGCAATTTATCCTCGTGCTGTTGGCGTTTCTGGCGCTCACTTACGGCTTTGTGCGCTCAGATTTTTCGCTCGCCGTGGTGTTTGCCAATAGTCATGTCGCCAAGCCGATTATCTATAAAATTGCCGGTGTGTGGGGCAATCATGAGGGCTCCATGCTGTTATGGGTGCTGATTGTCGCCGCTTATGGCGCGGCCTATGGCGCGTTTTCAAAAACCCAAGACGGTTTTTCGGCGCGCGTATTAATGGTGCAGGGCTGGCTTGGCGTGGCTTTTTTGGCCTTTCTCCTATTCACTTCAAACCCGTTTGCGCGGCTATTGCCTGCGCCGTTTAGCGGGCAGGGGCTGACACCGATTTTGCAAGACCTCGCTTTGGCCGCGCATCCACCTTTGCTCTATGCCGGATATGTCGGCTTTTCGATGGCTTATGCTTTTGCGCTGGCCGCGCTCACCGGAAAAGAAGACGGGCAAGATTGGGCGCGCCGCATGCGTCCGTGGATTTTGGCAGCTTGGGTTTTTCTTACTTTGGGCATCGCGCTCGGTTCTTATTGGGCCTATTACGAACTGGGTTGGGGCGGTTTTTGGTTTTGGGATCCGGTAGAGAACGCCTCGCTCATGCCGTGGTTGGCGGGCACGGCCTTGCTGCATTCGGCTTTGGTGGCTGAAAAACGCGACACGCTGAAACGTTGGACATTGCTCTTGGCCATCATCACCTTTGCGCTGTCGCTGTCGGGCACATTTCTCGTGCGCTCCGGCGTGCTGACCTCTGTGCATGCTTTTGCCAATGATCCGGAGCGCGGGCTTTTCATTCTCGCCATTCTCGGTCTTTTCACTTTGGCCGGTTTTTTGCTTTATGGCTTGCGCTTGCCGCATCTGGCCGCCGACCGCCCGTTTCAGCCGGTCAGTCGCGAGGGGCTGCTCTTGGTCAATAATATATTTTTGGCGACGGCGACGGTGACGGTGTTTATCGGCACGATTTATCCGCTCATTCTCGACGCGCTCGGCATGGGCAAAATTTCCGTCGGCGCGCCTTATTTCAATGCGGTGTTCGCGCCGCTGACCATTCCATTTGCCTTATTGCTGCCGCTCGGCCCATTGCTGAATTGGCGCACGGGCAGTGTGCAAAAACTACAAAATAAATTGGCATTGGCCGCCGCTGCCGCGGCTTTGGTGACCTGTGGCATTATGCTGACGCGTGGCGCGGCCTCGCTGATGGTGGTGGCGCTGTTTGCTGCCGCCCTTTGGTTGCTGTTCGGTGCCGGTCTCGACCTGGCGCAACGCCTGACCCCCTATCGCACGCGGCTGCATAAATTCTGGACACTACCGGCAAGCGCTTTCACCGCACCTTTGGCACATGGCGGTTTGGCGGTGATGCTGCTCGGTATTTTGGCGGCCACACAATGGCGCGAAGAAGCGGTGGTTGCGGCAAGCCCCGGCCAGCAGATTAATATTGCCGGTGTCGCGCTGCGCTATGACGGCTTGCGCGAAGTGGACGGGCCCAATTACACGGCCGAACAAGCACGACTGACTTATCTGAGCGGCGCGCATCAGGGCGCGCATCTTTATCCTGAACGGCGTTTTTATGAAGCCGAGCGATCGCAAACCACCGAAGCGACCATCACCACTGATTTGACCGGTCATCTTTACGCCGTGGTCGGCGAAGCGAGCGGCGATAAGCGCGTGTTGCGCATTTGGTATCACCCCTATGTCGCTTTTATTTGGCTCGGCGCGGTGCTGATGGCACTGGGCGGCAGCTTTGCTTTGGCGACACGGCTGCGGCGGCAAATATGATGGCGCGTCTGCTGATATTATTCGCCCTCGTGCTGGCACCGGCACACGCGCTCGACCCCGGCGAAGCGTTGGCCGATGCGGCGCTTGAAACGCGCGCCCGTGCCCTCAGTCAAGAATTGCGGTGCATGGTCTGTCAAAATCAATCGATTGACGATAGCGATGCCCCCTTGGCGAAAGATTTACGACAATTTGTGCGCGCGCGCCTGCTTGCCGGCGACAGCGATGCGGCTATTCGCACTGCCGTGGTCGAACGTTATGGCGAGTTCGCGCTGTTTCGCCCACGCATCGCACCGCATACGTTGGCGCTGTGGGCCATGCCGCTCCTAATCCTGCTTTTCGGCGTGGTGATGGCATGGCGTCTGGTCGGTAAATCAGCGCGTCAAAACACTTCAACCCCTCGGCAATAAAAGCTAGTCTCGGCGCATGGGACAGTCCTTGCGCCTTTTGCTGATAGAAGACGATGTCAAAGCCGCCGCTTTGCTGTGCGACCGCTTTCGCGCCGAGGGGGTGGCGATTGAGCATGCCGCCAATGGGGCGGATGGCTTGGCATTAGCGCAAAAAGGCGGCTTTGATGTGCTGGTGGTTGACCGCATGTTGCCCGAATTGAGCGGCACGCAAGTGGTCGAAAATCTGCGCCAAGCGGGCGATGCCACACCGGTTTTGTTTCTCTCGGCGCTGGGTGAGGTTGATGACAGGGTCGCCGGATTTGAAGCCGGTGGCGATGATTATCTGACCAAGCCCTATGCTTTTGCTGAATTACAGGCGCGGGTGACGGCGCTGGCGCGGCGCGGTGAGGCGGCGCAAACGCAATTGCAACTGGCCGATTTGCAACTTGATTTGCTGGCCCGCGAAGCGCGGCGCGGCGACACGCTGCTGGATTTGAACAATCGCGAATTTGACTTGCTGGCTTATCTGGCCAGCCATCAGGGGCAAGTGGTGACACGCCACATGCTGCTGCAAAATGTCTGGAATTACGGCCTCGACACACAAACCAATGTTGTCGATGTGCATATTTCGCGGTTGCGCGCTAAGCTTGATAAGGATTTCAGCCCGCCGCTTTTGCACACCAAACGCGGACAAGGCTTTATTCTACAGGTTGAGGCATGAGAAATTTATTGCGCCTCGCCGGCTTTCGCGCCGCGCTCGCCTATACCGGCATTTTGCTGGTCGCAATGGCGCTGGTTATGGGGCTGTTATATGGACGGCTGGCCGACACTATGCGCGGGGCGCAAGACAATCTGATTTGGCGCGAAGCGGCGGCGCTCAGTTTTGTGCATCAGCGCGATGGGATGCGTGCTTTGGCGCAGGCCGTCAGCGCCGTGCAAGCGGGGCAGGGCAGCTATGTGCGTCTATCGGACGGGCTCGGCAATTTTCTTGCCGGTAATTTGCAATCCTTTCCGACACCCGAGCGCACCGATGCTGAAGGCTGGGTGCATTTTTCTGAAAACGGATTACCGGTGCGGGCGCGGCTTTTGCAAGTGGATGAGAATCTGGTGCTTTTGGTCGGTCATGAAATTGCTGATGGTGAAACCTTGCTCAGCAGTTTCCGACATGCTTTTGCGTTTGCTTTGCTGGCCATATTGCTTATCGGTCTGGGCGGTGGGGCATTTTTGGCGCGGCGCGGTTTGCAGCGCGTGGAAGCGATTGGGGAGGGTCTGAGGCCGGTCATGCAAGGCGATTTGTCGGCCCGTTTACCGGTCGCCAAAGGCGGGGTGGAATGGCAAGTCCTCGAAAGCCGCATCAATGCGACTTTGGCCCAGCTTGAAAAGCTTATGCTGGCGACACGCCAGGTCAGCGATAATTTGGCGCATGATTTGCGCGCCCCGCTGACCCGCTTGCGGGCACGGCTTGAGGCGCAACTGGCGAAAACCGATAATGATGAACTTGCCGCCGCGCTTGATGATGTTGACGGTTTGCTGAAAAGTTTCAATGCGCTTTTGACCTTGTCACGGCTTGATAGCGGTATTGCAACGCTTGAGGCGTGGCCGGTCAATATCAATGAACTGCTCGACGAGTTGCACGATTTGTTTGCGCCGCTTTTTGAAGATAACGACATGATGCTGCAAGTCTCCGGCGGCGATAATTTGAAATTGCACGGTGATGCCAATTTATTGGGACAGGCATTGGTCAATCTGTTGGAAAATGTTTTGGCGCATGGCGTTGAAGTCGGCAGCTCGGTTGAACTGGCGGCGCAGCATGCGGGCGACAAGGTGGTTTTGTCACTGGCCGATGGCGGCAAGGGCATTGCGCTCGAGCGGCGCGGCGATGCGCTGGACCGATTTGTGCAATTGGATGCCAGCCGTTCAACAGGCGGGCATGGTTTGGGGCTGTCTCTGGTCGCCGCCATTTGCGC
Source organism: Rhodobiaceae bacterium (assembly GCA_038143435.1). Classification (GTDB taxonomy): domain Bacteria; phylum Pseudomonadota; class Alphaproteobacteria; order RS24; family RS24; genus UBA8337. The sequence continues at coordinate 396,298 of JAYQLX010000004.1, read as the reverse complement.
CCATCATGGTGGCGAATTGCATCTGGCCGATAACGAGCCGGGCTTGCGGGTGGAAATGCATTTGCCGGTAAAGGCGTGAAAGCGTCGCCATGACCGCCCTATTTGACAAGCTGCCACCGCACCGCCCGCGCGATGCCACGCAGGCGGCCTTGCTGTTGCAAGACATCGAGGCCATTAATGTGCTTGCCCCGCTGGTTGATGCGCATAAGGATTTTTTTGCTTGGTTGGTCGAGGGCAGTCCGTTTTTGGCGCGTCTCATCAGGCGCTATCCTGACACGCTGACGGCGCTGTCGGGCACGCCGCCGGAAGAATATCTGGCCGACTTATACGCCGCTTTGCAGGCCGATATGGAACAAGTGCAAGACCGCGACCGCGCCATTGCCACATTGCGTCATGCCCGCAATCGCGCCGCTTTGGCCATCGCTTTGGCCGATTTGGCCGATCTGTGGGATGTCGAAACCGTCACTGATTACCTCACGCGCTTGGCCGACCTCGCCGTGTGCTGCGGCTTGGATTATTTATTGCGCGAGGCGGCAGACGACGGCCGTTTGAAAGAATTTTCGCGCGACGGTCTGGTGGTTTTGGCACTCGGCAAACATGGCGGGCAGGAGCTGAATTATTCCTCCGATATTGATTTCGTCATTTATTACACAGCCAATGCGCTGCCTTTGGTCGACGGGCAAGATACGCGTAAATTTCACATTAAGCTGGTGCAGGATTTAACCGCGCTTTTGCAAAATGTGACGGCGGACGGTTTTGTTTTTCGCGTCGATTTGCGTTTGCGCCCTGACCCCGGCGCCACGCCGGTCACCATCACCGTCGATGCGGCGCTCAGCTATTATGAGAGCATGGGACAAAATTGGGAGCGTGCGGTTTACATAAAGGCGCGGCCCATTGCCGGTGATATGGCGGCGGGGGCGAAATTCCTCGCCGATTTGCAGCCCTATATTTGGCGACGCTATTTCGATTTTGCCGCCATTGAAGATGTCCATTCCATGAAGCGGCAAATGCATGCGGTGCGCGGCCATGCCGAAATTGCGGCTGAGGGACATAATTTGAAATTGGGGCGCGGGGGCATTCGTGAGATTGAGTTTTTCGTGCAGACGCAGCAATTGATTGCCGGTGGGCGCGACCCTGATTTACGTGGTCACCGCACCGTTGAAATGCTGCATATGCTGGCGCAGAAACAATGGATAGATACGGCGACAGCAGAAAAATTGACGGCCTCTTACTATTATTTGCGGCGCATGGAGCACCGCTTGCAAATGCGCCTTGATGAGCAGACGCAAACCCTGCCGAAAGATGATGCGGGCTTTGCCGGTTTTGCGCGTTTTGCGGGCTATGAGCGCGCGCAAGATTTCGCGGCGGAATTGACTTCGCATTTAAGCGGCGTGACCGGCGAATATGCGCGGCTTTTCGAGCAGGCGGAAAGCCTGTCTGGCGATGCCGGCAATTTGGTGTTTACCGGCGGCGAAGATGACCCTGAAACATTGGAAACCTTGTCCAATATGGGGTTCAAGCGACCGGCCGATATTTCCGCCATTATTCGCGGCTGGCACGCCGGTCGTATGGCGGCGACGCGCAGCGAAAGGGCACGCGAAATCCTCACCCGTTTGCAGCCGGTCCTGCTGGCCAAATTGGCGCAAGCGCGCGCCCCCGATGACGGTTTCTTGCGCTTTGACCAATTCCTCACCGCGCTGCCCGCCGGTGTGCAGATTTTCTCACTGTTTCAATCCAACCCGCATGTGCTCAATTTGCTGGTCGATATCATCAATACAGCGCCGCGCTTGGCGGCCCTGCTCTCGGCCAATGCCAAGCTGGTCGATGCACTGGTGCCGGGGCATATCGCTGAAGACGTACCCGAAAAATTTGCCGATTTCGAAAGCGCTATGGATGGCTTGCGTCGCCATGTGCGCGAAGCGCAATTTCGCGTCGGCACACGCAGTTTGGCCGATCCGGTAATGGCCACGCATCATGGGGAGGATTATAGCCGGCTTGCCGAAACCGCCATCAGCACCATGTATGATGCGGCGCTGGCTGATATTGAGCGCCAATATGGCCGCATTGAGGGCGGCGATATGGCGGTGGTCGGTTTGGGCAAGTTGGGCAGTGGGGAGATGACCTTGCAATCCGACCTTGACCTTATTCTGATTTGCGATTGCCCTGATTTCGCGGCGCTTTCCGACGGTGCCAAACCGCTTGATGCCGATAGATGGTTTGCCCGTGCGGCGCGGCGGCTGATGAACGGTCTGAGTGCCCCGACATCGGAAGGTGATTTATTTGAAGTCGATACAAGACTGCGCCCCTCAGGCAATGCCGGCCCGCTGGTCACCAAGTTCAGCAGTTTTGTCGATTATCAAGCCCATCAAGCATGGAATTGGGAGCATATGGCGCTGACACGCGGCCGTGTTTTGGCCGCCGGCGATGCCTTGCGCGAGAAAGTGGAGGTGGCGATAAAATCCGTACTGACCGCACCGCGTGATGGCGCGAAATTGGCCGATGATGCGCAAGATATGCGGGCGCGCTTGCGTCGACACCAACCGCAGGCCGGGCCGTTTGATATTCGCCGCGGCGATGGCGGTTTGGTCGATGTCGAATTTATCGCGCAATGTTTGCAATTGGCCTATGGGGCGACGCATCCCCATTTGGCTGCCTCAATGCCTCTGCCGCAGCTTTTGACGGCTTTGCGCGATGCCGATTGCCTCGACGAAAAGGCGCATGAAGGGCTGCAAGCGGCCGCTGCATGCTTTTTGAGCTTGCGACAAATTGCCAGCCTGTGTCTTGAGGATAATGAACAAAATCCTGCCCCTGCCATTGCCGCCTTGCTGCTCGAAGCCTTGAATGAGCCTGATATGAGCCGCTTGGGGCAGAGCATTGCCGCGCATCGGGCCTATGTTGCGGCGTGTTTTGAGGCGACCATGACGCAATTGCGCGGGCTTTGAAAAGATTGACCCGCATGGCCAAATTAAATAGCCTTTCACCAGTTTTGGGAGAGTGAGATGAATTTCGATTTTTCGGATGACCAGAAAATGCTGAAAGATCAGGCGCGCAAGTTCCTTGAGGACAAGTGCAGCTATGACGATGTGCGGACTGTTTTGGAAAGCGATGACAGCCATCATGATGGCGTGTGGAACGGCTTGTGCGAATTGGGTTTTGCCGGTGCCGCCATTCCCGAAGAATTTGGCGGGCTCGGATTGGGACCGCTGGAGCTATGCGTGATTGCTGAAGAGCTTGGCCGCGCTGCCGCACCGGTGCCGTTTTCATCTTCCATTTACATGTTTGCCGAAGCGCTGAAATTAACCGGCTCGGATGAACAAAAAGCCGCTTGGTTGCCGCAAATCGCGACCGGCGAAATTATCGGCACTTTGGCCTCGGCGGAAGGCACACAAGCGCCATCGCCGCGCACGGTGAAGGCAAGTTTTTCCGGCGGCAAGCTGAGCGGGCGCAAATTGCCGGTGCCCGATGGCGAAACCGCCTCGGTTGCGGTGGTGCTGGCCAATACGGGCGGCAGCGGCGAACAAGCTTTGTCTCTGGTGCTGGTTGACCTTAATCAAGACGGCATTACCCGGTCGGCGGTTGAAACCATTGACCCGACACGCGGCCATGCCGAGATTAATTTCGACAATGCCGATGCCAGCCTGTTGGGCACGGAGGGCGAAGGTTGGGACATGCTGAAGCGGGTTGAGGCCGGCGCAGCCGTGCTGATGGCTTTTGAACAAGTCGGCGGCACAGAAGCGGCGCTCAATATGGCGAAAGATTATTCGCTCGACCGCTATGCTTTCGGGCGTCAAATCGGTTCTTATCAAGCCATTAAACACCGCCTCGCCGATATGTATGTGAAGCTCGAATTGGCGCGCTCCAATGCCTATTACGGGGCAATGATTTTGTCTGAAGACAGCGCCGAGCTTGAATTGGCAGCAGCCTCAGCACGCATTTCTGCGACCGAGGCCTATCGTTTTGCCGCGCAGGAATGCATTCAGGTGCATGGCGGCATCGGCTTTACCTGGGAAGCCAATCCGCAGTTTCATTATCGGCGCTCAAAACTTCTGGCATTGGCTCTGGGCAGTGCCAGCCGATGGAAAGACAGGCTCGTATCAGAGCTTGAGAAAAGTAACGTGGCTTGATGCAGCACTTCTCGTGTCAGCTAGCATATGAAGAAATGATCATCAGGAAGGACAGTTAAAATGGATTTTAACGATACCCCCGAAGAAGCAAAATTTCGTGCTGAAGTGCGTGAATGGCTCTCTGCCAATGCCAAGCCGAAAGACCCGAGCAAGGTAAAAGCAGGCGTTTCGGCCAAGCCCGAATCCGAGCGATTGGCGCGCGCCAAAGAATGGCAGGCCAAAAAAGCCGAAGCGGGTTATGCGGCCATTACTTGGCCGACCGAATATGGCGGTCTTGGCGGCACGCCGATTCAATCGGTGATTTACAGCCAAGAAGAGTCGAATTTTGACGTGCCCGGCGGTTTCTTTGAAATCGGCCTCGGCATGTGCATTCCGACCATGATGAAATGGGCGACCAAAGAGCAATGCGACCGCTATGTAAAACCGGCGCTTTATGGCGAAGAAATTTGGTGCCAGCTTTTCTCAGAACCGGCAGCCGGTTCCGATGTCGCGGGTCTGCGAACAAAATGCGAAAAAGACGGCGATGAATGGGTCATTAACGGCCAGAAGGTGTGGACGTCGGGCGCGCATTTTTGCGATTACGGCATTATCGTTACCCGCTCTGACCCGACCGTACCGAAGCATAAAGGCCTGACCTTTTTCTTCCTCGACATGAAAACGCCGGGCATTGAAATTCGCCCGATTAAGCAGATTTCCGGCGGCAGCGGCTTTAATGAAGTGTTCTTCAATGATGTGCGTGTGCCCGACAGCCAGCGTTTGGGCGATGTCGGCGAGGGCTGGAAAGTGTCGCTGACCACGCTGATGAATGAGCGTCTCGCCATCGGTCAAGGCAGCGGTGTTGACCATGCCGAATTGCTGAAATTGGCGCGCGACACGGAACTGGAAAACGGCCCGGCCATTAAAGATTCTAATGTGCGTGAAAAATTGGCTGATTGGTATGTCCAGTCGCAAGGCTTGAAATATACAAAATTCCGCACGCTGAACGCTTTGTCGAAAGGCCAAGTGCCGGGGCCGGAAAGTTCTATCGGTAAAATCGTCTCGGGTCCGAAAATGCAGGACTTGGCGAGCTTTGCGATGGATATTCAAGGTCAGGGCGGCGTGATGCAAGATGTTGAAGAAAGCCCGATGGCCGGTGCTTTCCAAAACCAATGGATTGGCGCAGCCGGTTACCGCATTGCCGGTGGCACGGATGAGATTTTGCGCAATATCGTATCGGAACAGGTGCTTGGCCTGCCGCAAGATATTCGCGTTGATAAAAACGTGCCGTTTAACGAATTGCCGGGAGCCGGTAGCAAAAAATAGTCGTTTAACGGCCTGATTTTGAAAGCCCGCAGGGGAAACCTTGCGGGCTTTTTCTTGCCCCAAGCCTCGAAAAAGGCGACAAAGGCGGCATGAGTTTGACCGCGCCCGATATTCGGTTCTCCGTCGCGCCGATGATGGATTGGACCGACCGCCATGACCGCTATTTCATGCGGTTAATGTCTAAGCGCGCGCGGCTTTATACGGAAATGGTGACGGCTGATGCGGTGCGCTTTGGCGACCGTGACAAGCTGCTTTCTTATAATAAAGAAGAACACCCGCTGGCCCTGCAGCTTGGCGGCAGCGATCCGCAAGCTTTGGCGGAAGCGGCAAAAATCGGTGAAGATTACGGCTATGACGAAATAAACCTCAATGTCGGTTGCCCGTCTGACCGCGTGCAATCGGGCCAGTTCGGGGCCTGTTTGATGCAAGAGCCGGATTTGGTCGCCGATTGTGTGGCGGTCATGGCGGCGGCGGTGAAAGTGCCGGTAACGGTCAAGTCGCGCATTGGCGTCGATGATCAAGAGCCGCGCGAGGCGCTGTTCACGCTGGTTGAAAAATGCAAAAGCGTCGGCATTTCTCATTTTATCGTGCATGCACGCAAAGCTTGGCTCGACGGGTTAAGCCCGAAAGAGAACCGTGATATCCCGCCGCTCGATTACGGCCTCGTCTATCAGTTGAAGCAAGCGCATTCCGATTTGTTGATTTCGATAAATGGCGGCATTGAGACTTTGCAAGATTGCGCCGCGCATCTCAGCAAAACCGACGGGGTGATGCTGGGACGCGCGCCTTATAAAAATCCTTATCTATTGGCGTCTGTCGATGCGCAATTATTCGGCGATGCTGACATTGCGCCAAGCCGCGAAGAAGTGGTCGAAGGGCTTATTCCTTATGCTGAAAAATTGGTTGCCAATGGCACGCCACTGCATGCGCTGACGCGCCATGTCATGGGGCTGTTTCAAGGCTTGCCGGGTGGGCGCTTATGGCGGCGGCATTTGAGCGAAAACGCGCCGCGGCGCGGTGATGATCCGCAAATTTTGCGCGAGGCTTTGGCTTTGGTTGAAGAGCAAACAGCCAAAAAAGCCGCCATAATGGAAAGCCGCTAGCAATGGAAACGGAATTGATTATCCTCGCCGCCGTGTTGATGACCGCCGGATTTTTATCCGGCATTGTCGCCGGTCTGTTGGGCGTTGGTGGCGGTATGATTTTGGTGCCGGTGCTGTTTCAAACCTTCATCTTTATCGACCTGGCAGCGCATTTACAAATCCATATGGCGGTTGCCAGTTCCATGGCGATTATTTGCTTCACCGGTTCATTGTCGGCGCGTAGCCATTTCAAGCGCGGCGCGGTCGATATAGAAGTGGTCAAAAGCTGGGGCGCGTTTATCGCTATGGGCGCTTTGGCCGGTGCGGTGGCGGCGCGTTTTATTGCGCCGGCCGGATTGAAAATCATCTTTGCGGCTTTGGCGCTCAGCATGGCGACGCGCATGTTGCTCAATGACAATCCGGGCGAGGCGGGTGAGGCGCGCATTGGTGCGACCTTGCAAAAAGCGTTGTCTTCTCTTGTCGGGTTTTTCTCGGCCTTGATGGGCATTGGCGGCGGCACATTATCCGTGCCGCTATTGAATGCATCGGGGCGTGATGTGTTGCGCGCTGTCGGCACATCCTCCGTGTTTGGCGTATTCATCGCCATACCGGCGACGCTTGGCTTCGCGCTGGCCGGTCGCTCATTGCCCGATTTGCCCGATTACGCGCTGGGCTATGTCAATTTCTTGGCGGTGCTGGCGATTATCCCGACCAGCATGTTGGCCGCGCCTTTGGGCGCGAGACTGGCGCATCGTTTGAGCAAAAAGGCGCTCAATAATATTTTCGCCGGATTTTTGATTGTCAGCGGCGGGCGCATGTTGATTGCGATTTTCGTCTAAATTTTTTGGTCGTATTCGCCGACTTCTTCATAAGATGAGAGCAGCGTATCAATCTCGGTAAATATGGCGCGCATATTTTCTTCCGAGGTCGGGCTTTCAACCACCACAACCAGCCCCGGCTTATTGGATGAGGCGCGCACCAGCCCCCATGTGCCGTCTTCAACCGTGATGCGCACGCCATTGACGGTGACCAAATCGCGAATGGGCTGGCCGATAAGCGTGCCGCCATCGGCTGCCAGCTTTTCAAAATGGGCAATGGCGCGCTCGACCACTTCGTATTTTTTCAAATCATCGCAATGGGGCGACATGGTCGGCGAACCATAAGTGACCGGCAAAGAGCGGCGCAAATCGGCCATGCTCTTATCATTGGCGCGGTCCAGCATATCGCAAATGGCAATGGCGGTGACAATGCCGTCATCATAGCCGCGGCCAATCGGCGCGTTAAAAAAATAATGGCCCGATTTTTCAAAACCGGCCAATGCGCCAATCTCATGTGTGTGGCGCTTCATATAGGAATGGCCGGTCTTCCAATATTGCGTGGTCGCCCCCGCCGCCTGCAAGTCGGGGTCGGTCATAAACAGGCCGGTCGATTTCACATCGGCGACAAATACGGCGCCGTCATGTTGTTTGGCCAAATCGCGCCCGACCAATACGCCCATTTTATCGGCGAAGATTTCTTCACCTTCATTATCGACGACGCCGCAGCGGTCGCCATCGCCGTCAAAGGCAAAACCGATATCGGCACCGGTTTCCAAAACCTTGTCGCGCATGGCGTGCAGCATTTCCATATCTTCCGGATTGGGGTTGTGATGCGGGAAGCTGTGGTCCAACTCGCAATGCAATTCGACCACCTCAACGCCCAGCGCGCGCAGCACATCAGGGGCGAACGCCCCCGCCGTGCCATTGCCGCAAGCGACAACCGCTTTCAATTTGCGTTTGAAATTATCGCGCCCCGTCAAATCATCCTTATAGGCTTGCGCCACACCATCGACGCGCTCATAAGCGCCGCCGTCGCGGCTCACGCCTCTATTTTCCAGCACCATATCCCGCAGGGTACTCATTTCATCAGGGCCGAACGTCAAAGGCCGCGCCGCGCCCATTTTCACGCCGGTCCAGCCATTTTCATTATGGCTCGCCGTCACCATAGCCACAGCCGGTGCATCAAGGTGAAACTGCCCGAAATAAGCGGTCGGCGACAAAGCAAGGCCAATATCCAGGACTTTCACCCCGGCCGCCATCAGGCCGGTGGTCAAAGCGATTTTGATGCTTTGCGAATAGGAGCGGAAATCATGACCGACAACAATACGCGGCTGCGCGCCATCACCCAATAAATCAAACAGCACATTGCCGAGCCCGAAGCCGAGCGCTTGCATGCCCGAAAGGTTAATCTCATCGGGAAACAACCAACGCGCATCATATTCGCGAAAGCCGGTCGGCTTCACCAATGGCGTATTTTCAAAGGCTTCGCTATTGGGTTTTAAATCGGCTCGTGGTTTTGACAGCATGGGAGAGCTCCAGTGGGAGGAATAACTGTTCTGCTGATAGCAGATTTACCGGTTCGGTAAAACCGCCTATAACCGCCCGATGAGTGCTGATGACAAAAACCGGCAGGAAATTATCCGCCTGACGCTGAGCGACAGCCCGATGCCCGACATTCAAATTGACGGCATGCCGGAATTTGCGCCCGGTTGGGTATGGCTGGCCGGTGCGGGGCCGGGCGACCCGGGCTTGCTGACATTGCACGCGGTCAATGCGCTCAAACAGGCCGATAAAGTGGTTTATGACGCGCTGGTCTCGGAAGATATTTTGTCTCTGGTGCGCCCCGATGCCGAGCTTTTTTATGCCGGCAAGCGCGGCGGCAAACCCAGTTGGAACCAGCAAGACATTACCGACAAGCTGATTGAATTGGCTCAAGACGGCCATCGCGTGCTGCGCTTGAAAGGCGGCGATCCGTTTGTGTTCGGACGCGGCGGCGAAGAAGCGCAAGCGTTGGTCGCGGCCGATATTCCGTTTCGCATGATACCCGGCATTTCGGCCGGTGTCGGCGGGCTCGGCTATGCCGGTATTCCCGCCACCCATCGTGACGTCAATCATGCCGTTACTTTTGTCACCGGCCATTTGGCCGGTAAAGGTCAGGCGGAATTACTGGATTGGGCATCAATTGCCAAAGCCTCGCCGGTGATTGTCATTTATATGGCGATGAGCCGTCTCGCGGTGATTGCCGAATTATTGATGCAGGCGGGGCGTAGCGCTGATGAGCCGGTGGCCATTGTTACCCATGCGACGACACCGCGTCAGCGCATCGCTAAGGGCCGTTTGGCCGAAGCTGCAAAATTGGCCGAACAGCACAATCTTGAGCCGCCCTCAATTATCGTTATTGGCGAAGTGGTGAATTTGGCGGAAACCTTAAATTGGTTTGGCGATAAGCCGCTTTAGGCCGATTTCAAACTGTCGAGCCGCGCCGGTAATTCGGCCAAAACGGCGCGTTTTTCATCATCTGAAAAGCCTGACCAGCCGCCGATTACGGCCAATTTGCGGCCACATCCAATGCAAAAACCGGCGCGCGCCGACACCGCGCAGACGCGGCGGCAAGGCGATTTGGGACTGTTTTCTGTCACGCTCATAAGGGGGTTTTAACACAATATGACTGATGCGTCATTTTTTCCCTTTGGGTGATTGATTCACCGCTTTTTTCGTCTAAATTCGGATAAATTTGATTGGAGGTCCTGATGGATATCGATTTTGCACCTGAAGATGAGGCGTTCCGCGCTGAAGTGCGCAGCTTTATTGAAGAAAATTATCCGAAACATTTGGTCGGTGCCGACCGTGGCGAGTTGAGCAAGGAAGATTTCCTTGCTTGGCACAAAATTCTTGCCGAAAAAGGCTGGGCTGCCCCGAGCTGGCCGGAGGAATTTGGCGGCACCGGTTGGACGGTAACGCAGAAATATATTTGGAATGAAGAAAGTGCCGCTTTCGGCACCATTCCGCCTCTGCCTTTCGGCGTCGCTATGTTGGGGCCGGTGATTTACTCATTCGGCAATCAAGAGCAGAAAGATTGGGTGCTGCCGGGCATTTTGTCGGGCGAAACTTGGTGGTGTCAGGGCTATTCAGAGCCCGGTGCCGGGTCTGACCTTGGCCGGTTTGAAAACCAAAGCCGAATTGGACGGCGACGAATATGTCGTTAACGGCCACAAAATTTGGACCACTTTGGCGCAACATGCCGATTGGATGTTTTGCCTCGTGCGCACCAGCAGCGACGGCAAGCCGCAAGAAGGCATTTCCTTTTTGCTGATTGACATGAACACGCCGGGCATTGAAGTGAAGCCAATAATCACCATTGATGGCGGTCATGAAGTCAATGAAGTGTTCCTGACAGACGTGCGCGTACCGGCCAAAAATCTGGTGGGTGAACAAGATAAGGGCTGGACGATTGCCAAATTTCTATTGGGCAATGAGCGTTCAGGCATTGCCGGTGTGGCGCGCTCCAAAAAAGCCATTGATCGCTTGCGTGATATTGCGCGCGCCGAATTGGAAGACGGTGCGCCGCTTTTGGACTCGGCTGATTTCTCCAAGAAGATTGCCGAACTGGAAATTGACCTGACGGCGCTGGAATATACCGAATTGCGCACTTTGGCCTCCGAAAGCAAAGGTCAAGGCCCGGGTCCGGAAAGCTCAATCTTGAAAATCAAGGGCACGGAAATCCAACAACGGATTACCGAACTGACAATGGAAGCGGTCGGCAATTACGCCTCCCCCTGGGTGCCGCAGCTTGACCGTGGCGATAATTATCTGGCCATTGGGCCGGACCATGCTGAAGGCGTGTCGCAATCTTATTTTAACAATCGCAAGACTTCCATTTATGGCGGGTCGAACGAGATTCAGCGCAATATTATTGCCAAGATGGTTTTGGGCCTTTAGGCTTCGAAGCGAATTTGAAGAGGAATTGAACAGTGGATTTTAGCTTTACTGAAGAGCAAACCCTGCTCCGCAACATGGTGCAGAGCTTTGTGCAGGATAATTATGATTTCGATGCACGGATGAAAATTGTCCGCAGCGAAGATGGCATGAGCAAAGAAATTTGGCAGCAATTTGCCGAGCTTGGTTTGCTGGCTGCGCCGTTCTCAGAAGAAATGGGCGGCCTCGACGGTGGCCCGATTGAAACTATGGTGATTATGGAAGAATTGGGCCGTGGCTTGGTCGTCGAGCCCTATTTGCCGACCGTCGTTTTGTGCGGCGGCATTCTTTCGCGTCACGGCTCAGAGGCGCAAAAAGAAGGGCAATTGCCGGGCATTATCGGCGGTGAAGATATTTGGGCGCTGGCTTATGCCGAGCCACAAAGCCGTTTTAATCCGGCTGATGTGCTGACGTCGGCCAAAGCGGATGGCGACGGTTATGTGCTGAACGGCACCAAAGCGGTCGTGGTTGCGGCGCCCTGGGCCAATAAGCTGATTGTCTCGGCGCGCATTTCCGGCGACCAACGCGACAGTGACGGGCTCGGCTTGTTCATCGTTGAAAAATCAGCCGCCGGTGTTTCGACACAGGATTATCCGACGGTTGACGGCAACCGCGCCAGCGAAGTGACATTGGAAAATGTCGCGGTTGGTGGCGATGCGTTGATTGGTGATGCCGGTAACGGTTTGGCATTGCTCGAGGAAGCGCTTGATTATGGCATTGGTGCGGTATGCGCCGAAGCTATCGGTCATATGAAATGCCTGAATGATGCGACGGTTGAATATTGCAAAACCCGCAAGCAGTTCGGCGTGCCGATTGGCAGCTTCCAAGTTCTGCAGCACCGCATGGTTGATATGTTCATGGAATATGAGCAATCCGTCTCCATGACCTATATGGTCAATATGAAACTGGTTGAAGGCGAAGCCGAACGCAAAAAAGCGGCCGCCGGTGCGAAAGTCCAAATCGGTAAATCGGGTCGTTTCGTCGGCCAGCAAGCAGTGCAATTGCATGGCGGCATGGGCATGACGGAAGAGCTGAATGTCGGGCATTATTTCAAACGCCTGACCGTTATCGATACGCAATTCGGTAATGTTGACCATCACCTGAAGCGCTTCGCAGCCGCTTAAGGTTTCCCATGCTGGATTTTGACCAGCAGGGTCACATTGTAACCCTGACCATCAACCGGCCCGACATGCGCAATGCGCTTGGCGAGCCGGGCGATGGCGGGGTTTTTTCAGATGCGGTGGCGCGTATTAATGACGACCGCAATGTGCGCTGTGTCATTCTGACCGGCGCCGGTTCAGCCTTTTCAGCCGGCGGCAATATCAAGGCCATGCAAAAACGCGAAGGCCCGTTTGCCGGTTCACCGGCGCATATTGCCGATGGCTATCGCCGCGGTATTAATCAAATCGTCAAAAGCCTGTGGGGTTTGGAAGTGCCGACCATTGCCGCCGTTAACGGCCCGGCTATCGGCCTGGGTAATGATGTGGCGTGCCTGTGTGATATGCGCATTGCTTCTGAACAAGCGATTTTCGGCGCGACATTTCTGAAAGTCGGGCTTATTCCGGGCGATGGCGGGGCGTGGCTGTTGCCGCGCATTATCGGCGGCGCACGCGCCTCAGAATTATTGTTTACCGGCAAAACCATATCGGCTGATGAGGCGTTAAGCTGGGGTCTTGTGTCGCAAGTCGTGGCAGATGACAAATTGCTCGAAACCGCGCATGATATGGCTCATCAAATTGCAGCGCAAAGTGCAGAAGCATTGCGCGCCGCCAAGCGCTTATTGCGTCATGGCCAGACCAATGATTTTGCAAGCGTGATGGAAATGTCGGCCAATGCACAAGCCCTCATGCATATGAGTGAAGACCATTTAGAAGCAGTGACGGCCATGCTGGAGAAGAGGCCGGCAGAGTATAAAGACAAATAATGACGGGAGACTGATGATGAAAGTAGGATATATGGCAACCTTGAAAGTTGCCGATGGCAAGCAGGCGGATTTTGAAGCCGCCTTTGCCGAAATGCAAAAAGCGGTGGCGGCTGATGAGCCGGGCACGCTGCAATATGATTTGATGCAAGATGAGGCCGATCCGACGACCTATCGCGTGTTCGAAATTTACGAAAGCGAAGAGGCGCGCAAAGCGCATGGCAGATCAGAAGCCTTTGGCGCAGCGGCAGCCCCGCTGGGCGGCGGCGTGATGGCAGCAGCCCCCGACGTTGTGCCGGTTAAATTCATATCTTAAGGAGCGACCAATGGATTTGAAATATAGTGCAGAAGATGAGGCCTTCCGTCAGGAAGTGCGTGATTTTATCGACGAAGCTTTCACGCCGGATATTCGCCGCGAATGTGAGCGTTCGAAAAACGGCTATATCACCAAAGAAAGCCATGTGACTTGGCAAAAGCGCCTTTATGAAAAAGGGTGGGCCGCACCCAATTGGCCGACCGAGCATGGCGGCGCGGGTTTTACCCCGCCGCAGAAATTCATCTACACACAAGAAATGGAAGCAGCCGGTGCGCCGCATACCATTGCTTTTGGCATGACAATGGTCGCGCCGGTCATCATGAAATTTGGCACGGAAGAACAGAAAGCCAAATATCTGCCCGATATTCTCGCGTCAAATGTGTGGTGGTGTCAGGGCTATTCAGAGCCCGGCTCAGGTTCCGACCTCGCCTCATTGCAAATGAAAGCCGAAGATAAGGGCGACCATTTTTTGTGCAATGGCACCAAGATTTGGACGACAATGGCGCAGCATGCCGACATGATTTTCTGTCTTGTGCGCACCTCCAATGAAGGCAAACGCCAAGAAGGCATTTCATTTCTGCTGATTGATATGCACGCGCCGGGTGTCACTGTGTCGCCATTGGTGACGCTGGACGGACCGGCTGAAGGCGCGCAAGAGATTAACCAAGTATTTTTTGAAGATGTGAAAGTGCCGAAGGAAAACCTTGTCGGCAATTTGAACGAGGGCTGGACCTGCGCCAAATATCTTCTGGAATTTGAGCGTGGCAATCCCTATTCCGGCGGTCTGTATCGCAGCTTGGAAAAAGTCAAAAAATTGGCCGGTGATGTGGTCAGCGAAGGCCAGCCCTTGCTTCAGGATGATGATTTTGCTGCCAAAATGGCCGATCTTGAGCGTCAGATTATGGTGCTGGAAGCGACCGAATTGCGCATTTTCTCCGAGATTAGTGCCGGTCAGAATATCGGCCCCGGCTCGTCTTCCATGTTGAAGACGCGCGGCTCTGAATTGCAGCAGGAATTGTCGCAATTGGGCATGGAAGCGGTCGGTCAATACGGTCTGCCCTTTGTTGAAGATACGCTGGCCTCGACCAATGAGAGCGATATCGGCATGGCCGGTGTTGCGCCGGTCACGCCGCGTTATTTCAATTATCGCAAAACATCGATTTATGCCGGTTCGAATGAAATTCAGCGCGGCATTATCTCAAAGGCCGTGCTCGGTCTTTAAGCGCGGTAAATGAGACAAAGAAAGGCGCGCCTGCGGGTGCGCCTTTTTTATGGGCTACATAACCAGGCGGGCAAGAAGCATCAGCGCAAAGACGGCGAGGAAGATGCCTGCCGCTGCACCGGTTGAGGCAATACCTGATACCAAACCGCTTTCGCGGCTGGTTTCTTCGCTGATGCGGAAAATAGCGAGAATGGTTTTTTGCGCCCACGCCACCGCGCCGAACCATAATGTCAGCACGGGCATGGCCAGGCCTTTGACGACGCGCGGTATGGCGCGGCGCAACAGCCAATCCGTGTTGAGCACGGTTGAGTCAATTTCCGGCGGGTAAAGCCCGCGCACAATCAAGAAAACAAAAGCCAAAACGGCAAACAGCAAGAGTTGCAATTCGCCCAAAACATGACCGGTCTCCCACACATCATATTTCACCTCATAGGGCAAAAGCGCATAAAGCGGCTGCGGGAAAATGCCGATAATCACGCATAATGCGGCGGCAATGCCCATCGCCACCAGCATATTGAGCGGTGCTTCCTTGACCTTGAATTTGCGGTCATGGCCGAAAAAGGCGAAATAGGGAATTTTAATGCCCGAATGTTCCAGCACACCGGCGGAGGCGAATATCAAAGCCATCCAGACGAGGAAATATCCCTCTTTGGCGGTCGCGCCAATGGTCAGCGATTTGGTCACAAAGCCGGAAAAGAGCGGGAAGCTGGAAATCGACACGGCACCGATAATGCAGAATATGGCGGTCAGCGGCATTTGCTTCCACAAGCCGCCAAGCTCACTGGCTTTCGCCGTGCCGGTGCGGAACAGCACCGCGCCCATGCTCATAAATAAGAGCGATTTATAAATAATATGGGCAAAGGCGTGCGCCACTGTGCCGTTCAAAGCCAGCTCCGTGCCGACACCAATACCCACCACCATAAAGCCCAATTGGTTGTTTAGAGAAAGGGCCAAGACGCGGCGCAAGTCATTTTCAATCACTGCAAAGAAGACGGGGAACAATGTCATCACCGCGCCGACCCAAATCAGCGGCGTCAATCCGGCAAAGCACAAAGCCAGCATATAAATCGATAGCTTGGTGGTGAAGGCCGACAAAACAACCGTGCCGGTGACCGAGGCTTCGGGATAAGCGTCTTGCAGCCAGCCGTTCAAGAACGGAAAGGCGGCCTTAATGCCGAAGGCGAGCAGCACGCAGAAACCGGCTGGCGTGGTTGCGTCCAATGCGGCAATGGCAAAGCCTGCGCCCTCGCGCCATAGCAGCACCGCACCGGCCAGCAAAATCACGCCGGAGGCGACTTGCATCAGCAAATAGCGCATCGCCGCGCCCATAGAGCGCGCCGTATTTCCGGCCAGCACCAGAAAAACTGAAGTGAAAGCGGTCAATTCCCAATAAATGAACAAGGTCAGGAAATCACCGGCGAACAAAGCGGCAATGGCCGCACCGGCATAGGCCAGCCCCGCCGTGGCGGTGATTTTGACGTCTTCATGCATGGCATAAATGACGTTCAGCGCCGCGGCGATATGGAAGACCAGCGCAAACGGTTTGGTTATCGCCTCAGCGCGCACTAAAATGAGGTCAATACCGGCCAGATTGGCCTTCATATGCAAGCCCGGTGCAATTTGCCAGACCGTCCAACCGGAAAAGGCAATCAGCGCCAGCATATAATAATTGCGCACGAAGGGCGGCAGCAGTGGCACGACCAGCGCGCCCAAAATCAGCATCATGCCGGGAATGGCGAAAATGGCATCAAGCATCGTCATCTCCGTCATAATAATCAGGCGCGCGCATCACCAGCTTGCGCAGCAACACGCCACCGCCGACAACAATGCAAAAAGCGACAAAACCGAACAGGGCAAAGAAAAGCGGTGTCGCCTCAAGGGCGAAATAAGCATGGCGGTGAATGATAAACTCGGCGACAAGCAGCCCCGCGCATATCAGCAAAAGGGCGCGAATGAAGCGGCGTCCGGCAATGGAAATTTCGGGTTTGTCACTCATCTCAGCCTCCGAAATCCAAAATGAACACATCAACGGCGAAGAACAGCGCCAGCGACATCAGCGCGGTCAGGCACAGCGGCACCAACATGGTCAGCGGCGCTTCTTGCACCGCCGCGCTTTTCAGCCCGTGGCTCGGCTTGGCAAAAAAGCCGCGTATCACCAACTCGCCCAAATAAACCAGATTGAGCAGCGAAGAAATCATCAGCACGGCCAAAACCGCCAAATGACCATTATCCAAAGCGCCGCCCATCAGCATGATTTTCGACCAAGCCCCGGCCAAAGGCGGCACACCGATAATCGACAGCGCCCCCAAAGCAAAGGTGGTGAAGGTGACCGGCATGACGCGACCCAGCCCGTTCATTTCTTTAATATCGGTCAAATGATGGGCCACATAAATTGCACCGGCACAGAAGAACAAGGTGATTTTACCCGCCGCATGGGCGGCAATGTGCAAGGCCGCGCCGCTGGCCGCCAGCGAGGTCGCCAATGCTGCACCCAAAACAATATAGCCCAACTGGCTGATGGTCGAATAAGCAAGCCGCGCCTTCAAATTGGTTTTGCTCATGGCGACAATGGAGGCGGCGAGAATGGAGAAACTGGCAACCCATACCAGCCAATCGCTGCTGCCGGTCTCGCGCAGAAAATCAATGCCGAATACATAAACCGCCACTTTCAAGACGGTGAAGACACCGGCTTTCACCACGGCAACGGCATGCAAAAGCGCACTGACCGGTGTCGGCGCGACCATGGCGGCAGGCAACCAACGGTGCAAGGGCATCAGCGCCGCCTTACCGATACCGAAGGCGAATAATGCCAGCAATAGCGGCACATAAAACGGGTCAATATGACCGGCCAGAATGCCGCCCGTTGCAAAGTCCAGCGTGCCGGTCAGCACCCAAATGCCGATAACGCCGAACAGCAGCAAAATTACCGAGCTGGCGACCAATATGCCGAGATAAATCCGCCCCGCCCGCATCGCTTCCGGCGTGCCCTTATGGGTCACCAGCGGGTAGGTTGAGAAGGTGAGGATTTCATAAAATACGAACAGCGTCAGCAAATTGCCCGACAGCGCAATACCCATCGCCGCATGAATGGCAATGGCATAAAAAAACATGAAGCGCGTATGGTTTTTTTCGCCCGCGCCGCGCATATAACCGACCGTATAAAGCGTTGCCACCGGCCATAACACACCGGCGACCAGCGCAAATAATTTGCCCAATGGTTCGGGGGTGAAGCTGATGTCGAGGCCGTCGGCCAATGACAGGATAAAAAGCGTATCGCCATCAGCGCGGCCATAAAGTTCAATCGCGCAAGCGGCGGTGATGAGGCCGATGAGCAAAGCCTGCCCGTCGCGCAGATTGGGCTTATCGCGCAGCACCAGCACCAAAGCCGAGGCCAAGAGCGGCAGCCCCAATAGGGCCAATATCAGCGCATCAGCGGCCATCAGCGCGCCCCTCCGATAAATACATGCGCCGCCGCATAGGCCGCATCAACCAGCGGGCTTGCGAAAATACCGAAGCCGATTGTGGCAATCACCATCAACCAAGCGGGCACATAATGAACCGGCGTTTCCACCAAAACCGGCGCGCCTTTCGGGCGCTCCTTCAGCCAAGCCGCTTCAATGATTTTCCAAACATAGGCCAATGCCAAAGCCGAGCTGATGAAAGTCAGCGCGGCCAGCAGCCAGAAATCTTGTTCCAATAGCGCGCGCACCAAATAAATTTGGAAATGAAACCGGCGGTCAAAGGCACGCCGATAAGCGCCAAGCCGCCGACCAAAATAGCGGTCATGGTCAGGGGAATTTGTCGCCCCGCCCCTTGAATGGAGCCCATGCTGGCACGCCCGACTTGCGCGGCAATCGCCCCAATGGCGAGAAATAACGCCGCCTTTCATCAAAGCGTGATTGAACAAATGAATAAAGGCGGCGGCAAGCCCGGTGGCGCTCATTGCGCCAATGCCGATAGCCATATAGCCAAGCTGGGCAATGGACGATTGCGCAAAGAGTTTTTTCAAATCGGTTTCCAAAATGGCGGCCAGCGTGCCGACAAAAGCACCGGCAATGCCCAGCGTCAGCACCAACAGCCCGACCGCATCGGCAAGGCCCGGGAAATCAATGCCGAACACGCCGAACACCAAACGGATAAGCACATAGACCGAGACTTTGGTAGCGGTTGCCGCCATCAGCGCCGAAACGGCAGAGGGCGCATGGGCGTAGGCCGGCACCAGCCAGAAATGCAGCGGGAACAGCGCCATTTTCAAAAACAGGCCGAGCGCGATAAAGGCCAAAGCGGTGAAGGCGGCGCGCGTCGATTGCACATCGGCCAAACGCTCGGACAAATCCATCAGATTAAGCGTGCCGGTGAGCATATAAAGAAGCCCGAGGCCGATAACGTAAAAAGTCGCGCCGACCGTGCCGAGAATGAGATAGTTGAAGGCGGCGGGCAAAGCGCGGCGGTCGCGCCCTGCGCCCATGGCGACCAGTGCATAGGCCGATAGCGATGAAATTTCCAAAAACACGAAAATATTGAAAGCGTCGCCGGTCGTCACTTGCCCGAGCATGCCGGCAATGGTCAGCAGCCAAGCGGCGTAAAACAGCGCATGATCGCGCCCGTCAATTTCAGCCTCAACCAAGCGCCGCGCCGCAATGGTGGCGACAAAAGCAATGCCGGAAATCACCGGCAGAACCAGCGCGCTGGCGGCATCAATGACATAAACAATGCCGATAGGGGCGGGCCAGCCGCCCAAATCATAAATCAGTGTTTCTCCGGCAATTTGTTGCTGGCTGAACAAAATAATCGAAATCAAAAAAGCCGCGCCGGTCAGCAAAAGCGCCAAACCCCATGCCATATCGCGGCCACGCAACAAAGCGGCCAGGGGCGCACCGAGCAGTGGCAAAAGAACTTGCAAAATGGGAAGGTGCTGCATCATGCGTCGCTTGCCTCCTCATTTTCTTCCGCTTCAATCATTTTGATAAGTTCGTCATCTTCAATCGTGCCATAGCTTTCATAAACACGAATGATGAGCGCATAGCCAACCGCCGTGGTCGCCACGCCGACAACAATGGCGGTGAGAATGAGTACATGCGGCAACGGATTGGCATAAAGCGTCGCCGCACTGCCGGTCAAAATCGGCGCCGTGCCATTGGCCACTTTGCCCATTGAAATGTAAAGCATGAAGACAGAGGTCTGGAAAATCGTCAGGCCGACCATTTTCTTGACCATATTGCCGCGCGCAATCACGGCATAAAAACCGATCATCATCAGCGCAATGACCAGAAAATAATTCCAATGGGCGATGAGATTGCTCATTTGCGCGCCCTCTTTTTGGTGCTTTTGGCTTTACGCTTGGTTTTGCGTTGGTCGGCTTCTTCATGCACCTGCATTTTCGCCATTAGGCGAATATGGGTGAGGCGACCGGCAAAGGTGAAGAATAAGGCGACCATGACCGAGGAGACGGTCAGGCCGACACCGAACTCGACCAGCAAAATGCCGATATGTTGCCCTGATTGAGGGGTTGCGCCCAGCACGTCATAATCAAGGTAATTTGCCCCGAGCAGCATGGAGGCAACGCCGGTCAGGCCATAGAGCAAGACACCGGCGCAAATGGCCAACAGATTGAGCCCGGCAGGCCAGACATGGCGGCCACGATTGAGACCAAAAATCATCGCGTTCAAAACAAAAGCAGCGGCGAAAATAACCCCCGCTTGAAAACCGCCGCCGGGCCCGTAATCGCCGTGAAATTGCACATAAAGCGCAAACAGCATGACGGCGGGTATCATCACTTTGGCAATAACGCGAATGACGGCATCATCTTGCATTGTCATCCTCCCCGTCTTGTTTGCGCCTTGTCCAGCCGCCCAAAACCAGCAAAACGGCAATGGCGGCAGTAAACACCACCACGGTCTCGCCCAGCGTATCAAAGCCGCGATAGCTGGCCAGAACCGAGGTCACGACATTGGGAATGGCGATATCTTCGGCGCTGCCTTGCAGATAATCGGGCGCGACGTGATTGTGTATCGGCGCATTGACATCGCCAAAAGCCGGTAAATCGGCGACCGCAACGGCCAGCATGGCAGCGGTGCCGAAAGCCAGAAAAGCGGGCACAAAGGCAAAATCATGCGGCTTTTCATTGGCC
Organism: Rhodobiaceae bacterium; assembly: GCA_038143435.1. GTDB lineage: Bacteria > Pseudomonadota > Alphaproteobacteria > RS24 > RS24 > UBA8337. Next base: position 375,408 of record JAYQLX010000004.1, on the reverse strand, counting down.
GGCACGAGCGACAAAGTGGCGAGCGCTAAAATCGTCGAAATTCCTGCGCCGACAGCCGCTTCGGTGAAAGCGACATCAACCGCATCAAGCACCACGAATAAGGTCGCGGCTACCAAAGAAAAGGCGCCCGACAACATGACCACGGCAAACAGTCGGTGCAGGCGAATTGCCAAAAAGGCAATCAGCGTCAGCAGAGAAATCAGCGCCGCATTGACAAAGAAACCGGACATTATTTCCGCCCTCTTTTAACCGCTTTTTTGCGCTTGGTTTTGACATTATCGGGTTCTTCGCCCGACACGCGCACAGCGCGCGCAATGGCATGGGTGGCGGTCGGGCCGGTCATCACCAGAATAAAGCCGATAAGAATAAGCCGCACCGTCACCGTCCAATCGGGCGACAGCATGAGCAGGCCGAATAAAATAAGTCCGGCGCCGCCCGTATCGACAATGCCGGTGCCGTGCATGCGTTGGTAAACATCGCCCAGACGCAACAAACCAAGCGCTCCGAATATGACGGCGAGACTGCCGACGCATAGGCTGACCATGCCGATAATTTCAATCAAGGCAGAAACGGTCACTGCTCGTCTCCTTCTTCATGCAAGACATGATCGCCCAAAGTGCCGAAGCGGAAAAATTTCAAAATCGCAATCGTGCCGATGAAGTTAATCAAAGCATAGAGGAGCGCAATGTCGAGAAATTCGGGTCGCCCGTCAAAAAAGCCGTAAACGGCAATCAGCAAAACGGCGATCGAGCCAATGGTGTTGACGGCCAACACGCGGTCAAAAGAAGTCGGGCCAATGGTTGCGCGGATGATTGCCAAAGTGGCGGCAATGCCCAGTGCAATCAGGGTGATGGCAAATACCGTTTCCATTATTTGCCCTCCAGCCCGCTGACTTTTTGGTCCATATCAGGCTCGAGGCAGCCTTGTGCGAAATCATCGGTCAGCCCATGCACCAAAATCACATTTTTCTCTTCATCGACATCGACCGAAACCGTGCCCGGTGTCAGGGTGATGAAATTGGCATGGGTGACCAAACCGGCGACGGTTTTTTGGCTCGCTTTGACGCTGACCATTTGCGGTTTGGCGCTTTGCGGATTGAGAATGACTTTCACCACGCCCCAATTGGATTTGAGAATTTCCCATACCAGCCATAACGAAACCTTCGGCAAGCGCAGCAATATTGCCATTGGCAGACCTTCTTCATCAAGCACGCCCATGCGCGCAGCAATCAGAGAACAGCCGAGCGCGCTCAGAAATCCGAGCGTCAAAAGAAGCCCTGTATAATGTCCCGACAGCAACAGCCAGAGGGCATATAAAAGAGCAGTGGATATGGCGATTTGGCGCATAAAGACAAAACGGGCGCGAGATGGCCTCGCACCCGCCCTAATTACTTGCTGGCTTCCTGAATCAATTCGAACATGCGACCGGTCTGCTCACCGCCCTGGAACAAGGCTTTGGCAGCGTCGTCAATTTTCGAAATGGTTTCCCAGTTTTCAGCAACATCTTCAGCCGAGGGGTTTTCACCGAGATAAGCACCTTTGGTTTCAACAATGGCAGCTGATGTATAAGCACCGGCACCGGCGCAAATGATTTTGCCGGTCGGTGCGCCTTCTGAACACATAAAGACGACGGCCGGGGTTACCCGTTCCGGTGTCAGCATATCTTCCATTTCAGCCGGCATCAGATTTTCCGTCATCCGCGTCCAAGCAACCGGGGCCAGCGCGTTAATGTGGATATTGTCTTTTTGGCCTTCCAGCTTCAGCGTATTCATGAAGCCGACAACGCCAAGCTTGGCCGCGCCGTAATTGGCTTGGCCGAAATTGCCGTAAAGACCGGAAGAAGATGAGGTGACCATGATACGGCCATAGCCTTGCTCTTTCATAATCGGCCAAACCGCTTTGGTTGGCTTCATGGTGCCGAACAAATGCACATCGACAACAAACGTGAAGTCGTCAATTTCCATTTTCGCAAAGCTTTTGTCGCGCAGCACACCGGCATTATTGACCAGCACATCAATGCGGCCATAAGCGTCCATTGTCTGCTTAATCATATTATCGACACCGGCATCATCCGTGACGCTGGACCCATTGGCGATGGCTTCGCCACCGGCTTCCTTGATTTGCGCGACCACCGCTTCGGCGGCATCTGATGAGCCGCCCGAGCCGTCCATTGCACCGCCCAAATCATTGACCACGACTTTTGCTCCACGGCGGGCAAATTCCAGCGCATGGCTCTTGCCAAGACCGCCGCCTGCTCCGGTTACGATGACCACCTTATCGGTAAAATCCAAACTCATAATGAAAGTCCTCCAAAGAAAAAATCTGCCCTTTTGTGCATGATGGGGCGTAAAGGGTCAAGCCGCTTTCAGCGCTTATCCCAAGCGCGGTTATTGTGCCGCAGCAAGGCCATTGGCGGCCAATCCGGCGGCCTCGGCCAGCAATTTATAAGAGCGTTTGCGGGCTGCAATATCAGGGATAAGGGTCAGGGCAAAAACCTCATCGATTTTATATTGCGCCACCACATCGCTCAGTCTTTGCACCACATCATCGACTTGGCCGGTAAAGCCACGGGTTTCCACTTGCGGTAAAATTGCCTCATCGCGCGGCGTCAAATCCCAATCCTGCGCTTCTTGCAGAGTCGGAAAACGCCCACCCTTATTTTGCATAAGCTGCGTCGCCCAAATATTGCGCGGGCGCGCAAAATAAGCGGCCTCTCCTTGCGTTTCCGCCGCCAAAACAGAGGTCGCCAACATGACTTTCGGCTCGGCGCATTGCCGCGACGGTTTGAAATTTGTGCGATAGGCCTCAAGCGCGGTGTCGAGATTGTCGGGATTGATGAAATGCGCATAAACATAGGGCAGGCCAAATTGTGCCGCATGATAAGCGCCGTCACCGCCCGAGCCGAGCATATAGACCGGCACGCTTTCATCGCCCATCGGCTGTGCGTGAATGCCTTGATAGGGGTGCTCGTCAGGAAAGCCGCCTTGTTCGCCGCTTAAACCATTGGCATCTTCCAAAAATTGAATGAGCATTTCGACCTGTTGCGGAAACACTTCCGGCGGCCATGCTTTCGGGCCGGGTTGCAAAGCGGCGGCGGTTTTTTGGTCGCCGCCCGGCGCGCGTCCCAATCCCAAATCAATGCGTCCGCCCGACAGGCTGGCCAGCATACGAAATTGTTCGGCCACTTTCATCGGGCTGTAATGCGGCAGCATCACGCCGCCTGAGCCGATTGATAAATGCTGCGTGCGCGAGGCAATATGCCCGATAAGAATTTCCGGCGCGGCCCCGGCAAAAGCCGATGTGTTGTGATGCTCGGCCAGCCAAAAGCGGCGATAGCCCAGCGTATCAAGATATTCCGCCAGTTCCACCGTTTCGCGCACCGCTTGCGCGGCATCGGTATCGGTCACAATGGCCGATTGGTCGAGCGCGTTCAGAGCAAAATCAATCATGGTTCAAAGTCTAGGCGAAGCGGGTGCAAAAGGCCAGCCATGCGCGCTTTTGTGTCGCCGATTTAGGTGCTGCTTTTTGCTTGCGGGCATTGATGGAGCGGGTAATATCCCCTGCAATCTGGGAGGAATATCAATGTATAAAGAATTGGAACAAGTACGCGCGCAAATGGCGGCGGAAGGCCAATTTGAAATCGGCACTGTTAATGTGCGCGGCGAGACACTGAAAACTTTTGCCAATGCGCCTGCTTCCTTACGCGATTTATGGGCGCTGGCTTCTTTTCATGGCGATAAACCCTATCTGATTTATGAAGATGAAAGCTGGAGCTATGCTGAGGCCTATGCTGAAACCGCCTCCATTGCCAATTGGATGCACGCCAATGGCATCAAACAAGGCGACCGCGTGGCGTTGGCTTTCCGCAATTATCCCGAATGGATGTTGTGTTATTGGGCGCTCACTTCTATCGGCATTGCCGTGGTCGGCATGAATGCATGGTGGGTGACCGATGAAATGCAATATGGGCTCGAAGACAGTGCGCCGAAAGCGCTGATTGGTGACGATGAGCGGCTGGCCCGGGTTTTGCCGGTGCGCGACAGCTTGCCGGATATGAAATTTATCGGCCTGCGCTTGGAGCAGCCGATTGACGGGGTCATTGATTATGCCGAATTGCGCAATCATGGCGGTGACATGCCGAGCTTGGAAATTGACGGCGATGAAGATGCCTGCATTTTCTATACATCCGGCACGACAGGCCGCCCGAAAGGGGCGCAACTCACGCAACGCGGCTGTGTGCTCAATGTCATGAATATCGCCTTTATGGGCGGCTGTTACGCGGCAGCTGAGGCGCTGCGCAATGGTGAGGCACTGCCCGAACCCGACCCTGCCGCGCCGGGGCCGGTCAGTCTGGTGACCACGCCGCTATTTCATGTGACGGCCAATAATTGCGTATCACATCCGGCAACATTGGCCGGTGGCACGCTGATTTTCATGTATAAATGGGATGCCGGTGAGGCGCTTAAAATCATCGACAAATATAAAGTGACCAATGTCAGCGGCGTGCCGGTGATGGCGCGCGAAATTATTTCGCATCCTGATTTTGACAAATATGACACGTCTTCGCTGGCCATGTTGGGCGGCGGCGGCGCGCAATTGCAGCCTGATTTGGTCGGCAAAATTGACAGCGCCTTGCCCAATGGCAAAGCCAGCACCGGCTATGGCATGACCGAAACTTGCGGCATCATCACTTCCGTATTGGGCGCGTTTTTTGTCGATAAGCCCGAAAGCTGCGGCCCGCTTGTGCCGACTTTGGAAGGCAAGGTGATTGATGCTGACGGCAATGATTTGCCGCATGGCGAGACCGGCGAGCTTTGCGTCAAAGGCGGCAATGTCATTAAGGGCTATCTCAATCGCGAAGAAGCGACGGCGGAGAGCATTCAAAACGGCTGGCTGCGCACCGGCGATATTGCCCGCATGGATGAGCACGGCTTTGTGTTTATTGTCGATCGCGCCAAAGATATGGTGTTGCGCGGCGGCGAGAATATTTATTGCGCTGAAGTGGAAAGCGCTTTGTTCAAGCATGATGCAGTGGCCGAATGCACGGTTTTCGGTGTTGAAGACGAGCGCTTGGGCGAAGAAGTCGGCGCGGCCGTGGTGCTTGCCGAAGGCGTTGAAATAGATGTCGAAGAATTACGCGCGCATTGCGCCAAACTATTGGCAAATTTCAAAATTCCGCGTTATATCTGGCTGCGAACTGAGAAATTGCCGCGCAATGCCAGCGGCAAATTCCTCAAAAGAGAATTGCGCGACACGCTGGACACGGCAGACGCGGCTTAACTTACCGCTCGCGCGGCAAAAATGAGGGACAGCGTGGTCGATACATCCCGCTTGCTGAAATCTGCGTTTATCATTCCGCTTTCCTTATCGCTGGCGCTTGCCCCGGCTTGGGGTTTTGAATTGAAACCCGACACAGATGATACGGATTATCCGACTTACACAGATAGTTTGATAACCAGCAATGATGACGCAGATGGCGACAGCATTCTTATCGACGGCTCGCCGACCGGTACCGATGATGCGGCCCTGCTAATTGATGATGAAACGGCGGTCATCCTAAACGGGATGATAACCATTCGCGATTATGACGACGATGATGGTCAACACGCCAATAACTGATGCCATTGGTTTGGAAACTTTAATGTGGCCGATGCCGGCGGGCATTCGATTTAAAAGCGGCGGTGATATTTTTATTGATTGAGATACGCGGCCCGGAATATGACGGCGATGATGACGGCTTTGATGCGATAATGACATGATGAAAGATTTTATCAGCGAAGGCTCGCAAGCATCTGGCCGGCAATCATATCCGCATCTGGCTTGCGCTTGCAGGCGGATCTTCCAGTAACCGGTTCCTTATTGGTGAAAGCGGTTCGTTCAATCAGATATTGACGGCAATGCTGCCAATATCGGCGATGTTGTCGGTGTTAAAATTGATGGTGATTTGATTAACAATCTTGACCTTTCAACGCTGATTGGTGTGCGCATTTTGGGGACAACGGACGCGGCGTTGATATTAACGCACAATTGGCGGCTATTACCGCCAGCGCGGCATATTGATGTGCGCGGCGAAACGGCGTCGCCATTGATATTGGCGCGGATATTACCAGCAGCTTGATGATTGAAGGTCTTGCCAATGCGACGGGCTATTCAACGACCGCACCGACGCCAGGGCGCGGCATTGATGAGAGATGTCTGACGGCAGAGCAGCAAACGGCCAATCAAAAGAACGCCGCCGCGGCGCTGCGGTCAATATAGGTGCCGATGTGAATGGCGGCGTGATTATTGGCGGTGTAATAAACCAGGTGTTCAGTGAAGATGAACGGAATGAGATTAATACAATAAATGAGCGTCGAACTGACTCTGATAATGACAATGATAATGTCGTTGATTTGAAAACCGACCCTTATCATTTTGATGAAAACCGCTCATCCGGGCGGATTACGACCTATGGTGAAGCCGATGGCGAGGACAAGTTTGAAAATCACCGGCAGCATCGCCTCTGTCGGCGGCGCAACGCGCGAAGTTCTGCTTGATACGCGCGACGATGATGATGATGACAATGAGCGGCCAGCGAGATTGATGAAGTCTGATTTTTATGACAGCATGGGTGAATTTTTCTTCTCCCACGGCCTGATAAATCGCGGCTCGATTGAGGCCAATGGCTGGTATGACAACTTCAATCATTCGCCGATGCTGTTGCTGCTTGATGGTGCAACCATTCATGGCGGCTTGTTCAATAGCGGGACAATTTCAGCCACTTGCCTATAATGAAGATGCGCACGGCGTTGATTATCGGCAATGGCGCGACTTTGAATGACGGGCTGCGCTCCGATAATGCCGTGTTGCTCAATGAGGGCACAATTTCAGCATTTGTCGGCACCCATACCGGCTCAAACTATTTTGACAAAATGAAACGCTATCAGGCGACCGCCATTAGCTTGGCGGCCGGAGCAAATTTGCCGTCCGACGCCGTTTTCATCAATCGCAGTTCTATATCGGCCAATGCGGCGCATACCAAAGCGGAAACAAGCGATGCAGATGACGACAATGTCGCCATCGCTTTTGATTTTTCGACCTATAACGACAATGTCAATATCACGCAGGAACTGTTGAAGGCGGATACTTGCGCCAAGCGGCCAATGCCGCCAACAATGGCAGCCAATCCTTATCTCGGCAATGCGGTGATACGGATATTGACCGCGCAGGCGCAACCAATGCTAACGATGAGATTGTCGGCGATGGCGTGATTGACACGCGCGATGTCAATGCGCCCAGCATTTTCGGCGATGTGAATTTCGGTGGCGGCGCAATGATTTTTGCATCAAAGCCGGCTCGGTGTTCGGCAATATCAATTTCGGCAATGGCAACGACACCCTCAATCTGAGTAATGAAATTCAAGACGATGCCGATGATGAATATACCGCTCCGACCACCTCGGTTACCGGTCGCATCACCAATGGCGATGCGGGCAGTCTCGACATATCCATTGGCGAGCGGACGCGGCTGCATCTTGTCGGGCAAGAGGGCGATGTGAGTCGGAAACCGAAAATCTTGCCGTTAATTCATTGACGCTGAACGGCGACTTAATGGTGGCGGTTGACCACAAGCAATTGAGCGCCGACACGCCGCTTTTGACGGTCACCGATTTGACCTTGGGCAATGCGGCGACGATTACGCCACGATTGATCGGCCTGCCGGAAGACCCGAATGAAGAAACCACGATTGATATTGTCAGCTATGGCAACCAAGTGACACTGTCGAGCACGATTTTGAACAATGAAGAAACGCCGTTTATTTATGATGTCGCGCTGAGTGATGAAAACGCGACTATTTCAGCCAATTTCAACATTAAATCTGCAAGTTGCTGAATCGCAGCTCAATCAAACCGAAAGCGATGCTCTTAATGCGGTTTTCGCCCATTTCGCCGATGATGAAAATTTGGCAACGGCGATTACCAGCATCAATAATGCGGATGATTTCGAAGCCGCTTATCGCCAGCTTTTGCCGCATTATAGCGACGGCACGGCACAGCAATTATCCGGTCTTGCCGATATGGCGACCGGTGCGGTATCGCAGCATTTGCAGCTTATCAATGCCGGTGGGCGGCGCGGCGGTGATGGCTGGGCGCAGCAATTTGGCGATTACCGCAAGCAAGATTCCAGCGATAAGGGGGCAACAGTCAGCGGCACCAGCTATGCCATTGCGCTGGGTTATGATTTGCCGATTTCGGCGATTGACGCATTGGGGCTTTACCTGCAAATGGGGTTCAGCGCGGTTAATGAAAAAAGCGCGGTAACCAATGAAATAAAAGGCGATGGCATTTCATACGGCGCTTATCTGTCGGATAAAATCGGCCCGCTGCACTATCAGTTGAATGCGGCTTATGGCTTTGTCGGTTTGGAGAGCGACCGCTTGGTCAATTTTGCCGGTCTGGTGGAGCAAATGACGGCTTCATGGGATGCGACCAGCACAGCCGCCTCGGCGCGTTTGGCCTATCCGATTTTGCAAAATGAACATTTGCTGCGGCTTGGAAGCGGGGACATGGACTTTTTCCGTCTGGAACATGATGATTATAGCGAAAGTGAAATTGTCGGGCGCAATTTTGCCATGCAGATAAATGGCGGAGAGTCTGAAAAGACCTCGCAATTTATCGGTCTGCGCGGCGGCTATCGGCGCGGCGGTGACGACCCTGTCGCCATAGTGTGGGAGCCGAATTATTATCTCGGCTGGCGCACCACGTCTGACATATCGCCTTATCAGGCAACGGCCAATTTCATCGGTTCGGATGAGAGCTTCACCCTGAAATCTTTATTGAGCCGGAAGATGCGATTGGATATCGGCCTCGGCTTTGCCGCGCATAATGATTATTTTGCCTTTGAGTTTAATTATCGCGCCCGCATTGCCGATGATGAAGAGACGCATGGCGGCGGTGTGTCCATCCGCCTCTTATTCTAGCTAAAGCGCGTCAAACAGGCCGGGTTTCAGCTTTTTGGCAGCGCCCGCAAATTCTGCATAATCATCAATAATCGCATCGGCGTTAAGCGCTTCCAAGCTGACGCGGCGATAGCCGAAGCTGACACAAATTGTGGCGACATTGGCGGCAATGGCACCGCCCGTATCGGCCTCGCTGTCACCGACCATAATCGCCTCTTGCGGCGCCACGCCCAAACGTTGCAGCGCCAGATCAATCGTGTCGGGGTCAGGCTTGCGCTTGGGCAGCGTATCGCCGCCCACCAGCACATCAAAATAATGATGTAGGCCGAGGCGAAACAAAAGCTTGGCCGACAGGCTTTCGCGCTTATTGGTGACCACCGCCATTTTGATATTGGCCGCTTGCACCGCATCGAGCAGCGGCAGTAAGTTCGGGTAAATGACCGTATTGGCGTCGATATTTTGGTCATACCAGAGCACAAATTCTTCGGTCGCCGAATCCAGCTTGGCATCGTCCCAGCTTGTGCCGTTTTCACTGAGACCCCGCTTCAATATCTCGCGCGCGCCGCCGCCAATCATATTTGTGATGGCGTCATCGGGCACTTCGGCAAGGTTGTTTTTGGTCAGCACATGGTTCATCGCAGCGTGCAAATCGGGCTTGGTGTCGGCCAATGTGCCGTCAAGATCAAATAAAAGGGCAGGCATTATCTCTCGGGGGTCTCGCTTTTCATTAGGGCTTTTGCGCGGACCTCATGTTAAATCGGATTCATGGCACCGCGACATCTTTTTCTCATGCTAATCATATGTGTGGTTTGGGGCTTCACCTTTGTCGCCGGTAAGGCGGGGTTGAGCGAAATGCCGCCCATGCTGTTCACGGCGCTGCGCTATATGGTGCTGTCGCTTTTGCTGTTTCCGTTTTTGCGCATTGTGCCCGGCAAGATGCCGCAAGTCATGTTCATCACCATCACAATGGGGTCGATACATTTCGCGCTGTTTTATGGCGGGCTGGGGCTGGCTGAAAATGTCTCCACCGTCGCCGTGGCGGTGCAGCTTTCCGTGCCGATAAGCACCATTATGTCGATTATGTTTCTCAATGAGCAGGTTGGCTGGCGACGCTGGGCCGGCATTGTCATGGCCTTTGGCGGGGTTATGGTTATCGGGCTCGACCCGGCCATTATCAATGAGCGCCTCGGCCTCATCATGGTGATTGCCGCCGCCTTTATCGGCTCGGCCGGCATGATTGTGATGAAGCAAATCACCGATACCGGCGTCTATCAAATGCAAGCGTGGATTGCCATGATGAGCTGGCCGCCGCTCTGCGCCGCCTCGCTGATTTTTGAGAGCAATCACGTGGCGGTTTTGCAAAATGCCGGATGGATGGGCTGGGGCGGGGTACTTTACACCGCGATAGGGGCCAGCCTTATCGGCCATGCGGGCATGTATTATCTCTTGCAGCGTTATGATGTTTCCGTCACCGCGCCGCTGACGCTGATGGCGCCGGTCTTCGGGATTATTTTCGGCGTGATGTTTTGGGGCGATGAATTGAGCCTGCGCTTTTGGCTGGGCGGGGCGCTGACTTTGCTCGGCGTGTTGATTATCGGCCTCAGAAAACCGGAGGCGCAAAAAGCCGGAGCCGTGTTGTGAGCGGCCTTGCCATAGAGCACCGCCTTTCGCCCAATTTTGACAATCGGGCTTGTGCCATCAGCCACATAATTTTGCATTATACCGATATGGCCGATTGCGAGGCGGCGCTGGCGCGGCTGTGCGACGCGGCGGCCAAAGTCTCGGCGCATTATCTCATTCGCCGCGACGGGCATATTTTCCAGCTGGTCGATGAGGCGGCGCGCGCATGGCACGCCGGTGTCTCGTTCTGGCGCGGCGAGACGGATATGAACTCGGCCTCTATCGGCATTGAGCTTGACCATGACGGACATAAAGACGGCGCGATGGCGGCTTTCCCCGAAGCGCAAATGGCGGCGCTCATTAAGCTCTTGCAAGAGGTGACGGCGCGGCACGCCATTGCGCCGCAAAATATTCTCGGCCATAGCGATATTGCCCCGGGCCGCAAAATCGACCCCGGCGAGGCGTTTGACTGGGTCGCGCTCAAAAAAGCCGGTTTCGGTCTGTGGCCGGACAATGTGCCGATAGAAGATGTGCCGCCGCTGTCTTTAGGCAGTGAAGACAAAGCCGTCGCGCCGCTGCAAAAAGCACTGGCCGCCATCGGCTATCAAATCACCGCTGACGGGAGTTATTATGGGCCGCAAACTTAAGCCCTCGATTTAACGTCATCCCGCGTCGCTGATTGTGCAAGGGTCTTTCTGCGCCTTTCAACGCCATTTCCGCCCCATCTACAGCCAAAATCGACGGCATTGCCGATGCAGAAACGCAGACGTCTGGTTTATGCGTTTGTCGGCGATGGACGGCTGATTCAGCTGGCGGTCAATGAATGACATAACCAAAAATATCTTCGTCATTGGGTTTTATTTGACAATTCGGCCTATGCCAGTCTCCGGTCAGAGGGTCGGGCGGTCGCTCCCATGCAAATGGGGGAGGAAAGTCCGGGCTCCACGGAAACACGGCGCCGGATAACGTCCGGCGGAGGTGACTCCAGGGAAAGTGCCACAGAAAGCAAACCGCCTGCGCCATGTTCGCATGGGGAGGTAAGGGTGAAAGGGTGCGGTAAGAGCGCACCGCGTGGCCGGTAACGGCCATGGCAGGGTAAACCCCGTCGGGAGCAAGACCAAATAGAGACGGCATATGGCCCCGTTTCCGGGTCGTCGTCCGGGTAGGTTGCACGAGGTGTTCGGTAACGGGCATCCCAGATGAATGATCGCCGCCTTTTCTTCGGAAAAGCGCACAGAACCCGGCTTACAGACCCTCTGATCTTTAATTTATTGCGCGGCAGGCTTGGCCTATGGCCCACGCCGCGCAACCGGCCGTCAACCGCCGGAAGGCGGTTGAGCGCGAAAACCCTAACGATATTCACGCACCAACGCTCAACGGCGTCACGTTGACGCCGCGTCTTCAGGCGCAGACGACGCCCCGTCAGAGGCTCGGGGCGGAGGTCATGCCTGCCTGAAGATATAGTTAAAGTCCCGTTTTCACCCTTGTTTGCGGGTAGGTTTCCCGTTGACACCCATAATATCCCGTGTTATCCCAGATAATCCCGTCTTGAGCCAGCAATTTATAAGATGGGTGTGGCCAAACCTGTTTGGGCACAACATGTGAAGGGGAAGCGGACATGACCATGTTCATGTCAACCATTTCGGGCAAAATAGATGCCAAAGGCCGAGTCTCGGTGCCGTCTGTCTTTCGTTCTGCCATTTCGGCGCAAAACGGAGCAGCGCAATCGGGCGCGTCGCAAGGCATTTTCGTCTATCCCTCTTTCACCGAAAACGCCATTGAAGGCGGCGGCCACACGCTGATGAATGATATTGGCGCGATGGTCGAACGGTTGAACCTTTTTGCCGAAGAACGCGACGCGCTGGCAGCGTCGCTCTTTGCCGACAGTCACCACTTGAATTTCGATGCCGATGGCCGCGTTTCCCTTCCGGCCGCATTGCTGGCGCATGCCGGTATCGAAAAAGAGCTGTGCTTTGTCGGCATGGGCGGCAAATTCCAGATTTGGAATCCGCAAGGTTTTGCCGATTTCAGATCGAAATCCCGCGCCATGGCGCTTGAACAGCGCGGTCTGTTGCAATCGCTCAGTCATGCCCCGCCGGGCGGCACGGATGGGTCACAACAATGAGCAGTGGGGGTGACGTGAACAGGCAGCAGCAAAGTGTGCCCCCGCATTCGGCTCCGCATATTCCGGTTCTTCTGAATGAAGTGGTTACGGCGCTTGCCCCGCAAGCCGGTGAGGTGATGGTCGATGGCACTTTCGGGGCCGGTGGCTATTCGCGTGCTTTATTGCAGGCCGCCGATTGTGCGGTGATTGCCATTGACCGCGACCCTGACACAAAAGCCCATGCCGATGGCTTGTCCGCCGAATATGGCGACCGCTTTTCTTATCTCGCGGGCTGTTTCGGCGATATGCAGGACTTGCTGGCCGCGCCGGTTGATGGGGTCTCGCTCGATTTGGGCGTTTCCTCCATGCAGCTTGATGAAGCGGCGCGTGGTTTTTCCTTCATGCGCGACGGGCCGCTCGATATGCGGATGAGCCAAGACGGGTTGAGCGCTGCCGATTTGCTCAATGAAGGGGCAGCTGAATTATTGAGCGATATCATCGCCGTTTATGGCGAGGAGCGGCGTGCCCGCGCCATTGCCAAAGCGATTATTGCGCGCCGCGAAGAGCAAGCCGATGGCGCGCACCGGCGATTTGGTCGATGCGGTGTGCTCGGTTCTGGGCGCGCCGCGTTTCGGCAAGGCACATCCGGCGACGCGCACGTTTCAGGCTTTGCGGATTTATTTGAATGATGAATTGGGAGAGCTGATGCGCGGTTTGCAAGCGGCTGAACAGGTTTTGAAGCCGGGCGGGCGCTTGGCTGTGGTGACCTTTCACTCGCTGGAAGACCGTATGGTGAAGCAGTTTCTGGCTCCGCGCACCGGCCGCGTCGGTCGCCCGTCGCGCCATTTGCCCGATGTCGAAATGGCGCGCCCAAGCTTTGCCGATGCCGCCAAGCGCAATGTCAAAGCCGGTGCGGCTGAAATAAATGCCAATCCGCGCGCCCGTTCGGCGCGCCTGCGCGTGGCCCTGCGAACCGATGCCCCGGCCTTTGCGGCCAATGCCGATTTACTGCCCAAGCGCGCGCCGCAACAATTCTCAAAGCGAGAGGTGATGTGATGGTCCGCATGCTCAATATCGCACTGCTCTTTGTTTTCGTCATTTTGGTGGCGGCGCTTTATCACATTCGCTATTCGGCTGAGGCGGAAGCCAAAGCGCTGCGCGACACGCAACGCATTATGGCGGCTGAGCAAGACCGCCGCCGCACCTTGCAAGCCGAATGGGCCAGCCTCAATGATCCGCGCCGCTTGCAAATATTGTCGCGGCAATATTTATCGCTTGATTATTTGCGCGCCTCGCAAGTGCTTGATTTGCGAGATGAGACAACGCTCAGCATTCCGGTGCTGATGGTGCCGCAAGGAGATGATGATGCGGAGCGGTAAGCTGCCTCTCGTGCCGGTCGGCAATGACTGGGCCATGGTGCTGGGCGGTCGGCTCGGTCGCCGCGCCGGTGATTTGACGCAGCATGCGGTTGAGACAACACGCTCGCGCCTGCGCCTCGCATTGATTTGCTTCTTTATCGTGTTTTCGGTTTTGGGCGGTCGCTTGGTGCAATTGACCGTGCTCGATGCGGCTCCGGAACAACGCAGCGCAGGCGTGCATAAAAACAATCTCATGCGTCCGGCCATTACCGACCGTAATGATGTGGTGCTGGCGACGCAAATCACCACTGTTACGCTGGGTGCCGATGCGGCAAAAATATCAGATGGCGCGGAAATGGCGGGTCAGTTGAAAGCCGTCTTGCCGCGTTTGAACGAAGCGCGTGCGGCGCGCTTGCTGGCCGGTAAGGCGCGCTATGTCACCTTAATGTCGGGGCTGACACCGGCGCAAAAACAAGATGTGTTGGCCTTTGGCAATCCGGCCTTGAAATTGACGCAAAGCACCAGCCGCGTTTATCCGGCCGGTGAGGTGACCGCGCATACGGTCGGCTTTACCAGTTCCGATTTGCGCGGCCTGTCAGGGCTGGAGCTTTATCTCGACGGCTTGTTGGAAGAAGAGGCGATTTATGGCGCCTTAAAGACCAGTCTCGACATTCGTGTGCAACATGCGGTGCGCGATGTGTTGAGCGAAACCATCAAAACATTCTCAGCGCGCGCCGGTGGGGCGCTGGTCGTTGATGCCCATAATGGTGAAATTATTTCGCTCGTCTCGCTGCCCGATTTTGATGCCAATGCGCCCATGCGCAACGGCCAAGACAGCCATTTCAACCGCATGACTTTGGGGGTCTATGAGCTTGGCTCGATTTTCAAAGTGTTCACCGCCGCTATGGCTTTGGATAGCGGCATGGTTGCGACGCATGAAACTTTTGACACGGCAGAGCCGCTGCAAATCGGGCGTTATAAAATCAATGACCTGCATGGCGAAGAACGCCCCTTAAGCATTGAGGAAATTATTGTCCATTCTTCCAATATCGGCTCGGCCAAGCTGGCGCTGCGCGTGCCGGAAGATGTGCATTATGATTTTCTGCAGAGGCTCGGCTTCACCGATACGCTGGATATGGAATTGCCGGAGCGCACCGCGCCATTAACGCCAACACGCTGGACCGATATTGAGCGCGCCACATCCTCTTATGGGCATGGTATTTCGGTCACGCCACTGCATGCGGTGATGGCCGGTGCGGCGATGATTAATGGCGGCATTCTCTATCAGCCGAGCTTGCGCAAAGTCGGCCTGCCGGTCGGCGAGCGGGTGATTTCGGCGCAAACCAGCGCGGCGCTGCGTGCCATGATGCGCGCCGTGGTGGCCAGTGGCACCGGTCGTCAAGCCGATGCGCCGGGCTATCAAGTTTTGGGTAAAACCGGCTCCGCCGAAAAGCCGCAAGCGGGTGGCTATAATAAAAATGCATTGGTGACATCTTTCCTCGGGGCTTTTCCGGTGCGCGCGCCGCGCTATGCCATGCTCGTCATGCTCGACGAGCCGCAAGCGACGGATGAGACTTACGGCTATAATTTGGCCGGCTGGAACGCTGCGCCTGCGGCCGGTGAAATTGTCCGCCGCATTGCGCCTTTGCTCGGCGTGTTGCCGCATTTTGACAATCCTGATGAACAAGCCGCACTGGCTTTGCCGGAAATATCCGAACAGTTAATGGGGGCGATGGCCGATGCGTCTCGATGAGCTGACCCATATGAAATTACCCGATGCCAATATGGCAGCGGTAGATATTTGCGGCCTCAGCGCCGATAGCCGAACCGTGCAGCCGGGCTATTTATTCGCCGCTCTGGCCGGCGTCGAAGCCGATGGCCGTTCTTTTGTCGGGCAAGCGATAGAAAACGGCGCTGCCGCGATTTTGACGCAAGAGCCGATGGTGGCCGGTGTGCCGGTGGTGACCAGTGATAATCCACGCCGCGATCTGGCGTTGATGGCGGCACGTTTTTTTGAAGTGCAGCCGCCGCATATTGCCGCCATTACCGGCACCAATGGCAAAACATCCAGCGCCGATATTTTTGCGCCAGCTTTTTGCCGCAGCCGGTCATAAAGCTGCCTCATTGGGCACGCTGGGCATTGATATGGGCGGCGAGGGTGATGGCCTTGAAGCGATGCTCGACCACACCACGCCCGAGCCGGTGCGCCTGCATGCGGCACTGCGTGATTTGGTGGCACATCAAGTGACCCATGTGGCAATGGAAGCGTCGAGCCACGGTCTCGCCCAATTTCGTTTGGACGGGGTGCAATTATCGCTTGCCGGTTTCACCAATTTATCGCGCGACCATCTCGATTATCATGCCGGCGCGGAAGAGTATGCCGCTGCCAAGCAACGTTTGTTCACCGAAATATTGGCAGCTGACGGCACGGCCGTCATTACCATGACGCAGGACGCCGGTTCGGCAATGGCTGCGGCTTGCGCCGATGCCGGTCGCTCAAGTTCTCGAAGTCGGGCGGTCGGCGATGCGGTTCATATGGCGATTACCGCGCGCCGCGCCACCGGCCTTGATGTCGCCATTGAGATTGATGGTGCGCGCCATGATGTGGCTTTGCCACTGATTGGCGATTTCCAAATAGAAAACCTGACGCTGGCCCTCGGCATGGCGCAAGCGGCTGGCATGGATAGTGCCATCATGCTGGAAGCGTGTCGTGATCTACAAGCGCCGCGCGGGCGCATGCAATTGGCCGGTCGCACATCTGAAGGCGCAGCGGTTTTTGTCGATTATGCGCATACGCCTGATGCGCTGGAAAATGCGCTGACCGCTTTGCGCCGCCATGTACCCCAAGGCGGGCGTTTGCTTGTCATGTTCGGCTGCGGCGGCGACCGCGATAGCGGCAAGCGACCTGAAATGGGGGCTGTCGCTGCCAATCACGCTGATATGGTTTTCGTAACCGATGACAATCCGCGCCATGAAGATGCGGCTGATATTCGCGCTGCCATTATGGCGGCGTGTCCCGATGCGACCGAGATTGGCGATCGGGGCGCGGCCATTGAAGCCGTGCTTGCGGCGGCACAAGCTGATGATTTGGTTTTGCTGGCCGGTAAAGGTCATGAGAGCGGGCAAATTATCGGCGACATAATTTTGCCGTTTGATGACGTCACAATGGCGCAATCCATATTGGCGTCGAAAGGAGGGCACCATGCGTGATGTTCTCTGGCACGGCAAAGATGTGTTGGCCGCCTTGCAGGCGCATCTCACCGCATCCCCCGGCGCTGATTGGCAGGCGCAAGGTGTGGCGATTGATACGCGCGATTTATTGGCCGGTGATATTTTTGTCGCCTTGCCGGGCGAAAAAGCACATGGCCATGATTATGTCGCGCAAGCTTTCAAAGATGGCGCGGCGGCGGCTTTGGTCGGCGCAGATTTTGACGCGGCCGGTTTGAAAGAAGATGCGGTGCTGTTGCCGGTCATCGATGTTTTGGCTGCTTTGGAAAGCTTGGCGCGGGCCGCGCGCAAACGCAGTGCCGCGCAAATCATTGCCATTACCGGCAGTGTCGGCAAAACCGGAACCAAAGCCAGCCTTGCCGATGCGCTGGCCAAATCGGGCAAAACCCATGCTGCCGAGCGCAGCTTCAACAATCACATCGGCGTGCCGCTCTCTTTGGCGCGTCTGCCGCAAGATGCCGAATATGGTGTCTTTGAATTGGGTATGAACCATGCCGGTGAAATCGCCGCTTTGGTCGATATGGTCAGGCCGCATTGCGCCATCATTACCACCATCGCGGCGGCGCATATTGAAAATTTCCCGTCAATGGAAGCTTTGGCGGCGGCGAAAGCCGAAATTCTTTCAGGTGTCGAAAGCGGCGGCAGTGCCGTATTGCCGTTTGACAATGCCTATTTTGATGCGCTGCGAAAAGAAGCCGAGGCGCAGGCACTCAATATTGTCAGCTTCTCGGCTGAAGGGCGTGACGGCGCCGATAATCGTATCAATCGCGCCAAACTGCATGCCACATGCTCTTGTGTCACAGCGATTATGGGCGCGCAAGCCCGTGACTTATAAAATCGGCGCGCCGGGCATTCATTTGGTCGCCAATAGTCTGGCCGTGCTCAGCGCCGTGCAATTGGTCGGGGCCGATTTGGCTCTCGCCGCTTTATCATTGGCCGAGCATGACGGCATGGCAGGGCGCGGCGCGCGCTATCGTTTGGGTGCTGATGATGCGCCGATTACGCTGATTGATGAGAGCTATAATGCCAATCCCACTTCAATGGCGGCGGCGCTTGAGACATTGGGTTTGACCCCCCGCAAAGGGCGCGGGCGCCGTATTGCGGTATTGGGCGACATGGCCGAGCTTGGTGATGATGCGACGCAACTCCATGCCGCTTTGGCCGATAAGACGGAAAGCGCCGATATTGATTTGGTGATTACCTGCGGCGCGCTGATGCAGCATTTGCACAATGCGCTGCCCCCGGGCCGTATTGGCGCGCATGCCGAGGATCACGAGGCGGCGCTCAAGATTTTGCGTGATGAATTGCAAGACGATGATGTCGTGATGATTAAAGGCTCCAATGCCAGCCGCATGGGATTGGTGGTGGAAGGCCTTATCGATCTTTTGACCGACACCCCACAACAAAAAGAGGCGCTTTGATGATTTATTATCTGACGCAAATTTTGGGCGATCTACCCGGTGCCAATCTTTTCAATTACATCACCTTCCGCGCCGGTGGTGCGACCATGACGGCCCTGCTCATCAGTTTTATTTTGGCGCCGTGGATGATTAACACATTGCGCAACCGCCAAAGTCGGGGCCAACCCATTCGCGCCGATGGGCCGCAATCGCATTTGACGACGAAGGTCGGCACGCCGACAATGGGCGGCTTGCTGATTTTGCTGGCCTCTATCGGTTCGACGCTTTTATGGGGCAATTTGCAAAACATATTTTCCTGGATTGCGCTTTTAACAACGCTCATGGGCTTCGGGCTTATCGGCTTTGCCGATGATTATTCAAAATTGCGCGGCCATTCCAGCGATGGCGTGCCGGGGCGCGTCAAGCTTGTGCTGGAATCGCTGATTGCTATTGTCGCAATCATATTCATCAGCGCCAATCTGCCGCCCGAATTGGCGACCAGCTATGCCGTGCCGTTTTTCAAAGACCTGCTTTTGCCGTTCGGTCTTCCGCTTTATTTGATTGCCGGTCTGATTGTTATTGTCGGCTCATCAAATGCGGTCAATCTGACCGACGGGCTGGACGGGCTGGCCATTGTGCCGACAATGATTGCCGCCGCCAGTTTCGGCTTTATCGCCTATCTCGTCGGCAATGCCATTTTCGCCAATTATCTGCAAGTCCATTACGTGCCGGGCACGGGCGAACTGGCCGTGTTCTGTGCTGCGCTTATCGGCTCGGGTCTCGGCTTTCTTTGGTATAATGCACCGCCGGCGGCCGTGTTTATGGGTGACACCGGCTCATTGGCTTTGGGCGCAGCGCTGGGCACCATTGCCATCATCACCAAGCATGAATTGGTGCTCGCCATAATTGGCGGGCTGTTTGTGCTGGAAGCAGTGTCGGTGATTGTGCAGGTCGCCTCCTTCAAACTGACCGGCAAACGGGTCTTTGCGATGGCGCCGTTGCATCACCATTTCGAGCAGCGCGGCTGGGCCGAAAGCACCATTGTCATTCGGTTTTGGATTATTTCCGTCGTCCTCGCGCTGGTCGGCCTTGCCACGTTGAAGCTGAGGTAATTGATGATTTCATTGCCGACATATTCAGGTGAGACCGCCATATTCGGGTTGGGCCGTTCGGGCCTCGCAGCCGTGGCTGCACTGTGCGCGGCGGGCAATCGCGTGGTCGCTTGGGATGATACGGAAGCGCCGCGCGCCAAAGCGGCTGAATTGGGCGCGGATATTCGCGATTTGACACAAGATTTCGGAGCGGCAGAGCGTTTGATTGTCAGCCCTGGCGTGCCATTGACCCACCCTGAGCCGCATGGGGTGATTGTCGCAGCGCGCGCCGCCAATGCCGAAATTTGGGGCGATATGGATTTATTTGCCGACGCGCTGGCGCATGGTGACCTGCGCGAGGCGGTAACGCTAATCGGCATTACCGGCACCAATGGCAAGTCAACTACCACGGCACTGGTAACGCATATGCTGGAAATGGCAGGTCACAAAACCCATCAGGGCGGCAATATCGGCACGCCGGTTTTTGAGCTGCCGCTCGAAAAAGGCGCAGCCTATGTGCTTGAGCTGTCATCTTACCAGCTTGATTTGAACCGCCGCTTTGGTGTCGATATCGGCGTTTGGCTCAACCTCACCCCCGACCATCTGGACCGGCATGGCGATATGGCCGGTTACACGACGGCCAAAGCGCAGCTTTTTGCCGATGGCAAAGCGGCGCAGGCTCGCATTATCGGCATTGACGATGCGCATATGCGCGCACTGGCCGATAATCTGGCACAAGACGGTTTGCCGCTTGTGACATTGGGCGCGCAAAATGCCGATTTGATTTATCTCGCCAACGCTTTCCAAGACGGCAGCGAGAACATATCGCTGGCCGATTGTCCGGCCTTGCCGGGCGCGCATAATGCCCAAAACGCCGCTGCCGCTTTCGCTGTCGGTCAAAATATCGGGCTCACGCAGACACAAATCTTGGCGGCTTTCCAAAGCTTTGGGGGCGTGCCGCATCGACTGCAAATGATTGCCGATTATCAAGCCATTAAATTCGTCAATGATTCAAAAGCGACCAATGTCGAAGCGACGCGCCATGCGCTGGCCGCTTTTGACAATATTTATTGGATTGCCGGTGGCCGCGCCAAAATGGATGCCGATGGGCAAAGCGGATTGGATATGCTCAATCCTTATTTCGGTAATGTGCGCGGGGCTTATTTGATTGGTGAAGCGGCGCAAGCTTTTGCAAGCGCGCTTGCCGATAATGTGCCGATTACGGTTTCGGGCACGCTTGACCAGGCGGTTGCCGATGCGGCCATGCAGGCCAAGTCTGACCATTTGGAGGCACCTATTGTTCTCTTGTCTCCGGCCTGTGCGTCCTTTGACCAATTTGAAGATTTCGAAGCGCGCGGCGATGCTTTTGCCGCCGCCGCCGCGCATTGGATCAGCACTGATAAAGCGGTGGTGATAAATGCGGAGGGCGCGCCATGAATTTGCTTTTCCGCACCAGCCGCAACCCGATTGCCAAATGGTGGTGGACCGTTGACCGGCAAATGGTCATTGGTGTGATGGTGCTTTTGGGCATGGGCTTTTTCGCCGCTTTCGCAGCAAGCCCTGCCGTGGCGCAACATATCGGCAAATCGACTTATTACTTCGCCAATAAGCAATTGGTGTTTCTGGTGCTTGCCGCCTTTGTTTTTCTCGCCGTGTCCATGCTCGATGCCATTTGGATAAGGCGCTTGGCTGTGCTGATGCTCGTCGGCGCGATTGGCGGCGTGGTGCTGACTTTGTTTGCCGGTGTCACGGTGAAAGGGGCCAGCCGTTGGTTGCATATATTCGGCGTGTCCATCCAGCCGTCGGAAATGCTCAAGCCGGCCTTTGTCGTCGTCGTGGCATGGCTGCTGGCGCGCCAGCGCGCGCGCTTCAAGGCGCATGACATTTGGTATGCTCTGGCGCTTCTCATCGGCTGTTGTCTGCTGCTCGCCATGCAGCCCGATTTCGGGCAAACCATATTGCTGGCATTGGTCTGGATGTGCCTGTTTTATTTGGCCGGTGGGTCGTTGAAATTGATTGCCGGATTGAGCAGTGTCGGCTTGGCGGCGGGACTATATGTCTATTCCGCCTATCCTTATTTCCGCAGTCGCATTGAGCGCTTTCTCGACCCGTCAACCGGCGACACATATCAAGTCGATAAGGCAATGGATGCCATTCGCTCGGGCGGCATTACCGGCGTCGGGCCGGGTGATGGCCAGGTCAAATCAATATTGCCCGATGCCCATGCCGATTATGTTTTTGCCGTGGCGGCAGAAGAGGGCGGCTTGCTGATGGGCGG
Source organism: Rhodobiaceae bacterium (assembly GCA_038143435.1). Classification (GTDB taxonomy): domain Bacteria; phylum Pseudomonadota; class Alphaproteobacteria; order RS24; family RS24; genus UBA8337. The sequence continues at coordinate 353,393 of JAYQLX010000004.1, read as the reverse complement.
TTTCATCATTCTCACTTTCGCCTTTTTGGTATGGCGCGCCCTATGGGCCTTGCGCGAAGAAAACGAGCATTGGGTGCAATTGGCCTCGGCCGGATTGATTTGCCTGTTCGGCTTGCAGGCGATTATCAATCTCGGGGTCAATCTCAACCTCATTCCGTCAAAAGGCATGACCTTGCCTTTCATTTCTTATGGCGGCTCATCTTTGCTGGCTTCAGCCATTACAATGGGCATGTTGGTCGGGCTGATGCGGCGGCGCGGGACAGTGCATCTCAGCATGCGCGCCTTGCCCGCCAATGCCTTGCCGCTTGCAAATGGAGTGCGCCGATGACTGGCCGGAATAAAATCCTTCTCGCCGCCGGTGGCACGGGCGGTCACATGTTCCCCGCCGGCGCGCTGGCCGAACAATTGAAAGAGGCGGGCTATGAAGTGCATTTGGCGACCGACAAACGCGGCATGGCCTATGTGTCGAATTTGACGCCAATGGAATTGCATCAGCTTCCCGCTGCCACCGTCTATGGCGGCGGCTTATTGGCATTACCGCTGCGCTTCATCACCTTAATTCTCAGTTTGCTGGCGTCATTCATTCTCATTATTCGACTGCGTCCGAAAGTGATTGTCGGCTTTGGCGGCTATCCGTCATTTGGTCCGATTATGGCGAGCTTGGTTTTGCAGCGTCGTTTCTGGTGCATGAACAAAATGCCGTTTTGGGACGGGTCAATAAATTGGCCGCCAATCTCGGGGCCTATGTCGCCACCAGCTTCAACGATACGGCCAATATGCCGGCTGCGGCGGCGCGAAAAATGCGCCGCACCGGCAATCCGCTGCGCCCTGCCATATTGCAAAGCATCTGAAGGCGGCTATCGCTATCTGGCATCGGCGCGCGCCTTTGAATTATTGATCTTTGGCGGCAGTCAAGGTGCCAGTATTTTCGCCGAAATTGTGCCGCGCGCGCTTGCTTTAATGCCGGAAGCGGCCAAACGACGCCTGCGCGTTGTCCACCAAGTGCGCCGACCTGAAATGCGCGATGCATTGGCCGCTTATGGCGAAGAGGGCATCTACTCGGAAATACGCGACTTTTTCGATGATTTGCCGGTCCGCATGCGACGGTCGCATTTGATGATTGCGCGAAGCGGGGCGTCCACAGTTGCTGAAATGACGGCATTGGGTGTGCCAACCATATTTGTTCCATTGCCCGGTTCGCTGGATCAAGACCAAGCCCATAATGTGCGCGAGCTTGGCCGCCTGGGTTGTGCGGTGGTTATTGATCAAAAAGATTTTACGGCGGCGCACTTGGCCGCCGAAATTGAAAAGCTGATGGGCGATGAAAAACGCCTGCAGCGCATGTCTGACAATGCCCGCAAATATGCAGAGCTTGATGCGACCGGTCGCTTGTTACGCTAAGTCGATAGCCTCGCGCAAAAACGCCCGGTGCAAGTCGATAAACCGACGGAGGTTGATAAAATGGATAAAGCCATTTCAAGACCCGCCGGTTTGCGCTCTTTCGGGCGTGTCCACATTGTCGGCATTGGCGGCATTGGCATGAGCGGCATAGCCGAGGTCATGCATGTGATGGGATATGAAGTGCAGGGCAGTGATTTGGGCGACAATGCCAATACTCGGCGCTTGCGCGATATGGGGTTGAAGATAGCTGTCGGCCATGCAGCAGAAAATATTGACGGAGCCGGGGTGGTGACCGTTTCTTCTGCTGTGGCCGCCGATAATGCAGAAATTGTGGCGGCACGTGAAAACCATATTCCGGTGGTGCGCCGCGCCGAAATGCTGGCCGAACTAATGCGCCTGAAGCCTTGCATCACCATTGCCGGCACGCATGGCAAGACCACGACCACCTCATTGACCGCTGCCATGCTTGATGCAGCCGGGCTTGACCCGACCGTGATTAATGGCGGCATCATTAATGCTTATGGCACGAATGCGCGGCTCGGACAGGGCGAATGGATGGTGGTCGAGGCCGATGAAAGCGACGGCACATTTGTGCGCCTGCCGGCGACCATCGGCATTGTCACCAATATCGACCCTGAACATCTTGACCATTATGGCGATTTTGACGGGCTGCGCGCTGCCTTTGACAGCTATATTGCCAATATTCCGTTTTACGGTGTCGGTATTGTCTGTCTTGACCATCCTGAAGTGCAGGCTCTGGTCGGGCGCGTTGCCGATCGTCGTCTCATCACTTATGGGTTGAGCGAGCAGGCCGATTTGCGCGCGCTCAATATTCGCGAAGACGGGTTGAAGCAATATTTCGATATTATCTATCGCGACCGCCGCATCGATAGCGATATGCAAATCACAGATTTGTGCTTGCCTATGGCGGGTAAGCATAATTTGCAAAATGCTTTAGCCGCCATTGCCGCCGGTTTGGAATTGGGTGCCAATGCCGACACCATTGCCAAAGCGCTGGCGGATTTCAGTGGCGTAAAGCGTCGCTTCTCATCGGTTGGTGAGGTCGGCGACAATATCCGCATTTTCGATGATTATGCACATCACCCGGTTGAGATTGAAGCAGTGCTGGAAAGCGCCCGCGCGGTCAGCAATGGGCGGGTCATTGCGGTTATGCAACCGCATCGCTTCACGCGTTTGCGCGATTTGTTCAACGAGTTTTGTGCGTGCATGAACGGCGCTGACTCAGTGCTGCTGCTGCCGGTTTATGAGGCCGGTGAAACGGCGATTGACGGCATTAACAGCGAGGCACTGGCCGAGGGTCTGCGCAGTCATGGCCACCGCCATGTTGTATCGCTGGCTGCAAATGACGGTTTGCCCGATGCGCTGGCCGATATTTTGCAAGCCGAGGATGTGGTGATTTGCATGGGCGCCGGTTCGATTTCGCAATTGGCCAATGAATTGCCGCAAAAATTGGAGGGGCGCTTATGACGGCTGAAGCGACCCCGATGAATATGATGCCCGATTGGTTGAACGCCTTGCCGCCTTTGCGCGGCAAGCTGATGCCCGATTTTATCACGGGCGATATTTGCTGGTTCCGTGTCGGCGGTGCGGCCGATGTGGTTTTCATGCCGGCCGATATTGACGATTTGGCAGCGTTTTTGGCGGCTTTGCCAGAAGATGTGCCACTCAGCATTTTGGGGGCGGGGTCGAATGTTTTGGTGCGCGACGGCGGTATTCGGGGTGCGGTCATTCGGCTCGGTTCGTCCTTTGGTCAGATTGCCCAGAGCGGTGACGCTGAATTGACAGCCGGTGCGGCAGCCCTTGATGTGCGCCTTGCGCGCGCCGCAGCCGATGCATCTTTGTCGGGTTTGAGTTTTTATCGCGGTATTCCAGGCACTATTGGGGGTGCCATTGCCATGAATGCGGGCGCTTATGGCGGCGAGACAAGCAATGTTTTAATCGATGTCGAATGGCTCGACCGCAAAGGTCAAAAACACGTCAGCACGGTTGACGAGCTGGGCTTGTCTTATCGCCATAATGCTCATGAAGGTTTTGCTCTTTATACATCAGCGCGCTTTAACACGGTCAGCGGCGACAAGGGGCAAATTATTGCCGAGATGGAAGAAATTTCCGACAAGCGCGAAGACAGCCAGCCGGTTAAATCGCGCACCGGCGGCAGCACGTTCAAAAACCCCGATGGCGCAGACCCTGACGGGCAAAAAGCGTGGAAGCTGATTGATGCTGCCGGTTGTCGCGGGCTTCGGGTTGGAGACGCGCAAGTATCCGAACAACATTGCAATTTTCTCATCAATCATGGTGTCGCAACGGCGCATGACTTGGAAACCCTGGGCGAGACCGTGCGTCAGCGCGTTCTTGACCATGCCGGGTGTCGCTGGAGTGGGAGATTAAACGCATGGGGGAGGCGGGCGCTTGAGTAAGAAGCTGCATATTGCCGTCCTGATGGGGGGTTGGTCGCCGGAGCGTGAGATTAGCCTGATATCAGGTGAAAAATGCGCCGAAGCGCTGCGCGCGCTGGGTTATCAAGTCAGCGAGGTCGATGTGACGCGCCAGCTTGATACGCAGCTTGCCGCCTTGCGCCCCGATATTTGTTTCAATGCGTTGCACGGTGTCGGCGGCGAAGACGGTGAAGTGCAAGGGCTGCTGGAAGTGCTGGAAATTCCCTATACCCATTCCGGTGTGCGGGCCTCGGCTTTGGCGATGGACAAGCATTTGTCGAAACAAATTTTTGCCGCAGCCGGTTTGCCGGTCACCGAATCCGTGCTGGTCGAGCAGGGGATCAGCGAACATCCAATGGCGCCGCCCTATGTCGTCAAGCCGGTCAATCAAGGCTCCAGCGTCGGTGTCGAGATTGTTTCTGAAGGCAGTAATAAAGTGCCTGATGCGCTGAGCGAAAAAGGTTGGGCCTTTGACGGTGTGGCCATGGTCGAAAAATATATTGCCGGTCATGAACTGACATGTGGCGTGATGGGCGATACGGCCCTCGATGTGATGGAAATTGTGCCGGTCAATGGCTGGTATGATTATCGCGCCAAATATGATGATGGCGGCTCGCGCCATGAGTGCCCTGCCGATATTGATGCGGCGCTGGCGGCGCGCATTCAAGAGGTTAGCCTACAAGCACATATGTTGTTGGGGTGCCGTGGGGTGACGCGCGCCGATTTCCGTTATGACGCGGCACAAGATGATTTGGTGTTGCTCGAAATAAACACCCAGCCCGGCATGACGCCGGTCTCGCTGGTGCCCGAAATGGCGGCGCATCGCGGCATAGATTTCAATCAATTGGTGCAATGGATAGTGGAGGATGCCTCATGCCGAAGGTAACGCAAAAAGGCAAGTTGAATGATAAAAGCCGGTCGCGCGTCAGTGACATGCTGATTTCGTTGCTCGCAACCCCTTTCAATCTGCTTTTCATCGGGTTGAAAATCATTTGGTCGGGACGCAGATTACGTTTGGCTGCCATTGCACTGGTGATGATTGCCGTTGCCGCTGCGGTGTTTCGGGTTGAAAGTTTCAGCCCATTGGCCGATATGCTGCGCGGTGAAACCTATAAAGCAACCGCCTCGGCCGGTTTCCGCGTCAATGACATTACCGTTGAGGGACGCAAGCGCACACAGCGCGACGATTTGCTGGCGGCGGTGAATATTCGTCAAAATGATCCGATTTTCGCGGTTGATTTACCTGAAATGCACAGCCGCATTGAAGCCCTGCCCTGGGTTGAGCGCGCCACCGTGCTGCGCCGTTTGCCGAATATTATCCATATTGATTTGCACGAGCGCGAGCCGTTTGGATTTTTCAAATCGGGCAAGAACCTAGCCCTTATTGACGATAAGGGTGTCACCATTACCCGCGACCATCTCGGCACCTTTCGGTCACTTGCCGGTCTTTTCAGGCAAGGGGGCGGCATTGCGCGCCGCGAATTTCATGGAAATGTTGCAAGCCTATCCGGTATTGAGAAACCGCATGGTGGCAGCGCATTGGAATAGCGGCCGCCGCTGGACGGTGCGGCTCGATCATGGTGGACAGGTGCATTTGCCGGCGCATGGCGTGACCGATGCACTGGACCGTTTGATGACGCTGGAAAAAGAACGCCGCGTTTTGGCGATTGAAAACCAAGCCATTGATTTGCGACTGCCCGACCGCGTCTTGCTGCGTCCGGCGACGGAGCGGTCAAGCTCTTGGGATAATTGGGAAGAGGAGAGCGCTTCGTGAACCTGCCCCTCAACCAAAGCCGATTTGCCTCAGCGCGCAGCGTGCCCTTGCGGCGCGGCACCATTGCCGCGCTTGATGTCGGCACGTCGAAAGTGGCGTGCTTGATAGGCGAACATAGCGATGACGGTGCGGGGCGCCATATGGTGCGCATTTCCGGTTTCGGGCATCAGCTTTCCGACGGGTTGAATGCCGGACAGGTGATAGATATGCGCGCCGCTGAGGACAGCATTCGCGCCGCCGTTGATGCGGCAGAGCGCATGGCCAATATGGAAGTGCGGCAAGTGGTTATCGGCTTATCGGCTGGGCATCTCGACAGCCGTATATGTCAGGCTGACGTGCCGCTTAACGGCCATGCCGTGACCGAAGAGCATATGACCGCCGCCATGCGCTATGCTTATGAAGAATTTTGGACGGCCGATAATGAGATTTTGCATGCAATTCCAATAGCTTATGAAATTGACGCCAGCACCGGTATTGCCGATCCGCGCGGTATGTTTGGCGATCGCTTGCGCGTTTCCATGCATATGATGTCAGCGCCGTCAGGCCCGGTGCGCAATTTACTCGGCTGCATTGAACAATGCCATTTGCAGTGCGAAAAACTGGTCGTCACGCCCTATGCCAGCGCCTTGTCGACGCTCATGCAGGATGAGTTGGATTTGGGTGTGCTGCATATGGATATGGGCGGTGGCACAACCAGTGTCAGCATTTTCTATGAAGGCGAACCGCTTTTCACCGCCGTTGTGCCGGTGGGTGGCAAACATATTACCGCCGATATTGCACATGGCTTGAATGTGTCGCTGGTCACGGCGGAACGCATCAAGACGCTTTACGGCAGCGCGCTGGCCACGCCGGTCGGTGAGCGCGAACAATTTGAAGTGCCGGTAATCGGTGGTGACCACCAAACCTTGCCGCGTAGCGAATTGACCAAAATCATTCGCCCGCGCCTTGAAGAAACTTTTGAAATGGTGCTGGAGAAAATCAATCGCTCGGGGCTCGGCCATTTGGCCGGTCGGCGCGCGGTTTTGACCGGCGGCGCAGCGCAATTAAACGGCGCGCCCGAATTGGCGCAGACCATAATGGAAAAACAAACACGCGTGGCAGCGCCGATGCGCCTGACCGGCTTGCCCGAAGCCGCTGCCAATTCGTCATTTGCCGCCTGTGCCGGTCTGTTGACCTATGCCGGGCGCAATCATGCCGATGCCGTTTTACGAGAAGCTACCACAGGGCCGCTGACATGGCTCGGCAAGTGGTTGCGGAGGAATTTTTAATGCAAGCAGAGATAAGAAATGTAGGTCCGTGGGAGATGAAGTGCATAGAGATGACGCTGGTGTCGTCTTGGAAACGAGCAGCCTTTGATTTGGGCGATGGCTGCAATGTTTTCAAACCAACTCAAAACCCGCCCGAAAATGGCGAGTCAAAAAGGAGAAAGCCATGAGTATTCAACTCACTGTTCCCCCGAAAAGGGAACTCAAACCTAGAATTGTCGTATTTGGAGTCGGCGGTGCCGGCTGCAATGCGGTGAATAATATGATTGCCGCCGGTCTGGAAGGTGTCGATTTTGTCGTCGCCAATACCGACGCGCAATCGCTGAGCAATAATGCAGCCGACAGGCGCATTCAAATCGGCTCAAAACTGACCGAAGGTCTCGGCGCAGGTGCCGACCCTGAAATCGGCAAAGCCGCTGCCGAAGAAACAATGGCAGAGATTGTCGATATGCTGCAAGGCTCGCATATGGCCTTTGTCACAGCCGGTATGGGCGGTGGCACAGGCACCGGTGCAGCGCCGGTGATAGCCCGCGCGGCGCGCGAGCAAGGCATTTTGACGGTCGGTGTGATTACCAAGCCGTTTGACTTTGAAGGCGGTCGCCGCATGCGCGCTGCCATTGCCGGCATTGAAGAACTGGCCAAAGAAGTCGATACGCTGATTATCATTCCGAACCAAAATCTGTTCCGCATTGCCAATGCCCAGACAACATTTGCCGAAGCTTTTGCCATGGCCGATGAGGTGTTGCATTCAGGTGTCGCGGGCATAACCGATTTGATGGTCAAGCCGGGTCTTATCAATCTCGACTTTGCCGATGTCAAAACGGTGATGAATGAAATGGGTAAAGCCATGATGGGCACAGGTGAAGCCGAGGGCGACAAGCGCGCCACTGAAGCTGCCGAAGCCGCCATTGCCAACCCGCTTCTCGAAGATGTCTCCATGCAAGGCGCGCGCGGCGTGCTTATCAACATCACCGGCGGCGATGACATGACGCTGTATGAGGTTGATGAAGCGGCTAACCGCATTCGCGAAGAAGTCGACCCTGAATGCAATATCATTATCGGCTCAACTTTTGACGATGCGTTAAGCGGCACGATGCGCGTATCGGTTGTCGCCACCGGCATTGAAGCCGGAGCGCAATTGAAAGCTTGGATGGTGGTCAGGCTGACCCGCAAGTGATTGCGATGACGCCCAGCATGCCCGAGGCCGAATTGCCTGAAGAGGCACCGGCTGACAGAGAAGCACCAATGCCTGCAATGACGGAAGAAGTGTCGATTGTTCCGGCTCCTGAAGTGGCTCCGGCGGCTACCGGTGATGCGGGCGAATTGCCCGGCTTCTTGACCGGTCAGCAAGCAGAAAAACCAGCCCGTCCGGCGATTTCCAAGCGCAAACGCTCATTTATTGACCGTGTCTTCGGCAATAAAAAGGCCCCGCCGCCCGAGCAGAGCAAAGCCATGCCGAAAATCGACATGGCGGAAGCGTCGATTGAAGAGCCGGTTGCTCCGGCCGCACCACTGGAAGTGGCTGAAATTCCGACAGCGCAACCGCCAATGCCGGAACAACCTGCGGCATCCATTGACGAGTTGGACGGCCCACAAGATGAGCCGACGCAAATCGTGGCGCAAGCCGAAGCACCTGCCATAACGGCAGAAGCAGAAGCCGCCCCGTCGCTGGAGATTTCGGCACCCGAGGCTGAAACTCCGGAAGTTGTCGAAGAAGTCGCGGAAGCCCCCAAAGCCGCCGAGACTGCTGAAGCGACCGAAGCGCCAGAAGCTGTTGCAACGCCGAATGCCCCTGAAGTGTCAGCGCCCAGCGTTGATGCGGTGAGCGTGCAACCGGTGGTGCAGACCACGATGGATACCGGCCCGACCATGTCGAGCGGATCGTTTGAAGGCGACCAGCTTGATATTCCGGCCTTTTTGCGTCGGTAAAACGATAAACGGCGCGGGCTAACTGCGCCGCACAGTTTGGCTTCTTGCCATTCATACACGTCGGGCAGGCGCGCCTTATGCTTTCTCCATGCGCCTGTCCGACCATTTCTATCTTCACGAGATGATTCGCTCGCAACTTGCGACGCGCCATGCCATCGACAATCAACCAAATGCCGGTCAAATTGACGCATTGCGGCGCTTATGCCGTTTTGTTCTGGAGCCCACGCGCCGACATTTCGGTATGCCGATTTTGCCGAGCAGCGGTTTTCGATGTCGTCGGCTCAATCGCCTTTTGGGCAGTCGAGACACCAGCAAACACTGCGCTGGTGAGGCGGTGGATTTTGAAATCATCGGTGCCGAATCTCAATTTGGCTTTGGATGGCGGAAAACCTCGCGTTCGACCAATTAATTCTCGAATATCTACAGCTTGATAATGGGCGCGCCGGTTGGCTGCATGTGTCTTATAGGGGCCGCGAAAATCGCGGCCAATATTTGACTCGGCACCAAAACGGCTATGTGCGCGGCCTCCCGACGCTACAAAATGTTCCTAAAAAGTTCCAAAACGCGCAGAAAACGTAACAAAAAGCAATAAACTGTTATTTGAGGTGCCCGAACCGCTTTTGTAGAACAAACTCATGAAAGTCCCCAAGTGGGGCATTGATGAGGAAACCAAATGGCACCACCGCCCGCCAGTATTGCCCAAATGACGGAACAGTTTACCGCTGCGCCGCTTTCTGCTTTGCCGCAGGCCGCGCGTTTGGGTGTTTGGCAAACAACGGTTGCCAATGAGGTAGCATTGAGCGGCATCGGCCTTCATTCGGGCCGACAAGTCAATATTCGGGTTCTGCCCGCGGCCGCCAATACCGGTATTGTTTTCCTCCGTACGGATATTGAAAACCAAAGCGAAGCCGTTATTCCGGCGCTGTGCGCCAGCGTTTGCGAGGTGACATTGTCATCCAAAATCGGCAATCGCTTCGGCCATGTGGTCGGCACGGTTGAACATTTAATGGCCGCTTTTGCAGGCTTGCGCATTGATAATGCGATTGTGGAAATAGATGCTGCGGAAGTGCCGATTATGGATGGCAGCGCCAAGCCGTTTGTTGAATTGATTAAGCGTGCTGAAATCCGAGAACTGGGCGTGTCGCGCCGCGTTGTGCGGGTCACCAAGCCGGTGCGGGTTGAAAATGGCGATGCTTATTGCGAGTTGCTGCCTGATAATGAGCGTGTCTTCGAAGCCGAGATTGATTTCGATTGCGGCGCTATCGGCCGCCAGTCTTACGCACTGACCCTCGATAAGGGTGATTTTGACACGGATGTGGTCAATGCCCGCACTTTCTGCATGGCGCAGCAAGTTGAGGCCATGCACAAGGCCGGTTTGGCGCTTGGCGGTTCTATGGACAATGCCATTGTTGTCGACGGTGATGAGGTTCTCAACGAAGAAGGTCTGCGTTCGGCAGATGAGTTTGTGCAGCACAAATTGCTCGATGCAATCGGTGATTTATATTTGATGGGCATGCCGCTTATCGGTCGTTATCGCGGCTATAAATCAGGCCATGCCCTGCACAATCAATTGCTCAACGCTTTGTTTGCCGATGAGAATTGCTTTGAGCTTGTCGATTTGGCATCAGACGACGCGGTTCTGGCAGCCGAATAAATTCCTCTTATTTCTTTGCTTTGAGATGCCAATCAGGCTGGCATCGTGCCCTGTGATGCAGTAAAACAAGCCATCTGGGAATTGCGGAATCACATGACAAAAAGCACGGCGAAAATTCGATTTTCATTCAGCATGCTGGCGGCGTTGAGCGTGGCGGCGTGCGGCGGTGTCAGTATTGAAGGGCAATATATCGAACGCCCGGTCGAGCAGATTTACAATAGTGCGCATGAAGAATTGGCGCTCGGCAATTATATTCTGGCAACGCAGGAATTTGACGAGGTTGAACGCCAGCATCCCTATTCCTTATGGGCGCGCCGCGCAATGGTGATGTCGGCTTACACTTATTATCTGCAAAATAAATATGATGAGGCGACGGCAACGGCGCGGCGTTTTCTGGCGCTATATCCCGGCAATGTCCAAGCCCCTTATGCTTATTATTTGATTGCCATGTCGCAATATGAACGGATTTCCGATGTCAGCCGCGACCAGCGCATCACCGAATTGGCAATGTTCGCCCTGCAGGAAGTGGTGCGTCGTTATCCGGATACGGATTATGCTCGAGACGCATTGCTGAAGATAGATTTGACCAAAGACAATCTTGCCGGCAAGGAAATGAATGTCGGGCGCTTTTATCTCAATCGCCGCGAATATGCGGCAGCTGCCGGACGCTTTCGGAACGTTATTGGGAATTATGGGCGCACCAGCCATGTGCCCGAGGCTCTGCATCGTCTGACCGAAGTGTATATGTCGCTCGGTATTACCGCAGAGGCGCAAAATTCGGCTGCCGTGTTGGGCTATAATTATCCTGACAGCCAGTGGTATCGCGACAGCTATTCAATTCTGGTAGAGCGCAATCTCAAGCCGGTAAAAGATGAAAAATCATGGATAAGCCGCGCCATTAGATCGGATTTTATAGGGCGCGACCATGCTGGTATCGCTCTCCATCAGCGACATTGTTCTGATTGACCGCCTTGAGCTTGAGTGGCATCCCAATCTCTGCACGCTGACCGGCGAAACCGGCGCCGGTAAATCGATTTTGCTCGACGCTTTGGGATTGGCCACCGGTGCGCGCGGTGATGCCGGACTGGTACGCCAAGATTGTGCAAAAGGCAGCGTCACTGCCATATTTCAATTAAGCGAGACGCATCCGGTGCAAAATTTGTTGAACGAAAACGGCCTCGATGGCGGTGCGCCTGTGGCGGAACTGATTTTGCGTCGCCAGCAATCGGCTGACGGGCGCAGCCGCGCTTTTTGCAATGACCAGCCGATTGGCGTTAATTTGCTGAAGCAAATCGGCAGCGCATTGGTTGAGATACACGGACAAAACGAGAGCCAAGCACTCACGGATGCGGCGACACAACGCGATTTGCTCGACGGTTTTGCCAATCTAAGCGGTGATGTGGTGGCGCTGGGTAAGCTTTTTGCGGCGCGCCAACAAGCCCGCAATGATTTGGTCGCCTATCGTGCCGAATTGGCCAAAGCCAGTGCCGACACAGAATTTTTGACCCACGCCATTGCCGAATTGCAGGAATTGAACCCGAAAGTCGGCGAAGAAGTGGCGCTGGCGGATGAACGGCTATTGCTGATGAATGCCGAAAAAATAATCGGCGATTTGCGCGAGGCTGAAGGCTTTTTGCAGGGTGAAGGCAGTGTCGAAAATGCACTTAATGGTGCTTTGCGCCGCCTCGAAAAAGCTGCGCCTGAAGCGGCAGGGCAGCTTGACGACGCCATTTCAGCGATTGATCGCGCCCTGATCGAAGCGGGGGAGGCGCGCATTGCGGTTTCTGATGCATCGGCGCGCATCACCAATAATCCGGCGCGCCTTGAGGAAGTTGAAGGGCGCTTATTCGCGCTGCGCGGTTTGGCGCGCAAGCATGATACGACATGCGATGGCTTGCCCAATTTACTGCTCGATATGGATGAAAAATTGAGCGCCATTCATGGCGGCAATGACCGTATGGCGGAATTGGAAGCGGCGGTGAAAGAAAGCGACACGGCCTATGAAGCAAGCGGCGCATGGCGGTTTCCGAGGCCCGTCAAGCAGCCGCCGGTCGCCTTGATGAAATGGTCAATCAGGAATTGCCGCCGCTCAAACTTGATGGCGGCGAATTTTCTACCCTGATTGAGCGCGTCGCTTTGGAAGACGGGGCGGCGCACGGCATTGATAAAATAAGTTTCGTCGCCTCGACCAATCCCGGCATGGCGCCCGGGCCGATTGCCAAAATCGCTTCGGGCGGTGAATTGGCGCGCTTCATGCTGGCCTTGAAAGTGTCGCTGGCGGCAGAAGGGCATGGCGGTACGCTGATATTTGACGAAGTTGATGCCGGTGTCGGTGGCGCGGTAGCCGAGGCGGTCGGTACAAGACTGCATCGGCTGGCGCAAAACGGGCAGGTTTTGGTGGTCACGCACAGCCCACAAGTGGCGGCGCGCGGTGACCATCATTGGCAGGTCAGCAAAAGCGGCGAGAACGGCTCGGTCAGCACCAATGTCTTGCCATTGCTTGATAATGCGCGGTTGGAAGAAGTAGCGCGCATGCTGTCGGGTGCAGATATAACCGATGAGGCACGCGCCGCTGCGCAGCGTCTTTTGGAGGTCGGCTAATGGCGGCAGACACGCCCGTTGACGCACTCAGCAAGGTGGAGGCCGGAGCGGAATTGGCGCGGTTGGCCGAAGAAATAGCCGCCCATGATGCGGCCTATTACCAACAAGATGCGCCGCTTGTATCTGACGGCGAATATGACGCACTGCGCCGCCGCAATGAAGAGATTGAGGCGCGTTTTCCCGAATTGAAACGCAGCGATAGTCCTAGCGAGCGCGTTGGCGCCGCGCCGACAAGCGCGTTCGGCAAAGTGGAACATGTTGTACCCATGTTGTCTTTGGGCAATGCATTTGATGATGCCGATGTGACCGATTTCGATGCGCGCATAAGGCGCTTTCTCAATTTGGAAGCTGATGCCGAATTGGTGTTCACCTCAGAGCCGAAAATTGACGGCCTGTCGGCCAGTCTGCGTTATGAAAAAGGCGTATTGGTGCAGGGTGCGACGCGCGGCGATGGCCGTGTTGGTGAGGATATAACCGCCAATCTCAAAACCCTGCCCGATATTCCCCATCAATTACCGACTGGTGTGCCCGACATTGTTGAAGTGCGCGGCGAGGTTTATATGAGCCATGCCGATTTCGCTGCCCTGAATGCGCGCCAAGAAGCTGCCGGTGGTAAAATATTTGCCAATCCGCGCAATGCGGCGGCGGGCAGCTTGCGCCAACTGGACCCTGAAATTACCAAACAGCGGCCGCTCAAATTTTTTGCCTATGCATGGGGTGATATGAGTGCCATGCCCGCCAATACGCAGAGCGGTATGATGGCGCGCTTTAGCGAATGGGGGTTTAGCGTCAATCCGGCTTTTGTGACGGCGGCGGATACGGCAGGTCTGCTGGCGCATTGGGCCGAGATTGAGGGCCAACGCGCGGCCCTCGATTATGATATTGACGGCATGGTCTATAAGGTCGACCGCCTCGATTATCAAAACCGTCTGGGCTTTGTCTCGCGTGCACCGCGTTGGGCCACAGCCCATAAATTCCCTGCCGAGCAAGCGACCACGACGCTGAACGATATTGATATTCAGGTCGGGCGCACCGGTGCTCTAACGCCGGTTGCCAAACTGGAGCCGATTACCGTCGGTGGCGTGGTGGTTTCTAACGCCACATTGCACAATGCCGATGAGATAACACGCAAAGATATTCGCATTGGTGACCGCGTGATTATTCAGCGCGCCGGTGATGTTATTCCGCAAGTGGTGCGCGTGCTGGAAGAGGAACGCAAGCCCGACAGCAAGCCATTTGAATTTCCGGCCATTTGTCCGGCTTGCGGGGCCGAAGCGACGCGCGAAATTCGTGATGATGGCGAGGCCGATGTGGTCACGCGCTGCTCAGCCGGGTTTAGCTGTCCGGCGCAAGCGCGCGAGCGGCTGAAGCATTTTGTGTCGCGGGCCGCGCTGGATATTGAAGGGCTTGGGCAAAAGCAAATTGACGATTATTGGACGCTCAATCTCATTCGCACACCGCAGGATATTTTTACCTTGCAAGCGCGGTTTGAAAATGACCCGCCTGGAATCTGGCAATATACATCCGGCAGCAAAGATAAAATCGGCACGCTAAAAGACAGTGCGCGCAAGCTTTTCGTTGCTATTGAAAGTCGTAAAACGGCTGACCTTGACCGCTTTATATTTGCGCTCGGTATTCGCCATATTGGCGAGACATCGGCGCGGCTTTTGGCCCGTCACTATATGTCGCTTCCGGCCATGATGCAGGCCGCGCAGGCTATGGCGGCTGGCGATGAGGCGGCGCGCAATGAGATTGAAACATTGGACGGGGTCGGCAAGGCGCTGGTCGATGCGCTTATCGGCTTTTTTGCCTCGCAAGATAATTGCGCGGCTGTCTCGGCATTGGTTGAAGCAGGTGTCAGCCCGACAGCGCCCGAGGAAATTGCCACGGATACGCCGGTGGCGGGAAAGACGATTGTATTCACCGGCACATTGGAAAAAATGACCCGCGCCGAAGCGAAGGCGCGCGCCGAAGCATTGGGCGCGAAAGTGGTCGGCTCAGTATCGGCCAAGACCGATATTTTGGTGGCCGGTCCCGGCGCGGGCTCAAAACTGACGAAAGCGACAGAGCTTGGGGTTGAAGTTCTGACCGAAGACCAGTGGGTCGAGCTGGCGCAAGCCTAAAGCGGTTTGCAATTGGCTTTGAGCCAGCCCCGTGTCGACTTTATCGACCATTGGCAGCAAGGTTTTCTGCACGCGCTTGTGATAGGCATCGAGCCATTTAAAGTCTGAGGTGCTCAGTTGGCTTTTGTCAATCAAGCGGCGGTCAATCGGGGCCAGTGTCAGCGCTTCAAAGCCCATCATTGCGCGCGCGCCTTTGGCTTTCTTAGCAGCCGTCACATATTGCAGGTTTTCAATGCGAATGCCGAATGCATTGGCTTTGTAATAGCCCGGCTCATTGGAAACAATCATGCCTTCTTGCAAGGCCACTGTGCCGCCTTTTGAGATGCGCTGCGGCCCCTCATGCACGGAGAGATAGCTGCCGACCCCGTGGCCCGTGCCGTGGTCGAAATCCAGCCCCACTTCCCAAAGCGGTGCGCGCGCCAGCGTATCCAATTGCATGCCATTTGTGCCGGGCGGGAAGGCGGCCATTGCCAATGCAATATGGCCGCGCAAAACGCGGGTAAAAGCATCAATAGCCCCGACCGGTGCCTTGCCGCCTTCAACCAGAACCGTGCGCGTGACGTCTGTTGTGCCTTGCTGATATTGTCCGCCACTATCGATGAGGTAGAGGTCACCCGGTTTAATCGGGCGATTGGTTTTCTCGGTGACACGATAATGGACAATCGCGCCATTGGGGCCGGTGCCGGAAATCGTATCGAAGCTCAAATCAAGCAATTTGCCCGAGGCCGCACGGCAGGCTTCGGCCTGTTTGGCAGCACAAATTTCCGTCAGCTTGCCTTTGGCGGCATTTTTGTCGAACCAAGCGAGGAAATTACATAAGGCCGCGCCATCCATTTCATGCGCGGCAATGCTGGCTTTAATCTCGACTTTGTGCTTTGCGGCTTTCGGCAGGGCGCACGGGTCGGTCACGCGCACCAAATTGGCATTGGGCATGTGCTCGGCAAACCAAGCCGGTGTATTGCTCGGGTCAAAAGCCACGGTTTTGCCTTTCAGCGCCTTCAGCTTGGCCAGCATATCGCCTTGCCTGTGCAGGCGCAGACCACTGCCAATATGGGCACGTACCGTCGCATCAACGCGGCTTTTGCGAATGAACCAGTCAAAGCTGCCATTTTTATTGAGCAGTCCGAAAGACAAGGCAAATGGCGTATGCGGCACATCAGCGGCGCGAATGTTCAAAAGCCAAGCAATATTTTCCGGCTGCGCAATCAATAAAAAATCATGCCCTGCTTGTTTCATCTCGGCGGCCAGCGCTTTGCGCTTTTGCTCCGATGTGCGACCGGCAAAGCGCGTCGGCTGAATGACCACCGGCGTGTCCGGCAGTTCAGGCCGGTCGTGCCAATCGGCATCAAGGGGGTTTTCATCAAGCAGCACCAGCCGCGCCCCTTTTGCGACAAGGCGGTCACGATAGGCTTTCACCGCCGTTTCGCTGTGCAGACGCGGGTCGAGGCCGATTTCCATGCCCTTCTTAACCGTCGCGGCCAGCCATTGCGATGGAGCGGTTTGCATAATATCGACAATGGAATAAAGCTTGGTGTCGGTTTGTTTCGGCGCTTGTAATATATAGCGGCCATCGACAAACAAGGCGGCTTTGCGCGCCAATATAATCGCCGTGCCGGCCGAGCCGCCAAAGCCTGAAATATATTTCAAGCGCTCATTGGCGGCGGGCACATATTCGCCTTGATATTCGTCCTCGCGCGGCACAATCAACCCGTCCAGCTTCAGCTTGGCGAGGCGCGCGCGTAATGCCTTCACCCGTGGGGCGACAAGATTTATTGAACTGTCATCGTCAAAGTTTTGAAACATGCCGCATATTATCGCTTAAAGCAGAGGTTCGTCCATGCCCCAATGACAATTTTCCGTTCCACCGTCAAATCATGGGCACGATAGCGCGCCATGACGCGGCGTGCTTGCTCATTTAGAATGCCGGACACGATCACCCGCCCATGTGGCCTTAAATGGCATTTGAAATCAGCCGCCAAATCACGCAATGGCGCGGCCAATATATTGGCCAAAATCAAATCAAAGGACTTTGCCTGATAGGCGCGATGCGCCATCCCCTCAGCGGTAAAGCAAGTCATGCGAGGGGTAACGCCGTTTAATCGCATATTGGCGGTGCTCATTGCGACAGCGATCGGGTCGTTATCGCTGGCCAAAATATCGCGGCATCCGGCTTTCGCAGCAGCGATGGCCAGCACGCCCGAACCGCAGCCAATATCGGCAATATGGCGCGGGCGATGCGTTTTCATATGCGCGGCCAATAATGCGAGGCAGCCTTGGGTGGTGCCATGATGACCGGAGCCGAAAGCATTGCCCGCTTCCATTTCTATATTCAGCCAGCCACCACCGCGTGGCGCATCATGGCTGCCATGCAAATAAAACGGCGGCACAATGACGGGTGGCAGGCCTTTTTGGCTTTCGCTCACCCAATCTTTATCGGGCAAGGCAATGACTTCCACCTTTGCATCCGCCGGTAAAACCAAACCGGTCAAATCGGGTTCTGTTTCGAAATAAACCTCGAAACGCGTCGCTTGATTATCGACATCGGTGGCCCAAATAGTTGCGCCGAAAGCTTCCAGCGCTTCCTCGGCTGCAGCCTTATCGACCGTGGCGAAACTCAGTTTCCAAGTGGCGGGCATATAGCCGTCAGTGCTTTTCGACATAATTATCGAGCACTTTTTTGGTTCCTGCTTTTTCAAAGGCCACGGTCAGCTTATTGCCTTCAATCGCTTCAATGCGGCCATAGCCGAATTTCTGATGGAATATGCGCTCGCCGCGTTTAAACGCGCTGCTGCTCATGGAAGAAACAACCGGCTCGGCGCGCGCATTAATCGTCGGTGGTGCGCTCTGTTTATAAGAGCTGCGATTGTTTTGCGCGCGTTGCCAACCGGGACTGTTATAGCTTGACGTGGAAAAATCATTATTGAAGCGGCTTTGGTTTGAGAAACCGCCGACGGCATGGTCGCTTTCGGCCACCTCGACATGGGTTTCCGGCAATTCATCAATAAAGCGCGAGGGCAGGGCCGCAGTTCCACTGGCCATGCGTGCGGCGATTGCCGGCAAAGCTGATGGTGGCGCGCTGTTTGGCGCGGGTAATGCCGACATAGGCGAGGCGGCGCTCTTCCTCCAAGCCTTTGGTGCCGCTTTCATCAAGGCTGCGTTGATGGGGAAACAGGCCTTCTTCCCACCCGGGCAGAAACACGCTTTCAAATTCCAGCCCTTTGGCGGCGTGCAGCGTCATGATGGAGACTTTGTCTTCATTGTCGTCATTGGCCGCTTCCATGACCAAAGAAATATGTTCGAGATAGCCGGTCAGCGTCTCAAATTCTTCCATTGAACGCACAAGTTCTTTCAAATTTTCCAATTTGCCCGGTGCATCGGGCGACTTATCGGCCTGCCACATGGCGGTATAGCCGCTTTCATCGAGCACCAGTTCGGCCAGTTCGGTATGCGTCATGGTATCGACCAAAGAGCGCCAATGGGTGACGGCGCGCACAAAGCCCGTCAAAGCGCGTCGCGCCGCCGGTTTCAATTCTTCCGTATCGATAATCTCTTCGGCCATGCGGAACAGCGATTTGCCTTGCCCGCGCGCCGCATTTTGCAATGTCTGCATGGCGACATTGCCGAGGCCACGGCGCGGTTTATTGCAAATCCGTTCAAACGCCAAATCATCATCAATTTGCGCAATCAGCCGCAAATAAGCATTGGCATCGCGAATTTCGGCACGCTCATAAAAGCGCGGGCCGCCAATCACGCGATAGGGAATGCCCAAAGAAATAAAGCGATCTTCAAATTCGCGCATTTGGAACGAGGCGCGCACCAGCACCGCCATTTCATTAAGCGCCTGACCGCTGCGTTGATAGGCTTCAATATCATCGGCCGTCATCCGCGCTTCTTCTTCACCATCCCACACGCCGCGCACTTTTACCGGCTCGCCATCTTCATTGCTGTCGGTCCATAAGGTTTTGCCGAGGCGGCTTTCATTGGCGGCAATCAACCCGGAGGCGGCACCCAAAATATGCGGCGTTGAGCGATAATTGCGCTCCAGACGAATGACTTGCGCGCCTTCAAAATCTTTTTCAAAGCGCAAAATATTGTCAACTTCGGCCCCGCGCCAGCCGTAAATCGACTGGTCATCATCGCCGACACAGCAAATATTATTGTGGCCCTGCGCCAGCAAGCGCAGCCAGAGATATTGCACGGCATTGGTATCTTGGTATTCATCGACCAAAATATGTTTGAAACATTGTTGATATTCGCTCAGCACCGCCTCGTTTTCGCGGAACAGGCGCAAACATTCGAGCAATAAATCGCCGAAATCAGAAGCATTGAGGATTTTCAGCCGTTTTTGATAATCGGCGTAAATCTTACCACCCAAGCCATTGCCGAAAAATCCCGCTTCGCCTTCCGGCACATTTTCCGGCATCCAACCTCGGTTTTTCCAGCGGTCAATGAGAATAACCATTTGCCGTGCGGGCCAACGCTTTTCGTCGATATTTTCCGCCTGAATCAGCTGTTTCAGCAGTCTTATCTGGTCATCTGTGTCCAAAATGGTGAAATCGGGCCGTAAATCGACCAATTCGGCGTGAATCCGCAATATTTTTGCCGATAATGAGTGAAACGTGCCGAGCCAGGGCATGCCCTCAACGGTTTCGCCCAGCATATGGCCGATGCGCTCTTTCATTTCGCGCGCCGCCTTATTGGTAAAGGTCACGGCGAGAATTTGGCTTGGCCATGCTTGTTGCGTGGCAATTTTATAGGCAATACGGGTGGTCAGGGCGCGGGTCTTGCCGGTTCCGGCTCCGGCCAGCAACAGAAGCGGGCCGTCACTGGCGGTCACGGCGGCGTTTTGCTCTTCATTCAATCCGTCGAGCAAAGGCTCGGTGCGGCGCGCCTGCCCGGCCGCACTGGCACGCTCAGATATGCTGCCACCTTGCGCTTGCGGCGCGGGGGTGGGGCATCAGCGCCCAAATCGAACGGATCGTTTTCCATCCATCTCACCTAATTTGATTCGCTCACTATAGCATTTCGTGCCATTGCGCCGAACTTATCTAGCCAATCAGTTGCGACATTGTTAGTGTCTCCCTTAGAGATAACAATAGGTCGTCATGCCGCGCTTTCCCTATCTTTCTGCAATTTTTCTATTGCTCTCGCTGGTTATCGGCGCGGTGATGGTGCCCAATACGGTGCAGATTTTGCCGCCGGTGAGCCAAATTGAGGCTGAATTATCGTCGCGTTTCGGGGGCACGGTGAAAATTGAGGGGGCTGTGCGCCTGCGCTTTGTCCCGCGGCTGCAAGTGATTATCGATCAAGTCAGTTTCAGCGATAATGCCGATGCTGATGCGCGTTTCGCCGCTACCATGCCGCGCCTTATTGTCGATTTGAGCGCCGCCGAAATGCTGCAAGGGCGGGTGTCATCGCTGCACTTTCATTTTGGACGCTGAACCATGTGCAAATGCGCCGAATGTCCGCCCCGTGGCCACTTATTGACCCGCCTGCACGCAATATCATTTTGCCGCCGGTCACCCTGTTGAACGGCGATTTTCGTATCATCGGCCTCGACCCGTTGCACCCGTCGGGGCAAACAAATATTGACGGTTTATCGGTCAGCCTTGCGGCCCAGCAGGGCGATGGACGCATGCGGATGAGTTTGCGCAAATTATTGTCCGGCGGTCAGGCGGCGCGTTTGGGGCTTATTGTCGACAGGCGCGCGCACGAAACCGAAATTGGACTGACGATTGGCCTCGGTATTAATGAACAACTTCAATTCAGCGGATTTTTGACGGATATGGACGCGCAATGGCGGCTCGATGGCGAGGTTGAACTGGTATCCGACAATCTGCTTGCCGGTGCTATTGAGGCCCGCTTGCCGCTCACTGTTTTGCCGGAAGGGCGGCGGCTCAGCCTGTCGGGCTTGGTGCGCGGCTCATCCTCCGGTCTGCGCTCGGACAGCTTGGAAATCGAAGCGCTGAATACGGTGTTCGGCGCGCGCATGGCGTTGAATTGGCCCCGCATGGCGGGCGAAGTGCCGATGCTTGACGGACGCATTTCCAAACGGAGCCGTTGATCTTGATTTGCTGCGCCCGAATTTTGGCGATAGACCCGATGCGCTATTGACCGGCCTGTGGCGTAATCTCGCCCCCGATCTCAGCGTTTCGCTGGCGCTTGAGGCGACGCGATTTATCATTGGCAATGAAACCGGTTCCGACCTGTCCGCCGCTTTTGTTCAAAAGTCGCAAGAACTTGAGCTTGCAGCGGCTCAATCTCAACCTGCCTTTTCGCTCTTCCTTATTGGCCTCAGGACGATTTGATTTGACCGGCGCAAAATGCCAATTTTTGACGGCAATTTCTCTGCCCGGTCTTCCGATAAGCTGGCGCTTCTGCTTTGGCTTGGTAGTCGCTATGGCGTTGATTTTTCAGCTTTTTGCCGAGACCGTTGACGAAGCCCAAATTCAACGCGCGTCGCTTGTCGGGGATGTGAAATTCAATGATGACGGCTTGGCGCTGAACGGCTTCGCCGGTCGCCTCGGTGATGATTATTTCTCGTCGCAAATAAAACTGCCTGATTTGTCGGCGCAGCGGGCAAATATTTTTTCAATATCAACCGCCTTGATTTGGCCGATTGGGGCATTGTCGATAGAGGTTCTGCGGCGCGTGATGGCGGCGTTGCGGGTGTCGGACGGCAAATCAACCGCCTTTTATCGGCGTTTATGCGTGAGGCTGATGATGCGCGGGAAATTGATTTCGATATAAAGGTGGGACGCGCATTTGTCGATACAAGACGGCTTGGGCCGGCTCATGCAATAGGCACAATTCGTAATCAAACCATGCGGCTCAACAGAATGCATATGTCCAATTTGAACAATGCCGATATGCAACTGACAGGCAGTTTGAATTATAACACGGCACCGACGCATGGTGCGCTGACCTTAGCCGTTGAAAGCGCTTCATCCGATTGGCTGCATGCACCGATTTTGGCTCGTTTTGCGCCGCTCTATTTCAACGCCGATGCGGCCAGTCGGCTTGCTGTGAATATAGACCTGACGGCGCCCGATTCTGAAGCCTGGCCGAAAGTGCTGTATTCCGCAAACGGCGATATTGGCGAGATGGCTCTCGATTTTGCCATGAGCACGCCGGCGCGCTCGCTGGCTTTTGTTGAGGGCGGCACTGAAATAAGTCTGGGCCTTGTCGGTGCGGCCAATAATCTGGCGCCCTTGTTTTTTCTGCCCGCCACTTATGATGATGCGGCGCGCGGGCGCATGCAGGTGACGCTTAACGCGTCAGGCAATGATTTGTTCGCCATTACCGGCGATATGGCATTGGCCGATGATAATTTGGCATTAAACGGTTCCTTGCGGGCGGGCACTGGTGGGCGGTCGCTGAGCGGTGCGCTGGAATTTAATTTGGCGCAGGTCTTGGCGATGCTTGACCCGAGCGGCGCAGAAAAACCGGTTGCGGCAGGCGGCAAGGTTCAGCTGACGGCAACGCGCCGACAATATCAGTTTTCCGGTCTCGATATGAATTTTCCGAAGGGCGCATTTCCGGCGAGGGGGTTTTGCAATTCCGGAAACCTTGCCGCAATTGAATATCAATATTGCGGCTGATAATGTCGATATGAGTTGGCTTTTGCCGCAACGCAAAGCGCAAAGTTGGCGCGACGATGGGCTGACTTGGTCCGTGCTGGGGCGCGGCGATGCCAATATTGAATTGCGTGCCGGCAATATGCGTTTCGGCCAATTGACGCTCGACACGCTGGCCGGACGCTTGAAGCTGACCGAGGGTGTTTTGGAAGCGCCTGAAATGACCGCGACTGTGTTGGGCGGCACAATGACAGCTAATTTGCTGGCTGAGGGCGGCCTGCTTACTCCGCGCTTTGCATTTGACGGACAATTTAATGATGTCAATCCGTCAATGCTGGTCGCGGCGCGCTATGGCGATGCGTTGGTTGATGCCGGACTGAGCGGCGTGTTCCGACTTGAAGGACGAGGCAGCTCGACGCGGGCGGTCATGGGGTCTCTGGGCGGCGAGGTGAACTTTGAAATTGCGCCCGGTGAATTGACCTTCTTCGATGCTGTCGGTTTTGCAGAAGCAGTCCGCGCCGATGATTTTATGGCAATGCTCAATTGGTGGCGCAATATACCGGCGCTCATCGTTTGAGTTTCGCGCGTGGTCTCGGGCGCGCCAATATGCGCAATGGCGTGATTGAAACGGCGAGCAGTGATTTTGTTTTTGCCGACGGTTTGAATGAAGCGCGGCTTGAAGGGGCGCTGGATATGGTCGGTTTGGAAGTCGATGGGGCTTTCGCGCTTTATCCGTTTGACCGCCAAAAACCCGTGCTGTGGCAGATTACCGGCAATTTGGAAAAGCCCGATTTAAAGGCCGATGCCTCAGCCTTTAACCCGACTGCTGCCGCGCCCAACGCAACACCGCCACCCGCAGAGTAGATGACAGGCTGGCTTGGCGGGTCTCGGCATCCAATTGGCGAATAAGGTCAGGCACGGATTGCTTGTTTTGCGCTGCCATTTCTTTCAGCGCGTCCCAAAATAGCGGTTCCAATGATACGCTGGTTGCGTGACCGGCAATGGTGATGGAGCGTTTTTCGGGTTTCATGCCCGCTGCCTATTCAATATCGGCCTATTTCGGCGCAATCATGTCTTCGGGGCGCACAATCGTGTCGAATTCTTCTTCCGTCACATAGCCGCCTTTGACCGCCTCTTCGCGCAAAGTCGTGCCGTTTTTATGCGCCGTCTTGGCGACAGTGGTGGCATTGTCATAGCCGATTTTCGGGGCCAGTGCCGTGACCAGCATGAGCGAGCGTTCCATCAGCGCGGCGATATTGTCTTCATTGGCTTTAATGCCGACAACGCAATTATCGGAAAAGCTGACCGCCGCATCGCCGAGCAGGCGAATGGATTGCAGCACATTGGCGGCAATCACCGGCTTATAAACATTCAACTCAAAATGACCTTGCGAACCGGCAAACGAAACCGCCGTATTATTGCCCATCACTTGCGCACACACCATTGTCAGCGCTTCGCATTGGGTCGGGTTGACCTTGCCCGGCATGATGGAGGAGCCGGGCTCATTTTCCGGCAGGCTCAACTCGCCGAGGCCGGAGCGCGGGCCGGAGCCGAGCAGGCGAATATCATTGGCGATTTTGAACAAGGAGACAGCCACTTCATTCAGTGCGCCATGCGCCTCGACCATAGCGTCATGCGTTGCCAAAGCCTCAAATTTGTTCGGCGCGGTAACGAAAGGCAGCTTGGTATAGGCCGCTACTTCATCGGCAAATTTTTCGGCAAAACCGATTTTGGCATTAATGCCTGTGCCGACCGCCGTGC
Source organism: Rhodobiaceae bacterium (assembly GCA_038143435.1). Classification (GTDB taxonomy): domain Bacteria; phylum Pseudomonadota; class Alphaproteobacteria; order RS24; family RS24; genus UBA8337. Next base: position 328,852 of record JAYQLX010000004.1, on the reverse strand, counting down.
CGCCTTGCGCCAATTCATAGAGTTTCGGCAACACGGCTTCGACGCGCGTAATGCCGTTTGCCACCATAGCGACATAGCCGGAAAATTCTTGCCCCAATGTCAGCGGTGTTGCGTCTTGTGTATGGGTGCGGCCGATTTTGATAATATCTTTGAAGCTCTGCGCTTTATCATTCAGCGCATTGTGCAATTGCTGCAGGCTCGGCACCAGCATATGAACGATTTCCTCTGCCGCCGCTATGTGCATGGCGGTCGGGAACGTGTCATTGGATGATTGGCTGCGATTGCAATGATCATTCGGGTGCACCGGCTCTTTCGAGCCCATCGTGCCACCTAGCATTTCGATGGCGCGATTCGAGATAACCTCATTGGAGTTCATGTTTGACTGCGTGCCCGAGCCGGTTTGCCAAACAACAAGCGGGAAATGATCGTTCAGCTTGCCTTCCGCCACTTCACCGGCGGCGCTGACAATGGCCTCGCCAATCTCTTTTTCCAAATTGTCGAGTTTCATATTGGCTTTGGCGGCTGACATTTTGACAATGCCGAGCGCCCGAACTAGCGGCAGCGGCATGGTTTCCGTGCCGATTTTGAAATTGCCGAGCGCGCGTTGCGTTTGTGCGCCCCAATATTTGTCGGCCGCAACTTCCAGCGGGCCAAAGCTATCGGTTTCGGTGCGCGTATCGGCCATTTTTCATTCTCCAATGGAATTTTTAATCTGTCTTCGGTCTAGCACGGCGGCCCCATGCCGCCAATATATCGGCTATCACCAAGCGTTGAAAACTATTTATCGCGAAAGCTGTCAAGGCTGACAACTTCGCCTTTTTTTCCACTATCGGGCGCGCTCGGCGCATCAGATTGTGTCTCCTCAGCCGATAAAATGGCATCGACAATGCTGTCTTGGTCTTCAATGGCAGCCAATTCGACATCCGGTGCTTCGACATCAAACATCAGGCCGAAAGCAACGCTGGGGTCATAAAATTTGCTGACAGCGGCAAAAGGCACGGTCAATCTTTCCGGCGTGTCATTAAAACTCAGCGTCACATGAAACGCGTCTTGCTCAATTTGTAAATCTTCAAACTGGTTTTGCAGCACAATGGTTATTTCTTCCGGATGCTGGGCGCGCAGCCTGTCGGAAATCACCACCCCCTCAGCATGGGTGAAATAGGTGATGTAAAAATGATGCTCGCCAGCGAGGCCTTCTGATGCGGCTTCCTGCATAACTTTGCGCACCATATCGAGAAGCGCCGCTTGGGCGCGATCTGCATATTTATAAATGTCGCCGGAATCATCGCTTGTGTCTGTCATATCTTTTGCCTGCTTGCCTCTCGGCCAATTAAAAGTGGAAGGCTTCTGTTGCCAGGTGCCTTCCGAACCCCGCCACCACCGGCGAAGGCGGTGGACTTGAAATGAAGTCGTGTGACTGCTTACGCAGCGACAGCTACTTCCGCATAGTTGTCATTTGCAACTATAAAAATGGCCCGATAACGATGGTACCATGCCGAGCGACGGAAACATCCTTTACGCCCTCGTCGATCCTGGTTCGCCCCCGAAACATGAAAGAATTGGTGGAGGCGCCGGGTACTGCCCCCGGGTCCGATGGGTTTATTGCGAAGCCCGTTTATCGCCATAGTCGGCAAGCCGACAAGGCATATATAACAGTTTACACAGCAAATTAACAGTGCGGCGGCAAAGCCCGTTGCGAATCTTTCATCGAAAAGGGCACATTAGGGCTATGAAGCAATATCTTGACCTGCTCGAGCATGTGCTGCACCACGGCGTGCAGCGCGATGACCGCACCGGCACCGGCACGCTATCCGTGTTCGGCCACCAAATGCGCTTTAATTTAGGGCAAGGTTTTCCGGTTCTCACAACCAAGAAACTGCATCTGAAATCCATTATTCATGAATTGCTGTGGTTTCTCTCTGGCGACACCAATATCGCCTATTTGAAAGAAAACGGCGTCTCGATTTGGGATGAATGGGCCGATGCGGACGGCAATCTCGGTCCGGTTTACGGCAAGCAATGGCGCAGTTGGCAAACACCGGGCGGGGCTCATATTGACCAAATTACCGCTCTGGTGGATCAGTTGAAAAACAACCCTGACTCGCGTCGTCATATCGTCACGGCTTGGAATCCGGCTGATGTCGATAATATGGCACTGCCGCCCTGCCATTGTCTGTTCCAGTTTTATGTCGCCAAAGGCAAGCTATCGTGCCAGCTCTATCAGCGTTCAGCCGATATCTTCCTCGGCGTGCCGTTCAACATCGCCTCTTATGCGCTGCTGACGCAAATGCTGGCACAAGTTTGCGATTTGGAAGCCGGAGATTTCGTGCATACGTTGGGCGATGCGCATCTTTATCTCAATCATATTGACCAAGCGCGCACGCAATTGCAGCGCCGCCCCGGGGTTTTGCCGAGCATTAACATCAATCCTGACAAAAAAGATATTTTCGGCTTTGTTTTTGATGATTTCGAATTGGTTGATTATGTCGCGCAGCCACACATTGCAGCGCCGGTTGCCGTTTAATCATGCCGGTGATTGAGATGGTGGTGGCCGTTGCCGAGAACGGCATTATCGGCAAAGACGGGGATATGCCGTGGCGTCTGCCGTCCGATCTCAAACATTTCAAACAAGTGACGATGGGGTGCCCGATTATTATGGGGCGACTGACTTGGGAAAGTATCGGTCGGCCTTTGCCCGGTCGGGTGAATATTGTCATCAGCCGCAGCGCGTTGGATTTGCCCGATGGGGTGGTCGGTGTCGCCACACCCGAGGAAGCGTTGGACGCGGCGGGTGATGCTGAGACGGTGATGATTATCGGCGGCGGGCAGATTTATAAATTATTTGAGCCGCAGGCTGCGACCATTCATCTAACTGAAGTTCATGCCGCGCCCGATGGCGACACGGCATTTGCTTTGCAGGAAGCAGATGCGTGGCAAGAAATTTCCCGCGAAAGATTTTCGGCTGGCGAAAATGACAGCGCCGATTATAGTTTTGTCACGCTGAAACGCATTTAAGCGGGGAGGGTGATATGCGCGAAATTACTTCAGGCCTATTATTTCCCGAAGGGCCGATTGCCATGCCCGATGGCTCGGTCATATTGGTTGAGATTGCGCGCGGCACGCTGAGCCGTGTCACCCCTGATGGAAAAATCGAAGTGATTGCCGAAACCGGCGGCGGGCCGAACGGCGCGGCCATTGGCCCCGATGGCGCGGTCTATATTTGCAATAATGGCGGCTTTGAATGGCACGCTGTGAACGGCTTGCTGTTTGCCGGTGATATTGCCGAAGACTATTCGGGCGGGCGCATTGAGCGCGTTGATTTGACGACCGGCAAGGTCGAGGTGCTGTATACGGAAGTAAACGGCAATCCGCTGCGCGGCCCCAATGATATTGTTTTCGACAAGCAGGGTGGCTTTTGGTTCACCGATTTGGGTAAAGGGCATGGCCGGTTGAAAGACCGAGGCGCGCTGTTTTACGCCAAAACCGATGGCAGCCACGTCGAGGAAATGGTGTTTCCCGTTGAAACCGCCAATGGTGTCGGTCTCAGCCCCGATGAAGATTATGTCTATGTCGCCGAGACGCAAGGCGCGCGGCTCTGGCGCTGGAAGCTGGACGGGCCGGGCAAGCTGGCCGAGAGCGGGCGCACGGGGCAGAAGAACTTTGTTGCTTCGCCTGAGGGTTATAGCTTTTTTGACTCTATGGCGGTCGAGGCCGATGGCACGGTTTGTGTCGCGACCATTATGAATGGCGGCATTTCGCGCATTGACCCTGAGAGCGGCGCTATTCGCCATGTTGCGACCGGCGACCCGATGACCACCAATATCTGTTTTGGCGGCGATGATTTGAAAACCGCCTATATTACCGCTTCAGGCACCGGGCGCTTACTGGCGACCGAATGGGACACACCTGGCCTACCGCTTAATTTTCTGAATAAGTAGAGAGAAACTCCGGCAGCACCATTGCTTGCCCACAATGGCGGTTGCCGTCCGCATCGACCTGCATAAACGGCGGGCCATAAAGCACCCAGCCGTCGCGCAGCGCATCGGACACACGCTGGCAAAAGGCGGCATCGTCGGGGCCGGTCAAAAAACGATAGGCTTTCTTTTCTTCACTCATGCAGTTTCCTTTATCGACTTACTGATGCGCGTCGCCAGTTTTTGAAAGGCCTCATGGCTGCCATTTGTGCCAATGGCGGCATCAAGGGGCAGGGCGGCGAGATGCGCCAGTTTCAGCTTTTTCGCCATAGCCTCGCCGCCTTCGCCAAACGGATAGAGGCGCGTGCCATCAGGGGCGCAGAGATAGGCCATGTTTTCAATCAGCCCCAGCACCGGCACTTGGGTTTTTTCAAACATGGCGATGGCGCGGGTCACATCGGCCAATGCCAAATCTGACGGGGTGGTGACAAGCACCGCGCCCGATACCGGAATACGCTGCGCCATTGTCAGTTGAATATCACCCGTGCCCGGCGGCAGGTCGAGCACCAGCACATCCAAATCAGGCCAAGCGACATCTTCCAGCATTTGCATCAGCGCGCCTTGCGCCATCGGGCCGCGCCATATCATCGCTTGTTCGGTATCGACCAAATAGCCGATCGACATGGTGTGTATGCCGTCCGCTTGAATGGGAATGAGGTTTTTATCCTCGCCCAGTTGCGGTTTGTCGGCAATGCCCAAAAGATGCGGCATGCTCGGCCCGTAAATATCGGCATCAAGCAGGCCGGTGGCATTGCCCGCTTTTGCCAATGCGGCGGCGAGATTGACGGCGACGGTGGATTTGCCGACCCCGCCTTTGCCGGAAGCGACAGCAATCACCGTTTTAATGCGTTTGAAAACAGCGGGGATTTCCGTGCTGGCGCTGTTATGCGGGGCTTTTTCTTGCGCCGCGCGATGCGCCGTCAAAATGCAGGTCACGGAGACAACGCCGCTGAGATTTTTTACCGCTTGCTCAGCTTGCGCCTTCAGCCCGTCCAGTGTTTCAGGCGCCAAGCCATCAACCTCAATCGAAAAGCCGATATTGCCGTCGCGCAGCACCAGACCTTGCACGCGGTCGGCGGCAATCAGCGATTGCGCATCGCCGCTGGCGGTAATCGCATCCAAAGCCGCGAGAATATCTTTCTCGACCAATCCGCTCATGGTTAAAAAACCTCAGTTAAAGCTTGAATTTACCTGTCATGTTCACCACATAGACCTGTATATGATGCGCTTGTCAATCAATGCGAAGATTGCGTTGCCCTTGCACAAGTGTCACATTGCGACACATTCGGCGCGCGCATATAAAAGCGTCTCGGTAAACGGAGGTTAGTCAATGCCCTGGGACAATAATTCAGGCAATAATCAAAACCCGTGGGGAAGCGGCGGTGGCTCCGGCAAGGGCCCCAATCGCGGCAATGGCGGTGGCAGAGGCCCGAGCGGCAATGAGCCCGACATTGAAGAAATGATCCGTCAAGCACAGGAGCGCGTCAGCCGTTTGCTGCCCAGCGCCGGCGGCGGTTCCGGCCTTGTTGTTATTCTCGCCGTTCTGTTTGGCTTATGGGCATTGAGTGGCTTTTACCGCGTGCAAGCCGATGAGCAGGGCGTTGTGTTGCGCTTCGGCAAGTTTCATACGCAAACCAGCCCGGGTTTGAACTATCATTTGCCGTGGCCGATTGAGACGGCGGTGACCCCGAAAGTGACGACCGAAAATCTCGTCGATATCGGCATGCGCGCCAGCACGGACCGCCGCGCCGCCGGTGTGACGCGCGATGTGCCGGAAGAAAGCCTGATGCTGACGGGTGACGAAAATATCGTCGATGTCGATTTCTCGGTTTTCTGGGTCATTAAAGATGCGCCCGACTTTTTGTTTAATATTCAAAACCCGACCGGCACGGTGAAGGCCGTTGCCGAAAGCACCATGCGCGAAATTATCGGGCAGAATGACATTCAGCCGATTTTGACCGAACAGCGTCAGACCAATGAAGAGCAGGTAAAGGCGCTGATGCAAAAAACCCTCGATGAATATGGTGCCGGTATCACTATTACGCGGGTGAAAATGCAGAAAGTTGACCCGCCTGCCGCCGTGATTGACGCTTTCCGCGACGTGCAAGCGGCGCGTGCCGACCAAGAGCGGGCGCGCAATGAAGCCAATAAATATGCCAATCGCGTTGTGCCGGAAGCGCAAGGTGAGGCGGTGCGTATTCGCCGTGAGGCAGAAGCCTATCGTGCGCAAACGGTTGCTGAAGCCGATGGTGAAGCGACCCGCTTCGCCTCAATTTATGATGAATATCGCTCAGCGCGCGGCGTGACCCGCCAGCGCATGTTCCTTGAAACATTGGAAAAAGTTCTCGGCCGCACCAATAAGGTGATTATCGAGCAAGACGGGCAAGGCGTTGTGCCTTATCTGCCGCTCGACCAGCTGAAGCGCAATCAGGAGGCAAAATAATGAAACGCCCAAGTCTCGTCATTTCTCTCATTCTTCTTGCGGCGCTTGGCGTTTTGGCTTCGGCCTCGCTATTTACCGTGCATCAAACGCAACAGGCTTTGGTGCTGCAATTCGGTGACCCGCGCCGCGTCATTACCGATGCCGGTCTCAACCTGAAAGTGCCGTTTGTGCAAAATGTCATTTTCATCGACAAGCGTATTCTTGATCTTGATACGCCCGCTGAAGAACTGATTGCCTCGGACCAAAAGCGTCTGGTGGTTGATGCCTTTACCCGTTATCGCATCATCGACCCGCTGCAATTTTATAAAGCTTTGCGCGATGAGCGCCGCGCGCAATCGCGTCTTTCAACCATTGTCTCTTCTTCCATGCGTTCGGTTTTGGGTGAAGAGAAGTTTGAAACCGTGGTGCGTGATGAGCGCTCGAAATTGATGCAGCGCATCAGCGCTTTGGTCAATGAGCAAGCGGCTGATTTCGGTATTGAGATTATTGATGTGCGCATTCGCCGCGCCGATTTGCCGGAAGCCAACAGTCAAGCGATTTATCGCCGTATGCAAACCGAGCGCGAGCAAGAAGCGGCAGAGTTCCGCGCTCGTGGTCAAGAAGTAGGGCGCGCCATTCGCGCGCAAGCCGATAAGCAAGTGACAGTGCTTCTTGCTGAGGCGACCCGAGATAGTGAAATTATTCGCGGTCAGGGCGATGGTTGCCGTAACCGTGTGTTTGCCAAAGTATTTGGCCTAGACACTGATTTCTTTGCTTTCTACCGTTCTATGCAGGCTTATGAAACAGCTTTGGAAGAAGATGGCACGACCATGGTGTTATCACCGGATAGTGCGTTTTTCCAATTCTTGAAAAACCCCAACTCGACGCTGGCACCGAGCCAAAACGGTCAGGTTAAGCGCGGGGCGCGGGTTAATGTCGGTAAGCTGACACGAGACGGCAAGTCATTGAGTGATAATTTGTGCCCTGAAATTGTTGCCGATGCGGCGACGGAGCAGGCAGCCAACTAATGCTTGAAAAGCTGTTTCTGGCCATTGGGCTGGTGCTGGCTTTTGAGGGTGCGCTCTATGCCCTTTTTCCGTCATTTTTGCGCTCTATGGTCAAACAAATCGATGCTGTCAGTGATGCCTCCCTCCGCAATGGTGGGCTGGTCGCTTTGCTTATCGGTGTCGTTTTGGTCTGGATGCTTGGATAGGATTTCTCTTCAATGTTGGAACACACGCTTTCTCGCTTTTTCATTATTTTCGCGCTGATGGTTGCGCCATTGGCAATGACATCGGCCAATGCGCGACCGGTTGACGGCTTTGCCGATTTGGCCGAGCGCCTGACGCCGGCTGTGGTCAATATTTCGACCTCACAAAAAGTCGAACAGCGCCGTTCGCGCGGCCCCGGCCAACCGCCCTTTGACCGCTTTTTTGAAGAGTTTTTCAATCAGCGTCGCGGCGGCCAAGCGCCCAGTCAAAAAGTTTCTTCTTTGGGCAGTGGATTTGTTGTCGACCCGAAAGGCATTATCATCACCAATAATCATGTGATTGAAGAAGCCGATGAAATCACCGTGACTTTTTCAGACGGCACCAAGCTTGATGCCGAGTTGATTGGCCGCGATCCGAAAACCGATTTGGCCGTGCTGAAGGTAACCTCAAAAAAGCGCCTGCCTTTCGTGCCATTGGGCGATAGCGACAAAGCGCGGGTCGGTGATTGGGTGATTGCCATCGGCAATCCGTTCGGGCTGGGCGGTTCGCTTTCCGCCGGTGTCATTTCGGCGATTAATCGCGATATTAATGCCGGTCCATATGACAGTTTCATTCAAACCGATGCCGCCATTAATCGCGGCAATTCGGGTGGCCCTTTGTTCAATATGCGCGGTGAAGTCATTGGCGTAAACTCAGCGATTATTTCACCATCAGTCGGTTCGGTCGGCATCGGCTTTTCCATTCCGTCCAATCTTGCCAAAACGGTGACGGCGCAATTGCAGAGCTTCGGCGAAACACGGCGCGGCTGGCTCGGCGTGCGCATCCAGCAAGTGACCGATGAATTGGCCGAAGGCTTATCGCTGGGCAAGGCGCGCGGTGCTTTGGTATCGGAAATTTCGCCTGATGGTCCGGCTGAAAAAGGCGGCGTCAAAGTCGGTGATGTGATTGTCCGTTTTGACGGCAAGCCGGTGCCGACCATGCGCGATTTGCCGCGCATTGTTGCCGAAACGACGATTGATAAACCGGTTCAGGTTGAGGTTATTCGACGCGGTAAGTCGCGTATGTTGAAAATTGTCACCGGTCGTCTGGAGGAAGCCAGCACCAAACCCGAGAGCGAAGCGCCGACACAGGAAAAAGCGCGCAGCGATGACGATGAAAGCTATATCGGCCTCACCTTACAAAGTCTGAGCCGCGAAAACCGCCAGCGCTTCGGTTTGGGCGATGATGTTATCGGTGCGGTAATTGTCGATGTTGAGCGCGACAGTGCAGCCTTTGAAGCGGGCATTCGCCCCGGCGATGTTGTGTCAGAGATTGACCAACGCGCGGTCGGCTCTGCCAAAGCTGTGGTTGATGCCTGAAAGCGGCCAAGAAAAGCGGTCGTAATTCAGTTCTGGCCTTTATCCGCTCCGGTGAAACCGTGCGCTTTATCGCTCTGCCTTTGGCTGATTAAAAGCCGCTTTAGGCGAATTCGTTTTGCTTATAGCCTTGCAGATAGAGCAGGGCGGTTAAATCGCCATGCGTGACGCGATAGCGTGCGGTTTCGGCCACGGCTGGCTTGGCGCGAAAGGCAACGCCCATGCCGGCAATGCCCAGCATGGCTAAATCATTTGAACCGTCACCAACGGCCAGCACATCGTTTTGCCCGAAGCCCAATTCAGCCGCCCAAGCGGCAAGAATTTCCGCTTTGGCTTCGCGACCCAAAATCGGCTCAACCACCGTGCCGTCAAGCACGCCATTGCTGACGTTTAAATCATTGCATTGAAAGCGGTTGAAATTGAGCTTATCGGCAATGCGCGATGCGAAAAACGCAAAACCGCCTGAAACAAGGCCGCAAAACACATCATGTTTGCGCAAAGTGGCGAGCAAAGTCGCCGCCCCGGGCATGAGTGAGATGCCGGTGTCATAAAGCTCTTTAAGCGCGCTTTCAGGTAGGTCTTGCAGCATGGCGACGCGTTCTTTCAAGGCCGGTTCAAAATCCAATTCGCCGCGCATGGCGCGCGCCGTTATATCGGCTATCACATCTTCTTTGCCGATGGTCTTTGCCAATTCATCAAGGCATTCCTGCTCGATAATGGTGCTCTCCAAATCGGCAATCAGCATTTTTTTCTGTCGTACGGCATCGCTGACGCGGTTTATGTCAAACGGCTCGTCGCCAAAACGGTCAGTCATGGCATCGGCAATGCCCAGCATATCCGGCACAATCGCATATTGCACCGCATCATCGCCGAGGCGGTCGGCGGCGGGCAAGGTCGGTATCGCTTCTGCCAGCGCGGCCAGCTTGTCGTCGTGTAGCGTGTTGCTGCCCGGCTGTGCGGTGATGACCAGAAAATCCGTTTCTGCCGCTTTTGTCATGTGCAAGAACCCTATATGAATGAGTTATGTCAGAGCTTCCCATCCTTATTGCAGGCGCAACGGCCAGCGGCAAGTCCGCATTGGCATTGGCGTTGGCAGAAAAATTCAATGGCTGCATCATTAATGCTGACAGCATGCAGGTTTATGACACGCTGAATGTGCTGACGGCGCGGCCACCCAAAGAAGATTTGCGCCGCGCCCCGCATCGTCTCTACGGCCATGTGCCGGTTGCCGCGCCCTATAGTGTCGGGCAATGGCAGGCCGAGGCGCTGGCTACAATCGACGAAGCGCAGGAAAAAACGGCCAGCGGCCGATATTGGTCGGCGGCACCGGGCTTTATTTCAAAAGCCTGATTGCAGGGGCTGGCCGATATTCCTGATATTCCTGAAAATCTCCGCGACGGTTTGCGCGCGCGGCTCGACAGTGATGGTTTGGCGGCGCTCTATGCCGAACTGCAAAGCGTTGATGGCGTATTGGCAGAGCGTCTGCCGCCGACCGATACGCAGCGCATTTTGCGCGGCCTTGAAGTCTTTGAGGCCACCGGTGAGCCTTTATCGCAATGGCAAAAACAGGTGCAAAAGCCGCCACTGACCGATTATTGCGGTATTTTGCTGATGCCGGATCGCGATTGGCTCTATGCGCGTTGTAATGCGCGCTATGAGGTCATGCTGGCGGCAGGGGCGCAGCAAGAAGTTGAAGAATTATGGGCGCTCAAGCTGCCGCCCGATGCCAATGGACTAAAAGCACTAGGCGTTGGCCAAATAATGGCGTATATGCAGGGCGAAATAGATGCCGAAACGGCCACGGCGCAGGCACAACAGGCAACACGGCGCTATGCCAAGCGGCAAATGACCTGGTTCCGCAGTCAAATGAGCGACTGGAAAAGCTTTTCTGAGCAAGATTATGAAAATAATTTTGCCAAAATCTTTTCATTTATTTCAAAATAGAGCTTGACCTTGATATAAAATTTGTTAGTTTCGCGAGCTCTGGGCGCTCTTGCGCCCGTAACTATTTGGAGACGCGTGATAAAGCGCGGTTGGAATGATGGAAAAACAAATAAACGGGGCTCAAATCGTCTTGCAAGCCCTGCGCGATAATGGCGTGCAGCATATTTTCGGCTATCCCGGTGGCGCTGTGCTGCCGATTTATGACGAATTGTTCCAGCAGGAAGATATTGAGCATATTCTCGTCCGCCACGAACAAGGCGCGACCCATGCGGCGGAGGGCTATGCCCGTTCCAGCGGCAAATGCGGTGTTGTGCTTGTTACTTCCGGCCCCGGTGCCACCAATGCGGTGACCGGCCTGACCGATGCGTTGATGGATTCCATTCCGATGGTGTGCATTACCGGCCAAGTGCCGACCCATTTGATTGGTGCCGATGCATTTCAAGAGGCCGATACGGTCGGCATCACGCGCGCATGCACCAAGCATAATTATCTCGTCAAAGACGTGAATGATTTGGCGCGCGTCATGCATGAAGCGTTTTATGTCGCCACCACGGGCCGCCCCGGCCCGGTGGTTGTCGATATTCCCAAAGATGTGCAATTTGCTATGGGCGATTATCTGAAACCGACCGCGGTGAAGCACAAATCCTATCAGCCGAAAGTCAAAGGCGATATGGAGGCGATTAATGCCGCTGTTGATTTGATTGCCAATGCCAAAAAACCGGTTTTCTATACAGGCGGCGGGGTTATTAATTCAGGCCCGCAGGCCAGCCAATTGCTGCGCGAATTCGTCAAGCTGACGGGCTATCCCATTACGTCAACCCTGATGGGGCTGGGCAGCTATCCGTCGGCCGATAAGCAATGGCTCGGTATGTTGGGCATGCACGGCACATATGAAGCCAATCTGGCGATGCATGATTGCGATGTCATGATAAATATCGGCGCGCGCTTTGATGACCGCATCACCGGTGCTTTGGATAAGTTTTCGCCCGACAGCAAGAAAATCCATATCGATATCGACCCGTCCAGCATCAATAAAAATGTTGTTGTCGATGTGCCGATTGTCGGTGATGTGGCGCATGTGTTGGAAGACATGTTGCGGGTTTATAAATCGCGCGCCGTCACGCCTGACAAAAAGGCATTGAGCAACTGGTGGCAGGAAATTGATGGCTGGCGCGACCGCAATTGTCTGGCCTATCGCAAAGACGATAAGGCGATTAAGCCGCAATATGCGGTTGAACGCCTGTATGAGCTGACCAAAGGGCCGGACACGTTCATTACGACGGAGGTGGGCCAGCACCAAATGTGGGCGGCGCAATATTATCGCTTTGAAGACCCCAATCGCTGGATGACCTCGGGCGGTTTGGGCACAATGGGCTATGGCATTCCGGCAGCGGTCGGCGTGCAGGTTGCCAATCCGAAAGGCTTGGTGATTGATATTGCCGGCGAAGCCTCGGCCATGATGACCATGCAAGAATTATCGACCGCGGTTCAGCATCGTCTGCCCATCAAAATCTTCATTTTGAACAATGAATATATGGGCATGGTGCGCCAATGGCAGGAATTGCTGCATGGCGGTCGCTATTCCAACTCCTATTCCGAGGCGCTGCCCGATTTCGTGAAATTGGCTGAAGCCTATGGCGCGACCGGTATTCGGGCCGAAAAGCCCGGCGAATTGGACGATGCCATTAAGGGCATGGTTGAAACGGACGGGCCGGTTATTTTTGATTGCATTGTCACCAAAGAAGAAAACTGCTTCCCGATGATACCGTCTGGTGCGGCGCATAATGACATGCTGTTGGCTGACGATCAGGGGCTGGAAGTCGAAGTCTCTGATGAAGGCAAGGCGCTGGTCTAGAAATTAGGGTGAATATGGGGCTTTCCCCGCTTGCGGTGCTGCGCTATAGAGTGCCGGTAAGAGGGGCGGGTTGGACAGGTTTTCAATGAGCGAACAAGCTACAGCGACGCATACGATTTCAGTGCTGGTCGATAATGAGGCCGGTGTGCTGGCACGCGTTATCGGCCTGTTTTCGGGGCGCGGCTATAATATTGATAGCCTGACCGTTGCCGAAGTGGACCAAGCCGCGCAAATGTCGCGCATCACTGTTGTGACCAGCGGCACGCCGCAAGTGATTGAGCAAATCAAGGCGCAATTGGGTCGTCTTGTGCCGGTGCATCGTGTCGTTGACCTGACGGTTGAATGCGAGAGCGTCGAGCGCGAATTGGCGTTGGTCAAAGTGTCGGGCAAAGGCGAGGCGCGGGTTGAAGCCTTGCGCTTGTCGGAAGCGTTTCGCGCCCGTGTCGTCGATGCGACGCCTGAGAGCTTTGTTTTTGAAATCACCGGCAATAGCGAAAAAATCGATGCCTTTATCGAATTAATGACACCTTTGGGGCTGCAAGAAGCTTCGCGCACCGGCGCGGCGGCTTTGGCGCGCGGCCCGGAACCTATGTAATTTTTGAGCATTTAAGGAGCAAACTGATGGAAATGCTTTATGAACGCGACGCAGATGCAAATCTGATTAAAGACAAGAAAGTGGCCGTGATTGGCTATGGTTCGCAAGGCCATGCTCATTTGCTCAATCTGCGCGATAGCGGCGTTGAACAAATTTGCGTCGGTTTGCGCGACGGCTCCGGCTCGATTGCCAAAGCCGAAGCCGAAGGCATTGAGGTAAAGAACATTGCCGATGCGGCCGCTTGGGCTGATGTGGTGATGATTTTGACACCTGATGAGCTGCAAAAAGATATTTATGCCGAGCATATTGCCAATAATATTCGCGAAGGCGGCACGCTGATGTTCGCGCATGGCCTGTCGATTCATTTCGGTCTCATTGAAGCGCGCCCCGACCTTGACGTGTCAATGGTCGCGCCGAAAGGCCCCGGTCATACGGTGCGCGGTGAATATTTGAAAGGCGGCGGTGTGCCCTGTTTGGTTGCCGTTGCGCAAGATGCCTCAGGTGCAGCGCGTGATTTGGCGCTGTCTTATGCGTGCGGCGTCGGCGGCGGTCGTTCGGGCATTATTGAAACCACTTTCCGCGATGAATGCGAAACCGATTTGTTCGGCGAACAAGCCGTCTTGTGCGGTGGTGTGGTCGAGCTGATTAAAGCCGGTTATGAAACATTGACCGAAGCCGGTTATCCGCCGGAAATGGCCTATTTCGAATGCCTGCACGAGGTGAAGCTGATTGTGGACCTGATTTATGAAGGCGGCATTGCCAATATGAATTACTCCATCTCCAACACGGCCGAGTTTGGTGAATATGTTTCCGGCCCGCGTGTCGTGACATCCGAAACCAAAGCCGAGATGAAGAAAATTCTCGAAGACATTCAGACCGGCAAATTCACCGATCGCTGGATGCAGGGCGGCCAAGAGGAAATCAAAGATTTCCGTGCCAAGTCAGACGCGCATCCGATTGAAAAAGTCGGTGCCGATTTACGCTCGAAAATGCCTTGGATTGCCGCCAATAAGCTGGTGGACCAAGAGCGCAACTAGCCTTTCTTTTTTAGAAAGATTTGAGAAGAGCACCTCGCCAATGAGCGCCTGTCTTTTTGTGGTATTTACACCCTTTGCTTTCTTTCAAATCGTTCAAAATTGGTTCATTCGGCCTTTAATTGCAATCGGCGTGGATTGTTTCGCTTTAATTGGTGGCTGGTTTGACCGCGCTTCCGCTCATTCTCGACCAACGCCTTTTTTGGGTGTTTTTGTTGCTGTTTTTGGCGGTGAATGGAGCCGGACGTTTGTCTCTCGACCATTGGTTGAATATCGATAAAACACCTGAATAAGCAAAGCCTACCTTGCATAATTGCAATCTTGCGTATTTGCAGGTACTCTATTGCAATTATGAAAGGCCTTGATTGGGATGATTTGCGCTATTTTCTGGCAGTTGCCGCAACCGGCAGCCTGTCGGCCGCCGCGCGCGAGTTGAATGTCAACACAACCACGGTTTTGCGGCGTATCGGCAATCTCGAAGAAGCGTTGAATGCGCGGCTGTTTGAGCGGCTGCGGAGCGGCTATGCGTTGACGCAGGACGGCACAAGGCTGCTGCAATCACTGGAACCGGTCGATAACAGCCTGTCCTCTTTGCAGCGCGATTTTCAGGCCGGTTCGGGCAATGTGCGCGGCGTGGTGCGGCTTTCGGCCAGCGAAGTGGTGGCCGGCGGTCTGTTGGGGCCGCTTTTACCCATTTTGCAGGAAAAATCGCCCGATGTGGCGCTCGATATCATCACCGACCCGTCGATTTCCGGCCCCGGCGCGGCCCCGCGCGTGATGAATGCGCTGCGCGATGTTGATATTGCGCTCAGGCTGGCGCGCCCGACACAGGGCGATATGTTGGTGCGAAAATTGACTGATGTGGCTTATGGGCTTTATGCGTCCAGCGATTATGCCGCGACATTGGGCGACGGGCCGGCGCGCAATGATTTGTCCGACGTCAAAATTATCGGTTTTTCCGAGGAAGAGCGCCCGCTTGGGCCGGTTTGGTGGCTGTCACGGGCTGAAAAAGCGGGGCAGGTGCTGATGCGCTCCTCAAGCGCCGCAACGCGCTTGGCGGCCTGTTTGAACGGTGATGCGGTCGCCGCCTTGCCGTGTTTTCAAGCCGATAATGTCAGCGGTTTGACCCGTTTGGCCGGGCCTGATTTGGTCGGCAGTTTGGAATTATGGCTGCTGACGCGGGCCGATATGGCCAAACTTGGCCATGTGCGTGCGGTGATGGATTTTGTTGTGCAAGCGGTTGAAGATGAATCGGCACGGCTGCGCGGCGATGTCAGCGCATGATGATGGCATTCTAAAGCGCGGAATCTTGCGCTGAAAGTTCTTGCCATGCGAGTTTTCCTTGCGTAAACAGATATATGAGCAATGCTCAATGGTGAATGTTTCAGAAAGAACGGCATATGAATTTGTGCGCTAAATCTTTTCGGAATCGGGACACGGCCTCTTTGGCTCGTGCGATTTCGTGCGCGCCAACATCTGCCACTGCACTAACCATCCTTCTCCTTACCTGCCCCTGAGATCGGACAGTCGATGAACGGCGCGTTTTCAGGGGATTTATCAGGAAAGGAACACATGACCCAAAGGTCACAGGAAGGATGAAACCATGACCAACTCAATCAAACAAAGCGGCGCCGAACAGGACCGCGTCTATATTTTCGACACCACATTGCGCGATGGCGAGCAGTCGCCCGGCGCGTCCATGACGCTGGAAGAAAAGCTGCAAATCGCTGAATTGCTGGATGCAATGGGCGTTGACGTTATCGAAGCCGGTTTTCCGATTGCCTCAAACGGCGATTTTGAAAGCGTATCGGAAGTCGCCAAGCTGATGAAAAACGCGCAAGTATGCGGTTTGGCGCGGGCCGGTGCAAAAGACATTGACCGCGCTGCCGATGCGGTGAAACACGCCAAAAACCCGCGCATCCATACTTTCATCTCCACCAGCCCGGTGCATATGAAGCACAAGCTGCAAATGGAACCCGATGAGGTAATGGAAGCGATTGCCTTTTCCGTCAGCCATGCACGCAATCATGTTGAAAATGTCGAATGGTCGCCGGAAGATGCAACCCGCACCGACCGCGATTTTTTATGCGCCACGGTAGAAACCGCCATTAAGGCCGGTGCAACCACGATTAATATTCCCGATACGGTGGGCTATACCGTGCCGCAGGAATATTTCGAGATTATCACCATGCTGCGCGAGCGTGTGCCGAATATTGATAAGGCGATTATCTCAACCCATTGCCATAATGATTTGGGGCTGGCGGTTGCCAATTCCTTGTCAGGTGTGCAAGCCGGTGCGCGACAAGTCGAGTGCACGATTAACGGCTTGGGTGAACGCGCCGGTAATGCGGCATTGGAAGAAATCGTTATGGCGCTGAATGTGCGCAATGATGCGATGCCGCAATGGACCAATATTGAAACAACCAGCCTGGCGCGCGCCTCCAAATTGGTATCATCGGTCACGGCGTTTCCGGTGCAATATAATAAAGCGATTGTTGGCCAAAATGCCTTTGCCCATGAAAGCGGTATTCACCAAGACGGTATGCTGAAAAACAACCAGACTTACGAAATCATGACGCCGGAAAGTGTCGGTATTTCGCAGACCTCGCTGGTGATGGGCAAGCATTCGGGTCGTCATGCGTTCCGCGAGAAGATTAAAGCGCTGGGCTATGAGCTGGGCGATAATCAATTGCAAGAAGCCTTTACCCGCTTCAAAGATTTGGCCGATCGCAAAAAACACGTTTTTGACGATGATATTGTCGCTTTGGTTGATGATGAAGTGGCCAAAGGGGCTGACCGTGTGAAATTGGTTTCTTTGCGTGTCATTGCCGGTTCAGAAGGGCCGCAACAGGCCATGCTGAAGCTGGAAATTGACGGCAAGGAAACCGAAATTGACAGCACCGGTGACGGCCCGGTTGATGCCACTTTCAATGCCATTAACGCGCTGTTTCCGCATGAAGCGAATTTGCAACTATATCAAGTTCATGCGGTTACCGAAGGCACGGATGCGCAAGCTGAAGTCAGTGTCCGATTGGAAGAAAAAGGCAAAACGGTTACCGGTCGTGCCGCCGATACGGACACAATGGTGGCCTCGGCGCGGGCTTATGTCAGTGCGTTAAACAAATTGCTGATAAAGCGTGAGAAACAAGCGCCTGACTCGCTGACCGCTTAAATTACTGTTCCTATTGGGGGGAGAACTCGAATGTTGAATATGCTGCTCGCTATGTTTTCGGCCGATATGGCCATCGACCTCGGCACGGCCAATACGCTGGTCTATGTGAAGGGTCGTGGCATTGTGCTGAACGAACCGTCAGTTGTGGCGATTATCGAGCAGAATGGCCGCAATCGAGTTCTCGCCGTCGGGGATGAAGCCAAAATGATGCTTGGTCGCACGCCTGGCAATATCAAAGCCATTCGCCCGATGCGCGACGGCGTGATTGCCGATTTTGACGTGACCGAGGAAATGATTAAGCACTTTATCCGCAAGGTGCATAATCGGCGTTCCTTTGCCAATCCGCAGATTGTCGTTTGCGTGCCGTCAGGTGCAACAGCGGTTGAACGACGCGCCATTCAAGAAAGCGCCATGTCAGCCGGTGCGCGCCGCGTATTTTTGATTGAAGAGCCGATGGCGGCGGCCATTGGTGCCGGTTTGCCGGTCACTGAGCCGACCGGTTCTATGGTGATTGATATTGGCGGCGGCACGACTGAAGTCGCCGTGTTGTCGCTTGGGCGGCATTGTTTATTCGCGCTCTGTGCGTGTCGGTGGCGATAAAATGGATGAGGCGATTATCGCTCATATTCGCCGCAATCATAATTTGCTGCTTGGCGAGTCCAGCGCCGAGTGCATCAAAAAAGAAGTCGGCTCGGCCATGATGCCGCCCGGCAAGAAGGCGAGTCGGTGAAAATCAAAGGGCGCGATTTGATGAATGGCGTGCCGCGCGAAGTAGTGATTACCCAGCGCGAAATTGCCGAGAGCCTTTCCGAGCCGGTGGGCGCGATTGTTGAGGCGGTGAAGGTCGCACTTGAAGCGACACCGCCTGAACTGGCGGCCGATATCGTCGATAAAGGCATTGTTATGACCGGCGGTGGCGGTCTGTTGCATAATTTGGACGCTTATCTGCGTGAAGCAACCGGCTTGCCCGTATCGATTGCCGATGAAGCGCTGTCTTGCGTTGTGCTCGGCACAGGACGTGCATTGGAACACATAAAAACCATGAAGCATGTTCTGTCTGTCGCCTATTAGAGGTTAACCGAAGAGGGGCTCAGTGGCCAAATCAGGCATAGGAGGACGTGAAAACCGGCTGATTAGCGCCGTCGGAATCGCCGTCCTTGTGTTTGATTGCCGGTTTTCTCGTTCTCGCCATTATCCCAAAACGATGACCGCGCGTTTCGGCCATGCGCCAGGTGTTTTTTCGATGTGTTAGCCCGGTGCTGGAACTGTTCGGGCGACCCGCCGCGCGCTTGCCAAGATATCGGAGATTATTTCACCACTCTGGATGATATCAGAAATCGCAATCGCGAATTGGAACGGCAAAATATCGAATTGCGGGAACGGATAAATGAGTTAACGCGGGCCGAATTGCTGATGAACAATATCGCAATCTGCTCAATTTGCCGAAAGAGCCGGATTTGCAAATGGTCAATGCGCGCGTCATTGCCGATTTGAACAGTCCGTTTGTTCAAACTTTGGTCGCCAAAGGGGGGACGCGATCGTGGCATTACTGCCCGGGCAAGCGGTTATGGGGCTTAACGGGCTGATTGGGCGCGTTATTTCCAGTGGGCGTAATTCATCGCGCATTTTATTGCTCACCGATTTTAACAGCCATATTCCGGTGGTGGCATTGTCGTCTGATGTGCAGGCGATTTTGTCAGGCACCAATCGACCGCAGCCTGAATTGCAATTTTTGCCGCGTCAGGCGGAATTGAAAGATGGCGATTTGCTGGTGACCTCTGGGCGCGGTGGGCAAATTCCTGTCGGCTTGCCGGTGGCACTGGTGCGGCGCAATGATGACGACAAATTAACCGTGCGACTGCTCGATGATTTGCAGAGCCTCAATTTTATTCGCGTTGTTCTGTCGCACAGCCGACGGAAGACCCGCCAAGCGAAATTCAACCGGCGCCGAGTTTGGCGCAATGAACCGCTTTAAAAGCCCAATGAAACCGGCGGCGGCATTTTTGTCCCCTATCTTCTGGTTTTGATATTTATTTTTCTCGAAGGCGTGCCGGCCAATTTTTTTGTCATGGCGCAGCTCAAAATCGGGTTGTATTTTGTTCCGCTTTTTTTCATCGGCCTGACGGCGGAAAGTGACGCGACCCCGGCGTTTTTGGCGGGTCTCGGTTTGTTGAATGATATTTTGAGTGAAATGCCGCTTGGTTTTTGGTCTTCGCTATTCGTAATTTTCTACCTACTCTGCGTCAGCCAACGCAATATTCTATCGACGGCCAGTTTTGGCTCTTACTGGGTCACTTTTGCCGTGCTGGTTGCAATGACATATTTATCGGCATTTTTGCTGGCCTTGATGATCGATGATTTGCACTTGGCAACCGTTCCGTTTTTGCTATCAGTCTTTGTCTGCATCTTGTTTTTTCCCGCTGTTTATTTTCCACTGTCATTTTTCAGTGAAACCCTCACCGCCTCGGAGAGAAACTGATGTCGATTTATGACACTGAAGGTCAGGATTTTTCGCGGCGCTTGCTGATTGCTTGGCGGCTTGCAAGCCGGTTTGTTTCTGGTATTGGCCGGTCGTTTACAGTTTTTGCAAGTGGCGCGGTCAGATGTCTATGCCACATTGGCGGAAGCCAATCGCGTTAATATTTCTCAAATATCGGCGGTGCGCGGGCGGATTACAGACCGCTTTGGCAAATTATTGGCGGATAATGATCGCAATTTGCAAATCCGTATGGTGCCGGAGCAGGTCGCCAATATGGATGCGACGCTTAATGATTTGACGCGTTTGCTGAACCTCAGATCGGTCAGCGGTTTATGAAATTCGCCGCAAAATCGGCCGCCAGCCGGCTTTCAAACCAATGGTGATTTTGGAAGATTTGTCATGGGATGCGTTTGCGGCGCTAAACCTTAATCTTGCCTTATCTTTCAGGCGTTGAACCTCTGGTCGGGCAAAAGCGGGTCTATCCGCATGCTCAATCAGTGGCCCATTTGGTCGGCTTTGTCGGCACCAAAACGCGCGAAGACTTGCAGCGTGTCGATGATATTGTCGGCGACCATGTCGGGCGCAGCGGCGTTGAACGCGATTTTGAGCGCGATTTGCGTGGCATTCCCGGCGTGCGTCATGTCGAAGTGAATGCCATTGGTCGCACGGTGCGCGAATTGCGATCCGAGCCGGGCGAAAAAGGGCGCGACTTGGCATTGTCCATTGATTTGGATTTGCAAAAATTTTCGGCGCAGCGCCTCAAAGGGTTAAGCGGTTCGGCAATGGTGATGGATATCCATAGCGGCGAAATGATCAGCATGGTGTCAGCGCCGAGCTTCGATTTGAATAAATTATCGCGTGGCATTGAGGTCGAAGAATGGGAGCAACTTATCGACCATGAGCGCAAGCCATTGGTCAATAAAGCCATGCGCGGTCTTTATGCACCCGGCTCGACCTTCAAAATGCTGGTGGCGCTGGCGGCGCTGGAAGAAAAGCTGATTGATCCGGAAGAAAAAATCACCTGTAGCGGGATTTATGAATTTGCGCGCGAGGAATTTCATTGCTGGACATCGATGGTCATGGGCCGGTCAATATGATTGATGCGATCGAGCGCTCTTGCGACACTTATTTTTACGATTTGGCTTTGCGTGTCGGCATTGACCGTATTGAAGGCGATGGCGCGTCGTTTTGGCTTTGGCGAATTGACCGGCATTAATCTCGATGGTGAAAAAAGGTGGCACTGTGCCCGGGCGCGATTGGAAGCGCGCCAATTATGATACCGGCTGGCGCACGGGTGAGACCATTATCACCGCCATCGGTCAGGGTTATCTGCTGGCCACACCATTGCAATTAACGGTTATGACGGCGGCTTTGGCCAATGGCGGCAAGCTGGTTAAAACCGCGCATTATCAAAACCGATGATGCAGTTGAGCCGGTTTCTGAACTGGGCTTGAAGCCTGAAAATCTGGCCATTGTTCAACGCGGCATGTATCGCTCGGTCAACCGCCCGGATGGCACGGCCTATGCCTCTAGCCTTTTGATTGACGGCGCGCGCATGTCGGGTAAAACCGGCACCGTGCAAGTGCGCCGTATTTCCAAAGATGAGCGCCTGACCGGGGTTATTCCCAATTCCAAACTTGATTGGCATTTGCGCGACCACTCGCTATTTGTCGGCTATGTGCCGCACAATAATCCGCGTTATGCGGTCAGCGTTGTTGTTGAGCATGGCGGCGGCGGCGCGCAGGTCGCCGCGCCGATTGCGCGCGATATTATGGTGCAGCTATTGAATAATAAAAATATTGCCCGTCCGGCCAAGCTGGTCGATGCAAAGATAAGCCTGAGGCGGCGTCATGAGTTACCAGTCGCGCAGCAGTGGCCGCATGGGGCAATTGGTCAGTTGGCCTTTTGAACATGCCGTTAATTTCATCACGCTGCTTCTGGGGCTGATTGGCGTGATGGTACTTTATTCTGTTGCCGGTGGTGATTTTCGCCCTGGGCGTGGCGTCACGCGACCCGATTGGCGGTCGGTTTGATACTGATGTATGCCATTGCCAATCTGGATTTGCGGACCATTTTCAATTTTTCCTATCCGATTTACGGGGATTTTCATTGCTCATTGCCGTGGAGCTTTTCGGCGATACCGGTATGGGCGCGCAGCGTTGGCTTGATTTGGGGTTTGTCACCTTGCAGCCGTCTGAATTTATGCGCTTTGCCTTGATTATGGCGCTGGCGCGCTATTACCACACACTGCATCGCGATGATGTTTCGCGCCCGACAGGGCTTGCTTGCACCGATAGCCGATGATTGGCTTGCCCGCTTTATTGTTATTCGCACAGCCGGATTTGGGCACGGCGCTGATGCTGGCAGCCAGCGGCATTGGCGTGGTGTTTCTTGCCGGAGTGTCGATGCGTTATTTCCTTGCCGGTATTGCGATTGCGATTGCGGCCGTACCGGTGGTTTGGAATTATCTGTTTGAATATCAAAAAGAACGGGTCTTGGTCTTCCTCGACCCTGCGCGCGACCCGTTGGGAGCCGGATATCATATTATTCAGTCGAAAATCGGCATCGGTTCCGGCGGCTTGTTCGGCAAGGGCTGGCGCAAGGCACACAAAGTCAGCTTAAATTTTTGCCTGAACGTCACACGGATTTTGTTTTTGCCATTTATGCCGAAGAGCTGGGTTTTATCGGCTCGCTTTTGCTTGATATTTTTGTTTGCCGTTCTGATTTTCTTAATGTTCAACATTGCAGTCGCAAATGCGGCACCGCTTCTCGCAACTGACCATTGCCGGGTTTGCTTTTGCCTTGTCGATTTATGTCATCGGTCAATTTGGCTATGGTAATGGGGCTTGCGCCGGTTGTCGGTGTGCCGCTACCATTAATTTCTTACGGAGGCACGTCGCTACTGACTTTTATGGCCGGTTTGGGCGTGATTTTGTCGATGGAACGCCAGCCAATGGCGGATTTGCCGAAATAGGGGATAAAAATGTTTAAGAAAAAATTCTGCCTGCCATTGCGGCGGCTTTGGTTTTGCTGTTTACGGTTTTATTGGTTCGAACGTTTACACCAAGCGGCCGACCAGAGTGTCGGTGAGGCGTTTGAGTTTCGTCCGGATAGCGACCGCGTCACGCGATTGATGAGCGAGTCCGTGCGCTTTGAAACCATTTCATTCGGGCGCGATAAACCGACTTCAGACGCAAACAATTGTTGGCTTATCACGATTATCTCGAGCAACAGTTTCCGCTGGTGCACAAAACATTGAAACGCGAAATCATTGCCGATTATTCCCTGCTTTATACATGGCAGGGCCGCAACCGGTCAGCGATGACAATAAACCGGTCATTTTGCTCGGGCATCTTGATGTTGTGCCGGTTGTGCCGGGGACGGAAGATAAATGGAAGCATCCACCCTTTGATGGTGTTGTCGCTGACGGGTTTATTTGGGGACGCGGCACGCTGGACAATAAAGTGAATATTATCGGCTTGTTGGAGGCCGCCGAAAATATGCTGCAACAAGGCTTGCAGCCCAAGCGGACGATTTATTTCGCTTTCGGCCATGATGAAGAACAAGGCGGTATTGATGGCGCGAAAGTGATGGCCAATGTGCTGTTGAAGCGCGGTGTGCAAGCCGAGTTTCTGGTCGATGAAGGCGGTTTGGTGACGCAAGGCGTGGTGCCCGGCATTGATGCGCCGATGGCGCTTATTGCGCCGGCTGAAAAAGGCATTGTCACTTTGCAATTGAAAGTTGTTGGCGAGGGCGGTCATTCTTCCATGCCGCCGGAGCAGACCTCCATCGGGGTTTTGGCTGCCGCTATTGCAGCTCTTGAAGCTGACCAATTTCCGCGCGATTTCAGCCATACGCAAAGTTTTTTGGAGGCCGTGGCCGATGACATGCCATTTGCCAATCGATTGGTGATGAAAAATCTTTGGCTGTTTAAGCCATTGGTCATGGGGGCCTTTGAAGGGGATAAGCAAGCGCAGGCAGCTATGCGCACAACCACCGCGGCCACCATGATTAAAGGCGGCATTAAAGCCAATGTGCTGCCGATTGATGCGGCGGCGAAAGTCAATTTCCGTATTTTGCCCGGTGAAACCCCGGATACGGTGCGCGCGCGTGTTATTGAGTGTTATTGATGATGCGCGGGTTGAAGTAACGTTTGACGGTTCGGGCCAGCGCGGCATGTCGCCATCGCCGGTCAGCCCGACCGAAGGCTTTGGCTGGCAGCATCTGACATCTGCCATTCGCGACACGGCCGCACCGCAACGGCTTATCGTGACGCCGCGCCTGCTGGTGGCGGCAACCGATACGCGCCATTATCGCAAGCTGACGCCCAATCATTATCGCTTTACCTATATGCAATTGGCACCCAGCGATTTGGCCAGCATTCACGGCACGAATGAACGCATCAGCGTTGCCACGCTGAACGATACGGTGCGTTTTTATTTCAGAATGATGTCGGGCTTGTAGGCTTAAGAGCCGAGCAGCGGGTCGAGACCGCCTTTTGCGTCCAGCGCATAGAGATCGTCACAACCGCCAATATGCGTGTCATCAATGAAAATTTGCGGCACAGTGCGGCCGCCACTGGCACGCTCAACCATGCGGTCGCGCAAATGCGGTTCTTTGGTCAAGCTAATCTCAGAAAAGCTTGCCCCTTTTTCTTTCAGCAGTTTTTTCGCTGCGTGACAGAAGGGGCAGATTGTCGTGGTGTAAATTTCTATCTTCGGCAAGATGACGCTCCTTTTGTCCTAAAATCGGACAAAAGGGCGCGATGTGCAAGTAGATATTACTCGGCGGCAGCCTCGCTGCTGCCTTCCAAAATTGATATATCGCAAGCAACCATGCGGCCATTTCGGCCCTCTTGCATATCGAATTCTACCCGCTGATCTTCAATCAATTGTTTCAAGCCTGAAGCCTGAATAGCCGTTACATGAACAAAGCAATCATCACCGCCCGTATCAGGGGTGATAAAGCCATATCCTTTGGCCGAATTGAACCATTTTACAGTTCCGGTCTGCATATTCGCCTCCATTTTTGAAAGCGCGCCGAAGCGGATAAGCCGTCTCAATCGATTAGGCGCTTGGATTGGACACTAAGCTTCAGTGCTTTAAATAGAGCGGCGACCGATAAGGGCGAATAAAAAAACAAATAATTATGACGGTGCGACATATTGTGCCCGTTTGGCGCGGAAAACGCCGCTTTCAGGCATTATTGCGCGGTGATTTCTCGAATGTCGAAAGGCGAAAACGGCGTCATTGTTTCGGTAAAATAGCGCACGGCGTAAATGGTGACGCGGCCATAGCGTGATTTACCGCGCATATCCAGCGGCGCGGCAAAGCCGATATTACTGATTTGACCGAAATGGGCGCGCACCGGCGGAAACTCGGCGGCGCGCTCCAAGCTGGCCTCAGAATATCCGGCTACGGGTTGCCATAAAATGCTGCACCTCACGGCAGGGCGACGCTGCGGGAAATCATGTTCGAAGGGTGAAACAAAAACCACATCTTGCGCCGTTAGTGTCGCCAAGCGCCGCCCATCAAATATCCGTTTTGTCCCGTTGCAGGCGGCGCGCAAAGGCCGCCCGTTTAACGGCGAGAGCAGACCCAAAAACGGGTCAACACTGCCGCCCCCGACATTTTCAATGGCAATCGGGTTTTTGGAACGAAATTCTTCGGGTTGGGCGTAGCCGGAAACGAATTTATGCGGCGCACCGTCAATATAATCCATATAGCTCGATTTAATCGTGTCTTCCGAGGTCCAACTCAGGTCGAGGCGTTGCGGCATCAAGTTTCCATCGCGCAAAGTGCCGCGCGTGGTGGAAACGACATGGCTTTGTCCGGCAATGCGCCCGAAACCGGCCGGGCGAATATGAGCGCTCAATAGATAATTATCGGGCGAAATAGCCAGCCGCACATTGGCTTTGCCAATCAATAAGCCGCTGACATAAAGGCGATATTCGGCTGCGAAATATCGTGTCGCATCATTGGCCCAAGCCGACGAACAAGCGGACGAACCGGCAAGCAGGAAGCCAGAAAAATGGCAAACGCTTTTTTGCATGGTGCTTTTACGCCAAATTCGGTGCGCTTAAAATGTCAGGCCCGTTGCATGGCGTCAATATCGCGCGCCAGTGAGCGACCGGCGAGCAGATAGTGAACACTGCCCCAAAGGCCGATAATCACCATCAATGCCAATGCGACACCGAGGCCGCGCGAGCCATATTCCGGCGCCAAAGCGTCACTCATCATGCCGACACTGAGCGGGCCGATGCCGAGGCCGAATATATTATTGATGAACAGCAAAATGGCGGAAGCGAGTGAGCGCATTTCCGGTTTTACCAGCGTGTGCAGCATGGCCAAAGTCGGGCCGAAATACAGCGCACCGGCCATTGTTGGGATAATCAGCCATAGCAAAGCGGCTTGCCCGCTTCCGGCGAGATAGCCCATAACGGAAAACGGCGCGACAATAAGGCCGATAATGCCGACCAGCCACATATTCCAGCGTACGTCTTTTTTGCCGAGGCGGTCGGCCACCACGCCGCCCATTGTTGTGCCAATGGCACCACCAAAACCAATCATCAGCGCCAAAATCATACCGACTTGTGTTGCCGTCATGCCGTGCACGCGAATGAAATAGCTGGGCAGCCAGGCGACTGCGCCATAGCCGACAATAATGATAAGCGTTGAGCCGATGAGCAATTGCCGCATGGATGGGGTACGCCACATATAACGCACCGTATCCATTAATGGCGGGGCTTCGCTTTCACCGGCCACGTCATCGCTCATGCCGCGCGGCGGGTCTTGCAGGGTAAACCAAGCAATAATGGCCAGCACAAAGCCGGGCAGGGCAATCACCTGAATGGCGGTGCGCCAGCCATAATTATCGGCAATCCAGCCACCGGCAATAAAGGCGACAAACAGGCCCAAATTAATGCCCAGGGCAAACACCGCCAGCGGCGTTGCGCGGTCGGACGGGGCATACATATCGGCAATCATTGCATGTGATGGCGGGCTGGTGCCGGCTTCTCCGACACCGACGCCGATGCGCGCCAGCAAAAGCTGCACATAATTTTGCGCCAGTCCGCACGCATAGGTCATCAATGAAAACAGCGTTAATGAGGCAATGATGATTTTCTTGCGCGACATGCGGTCGGCCAAATAGGCGATGGGAATGCCCAATGTGGCGTAAAAAATGCCGAATGCGAGGCCGGTGAGCATGCCAAGTTGCGTGTCACTGAGCTGCATATCGGTCTTAATGGCTTGCAGCAAAATGGCGACAATCTGCCGATCTACATAATTTGCCGTGTAAATCAGGGTGAGAAGACCGACCGTATAGGCTTTAAGCCCGGCGGTAAAATTTATTTGTGTCATGGCCTGCGGTTTCGCGTGAAAATATTGGACTGTTCGTTGCGAACCCGAATGATGAAGCATAATTTGATAATTAGCCAGCCAATTATTAGATAGCTGAGAAATGCGCCGACGGTTGTCGACAATAGGGCGCTTGTCATGCCCGATACGCCCTGCTGAACCCCATCCATCAAGGCAGAAATGATTAGGGTGATGAGGGCGACTTGAACGGCGAGCAGGATTGGGCGCAGTTTTTTGCGCGCCTGTGTTCCATAGCCAAGCGATAGAAATATGAGCAAGCCACCTGTGATAATCGAAGGAGGCCAGCCAATCAGGTGTAACCAATCAGACACAAAACCCTCTCTAGAACAAGACACTGCCCGATAAAGTGATGACAGGTCAAGGGTTACAGCCAGCCGGCCAATTCCCTTTCAGCAATTATTTGCAAAAGTTTTGAGATATATCGCTGTCATTGAGGCATGGCACGGTTGAAAAATGGGTGCCGCCCGCTTCCTCAAAGTCTTCTTGAAGCGCAATGCCAATCTCTTCCAGCGTTTCCACGCAGTCGGAAATAAAGCCCGGCGTTACCACGGCAATCTTCTTCACGCCCCGTTCGGCCATCTCGATAACGGTTTTATCCGTATAGGGCTCCAGCCATTTGGTCGGCCCGAACCGTGATTGAAACGTCAGCCGCAATTTATCCTCATCCATGCCCAATTTTTCGCGCAACAACCTTGCCGTTTTGGCGCAATGGCAATGATAAGGGTCACCTTTTTCAAAATAGCTTTGTGGCAGGCCGTGAAATGAAGCGATGATATGCTCGGGCTGATAATCCAAGCTTTGCAAATGGTCAGGTCACCGATTGCGCCAGCGCATCAATATAGGCCGGATGGTCGTGCCACGGTGCAGCGGTGCGAATGGCGGGTTGCCAGCGCAGCTTCAACAAAGCGCGGAAAACATCATCATAAACGCTGGCCGAGGTGGAAGCGCTATATTGCGGGTAAAGCGCGATAATGGCGATGCGCTCACAGCCCGCCGCTTTCATATCGGCAAGGCGCGTTTCAATGGACGGCGCGCCATAGCGCATGGCCCAATCAACTTTCACACCATCACCAAGCTGGGCTTGCAATTTTTCAGCTTGCACCCGCGTATAATAGCGCAACGGGCTTTCATTGCTTTCTTCGCGCCAGATTTTCGCATAGGCCTCGGCCGATTTTTTCGGCCGCGTGTTCAAAATTATGCCGCGCAAAATCGGCTGCCAAATAAGTGGCGATGCTTCGATAACGCGGCGGTCGCTTAAAAATTGTTTGAGATAGGGGCGCAATCCCTTTTTGTCGGGTGTTTCGGGCGTGCCGAGATTGACCAATAAAAGGCCGGTTTTGCCAAACGCAACTTCAGGGTGAGTATTGGGCAACATTACTGAGCCGCGGGCGCAGCCATCAAATCCGGTAGGTCGCAGGAAATATCCAAATGTGCCCAGACTTCCTGAACCGCTTCGACAAGTGCGTCCATCATTGCGTCATCATGCAGCGGCGATGGGGTGATGCGAAGCCGCTCCGTGCCGCGCGGCACGGTCGGATAGTTAATTGGTTGAATGTAAATATTATGCTCATTGAGCAAGCGGTCAGAGGCCGCCTTGCACAGCACCGGATCGCCGACCATAAGCGGTACAATATGCGTTTCCGTGCGCAAGACCGGCATACCGGCTTGCTCCAGCATGGTTTTCAGCCTTTCGGCGCGCTCTTGATGGCGCTGGCGCAAATCAGCGGCCTGTTTCACCAATTGCACGCTTTTAATGGCACCGGCGGCAACCGTCGGCGGCAAGGTGGTGGTGAAAATAAAGCCCGGCGCATAGGAACGAATGGCATCAACCAGATTTTGCTTGCCGGTAATATAGCCGCCCATAATGCCGAAGGCTTTGGCCAGCGTGCCTTCAATAATGTCAACGCGCTGCATGAGATTGTCGCGGTCGGCAATGCCGCCGCCACGCGGGCCATACATGCCCACTGCATGCACTTCATCAAGATAAGTCAGTGCGTCATATTTTTCGGCCAAGTTACAAATCGCTTCAATCGGCGCAATATCGCCATCCATTGAATAGACGCTTTCAAAGGCAATCAGCTTGGGGCGCGCCGGGTCGGCATCGCGTAGCAAGCTTTCCAAATGTTCAATATCATTGTGCCGCCAAATCAGCTTTGAGCAGCCGCTTTGGCGCACGCCTTCAATCATTGAGGCATGGTTCAATTCGTCCGACAGGATAAGGCAATCGGGCAGCAATTTGGCCAATGTCGAAATTGTCGCTTCATTGGAAATATAGCCCGAGGTAAAGACCAAAGCGGCCTCTTTATCGTGCAAATCGGCAAGTTCGTTTTCCAGTTCAACAATCATATGGTGGGTGCCGGAAATATTGCGTGTGCCGCCCGCGCCCGTGCCCATTGTGTCAATGGCGTGCTTCATGGCGTTCATCACATCGGCGTTTTGTCCCATGCCCAAATAATCATTGGAACACCAAACAATAACCTCGCGCGGCGGATTGGCCGAATGGTTCATGGCGCGCGGAAAAGCACCGGCGCTGCGTGCCAAATCGGTAAATACGCGATAGCGGCCCTCATCATGCAATGAGGCCAGCGCGTCATCCAAATGCTTGTCGTATTCGACGGCCATTGAAAATCCCT
Source organism: Rhodobiaceae bacterium (assembly GCA_038143435.1). GTDB lineage: Bacteria > Pseudomonadota > Alphaproteobacteria > RS24 > RS24 > UBA8337. The sequence goes on along the minus strand of JAYQLX010000004.1, from coordinate 298,799 downwards.
AGTTTCTAACGATAGCTTTAGCCGATTTATGCTCTGGAAGCCAGCTTTGCCGGAGAAAAGGCTTATTTGCCGCAGGGTTACTCGTCGTCTTTGCGGACGAAAGTAACCGCATAATATTCTTTGCCGTCGAACAAATCGCTGGGTTCACCCGGCCCGTCAATCATCATGTAACGACGCGGCGTAATTTGCCCTTCCATGCGATAGCCGCGCGCGCTCATATTGCGACGGTGAAACTCCATCGCGGCAGGGGTAAATTCTTCTGCAAGAACGGTAATCCGCTCCGGTTGTTGCGCGTCATCTGCCATTGCATTTCCTTCGACAATTAGATTCAGTGAAAAAATAAGGCCTCGACAAGCAAATGTCGAGGCCTTGTAAAACTTTCATTTTATTTATTAATAACCGCCCAAATCGGCATAGCGGGCGCGGTGGAAATTGCTGTCACCGAGCATTTGCGCTTGCACACGGGCGCGTTTCAAATATAGCCCCATATCAACCGCATCGGTCATGCCGATGCCGCCATGCATTTGCACGCCTTCATTGGTAATCAGCCGCGCCGCTTCACCGACCCGCGCTTTGGCAAGGCTGGTGACGGCGGGCACATCATTGCGGCGCTCATCAAGCGCTGACAAGGCTTCCAGCACCACGGAGCGGCAGATTTCCACCTCGCAGAACATTTCTGCCGCACGGTGTTTCAACGCTTGGAACGTGCCGATAATCACGCCGAATTGCTTGCGCTCTTTAAGATATTCAAGTGTGGTGTCGAACACCGCTTCCGCGCCACCCAACATTTCAGCGGCAATGCAAGCGCGTCCCAAATCCAGCACATTTTCCAATTCGGGATAAGCCGCGCCAATGCCGCCCAAAGCGTCATCGGCAGAAACCTCCACCCCGTCCAGCGATACAATGGCGGCATTGCGGCTATCGTCCATATGGGTGCGGGTGACGGTGACGCCTTTGGCATCGGCATCGACCAAAAACATGGACAGGCCTTGCGTGTCGCCTGCGGCACCGTTTGTGCGCGCCACGACAATCAGCTTGTCGGCAATGTGACCGTCAATGACGAATTTCTTTTCGCCCGACAATTTGAAGCCATCGCCCGATTTTTCGGCCGTCATGGCAACATTGGCCGGATTGTGGTGATTGGTTTCTTCCAAAGCTAAAGCGGTCAGCAATTCGCCGCCGGCAATTTTTGGCAAAAGGTCATTTTTTTGCGCTTCTGAACCGGCGGCAAGAATAAGCCCTGCGCCCAAAACGGCGGTTGAGTAAAGCGGTGTGGCGGCCAATGTGCGCCCCGCTTCGGTCATCACAATGCCCAGGCCCATAGGCCCGAAGCCGGTGCCGCCTTGCTCTTCAGGTATCAAAATACCGGCAAAGCCAAGCTCAACAATCTGCGCCCAGACTTGCTTGTCATATCCCAAATTATCTTCTTCATCGCGCAATTTGCGCAAATTGGTCACCGGAACCTGTTCGGTGAAAAAATCCTTCGCCATATCGCGAAGCATGGTTTGTTCTTCGGTCAGCACAAGTGCCATGAGAAATCCCCCCTGATATTCTAGAGTATCGGCAGTGCCGGTTTACGCGTCGGGCAGGCCGAGCACACGTTTGGCAATGACATTCAGCTGCACTTCTGATGTGCCGCCTTCAATCGAATTGCCTTTTGAGCGCAGCCATGAACGGGTGACGGCCAATTCTTTGCTGTCAAAGCCTTCGCCTTCCCAGCCCAAAGCCTGCGTGCCCAAAACATCGAGCAGCAATTCAAAGCGGCGCTTGTTCACTTCCGTGCCGTAATATTTAAACATGGCTGAGGCCGCGCCCATGCCTTGTCCTGATTTGGCTTCGGCGGATGCGCGCTTCAGCGTCAGGCCGAAAGCTTGTTGGTCCATTTTGTGGTCGGCAATGGCTTGGCGAATGCTGGTGTCAGCGATTTTCTCGCCATCTGTGCCGAAATTTTCTTTCGCCACGGCTTCCATGCCGCCCATAGAGGCCGCACCGGCGCCCATGCCCATGCCTGAAATCATGCTGCGCTCATGCTCCAGCAAACGCTTGGCAATGGTCCAGCCCTTATTGATTTCACCGACCAGGTTTTCCTTCGGCACTTTCACATCGGTCAGGAATGTTTCGCAGAAGGGCGATGAACCGGAGATCAGTTTAATCGGGCGCGCTTCCACGCCTTCATTATCCATATCGATGAGCAAGAAAGAAATACCGTCATGCTTGACCGTGGTGTCGGTGCGCACGAGGCAGAAAATCATGTCGCATTTATCGGCGTAAGAAGTCCACACTTTCTGGCCATTGACCAGATAATGATCGCCCTTATCTTCGCATTTGGTTTGCAGACCGGCGAGGTCAGACCCTGCGCCCGGCTCTGAATAGCCCTGACACCAGCGAATTTCACCCTTGATGATTTCAGGAATATATTTCTGCTTCTGCTCTTCGCTGGCAAATTCCAACAAAGCCGGGCCAAGCATCCAAAGGCCGAAGCTGGTCAGGGCAGGGCGTGCTTTAATCGCGGCCAATTCCTGTTGCAGCACTTTGTTTTCCTCTTTTGACAGGCCACCGCCGCCATATTCAGCCGGCCATTCGGGCGCGGTCCAGCCGCGCGAGGCCATGCGGTCCATCCAAACTTTGGTGTCCGGATTGGGATAGCTGGCATTGCGGCCACCCCACGGCATTTCGCGCTCCGGCATGGGCGTGCGCATTGATTCGGGGCAGTTTTCTTGCAACCAAGCCCGCGTTTCCTCGCGGAATGTGTCTAAAGCGGTCATCTCTGTCTCCTCAAACAATAATTGCCGAAACAATAGCATGACCCTGTTGCTTGGCAAGAGATTGGCTCAACGATCCGCGTGGCGGAATGTCACGGTAGAAGGGCGCGGTCGCTTAATCAGCCCTTATCGGCTCGGCGTGAATATCCGCTTGTGAGGTCGGTTCGGTCAGCAGATTGGTAAGCTGATTGGGGCTAATCGGTGCACCTTGACGCACGGTTAGCGTTACCACGTCACCGTCTTGCGCCAGCGCAAGCAAAATATTGTCCGGCATTTTCTTGCGCATGGTCAGCCAGCGATGGGTCAACCAAACAGGCAAGGCAACCAGCCCCAAAAGCGTGGCGAGCATAAATATCTGCACAAACGGCCAGCTATTATTATAGGCATTGATAAGTTCCGACACGGCGTTCTCCCTCCTCTTATTATTATTGAGCAGCACCGGCAAAAGTGCCGGGCTGTGTCAATCCCAATTCGAGAATGGAGATCTCGCCTATTTCCGCGAGCGGTATTGTATTCGGCGAGCACCCCAACAGGGGTGTCCGAATTAGGATTGACAGGCGGAGGTTAGGAAATCGTTAGCGGGTAAGGCAAGCTAAATCTGATTTAACTTATTGCTTTTAAATGAAAATATTTACTTTAAGGCGGGTGCTTTTGGCTCCGACTTCGCTCCCGTTGGTCGCTGCGCTGGGGCAAGGCGCACCAACGCCAGCAAGCTGGCGGGTGCTTTTAGCCTAAGGTATCGCAAACCCTTCGAGGTTTTCGCCCGTGCCGATGGTGACTTGCCGTTTCACATCAGCGCCTTCGGCATAGCTGCACAGGCTTTCGGCAATCGACACATATCGCCCGCGGTCAGCGCCGAATGTATGCGCCGCCATATGCGGGGTCAGCAGCACATTATCAAGGCTGTTGAAATCATGTTTCGAGCCTTGATACGGCCCGCCACGGTCGGGGTCGGGCTCGGTATCGGCGATATTGACGGGATAGCGATACCAAGTATCAAGCGCCGCGCCGCCAATGCGTTTTGACTGCAGCGCCTCAAACAGCGCGTCTTCGTCAATCACCTCGCCGCGCGCCACATTAATGATATAGGCCGTGTCTTTCATTTGCGCGAAAGCGGTCGCGTCAATCATGCCTTCGGTTTCATCGTTCAAATCGCAGGTCATGATGAGGTAATCGCTTTCGGCCAGAAGCTTCGGCAAATCATCTTGCGTGCCGATCCAATCGAGCGGGGCAGGGGTTTTGTCGCGCTCGGAGCGCGCCACGGCCGATATGCTCATGCCGAAAGCGGCGGCGCGGCTCGCCACCGCTTGGGCAATTTCGCCATAGCCGACAATGCCGACATGTTTGCCGAGCAAATCGCCGTGCCGTGCCTCGGGTGCCGCATTGCGACCGGCGCGGCGCCATTTTCCGGCCAGCATATCGCTATGCATGGTGCGCAATTCAAGCGCGTGTTCCAGCATGGTGCCCAGCACATATTCCGCCATAGGCGCGGCATGGCCGCCGGCATTGCAGAAAATCAGCCCCTTCGGCAAAAAACCTGCATCGAGCCAATCGGTGCCGACCCAGGGTTGCAGCAGGATTTTCAAATTGGGCGCGGCCATCAGCGCGCCGAAATTGCCCGGCGTCAAAATGAAATCGGCGCTCATCACCGCCGCTTCGCACTCGGCCAGCACCGCATCGCGCGCCGCTTCATCACCATCGCAGGCCCATGTGGTGACCTGCCAATCTTTCTGTTTGGCGGCAAAATGTTCGTCAATAATGGGCGCGAAATGTCACGCCCATCTGCGCCGAAAACGGCTACTTTTTTGGTCATATGCGTTTCTCGACTTCCTCAACGGCAAATTCAGTGACGCTTTTATAATCGGCTTTGCCATTGGGCGCGCGGAAGGGCGGGCCGCCATGGAAAACATGTTTCGGCGTTTTATAAGCAGCTAATTTTTGTTTGCAGAAGATTTTCAATTCTTCTTCGTCAAATGCACCGCCATCGACGGTTTTGACGACAGCCGTCACCGCTTGGCCCCATTTTTCATCGGGTACACCAACCACCAGCGCGTCGTCAATCGCATCGTGCAGCTTCAGCGCTTCTTCCACTTCCTCGGGATAAATCTTTTCACCCGCCGAATTGATGCACACCGAGCCGCGCCCGAGCAGGGTCAATTCACCCTCAGGGGAAACCAGGCAATAATCGCCCGGAATGGAGAAACGTTGGCCATTAATCGTCTTGAACGTCTTGGCGGTTTTTTCTTCATCTTTGTAATAGCCCAGCGGTATCGGGCCGCCAAAAGCGATAAAGCCGGGGGTCTCGCTGCCCCATGGAATTTCATTATCGTTTTCGTCAAACACTTTGCAGTAATCATTGGTGGTGAATTTGGCCGTCTTGACCGGCATATCCTTCATGGTGATGGACGAGCCGAAGCCAATGGCTTCCGACGAGCCGAAACTGTCGGCCAACATGCATTCATCGGGCAGATAGTCGAGCATTTCCTGTTTCACTTCCATCGACCACATCACGCCGGAAGAGACAATCGAGGCGACCGACGAGACATCATATCGGCCCGGATTGTCTTTCAATTCTTGCAGCATGGGCTTGGCAAAGGCGTCGCCGACAATCGCCATATATTCAACACCGCGCCGCTCTACGGTTGACCATAATTCTTGTGAATTGAGCGAGGCCGCTTCCAGCGTGACAATCGTGCCGCCCGCCATCAACACGCCCATTGCGGTAAACAGGCCGGTGCCGTGCATGAGCGGGCAAGCCGGAATATAAACCTGACCGGGCCCCTGATTTTTCAAATGCGCGGTCAATTCTTCCAGCGTTTCAGGCACTTCACCCAGCGCGCGCAGCGCCAATGTTTGCGTTTCGCGTAGCGCATGATGCTCCCACATCACGCCTTTCGGCATGCCGGTGGTGCCGCCGGTATAGAGAAACAGCAAATCGCTGCCCGAACGCTCAATATCCAAATTGCTGCCATCGCCTTCAGTGGCAAGGCTTTCATAATCGATAATGCCGTCGGGCAAATCTTTTCCATCGCCGACTTCAATCCATTGTTTGACCTTTGGCAGGCGCGGGCGCAGCTGTTCAATATTGTCGCGAAACTCTTTGCCGTAAACCACGACCGTGGCATCGGAATTGTCGAAAATATAATGCACTTCATCGGCGACATAGCGGTAATTGACATTCACATGGGTCAGGCGACCGCGAAAACAGGCAATCAGCAGCTCGCTATATTCGGGGCGGTTGCGCATATAAAAGCCGCCCTTATCGCCGGTCTCGGCACCATTGGCCAAAAGATTGCGCGCCAGATTATTGGTGCGCGCGCTCATTTCATTCCATGTAATTTCCCTGTCGCCATGCACCAATGCCAAATGACCCTCCGGCAAAATCGGCACAATCGAGTCAATAATATCTCCGAAATTCCACTGCATAATGTCCCTCCCCGTGCGACTGCAATAAGAGCGCCGCCTGCATTCGGGGAAAAAGCTAAATCCTTAATGCCGCCGTGCCAAGCATTTTTCCGCATAATTTCTTCAATGGTCTGTATATCGGCAGGGGCAAGCCATGCTAAAAGCAGGGCATGGAATCACCGCTCATTTTGCTATTGGCAGGTTTTGTCGTTCTCGGTCTGGCCGGGGAGGCATTGCTGCGTGGCGCGGTTACGCTGGCCGATAAATTGCGCGTCTCGCCGCTCATTATCGGCCTGACGATTATCGCCTTTGGCACGTCAGCGCCCGAATTGACCGTATCTCTCAATGCGGCGTTGAACGGCCAGCCGGATATTTCCATCGGTAATGTTGTCGGTAGCAATATCGCCAATATTCTCTTTGTTATGGGGGCAATGGCACTGGTCAGCCCGTTTTTCGTCAATCACGGCACGCTGGGGCGCGATGGCGGCTTTCATGCTCAGTGTTTCGGCTCTGCTGTTCGTGCTCGGCATGGTCGGCATGATTGATCGCCCTGTCGGCATTGCATTATTCGTCATCCTTATCGGCTTTACCTATTATCTCTACACCTCGGCGCGCGAGGTTGAAGACACGGCAGAAGCCGAAGCAGGGGTCGATGAAAACCGCGTACCCGGCGGTGCATTGGTGGCCGCAATGGTATTGCTGGTCGGCATTGCCGGTGTTGTTTGGGGGGCTGAGTTAATGGTCGATGGCGCGGTTGCTTTGGCGCGCCAATGGGGCATATCGGAGGCGGTGATTGCCTTGAGCCTTGTCGCCATCGGCACCAGCCTGCCGGAGCTTGCCGTCTCATTGGTCGCCGCCATGCGCGGCCATGCCGGTCTCGCGGTCGGCAATATTATCGGCAGCAATATTTCAAATATTTTGCTGATTTTGGGGGTCACGTCTATGGTCGCGCCTTTGCCGATATCGGACATGATGGCGATGCGCGATATTCCCATTATGATTGGCGTGGCCTGTCTCGGTTTTATTTTCATGGCTTCAGGGCGCGCCATGTCGCGGGTCGAAGGCGGCATCAGCCTGGCTCTTTACGCAGCCTATATGGGGTTTATTTTTTCCGCCTAGCGCATTGTTTTATTGGACAAACCCCGCTTTGCGCGCTATCAAAATCGCGCATTCACCGTTGGGGGTTCCCATGAAACAGAAATTGCGACGACGATAATTTTTCGCTGCCCTTTGGGCGGTGTATTTTCGTTCGCCAATTTCGTTTCATTTTAGGGGAAGGCCCCCACGGATTAAAGATGACCCAGTTCGACATTTTATCGCAAACGGCGGAGCCGCAAGCGCTCCTTCAGCTTCTTGATATTGCCTTTGGCCCGGGGCGCGTGACGCGCACGGCCGAGAGGTTGCGCGAAGGCAATCGACAAATCAGCGATTATGACCGTATGGCGGTGACCAAGACCGATGGCGCGCTGGTCGGCGCGATTTCATTTTGGCCTATCGCGATTGGTGAAACGGCGGGCTTATTGCTGGGGCCGCTTGCCGTGCATCCTGATATGCAGGGGCAGGGCGTCGGTTTGGCGTTGATGCAAGATGCGCTGGCGGCGATTGATGAAACCCGCTTTGCTTTCACGCTTTTGGTCGGCGATTTGCCCTATTACCAAAAATGCGATTTCTCCGTTGCCCCGACATCCGTCAAGCTGCCCGGGCCGGTAGACCCGCAGCGATTGCTGGTGCGCGGTGAGGCCAAGCTGTGCGCCGCGCTCTCGGGCATGGTTCGACGTGCGCCGGAATTGTGCTAGTTTCTCCCTTAACAGGGGAACATTATGTCCGATGAAGCAGCCAATGCATTGATGAAAATCGTTGCCGATGCCGAAAAAGCAGGGGATCCGAAAAGCGGTGAGCGCGGTCTGCCGCCCGTGCATTTATGGGAGCCCGATTATTGCGGCGATATCGGCATGAAAATCGCCCGCGATGGGCAATGGTATTATGATAATTCGCCGATTGGGCGCAAAAAACTGGTGCGGCTGTTCTCAACCATTTTGCGCCATGATGATGATGGCGAGCATTATCTTGTCACGCCGGTTGAAAAAATCCGTATTGAGGTGGAAGACGCGCCGTTTATCGCCACGCTGATGACGGTGAACGGTAAAGGCCGGAACAGATTTTGCGTTTTGAGACCAATGTCGGTGATTTCACCGAAGCCGGGCCCGATCATGCGCTGCGCTTTGAGATTGACGCAGCAAGCGGCGAGCCGTCACCCTATGTCCATGTCCGCGCGCGACTGGAAGCGCTGATTGCGCGCGCCGTGTTTTACGATTTGGTCGAACTGGCGGAAGTGCATGACGGGCAATTCGGGGTGTGGAGCCATGGTCTGTTTTTCCCAATCTCTTCCGCCGAAGCGGCCGGTGTGGCGTGAACATGGATATGATGACGGATTGGCGCAGCCGCATTGAAGCGGTGGTCGATAGAGAGTTGCCCGATGCCGAAACCTTGTCGCGCCCCGGCCAAGTTGGCGATGCGCGCATTGATGGCGGCGCGCCCAGCGAAGAAGAATGGGCGGTGGCGGGCGAGCTGCGTCTCGCCGCCGTGTTGGTGCCGGTGGTGCAATATGATAGCGGCCCGGCCATTTTGCTGACGCGTCGGGCTGACCATCTCGACAAACATTCAGGCCAAGTGGCTTTTCCGGGCGGCAAAGTCGAAAAGCGCGATGCCTCGCCTGTCGAAACGGCCTTGCGCGAGGCGGAAGAAGAGATTGGCCTAACATCCGATTTTGTTGAGGTGGCGGGGTTTCTCGACACTTATCAAACCGGCACCGGTTTTCTGATGCTGCCGGTGGTGTCTTTCGTGCAGCCCGGCTTTACATTGACCCCCGATGAAAACGAGGTGGCGGATATTTTTGAAGTGCCGCTGCACCAAGCACTCGATGCCGAAAATTATGAGCGTCATCAAGTGATGTGGAAAGGCAAACAGCGCACCTATTATTCCATGCAATATGAGGGCTATAATATTTGGGGAGCGACAGCCGGTGTGCTGATGCATATGAGCAGGAGGGTCACTCATGATTAGGGTGCTGGTGATAAATGCGTTGCTGTTTTTATTGCCGTTTGCGCTGACCTATCTTTGGGTGCGCTTCATTGCGGCCAAAAAACCCGACGCCCAAACCCGCAAATATTACGCTTTTGCCGCGCTTATCGGTCTGGGGCTGGTGGTCGCCGGCCTGTTGACCTATCGCGCCACCACGGGTGATGCGCCGGGCGGCACTTATATTTCACCGAGCTATAAAGACGGGCAGATTGTCCCCGGTCGGTTCGAATAAAACCAATGGCACAGCTTGAAAAAACATATCGCGGCTGGCTGGAGCGCCGCCAGACGCAGCATTTATTGCAAGTGCTGAACGGCGATGGCGCAATCACGCGCTGTGTTGGCGGTTGCGTGCGCGATGCGCTAATGGGGGTGGCCAATGCCGATACGGAAGTCGATATGGCGACCGACTTGCCGCCCGAAGAGGTGATGGCACGGCTAAAAAAGGCCAAGATTAAATGCGTGCCGACGGGCATTAAACACGGCACCGTGTCGGCCATTCTCTATGAAGGCGAAAAAGCGCTGGTTTATGAAATCACCACTTTGCGGGTCGATATAAAAACCGATGGTCGCCATGCCGAAGTGGCCTTTACCGAAGACTGGCAGGGCGATGCGGCGCGTCGCGATTTTACCATTAATGCGCTTTATGCCGATGCCGACGGTTTGCTGCACGACCCGACCGCGCAGGGCATTGATGATATTAAAGCCAAGCGCGTGCGTTTTATCGGTGACGCACCGGCGCGCATTGAAGAAGATTATTTGCGCGTCTTGCGCTATTTCCGTTTCCATTTCCGGCTGACGCCCGATCCTGCGCTTGATGATGATGCGCTGGATGCATGCCGCGGCGCAGCCGTGCCTTTGCGCGGTCTTTCAGGCGAGCGCAAGCAGCAAGAAATGCTGAAAATCATGGCCTTGCCTGATGCCGATAAGGCGGCAAAAGCATTGCAACATGCCGAATTGTTGCGCCCCGTTTTGGGGGTGGAGCCGATCGCGTTTGCGCCATTATCGGCCATGCTGGAATTAAGCCATGACCCCCTTTTGCGGCTCATGGCCCTGCTGCCTTCTGCCGATGCGGCGCAGGTGCTGGCGACCACATTGCGGCTGTCCAAAAAGCAAACCATGCGCCTCATCAAAGCCATGCAAATGCCGCTCGACCTGACGGCCCTTGCCAAAGTGCTGTATTTTGACGGGGCGCAAGCGGTGGCCGACCGCGCATTATTGGCACGCGCGACGGGAGAGACAGACCCGCGCCTTGACGAGGCGCTGGCGCTGGCTGCGGCCTATCAGCGCCCCAAATTTCCGCTTACCGGCGCAATGATGCAAAAGGCCGGTATGGCCGATGGCCCTGAAATGGGACAAATGGCATTTGCGCTGGAGCAATGGTGGGTGGATGAAGGTTTTCCCGATATTGCGGCGGTAGAGGCGGAATTGAAAAAGCGACTTTAAAGGCTAAGCTTTTAGCCGATGGGTTTTGCTTTACGGGTGCAAATAATATTGCATTAGAGCAACGGTCAGGGACAATATTCCGTCGAGCATGGCGTTATTATTTTTGACCAGCACCGACTGAGCGTCGTGGAGGAACTCAATCGCATGAGCAATTCATAAAAAAAGTGGTTTTCTAACGTCCCGGCAACCCGACCGGGTTAAGCCATACGACGAATTATAAATCGTTAGCTCGGATTTAACTTATTGCTTTTGAATGAAAATATTTACTTCACCTCGGTGGTTTGACCCTCATAATGTTGCCAGATTAAGCCGCTAATAGGGAAGCCGGATTTAGAGGTTTCTTTGCCTAAGCCCACTTCACCACAGGCGGCATGGAGCTGAGAATGCTCTCGACATTGCCGCCGGTTTTCAGGCCGAACATGGTGCCGCGGTCATATAAGAGATTGAACTCGACATAGCGGCCACGGCGTTGCATTTGCTCGTCGCGCATCGCCTCATCATAAGGCAGGTCGATGCGCTTGGCGGCAATCTGAGGATAAACTTCGACAAAAGCGCGCCCGACATCTCGCGTGAAGGCGAAATCGGCATCCCAATCGCCGCTGTCGAGATGGTCATAAAAAATGCCGCCCGTGCCGCGCGTTTCATTGCGGTGCGGTAAGAAGAAGTAATTATCGCATTCTTCTTTAAAGCGCGGATAGTAAGTGGCGTCATGCTTGTCGCAGGCCGCTTTGAACGCGCCGTGAAAATCAACCGTGTCTTCATGCTCTTGCGTGCGCGCCGCATCCAACATCGGCGTTAAATCGCCGCCGCCGCCAAACCAGCCTTTGGTGGTTACGACCATGCGGGTGTTCATATGCGCGGTCGGCGCATTGGGGTTGGTCGGGTGAATAATCACGGAAATGCCACCGGCCCAAAAGCGCGGGTCGTCTTGAGCACCCGCCACTTGCTTGCGGAACTCTTCTGAAAACTCGCCATAAACGGTTGAGATATGCACGCCGGCTTTTTCAAATGCCGCGCCGTGTAGCATCGACATTTCGCCGCCGCCCAAATCTTCAGAACCGTCGCCGCGTGACCACGTCTTTGCGCTCAAAAACCGCGCCATCCGGCTCAAGCGATTCGAGTCGCGCGCATAAATCGTCCCGCAATTTGCGGAACCAATCGGCGGCGCTTTGTTTGCGCTGATTCCAGAGATTTTCATCCACCGGGTTTCATCCTTTGCGCGCCATTGCGGCGGTTAGAATTTCGATAATCATTTCAATGCGTTGCAAGCTAATCGTGCAAGCTGAAATCGGGTCAATTCATGCGTCATGGTGACACATTCAGCCAATCAAGCTCTGGCTATAGTTTGCGACCACTCGCTGCTTGTATATAAAGGTCAGGCCGTGAGGGGGCAAGAAGGAGAGCATTATGGCGGACGAACACAATTCTGCTGGCGACGAAACCAATCGTCGCGATTTTCTATATTTGGCGACCGGCGCATTTGCCGCCATTGGTGCCGCAAATATTGCCTGGCCCCTTATCCATCAAATGAATCCTGACGCTTCGGTGAAAGCTCTGGCCTCTATTGAGGTCGATTTGGCGGCCATTGAAACCGGCCAAAGCATTACCGTGACATGGCGCGGCAAGCCGGTGTTTATTCGCCGCCGCACGGAAGGCGAGATTGCCGAAGCGCGCAGCGTCGCCGAAACAGATATGCCCGACCCGCAAAATGACATTGACCGCGTGCAAAAAGACGAGTGGTTGGTGATGGTCGGCATTTGCACCCATTTGGGCTGTGTGCCGCTGGGCCAAGCCGGTGATTTTAATGGCTGGTTTTGCCCGTGCCACGGCTCGCATTACGACACATCGGGCCGTATCCGCAAAGGACCGGCACCGAAAAACCTTGAAATTCCCTCTTATGAATTTGTCGGCGATAGCCGCATCAAAATTGGATAGGACTGATAAATGAGCGGTGAAAGCACATATAATCCGAGCAATGGGTTCACCAAATGGATGGACTCGCGCCTGCCAATCTTGCGTCTGGCGCATGACAGCTTTGTTGATTATCCGACCCCGAAAAACCTCAATTACTGGTGGACGTTTGGCGGTATTTTGACCTTCTGCCTCGTCACGCAAATCATTACCGGCATTATTCTCGCCATGCATTACACGCCGCATGTCGATTTTGCCTTTAATTCGGTCGAACATATCATGCGCAACGTCAATTATGGTTGGCTCATTCGCTATATTCACGCCAATGGCGCGTCCATGTTCTTCCTCGCCGTTTATATTCATATTTTCCGCGGCCTGTATTACGGCTCATATAAAGCGCCGCGTGAAGTCTTGTGGATTTTGGGCGTTATCATCTATCTGCTGATGATGGCCGCCGCCTTTATGGGCTATGTGCTGCCGTGGGGGCAAATGAGCCTGTGGGGCGCCACCGTTATCACCAATCTGTTTGGTGCCATTCCGGTGGTCGGCGAAAGCGTCGCCATTTGGTTGTGGGGCGGTTACTCGATCGACAATCCGACGCTCAATCGCTTCTTCTCACTGCATTATCTCATTCCATTCCTGATCATGGGCGTGGTCATTCTGCATATTTGGGCATTGCATGTGCCGGCAATAATAATCCGGTCGGTATTTCGGTCAAAAGCAAGCAAGATACGGTGCCGTTCCACCCTTATTATACGGTGAAAGACGGCTTCGCACTGACCGTGTTCCTTATCCTGTTTGCCTATTTCATCTTCTTCGCGCCCAATGTGTTGGGTCACGCAGATAATTATATTCAAGCCAATCCGCTGGTCACGCCGGCGCATATTGTGCCGGAATGGTATTTGCTGCCGTTTTACGCCATTTTGCGTGCCGTGCCCGATAAGCTGGGCGGTGTCGCGTTGATGTTTGGTGCGATTTTCATTCTGTTCCTGCTGCCCTGGCTGGATACGTCGAAAGTGCGCTCAGCGCGCTATCGTCCGCTGTTCCGCCAATTCTACGCGCTTCTGGTGCTCGACTGCTTGCTGCTCGGCTATCTCGGCGCGCAACCGGCGGAGGGCATTTACATTGTGCTGGCGCGTATCGGCACGATTTATTACTTCGCTCACTTCCTGGTCGTCCTGCCGGTATTGGGCATAGTCGAAAAGCCAAAAGCGGTGCCGGAATCGATATCCGAACCTGTTCTCGGCGCACAACCTGCCGAATAGGCTTTGAGGGGGAATGATGATGACGCGATTTGGTTTTAAGGCCCTTCTTGGTGCCGCCATTATGGCGCTCGGCCTGTCCGCACCTGTCCACGCCGCCGGTGATGCGAAAGCACCCGCCGCGATGGAGTGGAGCTTTGACGGATTGTTCGGCACTTATGACCGCGATGCACTGCGTCGGGGCTTTCAGGTCTATAAAGAGGTTTGCGCCAGCTGCCATTCGCTGAACCAGATTGCTTTCCGCAATCTCAGCCAAGCCGGTGGGCCGGAGTTCTCTGAAGCGGAAGTCAAAGCCATTGCCCGAGAATATATCGTTGAAGACGGGCCTGATGATTATGGTGACATGTATGAGCGCGCCGCACTGCCGCGCGACAAATTCCCGTCACCCTATCCCAATGAAAACGCCGCACGCGCTGCCAATGGCGGCGCTTATCCGCCCGATTTGTCTCTGATCAACAAGGCACGCGGTGGCGGGGCTGATTATGTTCATGCGCTGCTCAGCGGCTATGAAGAGGCTCCTGAAGGCGTCGAAATGCGCGCCGGCCTTTATTACAACCCTTATATGGCCGGCGGTAAAATCGCCATGCCCGCACCTTTGCTGGAAGAACTTGTCGAATATAGCGACGGCACACCGGCAACGGTTGAGCAAATGTCGATGGATGTCACCCATTTCCTAAATTGGACGGCAGAGCCTGAGCTGGAGCAAAGAAAGCGCATCGGCTTTATGGTGCTCATCTATCTGACAATTTTTGCCGGATTGATGTTCTTCTCCATGCGCAAAATCTGGGCTGACCAACACTGACTAAAAGCACCCGCTAGCCGGAACGGCTAGCCCGGTGCCAACAAGCTGACGCTGTTTTGCGTTGAAGTAAAACCGCTGAGACGAATTGGAAACAAACCCAATCAAAACCCCGCTTCAGCAATGAGGCGGGGTTTTTTTAGACGTTAAAGCGGAACAGCATCACATCGCCATCTTCGACGACATAGTCCTTGCCTTCTTGGCGCAGGCGACCGGCATCGCGCGCGCCTGCTTCGCCGTTTAATTCGGTGTAATCGGCATAGGCGATGGTTTCGGCTTTGATGAAGCCGCGTTCAAAATCCGTATGAATGACACCGGCTGCTTGTGGCGCGGCAGTGCCGCGCTTAACCGTCCAGGCGCGGCTTTCTTTCGGGCCGGCGGTGAAATAGGTGATGAGGTCAAGCAACCCATAGCCCTGACGTATCAGGCGGTTCAGCCCCGGCTCGGCAAGCCCCAACGTTTCGAGATATTCCAGCCGCTCGGCATCATCAAGTTGCGCCAATTCTTCCTCAATACGGGCGGAGATAACCACTGCTTCGGCGTTTTCCGCCGCTGCCTTTTCGGCCACTTTGGCCGACAGGCTATTGCCGCTTTCGGCGCTGTCTTCTTCGACATTGCACACATAGATGACCGGCTTTGAGGTAATCAGTTGCAGGTTTTTCCAATCGCGCGCGCGGTTTTCAGGAATATCGGCCTTGCGCGCCGGTCGCCCTTCGCGCAATTCAGCCAGCGCCAAATCGACCAATTCCAATTCGGCAATCGCTTCCTTGTCTTTGGTTGTGGCTTTTTTGCGCAAATTGGCTTCGCGTTTTTCAAGGCTTTCCAAATCGGCCAGCATTAATTCGGTTTCCACCGTATCGGCATCGGCCAGCGGGTCAATCTTGCCTTCAACATGGGTGATGTCGCTATCTTCAAAACAGCGCAGCACATGGGCAATCGCATCGACCTCACGAATATTGGCGAGAAATTGATTGCCCAGCCCTTCGCCTTTGGACGCACCGCGCACCAGACCGGCAATATCGACAAAGCTCAGGCGGGCGGGAATGCGATTGGCCGATTGGGCGATATCGGCCAGCCGGTCCAGCCGCTCATCAGGCACGGCAACATCACCAATATTCGGTTCAATGGTGCAGAAAGGAAAATTCGCCGCTTGCGCGCTGGCGGTTTTGGTCAGCGCGTTGAACAGCGTCGATTTGCCAACATTGGGCAGTCCGACAATGCCGCATTTAAATCCCATTTTCGTCTTCCTGCTCTTCCGTTTCGCCGTGCATGGCTTCCACCACGCGGGTTTGATAAGTGGCGTCTTCGCCTTTGGCCAATAAAGGCGCATGGTCGCATAGGGCGGTTAGAAAATCGCTCAGCCAATCGGCATCGGCTTTGGCGAAATCGCCCAGCACATGATTATTGACCTTAGCTTTATCACCCGGATGGCCAATGCCCAGCCTTGCGCGGCGAAAATCAGCTCCCATATGGGCATTGATGGATCTCAAGCCATTATGACCGGCAAAACCGCCGCCACGGCGCATACGTAATTTACCGGGCGGTAGGTCAAGCTCATCGTAAAAAACGACAATTTGACTGCCATCGAGCTTGAAGAAATTGACCGCCTCGGAAACGCTAATACCGCTTTTATTCATGAAGGTTTGCGGTTTTAACAGCAGCACTTTCTCATTGCCGATTTTTCCTTCGGCCAATAGCCCGTGATATTTTTCCCGAAACGGCGCAAAATCATGCGCTTCGGCGAGCGCATCAATGGCCATAAATCCTATATTATGGCGGTTTTTGGCGTATTTGGGTTCGGGATTACCGAGGCCGACAAAAAGCTGCATAAGACACTCCCCAAAAGGGAGGTGGGGCGAAGATTACTCTTCGCCGCCTTCTTCTTCGCCGCCGCTTTCTTCTGCAGCGCCTGCTTCACCTTCGGTTTCGCCGTCTTCGCCTTCTTCACCGTCGACTGCTTCGGATTCCTCGCTCTTAAGCGCGGCCGGAGCAGCAATGGTGGCAATGGTAAAGTCGCGGTCAGAAATCACCGGTTCCACGCCTTCGGGCAATGTTACTTCCGAAATGTGGATACTGTCATTCATTTCCGCTTCCGCGAGGTCAAGCTCGATGGTTTCGGGAATATTGTCAGCCGGGCAGTTCAGTTCAACCGTATAGCGCACAACGTTCAAAACACCGCCTTGCTTGAGGCCCGGGCAGGTTTCCTCATTGAGGAAGGTCACCGACACTTCAACGGCGATTTTCGCGCCTTTACCGAGGCGCAAGAAATCGGCATGCAGAATATCGTCGCGCACCGGATGCAATTGCACGTCACGGGCAATGGCGCGCTGTTTTTTGCCGTCAATTTCAATATCCAGCAGCGTGTTCATCATGCGGCCCGTATTGAACAGTTTTTTCACTTCGCCCAAATTAAGAGCGATACCTTCAGGGTCTTTTTTGTCCCCATAGATAACGGCCGGCACCAGTCCTTCACGACGCAATGCACGAGCGATCCCCTTACCGGCCCGTTCCCGCTTTTCAGCGGTAATTTCATAAATATCAGACATTTCTGTCTCCTTGATTAGCGATAAATCCCGACAAAACCCATGTTTTGCCGGTCAGACCGGTTTTCCTCCAGGGGTGCAAAACCGTATCGTGAGCGGGTTATAGCCGCGTCAGCGCGTGCGCGCAATGATTAATGATTTAGTCGAAAAGACTAGAAACCGAGTGCTCATCGGTGGTGCGGCGCATCGCTTCACCAATCAATTCGGCAATTTTGATGACACCGAATTTGTCAGAGCTCAAAATCGCTTCGGTCGGTTGAATCGTATCGGTAATCAGCAGTTTTTCAAGCTGCGAATTATTCACCCGATTGACCGCTTCGCCCGACAAAACGCCATGCGTGATATAAGCAGAAACCGATTTCGCGCCATTGGCCAGCAGGGCTTCGGCGGCATTGCACAGCGTGCCGCCGCTATCGACAATATCATCAACCAGCAGACAATGGCGGTCGGTTACATCACCGATAATATTCATCACTTCGCTTTCACCCGCGCGTTCGCGGCGTTTATCGACAATGGCAAGGTCAGCACCAATGCGATTGCCCAATGCGCGTGTGCGCACCACGCCACCGACATCAGGCGATACCACCATCAAATCTTGCCCGTTAAAGCGCGCTTTAATGTCATCGACAAAAACCGGCGCAGCGAACAAATTATCGGTCGGAATATCGAAAAAGCCTTGAATTTGTCCGGCGTGCAAATCCAACGTCAGCACGCGGTCAGCCCCCGCCGCTTCAATCAGATTGGCGACCAGCTTGGCTGAAATGGGCGTGCGCGGGCCGGGTTTGCGGTCTTGGCGGGCATAGCCGAAATAGGGCAGCACAGCCGTGATGCGGCGCGCCGAGGCACGGCGCAGCGCGTCAATGATAATCAGCAATTCCATCAAATGGTCATTGGCCGGTGCCGAGGTGGATTGCACGACAAACACATCTTCGCCGCGCATATTTTCCAGAATTTCGACAAACACTTCATTATCGGCAAAGCGACGCACTGTGCTTTCGGCCAGCGGCACTTCCAAATAGGCGCTGATTTCTTCGGCCAATGGCAGGCTGTTTCCGTTTTTCGACGACGCCCTCCGAATGAAGTTTGTTTTGAATAACAAAGCGGCGACCCCGTTTGTGTGAGTTTTTTGACAGTCCTAAATGGCTTCCCCAATCCCCCCAATCTGAAGCCCTATTTGAATAACAAAGCGGCGTTAGGAGATTTGCTGAAAAATTTCCGCTTTTCGAATTATCCCCCGTTTTTCGTAACAGAAATTATGGCAAACAAATCGCCGAAATCTCGATAAGTGCCCGATTAAGAAGGCACAGCGACCACGTGGTATTACACCCCTGACACCAGCTTCTTTACTGCAAACAAATCGCCGACATCTGGCGTCCATAATCGGCTTCATTGCGATGGGTGGTACGCCGATAAGAGAAAAACCGCGCCTCATCGGCATAAGTGCAGGCATTTATGATATGCGCCTCGACATCGACGCGCGCCAATTGCCGCTGCACAAAAGACGGCAGGTCAAACATATGATGGCCGCTTTTCTTGGACGGCGTGAATAAATCAAGATCGTCGGTATAATTGCTCTCAAAGCGGGCAATGAATTCAGGGCCGACCTCATAAGCTTTTTTTGAAATGCACGGGCCGATAACGGCAGCGATATGTTTGCCGCCATTTTCGCGCATGGTTGCGGCGACGCTGGCCAATATGCCGTCAAACGCGCCGCGCCAGCCACTATGCGCGGCGCCGATAATGCCGTTTTGTGTGTCAGACAGTAAAACCGGCGCGCAATCGGCGGCCAATGCGCCAATGGCGAGGCCGCTGGTTTTGGTGACCAGCGCATCGGCTTTTATCGCTTCTTGCGGTGCATCGATGAAAGCGGTCACCGTGCTGTGCGTTTGATAAGCGGTGGCCAATGCCGACGCGCCCAGATATTGCAGGCGCACGCGGTCGCGGTTTTCCAATACGCGCGCGCGCGCATCTTCAGAGCCGAGGCCGGTATTCAGACTTTCATATAGGCCGGTCGATACGCCGCCCTGTCGCGTGAAAAAGCCATGCGCCGTGCCGTCCAAAGCAGTATGGGTGAGCGGTTCAATCATGGGGCCTCCGACGAGAAACCGGCCAATGGCGGCATATCGGCATGGGCGACGGCCAATACTTTGAACAGGCTGCCCATTTCTTGCGGCGCGGCGAGGCGATGTCTTTCACTCTCAATATCGGCTTCGCGTTCAGGGCTTAATTGAATGAGTTGTTGGCTGCGCAAGCTCAAGCCCAATGCCTCCAAAAACAGCCCTTGCGCGCTAATCGGTGCGGCGGTCAGCCCTGCCGTTTCGGCAATATGCGCGAGCAGGGAGAAATTGACATGCGCGGTCAAGTCAGCCAGCCCCGGCTCGGCCAGCGGGTCAACAAATCCGTGGCCGCGCATGGCTTGAAAACTGTCACCGCAAGCCGGTTCGGCATGGCCATAGTCAATTAGCAGAGCCGCGCCGCCATATGTTGCAATATGCTGCGCCAGCTGCTGCATGGCGCTTTCCACCGCAGCGGCGCTTTCTACAATTTCGCCATCATTTATCGTGTCAGGCAGGCAGGCGGCCAGCGCATCTGAAAACGGCGCGGCGACGGCGTCGCCATCGGCCAGAACCAAATCATCACCATCAGCCGTCACCATCACCGGTAACCAGTCATTGCCTTGTTTGCGATATTGTTGCACCGGCAGGGCGTCGAAAAATTCATTGGCGACCAATAGGGTCGGCGCGGCGGGCAGGGTTGTCTAAATCATCGTGCCAAGTTGCATGTGGCACGGCTTGTTTTTGCGCCGCGCGTAAGGTGGGGCTGGTTTCAACAAAATGCACCTGCGCCGCTTTCACAAAATCGGGCAGCACATTGGCGGCGCGCAAAATATCGCCCATCAGCGTGCCGCGCCCCGGCCCCAATTCGACCAAACAGAAATCTTGCGGTTGTCCCATGCGGTGCCATAAATCGGCCAACCATGCGCCGATCAATTCTCCGAACATTTGGCTGACTTCCGGCGCGGTGATGAAGTCGCCGCCATCATTGCCGCGTGTGCCGAAAGGGCGACGCTGCATGTAATAGCCGTGCTCTGGGTCGCCCAATGCGCGCGCCATATAATCGGCCAGCTGTATTGGCCCATTGGCAGAAATTTCTTCAATGAGAATTTTTTTAAGCGGCGTCATTTGCGCGTCGTGGCCCAATAAACAAAACCGGCACCGGCCAGCATCATCGGCAGCGACAATATTTGCCCCATTGTCACAATATCGAAAATAAAGCCGATATGGGCATCGGGTTCGCGCACATATTCAATCACGAAGCGCGACGCGCCATAGCCGATGAGAAACAGGCCGGTCAACAGGCCGGGCTTGGCCAGCGCTTTGAAACGCCAAGCCAAAACATTCAAAACCAGCAGCAAAAGCGCGCCTTCCAATGCCGCCTCGTAAAGCTGGCTCGGGATGGCGCGACAGGGCCCCTGCGCCCGGAAAGATAACGCCCCATGGCGCCTCAGTAACGCGACCCCATAATTCGCCATTGATGAAATTGGCCAGCCGTCCGCACAGCAGCCCGAACGGGAACGGTGATGGCGACCATATCGCCGAGCGATAAAAGTGGGATTTTGTTTTTACGGGCAAAATAAATCACCGCCAAAATGACCCCCAGCGCGCCGCCGTGAAACGCCATACCGCCTTGCCAAACGGCCAAAGCCGCGCCCGGATTGGCGAGATAATAGGGCGCATTGTAAAACAGCACATAGCCCAGCCGCCCGCCAACTATCACACCGAGCGTGACCCAAAGCAGCAAATCATCAATCTGCTCTTCATTGGCCGGCACACCTTGCGGCCACAAGGCCGGTCGCTTGGTCAGCGCGACCATATATTTCCATCCAAGAATAAGACCGGCCATATAAGCCAGCGCATACCAGCGCAAGGCAAAGGGGCCGATTTCAAAAATAATGGGGTCGATATTTGGAAAAGGCATGAGGACGGCAGTCTTTCTGTCGCATTAAAATCGCTTGCAATATAGCACGGGCGCAGCCAATTTGTGCGCATAGGTGCAAGATGCGTGATGAGAAAAACAAATTACTGGATGATTTGACCGGCTTGGCCACAGGACTCGGCATTGCCGCGCAAGGCGTGCGCGAGGAAGTTGAGCAAGCCATGCGGTCGCGTATTGACGCTATTTTGAGCGAAAACAATATGGTGACGCGCGAAGAATTTGAAGCAGTGCGCGACATGGCTCTCGCTGCACGCGAAGAAAATGCCGCTTTGCGCGCTGAATTGGACGCGCTCAAAAAGAAAAAATAAACGCCGCTCATATTGCTCGTGGATTAAATTCACCGCCCCCCTTTTGCCCTTTTATCGACTCAGTGAATCAGACAGTCTCGTTCCTATCAGCCGGTTATCCTCGGCATCGTTATGGAGAGGGATAGTCTCATGAGTTCAGCCGCACAACAGGCACATATTGAACACCCGATTGACCTGATTGAAGGGCTTGCCGCTTCGCGCGAATGGCCGTTTGAGCGCGGCACGGAAGACGATATGAATGTTTGTGTCTCGGGCTCGCATTGCGATTATCATTTGGCGATTAGCTGGCGGCCCGATTTGGGCGGCCTGCATTTGGCCAGCGTGCTCGACACGCGCGCGCCCAAAGGCAAACGCAATGATGTGCATGAATTACTGGCCCTGATTAATGAGCAGCTTTGGCTCGGTCATTTTGATATTTGGTCAGGCGATGGTGCGATACTGTTCCGCAATACCATGTTTGTCAGTGGCGAGGGCCTTTCCGAAGGTCAATGCGAAGAACTTATCAATCATGCGCTGGAGACATGCGAACGGTTTTTCCCGGCCTTTCAATTCCTGATTTGGGCCGGTCATTCGCCGCAGCAAGCGCTCGAAAGCAGCCTGTTTGAAACCCGTGGTGATGCCTAGCACGCTCCCCAGCCTGCTTGACGGGCAAAAGCTGCTGCTTGTCGGTTGCGGCAAAATGGGCTCGGCATTGTTGCAAGGCTGGCTCAATGCCGGTCTTGAGGCGGCGCAATTTTATGTGCAAGAACCCAATCCCGATGCGGCGCTGGCTGATTTAGGGGTTCATTTGAACGTTGATACTGGGGCGCTGCAAGAGGCTGCGCCGAGTGTCATTATTCTCGCCATCAAGCCGCAATTGGCGGTCGATGTTTTGCCTTCCATTGCTTTATTGGCCGCGCCTGAAACTTTGGTGGTTTCGCTTATGGCCGGTGTATCCATCAATACGATGAGTGATTTGCTGGGCGGTGAAGCGTCTTTTGTGCGCACCATGCCCAACACCCCTGCCGCCATTGGCGCGGGCATGACCGCACGTTACGCGTCTTCCGGCACGCAAGAAGATCAAAAAGAAACCGCCGAAGCTTTGCTGGCGGCGGTCGGTCAAACCGTATGGCTTGATACGGAAAAAGCGCTTGATGCGGTGACGGCAATCTCCGGCTCTGGCCCGGCCTATCTGTTTCATATGGTCGAAGCGCTGGCCGCTGCCGGCGTCAATCTCGGTCTGCAGCAAGACATGGCGGCGCAATTGGCAATGCAGACAATTATCGGATCTGCCTTCATGTTACGCGAAGATGAAGCCGACCCGCGGCAATTGCGCGTCAATGTCACCTCACCGGGCGGCACCACGGAAGCGGCATTGGATGTGCTGATGGGCGACACGGGCGGGTTGGTTGACCTCATGCGTCGCGCCACGCAAGCCGCCGCAGCACGTGCCGGTGAGTTGGCCAAAATCGGAGAGGAAAGCCCGCTCGAAAGCGATGGCGAGGACTGATTATACGGGCAGCGTAATTTCCGCGCGCAAACCGCCCAAAGCACTTTTCGACAAAACAATATCGCCGCCATGTCCGCGCGCTACATCACGCGCAATGGCGAGGCCGAGTCCGGTGCCGCCGGTTTGCGCATTGCGCGCATCATCAAGGCGATAAAACGGGCGGAATACTTCTTCCAGCTTGTTTTCGGGAATACCGACACCATTATCATCGACAAAAATCGTCACCAGTTCTTCGGTCTCATTAATTTTTGCCCCGAGATGCACCATACCGGCATGGTTGCAGGCATTATTGACCAAATTATTCAGGCACCGTCGAAAGGCGTTAGGCTTAATCGACACGGAATGATCCAACACATCGGTCAAACGAATTTGTACATTGGGCCAGCGTCGCTCGGCATCATGATGAATTTGATTGAGGAAGGGGGCAAGCGCCGCCTCGGAGGCGGTTTCGCCCTGATAGCCGCGCGCAAAGGCCAGATAGTCGTCCAACATATCTTCCATTTCGGAAATATCGGTGTTCAATTCTTCAATTTCCGGCCCTTCGGGCAAGATGGCCAATTGCAATTTCAGCCTTGTCAGCGGCGTGCGTAAATCATGGCTCACCCCTGCCAGCATGGTGGTGCGCTGTTCAATTTGCCGTTCAATGCGGTCGCGCATTTCGATGAATGAAGCCGCGGCACTGCGCACTTCGGTAGCACCGGCAGGGCGGAAGTTCGGTATATCCCGCCCTTTGCCGAATTCTTCGGCGGCTTCGGCAAGGCGTTGAATCGGGCGAATTTGATTGCGCAGGAAAACCCCCGACACCATCAACAATATGACCGATGTGCCGACCATCCAAATCATGAAAATATGCGTGTTGGTGGCGTAAACGCGCTTTCTTTGCGCCAGCACCCGCATCACCTCACCGGGCAGCAGCACGCGAATATCGACATAATTGTCATAAGTCTGCGTATCGACCCAAAAAGGTCGTGCGACTTGCTGGCTCAGTTCGCGCGATAGCGATTGATGCAATAGCGCGACAATCGGCGTTTCGCCCGATGGAGGCAGGCTCTCACCCGGTAAAAAAGCGACCGACATGGAAAACGCATCGCCCGCCATTTGGCTCAATAATTCGCCATCGCCGCCTTGTTCGCGCATACGCAAATCGACCAGCATGGAAATATCCGACACCACGGCGCGCGACAGCCTTTGCGTCACGGTTGACCAATGACGCTCCATAAACACAAAGGCGACCACGATTTGGGTGACCACCACCGGCATGACGATAATCAGCAGCGAGCGCGGGAACAGGCCCGTTGGCATATAGGTTTTCAAAAATGCGCCGGGGGAGAACCACATGATTAATCCGTCCTCAGCACATATCCGGCGCCGCGCACGGTTTGCAGATAAATCGGGTCACGCGGATCGCTCTCAATTTTGCGGCGCAAACGGTTGATTTGCACGTCAATGGCGCGCTCTGAAATATCTTCGCCATCGGCCAATTCGGTGCGGCTGACAATGCGTCCGGGCGCTTGTGTCAAACAGCGCAAAACTTCAATTTCGCGCGTCGTCAGTGTAATGCGCGCGCCATCGCGGGTCAGCTCGCCGCGCTCATAGCGGAATACATGCGCGCCAAAATGCACTTCTTCCGGCGGGGCAATGGCCGCCTCATCAGACACGCTGCGCCGTAAAATACTTTGTACGCGCAGCAGCAATTCTTTCGGGTCGAAGGGTTTGGGCAAATAATCATCTGCGCCGATGGAAAGGCCTTCAATGCGCTGCTCGGTTTCAGCCAAAGCGGTGAGCAGCAAAATCGGCACCGGATTTTCCGCGGCACGCAGTTTTTCGGTAAATTCAAGGCCGGTCAGGCCGGGCATCATAATATCGAGCACCAGCAAATCATATTCCAACGCATCCATTTTGCTTTGCGCTTCCCGCGCATCGCCTGCAGTTGATGTGCGGTAGCCATTATCCGAGAGATATTTTTGCAGCAACTCACGAATGCGCGTATCGTCATCGACGATTAAAATATGCGGTGTGGTTTCGTCCGGCTGGCTCATGCGCCTTTACTTTCCGTCCTCGGTCCGGGCTTCCCGCGACCTGATAATTAACTCATCAACATTTTCGCGGTCTTCGCGATTGATGACAAGCCGCATTGTCTTCTTCCATTGTTCAAACGCCTGCGGGCCGAGGGCCGTCAAAACCTCTTCAAAGCGTTTTTCCTGTGGGGCAATCAATTTGCCGTGCAAAGCTGAACCCTTGCCTGTCAGGTGAAGCAGCCGCTTGCGGCGGTCATTGGCGCCAATGCGTTGTTCAATATAATCGCCGTCAATCAAGGTCGCGCAGCACGCGCGCCAGACTTTGCTTGGTAACGCGCAGAATATCCAGCAAATCGGCAATGGAAATGCCCGGATTGCCGGCCACAAAGTGCAAAACACGGTGATGCGCGCGGCCAAAACCATGCGCCTCCAAAATCACATCCGGATCGGCAATAAAGTCGCGATAGGCAAAGAACATCAACTCAATCGCATCGTTGAAATCGCTATTATTCGTTTTTTTCACTTTGCTCATCATGCATCCAATGTCACACACTGCCTCAAAAGGGTCAGTGTTATTGACATAAATTATCTTCACTGATAATCCTAGCACGAAATATACGGCGTCAATATGGCGTCTCGGGGAGATATTTTGTGAGCATTGCATTCGACCAGCGCGACGGATTCATTTGGATGAATGGCGACATGCAGCCGTGGGCCGACACGAAAGTGCATGTGCTGACGCATGGCTTGCATTACGGCTCCTGCGTGTTTGAAGGCGAGCGCGCTTATAATGGCACGATTTTCAAATTGCGCGAGCATACGGAGCGTCTGTTTTACTCGGCCAATGAGCTTGGTTTCGAACTGCCTTACAGCGTGGAAGAAATTGACGATGCCTGCATCAAAACGCTGGAAGCCAATGGTTTGACCGATGGCTATATTCGCCCCGTCGCTTGGCGCGGCAGCGAAATGATGGGCGTGTCGGCGCAGCAAAACCGCATCAATGTCGCCATTGCCGCTTGGGAATGGCCGTCTTATTTCGACCCGGAAGAGCGCTTGAAGGGCATTCGTCTCGATATGGCGAAATATCGCCGTCCCTCGCCCGAAACCGCCCCGTGCCATGCCAAAGCGGCGGGTCTTTACATGATTTGCACCTTGTCCAAGCATGAAGCCGAAAGCAAAGGCTATGCTGACGCGATGATGCTGGATAATCGCGGCCAAGTGGCGGAAGCGACCGGTGCCAATATGTTTTTCGTGCAAGACGGTGTTATCCATACGCCGACACCCGATTGTTTTCTCGATGGCATCACACGGCGCACGGTGATTGAGCTGGCCCGTGCGCGCGGTCATGAAATTGTCGAGCGCGCCATTATGCCCGATGAGCTTGCTGATTTTTCCGAATGTTTCATCACCGGCACGGCGGCTGAAGTGACGCCGGTCTCGGAAATCGGGCCATATAAATTCATCCCGTCAGATATTTCGAAAAACCTGATGGATGACTATACCGCGCTGGTCAACGTTTAAAGCTGAGGTTAAAACCCGCTTCAAATCCATATCAATCTGTGCCACGCTTTCTCGATAGTGAGGGAGAGCGTCATGGGCTTATACGAAAAACATGTTCTGCCGCGTCTTATCGGAGCGGCGTGCGGCACCAAGCCGATTTTGAAACAGCGCGAGAAAGTCGTGCCGCATTGCGAAGGGCGCGTGCTCGAGATTGGCATGGGGACAGGTCATAATCTCGGCTATTACGACCCCGGTAAGGTGGATATGGTGTTCGGGCTGGAACCCGCACCCGATATGGTGAAACGCGCCAAGCCGCTGGCCGACAAAGCACCGTTTGATGTTGAGTTTATTGATTTGCCGGGCGAAGAAATTCCGCTCGATGATAATAGCGTCGATACGGTGCTGCTGACTTACACGCTATGCACCATTCCCGACACGCTGAAAGCCATGCAAAATATGCGCCGCGTGCTGAAACCGGGTGGCAAATTGCTGTTTTCCGAGCATGGAAGCGCGCCCGATGCGGCGGTGGAAAAATGGCAGAACCGCTTAAATGGTGTTTGGGGCAAATTATTCGGCGGCTGCAATATCAATCGAAAAATTCCAACGCTGATTGAAGAGGGTGGTTTCAAAATCACCGATCTCGATCAAATGTATGTGCCGTCCACGCCAAAAATTGCCGGTTACACTTATTGGGGCGCGGCTGAAATCAGATAAGCGCGGATAGAGGCCGACTTCAGGGCTTCGCCCCTATAATTTGTTCGCCAAGCCCTTTTAGCAAATCAGATAATTGTCATATTTGGGCGTTGCACCATTGACTCCTGCTTATCCCCGTTTTAGAACAAAACAAGAACAAATAATGGAACAAGCATGCAGCGCGCATTAAACAGTCAGGTGAAAAAGGCCAATCGGCAGCACAAGCTGAACCGATTGCAAACGCTTGTGGCGCGCCATGAGCCAGTGCTGCAAGCAGGTGCCTCTATCACAACGGGGTTTGCCGATATTGATGCTTATCTGAGCGCGCATGCCGGTGGCGGTTTGCCATGCGGCGGGCTGCATGAAGTAGCGGCTGGCAGCGCGGCTGATATGGCGGCGGCTTTGGGCTTTGCGCATCGTTTGGCGGCGCGCTTTCTGCACCATGCGGCAGAAGATGATGTACTGCTTTACGGCCAAACCCATGCCGCTTGTCGCGATGGCGGTCAGCCCTATGGCCCGGCTTTGGCGGCGCATGGTCTGTCACTCGCAAAGGCTGGTCTATCTCGATGGCGTTACCTTGCCGGATTTATTATGGGCCGGTGAGCAGGCGTTAAGCTGTGCGTCTGTCGCGTGCAGCCTGTTGGCCAGCTCAGACAGCGCCCCTGACTTTACCCATAGCCGTCGCTTATCATTGGCCGCGCGCAATGCGGAACGCCCGCTTATATTGGCGCTTGGCAGCACCGGTGCCTCAGCCGCGACGACGCGCTGGCGCATTGCCGCTTTGCCGCATAATGGCTGGCACGTGACGCTGGAAAAATTACGATTGGCTTATGACATGCCACCACCGACCGGCGGATGGGCGGTCTATTCGCACCATATAGATGCGCAAGCACAGAAACACGACACGCATATTATGCCGCTTATGCGGCGCGCTGTTTAGGCAGTTTCCATGTCTGCGCCGCTTCCCCCCAAGCCACAAGAGCCTCTGCTGACAGGCCGCCGCATTATTGCGCTGTGGTTTCCGCATTGGGCGGCCGAGACCAGCCGCGCCGATTATGATGTTACCCAGCCTTTCGCGCTGATTGATATGCACAAAAACGCGCAACGTCTGGTCGCGCTTAATGGTGCGGCATGTAAGGCCGGGCTTTATCCGGCCATGACTTTGCCCGATGCGCGTGCGCTATTGCCCGATGTGCAAACGGCGATGGCCGACCCGCAAGATGCAGCGACGCGCTTGCAAAAATGCGCCTATTGGCTGCAACGCTATACGCCGTGGATTGGTGAGGATACGCCGCTTGAGACAAGTGATGGCCTGACCTATTACGGCTTGCTGCTGGATATTAGCGGCTGCGCGCATTTATTCGGCGGCGAACGGGCGTTGCTTGAAGATATGGCGGCAAGGCTGGCGACTTATCGCGACGGGCGCAGCATCACCCTGCGCGCCGCCATTGCCGGCAGCATTGGCGCGGCCTGGGGGCTGGCGCGGTTTGCCCCGAGTGATTTGACTATTGTGCCGGAGGGGCAAGATGCGGAAGCCGTATTGCCCTTGCCACCGGCAGCCTTGCGCCTCAGCCCGCCGCATATTGATTTATGTCAGCGCCTCGGCCTCGATACGGTTACCGAATTGGCGCGTTTTCCGCGCGCCGATTTGACCCGCCGTTTCGGCCCGACACCGGTTTTGCGCTTGGAGCAGGCTTTGGGGCAGGCGGGGGAAAGTCTCCATCCCTATTTGCCGCCGCCGCAATTTCAGGCACATAAAAATCTGCCGCAAGGGGTCACGCAAATTGAGGCATTGGCCGTGCTGATTGGTGAGCTGTGCGCGGCATTGGCCGCACAATTGCAACAAGCCGGGCAGGGCGCGCAGCGGCTTGATTTGGCGCTCACCCGTTCCGACAATGCGGTGATGGCCTTGTCTTTGCCATTGGCGCATCCGTCTGCCGATGCAGCGCATATGCTGCGCTTGTTTGAAGAAAGATTGACGCGGCTGTCGGGCGGGTTGGACGCCGGTTTCGGTATTGAGCAATTGCGCTTGGCGGCGGCGCGCACGGCAGAGATTGTTACGCCGCAAGAACATATCAGCTTGAGTGGCCGCTTGCGTAAAGCTGCGCCAATGGCTGCTTTGGGCGGGCTTTATGACAGGCTGGTCAGCCGCTTGGGGGCCAATGTGGTGGTGCGCCCCGTGCCGCATGCCTCTTATATTCCTGAGCGTGCCGTGCGTTTTGCCTCAGTGCTGGAGGCGCAACAAAGCGGTGATGATGTCTCTTCTATTATTGACCCGGCCACGCGACCGCTTTTCATGCTGTGCGCGCCGGAGCCGATTGAGGTGATTGCCGAAATTCCCGAGGGCGCGCCATATCGCTTTCGCTGGCGGCGTGTCTTGCACGAGGTCACCGCCGCTTATGGGCCGGAGCGTATTGCCCCTGAATGGTGGGACGGCCTAGTCGGTGACGGGCAGGGTGCTTCTGTCGGGCATAATCGCCGCACGCGCGATTATTACCGCGTCGAAGACATGCAAGGACATCGCTTCTGGCTCTATCGCGACGGGCTGTATGAGCGTGAAAAAGGCCAGCCGCGCTGGTTCATGCATGGGGTGTTTCCATGAGCGGGGCGGGGTTTGCTGAGCTGGCAGCAATCTCCAATTTCAGTTTTTTGCACGGCGCATCGCATCCGCAGGAAATGGTCGAAACCGCCGCCGCTTTCGGCTATCGCGCCATCGGTCTGGCCGACCGCAACACGCTGGCCGGTGTGGTGCGCGGTCACGCCGCCGCCAAGCAAGCGGGGCTGCGCTATGTGCCCGGCGCAAGGCTGGTCACGCAATGCGGCTTTGAGGTGATTGCCTATCCGCGTAGCCGCGCCGCCTATGGCGCGCTTTCGCAATGTTTGACGCAAGCCAATCGGCGTGGCCGCAAGGGCGAATGCCTGCTCACAATCGATGATGTGTTGGGTTTGGCGCGCCATGCGGCCTTGTGCTGGTTGGCTGTGCCGCCGCCCCGATTGGAACCGATATTCGGTGAAAAGCTGGCGCAATTAGCCGCCGCGACGCGCCATGTCTATGCGCTTTTGGTGCCGCTTTACGGGGCTGATGACAAAGCGCGTTTTCGTGATATTGCGGCGCTGGCCGATTGGGCCGGCGCATCCGTACTGGCCAGTTTCGACCCGTTTTATCACGCGCCCGAACGGCGACCTTTGCAGGATGTCGTGGCCTGTATTCGCCAGCATGTGCGGCTTGATGCGGCGGGCTATCGCCTCGCCGGCAATGCTGAGCGGCATATGAAGCCGGTGGCCGAGGCGCAGCGTTTATTCGCCGATTATCCGCAAGCGCTGGCCAATATTGAAAAGCTCTTGGCGGCGTGTGATTTCTCGCTCGATGAGCTGGCCTATCAATATCCTGAAGATGCGTTTGACCCCGTGCTCACCCCGCAGGAGCTTTTGGAAAAGCTGGCTTGGGACGGGGCGCATGCGCGGTTTCCCGATGGTGTGCCTGACAAACTCGACGGGCTGATACGCCATGAATTGGCACTCATCAAGGATTTGAATTACGCCCCCTATTTTCTGACCGTGCATGATTTGGTGCGCTTTGCGCGCTCCAAACGCATTTTGTGTCAGGGGCGCGGTAGTGCCGCCAATTCTGCCGTGTGTTATTGCATCGGCATTACCGCAGTTGACCCGAGCCGTCTTGATTTATTGTTTGAGCGTTTCATCTCGGCCGAGCGCAATGAGCCGCCCGATATTGATATTGATTTCGAGCATGAGCGGCGCGAAGAAATCATCCAATATATTTACGAGAAATACGGTCGCGAACGCGCCGGTATCGCCGCCACCGTCATCACCTATCGGTCACGCTCAGCGGTGCGTGAAGTGGCGAAAGTCATGGGGCTGTCGGGCGATGTTGCCAGCGCGCTGCTGGCCCTGAATTGGGGTGGCGGTGGCAAGCCGCCGCCGCGTGAACATGTCATTGAGGCGGGGCTTGACCCGGACACGCCGGGCATTGCTGCTACTTTGGCGCTGGCCGGTCAGCTTATCGGTTTTCCGCGCCATCTGTCGCAACATGTTGGCGGTTTTGTGATTACCAATGAGCGGCTGGATACGCTGGTGCCGATCGGCAATGCGGCGATGGATGACCGCACCTTCATCGAATGGGATAAAGACGATTTGGACGCGCTCGGCATGTTGAAAATCGATGTGCTGGCGCTCGGCATGCTGTCGGCGATACGCCGCAGCTTTGACCTTATCGCGGCGCATCACGGCAAGGTTTTTGAGCTGGCCGATGTGCCGCCGGAGGATAGCGCGGTTTATGACATGTTGTGCCGCGCCGAATCCATCGGTGTTTTTCAGGTTGAAAGCCGTGCGCAAATGAACATGCTGCCGCGCCTGAAGCCGCGTGACTTTTACGATTTGGTGGTCGAAGTGGCGATTGTCCGCCCCGGCCCGATACAGGGCGATATGGTGCATCCCTATTTGCGCCGCCGCAATGGCGAGGAGCCGGTCGCCTTTCCGTCGCAGGAATTGGAAGAAGTGCTGGGCAAGACGCTGGGCGTGCCATTGTTTCAAGAGCAAGCCATGCGCATTGCCATTGTTGCGGCAGGCTTTACCCCCGCCGAGGCCGACCGCTTGCGCCGCGCTATGGCGACCTTTCGCAAAACCGGCATTATTCATGAGTTCGGGTTGCGCCTTGTCGATGGCATGGTGGCGCGTGGCTATGAGCGCGATTTTGCCGAGCGCTGCTTCAAACAAATTGAAGGTTTTGGCGAATATGGTTTTCCCGAAAGCCACGCCGCCAGTTTCGCGTTACTGGTCTATGTCTCGGCTTGGCTCAAACATCATTACCCCGCCGCTTTTTGTGCTGCCCTCATCAACAGCCAGCCCATGGGCTTTTACGCCCCCGCGCAATTGGTCGCCGAAGCCAAGCGGCAGGGCGTCACCGCTTTGCCGGTGTGCATTAACGCCTCAGATGCTGAGGCTGATTTGGAAAATACCGGTGAGACCATCGCCTTGCGGCTCGGCTTCAACCAAATCAGCGGTCTGCTGAAAGCCGATGCCGAGGCACTGGTCGCGGCGCGTCATCAAGGCGGGGCGTTTGACAGCGTCGCCGATTGCGCGGCACGCGCCGCCATTGGCGTGGCGACATTGGAGCGTTTGGCGCGCGCCGATGCCTTTGCTGCGCTTGGCCTGACGCGCCGCCAAGCCTTATGGGCGGTGCGCGCGCTGGCACCGGAAAGCAAAGCGCCCGCCTTGCCGCTGTTTGACGGGCAGGGCGTATCGCCTGCCGTGGTCGAAGATGAACACGCTGCGCTGCCCGCTTTGCCGCCCGGCATGGAAGTGCTGGAAGATTATGCCGCTTTACGATTGTCGCTGAAAAACCACCCCATGGCGTTTTTGCGCGACAGGCTGGCGGCGCAGCATGTACAGCCGCTTTCAAGCTTGCAAAATGCCCCCAATGGCAAACGCATCACCATTGCCGGTTTGGTGATTTGTCGCCAGCGTCCGGGCAGTGCCAAAGGCGTGGTGTTTTTGACGCTGGAAGATGAAACCGGCACCGGCAATATTGTCGTTTGGCCCGACCGCTTTGAACGCTATCGCCGCATCACCATTGGCGCGCGGCTGATGCGCATTGAAGGCCGCGTGCAAAGAAGCGGCATTGTCGTGCATGTGGTGGCCGAGCGGCTGCACGATATCTCATCTTCCTTGTTGCAGCTGACCGCTCAGCATGGCATGGACTCAACCGCCCATCTGCCGAAAGTTTTGCGCCCGAAACGCCAAACCGGTCGTAAAACGCCGCGTGAAATGGCCTGGCGAGGGGAGTGAAGGGAGTGAGGGGATGATTACTCCGCAGCTTGCTTCTCGGCTTCCATTTCAGCGAGATATTTTTCCGCTTCCAGTGCCGCCATGCAGCCCATGCCGGCGGCGGTGACCGCTTGGCGGTAAATATCATCGGTCACATCTCCCGCGGCATAAACGCCCGGTATGGAAGTGGCGGTGGAATTGTCATCCGTGATGAGATAGCCGCCCGTTTTGGTTTCCAGCTGCGCGGCGAATAATTCGGTCGAGGGCGCGTGGCCAATGGCGATGAAAACGCCGTCGGCTTCCACCTCATGCGTCTCGCCGGTCTTGGTGTTTTTAATGCGCGCGCCGGTGACGCCGAGCGGGTTTTCATCACCGAGAATTTCATCAATCGCGCTGTCCCACAGCACATTGATTTTCTCATGCGCCAGCAAACGCTGTTCGAGAATTTTCTCGCAGCGCAGCGCATCGCGCCGATGCACCAGCGTCACTTCGCTGGCAAAATTGGTCAGGAACAAAGCCTCTTCCACGGCGGTATTGCCACCGCCGACAACCAGCACTTTTTTATTGCGATAGAAAAACCCGTCGCATGTGGCACAGGCCGACACGCCAAAGCCTTGAAACTTGTCTTCCGAGGGCAGGCCCAGCCATTTGGCTTGTGCGCCGGTGGCAATCACCACCGTATCGGCGGTGAAGGTCTGGCCGCTATCGCCTTTGGCGGCGAAGGGGCGCACGCTCAAATCCACCTCGGTGATGATGTCGGAAACAATTTGTGTGCCGACATTGGCGGCTTGCGCTTCCATTTGTTCCATCAGCCAGGGCCCTTGCACGGCTTCGGCAAAGCCCGGATAGTTTTCGACATCTGTGGTAATGGTCAATTGTCCGCCCGGTTGAATGCCGCGCACCAGCACCGGTTCCAGCATGGCGCGGGCGGCATAAATGGCGGCGGTATAGCCGGCAGGGCCGGAACCGATAATCAACATTTTCGCGTGTTTGGCGTCGCTCATAGCACTCTCCAAAATCTTGCCCTTAATGTAGGGACGATTCCGCAAATCCCAAGAGGCCAGCTTGCCACAGGTGCATCTTATTCAGAGGTTTTATGCGCCGCATAAGCGGTTTCAATGGCGGCCGCAATCTCTTGTGTCGGATTATGCGATTGTGTCGACCAGTTTTCCAGCGCCCCGTCAACCGGGCGGGGAATGTCAGCGTCCATCAGCGCATCATGAAAGCGATTAAACTTGGCCGAGCCGCCGCGCAGTTGAAACACTTGCACCGGCACGCCGGGCAGGCAGGCTTCACCGACCATATTGACGGAATCGGCGGTGACAATAATCTGCTCGGCCAGCCCCAGCATCGCGTGATAGGGGTTGTCGCCCTGATTGTCCCAGAGGAAATAGCTGCCATCGGGCAGGGCTGCGCGCAGCTTTTCGGCATAAGCATCGGGTGAGCGGCGCGACAGGGTTATCATCAGATAATGTCCTTGTTTGGCCAACGCCGCCAAACCATCAGCCAGTTTTTGCATTTCATCAGCCGCGAATGGATAGACGCTATTGGGCCCACCGATCAGCACGGCAATTTTCTTGCCGCGCACCGTGTTGGGTAACAGCCGCGCCTTCATTTTGTCGGCGGCGGTCTGCAATATGTCTTGCGTCATGCCATGCGGGGATAAAATTGTGCTCATCGCGCCCGCGCATCGGTCATGTGCCGGGGCCCAGACAAAATCAAAATGGCGCGGGCTGACAATCGGGTCTTGCAGAAAAACCGTAAACACCCCACCGCGCGAAGCGCGTTTGATAAAGCGCGCATGCGGCACGGCTTGGCGACCGCTGGCAATCACCATATCGGGAAATGGCGGGGCTATTTGCGGGGCTTTGGTCGCGGCGCGCTCGGCCAAACGATAGGGGGCAAGCCATTTATAGGGGGCGATAAATCAGTATGGATGAGGCGAAATGGACCGCCGAGAGCGGTGGCAACGCCTTCCACCAGAACATCATTGCCGCGCCGTCCACCGGTTATGCCCCAAATCTTGGTCAAATCTGCCCAGTCCCTGTTCCATTTATTTCAAAAACGAGTATTATTATTACCTGCCAATCGGGTTTCAGAAAGCAAAAACGGTGTTTGCACCATGAAAAAGCCGCGTCTTGACGATATTGACCTCAAAATTCTGCGCATTCTGCAGACTGATGGGCGCGTGACCAATGTTGAATTGGCGCGCCAGGCCGGTATTTCGGCACCGCCTTGTCTGCGCCGCGTGCGCGCGCTGGAAAAGGCCGGTTTCATTACCGGTTATTTTGCCGAGCTGGACGCCCAAATGTTGGGGTTGGGCGTTACTGTCTTCGCCATGGTCGGGCTGGAAAGCCAAGCCGAAAATGACCTGCAAGCCTTTGAAAAGCGCGTCGCCTATTGGCCGGAAGTGCTGGAATGCCACATGCTGAACGGCGAGATTGATTTCATTTTGAAATGCATCGCGCCCGATTTGGAAAGCTTCCAGGAGTTTCTCACCAAAAAACTGACACCGGCACCCAATGTCGCCAATGTGCGCACCTCACTGACCATTCGTCGCTCGAAGGGCCGCACGGCACTTCCCATCGCCGGAGAGTCGATTGGGGAAGCTACTTAAACTTCACGCCCAATATTTCGTATGATTTACCGCCGCCCGGCGTGTTGACTTCAACACTGTCGCCGACACTTTTGCCGATAAGCGCACGGGCAATCGGGGAAGAAATGGAAATCTTGCGCTGTTCGAGGTCGGCCTCGAAATCGCCGACAATTTGATAGGTTACTTCGGCATCCGTGTCTTCATCGACCAGTTTCACCGTGGCACCGAATTTCACATCCTTGCCGGTCAGGCTGGCGACATCAATCACATCGGCGCGATTGATCATGTCTTCCAGCTCCATAATGCGGCCTTCATTGTGGCTCTGTTGTTCTTTGGCGGCGTGATATTCGGCGTTTTCCGACAAATCACCATGCGCGCGCGCTTCTGAAATGGCCTTAATGATGCGCTGCCGCTCAGGCCCTTTCAGACGCTTTAATTCAGTGTCCAGCGCTTCATAACCGCCGGATGTCATTGGCACGGTTTCCATGCAATCCTCCCCGCTCAGAAGTGAGCAGAATTTTAGTTTTCACAAAACTGATGAAATTGGCAAGTTTTTTGCTTACCGATAATGATTTTTACAGACGCGCTGCATAATCCTGCAGGCTGGTGACGGTCAATTCCTCTGTTCCCAAAGCGGCAATCGCCGCTACCGCCGCTTCGGCACCGGCCAAAGTGGTGTAATAGGGCACTTTCATTTCCAGTGTGGTGCGGCGAATGGATTTACTGTCGGCCAGCGATTTCTCGCCCTCTGTCGTATTGACGACCAACTGCACTTCACCGTTTTTAATGGCATCGACAATATGGGGGCGACCTTCCGCCACTTTATTAATGGGCTCTACCTGCACGCCGTTTTGCGCCAAAAACGCCGCCGTGCCGCCCGTGGCAATCAGAGTGAAGCCCAATTCTTCCAGTCTTTTGGCCGGCACAATGGCGCGTTGCTTGTCGCTTTCGCGCACAGAGATAAAGGCAGTGCCGCTATCAGGCAAAATGGTGCTGCTGCCAAGCTGGCTTTTGGCAAAAGCAGTCGCAAAATCCAAATCCAAGCCCATCACCTCGCCGGTGGAGCGCATTTCCGGGCCCAACACCGTATCAACGCCGGGGAAACGGGCAAAAGGAAACACGCTTTCCTTAACCGCAATATGGTCATAGCTTTGCGCTTTCAAGCCAAACTCAGATAACGGCGCACCCGCCATCAGACGCGCCGCAATGCGCGCAATCGGCTGGCCCAGCACTTTGGCGACAAAGGGCACGGTGCGGCTGGCACGTGGATTGACTTCAATGACGAAAATCGTCTCACCCTGCACGGCAAATTGCACATTCATCAGCCCGACCACATTCAGCGCTTTGGCCATATCGGTGGCTTGGCGGCTCAATTCTTCGATTATCTCTTGTGACAGCGAATGCGGTGGCATGGAACAAGCGCTATCGCCCGAATGCACACCGGCCTTCTTCAATATGCTCCAGAATACCGGCGACGAACACCTCATCGCCATCGCTCAACACATCGACATCAAGCTCGGTCGCATCGCGCAAATAGCCGTCAATCAGCACCGGACTGTCGCCCGATACGACAACCGCCTCGCGCATATAGCGTTCAAGTTGCGCATCATTATCGACAATTTCCATCGCGCGCCCACCCAATACATAGGACGGGCGAATGACCACGGGGAAACCGATATTGGCGGCAATGGCGCGCGCCTCTTCAGCCGAACGGGCAATACCATTATCGGGTTGGCGCAGCTCAAGCCGTTCCAGCAAATCTTTGAAGCGGTCGCGGTCTTCGGCCAAATCAATGGCATCGGGGTCCGTGCCGAGAATGGGAATGCCTGCTTTTTCCAGCGCTTGCGATAATTTAAGCGGCGTTTGCCCGCCAAATTGCACAATGACGCCGGCCAAGCTGCCGTTCTCTTGTTCGCGACCGAGAATTTCCAGCACGTCTTCTTGCGTCAGCGGTTCAAAATACAGCCGGTCAGATGTGTCATAATCGGTCGATACGGTTTCGGGATTGCAATTGACCATAATGCTTTCAATGCCCGCATCTTCCAGCGCATAGGCCGCGTGGCAGCAGCAATAGTCAAACTCAATGCCTTGCCCGATGCGGTTCGGCCCACCGCCCAAAATCACCGCCTTTTTGCGGTCGCTCGGTTCGGCCTCTTGCTGTCCACCAAAGGCGGACGGCGCATCATAGCTGGAATAAAGATAGGGCGTGCCTGCAGCAAACTCAGCCGCGCAAGTGTCGATTTGACGGAAATAGGGGCGCACATTCATGCCCTGCCGCGAGGCACGCACCGCGTCTTCATTGCTGTCGGTCAACTCGGCCAGTCGCGCATCGGCAAAGCCCATCGCTTTGACGGCGCGCATGGCTTCCTCATTATCGGGCAGGCCGTGCTCGGCAATTTTCGCCTCGGTGGCGATGATTTCGCTCAATTGTTCAATGAACCACGGGCTGAAATGCGACAGACCGCAAACATCTTCTTGGCTCATGCCCTGACGCAATGCATGCGCGGCCATAAGCAGACGCGACGGGGTGGCGGTCGTCAGCGCGGCGCGCATATCGGCCAAACCTTCTTCCGTGCTGATGTCGGGGGCATCTTCAGGCGCGTTCAAGCCGGTCAATCCGGTTTCCAAAGAGCGCAGGGCTTTTTGCAAGCTCTCTTTGAAATTGCGGCCAATCGCCATGGCCTCGCCGACCGACTTCATGGCGGTGGTCAAAAGCGGTTCGGCTCCGGGGAATTTCTCAAAGGCAAAGCGTGGAATTTTGGTGACGACATAATCAATGGTCGGCTCAAAACTGGCAGGCGTGACGCCGGTAATGTCATTCATCAATTCATCAAGCGTATAGCCGACGGCCAGCTTGGCGGCGATTTTGGCAATCGGGAAGCCGGTCGCTTTCGATGCCAAAGCCGAAGAACGCGACACACGCGGGTTCATCTCAATGACGACCAGCCGCCCATCTTTCGGATTGACGGCAAATTGCACATTGGAGCCGCCCGTCTCAACGCCGATTTCGCGCAAGACGGCAATCGAGGCGTTGCGCATGATTTGATATTCGCGATCGGTCAGCGTCAAGGCCGGGGCGACAGTGATGCTGTCGCCTGTATGCACGCCCATCGGGTCAACATTTTCAATCGAGCAAATAATGATGCAATTATCGGCCTTATCGCGGACGACTTCCATCTCATATTCTTTCCAGCCGAGCACGCTTTCTTCAATCAGCACTTCCGTAACCGGCGAGGCATCAAGGCCGTTTTCAACAATGGCGAGAAACTCTTCCTTATTATAGGCAATGCCGCCACCCGTGCCGCCCAGCGTGAAAGACGGACGGATAATGGTCGGCAGGCCGACTTTCTCCAGCCCTGCAAGCGCTTCCTCAATGGTATGGGCGATTGAAGAGCGCGGGCTTTCAAAGGCCGATTTTATCCATCGCATCGCGAAACAAAAGCCGGTCTTCGGCCTTATTGATGGCTTCGAGGTCGGCACCGATAAGCTGCACGTCAAATTTTTCCAGCGTGCCGTTTTCGGCCAATGATATGGCCGTGTTTAGCGCGGTTTGTCCGCCCATTGTCGGCAGCAGCGCATCGGGGCGCTCTTTCTCTATAATTTTGGCGACAATATCTGGGGTAATCGGCTCGATATAAGTGGCATCGGCCAGCTCAGGGTCGGTCATAATGGTCGCCGGATTGGAATTGACCAAGATGACTTTATAGCCCTCTTCGCGCAGTGCTTTACACGCTTGCGCGCCCGAATAGTCAAACTCGCAAGCTTGGCCGATAACAATTGGCCCGGCGCCGATAATCATAATGCTGGAAAGGTCGGTGCGTTTGGGCATCAGGCGTCTCCCCGCATGGCGGTTACAAAGCGGTCAAAAAGATAATGGCTGTCTTGCGGCCCGGGCGAGGCTTCAGGGTGATATTGCACCGAGAAGACCGGCTTGTCTTTCAGGGCAATGCCGCAATTCGTGCCGTCAAACAAGCTGATATGGGTTTCTTCTACCGTTTCGGGCAGGCTGTCGCGGTCAACCGTGAAGCCGTGATTCATCGAGGTGATTTCCACCTTGCCGGTGGTCAAATCTTTCACCGGATGATTGGCCCCGTGATGGCCTTGCTTCATTTTGACGGTTTGTGCGCCGAGCGCGCGCGCCAGCATTTGATGGCCGAGGCAAATGCCGAAAACCGGCTTGCCGCTGGCTACCAATGTTTCGATTTCACCGACTGCATAATCACCTGTCGCGGCCGGATCGCCCGGTCCGTTGGACAGAAAAATGCCATCGGGGGAGAGCGCCAGCACATCATCGGCTTTACTGTTGGCGGGCAATACCGAGACGCGGCAGCCCGCTTCAACCAGGCAACGCAAAATGTTTTTCTTCACGCCATAATCAAGTGCCACCACATGCAAGCCCTCAGCGCCATCGCTAAAGCCGTCATTCCAAGCCCAGCGGCCTTCGCCCCAGTCATAATTAACGGCACTGCTGACATTGCCTGCCAAATCAGCCCCTTCCAGTCCGGCAAAACCGGCCAGTTCGGCCTGCAACGCCTCAATATTAAATTGACCGTCAGGGGCATGCGCCAATATGGCGTTAAACATGCCGTTCTCACGAATATGAGCGGTGATGGAGCGTGTATCGACGCCACTAATGCCGATGAGGTTTTTGTCGCTCAGCCAATCGCTCAAATGCTTGGTGTTGCGGTAATTGGCGGGTTCGGTAATCGCTTCGCGAATAATCAGCCCATGCGCGGCTTGTGGGTTTTTGCCGTTTGAGGTTTCAATATCTTCATCATTGGTGCCGACATTGCCGATATGGGGAAAGGTGAAGGTGACTATTTGACCGGCATAGGACGGGTCGGTAAGAATTTCCTGATATCCGGTCATAGCAGTGTTGAAACATACTTCGCCAATTGTTTGGCCGGTTGCGCCAATACCATAGCCGTAGAATGTCTCGCCGGAAGCGGTCAATAAGAGAGCTGTCTTGGTGGGAGGTGTCCAAACACTCATTACGCCTTCACTCCTTCAATGCATAAATTGCTGATGGAAAAAACAGGCAAAAAAAATGCCTCTGCCGCTGTTGCGACCGAGGCGATGGGGATGATGACAACATCCATGAAAGAAACCTTTTTTTGCGTGCCAAATTCACGGGAAACTATTAGAAGCACGGGCCTCGGTCAAGCCGTGAAAAAAGATCCCGGTGATTAAAATTTGACAATTAATTCAATGGGGTTAAGATAGCCCGCCGTGCCAATGCCGGAAAATGCTCAGAGTCAGTTGAGAATCCGATTGGCCGGTGTGCAGGCTTTTCGGGTGATTCTTTCACAGGCCGCATCTCAGTGATTGCCAAAGCCGCTGCAATGGCATATATCAGCCTCTCTGACGCGAGTGTCATCAAGGAGGCGACCATGCAGGAGCGTTTCACCGAAGCGCTTAAGGAAGCGGTCAAAAGCCAAGACAAAATCCGCATTTCGACATTGCGGCTTATCACAGCCGCCATTAAAGACCGCGACATTGCCGCGCGCGGTGCCGATAGAGGCGAAGGCGCGAGCGATGAACAGGTGCTGGAGATTCTTGCCAAAATGGTCAAGCAGCGCCAAGAGGCCGCGGCCACTTATGAAGAGGCTGGGCGTTTGGAATTGGCCGAGCAAGAACGTGCTGAAATTCTCGTCATTGAAGAGTTTTTGCCGACGCAGTTGAGCGATGACGAAATCCAAAATGCGGTTAATGAGGCGATTGCCCAAACCGGAGCCGAGTCGTTGAAAGATATGGGTAAGGTGATGGGTGCGCTGAAAGGCAAATATGCCGGTCAGATGGATTTCGGCAAAGCCGGTGGCTTGGTGAAGCAGCAATTGGGCTGATTTTCTCTGCCTTTACATTCATGCACAATTTATCTTTCGCCCCGTGTGGCGAGAACAGACATAAGGCCGTAATGTAGGCGCATGGCATTTCCTTCTGACTTCCTTGATGAAATAAAAAACCGTGTCGCCGTGTCGGATGTGGTGGCGCGCAAGGTGAAATTGCAACGTCGTGGCCGCGAATTTGTCGGCCTCAGCCCGTTTAAGCAAGAACGCACACCATCTTTCACGGTCAATGATGACAAGCAGTTTTATCATTGTTTTTCAACCGGTAAGCACGGCTCGGTGTTTGACTTTGTGATGGAAACCGAAGGGTTGAGCTTCCCTGAAGCGGTTGAGCGGCTGGCCTCAGAAGGCAGGATTGCCGATGCCGGAGCGCGACCCGCGCGCGGCAGAGCGCGCGCAAAAACAAGCCGGTCTGGTTGATGTCACCGAGGCGGCGGCGACATGGTTTCAGGCGCAATTGAAAACACCGGCAGCTGACGAAGCGCGCGCCTATTTGGAACGCCGCGGTGTGACCCAGAAAATGATTGAGGCTTTTCGCATCGGTTATGCGCCGCGTGCACGCACGGCTTTGTTGGAGCATTTAACGGCGCGCAATATCGGTGTTGATAAGGTGATTGAAAGCGGCATGGCGATTAAGCCGGACGGCAATAAGGCCCCTTATGATCGCTTTCGCCACCGCATTATTTTTCCGATTGCCGACACGCGCGGGCGGGTGATTGCTTTTGGTGGTCGCGCCATGCAAGCCGATGCGCCGGCCAAATATCTCAATTCACCCGACACGCCCTTATTCGACAAAAGCCGCGTGCTGTATAATTTCTCTTTGGCCCGTCAGCCGGCCTATGACAAGGGCGAATTGCTGGTCGCGGAAGGTTATATGGATGTTGTCGGACTGGCGCATGCCGGATTTCATCATGCGGTAGCGCCCATGGGCACGGCGCTGACCGAAGAACAGATTCATCTGGCTTGGCGCATGGCGGTGGAGCCGATTTTATGCCTCGATGGCGACCAAGCGGGTTTGCGCGCCGCTTACCGCGCCATTGACCGCGCTTTGCCGCTATTGAAGCCGGGCTATTCACTGCGCTTTGCCATGTTGCCGCCCGGTAAAGACCCTGATGATGTGGTGCGCGAAGGCGGGGCTGAGGCCATGCAGGCGATTTTGGGTAAAGCCATGAGCCTGCTTGATTTGATGTGGGAGCGTGAAATTGAAGCGGCGCCATGGGATACGCCGGAGCGCGCTGCTGCCTTGAAAAAGCGCCTGCGTGAGGCGGTCAATCGTGTGCAAGATGGCGATGTGAAGGCGCTGTATGGTCAAGAGATAAAAAAGCGCCTTGATAAGTTACTCGGCAATCAGCCCATGCCGCGCGGCAGCGGCGGTGGCGGGCAATATCGCAGTCAGCCCATATATCGCGCGCAGCCGACCTCAGAGGCGCGGCGCTCGGCGTTGGCTACCGGTGCCGATGATTGGCTGCCCCGCGAAGCCCTGATTGTGCTGATTGCCTTTCAACATCCGGCGGTCTTGTTGCATCATCGCGACATTTTTGAAGCGATGACGTTGAAAAGCGCGGTGCTGGATACATTGCGTTTTGAAATTATTGATTATTTTGACGGTCTTGACGCGCAAGATGCGACCGCTCAAGGGCTTGACAATGCCGGTCTGACAGGGCATTTGATGGATAGGGGAAAACAGGATGTCAGCGTGCGTTTGGCCAATATGCCCGAGGCGCGCCGGTTGAGTTTTGCACGTTTGGATGCGGATTTGGAAGAAGTGTTGGCCGGTTGGCTTGAAGTTACACAATTACACCATAAATTACAGACACTAGCGGTCGAACAGCAGCAGGCCGAAGCAGAACTCGAGAGTGAATTAATGCGCGAAGAGGGCAATTCCCAAGACGCGCTGGATCGCTTAATGGCGATAAAAAACGAGATTGCGGCTCTGGAACGCCAAGACAGCAGCGCCGTTTAAGATTAACGTGAGAGGGGTCACGGAGACATAAATGGCGAAGAAAAAGGCCAATACCAAAACGCAAGAGGTCGAAACCGGCGATAGCCCGCTCATCGACATGAACAATCGCGACGTGAAGCGCATGATTAAGGCTGCCAAAGAAAGCGGCTTTGTCACTTATGATGCGCTGAACAAAGTCTTGCCGCCGGAAGAGTTTTCGTCCGAGCAGATTGAAGACATTATGTCCATGCTGTCGGAAATGGGCATTACCGTCGTTGAAAATGACGATGCTGAAAGCGATGGCGAAGAAGGCGAAGAGGCCGGTGCCAAAGCGGCCAATGATGACAATGCCACCACGGCGGTAGCCAAAACGGCGAAAACCACCGGCACGGGCGAACGCACGGATGATCCGGTGCGCATGTATTTGCGCGAAATGGGTTCGGTGGAATTGCTCTCGCGCGAAGGCGAGATTGCCATTGCCA
The DNA here is from genome assembly GCA_038143435.1 of Rhodobiaceae bacterium. Lineage (GTDB taxonomy): Bacteria > Pseudomonadota > Alphaproteobacteria > RS24 > RS24 > UBA8337. Next base: position 254,939 of record JAYQLX010000004.1, on the reverse strand, counting down.
AGCGCATAGAAGCCGGACGCGAAACCATGATTGCGGGCCTCTGCGAAAGCCCGCTGACCTTTCAGGCGATTATCATTTGGCGCGATGAATTGAACGAAGGCAAAGTGCTGCTGCGCGACATTATCGATTTGGACGCCACTTTTGCCGGCCCGGAAGCGAAAAAAATTGACCGCTCTGCCGAGGGTGCGGCTCCGCCACCATCTGGCGCACCATCGGGTGAAGCGGAAGGCGAGCCGGATGAAGATGATGAAGAAGCCGATGCCAATATGTCCCTCTCAGCGATGGAAATGGAACTGAAGCCGAAAGTTTTGGGCAGTTTCGATGTCATTGCCAACACTTATAAAAAATTGCGCCGCCTGCAAGACCAAAGCGTTGAACTGCAAGCCAAGAATAAAGAACTTGGCACGGCGCAGCAAAACCGCCTCACCAAATTGAGCAGCGAAATCATTGATGAAGTGAAGGGGCTGTCGCTCAATAATAACCGCATCGAGGCACTGGTTGAGCAGCTTTACACGATTAACAAGCGTCTGGTCGGGCTGGAAACCCAGCTTTGGCGTTTGGCGCAAAAAGCCGGTGTGACGCGCGAGGATTTCCTCAAGCAATATCAGGGCAATGAATATGAAGCCAATTGGGCGCGCCGTGTCGGTCGCTTGACCGGCAAAGGCTGGAAAGACCTTTGTCCAAAAGAACCGCGATGAAGTGAAAGATATTCGCAGTGAAATTCAGGAATTGGCCAATGAAACCGGCCTCAATATTTCTGAGTTTCGCCGCATTGTCCGTACGGTGCAAAAAGGTGAGCGCGAAGCGCGTATCGCCAAAAAGGAAATGGTCGAAGCCAATTTGCGCTTGGTCATTTCGATTGCCAAAAAATACACCAATCGCGGACTGCAATTTCTTGACCTCATTCAAGAAGGCAATATCGGCCTGATGAAGGCGGTTGATAAATTTGAATATCGTCGTGGCTATAAATTCTCGACCTATGCGACATGGTGGATTCGCCAAGCGATTACCCGCTCAATTGCCGACCAAGCGCGCACCATTCGTATTCCGGTGCATATGATTGAGACGATTAACAAGCTGGTGCGCACATCGCGGCAAATGCTGCATGAGTTTGGCCGTGAGCCGACGCCGGAAGAATTGTCGGAAAAACTCTCCATGCCGCTTGATAAAGTGCGCAAGGTTTTGAAAATCGCCAAAGAGCCGATTTCTCTGGAAACACCGATTGGTGATGAGGAAGACAGCCAGCTTGGTGATTTCATTGAAGACAAAAACGCCATTTTGCCGATTGATGCGGCCATTCAGTCCAATTTGCGCGATACCACAACCCGCGTTTTGGCCTCGCTGACACCGCGTGAAGAGCGTGTCTTGCGGATGCGCTTCGGCATCGGTATGAACACCGACCACACGCTGGAAGAAGTGGGCCAACAATTCTCTGTGACGCGTGAACGCATCCGTCAAATTGAGGCCAAAGCTTTGCGGAAATTGAAGCACCCGAGCCGCTCTCGGAAGCTGAGAAGTTTCCTCGATAATTAAATTGACAATCAGGGTTCAATAAGGGCATAGAACGCGAAATTTCTGCAGTTCAGGGCGAGCATAGACCCATGTATCTAACAATGATGAAGGCGAAAATTCACCGCGCTATGGTGACCCAATGCGACATGCATTATCAGGGTTCCATTTCGGTTGATGAAGATTGGCTCGACCGCGTCGGCATTTTGCCGAATGAGCAAGTCGATGTGTTGAACATCAATACCGGCGCGCGTTTTACAACCTATGCCATTCCAGCCGAGCGCGGCTCCAAAACCATCGGCATTAACGGCGCGGCAGCGCGCCTTGCCCAGAAAGAAGATATGGTTATCATCATTGCTTATGCGCAAATGGACGAAGAAGCGGCCAAAGCGCATGAGCCGGCAGTTTTCCTGCCGGAAAAAGAAGCGTAATTGGCAAAGTGGGGCCTGTAGCTCAGCTGGTTAGAGCGGTCCGCTCATAACGGATTGGTCGCAGGTTCAAGTCCTGCCGGGCCCACTTTGTCCGACCTTCGGTCGGCCAAAGTCTCTATCTCCATTTCGGTGCAGGGCCAGATCTGTTGGACGCTAACCCGTTTCATGGTCAACTGAGATATGAAATTTCTTGCTCTCATTTTCTTGCTGGCGACGCCCGCCTTTGGTTGGCAGGCCGTGCCGCATGAGGAAGGCACGGCGCAGCGCATTGACGGCGAGAAAATTTCAGGCGCGGCCGAGACCGGTGACAATGTTTATATCCTCATTGAGCCGAAACAGGTTTTGCCGCAATTGGAGCCGGGGCCGGAAATCGCCTATCGCAACATTATTCTCAATTATGGCGACAGCTATATTTGCGGGCCGCTGCGCGAGATTAAAATAACCGTCGATGGGGCGCTAGTGCGCGAAACCGACCCGATTGAGGGCACGCTGCATGATTGGCATATTTTCAATAAAGGTTTTTTGACCACCCATTATGGCGAGGTGCTGAGTTTTGAAAGCATGGCGCAAGCCGATGGCAGCGACCTCGCCACGCGACTGTTGAACGCCAAAAAGACGATTGTGTTTGAGCGCAAAATCGATAATTGCGGCGATGACGGGGTGTTTGAGTTTGGGGTTTCTAGGTAAGGGCTTCCTCAACCTCCTCCCAATCCACTTTGCCTTTTTCGGCGATGAAGAGCAGTTCGGCGGGCCGTGTGTCGGCCTCAATCAGCGTGTAACGCTCACCCGACCAATTGCAGCCTGTGCGTGCCGGTATGGCCTTTGGCGCGCACCAAAGGCAGTGCGTCCAGCAAGGCGGTCAGTTTTTCCAAATCCAATGGCGCGTCTGAGGTGAGGGTGAAGCTGTCAAAGAGGCTGTCGGCATAAAGCGGTGCCTCGGCGGCGGCTTGCGGCAGGGCAGAGGGCGCACCGGACAACATATCGGCCAGCACTTTATCATCGGGTTCGGCAATCGGCGCATCGGTCAGCCCGCCGATTAAGCCATGCGCCGCCGCGCCTTCATCATCGGTTAAGTCGGCTTTGGTCAGCAGGCAGAAATCAGCTTGCGCGATTTGCCGCTGCACCAGCTTGCCGGTGAATTTGTCGTGCTGCTTGGCGGCGATGGTTTCGGCATCAATGGCGACGTAAATGCCCGACAACTGCAAGCCGCTGACCCCAAACCCAAATAAGCCAGCCGCGCCGGTTCGCCCGCACCGCTCGCTTCGACCAAAATATGGTCGGGCGGGTCGGGCATGGCGGCAAGCTCTTGCAATTGCTTCAGCGCATCATCTTGCAGCTGGCAACAAGCGCAGCCATTGGCCAGCGAAATGGTATCGCCATTATGTTCGGCAATCAGACCGGCATCGATATTCACCGCGCCGAAATCATTGACCAGCACGGTGAGGCGTTTGCCATGCGTGCCCGACAAAAGCCGATTGATAAGGGTGGTTTTGCCGGCCCCCAAATAGCCACCGAGAATGGTAAGCGGCAGCGTCATTTATCAATTTTATGCGCTGTGCCGCCAAACACCGTGCCCCAAATTTCAATATCTTTCAGGCCTTGCGCGCCGACCTCAAACGGGTCTTGTTCCAGCACGGTAAAGTCGGCGCGTTTTCCGGCGCGCAGCGTGCCGACCTCATGCTCCCGCCCCAGCACATAGGCGGCATCAATGGTGATGGCTTTGAGCGCGTCTTCGAGCGGCACGATTTCATGCGGGCCAACCGCTTCGCCTTTTTCGTTTTCGCGCGTTGCCGCCACCCAAGCGGAATTGAGCGGCAAGGCGGGAGCCATAGTGTAGTCGCTGTGCAGCGCGAAGGGGATGTTGTTGCGCTTCAACGTGCCGAGCCGCGCCATATTATGCGCCCGCTCCGTGCCAATGCCGTCTTGCGCGTAAATCGCGCTCAATTCATGCAGATAATAGACATTGACTGAGGCAATCGCGCCCAAATCGGCCATGCGGCGCACTTGCTCAGGCGTCGACAGGCCGAAATGCTCAATCGTCCAGCGATGGTTGAAGCGCGGCTTTTCGGAATGCAATTTCTCCAGCGTGTCGAGCGCCAATTCCAGCCCCATATCGCCGGTGCAATGCACATGCACTTTATAGTCTTCATGCCAGAACAGTCGCGCCGCCTCTTCAAAACGCTCGGGCACCATCAGCCATTCGCCTTCATGGCCGTCGAGATAGCCGGGTTCGCCGACCATCATCAGCTGTGAGAAAAACGCGCCATCGGTGAACAGCTTGGCGTGATCGGTGAAAAACAGATTTTCCGTATTGAGCTTGGGATATTCCTTCACATCGGCCAGCACGCGGTTGAAGTCGCCATCATGCGCCAGCGCCAGCGCATTGGGTGTGTAATGCACGCGAAACGGCGTGGTTTCGGGTGTGAACACCATTTGCGCCGCTTGCCATTCCAAATCGAAATTGAAAATGCCAATGCCCATATCACCGACCGTGGTATGGCCGCCAAAATGCGTTACTTGTTTCAGTCGCTCCATGCCGAGGCCGAACACTTCCGGCGACATGATAATCGGGTTGAGCGCGTTAATGGCGATACGCAGGCCGTTTTCGTAAAACACGCCGCCATCAAGATCGATTTGCGGATGCCCGCCAATCTCATTGGTGTTGAGTTCGAAATGCTCAATCGCCGCGCTGTTCATAATCACTTCATGGAACGAGCGATGCCACATAATCACGGGTCGGTCGGGGCAGGCTTCATCAAGTTCTTTGCGCGTCACATGGCCGTGCCAATTGCGGTGATAGCCCCAAGTGAAGAAGGGGGTGTCTTCGCCGGTATCGGCCAGTTCTTTCAGCCGCGCCAAATATGCGTCATGGGTTTTGGTGGCCGGCACTTTTTCCCACGGCAAATCCCATTCCAGCGCGGTGATGAATTGCATCGGCAAAATCACCGCCGCCATTGACGGGTGCAAATGCGGGTCGATAAACCCCGGCATAAGAATTTTATCTTCAAATTGCGTGTCGATTGTGTGGGCGATGGCGGTCGAGCCACGGCTTCAGCGTGTCCAATGTGCCGACTTCCAAAATTTGTCCGTCTCTGACCGCGATCGCCGTGCCATGCGGGTGCGATGGTTCCATTGTGTGAACGGCTTGTGCCGTGAATACCGTAATCTCAGACATTTTCCCCTCCCAAAACGCCCCCAAAAAGCTTGTCACAGTGTAGCAAAACGAGGCAAGCTTGCGGCATCTAATCACGACTTTCTTGGGAGGAAGAGAAATGGAAGCTTCAGCTATTTTACAACCTGTTGTGGCGTTGGGTTTGTGGACCGCGGTGATGATGATTTGGATGTATGCCACGCGTATTCCGGCCATCGGCAATACGACGATACCGGACGACCAAATGGGGCATCCGGCCGGTATGCAATTGCTGCCGTCAGAGGTGCGCCGCATAGCCGATAATTACAATCATTTGTTCGAGCAGCCGACGCTGTTCTATGCCATCGCCATCACCATTGCCGTCGCCGGTCATGTTGATGCATGGGCCGTCAATCTGGCTTGGGCCTTTGTTGCCATTCGCGTTGTGCACTCGCTGGTGCAATCAACCGCCAATGTCGTCTTGCTGCGTTTCGGTATTTTCATGGTCAGCTGGCTGGTCTTGATTGCCATGATGGTGCGCGAGGCGCTGGTGATTTTTTAGGCGTTCGAAACATTCACAATGGAAGCGGCACTGCTCACGCGGTGCCGTTTTTATTTGAATAGCGCGTAAATAAGGGCAGCTATTTCTCCTTCGAGCGGGAAGGACAACATACCCATAACCGAATAGCCCATCAGCCACGGCATCACATAAAAGCGCGCCATATAGAAAAACCAAGCCACATAAAGCGGCACCAAAGCGGGCAACAAAAATTGCGGGGTAATCGGTTTCCATAGGCGCAAAAGCGGATTGGTCAGTCGGACAAAGGCTTTCATGAAGAAGAAGTCAGAATTTTCCGGCTGGAACAGGTTCATTGCGGAGCGGCCAATCAGCGTCCACATCACAAGGCCGAGCGCATAATCCACCACCAAAACCCATATCGGAAAGGCCGTGCTCATATGCATTTCTCCGCCCTGTTTTGCCGCGCGGCTTTAATGGGTCTGATCCAGCAGCGTGTCGCCGCCCGGTATGCGGATGGCATCGACCATAGCTTGTGTCTCTGCATCAGGTTCTTCAGTTGCCAGAGAAACGCCGACCATAGCGACAAGGCTGGCTGCCATGCCGACAATGCCGAAGCGTAAATGGTCAAGTCCCAAAAGCGGCGTGCCGCCGGCAAAGCGCACATGATAGAGGTAGTAAGAGCCGGCTAAAAAGCCGATGGCCATACCTGCTATTGCGCCCTGACGGTTGGCGCGTTTCCACCAAACCCCCAAAACCAGCGGGAAGAAAAGACCGGAACAAGCGAAAGAGAAGGCCCACGCCACAGCGCCGAGAATGCTCGACAATTGCAGCGAGGCGACCAATGCGCCGCCCGCGCCGATAATAAGCAGCAATATGCGCGCCACAATCAGGCGGGTACGCGTATCGGCTTCCGGGTCGATGATTTTGTAATAAAGGTCATGGCTCAGCGCATTGGCGATGGCAAGCAACAGCCCGTCAGCCGTCGACATGGCAGCAGCCATACCACCGGCGGCGACCAAGCCGGAAATGACATAAGGCAAACCGGCGATTTCCGGCGTCGCCAGCACCACAATATCGCCGCGCATGAAGAACTCATTTATCTCCAAAAGGCCATTGCCGTTACTGTCAGAAATGGCCAAAAAGCCGACATTGCTCCATTTTTGAATCCATTCCAGTGATTGCACATCCGCTATTGATTTGCCGATAATGCCGGTCGCCAGATTGGGGTCCAGGATTTGCAGCTTGGTAAATGTCGCCAAAGCCGGTGCAGTGAAATAAAGCAGGAAAATAAAGAACAGCGAATAAACCACAGAGCGACGGGCATCGCGCACGCTCGGCGTTGTGAAATAGCGCATGAGAATATGCGGCAGAGATGCCGTGCCGCACATCAACACCATCACCAAAGTAACAAATTGCCAGCTGGCAAAGGCGCCTTCGCTGGCAGCGGCATGCGGCGTTGTCAGGGCGCGAAGGCCGACAAAAGACTCGCTCGGCACTAACTGCCCGACGCCGGCGGCGGCTTCCAGCTCACTGATGCGTTCCACTGCACCGCCATAGGAAAATTGCGGTATCAGTCCGAAATCTTGCGCATTGGACATCCAGAAAACCGGCACCAGATAGGCGATGATGAGCACAATATATTGCGCCACTTGTGTCCATGTCACGGCGCGCATGCCGCCTAGCATGGAGCACAGTAAAATGCCCAAAAGGCCGAACCATACGCCAACCTCAAACGGGATTTGTAGCGCCCGCGCGGCGATTGTGCCGGTCGCGTTTATTTGCGCCGTCACATAGGTAAAGCTGGCAACCACCAAAACAATGACGGCGAGCAACCGCGCCGTATTGCCGCCATATCGCGTACCGATAAAGTCGGGCACTGTGTAGCAGCCAAATTTGCGCAAATAGGGGGCCAATAGTGAATTGACCAACACATAGCCGCCGGTCCAGCCGACGATGAAAGCGAGATAGCCATAACCGCCGAAATAAATACCGCCCGCCATAGCGACAAAGCTGGCACCCGACATCCAATCGGCTGCCGTGGCCATGCCGTTATAAAGCGGTGGCACTTCGCGTCCGGCGACATAATAAGCGTCAACCTGCATGGTGCGCGATAACCAGCCAATGGCCGCATAAATGACAATGGTGAATGTTACGAAAAGAATGCCCAGCACGTCGGCCGGAACGCCGAATTGCTCAAGAATGGCCATTAGGGCGATGAACCCCAAAAAGCCGCCCGTATAGAGGCCGTAAATGCGCGGTAGATTATTGATAAAACCCTTTTCCATCCCCGCCTCCTATTCCGCGACGCCGCATTCTTCGTCAATCGCCTCTTGCCGACGGGTTGACCAGAACAGCAAAATGACAAAAGCGATGGGCGAACCTTGCGCGGCCATATAAAATCCGAGGGGAAAGCCCATAAAGGAGACGGTGTTTAACTCGGCACCGAACCAATGGACAAAAAAGGAAAAGAAAAACCAAATTGCCAGAGTCACAAAAGTAAGATTGCGCGTGCGCTGCCAGTGCGTCGCTTTGTTTTGTGATGATGCCATAAAACCCTCCCAGATTACGCTACTTCAGAGCCATTATGTGAGACCCGCAAGGCGCTTTGGCTTGAAGTATTGCCAAATTGTCCGGCTCATGTCATGGCTTAAAAAATATACTAAGGACTGTAAGAGAAAAAATGGGAAAAATCCGTGATTATTTCTCTGCCATAGGCAAATCCTTTTTGGTTTGGCGCACCCCGTCGCCATTGACCGATGCCGATGCGCTGGCGGTATTTTGCCTGCAACGCGCCAGCTATGTCGCGCAAACTGCGCTTTACGGCTATTTGCGCACCCGCGCCGGATTGCAGCACTTCAATCTGTTCACCGACAAAAAATTTACTGCCGTTCTCAAGCCCGCACGCACGCGATTGGTGTTGGTTTGTCTCGATGATTTGGTTGTTTATGCCGCTGCTATTCTGCCTGAACTATCGGCGCAACGCCGAGCCGCTTTGGCAACGCGCCTATTTGCGCATGGCATTGCCGCTTTGCAAGATGAGGCGCTGTTGCAAGAAGAATTGCGCAGCGCGCAGGCCGATTTTGAAGCGCGCAGCCATTTGATTGATTGGGCCGCCCGTGCCGCGCCCGACAAAGGCATTGCGGCGTTTCGCAAAAGCGCTGAAGCGCTGATTGAATTGGCCCCGATTGTCGATGCGCTGAAAAAATATGATGACGAGATTGTCACCAATTCCATGCATTTCAAATGGCACGGTGTGCGCACGCAATTACGCGAGCGTTTGGACGCACACGCGCTGCTTGCCAGCTTGGCCTAAAAGCGCCTAAAAAGGTCGCAGATTAAGGGGACGCTTATGGCTTCGTATCAATATGTTTATGTAATGGACCGCCTGTCGAAAACCTATACCGGTGGTAAGCAGGTTTTGAAAGATGTGCGCCTGTCGTTTTTTCCGGGCGCCAAAATTGGCATTGTCGGGGTCAATGGCGCGGGTAAATCGACGCTTTTGAAAATCATGGCCGGTATTGATAAGGAATATCAGGGCGAGGCTTGGGCCGCTGAAGGGGCGAAAGTCGGCTATCTCGAGCAAGAGCCGCAGCTCAATGGCGATAAAGACGTGTTCGGCAATGTCATGGAAGGGGTGGCTGAAAAGCAAGCCCTGCTGGAGCGCTATAACGAGCTGGCGATGAATTATTCCGACGAGACGGCGGAAGAAATGGCGTCGCTGCAAGACCAGATTGACGCGCAAAATCTGTGGGATTTGGACGCGCAGGTCGAGCAAGCCATGGACGCGCTGCGCTGCCCGCCCGGCGACGCTTCGGTGGAACATTTATCAGGCGGTGAAAAGCGCCGCGTTGCCTTGTGCAAATTGCTCTTGGAAAAACCTGACCTGCTTCTGCTCGATGAGCCGACCAACCATCTCGATGCCGAAACCGTCGCTTGGTTGCAGCACCATTTGGCCGATTTTGCCGGAACCGTTGTTCTGGTGACCCACGACCGCTATTTCCTCGACCAAATTACCGGCTGGATTCTGGAATTGGATCGCGGGCAGGGGCTGCCCTATGAGGGCAATTATTCCTCAATTGGCTGGAACAAAAACAAAAACGCATGGAACAAGAAGCGCGCGAAGACGACGGCAAAAGCCGCACATTGGCGCGCGAGTTGGACTGGATTCGCCAGTCACCGAAAGCGCGTCAGGCCAAGTCAAAGGCGCGTATCAATGCCTATGAAGAATTGCTGGAAAGCCAGGGCCGCGAAGAGGTCGGGCGGGCGCAAATCACCATTCCGTCGGGGCCTCGGCTTGGCGGCATTGTGCTGGAGGCAGAGAACCTCTCTAAAGGCTTTGACGAAAAACTGTTGATTGACAATCTGTCTTTCAAATTGCCGCCCGGCGGCATTGTCGGTGTTATCGGGCCAAACGGTGCCGGTAAAACGACGCTTTTCAAAATGTTGACCGGTGCGGAGACGCCGGATGCGGGTGCGTTGCGCGTCGGTGATACGGCCATTATGGGTTATGTCGACCAAAGCCGCGACAGCTTGGACGACAGCAAAAATGTCTGGGAAGAGATTTCCGGCGGCTTGGATATTTTGGAGCTTGGCAAGCGCGAGATGAATTCGCGCGCCTATGTCAGCGCCTTTAACTTCCGTGGCGGCGACCAACAAAAAAAAGTCGGCCTGCTGTCAGGCGGTGAGCGTAATCGCGTGCATCTCGCCAAAATGCTGAAATCCGGCTCTAACCTCTTGCTGCTCGATGAACCGACCAATGATTTGGATGTTGAAACGCTGCGCGCATTGGAAGAAGGCTTGGAAGACTTCGCCGGTTGTGCCGTTATCATCTCGCACGATAGATGGTTCCTCGATCGTATTGCCACGCATATTCTGGCTTTTGAAGGCGACAGCCATGTCGAATGGTTTGAAGGCAATTATGCCGATTATGAAGAAGACAGAAAACGCCGCCTCGGTGCCGATGCCGAAGTGCCCAAGCGCATAAAATATAAGCAGTTTAGCCGCTAATTCAGCCCTCGGCGGTGTCGGCGCTGATTTGTTTGCGCAAATGCTCGAGCAGGGCGTTAATGTCGCCTTTGTTGTTCTTCAGCACTGAGGCAAAGGCATCGCGCTGTTCTTGCGCCATCCACACGCCCAGGACGCGTACGTCAAACAATGTCAGGCTGCCATCTTTCTCAAGCCTTAGCCACCAATCAATATCAATCGGGTCGCGCCCATTGGCAAATTCGATGCGGCTGTCGACAATGACATTCTTCTTTTTGGCCTGCGCCTTGCCGACCATGACTTTTTCGTCGGAATATTCACCCAAGCGATTGGCATAGACTTTGACGATAAACTCGCCGAGCAAGGTTTCAAAGGTGGCGAAATCCTCTTTGGAAATTTGCCGACCGAATTGCCCTAGCGTAAAACGCGCAATGCGGCGCATATTGGCGCGCTCATCAAGCAGGGCAGCAAATTTGGCTTCGCGTCCGGCGCGGGTCTTTTCAGTAGAAAGAATGCTGATTGCATCATCGGCCAGCACCTCGACGAAGCTCTTGGCTTTGGCCAAATCAACCTCTTGCGCTACCCCGGGGTGAGCATAAGCGCCCAAAGGGCGAAAAAAGCGATGATGGCGCGCATGGGCGGCTCCTAAAAATCATCCAGATCATCAAACTCGTCGAGATCCGGTAAATCGTCAATATTGGTGACGCCATTGGCAATCTCGCTGGCGCGATTTTGCTGATACAGACTTCTCACCGTTGCATAGAAATCTACCGAAGAGCGCTCAATCTCGTCAAGCACGGTGAGCGCGCTGGCGCGCGCATCAATGCCATCTATCGCATAGCGACCAATGGCGTTTTCCAAATGCCAATCATCTTGATGGGTCATCGGGTCGAAAGCCCAGTCAATAATCCAACCGCTGAACTCGCGCGGGCTGGAGGGCCCGTAAACCGGCGTGAACAGATAAGGCCCTTCCGGCACTCCCCATACCGCCATTGTTTGGCCGAAATCTTCATCATGTTTTTCCAGCCCCAAGCGCTTGGCCGGGTCGAACAGGCCGAACAGCCCGACCGTGGAGTTAATGCCGAAACGCAGCGCCGTGGTGCTGGCGCGTTGGCCTTGCAATTGGAAAATATCATTGGCCAGCGTCACCGGTGAGGCGAGATTATCGAGGAAGTTTCGCACCGATTGGCGCACCGGCGAGGGCACATAGAGATAGCCTTTGGCGACCGGCTTCAATAAATAATTATCAAACTGCACATTGACCTTGAACATGAAGCGATTGCTGCGCTCAAACGGGTCATTGTGCTGCGACGGTGCCGCACAACCGGTCAGCGCAACAGCGACGGCAAGCAAAAGCAATTTTTGGCGAAACATAAGATTATTCCCTGATTTGCCGACAATTTAGGCCTATTCGTGCCCATGTCAAAGCGCCGTTTACAACGCCAATCGGCTTGGCGCTTGACATATAAAGATATCTTTATATAATCCCAATGATGGAAATCCTTCTATCAGCTTTGCGCGCCGCCGGTGAGCCGACCCGCCTTCGCATTCTGGCGATTTTGGCGTTGGGCGAACTGACGGTATCGGAATTGACGCAAGTGTTGCTGCAAAGCCAGCCGCGCATCTCGCGCCATTTGAAGCTGTTGGCCGATGCCGGTTTGATAGTTCGCTATCCTGAGGGCAGTTGGGTATTTTACCGCCTCGATGAAAGCGCCCGACCGGGCGACTTGCTGGCAGAGATTATCGCCAGCCTGCCGCCGGGGGACCATGAATTGCAGCGCGACCGCGAGCGGCTGGCAGAAGTGCGGGCCGAACGCGCAGCGCGTGCGCAGGCCTATTTTGCCGCCAATGCGGCGCAATGGGATAGTTTGCGCGCCAATCATATTCCCGAAACCGCGATTGAAGAGCGCATGGGCGAGTTGATTGGCGGACGCGACATTGATTTGCTTGTCGATCTCGGAACCGGTGCGGGTCGCATGCTGGAAATTTTCGGTACGCGCGCCTCACGCGCTGTCGGTTTTGATATCAGCCCCGACATGTTGACCATTGCGCGCGCCAAGCTGGATGAATTGGCGGCAGAAAATTGTCAGGTGCGGCAGGGCGATTGCGCCAATGTGCCATTGGAAGACAATGTTGCCGATATTGTCATTTTGCATCAGGTGCTTCACTTTCTCGACGACCCGCAACGCGCGGTTAATGAAGCGGCGCGTATCACGCGACCCGGCGGCTGTGTGCTGATTGCCGATTTCGGGCCACATGAAATGGAAGATTTACGCAATGAGCATGCTCATCGTCGCCTGGGATTTACCGATGATGAGATGAACCATATGTTGCGCGCCGCCGGTTTGTTCGCCGCCGCAGGAGACACGCTGACCGCACAGAACACCCCTTTGACCGTGGCCATGTGGCAGGCCGAAAAAACAGAAAGAAACGCCTGATGACCTCAATCAGTTTTGAATTTTTTCCGCCTAAATCAGAAGCGGCCGGTGAAAAGCTATGGCAGGCCATTGGACGCCTCGCGCCTTTGCGCCCCGATTTCGTGTCGGTGACCTATGGCGCGGGCGGCTCAACGCGTGACCGCACGCATCAATGCGTCAAACGCATTATTGATGAAACCGATTTGAAACCCGCGGCGCATCTGACCTGCGTTGCCGCTTCCAAAACCGATGTTGATAGCGTGGTTGATGATTATGCCGCTGCCGGTGTGCAGCATATTGTGGCGCTGCGCGGTGATATGCCCGATATGGGCGCGTTTCAGCCGCATGCGGAAGGTTATGACGGCTCAGTGGCATTGGTGGCGGCATTGGCCAAGCGCGGCGGCTTTGACATCACCGTCAGCGCTTATCCTGAAAAGCATCCTGAAAGCGCGTCTTTGGACGCGGATATTGATTTGCTGAAAGCAAAGATTGACGCGGGCGCAACGCGCGCCATCACACAATTTGTGTTCGACACAGAGGCGCATTTGCGCTTTCGCGACCGTTTGGCGGCGGCGGGCATCGCCATTCCGGTGATTGCGGGCATTATGCCGACCACCAATTTTGCCGGCGCCAAACGCATGGCCGAGGCCTGCGGTGCGCATGTGCCGCAATGGCTGGCCGACGCTTATGAGGGGCTTGAAGAAGATGCCGATACGCGCAAGCACATTGCCGCATCGGTGGCGATTGACCAATGCCGCAAACTGATTGATGAAGGCTTTGAGAACCTACATTTCTACACGCTCAACCAGGCCGATTTGACGTTTGCCGTATGCCGTATTTTGAAGCTCGGCGCCGCCGCATATTGAGGGATATTATGAGTTGGACACGCAATACACGCATTGCAGAATTGGACAGGCTGACGGCTGACCGCATTCTTATGCTTGACGGTGCAATGGGCACGATGATTCAGCGTCATAAGCTGGATGAGGCGGCCTATCGCGGTGATCGTTTCGCCAATTATCACGCTGATGTTGCGGGGAATAATGATCTGCTGTCGCTGACCCAGCCGGATATTATTCGCGACATTCACACGGCCTATCTCGCGGCGGGCAGTGATATTGTTGAGACCAATACATTTTCGTCCACCACCATTGCGCAGGCTGATTATGACATGGAGCATTTGGCCTATGAGTTGAATTTGGAAGGCGCCAAGCTGGCGCGCCAAGCCTGCGATGCGATGGAGCAAGCCGATGCGTCGCGCCCACGTTATGTGGCGGGTGCGCTTGGGGCCGACCAATCGCACCGGCTCGATTTCGCCTGATGTTAATGACCCGGGCATGCGTAATGTGACTTATGACGAATTGCGCGAAGCCTATGCCGAAGCCACGCGCGGTCTGATTGAGGGCGGGGCGGATATTATTTTGGTCGAAACGATTTTCGACACGCTCAACGCGAAAGCGGCCGTGCACGCCGTGCAAGACGTGTTTGAGGAAACCGGCATCACTTTGCCGCTGATGATTTCAGGCACGATTACCGATAAATCCGGGCGCACGCTGTCGGGGCAAACGACGGAAGCGTTTTGGAACTCGCTGCGCCACGCCAAGCCCTTTGCCGTTGGCCTGAATTGCGCGCTCGGAGCTGACGAAATGCGTCCCTATGTGGCCGAAATCGCCCGCATTGCCGATACCAATGTCTGCATTTATCCAAATGCCGGTCTGCCCAATGAGTTTGGCGAATATGACCAGCTGGCCGATGAAATGGCGGTGATTGTCGGTGAATTTGCCGAAGCCGGATTGGTCAATATTCTGGGCGGTTGTTGCGGCACCACGCCTGAGCATATTGAGGCGATTGCGACGGCAGCAGCGAAAGAAAGCCCGCGCGCCATTCCCGAAGCTGCGCCGCTCATGCGCCTGTCGGGATTGGAGCCTTTTACCAAAACCGATGAAATCCCTTTCATCAATGTCGGCGAGCGCACCAATGTCACCGGCTCGGCCAAATTCCGTAAGCTGATTACCGAAGGCGACTTCGATACGGCGCTGGATATTGCGCGCCAGCAGGTCGAAAACGGCGCGCAAATTATCGACATTAATATGGATGAAGGCATGCTGGACAGCGAGGCAGCGATGGTGCGCTTCCTCAATCTGGCGGCGACCGAGCCGGATATCGCCAAAGTGCCGGTGATGATTGACAGTTCGAAATGGGAAATCATCGAGGCCGGTCTGAAATGCGTGCAGGGCAAGCCCGTCGTCAATTCCATCTCATTGAAAGAGGGCGAAGCGCCGTTTCTTGAACAGGCGCGCGCGTGTCTGCGCTATGGCGCGGCGGTGATTGTCATGGCATTTGACGAGGACGGCCAGGCCGATACGGCCGCACGCAAATATGAAATTTGCCAGCGCTCTTACAAGATTTTGACCGAGCGGGTCGGTTTTCCGCCGGAAGATATTATTTTCGACCCGAATATTTTCGCCGTCGCCACCGGCATTGAAGAGCATGATAATTATGCCGTCGACTTTATTGAGGCGACAAAGCGTATTCGCGAAGAATTGCCGGGCGCGCATGTGTCGGGGGGTGTCTCGAATATCTCCTTTTCTTTCCGCGGCAATGAGCCGGTGCGCGAGGCCATGCATTCGGCGTTTCTCTATCATGCCATTGGCGTCGGCATGGATATGGGCATTGTCAATGCCGGTCAGCTGGCGATTTATGAGGATATCGAGCCGAAGCTGAAAGAGGGCGTTGAAGATGTGCTGCTCAATCGCCGCGCTGACGGCACGGATCGCCTGCTGGAAATTGCCGAGCAATATCGTGGTCAAAAAGGCGCGCAACAAGAAGTTGATTTAAGCTGGCGTGAAGGCGATGTCGGTGCGCGGCTGATGCATGCGCTGGTCAATGGTTTGGGCGACTTCATTGAGGAAGACACGGAAGAAGCGCGGCAATCTTTTGACCGTCCGCTCAATGTCATTGAAGGGCCGCTGATGGATGGCATGAACCGTGTCGGCGATTTGTTCGGGGCCGGTAAAATGTTTTTGCCGCAGGTCGTGAAGTCGGCCCGCGTGATGAAACGCGCCGTGGCTTATCTCGAACCCTATATGGAAGAAGAAAAGGCCGCTTCGGGCGCGACCAGCCTGTCGAAAGGCAAGGTGCTGATGGCGACGGTGAAAGGCGATGTGCACGATATTGGCAAAAATATCGTCGGCGTGGTGCTGCAATGCAATAATTTCGATGTCATTGATATGGGCGTGATGGTGCCGGCCAATGACATTATCGACAAAGCGGTTGAAGAACAGGTCGATATTATCGGCCTCAGTGGCCTGATTACGCCGAGCCTTGATGAAATGTGCCATGTCGCAGCTGAAATGGAGCGGCGCGGCTTGGATATTCCGCTGCTGATTGGCGGTGCGACCACCTCAAAAGTGCATACGGCAGTAAAAATCAATCCGAATTATGCGCAAGGTCAAACCGTTTATGTGACCGATGCCAGCCGCGCTGTTGGCGTTGCCAGCAATCTCTTGTCGGACGAAAAAAGTGGCGATTACAAGGCTGAAATTCGCGCCGATTATGAAGCGATGGCGGAAGCCCATGCGCGGGGTCGGGCTGAAGACAAGCGAACGCCGATTGGTGAGGCGCGCGAAAATGCGTGGGCTCCCAAAGAAGAGCACCAGCCCGTCAAGCCGCAATTCACCGGAACGAAAATCTTTGACGATTATGATTTGGCCGAATTGCGCGACTATATTGACTGGACGCCCTTCTTCCAAAGCTGGGATTTGCACGGGCGCTATCCGGCAATTTTAACAGATGATGTGGTCGGCGAAGCGGCAACCAATCTGTTCAATGACGCGCAAGCCATGCTCGACCAAATGATTGATGAAAAATGGCTGACCGCCAAAGCGGTTATCGGCTTTTGGCCGGCCGCGCGCGATGGCGATGATATTGTGGTTTTCACTGATGAAACGCGCAGTGCGGAGCGCACGCGTTTGCATACGCTGCGCCAACAAATGCAGCGTAATAATGGGCGCGCAAATTATGCGCTGGCCGATTTTATCGCCGAAGGAGCTGATTATATTGGCGGCTTTGCCGTCACCACGGGTCATGGTGAGGACGATGTTGCCAAGCGCTTTGAAGAAGCGGGCGACGATTATTCATCCATTATGTCGAAAGCGCTGGCTGACCGCTTGGCAGAAGCCTTCGCCGAACGCATGCACCAGCGCGTGCGCACCGAGTTTTGGGGCTATGCCTCGGACGAGGCGCTCGATAATGATGCGTTGATTGCCGAGCAATATAAGGGTATTCGCCCGGCTCCGGGCTATCCGGCGCAGCCTGACCATACGGAAAAGGCGACCTTGTTCGAATTGCTCGATGCCAGAAAACGGCGCGGGCATCTCCCTTGACCGAGAGCTTTGCCATGTGGCCCGGCGCGGCCGTGTCCGGTCTGTATTTCGCGCATCCTGAAAGCAGCTATTTCGGCGTCGGCAAAATTGACCGTGACCAAGTGGCCGATTACGCCAAGCGCAAAGGCATGGATGTCAAAATTTGCGAAAAGTGGCTGTCGCCGATTTTGTCATACACGCCGTAAATGAATCCGCTAAACTCAGCCCCATGTCAGTCTGGGGCAAAATAGCAGGCATAGCGGCAGGCTATGCAATAGGCGGTGTGCCAGGCGCGCTGGTTGGCGGGCTGGCCGGTCACTTTGCGCTCGACCGCGTCAATGACCGGCAAGTCATTTTCACCATTGCGATGATTTCACTGGCCGCCAAAATGACCCGCGCCGATGGCGATGTGTCGCCGATTGAAGTGCAGGCGGTGCAAGATATGATGCGCGTGCCCGAAAGCGAGCTCAGAAATATGGAGCGGGTTTTCCGGCTGGCGCAGGAAGATGTCACCGGTTTTGACAGCTATGCCCGACAAGTAAAAGACATTTATGCCGACAGCCCGCAAGTGCTGGAAGATGTGCTGGACGTGTTGTTTTACATTGCCTATGCCGATGGCGTGTTGCATCCGGCAGAGCAACAATTTTTGGAGATTGTTGCCGAAATTTTTGAAATTAATGAAAGTGATTTCAAACGCATTCAGGCGCATCATGATGGTAGTGTGGTGGACCCTTATACCGTGTTGGGTGTCGGTCGCCATGCAGAAGATGCGACGGTTAAGCAGGCCTGGCTTGCTGCGGTGCGTGACAATCATCCCGACCAATTGCAAGCGCGGGGCATGCCGTCTGAAATGATGCATATTGCAACGGCGCGCATGGCGTCTATCAATGAAGCTTGGGAAACCATAAAAGAGGAGCGCGGGCTATGAGTTGGCAGGACAAGATTTTACAACCCGACAATCCGGTTGAGCAGATGAAGCAAAAAGCCGCTTTGCGGGCGCTTGAATTTGTCGAAAGCGGCATGAAGTTGGGGCTTGGAACCGGCTCAACGGCGCGCTTTTTTGTTGATGGGTTGGGCGCAAAACTGACTGACGGGTTGAGCGATATTGTTTGCGTGCCGACCTCTGAAGCAACGCGCGAACAAGCTGAAAGCCTGAACATTAAATTGGCCCCGCTTGATGAGTTGCAACGCCTCGATATGACGGTAGATGGTGCCGATGAATTGGACGACGCGCTGCGCCTGATAAAAGGCGGTGGTGGTGCGTTGCTGCGCGAGAAAATCGTTGCCGCTGCGTCAGACAAGATGATTGTCATTGCCGATGACACGAAAAAGGTCGCGGTTCTGGGAGCGTTTGATTTACCCGTCGAGGTCAATATGTTTTCGCATGGCGCGACGGCGGCAGCGATTGCCGATGCGTTAAAGGCGACAGGTCATAGCGGTGCCGTGAAGCTGCGCGGCGGGGATACCCCTTTTATTACCGATGGTGGTCACTATATCTATGATTGCGCTTTGGGGGCGATAAACGACCCCGAGGCATTGGCGCAAGCGTTGCTAAATGTGCCCGGCCTTGTTGAGCATGGGCTGTTTCTGGGTTATGCCACGGCAGCGATTTTGGCCGGCACGGACGGGCTTGAGGAAGTTGGCAATTTATGAGCTTTGACTGCGATCTTTTTGTTATCGGCGCTGGCAGCGGCGGCGTGCGCGCAGCGCGCATGAGCGCCGGCCCCGGCGCGAAAGTGGCGGTTGCGGAAGAATATCGCGTCGGCGGGACATGCGTCATTCGCGGCTGTGTGCCGAAAAAGCTTTTTGTCTATGCCAGCCATTTCGCTGAAGAATTTGAAGATGCGGCCGGTTTCGGTTGGACGGTGGCCGATGCCAAATTTGATTGGCCGACATTGGTGAAAAACAAAGATGCCGAGATTGACCGACTGAACGGTATTTATATCAAAAACCTTGAAGCCTCCGGTGTTGAAATTCTGCAAGGTCGCGCCATTGTGAAAGACGCACACACGGTGACGCTGGACGGGCGCGACATCACTGCCAAATATATTTTGGTGGCCGTCGGCGGCACGCCCTTCATGCCGCAAATTGAGGGTGTTGAACACGCCATCAGCTCAAATGAGGCGTTCCATATTGAGGTGCTGCCGCAAAACATCATCGTCTTTGGTGGCGGCTATATTGCGGTGGAGTTTGCCGGCATTTTTAACGGGCTGGGCGTGGACACCACGCTGGTTTATCGCGGGCCGCAAATTTTGCGCGGCTTTGACAATGAAGTGCGCGACCATTTGGCGGCTGAAATGGCGGTGAAGGGCGTGACCATCAAAACCGAAAGCGATATTGCCGCCATTGCCAAAACGGATAATGGCTATACCGTCACCTATCAAGACGGCAGCACGCAAGACACCGGTTTGGTGATGTATGCGACAGGGCGCGCGTGCCGATGACGGACGGGCTGGGGCTTGAAAATGCCGGTGTTGAACTGGGCGCAAAAGGAGAGATTAAGGTCGATGCCTATTCCAAGACAAATATAGACAGCATTTACGCAGTCGGCGATGTGACGGCGCGCGCTGAGCTGACGCCGGTCGCCATTCGCGAAGGCGCGGCCTTTGCCGAAACCGTGTTTAACGACAATCCGCTGGCGGTTGACCATTCCATTATTCCAACGGCGGTGTTTTCGCAGCCGCCTATCGGCACTGTGGGGCTGGGCGAGGAAGCGGCGCGCGAAGCGGGGCATGAGATTGATGTTTATGGGGCCAGCTTCCGGCCGATGAAAAACACGCTTTCGGGCAATCCCGAAAAGACGCTGATGAAACTGATAGTCGATAAGGCCGATGACAAAGTGCTGGGCCTGCATATTGTCGGGCCGGATAGCGGCGAGATGATTCAAGCCTTTGGCGTCGCCATCACAATGGGCGCGACCAAAGCGCAATTTGACGCCACCATTGCGGTGCATCCGACAGCCGCCGAGGAGCTTGTGACCTTTAAGCAACCGCGCGGGGCCGCATAATGGTGCGCAGACAAGCAGAACGAGCGCAAAAGGTCGCAAAAAAAGCTGCGCAGAAGGTGGTTGAAGGCGCGCGTAATGTTGACTTGTCGAAAGTCGATTTGTTAAAAATCGATCCGCGCAATATTAACGTAAAAAATGTTGAATTGCCGCGCTTTGATTGGGAGCGCGGGCGTTTTGTGCGCAAAGATGCAGCGGCGGTGGTCGGGCATAGTTTCCACGCCGAAGATGTTGCTTGGCCGCTGCGCCTATTGGGTTGGCTGGTCAATCGCTATATCCGCCTATGTGAGGTGACGGGCAGTTTGCTGGTGGCGGGTGATGGGCCGTTCATCAAATTACAAGCCGAAGGTAAGCCGATTATTTTGCTGGTCTGGCATGGTCGCAATTTTCAGGCCATTCCCATGTCGCGCTTGTTTATCAGCCCGGTCACGGCGCTGACTTCGCGCTCGCGCGATGGTGCAATGATTGCCAATGTCATTCGCCCATTCGGCTATGCGGCCATTCAAGGCAGCGGCACGGGCGCGGCGGCGAAGAAGAAAACCAATCCGAAAAAGCGCGGCATGCAAGCCTTTCGCGCCATGCTGAAACATTTGAAAAACGGCGAAATGGTGCTGGCGACTGCCGATGTGCCGCCCGGCCCGGTGTTTGAAACCGGCCCCGGCATGGTCAAGCTGGCGGCCAAATCGGGCGCTGCGATTATGCCAATTGGCGCCAGTTTCAGCCCCGAATTGCCGATTGTCGGCACATGGGACAAATCGAAACTACCGCTGCCTTTCGCCAGCCGATCGCTGGTCTTTGGCAATCCGCTTTACATTGAAGACGGCGATGACAAGGCGATAGAAGCCGCATGCCAACGCGTCACCGACGCGCTCAACGCCGTGCAGGCGGAAGCCGAGAAAATGGTCGGGAAGTAGCGCTTAAGCGCTTTTCGCAATCTCGTTGCGGTTTTCCCCCAACCCTTCAGCAATCAAAAACGCCAATTCCAGCGCTTGGCTGCCATTCAGGCGCGGGTCGCAATGCGTGTGATAGCGGCTCGACAAATCTTCTTCCGAAATGGCTTGCGCGCCGCCCAGACATTCAGTGACGTTTTGGCCGGTCATCTCAAAGTGAATGCCACCGGCATGGGTGCCCTCAGCCTGATGCACGCCCATGAAGCGCTGAACTTCAGTGAGGATACGGTCAACCGGACGGGTTTTATAGCCGTTTGACGCCTTAATCGTATTGCCATGCATCGGGTCGCAAGACCACACCACTTTGCGGCCTTCGCTTTCGACCTTGCGGATAAGCGGCGGCAAGTGGTTTTCAACATTGTCATGGCCAAAGCGCGCAATCAGCGTGATGCGTCCGGCTTCATTTTCCGGGTTCAGCTTGTCGAGCAGGGTAATCAGCTCATCAGGCTCCAGCGAGGGGCCGCATTTCAGGCCAATCGGGTTTTTCACGCCTGACAAAAACTCAACATGCGCGCCGTCAGGTTGGCGCGTGCGGTCGCCGATCCACAGCATATGCGCGGAGGTGTCGTAATGCTCGCCACTGGTGCTGTCGAGGCGCGTCAGGGCTTCTTCATAACCGAGCAGCAAGGCTTCATGGCTGGTATAGAAATCGACCATGCCCATTTGCGGCGAAGTGGCAGAAGAAACGCCGCATGCCGCCATAAAGGCCATAGCCTCGTCAATCTGACCGGCCATTTCCTCATAGCGCGCGCCTTGCGGGCTGTCGGCCACAAAGCCTTGATTCCAGCGATGCACTTCGGTCAAATCGGCATAGCCGCCTTTGGCGAAAGCGCGCAGCAGATTGAGTGTCGAAGCGGCCTGACGGTAAGCGGAGATTTGCCGTTCCGGGTCGGGGACACGCGAGGCAGCGTCAAATTCAATGCCATTGATAATGTCGCCGCGATAGCTGGGCAGTTCGACACCATCAATGGTTTCCGTATCGGCCGAGCGCGGCTTAGCGAATTGTCCGGCCATACGACCGACTTTACTCACCGGCAGCTTGGCACCAAAGGTCAGCACCACCGCCATTTGCAGCATGACGCGGAAAGTGTCGCGAATATTATCGGCGTGATGTTCGGCAAAGCTTT
The DNA here is from genome assembly GCA_038143435.1 of Rhodobiaceae bacterium. Taxonomy (GTDB): domain Bacteria; phylum Pseudomonadota; class Alphaproteobacteria; order RS24; family RS24; genus UBA8337. The sequence goes on along the minus strand of JAYQLX010000004.1, from coordinate 232,504 downwards.
CGGCGCAATCACCGCCTTGCAGCAAAAACGCGCGGCCTTCGCAAACTTCGGCCAGTTGCGCTTTCAGATTGCGCGCTTCACCGGCAAACACCAAAGGCGGAAAGCTCGCCAGACGCGCTTCCACTTCGGCCAATTGCTGGGCATCTTCATAGGCGGGAACCTGCTTAATCGGGAACTCACGCCAGCTTTTCGGTGTCCAACTCATCTCTCACACTTTCCAAAATTCGTCGGTTCAATCTCCATATACGGATTTTATGCGTAAAAATAAAGCACTTAGATGGTTTTAATCAGCCGCCGCCCGAAATTGGCACCGGCAAAAAGAGCGGCATATTCGCTCGGCGCATCTTTAATGCCCTCGCTTATGTCCTCTTTATAGGCCAGCTTGCCGTCGCGGATCAGTGCCGCCATCGCCGCCTGCGCTTCGGGGAATTGCTTGGCATAATCATAGACCACCAGCCCCTCCATGCGCAGACGATGTGTGATGAAGCGCGTCGTTTGACGCATGCCGACAGGGTTTTTTCTATTATATTCAGATACTTGCCCGGAAACCACAATGCGCCCTTTCGGCTTCATATTCAAAACGGCTGCGTCCAACATCTCGCCGCCGACATTGTCGAAATATATATCAACGCCGTCAGGGCAGGCGGCGGCAATGGCTTTGGCAAGATTGTCGGCGGCTTTATAGTCAATCACCGCATCAAAACCCAAATCTTTCAAATAGGCGCATTTATCTGCGCCGCCTGCCATGCCGACCACATTCAGCCCCAAAGTTTTGCCGATTTGCCCGCAGGTCGCGCCGACCGGGCCGGCGGCAGAAGACACCAGCAAGGTTTCGCCGCTTTGCGGTCGTCCCAAATCTTGCAGGCCGAACCAAGCGGTCAGCCCGGGCACACCCAATACGCCAATGGTGGCGGTCATCGCCACTTTGTCGTCAAACAGGGCCGGGTCGAGTTTTTGCAATCCGCGGTCGGGGTGCAGCACGGCTTCGGTCCAGCCCAAGCCGCCCATCACCATATCGCCGACCGCGAAACGCTCCGAGCCGCTGGCGATAATTTCGCCAATACCGGCGCTTTCTATCGTGTCGCCGATTTTGAGACCCGCCGCATAGCTGTCACCGCTCAAGCGACCGCGCATGCCGGGGTCTAGCGAGAAATAATGGGTTTTAATCAAAACCTGCCCGTCTTGCGGCGCGTCGGGGGTGAAGCTTTCCAGTGCGAAACAATCTTCGCTCGGCACGCCGCTTGGGTGCTTGGCCAGTGTCCATTTTTTATAGTCGGTCATTTATTTGCCCTTGAAATTCGGTTTGCGCTTTTCTTGAAAGGCCGACACGGCCTCTTTGAAGTCTTGCGAGCGCATGCTCAGACCTTCGGCTTGCAGGCTTATCGGCATCACGGCAGCGGCGACTTGGCGCAAAAACGCGTTAATGCCCGCCTTTGAGGCGGCAATGGCAATCGGTGCGCCCTCGGCCAATTGGTCGGCAATCTGCATTGCTTTTTCCATCACGCCTTCGGTCGTTTCGGCATAAAAGCCGGCCAATCCCATTTCATAAGCATCTTTGCCGCTGACCATTTCGCCGGTCATGAGATGATATTTGGCACGATTGACCCCTATGAGAAACGGCCAAATCACTTGCCCGCCGTCACCTGCGCCCAACCCCATTTTGACATGGGTGTCGCCGAATTTGGCGTCAGGCCCGGCCACCACCACATCGCACAGCAAAGGCAGATTGGCACCGAGCCCCAACGCATAACCATGCACGGCGGCGATAATCGGTTTCTCACATTCGAGAATATGGTCAACAATGCGCCGCCCCTCAGCCAAGCTCGGCATTTCAATACCCGTATCGGCGCTGAAATCGCCGCCGACGCAAAACGCTTTACCGGCACCGGCCAGCACCATGACGCGCAAATCGGGGTCATCGTCAAAATCGCGGCTGAATGTCATCATTTCATGATGCATGCGGTTGTCGATGGCGTTCATTTTTTCCGGCCGATTGAGCGTCACAATGACAACACCATTGTCACGGCGGTCAATGGTCATACGCTGGTAATTTTCCTGTTTCAGCATGGCTCCCCCCAAATTTCCAATAGTCTGCCCCCAACAGCGTCATTGGTGCAAGTCGAAAGCCATTGATTTGCTTGTTCAAACTGGCGGCACGCGCTACATAAACGGCATGGAAAACGGCGCAAAAACCTTAAAAATTGCAATGGCGCAGCTGAACCCGACAGTCGGGGCAGTGGCCGCCAATGCTGCGCTCTTGCGCAGTATTCGCGCTGCCTCGGGTGATGCCGATGTGATTGTCGCGGGTGAATTGTTTTTGACCGGCTATCCGCCTGAAGATTTGGTGCTGAAACGGGCCTTTCTGGCGCATGTGGCGGAAGAAGCCGAAAAATTGGTCGCCAATACGGCGGAAGGCGGTCCGGCGCTGATTTTCGGCCTGCCTGTAGTGGAAAACGGTGTCCTCTATAATGCCGTTATGGTTGCCGACGGTGGCCAGGCGGCAGTGCGCCATAAGGTGCATTTGCCCAATTATGCCGTGTTTGATGAAAAACGCCTGTTTGGCGCGGGCACCATGCCTGAGCCGGTCGAACTGCGCGGAGTGCGCGTCGGTGTGCCGATTTGCGAAGATATTTGGTTTGCCGATGTCTGCGCGCATTTGAAAGCGCAAGGGGCAGAGCTGCTAATCTCACCCAATGGCTCACCGTTTGAGCGCGGCAAACACGCCAAGCGGCTGCACCATGCGACAGCGCGCGCCAAAGAGACCGGCTTGCCGCTGGTTTATGTCAATCAAATTGGCGGGCAAGACGAACTGGTGTTCGATGGCGCGTCTTTTGCCGTTAATGGCGATGGTGAAGTGGCGGCGCAACGCCCCGCTTGGCAAGCCGAAGCACATATGCTGACGCTCAATGAAACCGATAAGGGTTGGCAGGCGACGCCGCAGGATATGGCGAAGATTGACGGTGATTTGGGCGATATATATGCCGCTGCCGTGACGGGTTTGCGTGATTATGTCGAGAAAAACCGTTTCCCCGGCGTGCTGCTTGGCCTTTCGGGCGGCATTGACAGCGCCATTTGCGCCGCGATGGCGGTCGATGCGCTGGGGCCGGAGCGTGTGCATTGCATCATGCTGCCGTCGCGCTATACCAGCCAATCAAGCCTTGATGATGCGGCCGCTTGCGCCAAAGCACTGGGCATTAAGCTTGATGATGTCTCGATTGCCGAACCGGTCGATGCGGTTGAAAGCGTTTTGGGCGATTTGTTCAAAGGCACCAATGCCGATTTGACGGAAGAGAATATCCAATCGCGCTTGCGCGGCACGCTGCTGATGGCGGTGTCGAACAAATTCGGCAATATGGTGGTGACGACGGGGAATAAATCGGAAGTCTCGGTCGGCTATGCCACGCTCTATGGCGATATGAATGGCGGCTATAATCCGATTAAGGATATTTATAAAACCGAAGTGTTCGCGCTGGCGCGTTGGCGCAATGAAAATGTGCCGAGCGGCGGATTGGGCCCTCAAGGCCTTGTCATTCCGCAAAACATTATCGACAAACCGCCAAGCGCCGAGCTACGCCCCGACCAAAAAGACGAAGACAGCTTGCCGCCTTATGATGCGCTGGACGATATTCTTTTTGCGCTGGTCGAAGATGAGCTTGGCGTTGATGAGATTATCGCCCGCGGCCATGATGCCGAAACGGTGAAGCGCATTGAACATTTGCTCTATGTTTCCGAATATAAGCGCCGCCAAGCCGCGCCGGGCGCGAAAATCGGCAATCGCAATTTCGGACGCGACCGCCGCTATCCGATTACCAATGGCTTCCGCGACGCGCGCGCCTGAATTTAGAGGAATTTTATGACTGTTCGCACTCGTTTTGCCCCCAGCCCGACCGGCATGTTGCATGTCGGCAATGCGCGCGCTGCGCTGTTTTGCTTTTTGTTCGCCAAAGGGCAGGGCGGCGATTTCATTCTGCGTATGGACGATACTGATGAGGCGCGCTCAACAGAAGAATTTGCTGAGGCCATAAAGACCGATTTGGCTTGGCTCGGTTTGGATTATGACGAGACGTTCAAGCAATCTGACCGTTTCGGTAAATATGAAGCGGCGTTTGATGATTTGAAAGCGCGCGGGCTGGTCTATGCCTGTTACGAGACCCCCGATGAGTTGGAGCGCAAGCGCAAGCGGCAATTGGCACGCGGCATGCCGCCGGTTTATGACCGCGCCGCGCTTGAGCTGACAGATGAGCAAATTGCCGCCCATGAAGCGGAAGGCCGCGCCCCGCATTATCGCTTCAAACTGTCAGGCAATGCGATTGTGTGGAACGATATGGTGCGCGGTGAGCAGAAAATCGAAACCGCCAGCCTGTCCGATCCGGTCATTCGCCGCGCCGATGGCACATGGCTCTACACTTTGCCCAGCGTGGTTGACGATATTGACGCCAATATCTCTCACGTCATTCGCGGTGAAGATCATGTCACCAATTCAGGGGCGCAAATTGAAATCATTGAAGCGTTGGGCGGCACTGTGCCGGTATTCGCGCATTTCTCGCTCATGCTGGCCGCCGATGGTGGGGCTTTATCAAAACGCTTAGGGTCATTGTCTTTGGGTGATATGCGCGAGAGAGGGGTTGAAGCCATGAGCCTCAACAGTCTGATTGCGCGGCTTGGCACGGCCGACCCGGTTGAGCCGGTGCAGGATATCGCGACGCTGATAAAGGGCTTTGATATGACGCGGCTCGGTCGCGCACCGGCGCGCTTTGACGCGGAAGATGTGACCCGTCTCAATGCGCGCATTTTGCACGATATGCCTTATGAAGCCGCCGCGCCGCGTTTGGCGGCAATGGGCGCACCTGAGGGAGCCGCGTTTTGGGACGGCGTTAAGGGCAATTTGACGCTGTTTGACGATGCTAAAGATATTTTGCGGCTGATTGAAGGGCCCGTATCGCCCGTCATCGAGGCTGATGATGCCGATTATGTGGCGACAGCTCTGGACGCCCTGCCGCAAGGCAATTTGACCGAGCAAAGCTGGTCGGAATGGACGCAAAATTTGAAAGAAAGCACCGGTCGCAAGGGGCGCGCTTTGTTCATGCCGCTGCGCCAAGCGCTGACCGGCCAAGCGCATGGCCCTGAAATGCAGCATTTACTGCCGCTTATCGGCTATGATAAAGCTGTCGCCCGTTTACAGGGCAAAGAAGGATAGTTAATGGCACGCGAGCGCCTTTACATTTTTGACACCACCATGCGCGACGGTCAGCAAACGGCCGGCGTGGATTTTGCCGTGGCCGATAAAATGAAGCTGGCGGCGGCGTTGGACGCGCTGGGTGTCGATTATGTCGAGGGCGGCTATCCCGGCGCCAATCCTACCGATACGCAATTTTTTAATGAATTGGGCAGCCTTGAAGGCGCCAAGCTGACCGCCTTTGGCATGACAAAACGGGCCGGACGCTCGGCAGAAAACGACCCGGGCTTTATGGAAATCCTCGATGCGCCATCGGCCGCCACATGTCTTGTTGCCAAGAGCTGGGACTATCATGTCGATGTCGCGCTCGGCATTTCCAATGAGGAAAACTTGGCTTGCATCACCGACAGTGTTGCCGCCATTACGGCGCGCGGCAAAGAGGCGATGATTGATTGCGAGCATTTTTTCGACGGCTATAAGGCCAATCGCGATTATGCGTTGGCTTGCGCCGATGCCGCTCTGCAAGCCGGTGCGCGCTGGGTCGTCTTGTGCGATACAAATGGCGGCTCCATGCCCGATGAAGTGTTCGATATTGTCAGCGATGTCACCAAACATATTGGCGGCGAGAAGCTCGGCATTCATACGCATAATGATACGGAAAATGCGGTGGCCAATTCTTTGGCCGCGATTAATGCCGGTGTGCGGCAAGTGCAGGGCACGATTAACGGGCTTGGCGAACGCTGCGGCAATGCCAATCTGGTCTCGCTTATCCCGACCTTGCTGCTGAAGCCGGGCTATGCCGAGCGCTTTGAAACCGGCATTGCTCTCGACAAGCTGCCGCAAGTCAAAAACGTGTCGCTCTTGCTTGATGATATTCTCAATCGCACGCCGAACCGACACGCGCCCTATGTCGGCGCATCTGCCTTTGCCCATAAGGGCGGCATTCATGTGTCGGCGGTGATGAAAGACCCGTCAACCTATGAGCATGTGAAGCCTGAAAGTGTCGGCAATAACCGCACGATTTTGGTTTCTGACCAAGCAGGTAAAAGCAATGTGCTGAACCGTCTGGCAACGGCTGAGATTGATGTTGATGCCAAAGACCCGGCGATTGACCGCATCTTGCGCGAAGTTAAAGACAAGGAACTGGACGGCTATAGCTATGACGGCGTTGGTGCCTCATTCGAACTTTTGGCCCTGCGCCAGCTTGACCGTCTGCCGAGCTATTTTGACGTGACCGGCTATACGGTGAATATCAGCAATGACGGCAAAGGCCGCACCTTGTCAGAGGCCAGCGTGTCATTGGTCATTGATGGCGAGACGGTGGAAGGCAAAGGAACGGGTAACGGCCCGATTAACGCTCTGGATATGGCGTTGCGTGGCGATTTGAAACGCTATGCCAAAACCATAGACACCATGCGCCTGATTGATTTTAAGGTGCGGATTTTGAACACCGGCACGGAAGCCGTCACGCGCGTGACGATTGAAAGTGTCGATGATGCCGGTGATAGCTGGCGCACAATTGGCGTTAACCCGAATATTGTTGTCGCTTCTTTTGAAGCGTTAAACGATGCGGTGGTGTATAAGCTTTTCAAAGATGGCGTTTCGGCTGTGCCGGAAACCGCTTGATAGGAGATAAATAATGCGCGCATTGAAATCAGTGCTGTTTCCCATTCACCCGGAAGGTTTTCGCTTTATTGCGATTTTTGCCTTTCTGACACTGCTGTTGTTTTTCGTGTCAGACTTATTGGGATGGGTCGGGGTTATTTTAACCTTGTGGTGCGCTTGGTTCTTCCGCGATCCGGCGCGGGTGACGCCGCAGCGTCGCGGCCTTGTCGTGTCGCCCGCTGATGGTGTGGTGAATATGATTACCGAAGCCGTGCCGCCGCCTGAATTGGGGCTGGGTGATGAGGCTTTGCCGCGCATTTCGGTGTTCATGAATGTGTTTAACTGCCACGTCAATCGTATGCCGGTAAGCGGTAAAGTGGTGAAGTCGCTTTATCGCACGGGGCAGTTTTTAAGCGCTGATTTGGACAAGGCGGCAGAAGCCAATGAGCGCCAATCGCTTTTGGTAGAGGCCGAGGGCGGCAAGCAAATTGTTGTCGTGCAAATCGCCGGTTTGGTGGCGCGGCGTATTTTGTGCTTCGCGCATGAAGAGCAGGAATTTCATGCCGGTGAACGGTTCGGTCTTATTCGTTTCGGCAGTCGCTGCGATGTTTATCTGCCGAAAGACAGTGTGCCGCGCGTTGCTGTCGGTCAGTCGGCCATTGCCGGTGAAACCGTGCTGGCCGATTTGAAATCTAAAGAGAAAGAGCGCGAGACGCTGACCAGCTAAGATGAGCGAGAACAAGGAAAAAGAAGCGACGCGCCGCCAAAGAGTGGCTGAAAGCTTGAAAAGCAGACGCTTTCCCATTCGGCGCATCATTCCGAATATGGTGACCTTGCTGGCACTTTGTCTCGGCTTAACGGCGGTGCGGCAAGGGCTGGAAGGGCGCTTTGAACTGGCCGTCATGTGCATCGTCATTGCCGGTTTTCTTGATGCTTTTGACGGACGTTTGGCGCGGCTTTTGAAGGCGGAAAGCCCGCTTGGTGCACAACTCGACTCGCTGACCGATTTCGTCAATTTCGGCATTGCGCCGGTCTTGTTGGTTTATCTTTGGGCCTTGCAATCGACCGGTCGCCTCGGTTGGGCGATTATTCTGGTTTATTCCGTTTGCTGTGCGCTGCGCTTGGCGCGTTTCAATGTTGATATGGAAGAGGCTGACCGCCCCGCTTGGAAAACCCGATTTTTTATCGGCGTGCCGTCTCCCTCAGCCGGTGGTTTGGTCATGCTGCCGATTTATTTGCAAGTGGCCGAGATTATCGACTTGTCGGAATATCCCTCATTCATCCTCGCCAATACGATTATTGTCGGGCTGTTGATGGTCTCTACCTTGCCGACTTTCTCGGGCAAGGGACTGACCCATATTCGCCGTGATTTGGTGCTGCCACTCATGCTGTTTATCGGCTCTATGGCGGTGATGCTGTTCACCTTCCCCTGGCTTACCCTGACAGCCATGAGCATTGCTTATTATGCGGTGCTGCCGATTAGCGCTTATGCCTATTGGCGTTTGAAACAGGGTTGATTATTCCGCTGGAGAGTCGCTGCCGCGCATGGTGTCACGCAAATCAGACGCGCCGCGAAGGCCGTTCAGCTTGGCGCGCAAATAATCGGGCAAATGCAACATGACGGGCACGAGAATAAGGGTCAGTAGGGTTGAGAAGCCGAGGCCGAAAATAATCGCGGTTGAAAGCTGCACCCACCAAGCGGCCGTCGGCTCACCAAATTCAATCGAGCGATCGATAACTTTAATCGAGGCCTGAATGGCCATCGGGAACAGGCCAATCATGGTGGTAACGGTGGTCAGCAAAATCGGACGCAAGCGCTGGCCTGCGGTTTTCAAAATCACATCAACCTTATCCATGCCGGTAGCCAAGAGGCGTTGATAGGTGTCAATCAACACAATGGAATTATTAACAACAATGCCGGCCAAAGCGACCACGCCCGTGCCGGTCATAATCACCGAGAAAACCTGGCCGGTCAAAACCATGCCGAGCAATACGCCGATGGTGGACAAGACCACGGTCGAGAGGGTCAAGAGCGTGCAATAGAGGCTGTTGAACTGCATCAGCAGAATAATGAACATCAGCATCAACGAGGCAATCATGGCGCGCCCGAGGAAAGCGGCCGCTTCTTCGGCTTCTTCATTGGCACCGCGCAAGCGCCATTTCACGCTTGATGGCACAAAGTCTTGCTGGGCCATCCATTGTTTGAAGTCATTTTCCAAATCGGTGGCCAAATATTCTGAGCCGGTTTCCGGATTGACTGCCATCGCCGCCTGAATTTGAATGACGCGCTGCCCATCTATGCGGCTGATGGCGTCGCGCTTTTCGCTCGGCTCGCGTTTGACGAAATTGGTAATCGGCACATTGCCTGCCGGTGTCAGCACGCGCAGTTGGTCAAGCCTGTCAAAGGAGCGCGCACCGTAAGGATAGCGCGCGCGGATTTCAATTTCATCGTCGCTGTCATCAGGGCGGTAATGGCCGATAAGTATGCCATTGGTGACCAGTTGGATAACGTTACCGACGGTGACGATATCGGCTTGAAAGCGACCGGCGGCCTCGCGGTCGACGCTCAAATTCCATTCAATGCCGGGCAGGGGAAGCGTGTTTTCGACATCAATATAAAGGTCATCACGGCTTTGCATATATTGCGACATCAAATTGGTGACGACGGTCAGTTCGTTCAAATCCAGCCCGCTCACTTCAATTTCAATGCCTTTGCCTTGTGGTGGCCCTTGCTCACGCTCTTTAATTTCCACCTCAATGCCGGCAAAACGTTCGGCGCGTTCATTAATCTCGCGAACAATCTGCGAGGCGGGAACGCGCGTTGAGAAATGGGTGAACTCAACGCGGATAATGCCAATCGTGTCAGCCGGAATACGCCCATCACCCATATTGGGCGCGCCATCACCGCCGCCGATTGACGGTCCGGCTTGCGCGAAGGCGTTGGATACGCCCGGAATATCAAGAATTATACTCTCTACCAGCTTGGTCGCGAAATCGGCTTCTTCGACCGAAAGATTACCGCGACCCTTGACCAGCACATTGACCTGATGCGGTTCAATGGAGCCTGAAAACTCAACACCATTATTATATTCGCCGAATAAAATAACCACAGTGGTGAGTAGGGCTACAGCCGTGGCAATGGTCGTCAATGGCCAGTTCATGCACATTTTCAAAAAGCGCAAATAGCGACCCGTCATGCCCTTCATGTCGCGCACATTAATGCGTTTTTCGCCCGACAGGCTGCTCAGCAATTCATCGCCTTCTTGTTCTGACTTGCCGATCAGGCCGCCAATAACTGGCAGAAACAACATCACAGTGGCCAATGACGCACTGAGCAGGATAATCACCGTTATCGGCAAATAGGACATGAATTTGCCGCTGACACCCGGCCAAAGCAGCATCGGGCCGAAGGCGGCAAGTGTGGTCGCGGTCGATGACAAAATCGGCCAGAACATGCGCGACGAGGCCATCGCATAGGCTTCGCGGCGGCCAACGCCTTCAGCCATTTTGCGGTCGGCATATTCGACCACCACAATGGCCCCATCGACCAGAATGCCGACCGACAGAATAAAGCCGAACATAATCATCATGTTCAACGTCATGCCCATCATGTCGACAATCAAAAAGCCGACAAGGAAAGATGTCGGAATGGACAGGCCGACCAGCAAAGCGGAGCGCAAGCCAAGCGCTGCAATGACCAAAATCATCACCAGCATAATGGCGTTGGAAATTGAGGTCTCCAGCGAACCAATCATTTCAAAAATGAAATCGGAAATATCCGATGAGAAATCGACTTCAATCGTGTCCGGCCAATCCGCCGTATATTCATTGGTCAAGTCGCGCACTTGCTGTGTCGTTTGCACGATATTTGAGCCAAGACGTTTGACCACTTCAATGGAAATGGTCGGCGCGCCGTTGAAACGGGCATAAATATCTTGGTCCTTAAAAGTGCGGCGCACTTCGGCAATATCGCTGAGCTGCACCACCGCATCGCCGCGCGATTTAATGGGGATTTGACCGATATCGGCCTCGCTCTCGACCAGACCGGGCACGGAGAGCGAAAAGCGCCCCTGACCGCTATCAATACTGCCCGCCGGAATAAGCTGATTATTGCGCGCCAAAACCGAATAAAGCTCATTGGCGGTGATGTTGTAATTTTCCATCGCGCGCGGGTCGATGACAATTTCCAGCACTTCCTCGCGTTGGCCGACCAGCTTGGCCTCCAATACATTGGGCATGCCGGAAATTTCTTCCTTGAGCATTTTGGCATGGCGATAAAGCTCGCGCTCACTGTCATTGCTCGTCAGATTGACCATAATGACCGGAAACAAACCGGCATTGAATTCGCGTACGTCCGGTTCTTCGGCATCATCAGGCAGTTCAGGCCGCACTTGATCCATTTTTTCGCGCACATCGAGCAGCGCTTGGTCTTCGTCAAAGCTGACATCAAACTCAAGCAGCACGGCACCATAATTTTGTGCTGAAACCGATTGCATTTCTTTCAGCCCGGTCAGCCTGCGCAGTTCCAACTCCATCGGTTTGACCAAAAGTCGCTCCGCATCAGCCGGAGAAATGCCGGGCAAAACAACGCCGACATAAATAATCGGTATCGGAATATCAGGGTCAGCTTCGCGCGGCAGCGAGATGTATGAGGACAGGCCGCCCAAGAGCAGCGCCGCCAAAATCGTCAGCACGGCGCGGCTGCGCCCCATCGCGGCTGTGACGAAACGATACATTATTGCGCCTCGCGCGATGGCAAGGCGGCATTGGCCGTCTGTTCCATCTCGAATTCAACTTCGCGCCCGTCGCGGGTATATTCACCGCCGCGCACGATTACCATTTCAGAAGCGGCAAGGCCGGTCACCACCGCGCCGTTTTGGTCATCGGAAATAATCTGCACCGGACGCAAGGCGACGCGGCCATTATCGACAACGCGCACGCCCAAACGGCCATCACTGGCCAGCGTCAACACGCTTTGCGGCACGCGGCTGGCCACCACCTCACCGGCATTAATGGTCAATTCGGCGGTCATGCCGTCGCGCAAAGCCAAATCTTTATTGGCCACTTCCAATTCAACGCGGAATGTGCGCGTTGTCAGATTGGGGCTTTCGGCAATATAGCGGATTTTGCCTTGCGCCAATTCGCCGGTCGATAATTTGGCGGTGCCGCTATCGCCGACGGAAATGCGATTGACCTGATTTTCAGCGATATAGCCGACAATCAGCAGCGGGTCTTTATCAATCACCATGCCGCAGGGCTGGCCCGGCGACATGTAATGACCGATTTTCACCGGCTGGCGGTCAAGAATGCCGTCAAACGGGGCGCGAATTTTGGTACGCTCAAGCTCCACCAAAGCGGCTTTGACGGAGGCAACGGCAGCATCATATCCGGCTTGCGCCGCCGCCATTTGGCTTTTCGACATATGCCCTTGCTTGACCAATTTTTGCGCTGCTGTGAATTCGATTTTGCGGGCATCGCGCTGGGCACGGGCTTGCGCCAGATTGGCCTCGCGCGCGCCGACATCAATACGGCAAATGATTTGCCCTTTTTGCACAAAAGCCCCTTTTTCGACCGGCAATTGGCTGATGGTGCCGCCGGTTTCCGCCGCCACAGTGACCACTTTATCGGCCTCGCTGCGTGCTTGCAGGATTATCGTGTTGGGGAAGGTCTGCGCCGAAATTTCGCGCACCACAACCCTAAAGGCTCGGTTTAGCTCGCTGCTTGTCTTAATCGGCTTGGCGGCTTCTACTTTGTCCGTATTGAACAATATACCGCTGGCCAGCCAGCCAATAAGCGCCAAAAACACCAAAATGGCCGTGCCGACAGGGCTGAAGAGCCGCCGCCGAGGCTTGCTCGCGACAATCGGTTGACTGTCATGATCGTCAGGGTCGAAGTCCATTGAATTATTTATCCCCTTTTGCGCTTTATATATAACGCAAAAAATATTAATTTCTGCCCTACAGAGTTGCTTTTTTTCGCTTTTTGGGCGGATTTAGAGGCTGTTTACACAAAAATGACAGATAAGTCATTTTTTTTCGCGGACGAAGCGCCGCAGGAGAAGAAAATGAAATATGAAAACGCCGTTACGCCTAGTGACGCTCAAATGAAAGGCTTTTTCGAGAATGACCACGGCAAGCCCATCAGCATGGTCAATTTACTGAAGTTCAAGGACAAAGCGGAATATCCCGAGGACCACGAACTGCACGGCACAGATATGAGCGGGGCTGAGGCCTATGCGATTTATGGCATGGCGGTCACCAAAATCATTACGGATTTGGGCGGTGAAATGCGCTTTTTCGGCGATGTGCAGCGGCTGATGCTGGGCGAGGTGGAAGAGTTGTGGGACCAAGTGGCGATTGCCAAATATCCCAGCCGCCAAGCCATGGTCGATATGATGATGTCAGAAGAATATAACGCCATCCACGCCCATCGCGACGCCGGCCTGGCCGGACAGTTGAATATTGAGACGGTAGAAGAATAGCTGCTTTTTCTTGGCTAGATTTTTGCCGCCAACTCGCTGGCCTGTTTAATCGCTGCCTTCGCGTCCAGTTCGGCTGCCTCAAACGCGCCGCCGACCAGTTCGACAGATGCGCCTTTGGCTTCCAGCGCATCATGCAATTCGCGCAAAGGTTCCTGTCCGGCACAAATAATCACCGTATCGACCTCGAGAATATCGGGCTTGCCATTGACGGTAATATGCAGCCCCGCATCGTCAATCTTGCGATACTCAATGGCGTTCATCATCTTCACGCCGCGCCGTTGCAGGGTAAGGCGATGCGTCCAGCCCGTGGTTTTGCCCAGCCCCTTGCCGACATTGGTTTCTTTGCGCTGCATCAGGAAAATTTCCCTATCGGCGCTGGCCACTTCAGGCTCAATGCCGGTGACGCCGCCGCGTGGGTGGTTTTCAAAATCAACGCCCCATTCTTTGGCGAAGACGGCTTTGTCGAGCGCGCCTGACGGGCCGTCGTGGGAAATCGTGTCGGCGACATCGAAGCCGATGCCGCCCGCGCCCATAATCGCCACGCGCTTGCCGACCGGCTTGTTGCCTTTCAGCACATCAATATAGCTGACCGCTTTTTCGTGATTTATGCCTTCAATATCGGGCACACGCGGGGTGATGCCGGTGGCCACCACCACATGCTCAAAATCGCCCAGCATATCGGCTTCAGCGCGTGTGTTGAGGCGCAATTCAATGCCCAGCTTCTCAATCATCCGCCCGTAATAGCGCAGCGTTTCATAAAACTCTTCCTTGCCCGGCACCAGCTTGGCGAGGTTGAACTGACCGCCAATCTCATCGGCCGCATCAATCAGCGTCACCTTATGGCCGCGCTCTGCCGCCGTGGTGGCATAAGCCAGCCCGGCCGGGCCCGCGCCGACCACCGCAATGTTTTTCGGTGCTTGCGTCGGCTCATATTTCAGCAGCGTTTCATGGCAGGCGCGCGGATTGACCAGACAACTTGTCGTTTTGCCGCCGAAAGTGTGGTCAAGGCACGCCTGATTGCAGGCAATGCAGGTGTTAATCTCATCGGCGCGATCTTCCGCCGCCTTGTTCATAAACTGGCTGTCGGCCAGCATCGGCCGCGCCATAGAGACCAAATCGGCTTCGCCTGCGGCCAGCACATCTTCGGCCACTTGCGGCATGTTAATGCGGTTGGAGGTGATGACAGGAATTGACACTTCCTTGCGCACACGACCTGTCACCGAGGTGAAGGCGGCGCGCGGCACCATTGTAGCAATGGTCGGCACGGCGCTTTCGTGCCAGGTGAAATGGGTGGAAATCATCGACACGCCGACTTTCTCAAGCTCGCGTGCCAGCAGCGCCACTTCGTCCCAACTCATGCCGCCTTGCAGCATATCCATAGCGGCGATGCGGAAGATGATGATGAAATCATCGCCCACTGCCTCGCGGCAGCGCTTGGCGACTTCCAAGCGGAAAGCGCATGCGGTTTTTATAAGAGCCGCCCCATTCATCGGTGCGCTGATTGGTTTTTTCGACCAGAAAAGTCGACAGCAAATAACCGGCCGAGCCGATAATTTCGACCCCGTCATAACCGGCCTTTTTGGCCATGGCGGCGCAATGGGCGTGGTCGGCAATTTGTTTTTCAATGCCCGCCGCGTCCAATTCTTCGGGCGCGAAAGCGCCAATGCGCGATTTGACCGGCGAGGGCGCAACCGCTTGGTCATTATAGGCGAGCGGCCCCATATGCAGAATTTGCATAACGAATTTGCAGTCGGGCGCGGCATCATGCACGGCCTTTGTCACAATGGCGTGGCCTTCCACTTCTTTTTCGTTTTGCAGTTTGGAGGCGGCGAAGACTTCATTGCCATCGCCATCTTTCACCGTCATGCCGCCTTCGGGATTGGGGGCAATGCCGCCGGTGATAATCATGCCGACACCGCCGGCCGCGCGCTCGGCATAATAAGCCGCCATGCGTTCAAATCCGTCTGGCAATTCCTCAAGGCCGGTATGCATGGAGCCCATAATCGAGCGGTTTTTAATGGTGGTATGACCCAAATCAAGCGGCTGAAACAGGCGCGCATATTTGGCGTGACCCGGTAAAATCTTCTCTGCAGCACTCATCTTATTTCTCCCAATCTGCCGATAAATTTAGGGCGAATGGGCAGGGGCGGCAAGGGCAATGCTTGCCCTAATCTTCCTAGCTGTTAATCTTCCAGTCGCATTTTGAGGACGCCGTTCATGTATCAATCGCCCAAACAGCCCGTGCTGGCCATTTTCGCTTTGGTGGCGTTGATGTTTGCCGCGCCGTTTTTGCATATTCAATATTTGCATGCGAGCCATCATTGGCGTTTCGCGCCCAAAGGCGTGTATGGCGAAAAGGCGATGGTGGTCTCGGCGCACAGGCTGGCCAGTGAGGTTGGTCGCGATGTGCTGGCGCGCGGCGGCAATGCGTTTGACGCGGCGGTGGCGGTCAATTTCGCGCTCGCCGTGGTGTATCAGCAGGCCGGTAATATTGGCGGCGGCGGCTTTATGGTTTACCGCCTCGCCAATGGCGATGTCGGCACGTTGGATTTTCGCGAGCGCGCGCCTTTTGCCGCCAGCCGCGATATGTATCTCGATGAAAAGGGCGAGGTGATTAAGGGCCTCAGCCTGAAAGGCCATCTCGCGGTCGGCGTGCCGGGCGCTGTGGCGGGCATGGCCGCGCTGCACGAAAAATTCGGCAGCGAGCCGTGGGATGTGCTGTTGCGCCCCGCCGTGACGCTGGCGCAAGACGGCTTTATTCTCACCGAAAAAGCGGCGCGCGAGTTCAACCGCTTTCAAAAAGACTTTGCCGAGCAAAACCGCTTCGTCCCGCCGGTGCTGAAGACGGATGGCGAATGGCGCGAAGGCGAGCGGATAAAATTCCCCGCTTTGGCGCGCACATTGGCGACCATTGGCGCGCAGGGCCGCGCCGGATTTTACGAGGGCCGCGTCGCCGATGCGCTGGTCGATGAAATGGCCAGCGGCGGCGGCCTCATCACCCATCAAGATTTGGCGGCCTATACGCCGGTATGGCGCGCGCCGGTGCGCTTTACCTATCGCGGGCATGAGATTGTCTCCATGCCGCCGCCCAGTTCCGGCGGCGTCGCGTTGGCGCAGCTTTTGCAAGGGGCGGAGGCTTATGACATCGCCGCGCTGGGGCATAATTCTGCCGCGCATATTCACCTGATGACCGAGTTGCAGCGTCGCACCTATGCTGACCGTGCCACCCATTTGGGCGACACTGATTTTGTCGCAGGTTGATATAGACGGGCTGACGAAGCGCGACTACATCACCGCGCGCAACGCCGATATTTCGCCGGACCAAAAAACCCCCAGCGAGCAAGTGAAGCCCGGCTATGTGGCGGCGATGGAAAGCGCCGAGACGACGCATTTTTCCATTGTCGATGCGGCCGGCAATGCGGTCGCCATCACCGCCACGCTGAACGGCATGTATGGCGCGAAAGTGGTGGTGAAGGGGGCGGGCTTCTTCCTCAATAATGAGATGGATGATTTCGCCATCAAGCCCGGCCACGCCAATCAGTTCGGCCTGTTGGGCGACAGCAAAAACGCCATTGCGCCGGGCAAGCGCATGCTCTCTTCCATGACGCCAACCATTGTGACGAAAGATGGCAAGCTGAAAGCCGTGGTCGGCACGCCGGGCGGCGCCACCATCATCACCTCCGTGTTTCAGGTGCTCAGCAATATTATTGATTTTGATATGAGCGCGGCACAGGCCGTGCACGCGCGCAAAAGCCACAGCCAATGGCAGCCTGATGTGGTGATGCTGGAAAAAGGCACGATGAGCCTCGCCAATAAGCGCGGGCTTTCGGCGCGCGGCCATAGGCTTTACCCCTATCCGCATTTCAAATGGCAGCTTGGCCGCGTTGAGGCGATTTTGGTCGGCGCGGACGGCACATTAGAAGGCGCGGCCGATGCGTCTAGGGGCTTTGATGATTGGGCAAGTGGGTTTTGACTATAAGCATGCACTTTTGCCAGCAAAGCTTAGCGAAAGCCGCATGCGCCTTATCTGTTCCTCGTCTCAGAGCAAGTATATCGTTCTAGCATTACTGGTTGCTTTTTTTCGCGCGGCTGCTTTTTGGTTTTGTAAAAATGCGTCCTCTGGTGGCCGAGCAAAGCCTCGGCTTTGACGGTTTCGACACGCCCGAATTGCGCGGCGGCTGCGCGCGCTCCAAAAAGCTGGCGCGGCAAGCACAAGCGGTGACGGAAAATTATATGCTCGGCAATGTGCGGCTCGAATTCGTCGAGGCGCCCGAAAAATTCGGTCGTCTTGTTGTTCGTGCGCCTGAATTGCAAGCCCGCCTCATCAAACAGGGGCTGGCCAAACCCGCGACCGACAAAAAGCGGCAAGCTTGGTGTGATTAACCCCGCTTCCCATCCCCGCGCATTTTTTGTAAAACCGCCCCATGACCGGTCATATACCTTTACCGCCAACCGACACACCCATCGTAGTGAGTGCGATGTATAAATTCGTGGGCCTGCCCGATTATGAGGCACTGCGCGCGCCGCTGCTCACCATGTGTAAAAAGCATGCCATTAAGGGCACGATTTTGCTGGCGCAAGAGGGGCTGAACGGCACGGTTTGCGGCACGCATGACGCCATCACCGCGCTGCTGGCGCATTTTCAAAAAGACCCGCGCCTCGCCGATATTCAACCGAAATACAGCTTTGCCGCCGAGCCCGCCTTTCACCGCATGAAGGTGCGGCTGAAGCAGGAAATCGTCACGATGGGCCAGCCCGACATCGACCCGCAGGGCAGTGTCGGCACTTATGTGAAGCCGCAAGATTGGAACACGTTGATTACCCGCGACGACACGCTGGTGATTGATACGCGCAATGCTTATGAGGTCGCCATCGGCACGTTTGACGGCGCGGTTGACCCGAAGACCGACAGCTTTCGCGAGTTCCCCGCTTGGATCGATAATTATCTCGCGCAGCTTGAAGAGAAGCCGAAAAACATCGCCATGTTTTGCACCGGCGGCATTCGCTGCGAAAAATCCACCGCCTATCTGGTCGGGCAGGGCTATGAAAACATCTTCCATTTGGAAGGCGGCATTTTGAAATATCTCGAAAACGTACCCGAAGAGGAAAGCACATGGGACGGCGATTGCTTCGTGTTTGATGAGCGCGTCTCGGTGCGCCATAAGCTGGCCGAGGGCGATTATGATATGTGCCATGCTTGCCGTATGCCGCTATCGGCGGAAGAAAAGCAGCTGAATTCTTACGAGCCGGGCGTCGCTTGCGTGCATTGCATCGACACCCGCAGCGAGGCCGACCGCGACCGCTTTCGTGAACGGCAAAAGCAAATCAAGCTGGCTGCAGCGCGTGGTGAAACCCATATTGGCGAAAAAGAATAATGGCGCCGCTGCTCTACAGTTTCCGCCGCTGCCCCTATGCCATGCGCGCCCGCATGGCGCTGGCGGCCGCCGAGATTGAGCTGCGCTTGCGCGAGATTGTGCTGCGCGACAAGCCGCCCGATATGCTGGAGCTTTCGCCCAAAGGCACAGTGCCGGTGCTGCAATTGCCCGATGGCACAGTGCTGGATGAAAGCCGCGATGTGATGGCGTGGGCGCTGGCGCAAGCTGACCCGCAGGGCTGGCTGGCGCATAAGGATGAGACATTGATTGACGCGTTTGACGGCGATTTCAAACATCATCTCGACCGCTATAAATATACCAGCCGCTATGAAGATGCGGATGCGCCAACCCATCGCGCCGTGTGCCATGGCATGCTGCAAAAGCTGGAGCCGCAACTCGCCGAGGGCTGGCTGGCGGGTGACAGGGCAGGGTTTACCGATGTTGCGCTTTTGCCTTTCGTGCGTCAGTTCCGCATTGCTGATCCGGCTTGGTTTGACACTGAGATGGGCTTGCCCCATGTGCAAAGCTGGCTGATGCGCTTTCTCGACTGGCCGCCCTTCACCCGCATTATGGGCAAATATACGCTTTGGCTCGACAGCGACAAAGAGCATCATTTCCCACCTCTGGATTAACCCGCCGCCTTGTGCCAAGCTTTCGTCAAATAGGGAGTTTGACATGAGTGACGCGCTACCGGCCAATATGAAAGTGTGCATTGTCGGGGCCGGTTGTTCCGGTTTCACCACCGCCAAGCGGCTGAAGGATTTCGGCATTGCCTATGAGCAATTTGAAATGTCCGACAATATTGGCGGCAATTGGTATCACAAAAACCCCAATGGCAAATCGGCCTGTTATCAAAGCCTGCATATCGACACATCAAAATTCCGCTTGGCGTTTGAAGATTATCCGGTGCCCGATGATTGGCCGGATTTCCCCCATCACAGCCAGCTATTTGATTACTTCAATGATTATGTTGACCATTTTGGCCTGCGCGAGAATATCAGCTTCAACACGGCGGTAGAAGGTGCGCGGCGCGATGATGACGGGGTTTGGCACGTCACTCTGTCGAGCGGTGAAACGCGCCAATATGGTGCGCTGGTGGTTGCAAACGGTCATCATTGGGACGCCAAAACGCCGAGCGAGTATGGCGACAATTTCAACGGCATTCAAATGCACAGCCATGATTATGACTCGCCGTTTGAGCCGCATGATCTGCGCGGCAAAAACGTGCTGGTTGTCGGGGTCGGCAATTCGGCGATGGATATTGCCTCAGAAGTCTCGCAACGCCCGATTGCCAAAAAATGCTTCATCTCGGCGCGCCGCGGCGTCTGGGTGCTGCCGAAATATCTGAATGGCGAACCGGCCGATAAATCGGTCATGCCCGCTTGGATGCCGCAAGCCATTGGCCGCAAGCTCGGCCAAATCGTTATTAAAAAGGCGGTCGGCAATATGGAAGATTACGGTCTGCCCAAGCCCGACCATGAGGTACTGACCGCGCACCCCTCTGTTTCGGGCGAGTTTTTGACGCGGCTCGGTTGCGGTGATGTGATGGTGAAGGGCGGGCTGGAAAACTTGGATGGCGATGGCGTGCGCTTTGCCGATGGCAGCCGCGAAGAAATTGACGTGATTATTTGGGCCACCGGCTATCGCATTTCATTTCCGTTTTTGCAGCAAAACTCGCTGGCCGTGAAAGACAATAAATTTCCGCTTTATCGCCGCATGGTGAAACCGGGCTGGCGCAATTTGTTTTTTGTCGGACTGGCGCAACCGCTGCCGACTTTGGTTAATTTGGCCGAGCAGCAATCGAAATTCATCGCCAATGTGCTGGCCGGAAATTATGCCATGCCCGATGATGCGGCGATGGAAAAGACCATCATTGCCGATGAGAAGGTTTATCTCGGCCATTATTATGACAGTGAGCGGCACACGATTCAGATTGACTTCAATAAATATGTAAGCGATTTGAAGAAAGAGCTGCGCGGCAATTGGATTGCTGCTGAATAAACTGGGGGGATATCATGAAAAATACAAAATTGTGGCTGGCTGCCGCATTTATCGGCGCATCTTTCAACACGGGCGCAGTCGCCGCAGATATGAACGCCAAAGCGCCAAGTGCTGCAACCAAAGCGGCGCATGAAAAAGTGCTCGACCGCCTGCCGTTTGAAAACACGGAAGACTTCAAGCTGGCGACGCGCGGACAATTGGCCAAACCCGAAGCGCTGGTCATTAAAGAGGCGACCGGCCGCGTGGTCTGGGACATGACCAATCTCGAATATCTCGACGGCACGCGCCCCGACACGGTGAACCCCAGCCTGTGGCGGCAAGCGCGCCTCAATGCCATTCATGGCCTGTTTGAGGTGACCGAGGGCATTTACCAAGTGCGCGGCTATGACCTCGCCAATGTGACTTTCATCAAAGGCGATACGGGTTGGATTGTGGTTGACCCGCTGACCGCCACCGAAACAATGGATGCGGCGATGAAGCTGGTCGACAGCCATTTCAGCAAGCGCCCCGTCAAAGCCATTTTGGCGACGCACAGCCATGCCGACCATTTTGCCGGTATTCGCGCACTGGCCGATGAAGATGATTTGGCGAGCGGGCGCATTCGCTTTATCGCGCCCGAGCATTTCGTCAAGGAAGTGACCAGCGAAAACGTGATTGCCGGCAATGCGATGAGCCGCCGCGCCGGTTATATGTTCGGCAATTTGCTGGAGCGCACCCCGCAAGGGGCGATTGATAGCGGGCTGGGCAAGGGCGTGGCCTTTGGTTCCATCACCTTGCTGACCCCTACCGATGACATTACCGCGACCGGCCAAAAGCTGGTGCTGGACGGGGTGGAGATTGAGTTTCAACTGACGCCGGGGGCGGAAGCCCCGGCCGAGTTTGTGTTCTATCTGCCGAAGTGGAACGCGCTTTGCGTGGCTGAGGAAGTCAATGGCGTGATGCACAATCTCTATACGCCGCGCGGCGCGAAGACGCGCGATGCGCTGATTTGGTCGCGCCATCTCACCGATATGTTGGAGCTGTTCGGCGACCGCATGGATTTGGTATTCGGTTCGCACCATTGGCCGCGTTGGGGCCGCAATGCCGGTTATGACTATATCGCCAAGCAGCGCGATATGTATCGCTTCATGCACGACCAGACGGTGCGGCTGATGAATCACGGTCATACGGCGACCGAAATTTCCAACATGCTGGATCTGCCGCCCTCTTTGGCGCAGGAGTTTTACAATCGCGATTATTACGGCACGGTGAGCCATAATGTGCGCGCCGTTTACAATTTCTATCTCGGCTATTTTGACGGTGTGCCGGCCAATTTGAACCCGCTGACGCCGCAGCGCCGCGCGCGCAATTATATGAATTTGGCAGGCGGGCCGGACGGGCTGATGCGCCATGCCAAACACGCCATGCAAAAGGGCGATTATCGCTGGGCGGCGGAATTGCTGAACCATTATGTCTTCGCCCATCCGAAGAAAAAAGAAGCGCGCGCGCTGCTGGCCGATGCCTATGAGCAAATGGGGTATCAGGCAGAAAGCGGGCCATGGCGTAACTTCTACCTCACCGGCGCCAAAGAATTGCGCGAGGGCGTAGATGTGGCGCGTGGCGCGCGCACAGCCAGCCCCG
Organism: Rhodobiaceae bacterium; assembly: GCA_038143435.1. Classification (GTDB taxonomy): domain Bacteria; phylum Pseudomonadota; class Alphaproteobacteria; order RS24; family RS24; genus UBA8337. The sequence goes on along the minus strand of JAYQLX010000004.1, from coordinate 210,246 downwards.
ATATGGTGTCGAATGTGCCGACTTCAATGTTCCTCGACTTTATGGCGGTGCGCTTCAACCCTGAAGGGGCGGATGATTTGCAGGTGAAAATCAATCTCGACTTCACCGATACGAAAGAGCAGTTTGTCCTTTCGCTCGACAATAGCGTGCTCAATAATATTCCGAATAAGCAGGATAAAAACGCCGATGCGACGCTGACGCTGACGCGCGCCATGTTCAACCAAGTGGCGCTGGGAGCCACCAGCTTTCCGAAGGAAATCGTCAAGGGCAATGTGAAAGTCGGCGGCAACCCGCTGGCACTGATGAAAGTGTTCAGCCGCCTCGACGAGTTCCCGAATGATTTTAATATAGTTACGCCTTAGGGCAAGCACGGTGACGTGATGAAAAAAGCCCTGCTCGTAAGAGCAGGGCGTTCAATTCTTATGTTCGCAATCGTCTCGTCGGCTTGACGATGCCAAGCCGTCTCGCTTGGGGAAGGCGGGCGGGGGTCGCTTTCAGCGATCGCGCCCTTTTTACCCTACGCCGCAAATGCTGCCAGACGTTTGGCGATAATTTCTTCGGCTTCTTTCACCATGCCGCCGACCAGCTCATCGCAGCTCGGAATATCGTGAATGAGGCCGGCGACCATGCCGCATGACCAAGCGCCGGCATCCATATCGCCATCGCTCATGATTTTCGGATACACGCCGGCAACCTCATCCATAATGTCATTGATTTGGATGTTCTCGCCGAGCTCTTTTTCCTTTTCCTGAATGCGCGTGACCGCATCATTTTTCAAAACGCGCTCGGTATTGCGCAGCGGGCGCATAATCAGCGTGGTGTCCAATTCAGACGCGCCGACCAGCGCCTCTTTGACGTTTTGGTGCACCGGTGCTTCTTTGGTAGCGATGAAGCGCGTGCCCATATTGACGCCGTCAGCACCCAGCGCCAAAGCGGCGACCAGTTGTTGGGCATTGCCGATGCCGCCTGAGGCGACAAACGGAATGGACAATTCTTCGGCCGCGCGCGGCAGCAAAATCATGTTCGGGATGTCATCTTCGCCCGGGTGACCACCGCACTCAAAACCGTCAACCGACACGGCATCGCAACCAATGCGCTCGGCTTTCAAAGAGTGGCGCACCGAGGTGCATTTATGGATGACTTTAATACCGGCCTCTTTCATCAGCGGCATATATTGCTCGGGGCTGCGACCGGCGGTTTCGACAATGCGCACATTGCCCGCAATAATCGCCTCGATATAGCCCGGATAATCGGGATTGGCGAAGCCCGGCAAGAAGGTCAAGTTCACGCCGAATGGCTTGTCGGTCATTTCATTACATTTGGCAATCTCATTGGCCAAATCTTTCGGCGAAGGCTGCGTCAGGCCGGTAATGATGCCGAGGCCACCGGCGTTTGAAACGGCAGCCGCCATTTCCGCAAAGCCGACATGGTGCATGCCGCCTTGAATGACCGGATGCTCAATGTCGAAAAGTTCAGTGATACGGGTTTTCATGTCTTTCTCCCTTGAAATTTCTGTCGACATGTTACGCACGGCTGAAAAGAGTGCAATCAAAATTAACTTGTCGCGCCATTATTTCATTTGGTAGCTTCTCGCCAGCTATTTTGTTTAAGGGAGATAGATATGGCTGAAGCATATATTGTTGCCGTGGGGCGCACCGCCGGTGGTCGCCGCGACGGTAAGCTGAAAGAATGGCATCCGGCCGATTTGGCAGGCAAAGTCATTGACGAATTGCTCGACCGTTCAGGCGCAGACCCTGAAATGGTCGAAGACGTGATCATGGGCTGCGTCACCCAAGTCGGCCAGCAAGCGGCCAATATCGGTCGTAATGCGGTGTTGTCATCGCGCCTGCCGGAAAGCGTGCCGGCCACTTCGGTTGACCGCCAATGCGGTTCGTCGCAACAATCCATCCATTTTGCGGCACAAGCCGTGATGTCTGGCACTATGGACTGCGTGATTGCCGCTGGTGTGGAAAGCATGACCAATGTGCCGATGGGTTTGAATATTTCTTTGCCGTTCAAAGAAGGCCACGGCTTTTATGTCTCTGAAGCCATGCAAAAGCGTTATCCCGATGTGCAGTTCAGCCAATTTGCCGGTGCCGAAATGGTCGCCAAAAAATACGAGCTGACCAAAGACGAGATTGACGCTTACGCCTATCGCAGTCATGAGCGCGCCATTGCGGCGACGCAAGCCGGTGCTTTCGATGAAGAAATCGTGCCGATTGAAGTGACCAATGAGGATGGCGAAAAAGAGATTCATAAAGTCGATGAAGGCATTCGCTTCGACGCCAGCCTTGAGGGCATTCAGGGCGTCAAGCTGCTGGCCGAGGGCGGGGTCATTACCGCCGCATCGTCCAGCCAGATTTGCGACGGCGCATCAGGCGTGATGATTGTCAATGAAGAGGGTTTGAAAAAACTCAATGTGAAGCCTTTGGCAAAAATCATCCATCTGTCTGTCATGGGTCACGATCCGGTGATTATGCTGGAAGCCCCCATCCCCGCAACCAAGCGTGCTTTGGATAAAGCCGGTCTGTCGGTTGATGATATTGACCTGTTCGAAGTCAATGAAGCTTTCGGTTCCGTGCCGGTCGCTTATTGCAAAGAGCTTGGTGTTGATGGCGAGAAAATCAACGTGCATGGCGGTGCCATCGCGCTGGGTCACCCGCTTGGCGGCTCCGGCACAAAGCTGATGGCAACTTTGGTCAGCGCGCTGAAGCGCAAAGGCGGCAAATACGGTTTGCAAACGATGTGCGAAGGCGGCGGCATGGCCAATGTCACGATTATTGAGAACCTGCAATAGGCGTCTTCGTGCTGAAATAATCAACCCCGCTTTGGCAACAGGGCGGGGTTTTTTGTTGCGCTGCAGGGCGGCAAGGCCATATGCTTTTTGACTAACCACGGGAGAACATTATGAGCCAAGCTGAATGTCCGCAAAAAGCGCCATATAAAACTGAAGTGAAAGCCGGTAAGCGTTACTTCTGGTGCAGTTGCGGTAAGTCAGAAAATCAACCCTTTTGCGACGGCAAGCACAAAGATACCGGCTTCGAGCCTGTGCTTTATGAGGCCGACAAAGATGGCGAGGTTTATTTTTGCGGCTGCAAAGCAACCGGTAAATCGCCTCTGTGCGACGGCGCGCATAATAAGCTCTAATTTTTCAGCGCATAAAGCGTGACGGCGGTCGCCGTTGCCACATTGAGCGTGGCAAATCCGGCATCATCAGCGACCGGCAGGCGCGCCAGCATATCGCAAGTTTCACGCGTCAGGCGGCGCAAACCGCTGCCTTCTGCGCCCATCACCACAGCCAGCGGGCTGTCTTTCGGTACATCGCCAATCAGCGTATCGCCACGCTCATCCAGCCCGACACTCATATATCCGGCTTTGTGCAGCGTTTCCAAAGCGCGCGCCAAATTGGCGACAGCGAGCACCATCGGCACCACTTCCAACGCGCCGGAAGCGGTTTTGGCTAAGGCTGGCGGATGGCGGTGGGCTGTTGCGGCGCGGCAGAATAATCCCGCCCGCACCAAAAACCGCAGCAGCGCGCAGGATTGCGCCGACATTGCGCGGGTCGGAAACTTGGTCGAGCAACACCAATAATTTGCCCGATGCAGCTAAATCGGCCAAATCCGGCTCGGGCAGAGGCTCGGTTTCCAACACCATGCCCTGATGCACCGCATCCGGCGGCAAAAGCGACGCCAATTGCTGCGGTTTGCTTATTTGCGCCTGAATGTTGCGCTTTGCCAGCGTTTCCGCCAGTTCGTGCGCTGCATTTTCGGTCAAATAGAGGTTTTTGATATGTCGCTGAGGGTTATCCACTGCTGCGCGCACAGCATGGCTGCCATAGATATACAGCTGTGACGAATCTGCTAGAGTTTTTCTGTCTTTATGAGGATTCTTGTGCTTGCGCTTGGCCATGCAATTCCTTATAAGGCTGTTGACATTGCAGTGCAATCGTTCCGTCGCTGGACTGGTTTTCGAAAGAAAATGGAGTCAGCGGTCGGGCTTTTGTGCTTGTGATTAATTGTAAAATCGCAGATTTCTGCGGAATCTGGTTTTACAACTCTAGGGGCGGAGGGATGCCCGAGTGGCTAAAGGGGACGGGCTGTAAACCCGTTGGCTATGCCTACGTTGGTTCGAATCCAACTCCCTCCACCACGCTAAAAGCACTTAGCAATTTATTGCTTCGTGCGCCTTGCGCCAGCGAACCGCCGATAGGCGGCAAGTCGGCTGCTAAAAGCACTCGGTAAGTTGCCGGTGCGTTTGTAAGTGGAACGCCCCGCAAGGGGTCGAAGGGTAAGGCGGGTGTAGCTCAATGGTAGAGCAACAGCCTTCCAAGCTGAAGATGAGGGTTCGATTCCCTTCACCCGCTCCAATCCGTCCCATAAGGGGCAGAGGTCGGGCAAAACAGATGATTAACGGGGTGAGACCCGAAAGAAAGAGGAACGAAGATGTCGAAAGAGAAGTTTGAGCGGACTAAGCCGCACTGCAACATTGGCACGATTGGTCACGTTGACCACGGCAAGACGACGTTGACGGCGGCGATTACGAAGGTTCTGGCTGAGGCCGGTGGTGCTGAGTTTTCAGATTACTCTGACATTGATAAGGCACCTGAGGAAAAAGAGCGTGGTATCACGATTTCGACGGCGCATGTTGAGTATGAGACGGATGGTCGTCACTATGCGCATGTTGATTGCCCCGGTCACGCTGACTATGTGAAGAACATGATTACCGGTGCGGCGCAAATGGATGGCGCTATTTTGGTTGTGAATGCAGCCGATGGCCCGATGCCGCAAACGCGCGAACATATTTTGTTGGCGCGTCAGGTTGGTGTTCCGGCGCTGGTTGTTTTCTTGAACAAAGTTGACCAGGTTGACGATGATGAGCTTCTCGAGCTTGTTGAGATGGAAGTGCGTGAGCTTTTGTCTTCTTATGAGTTCCCTGGCGATGATATTCCGATTGTTAAGGGGTCTGCTTTGGCAGCGCTTGAAGGTCGTGATGACAATATCGGTAAAGAAGCGATTTTGGCGCTGATGGCTGAAGTTGATGCTTATATCCCGCAGCCTGAGCGTCCGAAGGATCAGCCTTTCTTGATGCCGATTGAAGATGTGTTCTCGATTTCGGGTCGCGGTACGGTTGTGACCGGTCGTGTTGAGCGCGGTATCATCAATGTTGGTGACGATATTGAGATTGTCGGCATTAAAGACACGGCGACCACCACCTGCACGGGTGTTGAAATGTTCCGCAAGCTGCTTGATAGCGGTGAGGCGGGTGACAATGTCGGTGTATTGCTGCGTGGCACGAAGCGCGAAGAAGTTGAGCGCGGTCAGGTTTTGTGTGCGCCGGGGTCGATTACCCCGCACACCAAGTTTAAGGCTGAGGCTTATATTCTGACCAAGGAAGAGGGTGGCCGTCATACGCCGTTCTTTACCAATTACCGTCCGCAGTTTTATTTCCGTACCACTGATGTGACGGGCGTTGTGAGCCTGCCATCGGGCACGGAAATGGTGATGCCGGGTGATAATGTTGAGATGGAAGTCGAACTGATTGTGCCGGTCGCTATGGAAGAGAAGCTGCGCTTCGCTATCCGCGAAGGTGGCCGCACCGTCGGCGCCGGCGTCGTCGCAGCAATTATTGAGTAGCGTAACCGGAGGAGTGTAGCTCAACTGGTAGAGCACCGGTCTCCAAAACCGGGGGTTGGGGGTTCGAGTCCCTCCACTCCTGCCAGCCTCGAAAGAGGCGGCAGGTTTTGTGAAGGGAAAATGCAAACCGCAAGGTTTGTCGGAAAGAGGAAAATCGGCAGATGGCAAATCCGCTGAAATTTGTGCAAGAAGTGCGAAGCGAAACGTCGAAAGTGACGTGGCCGACCCGCAATGAAGTCGCCGTGACCACGGTCATGGTTTTCATTTTGGCTACGCTTGCCGCTATTTTCTTTTTTATCGCCGACCAGATTTTAAGCTGGTTGGTGTCACTACTTTTGGGACTGGCAAATTAATATGGCAAAGCGCTGGTATATCGTTCACGCCTATTCGAACTTTGAGCACAAAGTGGCGGAAAGCATTCGCGAGCAGGCGGCACAAACCGGATTGCAGGACGCATTTGAGGAAATCCTCGTGCCGACTGAGGAAGTGGTTGAGATGCGCCGCGGTCGCCGCGTCAATAGTGAGCGTAAATTCTTCCCGGGCTATGTGTTGGTGAAAATGGATTTGACCGATGAGGCTTATCATTTGGTCAAAAACACCCCAAAAGTCACCGGCTTTTTGGGATCGCAAAGCAAACCGGCACCGATTTCGCAATCGGAAGTGGACCGGATTGTCAATCAGGTTGAAGACGGGGCGGAACGACCCAAGCCGTCCATCATATTTGAAGTGGGCGAGGAAGTGCGCGTATGCGACGGCCCGTTTGCTTCTTTCAGCGGCCTTGTTGAAGAGGTCGATGAAGAAAAGGCGCGGCTGAAAGTAGCCGTGTCGATTTTCGGTCGGGCAACCCCGGTCGAATTGGAGTACGGGCAGGTCGAAAAAGGCTGAACCCCGTGAAAGTTCGTGGCAGGCAGAGCAAACTGCCGCACCACGGCCCATAATCGTCAGCCCCGAAAGGGGCAGGAAAGGAACGAGAGATGGCAAAAAAGATTGAAGGTTACCTGAAAATGCAGGTGCCGGCAGGGGGCGCAAGCCCGTCACCGCCTATTGGCCCGGCTTTGGGTCAGCGCGGTCTGAACATTATGGAATTTTGTAAGGCTTTCAATGCGAAGACGCAGGAAATGGAAGCCAATATGCCGATTCCGACCATTGTTACGATTTATGAAGACAAGTCTTTTGATTTCGTCATCAAAACGCCGCCCGCTTCATATTATTTGAAAAAGGCTGCCAAATTGCCGAAAGGCGGTTCAGCGCCGGGTCGCGAGGTTGCCGGTTCGGTGACGATGGCGCAATGCCGCGAAATCGCAGAGCAGAAGATCGCTGATTTGAACACCACCGATTTGGACGAAGCGCAAAAAATGATCGCCGGTTCTGCGCGGTCTATGGGTTTTGAGGTAAGAGACTAATGGCCGGAAAACGTACACAAGCAGCCAATGAGTCTGTTGATAAGAACAAACTCTATTCGCTCGATGAAGCCGTTAAGCTGGTCAAGGCCAACGCCACAGCCAAGTTCGACGAAACAGTAGAAATTGCCATCAATCTGGGCGTCGACCCGCGCCATGCCGACCAAATGGTGCGCGGCGTGATTGAACTGCCCAATGGCACAGGCCGCGCACAGCGCGTTGCCGTGTTTGCCCGCGATGAAAAAGCCGAGGAAGCGAAAGCGGCCGGTGCTGATATTGTCGGTGCAGAAGAATTGATGGAAACCGTGCAAGGCGGAACGATTGATTTTGACCGCTGCATTGCCACGCCGGATATGATGCCGATGGTCGGTCGTCTCGGCAAGGCTTTGGGGCCGCGCAATTTAATGCCGAACCCGAAAGTCGGCACGGTGACGACAGATGTCGCTGAAGCGGTGCGCGCAGCCAAAGGCGGCGCGGTTGAGTTTCGTGTCGAAAAGGAAGGCATTGTGCAAGCCGGTGTCGGTAAAGCCAGTTTCTCGGAAGAGCAATTGGCCGGAAACATCCGCGCGCTGGTCAATGCCGTACAAAAGGCACGGCCAAGTGGTGCTAAAGGCACCTATATGAAACGTTTGGCGGTCAGCTCCACAATGGGGCCGGGCGTCAAACTGGATATGGCAGACCTCGGCAACGAGGCTTAAAAATTTCGTCCGCTGCCCTTTGCGTATACATGGGGGTAGCGGGCGGATGACCGAAGGTTAAGCCTTCGGCCTGTCCGAGATTACAGGGGCATTCAATTGGGAATGCTTAATATCCTGTATGAGACGGGAGAACAGTTTTTGAGAGCGCGAAAGCGCTTAATCGGCTGGTCCCGGGACAGGAAGAGCGTCACCAGATGCTTTTCGCATCCGGTGGCAATTCCGAACCGGTGCCACAACCCGAAAGGGGGCGGCACCACCAGCGTATGTCGCAAGACATACAAAGGAGAGTGAACAGTGGATAGAGCTGCAAAAGAAGAGCTCGTGTCACACTATAACGGCATTTTTGAAAATGCCGGTGTGATTGTCGTGACCCACTATTCGGGGCTTTCCGTGCCGGATCTCGATGAGCTTCGGCACCAAATGGCGGATGTCGGTGGCACGGTCAAAGTGACCAAAAACCGTCTCGTCAAGCTCGCTCTCGCAGGAACACCAAACGAATCTGTCGGTGAATTTTTCATTGGCCCGACCGCGATTGCCTTTTCAGACGATCCGGTTGCCGCCCCGAAAGTCGCCGCCAACTTCGCGAAAGCCAATGATAATCTGAAAATCATTGGCGGCATTATGGACGGCAACGTTCTTGATGCAGATGGTGTCAAAAATCTGGCGTCGTTGCCGTCTCTGGACGAGCTGCGCGGTCAACTTGTCGGACTTATCAACTCACCTGCTACCAAATTGGCAGGCGTGTTGCAGGCTCCGGCCGGTCAACTGGCCCGCGTAATTGGCGCCAAAGCTGCAGAGGGAGATGCCGCGTAAGCGGTAGGTCCCGGAACAACCGATTGGAGAAAGAAAATGGCTGATATTGAAAAAATTGCCGATGATCTCTCAAGCCTGTCCGTGATTGAAGCGGCTGAGCTTGCTAAACTTCTGGAAGATAAATGGGGCGTTTCTGCCGCTGCACCTGTTGCAGTTGCTGCTGCCCCTGCCGCCGGTGGCGATGCCGGTGGTGCTGCTGAAGAGAAAGACGCATTTACCGTCGTTCTTGCCGCAGCAGGCGACCAGAAAATCAACGTCATTAAGGAAGTTCGTGCCATCACCGGTCTGGGTCTGAAAGAGGCCAAAGAGATCGTTGAAGGTGCACCGAAAGACCTGAAAGAAGACGTTCCGACCGCCGAAGCTAACGAGATTAAAGAGAAGCTCGAAGGCGTTGGCGCGACTGTCGAACTGAAATAGTTCGCGTCGAGAAACACGGGGTGGTCGGGCATTTCAGTCCGACCGCCCCATCTTGCCTTTTAGGCACATGCCTCCAAATCGCGGGTAGGGGGCGTGCATAGCGGGGAAACCCGTTTACCGGTTTACCGGGCCCGCTTGGGAAAAGTGAGGATAGCTCATGTCGCAAGCTTACGCAGGTCGCAAACGTGTTCGCCGTTCATTCGGTCGCATTCCACAAGTTGTGGAAATGCCAAATCTGATTGAAGTTCAGAAATATTCCTATGACCAGTTTTTACAGGTGCAAGAACCTGATGGTGGTCGTGATGAAGACGGTTTGCAGGCTGTGTTCAAATCGGTTTTCCCGATTAGCGATTTCTCCGGCGCGTCAATGCTGGAATTCGTCTCTTATGATTTTGAAAAACCCAAATATGACGTCGAAGAGTGCCAACAGCGTGGCATGACTTATGCCGCTCCGCTGAAAGTGACGCTCCGTCTGGTGGTGTTTGATATTGATGAAGAAACCGGCGCCAAGTCGGTCAAAGACATTAAAGAGCAGGAAGTCTATATGGGCGATCTGCCCTTTATGACCGATAATGGCACATTTGTTGTCAATGGCACGGAGCGGGTGATTGTCTCGCAAATGCACCGCAGCCCCGGTGTGTTCTTCGACCATGATAAAGGCAAAACGCATGTATCCGGCAAATTGCTGTTCGCCGCGCGCGTCATTCCTTATCGTGGTTCATGGCTCGATTTTGAGTTTGATGCCAAAGATATTCTCCACGTCCGCATTGACCGTCGCCGCAAATTGCCGGCCACCGTGCTTTTGCATGCGCTGGATTATGCCTCCGACACCATCCTTGAAATGTTCTATGACAAGGTGGTTTATAAGCTCGGCAAAGAGGGCTGGGTTACGGATTTTGTGCCCGAACAACGTCGCGGCACCAAGCCGATTTATGATTTGATTGACGCCAAAACCGGCAAGGTTGCGGTTGAAGCGGGTCAAAAAATTTCCCCGCGCAAAGCGCGCTTGCTGGCCGAAGAGGGCCTGAAATCGCTGCTCGTCGGTGATGAAGAGCTCGTCGGTCGTTTCCTGTCTGACGAGTTGGTCAGTTATGAGACGGGTGAGATTTTTGCCGAAGCCGGTGATGAGATTACCGAAGAGCTGCTGGCTGATTTGAAAGAAAAAGGCTATGACGAGCTGAGCGTGCTGGATATTGACCCGGTCAATAAAGGCCCGTTCATTCGCAACACGCTGTTTGCCGATAAATCGAGTGACCAGCTATCGGCGCTGGAAGAAATTTACCGCGTCATGCGTCCCGGTGAGCCGCCGACACCCGAAACGGCTCAAGCACTTTTTGACGGTCTGTTTTTCTATGGCGAACGCTATGACCTGTCAGCCGTCGGTCGGGTGAAAATGAACATTCGCCTCAATCAAGAGTGCCCCGATGACATTCGTGTGTTGCGCAAAGAAGACATTGTCGGTGTTGTGAAAACGCTGGTCGATTTGCGCGATGGCCGTGGCGATATTGATGATATTGACAATCTTGGCAATCGCCGAGTGCGTTCGGTCGGTGAGTTGATGGAAAATCAATATCGCATCGGTCTGTTGCGCATGGAGCGCGCCATTAAAGAGCGCATGAGCTCTATCGATATTGATACGGTGATGCCGCAAGATTTGATTAACGCCAAGCCGGTATCGGCATCTGTGCGTGAGTTCTTCGGGTCATCGCAATTGTCACAATTTATGGACCAAACCAATCCGCTGTCTGAGATTACCCATAAGCGTCGCCTGTCGGCGCTTGGCCCGGGTGGCTTGACGCGCGAGCGTGCCGGCTTTGAGGTGCGCGACGTGCACCCGACCCATTATGGTCGTATCTGCCCGATTGAAACGCCGGAAGGCCCGAATATCGGTCTGATTAACTCGCTGGCGACTTTTGCCCGTGTCAATAAATACGGCTTTATTGAAAGCCCGTATCGTAAAGTCGAAGGCGGCAAGGTGACGAAAGATGTCATCTATCTGTCAGCGATGGAGGAAGCGCGCTTCCGTGTGGCGCAGGCCAATATCGCGCATTGATGACAAGCGGTAAGCTTAGCGATGAGTTGATTAACTGCCGCATTAATGGCGACTTTGAATTGGTGCCGCCGGATATGGTCGATTTGCTCGACGTGTCGCCGAAACAGATTGTTTCGGTCGCTGCCGCGCTTATCCCATTCCTTGAAAATGATGACGCTAACCGCGCTTTGATGGGTTCGAACATGCAACGTCAAGCCGTGCCGCTGCTGCAAGCAGAAGCGCCGCTGGTCGGCACAGGCATGGAAGAAGTGGTTGCCCGCGACAGTGGTGCCGCCATTTCAGCGCGCCGCGCCGGTGTGGTTGACCAAGTCGATGCGACGCGTATCGTTATTCGCGCCACGGAAGAAACCGATGCGTCGAAATCCGGTGTTGATATTTACAATCTGCGTAAATTCCAACGCTCCAACCAGTCAACCTGCATCAATCAGCGTCCGCTGGTGCGTGTCGGTGACCGTGTTGAAGTCGGCGATGTTGTGGCTGACGGCCCGTCAACCGAGCTTGGCGAATTGGCGCTTGGCCGCAATGTGCTGGTCGCCTTCATGCCGTGGAACGGTTACAATTTTGAGGACTCCATTCTCATTTCGGAGCGTATTGTGCGTGACGATGTTTTCACCTCGATTCATATTGAAGAATTTGAGGTGATGGCACGCGACACCAAATTGGGGCCGGAAGAAATCACCCGTGATATTCCCAATGTCGGTGAAGAAGCGCTGAGTAATTTGGACGAGGCCGGTATTGTTTATATCGGTGCCGAGGTCAATCCGGGCGATATTCTGGTCGGTAAAATCACTCCGAAAGGTGAAAGCCCGATGACGCCGGAAGAAAAACTTCTGCGCGCCATTTTCGGTGAGAAAGCTTCTGATGTGCGCGACACCTCGCTGAAACTGCCGCCCGGAACAGCCGGCACGGTGGTGGAAGTGCGTGTGTTCAATCGCCACGGCATTGATAAAGATGAACGTGCGTTGGCGATTGAGCGGGAGGAAATTGAAGCCCTGGCCAAAGACCGTGATGACGAATTGGCCATTCTGGAACGCAATGTTTACAAGCGTTTGGAAGAAGTCTTGGTCGGCAAGCAAGCCGCGTCCGGCCCGTCCGGCGTTGGCGCTGATGCTAAAATCACCAATGCCATGCTCGAAGATTTGACGCGTGCGCAATGGTGGCAGATTGCCCTTAAAAACGACGCGGCAATGGCCGAAGTCGAGGCCATGAAAAAGCAGTTTGACGATGCCAAAGCGGCATTGGAAGCGCGCTTTGAAGACAAGGTCGACAAATTGCAACGCGGTGACGAATTGCCACCGGGCGTGATGAAAATGATTAAGGTCTATGTCGCGGTGAAGCGTAAGCTGCAGCCCGGTGACAAAATGGCCGGTCGTCACGGCAATAAGGGTGTCATCAGCCGCATCATGCCGGTCGAAGATATGCCTTATCATGATGACGGCACGCCGGTTGACATTGTGCTCAACCCGCTTGGCGTGCCGAGCCGCATGAATGTCGGGCAAATTCTCGAAACCCATTTGGGTTGGGCATGTGCCGGTCTTGGTCGCCAGATTAATGACGCTCTGACCGCTTATGAGCGCGAAGGCGATGTGGCAAAAGTCAAAGACACGCTGAAGGACGTCTATTCAGACGATCCGGCGGTCGGCAAATTGTCTGATGGCGAAGTGATTGAGATGAGCCAGACCTTACGGCGCGGTGTGCCGGTGGCAACGCCGGTATTTGACGGCGCGGTTGAAGGTGACATTGTCGATATGTTGGGTAAAGCCGGCATTGACAGTTCCGGTCAGGTGCAATTGCACGATGGCCGCACCGGTGAGCCGTTCGACCGTAAAGTGACGGTCGGCTACATCTATATGCTGAAATTGCATCACTTGGTTGATGACAAAATTCACGCCCGTTCAATCGGCCCATACAGCCTTGTGACCCAACAGCCATTGGGTGGTAAGGCGCAGTTCGGTGGCCAACGCTTCGGTGAGATGGAAGTATGGGCGCTGGAAGCCTATGGCGCTGCCTATACGCTGCAGGAAATGCTGACCGTCAAGTCAGATGATGTGGCGGGGCGGACAAAAGTCTATGAAGCGATTGTTAAAGGTGATGACACATTCGAAGCCGGTATTCCGGAAAGCTTTAATGTGTTGGTGAAAGAAATCCGGTCCTTGGGTCTCAATGTCGAACTGACAGAGAGCCGCAAGGAAAATCAGGAATAAAGCGGCGCGCCGCTTACGCAGGAGAAGAGCATGAACCAAGAGGTCATGAATATTTTCAATCCGCAGGCCAATCAACAGGCCTTCGATCAAATCCGCATTTCAATCGCCAGCCCGGAAAAGATTTTCTCTTGGTCATATGGTGAGATTAAGAAGCCCGAGACGATTAACTATCGGACCTTTAAGCCGGAGCGCGATGGCTTGTTCTGCGCCCGTATTTTCGGCCCGATTAAAGATTATGAGTGTCTGTGCGGCAAATATAAGCGGATGAAATTCAAAGGCGTGATTTGCGAAAAATGCGGCGTCGAAGTGACATTGACGAAAGTGCGCCGCGAGCGCATGGGCCATATCGAACTGGCCGCGCCGGTCGCGCATATTTGGTTCTTGAAATCTTTGCCGAGCCGCATCGGATTGTTGCTCGATATGACGCTGAAGGATTTGGAGCGCGTGCTCTATTTTGAAAACTTCATCGTTCTCGACCCGATGCTGTCGCCGCTTGAAAAAGGCCAATTGCTGACGGAAGAGGAATATTTCGACGCGCAAGATGAACATGGCGAAGACAATTTCGTTGCCGGTATCGGTGCCGAAGCTGTACGCGTCATGCTGGAAGAGTTGAACCTCGAAGAATTGCGCGAAGAATTGCGTGTCGGCATTGCTGAGGCGACCACCGAGTTGAAGCCGAAGAAATTGGCCAAGCGCTTGAAAGTGGTTGAAGCCTTTATCCGTTCGGGCAGCCGTCCCGAATGGATGATTTTGAATGTTGTGCCGGTCATTCCGCCGGAACTGCGTCCGCTCGTGCCGCTGGATGGCGGTCGTTTTGCGACCTCCGACTTGAACGATTTATATCGTCGCGTCATCAACCGGAACAACCGTCTGAAGCGCCTGATAGAATTGCGCGCGCCGGATATTATTGTCCGCAATGAAAAGCGCATGCTGCAAGAATCTGTCGATGCGTTGTTTGACAATGGCCGTCGTGGCCGCGTCATTACAGGCGGCAATAAGCGTCCGCTGAAATCATTGTCCGATATGCTGAAAGGTAAGCAAGGCCGCTTCCGTCAAAACCTGCTCGGCAAGCGTGTCGATTATTCGGGTCGTTCGGTGATTGTGGTCGGGCCGGAACTGAAACTTCATCAATGCGGTCTGCCGAAGAAAATGGCATTGGAATTGTTCAAGCCGTTTATTTATTCGCGTCTCGAGGCGAAGGGTCTATCGGCAACGGTCAAGCAATCGAAGAAAATGGTCGAGAAAGAGCGTCCCGAAGTTTGGGATATTCTCGATGAGGTCATTCGCGAGCATCCGGTGATGCTGAACCGCGCTCCGACCTTGCACCGTTTGGGCATTCAGGCATTTGAACCTGTATTGATTGAAGGCAAAGCCATTCAATTGCACCCGCTGGTTTGCGCCGCCTTTAACGCTGACTTTGACGGCGACCAAATGGCTGTCCATGTGCCGCTTTCTTTGGAAGCGCAATTGGAAGCGCGCGTCTTGATGATGTCGACCAATAATATTCTGCATCCGGCCAATGGCGCACCGATTATCGTGCCGTCGCAAGATATCGTGCTGGGTCTTTATTACATGACCTTGCAGCGCGACGGTCTGCCAGGCGAAGGCATGATGATTGGCGATCTGGCGGAATTGGAATTGGCTCTGGATAATCACGCTCTGACCTTGCACACCAAAATCAAAGCGCGCATTGAAGAGATGGATGCTGAGGGCAATGTCGTGTCGCGCGTGGTCGAAACGACGGCCGGTCGCTATATGCTGGGTCAAGAGTTGCCCAAACAAGCCAATCTGCCATTACGACACCATCAACAAGTTAATGACCAAGAAAGAAATTTCGAAAGTCATTGATGCGGTGTATCGCCATTGCGGTCAAAAAGAGACGGTTATTTTCTGTGACCACATTATGAAGGTCGGTTTCCGCGAAGCCTGCAAAGCCGGTATTTCCTTCGGTAAAGACGATATGGTCATTCCTGAAGACAAGCTCGGCCTGATTGATGAGACGGCCGGACTGGTGAAGGAATATGAGCAGCAATATATTGATGGCCTGATTACGCAAGGCGAGAAATATAACAAAGTGGTTGATGCCTGGGCGCGTTGCACGGATCGTGTGGCCGATGCCATGATGGGCAAGATTTCGACTGTCGATGCCGGTGAAGCCGATGATGATAGTTTCATCAACTCCATCTATATGATGTCTCATTCCGGCGCGCGTGGTTCACCCGCCCAAATGAAGCAGCTGGCCGGTATGCGGGGTCTGATGGCCAAGCCGTCGGGCGAAATTATCGAAACACCGATTATCTCAAACTTCAAAGAAGGGCTGTCGGTTCTGGAATACTTCAACTCAACCCACGGCGCGCGTAAAGGCTTGGCCGATACGGCGTTGAAAACGGCGAACTCAGGCTATCTGACGCGCCGTTTGGTTGATGTGGCGCAAGATTGCATTGTCAATGAAACCGATTGCGGCACCAAAGAGGGCATTACCGTTGCTGCCGTGATTGATGCGGGCGAGGTGATTACCTCATTGTCCGAGCGCGTGCTGGGCCGTGTGCCGGTTGAAAATGTCGTTAATCCCGCGACCGATGAAGTAATCATCAAAAAGGGCACGCTGATTTCGGAAGAACATTCGCAAGCCATTGAAGAAGCCAATTTGGTCAGCATTAAAGTGCGTTCGCCGCTTACATGCGAAATCAAATCGGGTGTTTGCGCGACGTGCTATGGTCGTGACTTGGCGCGCGGCACGCCGGTCAATATCGGTGAGGCGGTCGGTGTGATTGCGGCGCAATCCATCGGTGAGCCGGGCACGCAGCTGACCATGCGGACGTTCCACATTGGTGGCACGGCGCAAGTTGTTGACCAATCATTCATTGAATCGAATGCCGATGGCGTTGTGCAGCTTGAAAATGCCAGCATTGTTAAAGACAGTTCTGACCGTCCGGTGGTGATGAGCCGCAATGTGGTCATCAAAATTGTTGACAATAACGGCCTTGAGCGGGCCAGCCACAAATTGGCCTATGGTGCGCGCCTGCGTGTTGAAGAAGGCCAAGAGGTTGCGCGCGGCGACCGTCTGGCAGAATGGGAACCCTATGCGATTCCGATTTTGACCGAATTGGACGGTGTCGTGGAGTTTGAGGACTTGGTTGAAGGTGTTTCCGTGACGGAAAACACGGACGAAGCGACCGGCATCAGCCAGCGCGTTGTCATTGACTCATCAAGCGGCACACGCGGCAGCGATCTGAAACCCGCTATTGTGGTTAAGGATGACAAGGGCGCGATTAAAACCTTGTCTAACGGCAATGAAGCGCGCTTCATACTGGCGGCAGACGCTATCTTGTCGGTCGAACCGGGCGCAAAAGTGCATGCCGGTGACACGCTGGCGCGTATCCCAACCGAAGGCGCATCAACCAGTGACATTACCGGCGGCCTACCGCGTGTTGCTGAATTGTTTGAGGCGCGTCGTCCGAAAGACCACGCCATAATCGCTGAAATCACCGGTAAGGTAGAATTTGGTCGCGATTATAAGAACAAGCGTCGCATCGTTATTCAGCCGGAATCCGCTGATCAAGAGCCGGTCGAATATTTGGTGCCGAAAGCCAAGCATTTGTCGGTTCAAGAAGGCGACATCATCGAGAAGGGCGAATATCTGATTGATGGCCACCCTGCACCGCATGACATTCTCGCCATTTCCGGTGTTGAAGAATTGGCCGCCTATCTCATTAATGAGATTCAAGACGTGTATCGTCTGCAAGGCGTGACCATTAACGACAAGCACATTGAGGTGATTGTTCGCCAAATGCTGCAAAAAGTCGAAGTGCAGGTGACAGGTGACAGTATTTATCTGAAAGAAGAGCAGATTGATAAGGTCGAGTTTGAAGCCGAGGTCGAGCGTCTGAAATCGGAAGGCAAAGAGCCGCCCGTCGGCATGCCGGTCTTGCTTGGTATCACCAAAGCATCGCTGCAAACCCGCTCCTTCATTTCAGCGGCATCGTTCCAAGAAACCACGCGTGTGCTGACCGAAGCGGCGATTAACGGCAAATATGACGAGCTAATCGGCTTGAAAGAAAACGTCATTGTTGGACGCCTCATTCCGGCCGGTACCGGCGGTTTGATGCAGCGTTTGAAAGGCGAGGCCGCCGAGCGCGATGCCGAGCTCGAAGCGCTTAATCCGACCCCTGAATTGCCTGCTGAAGAAGGCGATGAAGCAACGGTTTCAGCTGACGGATAGTCAGATAAGCTATTGAAATAGCTTGCTAAATATCAATAAATGCCGGTTTTCCACTGCGAAAGCCGGCATTTTTCTTTAGCGCGCGAGAAAAGCTTGCAAATCAGGGCTTGACCGATGCTTTTGATTCGCCTATTACACGCATACTTTGGTGACAGGACTGTAGGTTTTCTGCTGTTTCGAGGTCTTACTCGTCACGATGAACCTAAACGCTGTTGAGGATCTGAAGTGAACATTTTGGACGCATGATCCCGCCTTTGGCTGGATCCTCTGCTTAACGCGCCGGAGACTTCTAGGAGTTGACGGTGAATGGGTTTTGAAGAGCTTGCCGCTCATATCATTGGCTTGGCTCGGCTTGACCTGTTCGTGTTTGAAGATTGGGAGTAGGCAGTATGCCGACCATTAACCAGCTTATCCGCAAGCCGCGGAAGAAAGTGTTGAAACGCAATAAGGTGCCGGCAATGGAACAATGCCCGCAGCGCCGTGGCGTTTGCACGCGCGTTTACACAACCACTCCGAAAAAGCCGAACTCGGCGCTTCGTAAAGTGGCCCGTGTGCGCCTGACCAACGGCTTCGAAGTCACCAGCTACATCCCGGGTGAGGGGCACAATTTGCAAGAACACTCGGTTGTCATGATCCGCGGCGGACGCGTGAAAGACCTTCCAGGTGTTCGTTATCACATTGTTCGCGGCGTCCTTGACACTCAGGGCGTTAAAGACCGTAAGCAACGCCGTTCCAAATACGGCGCCAAGCGTCCGAAGTAGGGAGCTGTTTCATGTCACGACGTCACCGCGCAGAAAAACGCCAAGTTATCCCCGACGCCAAATATGGCGACGAGGTGCTGAGTAAGTTTATGAATTCGCTGATGCTGCACGGCAAAAAATCAACCGCCGAGCGCATTCTTTATGGCGCACTCGACAATATTGAAGGCAAGCTGTCACGAGAGCCGGTAGCGGTTTTCCATGAAGCGCTTGAAAACATCATGCCCGCCGTTGAAGTGCGTTCGCGCCGCGTCGGCGGTGCCACTTATCAGGTGCCGGTTGAAGTGCGCCCCGACCGCAAGCAAGCGCTGGCCATTCGCTGGCTTATTTCAGCCGCTCGTGGTCGTGGCGAAAACACCATGGTTGATCGCCTCGCCGGTGAGCTGATGGATGCTCTCAATAATCGCGGCTCGGCAGTGAAGAAGCGTGAAGACACGCATCGCATGGCCGAAGCCAACCGCGCTTTCTCTCATTACCGTTGGTAGTATTTCTTAAGGAACCTTCTCATGGCACGTTCTACTGACCTCAAAGATTATCGCAATATCGGCATTATGGCGCATATTGACGCCGGCAAAACAACGACGACCGAGCGCATTCTGTATTACACAGGCGTCAGCTATAAAATCGGCGAAGTGCACGATGGTGCGGCCACGATGGACTGGATGGAGCAAGAGCAAGAGCGTGGTATTACCATTACCTCTGCGGCGACCACTTGTTTCTGGCGCGAAAAGCGCATCAATATTATCGACACACCGGGTCACGTGGATTTCACCATTGAAGTTGAACGGTCATTACGGGTTCTTGACGGCGCTGTGGCCGTTTTTGATTCCGTAGCCGGCGTGGAGCCTCAATCAGAGACCGTATGGCGTCAGGCTGATAAATATTCCGTGCCGCGCATGTGTTTCGTCAATAAAATGGACCGCATTGGTGCCGATTTCTTCCGTTGCGTTGACATGATTAAAGACCGTTTGGGTTCAAACCCGCTGGTTGCTGCAACTGCCGATTGGCGCTGAATCCAATTATGAAGGTCTGGTTGACCTCGTCAAAATGAAGGAGGTTCTTTGGAAAGCTGAAGACCTCGGTGCTGAATATGAATATGTCGATATTCGCGACACGCTAAAAGACCAGGCCGATGAATATCGCGCGGCAATGGTTGAAGCGGTTGTCGAGCTCGATGACGGTGTCATGGAAGCCTATCTCGAAGGCAATGAGCCCGATGAAGAAACGCTTATCCGTCTTATTCGCAAAGGTACGATTGAACAGAATTTCGTGCCGGTGCTGAACGGCACGGCCTTTAAAAATAAAGGCGTGCAGCCTTTGCTAGACGCAGTTGTCGATTACATGCCATCGCCGCTCGATGTTGAAGCCATTCAAGGTGTCGATGCCAAGACGGACGAGGAAGTGGTGCGCGAAAGCTCGGACGATGTGCCGCTTTCCATGCTCGCTTTTAAAATCGCCAATGACCCGTTTGTCGGCTCACTGACTTTCGCCCGCATTTATTCCGGTAAGCTGGAAAGCGGTGCGACTTTGGTCAATACGGTGAAAGACAAGCGCGAGCGTATCGGTCGTATGCTGCAAATGCATGCCAATTCGCGCGAGGAGATTAAAGAAGCTTATGCCGGTGACATTGTTGCGCTGGTCGGTTTGAAAGATACGACAACCGGTGACACGCTGTGTGAGCAAGATGCGCCGGTTATTCTTGAGCGGATGGAATTCCCCGATCCGGTTATCGAGGTTGCGGTTGAGCCGAAAACCAAAGGTGACCAAGAGAAAATGGGTCTGGCGCTGAGCCGTTTGGCGCAGGAAGATCCGTCATTCCGCGTCAAGTCGGACGAGGAAAGCGGCCAGACGGTGATTGCCGGTATGGGCGAGCTTCACCTCGACATTATTGTCGACCGCATGAAGCGAGAGTTTAAAGTGGAAGCCAATGTCGGTGCGCCGCAGGTGGCTTATCGTGAAACTTTCACCAAAGTCACCGATGTTGACTACACCCACAAGAAACAGTCGGGTGGTTCAGGTCAATTTGCCCGCGTAAAAATGACCATCGAGCCGATGGAGCCGGGTGGCGGTTACGAATTTGAAAACAAAATTGTCGGTGGTGCCATTCCGAAGGAATATATTCCGGGCGTTGAAAAAGGCATTGAGAGCGTGCGCGAAAACGGCGTTCTGGCCGGCTTCCCGATGATTGACTTCCGCGTAACCTTGCATGATGGCGCGTTCCACGATGTGGACTCCAGCGTCATGGCCTTTGAGATTGCGGCCCGCGCCGCATTCCGTGAAGCCTCGCGAGATGCCGGTGCCAAATTGCTTGAGCCGATTATGCAGGTTGAAGTGGTAACGCCGGATGAACATATGGGCGACGTTATCGGTGATTTGAACAGCCGCCGTGGTCAAGTGCGCGGCACGGAAGCACGCGGTAATGCTTCTGTCATTACCGCTATGGTGCCGCTGGCCAATATGTTTGGCTATGTAAATACATTGCGCTCCATGACCCAGGGTCGCGCGCAATATTCAATGTTATTCGATCACTATGAGCCGGTGCCGCAAGCGGTATCCGACGAAGTGATCGCGAAAATGGCTTAATCGCCCTATTGGGCAAATCGACGGAGAGGAACGAAGATGTCGAAAGAGAAGTTTGAGCGGACTAAGCCGCACTGCAACATTGGCACGATTGGTCACGTTGACCATGGTAAGACGACGTTGACGGCGGCGATTACGAAGGTTCTGGCTGAGGCCGGTGGTGCTGAGTTTTCAGATTACTCTGACATTGATAAGGCACCTGAGGAAAAAGAGCGTGGTATCACGATTTCGACGGCGCATGTTGAGTATGAGACGGATGGCCGTCACTATGCCCATGTTGATTGCCCCGGTCACGCTGACTATGTGAAGAACATGATTACCGGTGCGGCGCAAATGGATGGCGCTATTTTGGTTGTGAATGCAGCCGATGGCCCGATGCCGCAAACGCGCGAGCATATTTTGTTGGCGCGTCAGGTTGGTGTTCCGGCGCTGGTTGTTTTCTTGAACAAAGTTGACCAGGTTGACGATGAAGAGCTTCTCGAGCTTGTTGAGATGGAAGTGCGTGAGCTTTTGTCTTCTTATGAGTTCCCTGGCGATGATATTCCGATTGTTAAGGGGTCTGCATTGGCAGCTCTTGAAGGTCGTGACGACACTATCGGTAAAGAAGCGATTTTGGCGCTGATGGCTGAAGTTGATGCTTATATCCCGCAGCCTGAGCGTCCGAAGGATCAGCCTTTCTTGATGCCGATTGAAGATGTGTTCTCGATTTCGGGTCGCGGTACGGTTGTGACCGGTCGTGTTGAGCGCGGTATCGTCAATGTTGGTGACGATATTGAGATTGTCGGCATTAAAGACACGGCAACCACCACTTGCACGGGCGTTGAAATGTTCCGCAAGCTGCTTGATAGCGGTGAGGCGGGTGACAATGTCGGTGTTCTGCTGCGTGGTACGAAGCGCGAAGAAGTTGAGCGCGGTCAGGTTTTGTGTGCGCCGGGGTCGATTACCCCGCACACCAAGTTTAAGGCTGAGGCTTATATTCTGACGAAGGAAGAGGGTGGCCGTCATACGCCGTTCTTTACCAATTACCGTCCGCAGTTTTATTTCCGTACCACTGATGTGACGGGCGTTGTGAGCCTGCCATCGGGCACGGAAATGGTGATGCCGGGCGATAATGTTGAGATGGAAGTCGAACTGATTGTGCCGGTCGCTATGGAAGAGAAGCTGCGCTTCGCTATCCGCGAAGGTGGCCGCACCGTCGGCGCCGGCGTCGTCGCAGCAATTATTGAGTAGGACTTTAATTGGCGTGCCCCTCGGGGCGCGCCTCTTTTGCATGGAAACGGAATAGAAAATGGTACAGTCACAAAATATTCGTATCCGCTTAAAGGCGTTTGACCATCGCGTGCTGGATAATTCAGCGCGTGAGATTTTGAACACGGCCAAACGCACCGGTGCGGATGTGCGCGGACCCATTCCGCTTCCGACACATATTGAGAAATATACGGTTCTGCGCGGGCCGCATATCGACAAGAAAAGCCGCGATCAGTTTGAAATGCGCACGCATAAACGACTGCTCGACATTGTCGATCCTACCCCACAAACCGTTGACGCTTTGATGAAACTCGACCTGCCTGCCGGTGTCGATGTGCAAATCAAGCTGTAGGAGCTGGGAGACGTCATTATGCGTTCCGGATTAATCGTTCAAAAAGTCGGCATGACCCGCCTGTTTACCGAAGCCGGTAAACATGTGCCCGTCACAGTGCTGAAACTCGACAAGTGCCAGGTCGTTGCCCAGCGCACGGAAGAGAAAGACGGCTATTCAGCCGTTCAACTCGGTTCAGGTTTTGCCAAAGTGAAACGCACAAGCAGCGCCATGCGCGGCCATTTCGCCAAAGCCAAAGTCGAACCCAAGCGCCGCGTCGCTGAGTTCCGTGTCAGTGCCGACAATATGATTGATGTCGGTGCCGAATTGGCCGCCTCGCATTTTATCGAGGGCCAAAAGGTCGATGCGACCGGCGTGTCTATCGGTAAAGGTTTTGCCGGTGCCATGAAACGCCACAATTTCGGTGGCTTGCGCGCCTCGCATGGTGTCTCGATTTCGCACCGTTCGCATGGCTCAACCGGCCAGTGCCAGGACCCGGGTAAAGTCTTTAAAGGCAAGAAAATGGCCGGTCACATGGGTGACAGCCGCGTCACCATCCAAAATTTGGAAGTGGTAAAAACCGACGTAACGCGCGGCTTGCTGATGGTTAAGGGTGCTGTGCCCGGTGCCAAAGGCGGCTGGATTTTGTTGCGCGATGCGGTCAAGCGTCCGTTGCCTGATGGCCTGCCTTATCCGGCCGGTCTGGTCGAAGATGCCGCTCCGGCGGAAGAAGCTGCCGAAGAGGAAGCACCTGTCGAAGAAGTAACCGAAGAAGTGGTTGCTGAGGAAACTGTTGAGGCGGCACCGACCGAAGAAGCGGCAACCGAAGAAGCCCCTGCTGAAGAAGCTCCTGCCAAAGAGGAAGCTGCCGAAGAGGAAGCTGCTGAAGAGGAAGCACCTGCTGAGGAAGCCTCAAAAGAAGCAGATGAAGACAAGAAGGATGGCGAATAATGAAAGCGCAAGTTAAAACGCTTGATGCGAAGGCCGATGGCGAGGTAACGCTCGACAAAGCCGTATTCGGTGTCGAGCCGCGCGCTGATATTTTGCAGCGCATGGTCAATTACCAACTCGCCAAACGCCAAGCCGGCACGCATAAAACCAAGCCGCGCGGTGAAATTACCGGCACGACCAAGAAATTCGGTCGTCAAAAAGGCGGTGGCGGAGCGCGTCACGGTAACCGCAAGTCAAATATCTTTATCGGTGGCGGTAAGGCGCACGGGCCTGTTGTTCGCAGCCATGCCATTGACCTGCCGAAGAAAGTGCGCGCTTTGGCGCTGAAAATGGCACTGTCGAGCAAGCAAGCCGATGAGTCATTGGTGGTGCTGGCCGATGCCAAGTCGAAAGACGGCAAAACGGCGGGTTTGAAAAAGCAGCTGACAAAGCTGGGCATTGATAATGCGCTGGTGATTGATGGTGCGGAAGTGGACGGTAATTTCGCCCGCGCCGCGCGCAACATCGCCCATATTGATGTGCTGCCCGCGCAAGGCATTAACGTCTATGACATTTTGCGCCGTGATAAATTGGTTTTGACCAAAGCGGCTCTTGATAGCCTGAAGGAGCGTTTCAAATGAGCCGCGAAGCCTATTACGACGTCATCCGCAAGCCGGTGATTACCGAGAAATCGACGATTGCCTCTGAAAACAATCAAGTTGTTTTCAAAGTGGCGCCGGATGCCAATAAGACGATTATCAAAGAGGCTGTTGAAGCTTTGTTTGATGTCAAAGTGAAAGCCGTCAACACGCTAGTGCGCAAGGGTAAAACCAAGCGTTTCCGCGGGGTTGCCGGCAAGCAAAACGATGAAAAGAAAGCCATCGTAACGCTCGAAGACGGTCACAGCATTGATGTGACGACGGGTCTGTAAGGGGTAAGGTAGAATGGCACTTAAGACATATAAACCGACCACCCCGGGCCAGCGCGGCCTGGTTCAGGTTGACCGTTCGGCGCTGTATAGCGGCAAGCCGGTCAAAAAGCTGACCGAAGGTCTGAACAAGATCAGGTGGCCGTAACAATGCCGGTCGTATTACTGCGCGTCGCCGTGGTGGTGGTCACAAACGCAGCTATCGTATCATTGATTTCAAACGTCAAAAATTCGATATGGAAGCGACGGTTGAGCGTCTTGAATATGATCCCAATCGTTCGGCCTTTATTGCGCTGATTACCTATACGGATGGTGAGCAGGCTTACATTATCGCACCGCAGCGTTTGGCTGCCGGTGACAAAGTGATTGCCGGTGAAAGCGTCGACGTGAAGCCGGGCAATGCCATGCCGCTGAAGTCAATTCCGATTGGCACAATCATTCACAATATTGAGTTGAAGCCGGGCAAGGGTGCGCAAATCGCCCGTTCGGCAGGTACATTTGCTCAGCTTGTCGGTCGTGATGCCGGTTATGCGATTATTCGCCTGACATCCGGCGAGCAACGCTTGGTTTTGGGCACATGCATGGCCACCATTGGTGCGGTATCAAACCCCGACCAATCAAACATTAAATTGGCGAAAGCCGGTCGCAGCCGCTGGTTGGGTAAACGCCCATCCGTGCGTGGTGTGGCGATGAACCCGGTCGATCACCCGCATGGTGGCGGTGAAGGCAAAACCTCAGGCGGTCGCCATCCGGTGACGCCGTGGGGCAAGCCGACCAAAGGCCGCCGCACGCGGTCAAACAAGGCGACGGACAAATATATTCTTCGCAGCCGCCATCTGAAGAAGAAACGTTAGGAGTGTTGGTAAGATGACACGTTCAGTCTGGAAAGGTCCGTTTGTTGACGGTTATTTGCTGAAAAAGGCAGAAGCCGTGCGCGAAAGCGGACGCACCAATGAAGTCATTAAAATCTGGAGCCGTCGTTCGACGATCCTGCCGCAATTTGTCGGTCTGACTTTTGGTGTTCATAACGGGCAAAAGCATATTCCGGTTTCCGTGACCGAAGATATGGTCGGGCATAAGTTTGGCGAGTTCGCGCCGACCCGCACCTATTACGGTCACGCAGCCGATAAGAAGGCGAAAAGAGGTTAATCATGGGCAAAGCATCGCTACAGCGGCAATTGCCGGAAAATGAAGCCAAAGCGGTCGGTCGCATGATCCGCACCAGCCCGCAAAAGCTCAATCTTGTCGCACAACTTATTCGCGGCAAGAAAGCCGAGCAGGCACTTAATGATTTGACCTTTTCGCGTCGTCGCGTTGCAGGTGACGTCAAAAAAGTGCTTCAAAGCGCCATCGCCAATGCCGAGAACAATCACAATCTGGACGTTGACAGCCTCATCGTCTCAGAAGCCTATGTCGGCAAAAATTTGGTTATGAAGCGTTTCCGCGCCCGTGCAAAGGGCCGCGCTGCGCGCATTTTGAAGCCTTTCAGCCAGCTCACCATTGTGGTGCGTGAAGTCGAGGAGAAAGCGTAATGGGACAGAAGGTTAATCCGATTGGCATGCGCCTCGGCGTCAACCGCACTTGGGAGTCGCGCTGGTATGCAGATAAGGGCGAATACGCCAATCTGCTGCATGAAGATTTGAAAATCCGCACCATGCTGTTCAAAGACCTGCGTCAAGCCGGTATTTCGCGCGTGGTGATTGAGCGCCCGCATAAAAAATGCCGCGTCACCATTCACTCGGCCCGCCCCGGTGTCATTATCGGTAAAAAAGGCGCTGACATTGAGAAGCTGAAGCAGCGCATCGGCAAAATGACCGATAGCGAAGTTGTGCTGAACATTGTTGAAGTGCGTAAGCCTGAGATTGATGCGCAACTGGTTGCCGAAAGCGTCGCGCAACAGCTTGAGCGTCGTGTCGGTTTCCGCCGCGCCATGAAGCGCGCCGTGCAATCGGCCATGCGCTTGGGTGCTTTGGGCATTCGTATCAATTGCGGTGGCCGTCTCGGCGGTGCTGAAATTGCCCGTACCGAATGGTATCGCGAGGGCCGTGTGCCGCTGCATACGCTGCGCGCCGATATTGATTATGGCGTGGCCGAGGCCATGACCGCTTATGGAATTTGCGGTGTCAAAATCTGGATCTTCAAAGGCGAGATTATGGAGCATGACCCGATGGCGCGCGATCGTCGTGATGAGCAGGGCGACAGCAATCGCCCGCAACGCCCACAAGGCGCAGCGGGAGCGGAGAACTAGACCATGTTGCAACCGAAACGAACTAAATTCCGCAAGGCTCATAAGGGTCGTATTCGCGGCAATGCCAAAGGCGGCACATCGCTGACTTTCGGCTCTTACGGCCTGAAAGCGACCTCGCCGGAGCGTATTACGGCGCGCCAAATTGAGGCTGCCCGTCGTGTCATCACCCGTCACATGAAGCGTGCCGGTCGTGTGTGGATCCGTGTGTTCCCTGATGTGCCGGTCTCAAAAAAGCCGACCGAAGTGCGTATGGGTAAGGGTAAGGGTTCACCTGAATATTGGGCGTGCCGCGTCAAGCCGGGTCGCATCATGTTTGAAGTTGATGGCGTTCCGTCAGACGTTGCGCATGAAGCTTTGAAACTGGCGGCAGCCAAATTGCCGGTCAATACGCGCATTGTCTCGCGTCCCGGTGAAGGGCAATAGGTGTCACGATGAAAATGTCTGAAATCAAAGATATGACAGTTGATCAGCTCGATGATGAGCTTTTGAAGCTGAAAAAAGAGCAACTTAATCTGCGCTTCCAGCAGGCTTCGGGCCAGCTTGAAAATACCGCCCGTATGCGGGAAGTGCGTCGCACCATTGCGCGTTTGAAAACAGCGCAAAGCGCGGCCAATTAGTAGTCGGACGAGGTAGGAAAATGCCAAAACGAATTCTGCAAGGCACAGTGGTCAGCGATAAGGGCGACAAAACCGTCGTCGTGTCCGTTGAACGCCGTTTCACCGATCCGGTGATGAAGAAAACGGTTCGTAAATCAAAGCGCTATCACGCGCATGATGCGAGCAATGAAGTGAAAGTCGGCGACATGGTGGAAATCCGTGAGTGCCGCCCGATTTCTAAATTGAAGAGCTGGGAAGTCATTTCCGGCGCTGCTGAGTAAGGGGTCTTATTATGATTCAGATGCAAACCAATCTGGATGTTGCCGATAATAGCGGCGCACGCCGGGTGCAGTGCATCAAGGTTCTTGGCGGTTCCAAGCGGAAAACCGCTTCTGTCGGTGACACGATTGTTGTCTCCGTGAAAGAAGCAATTCCGCGTGGACGCGTTAAGAAAGGCGATGTAATGCGCGCCGTTATCGTGCGCACGGCGAAGGAAATTCGTCGTCAAGATGGCAGCATAATCCGCTTTGACCGCAATGCCGCGGTTCTGGTCAATCAGTCGGGCGAGCCTATCGGCACCCGTATTTTTGGCCCGGTGACGCGTGAGTTGCGCAGCAGCAATCACATGAAAATCGTGTCGCTGGCACCGGAGGTGTTGTAATGGCCGTGAAGTTGAAAATCAAAAAGGGCGATAAAGTGGTTGTTACCACCGGTCGCGATAAGGGCAAGAGCGGCGAAGTGCTGGCTGTTTTCCCAAATGACAAACCAGCGCCTCGTGCATTGGTGCAGGGTGTGAATATGGTGAAGCGTCACCAGAAGCAGACCGCACAAAGCGAAGGCGGCATTATCAATCGCGAAGGCAAAATTCACATTTCCAATCTGGCCGTGGCTGACCCGAAAGACGGTAAGCCCAGCCGCGTTGGCTTCAAGATTAATGATGACGGCTCGAAAGTGCGCGTCGCCAAACGTTCGGGAGAAGTAATCGATGGCTGATACGTCTTATATCCCGCGTCTGAAAACGCAATATCAGGATTCCATTCGCGGCGCCCTGATTGAGAAATTCGAGCTGAAGAACCCGATGCAGGTTCCGGCGCTTGAAAAAGTCGTATTGAATATGGGTGTTGGCGAAACCACGCAAGACACCAAGAAAATCAATTCGGCATTTGAAGATTTGCAAGCGATTGCCGGTCAAAAGCCGGTCATTACACGCGCCCGCAATTCCATCGCCACTTTTAAGGTGCGCGAAGATATGCCGCTTGGTGTGAAAGTGACCCTGCGCGGTGCCCGCATGTATGAATTTATTGACCGTCTCGTCACTGTGGCTTTGCCGCGCGTGCGTGACTTTCGTGGTCTCAATGCAAAAAGCTTTGACGGCAATGGCAATTTCGCTATGGGCCTGAAAGAGCACATCGTATTCCCGGAAATCAATTACGACAAAGTGGATACGATTTGGGGCATGGACATTATTGTCTGCACCACCACCAATGATGATGATCAGGCTCGTGAATTGCTGCGCGCCTTTAACTTTCCGTTCAACGATTAAGGGCGGAGGAGAGAGATATGGCGAAGAAATCTGCTGTAGAACGTAACGATAAGCGCAAGCGTCTGGTGCAAAAATATGCTGCCAAGCGCGCTGCTCTGATGGCGATTGCCAAAGATGAGTCGCTGTCGAACGAAGAGCGCTTTAAGGCGCGCATGAAGCTGGCCAAACTGCCGCGTAATTCGGCACCGACCCGCGTCCGCAACCGTTGCGGCGTCACCGGTCGTCCGCGAGGCTATTATCGTAAACTCAACATGTCCCGCATCGCATTGCGTGAACTGTCCTCAAAAGGGCTGGTTCCGGGCATGGTCAAGTCTAGCTGGTAGGAGGGAAAGATTATGAACGATCCTCTCGGCGATATGCTGACCCGTATCCGTAACGCACAAATGCGTGGCAAGACCTCAGTGGTCAGCCCTGCATCAAAACTGCGCCGCTGGGTGCTCGATGTGTTGCAGGAAGAAGGCTACATTCGCGGTTATTCGGAAGCTGAAACCGACAATGGCGCGGGTGAGTTGAAAATTGAACTGAAATATTACGAAGGCGAGCCTGTCATTCGGGAAATCCAGCGCGTGTCCAAACCGGGCCGTCGCGTTTATTCCTCGGTCAAAACCATGCCGGTTGTCCGCAATGGTTTGGGCATTTCTATCATCTCAACGCCGAAAGGTGTGATGTCGGATAATGCGGCTCGTGAAAACAATGTTGGTGGGGAGATTCTGTGCCGCGTCTTCTAGGCGCGCTGCGGAAAGGATAAGATATGTCTCGTATTGGCAAAAAACCGGTTCAAGTGCCGCAAGGGGTTGAGGTTAATCTCAGCGGCCAAAATGTTGCCGCCAAAGGCCCGAAGGGCGAACTTGCCGTAACCCTGTCCGACTATGTGACAGTGGCGCAAGGCGATGAAGGCGTGACGGTGACCCCGATTGACAAAACACAAACGGCGCGCAGCTTTTGGGGCTTGAGCCGGTCAATGGTGGAAAATATCGTCACCGGCGTGTCGGAAGGTTTCTCGCGCAAGTTGGAACTGCAAGGCGTCGGTTATCGCGCTCAAATGCAGGGCAAGACGCTGAAATTGTCGCTTGGCTTCAGCCATGATGTCGATTTCGCCGTGCCGGAAGGCATTACCGTGGATTGCCCGTCGCAAACTGAAATTATTGTGTCAGGCATCGACAAACAAAAAGTCGGTCAAGTGGCATCGGAAATTCGCAGCTACCGTCCGCCGGAGCCGTATAAGGGCAAAGGCGTGCGTTATGAGGGCGAATATGTCTTCCGCAAAGAAGGCAAGAAGAAATAGAGGTTGGTCATGGGTGCAAAGCTTTCAACTGATACACGTCGCAAGCAGCGGGTTCGCCGCCAGCTTCGTAAAGTGGCCAATGGTCGGCCGCGTCTATCTGTTTACCGTTCGGCAAAACATATTTACGCGCAAATCATTGATGACGAAGCAGGCCGCACATTGGCTGCCGCTTCGACCAAAGACAAAGAGTTTTCCGGCAAGACGGGCGGCAATGTTGAAGCTGCCGGTGTTGTTGGCAAACAAATCGCTGAAAAGGCCAAAAAGGCCGGTGTCGAAAACGTTATTTTCGACCGTGGCGGCTATATTTATCACGGGCGCGTCAAGGCTTTGGCCGAGGCTGCCCGCGAAGCCGGTTTGAGCTTCTAACCGGACGAGAGGAGAAAGAGCGTGGCAAGAAACGAAAATCGAGAAGAGCGCGATAGCGAATTCGTCGATCGTCTGGTGCACATTAACCGCGTCGCCAAAGTTGTTAAAGGTGGTCGTCGCTTCGGCTTCGCCGCTTTGGTGGTAATTGGTGACCAGCGCGGTCGTGTTGGCTTCGGTCATGGTAAGGCACGCGAAGTGCCGGAAGCCATTCGCAAGGCAACCGACAGCGCCAAGCGCAATATGATCCGTGTGCCGCTGCGCGAAGGCCGCACATTGCATCATGATATTGCCGGTCGTCATGGTGCCGGTAAGGTTGAGCTGCGCGCAGCGCCTCCGGGAACCGGCATCATTGCCGGTGGCCCTATGCGCGCCGTGTTTGAAGTTTTGGGTATGCAAGATGTGGTGGCCAAATCGGTCGGCTCGTCCAACCCCTATAATATGATTCACGCTACTTTTGCCGCGTTGAAAAAGCAGGGCAGCCCGCGCTCGGTTGCTGCGCGTCGTGGCAAAAAAGTCAGTGATTTGATTTCGCGTCGTCGTGATGAAGCACAAGACGATGTCGAAGTCGAAGCCGCCAGCTAGGAGAGACGGTCATGGCGAAAGCGAAAACGATTATTGTCGAACAAACTGGCAGCCCGATTGGTCGCCCGAAAGACCAACGCGCAACTTTGGTCGGTCTCGGCCTCAATAAGCGTGGCCGCCGTCGTGAACTGGAAGATACACCGGCTGTGCGTGGCATGATTGATAAAGTCGCACATTTGGTGCGTGTCGTTGACGCTTAAGTCAACGAGGAGACAGAGTTATGAAACTGAATGAACTTCGTGATAATCCCGGTGCCCGAAAGTCGCGCATGCGCGTCGGTCGCGGCACATCTTCGGGCAAAGGCAAAACGGCAGGCCGTGGCGTAAAAGGTCAGACCTCGCGCTCAGGCGTTTCTATTAAAGGCTTTGAAGGCGGTCAAATGCCGCTTCACATGCGCTTGCCGAAGCGCGGTTTTAACGTGCCCAATCCGAAAAAGCTGAATGCGGTCAATCTCGGTCGTCTGCAAGTTGCGGTTGATGCCGGTAGGCTGGCCAAAGGCGCGACGGTTTCTGCCGGAAGCTTGGTTGAAGCGGGTGTCATTCGACGCGAACTTGACGGCGTGCGTATTCTGGCCAAAGGTGAGTTGACTGAAAAGCTCGACTTTGAAGTGGCCGGCATGTCGCAAGCGGCGCAGGACGCGGTGGCCAAGCTTGGTGGCAAGGTCAGCATTTTGACCCCGCCGAAAGAGGACAGCGACGACAAGCCGAAAAAGGCCAAAAAGGCTGCTGAACCTAGGCTGAAGCCCCTGAAGAAGAGGCTCCTGACGAAGAAGCACCGGCCCGCCGCCGAAGAAGCTGAAGACGCTTCTGCCGACGACGCGTCAGAAGAATAAGCCCAGTAAGGAGACCGTTTCATGGCCTCAGCTGCCGAACAGCTTGCTGCCAATCTCAGTTTCTCGGCCTTTCGCACGGCTGATGAGCTGAAAAAGCGTATCTGGTTCACGCTGGGTGCGCTTTTGGTCTATCGCCTCGGCACTTACATTCCCTTGCCCGGCATTGACCCGCAAGCGTTGCAGGCTGTGTTCAGCCAGCAGCAATCCGGCATTATCGGCATGTTCAACATGTTTGCCGGTGGCGCGGTCGGTCGTATGGCAATCTTTGCCCTTAACATCATGCCGTATATCACGGCTTCGATTGTAATCCAGCTTTTGACCTCGGTTGTGCCGCGTTTGGAACAGCTGAAAAAAGAAGGCGAGTCAGGGCGTAAGCAAATCAACCAATATACGCGCTACGGCACGGTATTTTTGGCTGCGGTGCAGGGCTATGGCATCGCCATCGGTCTGGAAGGCGCGCAAGGCGTGGTTGTCGATCCGGGCTTTTATTTCCGCGCCAGCGCCGTCATCACGCTGGTCGGCGGCACGGTTTTCTTGATGTGGCTCGGCGAGCAAGTGACCTCGCGCGGTGTCGGCAACGGCATTTCGCTCATTATTTTCGCCGGTATTGTCGCCGAATTGCCAAGCGCATTGGCCGGAACATTGGAACTTGGCCGTCAGGGCGCGCTGTCCACTTTCATTATTCTGGCGCTCATCATCATGGTTATTGTTGTCATCGCCTTCATCGTGTTCATGGAGCGCGCGCAACGCCGCCTTTTGGTGCAATATCCGAAGCGCCAAACCGCTGCCGGTATGGCGCAGGGCGATAATTCGCATTTGCCGCTCAAACTTAATACGGCAGGTGTTATTCCGCCGATTTTCGCATCATCTCTGCTGCTAATGCCGATTACGCTGGCCAATTTCTCAGGCGATGCTTCGGGTGGTGCGCTGGGCACAGTCGCTGCACTGCTGGGTCGCGGCCAACCCGCCTATATGGCACTTTACGCTGCCGGTATTATTTTCTTTTGCTTCTTTTACACCTCGATTGTCTTTAACCCGAATGATACGGCGGATAATCTGAAGCGTTATGGCGGCTTTATTCCGGGTATTCGCCCGGGGCCGCGCACGGCTGAATATATCGACCATGTACTGACCCGCCTGACGGTTGTCGGCGCATTGTATCTGACGGCTGTCTGTCTGCTGCCGGAAATGCTGATTAATGCCTATAATGTGCCGTTCTACTTTGGCGGCACCTCGCTGTTGATTGTCGTCAATGTGACGATGGATACGGTCGGGCAGGTGCAAGGCCATTTATTCGCGCATCAATATGAAGGGCTCATCAAAAAATCGAAGCTTGGAGGCAAGCGTCGATGAAATTGATATTTTTGGGCCCGCCCGGTGCCGGTAAAGGCACGCAGGCGCAACGCATTGAAGATGCTTTTGATATTCGCCAGCTTTCAACCGGCGATATGTTGCGCGCGGCCGTAGCGGCGGAAACCGAAATCGGTAAGCAGGCCAAAGATATTATGGCGCGCGGTGATTTGGTGCCTGATGAGGTGGTTGTCGGTATTATTTCGGACCGTATTGAGGAAGATGACTGCAAAAACGGTTTCATTCTCGACGGTTTTCCGCGCAATATCGCGCAGGCTGAAGCGCTGGATGCGATGTTGGCGCACAAAAACATTGCTTTGGACGGGGTTGTTGAACTGGCCGTCGATCCGGAAGTGCTTATCGCACGTATTCTTAAAAGAGCCGAAGAAAGCGCTGACGGGCCTCGTGATGATGATACGGAAGAGGCTCTGCAGCACCGTTTGCGCGTCTACGAGGAGCAAACGGCACCGGTGGCAGAATTCTATGCCTCAAAGGGCATTTTGAAGACGCTGGACGGCATGCAGGAAATGGATGAAGTGACACAGCAAATACATGCTGTGTTGAAGGAGATTTAATAGGGTTTTCCAATGGTTTGCAGTTGACTGGCGGGGCGAAATTCATATAATTCGCGCTTCCGAGAGACGATAGCAAAAATCGGCAAAACTCGCAGAAATATTGGCCTTTTGGAAAGGTCATATCCGCCGGAAACGGCGAAAAGGAGAAGCAAGTGGCTCGTATAGCTGGTGTTAACATTCCGACCGCCAAGCGCGTGGTGATTGCCCTGACCTATATTCATGGTATTGGCGACACAAAAGCGAAGGAAATCTGCGAAAAAGTGGGCATTCCGGCGGAGCGTCGCGTCAATGAATTGAGCGATGCAGATGTCATTCAAATTCGTGAAACCATCGATGCCGATTATATGGTGGAAGGTGATTTGCGCCGCGATACCTCAATGAATATCAAGCGTTTGCTCGATATGGGTATTTACCGCGGCCTGCGCCATCGTCGTAATTTGCCGGTTCGCGGTCAGCGCACGCATACCAATGCGCGCACCCGCAAAGGCCCGGCCAAAGCCATCGCCGGCAAGAAACAATAGCGCGAGAGGACTTAAGAAATGGCAAATGAAAATACCCGTGTCCGTCGTCGCGAGCGCAAAAACATCACTTCAGGTGTGGCGCATGTCAATTCGACCTTCAATAACACGCTGATTACCATCACCGACGCGCAAGGCAATGCCATTAGCTGGTCTTCTGCCGGTTCAATGGGCTTTAAAGGCTCGCGCAAATCGACCCCTTATGCTGCCCAAGTGGCGGCTGAAGATGCCGGTCGCAAAGCGATGGAGCATGGCGTGAAAACGTTGGAAGTAAATGTGCGCGGCCCCGGTTCGGGTCGCGAAAGTGCGCTGCGCGCACTGCAAGCCGCCGGTTTTACCATCACCTCAATCCGTGATGTAACACCGATACCGCATAATGGCTGTCGTCCGCCTAAACGCCGTCGCGTTTAAGCATACGACCCCCATTGCGATAACTGATTGAAGAGGTGACATTGTGATCCAAAAAAACTGGCATGAACTGATTAAGCCCTCCAAACTGGATATTATTCCCGGTCATGATGAAACGCGCGAAGCGCGTATCGTTGCCGAGCCGCTGGAGCGTGGCTTTGGTCTGACTTTGGGCAATGCGCTGCGCCGCGTGCTCTTGTCGTCCATTCAAGGCGCTGCCGTGACCGCCGTTCAGATTGATGGCGTATTGCACGAGTTCTCGTCGATTTCCGGCGTGCGCGAAGATGTGACCGATGTTGTTCTCAACATCAAGAAAATGGCCATTTCAATGGATGCGGAAGGCCCGAAACGCCTGACGCTGAGCAAAAAGGGCCCAGGCGTTGTCACTGCCGGTGACATTGAAGAAAACGCCAATGTGACCATTCACAACCCTGACTTGGTGCTGTGCACACTCGACGATGGCGCAGAAGTGCGTTTCGAGTTCACCATCAATACCGGTGCCGGTTACGTTCCGGCTGAGAAAAACCGCCCCGAAGATTCACCCATTGGCATGATTCCGGTCGATAGCCTGTATAGCCCGGTGCGCCGTGTCTCATACAATGTTGAGAACACACGCGAAGGCCAAGTGCTTGATTATGACAAGCTGACGATGGACATTGAAACCAACGGCACAGTAACGCCGGAAGACGCTTTGGCTTTGTCGGCGCGTATTCTGCAAGACCAGCTGCAAAGCTTCATTAACTTTGAAGAGCCGGAAGTGCAGGTTGATGACACTTCGGCCATTGAAGAAACCGGTTTCTCGGCCGCGCTGCTGAAGAAAGTCGACGAGTTGGAACTGTCAGTTCGTTCGGCCAATTGCCTGAAAAACGACAATATCGTTTATATCGGCGATTTGATTCAAAAGTCGGAAGGCGAAATGCTGCGGACCCCGAATTTCGGCCGCAAATCGCTGAATGAAATCAAAGAAGTGCTGGGCGAAATGGGCCTGCATTTAGGTATGGATGTGCCGAATTGGCCGCCGGAAAACATTGAAGAACTTGCCAAGAAGTTCGAAGAGAATTTTTAAGGCCTCGTAAGAGGGCGTAAAGGAGTGCCGTTATGCGCCACGCAAAAGCAGGACGCAAACTGAACCGAACCAGCAGCCACCGCAAGGCTATGTTGGGCAATCTGGCTGTCGCGCTGATTAAGCACGAGCAG
The DNA here is from genome assembly GCA_038143435.1 of Rhodobiaceae bacterium. Classification (GTDB taxonomy): domain Bacteria; phylum Pseudomonadota; class Alphaproteobacteria; order RS24; family RS24; genus UBA8337. Next base: position 174,531 of record JAYQLX010000004.1, on the reverse strand, counting down.
ATTGTCACCACTTTGCCGAAAGCCAAAGAGCTGCGTCCGTTCGTTGAGAAGCTGGTAACATTGGGCAAAAAGGGTGATTTGGCGGCGCGTCGTCGTGCTTACGCCCAACTGCCGGAAGAGCAATATGCGGCCAAGCTGTTTGACACGCTGGCCGAGCGTTATGCCAAGCGAGAAGGCGGTTACACCCGTGTATTGAAAGCCGGTTTCCGCTTTGGTGACAATGCGCCAATGGCGGTCATTGAATTCGTTGACCGCGACCCTGAAGCCAAGGGTCAAGATTCAGGTCCCGTCGAAGTCGATGATGAAGGCGAGGCCGTTGCCGCCGCAGCCACTGCGTAAGGCATCACAATAATCAAACAAGGCACGGAAACGCGGTTTTCGTGCCTTTTTTTATGCTAGTTTAGGGCAAGGAGTGATTATGAGCGGTCAGGCCATTATTTGGGTAGCTTTGGGCGGCGCGTTGGGCGCGGTCGGGCGCTATCTGGTCGGATTATCGCTCAAAACAGCCTCCGGCTTTCCCTGGGCGACGATGAGCGTCAATATTCTCGGCTCTTTGCTGATGGGTTTGGTGATTGGCTGGCTGTCGCGGCAAAATGGCGGCAGCGATGCGCTCCGCCTGTTCGTAGCGGTCGGTATTTTGGGCGGTTTCACCACTTTTTCGGCCTTTTCAATGGATTTGTTCACCTTGCTTGAAAGGCGCGACATCGCCGCCACCATGCTCTATTTGGGCGGCTCGCTGCTCGGCGGTTTGCTGGCCTTTATCATCGGCTTTATGGCGCTGAGGGCGGCGTAATGGCCGGTGTGCGACAAATAAAGATAAAGCCCGAAGATGACGGGCTGCGCCTCGACCGGTGGTTTCGCAAGCATTTTCCGGCGCTGACTCAGGGACGTTTGGAAAAACTCTTACGCCGTGGACTGGTGCGGGTTGACGGCAAGCGCGTGAAGGCTGCGGCGCGTATCAATAGCGGTCAAATCATTCGCGTGCCGCCGGAAGTGCCGCCGCAAGGGGCCAAGAAATCAGAACGTCCGGTGCAAGTGGCCGATAGTTTGGTTGAACAACTCCGCGCCGCCATTATTCATAAAGACCAAGATGTCATTGTGCTCAATAAGCCATCCGGTTTGGCGGTGCAGGGCGGCAGTAAGACGAATACGCATATTGATGGTGCGCTGCCGGGGCTGCAATTTGACGAAGCCGAACCGCCGCGTCTGGTGCATCGGCTCGACCGCGACACATCGGGTGTGTTGTTGCTGGCGCGCAATCGCAAGGCGGCACAGTTTTTGACCCGCCAATTTGCCGATCGCGAGACAGAAAAAATTTACTGGGCTTTGGTGTATGGGGTGCCGCGACCGCCACGCGGTCACATCATCGTGCCACTGGCCAAACGCGCCGCCGCTGATGGCGGTGAACGCGTCAGACCGGTTGAAAAGGGTGATCCTGACGCGATGAAAGCGCATACGGATTATATGGAAATCGCGCGTGTCGGGCAGCGTTTCTCATGGTTGGCATTCCGCCCGATAACCGGACGCACCCATCAGATACGCGCCCATGCGGCGGCGATAGGTCATCCGCTGGTCGGCGATGGCAAATATCGGGTTGAAAATGAAAATGAAGAATATGGCGGAATCCTGCCGAAAAAACTTCACTTGCACGCTCGAATGATTAAGATGCGGCATCCCTCGGGCGGCGATTTGACCTGTCGCGCGCCATTGGCCGATCACATGGCTGAAACGTGGGATATGCTTAATTTTGACAGCGAAGATGGCGATATCGGGTTTGATGAGGTTTAGGAAATGAGACTGATAGTCTTTGATTGCGACGGCACGTTGGTGGACAGCCAGCAGACCATCATCACCGCCACTGAGGCGGCGTTGAGCTCGCATGATTTCGCCGCGCCCGACCGCCGCGATATTCTTTACGCGGTCGGCCTGCCGGTTGATGTCGCCATGCGCCGCCACGCGCCCGATGCAACCGATGATCAAATTATCAATATGCTGGATGTCTATCGCGAGACCTATCAGCAATTGGTGCAGCAAGATGATCGCGGTCAAGTCATGTTCCCCGGAATGCATGAACAGATTACCAAGCTCGGCGGTCTGGACGACACTTTGCTCGGTATCATTACGATGAAATCGCGCCGCGGCTTGGAGCGTGTCGTCGATGCTTATGACATTCGCAAATATTTTCAGGTGCTGAAAAGTGCCGATGACGGGCCGGGCAAGCCCAATCCTGCCCTGATGCTTGACGCGATAGCGGAAACCGGCGTCACCGCCGAGCAGGCGCTGATGGTCGGTGATACCAGCTTTGATATTATGATGGCAAAAGCGGCAGGCACGCGCGCCATTGGGGTTGGCTGGGGCTATCAGACCATTGACGAGCTTGAAGATTCGGGTGCTGACGCGATTGCTGAAACGCCGGAAGAATTGAACGATTTATTGAGGCGCCTTTCAACCCTCTTAAAATTTATGGCAAAGCGATTTTATGAAAATGTGTCGGTCGAAGCGCGCGAAGGCGCTTTTGCCGTCTTGCTGGACGCGCATGAGTTGAAAACACCGGCCAAAAAGCCGCTTCTTGTGCCGAGCGAGGCGCTGGCCAAGCTGATTGCCGAGGAGTGGCAGGCGCAAGCAGATGAAATCGACCCCAATAACATGCCGCATATGCGCTTGGTCTCAACAGCGCTGGATCGCGTGGCCGAAAACACGGCAGAAACGGCAGAGGCTTTTGCCGCCTATGTGATGTCGGATTTGCTCTGTTATCGTGCGGAGCACCCGGAAAAACTGGTGCAAAAACAATCCGATAGCTGGGACCCGCTTTTGCAATGGGCGAAATCGCGATTTGATGTGTCACTGGCCGTCACGGCAGGTATTTTGCCGGTTGAGCAACCGCAAGAAAACCATGCCCGATTTGCAGCGGCGGCAGGGGAAGAGCCGTTCCGCCTGACTGCTTTGGCGCATTTGGCAGCGCTGCTCGGCTCTGCCATACTGGCTTTGGCGCTTGATGAGGCGCATATTTCGCCGCGCCAAGCTTATGAGTTGGCTTTTCTTGATGATTTGTATCAAATGGAAGACTGGGGTGTCGATGAAGAGGCGCAAGCGCGGCTCGACAAGATAGAACTGGAAATAGCCACCGTAGCAGGGTATTTATCAGCCCTGTAGTCACGTTGGGAGGTAGAAGGTGCGGGATATTGTCGAAGAATTGGAAGAGCGCCGCCGCATTGCCCGTTTGGGCGGCGGTGAGAAGCGCATTGAGGCGCAGCACGGTCGCGGCAAGCTGACCGCGCGCGAACGCCTCAACTTGCTGCTTGACCCTGACAGTTTCGAAGAAATTGACATGTTTGTTGAGCACGATTGCCAAGAGTTTGGCATGCAAGACAATAAAGTGCCCGGCGACGGCGTGGTTACCGGTTGGGGCACGGTCAATGGTCGCCCGATTTATGTTTTCGCCAAAGATTTCACCGTATTTGGCGGTTCTTTGTCGCGCGCCCATTCCAAGAAAATCAACAAAGTGCAGGATATGGCATTGCGCAATGGCGTGCCGATTGTCGGCATTCTCGATGCCGGTGGAGCGCGCATTCAAGAGGGCGTTGATGCGCTGGGCGGCTATGCAGAAGTGTTCCAGCGCAACACAATGGCATCAGGTGTTATTCCGCAAATCACCATGATTATGGGCCCCTGCGCCGGTGGTGATGTGTACTCACCGGCGCTAACCGATTTCATCTTTATGGTGCGCAATACGTCCTACATGTTTGTCACCGGCCCCGATGTCGTGAAAACCGTGACCAATGAAGAAGTGACGGCGGAAGAGCTGGGCGGTGCGAAAGTGCATACCAGCAAATCATCGGTTGCGGATGGCGCCTATGACAATGATGTTGAAGCGCTGACCGAGCTGCGCCGCCTGATTGACTTTTTGCCCTTATCGAACCGCACCGGCGTGCCGGAACGCCCGACTTATGATGTGCGTGACCGGATTGAACATTCGCTCGATACGCTGGTTCCCGACAATCCGAACATGCCTTATGACATGATGGAATTGGTGCAAAAAGTTGTCGATGAAGGCGATTTTTTCGAAATCCAGCAGGATTTTGCCAAAAACATCATTACCGGTTTCGGGCGCATTGAAGGCAAGACCGTCGGCTTTGTCGCCAATCAGCCAATGACTTTGGCCGGTGTGTTGGATAGCGATGCCAGCCGCAAGGCGGCGCGTTTTGTGCGGTTCTGCGATTGCTTTGACGTGCCGATTGTTACCTTTGTTGATGTGCCGGGCTTTTTGCCGGGCACCAGCCAAGAATATGGCGGGCTGATTAAGCACGGCGCGAAACTGCTTTTCGCCTATGCCGAGGCGACCGTGCCCAAAGTCACACTGATTACGCGCAAAGCCTATGGCGGTGCCTATGATGTGATGGCGTCAAAGCATTTGCGCGGTGATTTCAATTATGCCTGGCCAACGGCTGAGATTGCCGTAATGGGCGCAAAAGGGGCGGTGGAAATCATCTTCCGCAATTCGACCGAAGAAGAAATTGCCGCGCAGACGGCGCAATATGAAGAGCGCTTTTTGAACCCGTTTGTGGCGGCCGAGCGCGGCTATATTGATGAGGTTATTCAACCGCATAATACACGCCGCCGCGTGGCGCGCGCATTGGCGCTTTTGTCGTCCAAGAAGCTCGATAACCCGTGGAAAAAACACGATAATATTCCCCTGTAAGCCATGCCTATATTTGACAAAATCTTGATTGCAAACCGTGGCGAAATCGCCTGCCGAGTGATTAAATCGGCGCGTGCTATGGGTATTAAAACCGTTGCCGTTTACTCCGATGCCGATGCGCTGGCACTGCATGTGCGCGAAGCTGATGAAGCGGTGCATATTGGCGGCGCTCCGGCGGCTGAAAGCTATTTGGTGATTGATAAAATTCTCGATGCCATCAAGCAGACCGGCGCACAAGCCGTACATCCGGGCTATGGCTTCTTGTCAGAAAACAAGGCCTTTGCCGAAGCGTTGGAAAAAGCCGGTATCGCCTTTATCGGCCCGCCTGCCGGTGCCATTGAGGCAATGGGTGATAAAATCACTTCCAAGAAATTGGCGGCAGAAGCCGGTGTATCGACCGTGCCGGGCCATATGGGACTGATTGAAGACGCTGACGAAGCCATCAAAATCGCCAATCAAATCGGCTATCCGGTGATGATTAAGGCGTCAGCCGGCGGCGGCGGCAAGGGCATGCGCATTGCGTGGAATGATGATGAAGCGCGCGAGGGATTTCAATCATCGAAAAATGAGGCGGCGGCCAGCTTCGGCGATGATCGCATTTTTATCGAAAAATTCGTCACCCAGCCGCGCCATATTGAAATTCAAATTCTGGGCGACAAGCACTGCAATGTGATTTATTTGGGCGAGCGCGAATGTTCCATTCAACGGCGCAACCAAAAGGTCATTGAAGAAGCGCCAAGTCCGTTTCTCGATGCCAAAACACGCAAAGCAATGGGCGAGCAATCGGTCGCGCTGGCCAAAGCGGTGGATTATTGCTCCGCCGGCACGGTGGAATTTATCGTCGATGGCGATAAAAACTTCTACTTCCTTGAGATGAATACGCGCTTGCAGGTCGAGCATCCGGTCACTGAACTGATTACCGACATTGATTTGGTCGAAGAAATGATAAAAGTCGCGGCCGGTGAAAAGCTGACCATCAAGCAAAAAGACGTGAAGCTGACCGGCTGGGCAATGGAAAGCCGCATTTACGCCGAAGACCCGTATCGCGGCTTTCTGCCTTCGACAGGTCGATTGACGCGCTATCGCCCTCCTGTTGAGCAACAAGTGGACGGCATTACCGTGCGGAATGATACGGGCGTTTATGAGGGCGGCGAAATATCGCTGTTCTATGACCCGATGATTGCCAAGCTGGTGACGCATGGGCCGGACCGCCTCGACTGCGATTGATGCGATGGCTGATGCACTCGATAATTTCCGCATTGACGGCATTCGTCACAATATCGATTTTTGCGGTGCGCTGATGCGGCACCAACGCTTTCGCGAGGGCGCGCTGACCACTGCCTTCATTGATGAAGAATATCCGGACGGCTTTGAAGGTGCGCCGCTCGACAGTGCGCGCATTGAAGAATTGGCGGTTATCGGCTTCACCATGTCGCAAATGTCGCAAATGCGAGCGACAGAAAGCTCGCAAGTGCTGGACGGTCATCAATATACGCCTGATGTCGAACAGGCCGTGCAAATCGGTGATTTGGTGTTCACCGCCAGCAAATCGGCGCAGGGCGTTGTTCTGAACGGTGTCGATATAGAGGTTGAGAGCGATTGGTTGCCCGGTGATTTATTCTTCTTCGGTGCAGTTAATGGCAAGGCCATCAGCCTATCGGTTGACCGCCACGCTGAGGGCTACACGCTGACCGGTCGCGGCGCGGCTGTGAAAGTCTATATCCGTCGCTTGGCGGCCCAGCAACTCATGGCCTATATGCCTGAAAAAGCCGATGGTGCCAGCGATAAAGAATTGATTTGCCCGATGCCCGGCGTGGTTGTCTCGGTTGCGGTGGAAGCGGGCCAATCGGTGAAAGCGGGTGAGCCTTTGGCCGTTGTCGAGGCCATGAAAATGGAAAATATCCTGCGCGCCGAAAAAGACCTGACCGTCAAAAAAGTGCTATGCGCCGCCGGTGACAAGCTGGCTGTCGACGACGTGATGGTCGAATTTGAATAGATATTTGCCTTAGCTCCCTCATTTCCGCTAGTCTCTATTGGCCTAAGAAGAAAAAAGAGGAGGCAAACATGCAAATGATTACCGTCATGGATGTCAATTTTGTGCTGATTATTGTCGGCGCGGCATTGGCTTTTGGCTGGGGCTTTTTTTACTTCTCCAATCGTGTGGCCGGCAAGGCTTTCACGGAAATGAACAGCACAAAATCAGACGGGCCAATGATTGTGCCGATGGCGCTTGAAGCGCTTTATTTGCTGCTTTTGTCATGGTTGATCGCGGTGTTTTATATGCTGCAAATGGACCACAGCATGGTGCGCGGCATCGGTGCGATTTTTCTCGGCAACGGTGATTATCGGCTATTTTTCATCTGCCGCATGGTCGCAAAGACCGATGAAGATGGCCGGATTGAATAGCGGTTATTTTATCGGCTGCATCATTATTTTGCTGCTGACCAATTATGTCGGGCGGATGATGTAGTCAGTCGCTTGGAAAGCAGGCGTCGAAATTATCGACCAATGCCTTATCAAGTTCGGCCATGCTGATGGGATAGCCCAAATCGACCATGCTGGTTACGCTTTGGTCGCTAATGCCACATGGCACAATGCCGCTGAAATGCTCAAGCTCCGGCTCGACATTGATGGAAATGCCGTGAAAGCTGACCCAGCGACGAATACGCAGCCCGATGGCCGCTATTTTATCTTCGCGCGCATCCCCTTTATCGGGGCGCGGCACCCAAACGCCAATACGCCCGGGGGTGATATGCGCTTTGATGTTAAAGTCATCGAGGGTTTGGATGATCCAGTTTTCCGCTTGCCGCACAAAGCAGCGCACATCGCGCCCACGCTTGCGTAAATCGAGCATCAGATAGACGACGCGCTGGCCGGGGCCGTGATAGGTATATTCGCCGCCGCGTTTGGTCTCATAGACCGGAAAACGGTCATGGCGCAGCAAATCGGTTGGATTGGCGCTGGTGCCGCCCGTATAAAGCGGCGGATGCTCCAAAAACCACAGACATTCCGGCGCCTTATCGGCAACAATATCAGCGACGCGGTTTTCCATAAAGGTGACCGCATCGGGATAGGCAACCGGTTTGTCGCTGAAAATCAGTTCAGGCATTTGGCTCATATACCAGTCATATCATTGATGTGCTGCCGTATTAAAACAAAATTAAATGTAGAATTAAATTAATCACATAAAAATATTGATAAATAGATTAGAATAGCCCATATAGGATTTAAGGAGACGCATTATGCTGCCGATTGTTCTTGATGTCAGCGAATTGACCATTGCCATTATCGGCAGTGGCCCGCAAGCGCGCCGCCGCCTGGAAATGGTCGACGCGGCAGGGGCTGAGTTCGTGCGCGTCTATGCGGAAGATGCGGCGGAAGAAATGCGCGTGCTGGCCGGTGATCGGCTGATTGAAAGCTGGCCGAGCCAAGACGAGCTGGCCGCTTGTCATATTGTCTATATCGCCAATCTTGACGATGCGCTGCAAGAGCGCTTCACGGCTGAGGCACGGGCGGTGAAAACGCTGGTCAATGTCGAGGATGTGAAGCCCCTGTGTGACTTTCACGTGCCGGCCATTGTGCGCCGCGGTGATATGCTACTGACCGCATCAACCGGCGGCAAATCGCCGGGTTTGGCGCGCCGTTTGAAAGCGAAACTTGAAGAACAATATCCCGAAAGCTGGGCCGCGCGCCTCGATGATTTATCAGCACTGCGTGATGGCTGGCGCGATGAGGGGGCGGATTTCAAAACGCTGATTGACCGCAGCAATCAGGTGATTGACGAGAAAGGTTGGCTGGCATGAATAATTTGGCCGTGCAAACGGAGAAAGAGCCGGTTCTGGCAGATTTGAACGCGCTTTACGAAACCATGAGCGCGAAGGAAATTTTGCGCCATGCAATTAAAGAGCAATTTGTTGACCGCATCACCATTGTGTCGTCTTTCGGCGCGGAGTCGGTAATTTTGCTGCATATGATTGCTGAAATTGACCCGACCGTGCCGGTCATCATGCTCAATACCGGCAAGCTGTTCGGCGAAACGCTGCGCTATCGCGACCGCTTGCAAGAGCGCCTCGGCCTGATGGATGTGCGTGCCGTGTCGCCCGACCCGCGTGAACTGGCGACGGAAGATGCCAAAGGTGGTTTGTGGCAGCGCGATACCGATGCCTGCTGCGACTTGCGCAAAGTGCGTCCGCAAGCCCGCGCCGTCGCGCCTTTCTATGCGCTGATTACCGGCCGCAAACGCTTTCAAACCGGCACGCGGGCGCAAATGCAAATCATCGAAAAAGACACGGATGGTCGCTACAAAATCAATCCTCTGGCCAATTGGAATCTTGACCAGCTGAAAGCCTACATTGAAGAACACAATCTGCCGCGCCACCCGCTGGTCAAAGACGGCTATTTGTCTATCGGCTGCATGCCCTGCACCAATCGTGTGGAAGAGGGCGGTGACTATCGCTCAGGCCGCTGGGCCGACAGCGATAAAGATGAATGCGGCATCCACTTGAATATTGATGGCGATGGCATTTAGCGCGCTATCGTGCTTGTTCCGGCGCGATTATTTTGCTAGCTAACAGGCCTACCCCGATGGGTCTTAAGAGTGCGACCGTGGCGGAATTGGTAGACGCGCAGCGTTGAGGTCGCTGTGGGGTAACACCCGTGGAAGTTCGAGTCTTCTCGGTCGCACCATTACTTTTGAAAAGCTATGTCTGCCACGCGATTTTATTCAGTCGCGCAAAAACGTTATAGCCATTTGGCAAAAGGGGACAGTGTCTTTGCCGGCCGGCACATACCATTTTTTGGCGTCACCATCCCATCGACCGCCCAGCGCTTTACATTCGTCTTTGTCGTCAAACGGGCAGTTGAGATAGGTTTTCTCGCCATCGTCTGAAGCGGTTTCCCCGCTCTCGACATCGCTGTCATCCTCACCGTCGCTCATCCATTGCGCGAACGGCTCGGCATCCATATCGGCGGTGATATACCATTTGCGTTCATCGCCATCCCAGCGCCCGCCAAGTGCCTTACATTCGTCCTTCTCATCAAACGGACATTTGAGGTAAATGCGATCTTCGGACAATTTGCTTCTCCTGATTTATGCGCAAGTGCGGCGGCTATGAAAGCCCAACACCACTCAGCGCTTCGTGGAAATAATAAAACAGGCCAAAGACGAGCAAACCGCCCGTTATGGCAATCATATCGCGATAAATCGGCTGCGTTTCAGCCGCTTTCGGTTGCAGGGTCAAACGCCGATAAATCGCATACCCGCCAAAGGTGGTGAATATGATGGTTGATGACAAATCACCATTGGCCAGCAGATGAAGAAACGCCCAAAGCGCGATGCCGGTCAGCATAGGATGCTTGATGTAACGGCCAATATTGCCGGGCACATTGCCCGCAACAATCAATATGGCGGCAATCGGCATCAGATAAGTGGCCAATTGATAAGATGCAGGGAGCGGAAGCCAAAGCTGCTGATAGCTGGCTTGCTGATAACCCATAACGACCAATATCAAGCTGATTGTCGAAACCATTGTGACCAGCCCCAGATAAGCGTGGTGACCACCCATCGCTTCGACTTTCGCCCGATATCCGAATGCCGCAATCAAATGGCTGCCCAGAAAATAAAATGCTTCCCAAAACCAAAAGTGTCATAGCGCCCCCCATTTTCATCAAATTCATAGGAATCACTCTGACAGAGTAACCCAATATTGACGTCATTCTCATCTATATATGCGCTTGAGTGTATTCTTTCCTTTGGGTGAAGGCCAACACCTAAAAATTTGGGTTAAGTCATTTTGCGGTTTTTGTTAGCGTTTGTATGCAAAACATAAAAGTTTTGCGGTTCATTGGATTTATGGAGGGAAAACTCATGGACGCACAAATGATGGAAATACAAGGCCTGTCGGTTTTCGGCACATTCAGCATTGCCTTTGCACTACGCAGTATTGGCAGCATTATCGCGATTTGGCTGGCTTTGCGCATTGCCAATAATATTCGCACGTCTGAGGAAGATAATATTGTCGCCAAAATTCTGGGCTCCGGCTTCGGTGTGTTGACGGTGATGTTTGCCTATTACTGGCAAACCGCTTATTGGAGCCTGCGTGCCAATACGGCCAATAATTTCAAAGAAATGGGCGAAAGCATGGAGTTGAGCGCCGGTGTTCAGCAATTTGTGAACAGTTTCGCTTCAGCTGAACCGGTAACTGCACCGGGCATGATTGTCATTATCTTTGACTTGATTGTTCTGGCAATGATTTTGGCAACCATCTGGATGCCGAAAAAATAGCTGTAAAGCTATCGATATATTGGGGGGGCTTATTTGCTCCCCCAAAATACGCTCAGGCTGGCGTCTTTTATTTTTTCTTTTCAGCTTTCGGGGCGCTGCGCATGAGGTGCAGCAAGCCGAGAATAATGGCCAGCGCAAGCGCTGCAGCCGGTGTTACCTTGCTGATGAAGTCGGCAACATTATCGGCCACGGAAACGACATAGCGTCCGGCCGTATCACCCAGCAGCAAATAGACCGCAAGCAAGGCAAGCACCAATGCGCCGCCGACTTCGGCAATACGAAGAAAAAATTGGGTCAATGTGCCTGCATAGGCATTCCACTTATCCATCGTTCAGCCTTTCAATCTATTCGTTGCCGGGTTCAACCGGTTTAGTTTTGCCGGAACAGCATTAAAATAACGCCAAGCGCAATCAGACCGGGCAGACCGGCATCCCAATGACGCAATCAATGCGGTAATGTTTCCGGCATCGCCGAGAAATGCCATATTTGACGGGCCGACCAAAAGGCTGGCCACAATGGCAAGCGGAGTAGCGCAACGAAAACTTCGGTTACGTTGTTTACAATGGTTTTGATGTTATCCATTGCTTGGGTCCTCCTCTTTTTATTTTTCTGCTGACCCAACCAGCAGTTCGTTAACTGTGATGGTAAAAATCGCTATCGGCTAGCCGCTTGCCGCTTCAATCGGTAAAATTATTGAAATTTTGAAATTAAATAATCGTTAAATGATAAATATTGTAATTTTATTTTGCTGACGCAATGCCTAATCGTTATCGATTGAGTTAGTCGTTGAAGCATGCCTCATGCGCTGACATACTATTGTTTCCAAGTGGGGGAGTCGCGTGGCATTATCCAAAACAACATTGTCGGTATACGGATTATTGGGCTTGCCGCTGGCTCTGGTCGGTTATCCGATAGCCATTTGGCTGCCTGCCTTTTATGCCGGAGAAATCGGCGTTTCGCTTGCCGCAGTCGCCACCATGTTATTGGTTGCCAAATTATCTGATGTCGTTACTGACCCGCTGGTCGGCACGATTTCCGACCGTATGCGCTCACCCATAGGCCGCCGCCGCCCGCTTATTTTGCTCGGCGTGCCGGTTCTGTGCGGTTCTATCTGGTTACTGTTTGTGCCGATGGAAGGCGCGGACTCTGTCTATCTGTTATTGGCCATTGCCGGCATGTATGTCGGCACGACTTTGGTCGGTTTGCCTTATGGCGCGTGGGGGCGGAGTTATCGCCTGACTATCACCAACGTGCGCGGGTAACGGCCTGGCGTGAGCAATTTACCCTTATCGGCTTGCTGGTGGCCGCCTTTATTCCCTTTCTGGTCGAGCAATATGGCGAAGGCGATACACCGTCCATCATGCGCGGCATGGCGTTGGCCATATGCATCACGACCCCGATAGCGGTCATTCTTCTGTGTCTGTTTGTGCCGGAAATACCGCCAAGCGAGTCGTTGACGAAGCCAAGGCCTCTTTCATGGATGGGGTGAAAAAAGTTTGGGCCAATAAGCCGATGCGCATGGTTATCGGTCTTTTGCTCATCGTCACATTGGCCGAGGCCTTCCGCAATGCGCTGTCCTTGTTTTTCATGAAGTCAGTGATACAGGCCGAAGGTGTCGGCACGCTCTACTTTATTTATTTTGTCGCGGGCTTGGCTGCCGTGCCTGGCTGGCTATGGCTAGGTCGGAAAATCGGCAAGCATGTTGCCTTTGCCGGCACGCTCATCACTGTCGCCATTATTTCCGCCATTAATATGTTTTTCACCGCAGATGATTACTGGCCGTTTGTCATTTTGTTTATTTTTAAAGGCGCGTGCTTTGGCGGCTTGCAATTTTTGCCACTGGCCATTTTGGCCGATGTGATTGATGTGGAAACGGCGGAGACCGGCAAAGCGCGGGCCGGAGCTTATATTGCTTTCGCCAGCATGACGGCCAAAATTTCGACTGCGCTGGGCACATTCTTGGCCATTCGGGCGCTGTCTTTCACCAATTTTGATGCCAAATTGCTGTCTGAAAATGCTTTCGATGATTTGTTTGTGCTGCGCGTGCTTTATGCCATCGCGCCGGCCGTGTTTTTCATTGGTGCCATTATTATCGCCTTGCGTTTTCCGCTAACGGCGAAAGTGCATGCTGAATTGCAAGCGCGGATTAAATCGGCGCAAAGTGCCTAACGCTTCAATTTTCCTGTCAAATAAAGCGGTATAACGAAGCCCAAAGACAGCAAGAGATTTGAAACAATGTTGATTTGAAAGCCGGTTAAGTAGGAAATATAGCCGTCAATCACATTCCAAATAATCAGCACGGCAAAGGCCTGCCGATACATTTTATTGCCCATATTGCTGGCATGGGCGGCGCGGAAGAAATAAAACAGCGTCAACCCCCAGCCGATTGTAATGGCCCCCATCAGGCCAAAGGCAAAGCGCTCAACATCATTGAAAAACAGGCGGGTTTGTCGGGTTTATCATTGAGTCAGGAACAGGCGCACACCGCCTTCAAAGCCGACAAAACCGGCACCCGCCAAGACCCCACCGAAAGCGATAATGCCCAGACACCATATGTCCAGCCAAGTTTTCCAAAAATCATTCATGGGTGTCCCCAGCCATTTTGTCGCAAGTCATTTGATTGACCCGCTTGTTCTTCTTCTGCGTAAATAGCTTAGACGAGAAGTTGCGTAATGAAACAGTCAGACGACAAAAAAGGCCAAAACCAAAAGCCGCCCCAACCTGAAGGCGAGGGCGGCAAGATTGTTACATTCAGAAAGCCGAAGAAAAACCCGGCTTTTGATGTCGAGTGGTTCTACGAAGAAGAAGAATTTTTCGCCGACCACATGGACGAGTTTGACTGGTAATTATACCAGCGCAACGGCCATTGAGCCGAGGCAATATACCGATCCGAACCAGATAAAAGTGCGGATGAACGACACGCCCATCAGATAGGTAATCAAATAAGCGACGCGCAGGCCCAGCCACATGGTGGCGGTTTCCGCAACCGATGTGCCGCTGGCAATCGCCAAACCGGCCAAAGGCAGAAAGACGATCATGCTTTCTTGTATATTGACGGCAGCGCGCCCGGCCCGCCGAACGATAATTGATTTCTCAACTGTTTCGTCGCGGACGCCAAACAAAGACGCGGCATCTATCTCGCCGCGTGCAACGGCGATGAGATTGGGCAGCATCAAGTGCAAAAGATAAAATGCCAATGTGGCTAAAACAACTTCGGTCATAGGTCCTCCCTTTTTTGGACGAATCGAGTGAGCCCGTTTATCCTAAGAACATTATTTTGATGCGTCACGCGCCTTTTCAGCGCAAATGCGCGCAAAATAGCAATGAGGCCGGTAATGAGCGAAACGGCAAACGAGCAAACACAAGAGCAAGGCGTCGAAAATCTCACGCCCGAAGCCTATGAGACGATAAGCGGGCTGGTGCGTGCCAATGAGCGCACGGGCTTGTTGAGCGAACTCGAGGGCCGTCACGAAGCCGATATTGCTGAGATAATCGCCGTTCTTGCCCCCGATTTACGCACAGCCTTTCTCAAACTGGTCGGCAATGCGCTGGACCCTGAAGTGTTTGCCGAGCTTGATGATGCGGTGCGCGATGATGTTTTGCAGATTGTCGATACCGACACGCTGGTCAATACGGTGCAACAGCTCGACAGCGATGACGCGGTTTTCGTGCTCGAAGATATGGCCGATGACGAGCGCCAAGAGGTGCTTGAACAAATTCCGCAAACCGAACGCATAGTGCTGGAGCGCTCGCTTGATTTTCCTGAGGATAGCGCCGGTCGGCTTATGCAATCGGAATTTATTTCTGTGCCGCCTTTCTGGACGGTCGGGCAAACCATTGATTATTTGCGCGAAACGGCAGACTTGCCTGACGATTTTCTGGAAATTTACATCACCGATCCGACGCATAAGCCGATTGGCGTGGTGCATTTGGCAGAAGTTCTGCGCGCGCAACGGCCAAGCGCGATGGAAAGCCTGCTGCATGAAGATTTCTATATTATTCAGGCCGAAACCGACCGCGAGGAAGTGGCGCTGTTGTTTGAGCGTTATAATTTGGTGACAGCGCCGGTGGTTGACAAAGACCAACGCTTGCTTGGCGTGATTACGGCTGATGATGTGTTTGAGGTGATTGCCGAAGAAGCCGGTGAAGATATTTTGCGCCTCGGCGGTGTCGGTGATGAGGCGGTTACCGATACCGTGTTTGAAACCGCGCGGGGCCGCTTGTCATGGCTGTTCCTCAATTTGTTGACGGCGATTGCTGCGTCGCTGGTCATCGGCCTGTTCGATGCGTCGATTGAGAAAATGGTGGCATTGGCCGTATTGATGCCGATTGTCGCCTCTATGGGCGGCAATGCCGGTACGCAAACGCTGACCATTACCGTGCGCGCGCTGGCGACACAGGAATTGCTGCCGGTCAATGCGGCGCGCTTGGTTTATCGTGAATTGGGTGTCGGTTTTTTGAACGGCTTTGTCTTTGCCATTATTACCGGCATTATCGGTGCTTTATGGTTTGATGATGCGGCGCTGGGTTTGGTATTGGCAGCGGCGATGATTGTCAATCTGGTGGTCGCAGCAATGGCCGGTATCCTTATTCCAATCGGGCTTAACCGAATGAATATTGACCCGGCATTGGCCTCCAGCGTTTTTGTGACCACGGTCACGGATGTTATCGGTTTCTTCGCCTTTCTCGGTTTTGCCACAATCTTTCTGCTTTAATGCCGCAGGGCGTGTTTTCGCCGCCATTCTCTGTTATAGGAAGCGCATGAAATCTTTATTCTTTTTTGCATCAATATGTGCTGGCGGCGACATCATCGGCAGTTGCTGAATGGCGCGAGGGCACGCGTTTGCCGACCGCCGTGCCCCATGCCGTAGCGGCAGAAATGTATGGCAAGCTCTATGTGATGAGTGGCAAAGTCGGGCAGGGCTTGCGCAGTTTTTTTGAGCAATATGATTTGCAAAATGACGGCTGGCGTCCACTCACACCCTTGCCCGTCAATATTTCGCAATATGCCATTGCGGCAGGTACGGGGCGGGTTTTTGTGACGGGCGGTCGCGAAAACAATACGGCGCGCTTGTCTTCCGACTTGTGGATTTATGCGCCTGATACGGCGGTTTGGCTTGAATTGGGATCGCTTACCGTCGCCGCGCGCCGACCATGCCAGCTATTTTGACGGCAACCGCTTGTTTATTTTTGGCGGCATTGGCCGCGATGCAGCCGTGGTTCAAAGCTTCAGCCCGACAACCGGCAAATGGTCAAATTGGAAAAACCGCATGCCGGTTCCCGTTTCTGCCGCGGCCTTTGCGCGTCGTGGCGATGAGTTGATTTTTGCAGGTGGCATTGATGAGCGCGGGCGTCCGGTAAATACTGTGCAGGCCTTTCATTTGAAAAAGGGCACATGGCGGCAATTACCGGCCCTGCCGCTGGCCGTCAGTGGCGGCGCATTGGCGGTGATTGATGGCGCATTGCATTTTGCCGGTGGTTTCAGTCCGGCCAAGAGCCAAGTGCTTGAGAGCCATAATAAGCTGGTCGGACAGCGTTGGCAGCGTCAAGGCGCGTTGCCGGGCGGCGGTCGCCACCGCATGGCCTATTTCGGCAATGATAATCGCTTTGTGCTGATTGGCGGGGCCATTGGCGGCGGCTTTTATGCCTTGTTCACAGCTTCTGACCGCGTCAGCATTTTCACCCCCTAGTCGGCGCAAGATTTCGGCCTAAAATCACCCGCATGACCATTCATCTTGTAAAGCTTTGCGTCGGTGCGGACGATATTTCCGATTTGGTGAAATGGCAAAATCATTTGCTGAAAACCTATGACAAGGTTTTTCACACCACGCGCATGGTGCCGAAGCGGCAAGCCGATTTGCTGGAAGGCGGGTCGATTTACTGGGTTATCAAACGGCAAATTCGGGTGCGCCAGCAAATAACCGATATTGAAGAATTCGTTGACGGGCAGGGTATTCGGCGCTGCCATTTGCATCTCAATCCTGAATTGGTGCATACACGGCTGCAAGCGCGCCGACCGTTTCAGGGCTGGCGCTATTTAACGCCGCAAGACGCTCCGATTGATGCGCCGAGCAATATTGAAATCGATGATGATATGCCCGAAGAGATGCGCGACGAACTCATCGAAATGGGGTTGCTTTAGCGCGCTGCCATATTGTCGAGCAGGCGCACGTCACCCAGCCGCGCGACAATCAGCGCGCGCCGTGATGTCGTCGCTGCCGTCGGCACGGCCAGCGTTTCGGCATCGCGAATGGTGGCATAATCTACCGACGTAAAACCGGCTTCCATGAGCGCGTCATGCGCCTCTGCTTCCGCCGTTTTGCGATCCGGCTTTCCGCCTTACTTTCCGCCAATGCTTTCAAAATGCCGTTCAGCTTGGCGGCAATAGGGCGATGCGCGTCGTTCAAATAGACATTGCGCGATGACATGGCCAGCCCGTCAGCCTCGCGAATAATCGGGCCGGAGAGAATTTCCACCGGCAGGTCAAGGTCGCGCACCATGCGGCGAATGACCAATAATTGCTGATAGTCTTTTTCGCCGAAAATCGCGACATCTGTCTGGCTTTGGCTCAATAGCTTATTGACGATAAGCGCGACACCGCCGAAGAAATGCGGACGATTATCGGCTTCTAAGCCCAAAGCGGGGCCATCAAGCGTGATGGCTGTGGTGAAGCCGTCGGGATACATTTCCGACACTTCCGGCGCGAACACGCAATCGGCTTTGGTCGCCTGCAATGCCGCCAAATCAGCCGCTTCATCGCGCGGATAAGTGCCGAGGTCTTCATGCGCCGCAAATTGCGCCGGATTGACGAAAATAGAGGTGATGATGCGATCGCAATGGGGCGCGATTTCGCTGACCAGCGATAAATGTCCGGCATGCAGCGCGCCCATTGTCGGCACAAGGCCGACGCGCAGGCCATCAGCCTTCCAAGCGGCGACTTGCGCGCGCATATCGGCAATGGTGCGGTAAACGGGTAGGGCCATTAGGGGGTCTCGCTGCCGCCCCTGCTGTCATCGACCAGATAGGCGGCGGAAATACCGCCATCGGCGCGATAAACGCCGCCGGTTTGCCAACCCGCCTCATCGGACAGTAAGAAGCACACAAGCGCGGCAATTTCTTCAGGGCGGCCCAAGCGGCCCATAGGAATATGTTTGCGTCGTCCCTGCCATTTTTCATCGCTGTCAAAATAGCGCGCCGTGCGCTCGGTCAGCACCGGCCCGGGGGCAACGCAATTGGCGCGAATATTGTCGCGCGCATGGGCAATGGCAATTTCTCGCGTCATCGCCTCCAAACCGCCTTTGCTGGCCGTATAGGCAATTTGCGGCACAGCGGAGGCACTATGGGCAACAAGAGACGACATGGTGACAAGGCTACCGCTTTGCTGCTCAACCAAATGTGGCAAGGCGTGTTTATAGACAAGAAACGCGCCGGTCAGATTGACGGCCAGCGTGTCTTGCCAGCTTTTGAGCGGCGTATCCGCAGGCATGGCATCATCATCGGCCAGCATGGCGGCATTATTGACCACACCATCAAGGCCGCCCAATTCGCTGATTGCTTGTTCCACCATGGCTTGCACAGCGTTCTCATCGGTTATGTCTGCTGCTAAGGCGATGCTGTTTGTGTTGTCGGGCAGCGCCGCTTTGGCGCTTTCCGCCAATTCCGGCGTTTTCTCGCACAAAGCAAGATGTGCGCCTTCGGCCAGTGCTTTTTCGGCAATGGCGCGGCCAAGCCCGCCATTGGCGCCGGTCAGTAGAATTTTTTCCCCGATAAACGCATTTTCAAACCCTTTGGGCGACAAACACAGATTGCGGCCCTTCTCAGGAATCGGGTTTATAATCAAAAGCATCAAAAAATGAAGGAAAAGTTTTGGACGACACCGGCCAAAATGAAGCACCCAAACAAACCGGCATGGCACCGCAGGCCGGCCCGTTTGTTATTGTCGTTGGCAATGAGAAGGGTGGGGCGGGCAAAACCACCGTTTCCATGCACTTGATTGCCGCGCTTTTGAACGCCGGTAAAGCGGGTTGGGGCGATTGATTTGGATATTCGCCAGCGCAGTTTGAGCAATTATATCGAGCATCGCCGCCGCTGGGTCGGGCGCCGAGAGATTGCCATGCCCGAACAAATCGTGCTGGAAGCGCCGACCGGTCACAGTATTATCGAACGGCAAAAAGAAGAGGCCGATGCCTTTGTCAATGCGCTGGGACAGCTTCGCACGCGCAATGATTTTGTTGTTATTGATTGTCCGGGCGCGGACAGCTATTTCGCCCGTCTTGGCCATGCCGCCGCCGATATGCTGATTACGCCGATGAATGAGAGCTTTGTCGATTTTGACCTGTTGGCCAAAGTTGACCCTGAAACGCTGACCATTGAAGCGCCGAGCATTTATGCCGAGAAAGTCTGGTCATGTCGCAAAGCGCGCGCGCAAGCCGATGGTGGGTCGATTGATTGGGTGGTTTTACGCAACCGCACCAGCCATATTCACGCCAAAAACCGGCAAAGATTGGAGGATGCGCTGGACGAGTTGTCAAAGCGGCTCGGTTTCCGCCAAGTGCCGGGGTTTTCTGAGCGCGTGGTCTATCGTGAAATGTTTCCCGCCGGATTGACCTTGCTCGATTTAACCGAAGATGAAACCGGCCCCGGGCTGACCATGAGCCATGTTGCGGCGCGTGCCGAATTGACCGCATTGCTCGCTGCCCTTCAACTGCCCGGTCTAACGGTTGAGCGGACAGAAGAGGCCGTTTGATGGGCTTTCTGGGGCTTGGCGTTGCGCTGCTGTTGGTCGGCATATTGCTGATTATGCTGGTCACCCGAATGACGGCGCGCAACCTTAAGCTGACGGCATTGGCGTTTATTTTCATTCTCGCGGCTACGGCGGTGATTATCTTTGCCATTGCCGGTCGCTATGGGCTGGCCGCACCGGCCGGTGCTTTGGCGCTATGGGGTATGCGCGCTTATTTGCTGGCACGGCAAATCAGGGCCACTGCCACGCCGCCCGCGCAACCAAGCAAGCAAGCCATGTCGCGCGCCGAGGCGCTGGATATTTTGGGGCTTGAAGAAGGCGCAAGCGAAGATGAGATTGAAGCGGCCTATAAGGGGCTGATTGTCAAAAACCACCCCGATCAGGGCGGCACGGATTGGCTGGCGGCGCGTATTAACGAGGCGCGCGATATTCTTCTAGGCGATTAGGCCCCATAATCAGGGGCCCCCAATTAAGGACCAATGGGCAGGCAATTGGGCGTGACATCGCGCAGCTTGTCGCATAATTCAAAAGCTTGCGGTTCAGACAGATTGGCGAAGCGGGCGCGATAAATCCGTTTGCCGTTTTTCTCAATCGGCTCTGTGCTCTCCTTCGGCCATTTCAAGATGCGTGCCCAAAACACGGCGTACCCGTTTCAATTGGCTGAGCGCATGATTGGAAGCGGCGAAGGCGCCCACCTGAATTTTCCAGCTTTGCGCCTGTCGGCTTGCCCTGATTTGGCGGTGAGGGTAGAAGCGGGTTTGATTGAGCCAAGCGGCAGCGCGTTTGCGCTGGGCCGCACTTAATGTGACCTCAGCTTTGGCTTGCGCGCGCGGCAGGCTGCGCTCGGCCAATGCGGCAACGCGGCGGTCGCGCGATTGCGGTGAATCGCTGCCCAAGACAACGACAATCACCCGCTTACCGTCGCGCTGTACGGCGGTCGCCAAATTATAGCCGGAAGCTCGGATATAGCCCGTCTTCATGCCCATCGCGCCATAGAGGCGATTGAGCAGCCTGTTGTGGCTGACATAGGTTTTGCCGTTATAGTCAAACTCGCGCAGCCGCCAGACGGTCTCAAAATGTGGAAAGCGTTCAAGCAGCAAAGCCGCCAATCGCGCCATATCGCGCGCCGTGGTTTGTTGGCGCCAGTGATACAGCCCCGAGGCATTGGTGAAGCGCGTATCGTAAAGACCCAATTGGCGCGCCTTGCCGGTCATGCGGCGGGCGAATTTGGCCTCTGAACCGGCAATATGTTCCGCCACCGCATAGGCAACATCATTGGCCGATTTGACAATCAGCGCATGCATGGCGTCGCGCGCGCTGATGGTTGAGCGATAGCGCAAGCCCAATTTGCTCGGTGGTTGCTTTGCCGCTTTGCGCGACACGCGAATTTTCGTGTCCGGTTTCATGCGACCCTGTTCGATTTCCTCAAACATCATATAGAGGGTCATCATTTTGGCGAGACTTGCGGGATAGCGCTGTTGGCTCGCGCGATATTGATGCAAGGTGCGCCCGGTTGTCGCGTCAATGACGATGGAAGAAAACTGCGCTGCGTGGGCTGAATCGATAATAGTCCATGTAAAACATAGACTTAATAGCCCTATCGCAAGTTTTAATCGAAACACGGAATCGCTCCTTATGAAGCATTTT
Organism: Rhodobiaceae bacterium; assembly: GCA_038143435.1. Lineage (GTDB taxonomy): Bacteria > Pseudomonadota > Alphaproteobacteria > RS24 > RS24 > UBA8337. Next base: position 153,159 of record JAYQLX010000004.1, on the reverse strand, counting down.
AACAAGCGAGAGTTGCTTTGGGAACGTAGCCGCTTAGATTTCTAACAGGTGTTGTTTCTCTTGATGCATCTGGTTCTGGCAAGGTAACATTGGAAGATGATGATTCCTGATGAATACAAAATAAGCATGCAGGATAATAAATCCGGCGGCGATGATGATGGTGACACCGGCACGGTAACGCTGACGCGCACCAAAACGCAAAAGCCGGCCATGTATAAGGTCTTGCTGCTGAATGATGATTACACGCCGATGGAATTTGTTATTTACGTTTTACAGAGGTTTTTTTCTAAGAGTGCCGAAGATGCAACCAAAATCATGTTGCATGTGCACCAGAATGGCGTCGGTATTTGTGGTGTATTTACGTATGAAGTAGCTGAAACGAAAGTAACCCAAGTAATGGATATGGCACGGCAGCACGACCATCCGCTGCAATGCACAATGGAAAAAGATTGATCGGATATTAAGGAGCTAAACGTGCCTGCATTTTCAAAAGAGCTTGAGCAAGGACTGCACCGCGCGCTGGTGCTGGCCAATGACCGCAGCCATGAATATTCGACTTTGGAGCATTTGCTTTTGGCGCTGACAGAAGATGTCGATGCCATTGCCGTGATGGAAGCCTGCGGTGTTGATATTGGCGTTCTGCAAAACAATCTGACCAATTATATTGATAATGAGTTGACGGGCTTGGTCATTGAAGATGATGAAGATTGCAAACCGACGGCCGGTTTTCAGCGCGTCATTCAGCGCGCCGTTATTCATGTGCAAAGCTCGGGACGCGATGAGGTGACAGGGGCCAATGTGCTGGTCGCCATGTTTGCCGAGCGCGAGAGCCACGCTGCCTACTTCCTGCAAGAACAAGAAATGACGCGCTATGATGCGGTCAATTTCATCTCGCATGGTGTCGCCAAAAAACCGGGCAAGGCGGAAACGCGCTCGGTTGAAGGCGCTGCTGATTTGGGTGAAGAAGGCCACGGCGTGCCCGATGGCGAAGCACTGGCTGCTTATTGCGTCAATCTCAATGAGAAAGCACGCGACGGCAAGGTTGACCCGCTTATCGGTCGCTCGAAAGAAGTGGCGCGCGCCATTCAAATATTGTGCCGCCGCAATAAAAACAATCCGCTGCTGGTCGGCGACCCGGGGGTCGGTAAAACCGCCATTGCCGAAGGTCTTGGCGCGCAAAATCATTGAGGGCGATGTGCCGGATGTGTTGATTGATAATGTCATTTACTCGCTTGATATGGGCGTGTTGCTGGCCGGCACACGCTATCGCGGTGATTTTGAAGAACGCTTGAAGCAGGTCATGTCTGAGCTTGAGGATATGCCGGAAGCGGTTCTTTTTATTGATGAAATTCATACCGTCATCGGCGCGGGGGCAACTTCGGGCGGGGCGATGGACGCCTCTAATCTGTTGAAACCTGCGCTGCAAAGCGGTGGTCTGCGCTGCATGGGTTCGACCACCTATAAAGAGTTCCGCCAGCATTTTGAAAAAGATCGTGCGCTGGCGCGCCGCTTCCAGAAGATTGATGTCAATGAGCCGAGCGTGCCTGACACCATTAAAATTCTGCAAGGGCTGAAGAGCTATTTTGAAGATTTCCACGCCATTCGTTACACCAATGAAGCGCTCAAAGCGGCGGTTGAATTGTCATCACGCTATATGGCCGACCGTAAATTGCCGGATAAGGCGATTGACGTGATTGACGAAGTCGGTGCGTCGCAAATGTTGCTGCCCGCATCGAAGCGCAAAAAGACCGTCAGTGTGAAAGATATTGAGGCGACCATTGCCACCATGGCGCGGATACCGCCGAAAACCGTTTCCAAAGACGATACGGAGAAGTTGAAGGGCCTCGATGTTACGCTGAAGCGTGTGGTGTTCGGACAAGACGAAGCGATTGCTGCGTTGGCGGCTTCCATCAAATTGTCGCGCGCCGGATTGCGCGAAGCGGAAAAACCGATTGGCAGCTATTTGTTCTCCGGCCCGACCGGTGTCGGCAAAACCGAAGTGGCGCGCCAACTGGCTTCCGCTATGGGGGTAGAATTGCTGCGCTTTGATATGTCGGAATATATGGAGCGCCATACCGTATCGCGCTTGCTTGGCGCACCTCCCGGCTATGTCGGCTATGACCAAGGCGGCTTGCTTACCGATGGCGTTGACCAGAACCCGCATTGCGTGTTGCTGCTCGACGAGATTGAAAAAGCGCACCCTGATTTGTTCAATGTGCTGCTGCAAGTGATGGACCACGGCAGCCTGACCGATGCTAATGGCCGCAAGGTGGATTTCCGCAATGTCATTCTCATTATGACCACCAATGCCGGTGCCTCTGATATGGCGAAAGAGCCGATGGGCTTTGGCCGCGTGCGTCGCGAAGGCGAGGACACGGAAGCCATTAACCGCATGTTCACGCCGGAGTTTCGCAATCGCTTGGATGCGGTGGTGCCGTTTTCCAATCTGCCGCCGGAGGTTGTTGTCCGCGTGGTCGAGAAGTTTATTCTCGAATTGGAAATGCAGCTTTCCGACCGCAATGTCATTATCGAAGTATCGAAAAAGGCAATGGATTGGCTAGTCGAAGAAGGTTACGACCCGCAAATGGGGGCGCGGCCAATGGCGCGCATTATTCAAGAAAACATCAAAAAGCCGCTGGCCGATGAATTATTGTTCGGTCAATTGAAAGGCGGCGGTTTGGTGACGGTTGACCTCAGCAAAGATAAGAAGCTGACCTTCAAATATAAGGATGACAAGCCCGGGAAGAAAACCGGGAAGCCGTCTGAAAAGGTCAATTAAATCTTATAGTTGCGCGCGGATTTTCTCCGCCGTTTCATTCAGCACGGCCATGTCTTCCGGCGCGCGGGCGTGGAATTTCAATTCCAACCCGTCATGGCGCGGCAGAATATGCATATGATAATGCGGCACGGTTTGACCGGCGGCGGAACTGTTGAGTTGCGCCATCATAAACCCCGGTGCCTCCATTGCTTTGACCACGGCGGCCGCCACTTTTTTTGCCGTCGCCATCACCGCTGCCGCGCTGTCTTCTGACAGGTCGAGAAAGGTCACGGCAGGCTCTTTGGGGATGACCAAACAATGGCCGGTCGCTTGCGGCATGATATCCATGAAAGCCAATGTTTTGTCGTCTTCATAAAGCGTGATGTTGGGAATCTCGCCGCGCAAAATTTTGGCGAAAATATTGTTCTCATCATAAGCATCATCAAGTTTGATCATGGTCTTCCCCCTCATTTGCGGTTTTTCGAAACGGCGTGTGATTGCTTAAAACCGCAATATCATTGTCCACATATTGCCGTTCGCTTTCAAGATAGTTGCCGACCGCCTCGCGCAACCCTGCATGAGCGATATAATGCGCCGAATAGGTGCGATGCGGCACATATCCGCGTGCCAGCTTATGCGTGCCCTGTGCACCCGCCTCAACGCGCTTCAGGCCGCGCTCTATGGCGAAATCAATGGCTTGGTAATAGCACAGCTCGAAATGCAGAAACGGGTGGTCTTCAATACAGCCCCAATTGCGCCCGAACAGCGTATCGCCGCCGATAAAGTTCAGCGCACCGGCAATATAATCGCCATCGCGCTTGGCCATGACCAGCAATATATCGTTCGGCATGGTCTCATTAATCATTGAGAAGAAACTGCGCGTCAGATAGGGCGTGCCCCATTTGCGCTGGCCGGTATCCATATAGAAATGAAAAAACGCGTCCCAATGGCTCTCGGTCAAGTCGCCGCCCGTCAGCCACTCCACTTCAATACCGTTTTCCAATGCTTTGGCGCGTTCTTTGCGCAGGTTCTTGCGCTTGCGCGAGGCCAGCGCCTCAAGGAAATCATCAAAGCCGGCATAGCCATCATTCATCCAATGAAATTGCTGGTCGGTGCGTTGCAAAAAGCCTTGCTGTCCAAGCTGTGCCCAACTGTCTTCGGGCAGGAAATTAATATGCAGCGATGAGCTTTGCAGCTTGTCGAGCAGGGTCAGGCTACCGGCCAAAAGGCTGGTTTCATACCCCGCCGCATTGGGGCCGTCGCGCACCAGCAAACGCCGCCCACCGGCGGGGGTGAAGGGCACGGCGCATAAAAGCTTGGGGTAATAATTGCCACCGGCGCGATGAAAGGCATCGGCCCAGCCATAATCGAAAATATATTCGCCCTGGCTGTGGTTTTTCAGATAAAGCGGCATGACGGCTTGCACTCTGCCGTCACCGTCTTCCAGCACCAAATGCTGACCGAGCCAGCCGGTTTCGGAAACCGCCGAGCCGCTTTCTTCCAGTGCCAGCAAAAACGCATGGCGCAAAAACGGGTTGTAAATTTGGCTGTCCGGATTGGCGCAAACGTCCCAGTCTTCTGCCGCCACGGCAGCGAGGCTTGAAATCACCTTAAGCTGAACCGCCGGTGCGTCGTTCATCCGGCGACCTCAATCACCGCATCAATCTCCACCGCCCAATTCATCGGCAGGCTGGCGACGCCGACCGCAATGCGCGAATGCACGCCGCGCTCGGCGAATAAATCATGCATCAGTTCTGACGCGCCGTTAATCACCGCAGGCTGATGGGTGAAGTCGGGCGTTGAATTGACAAAACCGTTGAGGCGAACAATCCGCACCAGCCGGTCAAAATCGCCGTCAAGCGCAGCCTTTAGCTGCGCAACAATGTTCAGCCCCGCCATTTGAGCGGCGCGCGTGCCGTCTTCTATTTCTAAGCCATCGCCCAAGCGTCCGGTCACCACCGCGCCGCTGGCACCGACCGGCCCTTGTCCTGAAATCATCAGCAAATTGCCGCTTTGCACGTAAGGCACGTAAGCGCCCAAAGGCGCTTTTGCCTCAGGCAAAGTCAGGCCGAGTCGGTCAAGAATTTGGTCGATGTTGCTCATATCTGTCTCATCTTCAATTTAGGGCATTCAGCCATATAAGCTAACGCGGCATTTCGTGACATTAAAGGCTGCGCCCCTTTTTTATGCTGCCATCGCCGAATTTGTCGCGCAGATTGTCCATCGCCTGTTCCGCCGCTTTGCGTCGCGCCTTATCCGGATCGGCCAGATCGGGCGGGTCGGCCAGTTGTGCATCAACCAATCCGGAAACGCCAATCCCGATAAGACGAAATTTCTGCCCCGGATGTTCGGCCAAGACTTGCTGCAAAAGTTGGCCGCCTTTTTCAAACATCACATCGGCCAATTGCGTCGGGTCGGGCAGGGAGACATTGCGCGTCAGCGATGACAAGCGGTCGGCCTTCATTTTCAACACCACGGTCTTGCCCGCCACCCCTTTGGCCTTGCAGCGTTTGGCTGTTTTTTCGCTAAGCCACCAGAGATGTTTTTCCAATGCTTTCACATCGCTCAAATCTTCATTGAAAGTGGTTTCGCTGGAAATGGATTTGGCGGCCGTGCTCGGCACGATTTTGCGACTGTCTTGCCCGCGCGCCAGTCGCGCCAGCCGCAAGCCCATTGAGTCGTAGCGTTTTGCCAATTCGGCTTCATCGATTTTCTGCAATTGAGCCACTTGGCGAATGCCGTCGCGTGCCAGCTTCGCCTGCATGGCTTTCCCGACACCCCAAATGGCGCCAACCGGTAATGTAGCCAAGAAATCGAGAGTCTCGGCTTCGCCGATGACGGAAAAGCCGCGTGGCTTGTTGAGGTCAGAGGCCAGCTTGGCGAGGAATTTATTGTGGCTCAGGCCGATGGAAACGGTAATGCCGATTTCTTTCTCAATGCGATTGGTCAGCTTCATCAGGCTGATCGCCGGTACGCCGCCATGCAGCCGTTCGGTGCCGCGCAAATCCATAAACGCTTCGTCAATCGATAGCGGTTCGACCAATGGCGTCAGTTCGCGCATCAAATCACGCACCTCGCGGCCGACACGGCCATATTTTTCCATATCGGGCTTGATGATAACCGCATCAGGGCAGACTTTGGTTGCCTTGAACATGGGCATGGCGGAATGCACGCCGTGAATGCGCGCAATATAGCAGCAAGTGGACACGACACCGCGCCGCCCACCGCCGATAATCACCGGCTTGTCGTCCAATTCAGGATTATCGCGCTTTTCGACCGCGGCATAAAACGCATCGCAATCGAGATGCGCCACGCCAAGCTGCATCAGCTCGCTATGGCGCACAAGGCGCGGCGAGTGGCAAGACGGGCAGCGCAGCGCGTCATCGCCATGCAGCGTGTTGGCTTGCGTGCAATCGCGGCACAGCACCGCTAGCGGCTCATCTATGGGCGTTGATTTTTCCGGTAATCCAGTCATGCACCTCGACCCAAACATCAATGCGGGCAGTGGCGCCGTCGGCTTTGCCAATCAACTTTTGCAGACGCGGGTCAGCGATAAAGTGAATGCAATGCACATGCGGCGCATCTTCTGCCACTGAATTGATATTGTGCGGTATATCGTCGAGAAAGAAAACCGGCCCGTCCACTTTATCGGCCAGCCATTTCACCGGTGCGCCTTTCAAACCGCTATTGACGACCACCGGATAATCCATGCCGTGGCCTTTGAGATTGTCGATGCGCGCCTGTTTGTGGTCGGCGGGAAGATTGGTCAGCACGACAATTTGTGCTTGCTCAGCCAATGCTGCCAGCGTTTCCGCCGCGCCGTCTGCCGCTTCAATATGCGGCGTCTCTGTGGCGAAGAAATCATCAATCAATGTCGGCATCTGCACCGGCTCATTGGTTTCGCGCGATTTGATATTATTGCTCAGCCCGAAATTTTGCAGGTCAATCCACAGCCCTTGGCCTTCCAGATAAACTTCCACCCGCTCCATAAATTTCAGCAGCACTTCATCGGCATCGGTGATGATGAGCGGGCGCGCCGCATCCAAGCTCAGCGCTTCCAATTGGCTGATGATTTCGGGGGCAATTTCACTCATTTACAACTCATTTCACGTCCAATGCGGCAAATCCCCGCCGGGCAACGCCATGCGCGCTTGCGCCGGATGCTCGGGGTTTATCTCCTGCGCCTCGCAAAATTCGGTCAACAGCGCCTCATCAAACAAAAAGAAATCGAGCACACCGGCCAGCATGTCAGGGTCTTGTGCGCGTTCTAAAATATCGTTCGGGCCCATGCCGGAAAGCGCCGCGAAACGGTCCATCATTTCGTCCACTCCGGCCAGATAGGTGAGGGCTTTCAGGGCCAAAATTTCGGCTTCTTCTTGCTGCATGGCGCTATAATTAGGCTGTTTGTCGGTGCGGGCAATAAAAAAGGCGCCCAATGGGACGCCTTTCAATCAACAAAACAAGCGGTTTTACTTGATTTTGTTTTCTTTAAATTCCACATGCTTGCGCGCTACCGGATCATATTTCCGCACGACCATTTTCTCGGTCATGGTGCGGGCGTTTTTCTTGGTCACATAGAAAAAACCTGTGCCGGCAGTGCTTTCCAGCTTGATTTTAACGGTTGTCGGTTTTGCCATTGGTCAAATCCTCAAAAATCTTGGGCGCTCTCGGGCTGTGTTGGCGAAAATAGGCATTTCGGCGCGCTTGTCAACCTCAACTAAAGTTCGGTGGTCAACGGTTTGCCGTTAATGAAGCGGACATAGGGCGCGGGTTTTTTCATTTGCTCTTTGCGGTCGTGCTGCATGCGCTCTTCCACCATATCAATCACCGAACGGGTGATGGCGGGCAGGTCGAGCTTGCGCGCATCGCCCAATGTCAGCCAATGCAAATCCAGCAATTCACCGCTCGCTTTGGCCATTTCTTCCGGGTCGGTGTGAATGAACTCGTCATAAACCATGAAAAAACGCGTATCGAAACGCCGCGTGCGATAAGTGGGCGTGACGGCGCGGGCGATGAAATCCATCTGGTCGAGCGGCGGCTCAACGCCATGGTCGAAATAGCTTTGCCACACCTTATCGCCGGTGCTCAGGCTCTTTTTGGTCGGGCGACCGATAATCAGGCCGGTTTCTTCATAGGTTTCACGAATGGCGGCCAGCGCCAGCCCGCGCAGTTTATTGTCGCTGACGGTTTTGCGGGTTTCTTTTCTAAGCCGCTTCATCACCGGCGCGCTAAGGTTCTTTGGCACTTGCAGACGCTGGTCGATAAGGTCGAGGCGACCGCCCGGAAAGACGAATTTATTGGGCATGAATTTATGCGTGGCGGCGCGCTTGCCCATGAGGATTTTCGGCTGTTTGGCTTGCCGCACGACAATCAATGTGGCCGCTTCGCGCGGGCGCACCGCTTTGGCACTTTCTTCTCGATACTCACCCGGCCCGACCGGGGTATTGCCATATTTACTCATTCTGCTCTTCCGTAGTCTCTGCAAAGCCATGCATGCGAAGCGCCCATTGTAGGCCGACAACCGCGCCTTTGACCATCGGTAATGAGATGAGGCTGACCACAACGGCCAGCACACAAAACAGCAGCGCGTGAACATAAAGCGGCGGTGTGTAAAGGCGCTCGACAATCAGCGCCACCGGCACAATCACATGGCCGACAATGAAAATGGTGAAATAGGGCGGCGCATCATCGGCTTGATGACCCGACAGATTGAGGCCGCAAGACGAACATTTGTCGCTGATTTTCAAATATTTCCGAAACAGGGTTTTCTCGCCGCATTGCGGGCATTGGCCTCGCACACCGCGCCACATGGCAGCGCGGCGGCTGCGTTCTTCGCGCAAAAGATGTTCGATGGACATGGGTTAGCGTCTTCCTCTTCGGGGTTTCGGGCCGGAGCGACGAAACGGGCCGTTTCTTCTGTTTGTCCGTTTCGGATTGCCACCATATGTGCCACCATCGAGTAGCGAAAACAAGAGGCCGCCCTTGAGCGGTGTCGCTTCTTCCAATTCCACCTCAACGCTTTCGCCAATGCGGAAAATCATGCCGGTCGTGCCGCCGGTCATATACATATTGTTTTCATCGGCATAAAAGCGTTCATCGCCGAGCCGCGAAATCGGTATCAGCCCGTCCGCGCCGCTATCATCGAGCTTGACAAACAATCCGGCGCGCGACACGCCGGAAATACGCGCCGCAAAACTTTTGCCGATTTGGTCTGCCATATGGGCCGCGAGATAGCGTTCACCGGCGCTACGCTCGGCAATCATGGCGCGCCGCTCGGTCGCGGAAATGGCTTCGGCAATATCGGGCAGCGCTTCGGCCTCCGTTTCACTTTGCCCGTCTTTACCGGCTTTGATGGCGGCGATGAGGGCGCGATGCACGGTCAAATCGGCATAGCGGCGAATGGGTGAGGTGAAATGCGCATAACGACCGAGATTGAGGCCGAAATGGCCGATATTCTCAACGTCGTAAATCGCTTGCGCTTGCGTGCGCAGCACCGCTTCAGAAACGGTCGGGGCGATAGGCTGGCCGGCAGCTTGCTCCATCAGCCCGTTGAATAATTGAGGCAGCAGGGTTTGGCCGAGGCTCAGTTTAATGTTCATCGAGCGCAGAAAATCTGACAGGGCGCGCACGCGCTCATCAGGCGGCGTGTCATGCACGCGGTAAATCAGCGGTCGCTTGGCTTTTTCCAATGTCTCGGCGGCGCAAACATTGGCGCTGACCATCATTTCTTCAATCAGCTTATGAGCCTCCAGCACGGGCGGTGTGTAAATGCGGGTAATCTGCCCCTTATCATTCATTTCAATGCGCCGCTCGGGCCTATTTATGCGCAAAGGCTGGCGACGTTCGCGCGCCTGCACCATGCATTGATAGGCCTGCCATAGCGGTTGCAACACATCATCATTGAGATGTTTGAATTCGGCAGGGCACTCGCCATCGAAAGCGCGCTGCGCTTCGGCATAGCTCAGCTTGGCAACCGAACGCATCAAGCCGCGGTAAAATTGGTGAGCGGTTTTTTGGCCATTGGCGGCAATATTGATTTTAACCGCCATGCAGGGGCGCGTCTCGTTTTCGCGCAAGGAGCATAAATCATTCGACAGCCGTTCGGGCAGCATCGGCACCACGCGGTCGGGCATATAAACCGAATTGCCGCGCTTCCTTGCTTCCCTGTCCATTTCGCTGTCAGCGGCGACATAAGCCGCAACATCGGCAATCGCCACCCAGACGATAAAGCCCCCCTTAATGTCCGGGTCGGGCTCGGCAAATACCGCATCGTCATGGTCGCGCGCATCGGCCGGGTCAATGGTGATAAAGGGCAGGGCGGTCAAATCTTCGTGCCCTTCAAGTCCCGCTTCTTCCACCGCTTCCGCTTCGGCCATCACTGCTTCGGGAAATACGGTCGGCAAGCCTTGTTCGGCAATTGAGATAAGCGAAAAAGCATGCGGGTCATTAGCCGCGCCGATATTTTCTTTCATCCGCGCGCGCTTGGCCGCCATGCGCGGGCCGGGCAGTTTTTCGCAGACTAACAAATCGCCATGCGCCGCTTTAGTGTCTTTTTCCAATTGATAATCATGGCGTTCGCGGCGGTCAGCCGGAATGAGCCATAGGCCATCACTGCGCTCGCGCACCACGCCGATAATTTGCCCACCGGCATCGCCCAATTTGCGAATGATGCGGGCAATATATTTGTCCTTATTGACGCGCCGCAGCCGCGCCAATGCGGTGTCGCCCGGCGATACGGGTGGCGACGGGCGATGACGACGATTGCGCGGCGGGCTGTCATCAATTTCGATAATCGGGTCTTGCGGCCCGTCCAGCAAATCGCCTTCGCGGCGCGCGCGGGCGACCAAATAGCCTTCCTTATTGCGCCCCGTCACTTGCACGACAGAGACGCTGGGCAAATCGCCTTGCCCACGCATGCCGCCTTTGCGACTGCCTTCGAGCAGGCCCTCGGCCGCCATTTCACGCAATAGGCGTTTCAACGGAATGCGGTCAGCGCCTTTAATGTTAAAGGCTTTGGCAATATCACGTTTGGTGGTTTCGCCTTCATGTTCGGCGATGAACTTCAAAATCTCATCGCGCGTCGGGATGTCTCCCATTAGGCGCTCTTTTTCTTCGGCGCGGCTTTTTTTCGTTTCTTGGCGGGGCCTTTGGCAATGCGCGCGGCGATTAATTCCAGCCCGCGTTCCAGCGTAATCTCTTCGGGGTTTTCGTCCTTCGGAATGGTCGCATTGACCTTTTCATATTTCACATAAGGGCCGAAGCGCCCATCCATCACGCGCACCGGCTTTTTATCGTCAGGGTGCTCGCCCAAATCCTTAATCACGCTGCCGCCACGGCGTTGCGCCGGGCCTTTGGCTTTGCGCTCGGCCAAGACGGTAACGGCGCGATTGACGCCGATTTCAAACACTTCATCGGGTGTTTCCAAACTGGCCGATTGTTTGCCGGCTTTAATATAGGGGCCGTAGCGACCGATATCGGCCATAATATCTTCACCCGTTTCAGGGTGCGCGCCGACATTACGCGGCAAAGACAAAAGCTTCAGCGCATAATCCAATTCCATCTCGGCCGGTGTTTTACCTTTGGGAATACCGGCGCGTTTCGGCTTTTCCTCCGTCTCGCCCGTATCACCGAGTTGAATATAAGCGCCGAAGCGGCCGTTTTTGATATGCACATCGAGGCCGCTCTCAGGGTCTTGCCCCAAAATGCGCTCAATATCGCCTTGCTCGGCTTGTTCACCGGCAAAGGGGCGGGTGAAGCGGCAATCAGGATAGCGCGTGCAGCCGACAAATGCACCGAAGCGGCCCGTCTTCAAGCTCAATTCACCATCATTGCATTTCGGGCAGACGCGCGGATTGCCATTGCCGGTATCTTTAAAGATATGCGGCCCCATCACCTCATTCATCGTGTCGAGAATTTGCGTGTTGCGGATTTCCAACGTCGTATCGACGGTTTTGTGGAAGTCTTCCCAGAAGCGGGCTAGGACTTCTTTATAGCTCAGTGAGCCGTCGGACACTTTGTCAAGATCGGCTTCCAAACCGGCGGTGAAATCATATTCTACATAGCGGTCGAAGAAATTTTCTAGAAACGCGGTCACCAGACGGCCTTTATCTTGCGGAATAAAGCGATTGCGGTCCATCACCACATAATCGCGCTCGCGCAGCACGCTCAAAACAGAGGCATAGGTTGACGGGCGACCAATGCCCAATTCTTCCATGCGTTTGACCAAAGTCGCTTCGCTATAGCGCGGCGGCGGCTCGGTGAAATGCTGTTCCGGCGAAATTTTAAACACGGAGAGTTTTTCGCCTTCTTTGACTTGCGGTAGGCGCGGGCCGTCTTTTTCATCGGCCTCATCGTCTTTCCCTTCTTCATAAAGCTTTAAAAAGCCTGCGAAGGTGACGACCGTGCCGGAGGCGCGCAAACCGGTAAGGCCATCGGCGCCGCTAATGGAAATCGTGGTGCGCTGCACACGGGCATTTTCCATTTGCGATGCCATGGTGCGTTTCCAAATCAGTTCATAAAGCTTAGCTTGGTCGCCATCGAGAAAGCGGCCCATTTGGTCGGGGCGACGGGCCAGCGATGTCGGGCGAATGGCCTCATGCGCCTCTTGCGCATTGGCCGCTTTGGTTTCATAGACGCGCGGCGTGTCAGGCAAATATTCATTACCGAAATCTTCAACAATGACCTCGCGTGTCTCTGTTACGGCTTCCGGCGCAACTTGCGTACCGTCGGTCCGCATATAGGTGATAAGGCCGGTTTCCTCGCCGTCAATGGTGACACCTTGATAAAGCAATTGCGCCACTTGCATGGTGCGCTTGGCGTTAAAGCCAAGCTTGCGGCTGGCTTCTTGTTGCAGGGTTGAGGTGGTGAACGGCGCGGCAGGTTTTCTTTGTCCCGGCTTGCTCTCAATCTTGTCGATTGAAAATTCCGTGCTGGCAATGGCGGTTTCCGCTTCGCGCGCCATATCCTCATTGGCAAGGGTGAATTTTTCAAGTTTCTCGCCTTTGTGGCGCACCAGCCGTGTCGGCAGCATGTCGCCATTGGCTGATTTGAATTCCGTTTCGACCGACCAATATTCGCGAGGGTTAAACGCTTCAATTTCTAATTCGCGTTGGCAAATCAAGCGCAGCGCCACCGATTGCACGCGACCGGCTGAACGCGAGCCCGGCAATTTGCGCCACAAAACAGGCGATAGGTTAAAACCGACCAGATAATCGAGCGCGCGGCGTGCCAAATAGGCATCGACCAGCTTTTCATCAATTTCGCGCGGTTTCGTCATTGCCTCGAGCACGGCATTTTTGGTGATGGCGTTAAACACGACGCGGCTGACGGGTTTATCGCCAAGCACTTTCTTTTTGCGCAATACTTCCAGCACATGCCAGCTAATCGCTTCGCCTTCGCGGTCGGGGTCAGTGGCTAGCACCAGCGAGTCAGCGTCTTTAACTGCTTTGGCAATCTCGCTCAGACGCTTGCGCGCATCGCCATGTTCTTCCCAAGACATGGCGAAATCATTATCGGGGTCAACCGAGCCGTTTTTCTCCGGCAAATCGCGCACATGGCCGAAGCTCGCCAGAACCGTAAAGTCCGAGCCGAGATATTTATTGATGGTTTTCGCCTTGGCGGGCGATTCAACAATAACGACCTGCATAAAAATGCCTCAAATTATGTTTCGGGCGCATCATATGGTCGAAATGGCGCGCGATGTCAAATCGCCGCATTTTTTAGTAATTGAAATCAAGCTGATTTTGCCGCCCGATTCTTGGTCCAACGGCAAGCTCATTTTCTTTTACGGTTGCAACCCTCTTTTATACCCAACCACTTTATTTGTTTTTTCGTTAGGCAGTGTATCTACCTGCCGATTTTCGGTTCCGTTCCGGCGCGCAGCCGCGCAATGTTTTCCCGATGCGCCCATAAGGATAGCGCCACCATTAACGCCACGAATATTGCGGTATCGCTCTCCCCGAGTAAGACAAGAAACGGCACAGTCAATATCAAAGCGATAATGGCAGAAAGTGACGACGTGCGGAAAACCAGCGCGACAAGCACCCATACGGCAAGGAACATCAGGCCGGTTAAAGGCGACATGATGAGAATGGCGCCGATGAAAACGGCCACGCCTTTACCGCCTTTGAAATCAAGCCAGACGGGAAATAGATGCCCGATAAAAGCAGCTAGTCCGGCCACGTAAGCGGCGGTATCGCTGCCCAAGCGCCATATCAACGCAACCGCGAGACCGCCTTTCACCGCATCGGCAATTAGCGTTGCTAGAGCCAAAACTTTGCTGCCCGACCGCAACACATTGGTCGCGCCGATATTCCCCGAGCCGATGTCACGAATATCGCCTTTGCCGCCAATGCGGGTGAACACCAGGCCGAAAGGAATGGAGCCCAGCAAATAGCCCAAAGCAGCGCCCAAAATAATAATAATCGGTTCACCCATAATATCCCCCTGAATATGGCTTAAAGTTCAAAAACGGCTTTGCCGCCGACATAACAGGCCAAGACTTGCCCCTGAACTTTTCTTTTGTCGATAGCAGCATTTTGCGACTTGGAGCGCAAGGTGTCGGCATCAACAACCCACGGCGCGTCAATATCGGTAATGGCGAAATCAGCCGCCGCGCCGACGCTCAGCGTGCCACCGGCCAGACCTAATAGCGCGGCTGGGCGCGCCGTCACGCAATCCAGCAAGCGGTCAAGCGAAACGCCGTCTGCATGGTAGAGGCTCAGCACACCGGCCAGAAGGGTTTCGACGCCGACCGTGCCATAGGCGGCTTGCGCGAAAGGCTGGCGCTTGGCTTCCTCATTTTGCGGATTATGGCCGGACACCACGACATCAATCGTGCCGTCTGCGACACCCGCAATAAGCGCGAGGCGGTCTTCTTCGCGCCGCAAGGGCGGCGATAATTTGGCGAAGGTTCGGTAGTTTTCGACATCATTTTGATTGAGCATCAAATGGGTGGCCGATACGCCACATGAAACCGGCAGGCCGCGCTTTTTGGCGGCGCGCACCGTCTCAACACTGTCGGCAGCAGAAATTTGCGCAATGTGATAGCGCGCGTCGGTCAATTCAACGAGGCGCAAATCGCGATCAATCATTGCCGTTTCGGCAGCGACGGGAATTCCCGCCAACCCCAGCCGCGTCGCCATTTCGCTTTCATGCATGACACCGGCGCTTTGCAAATCTTGGTCCATCGCGTGCTGTACAATCAGCGCGTCAAACGTGCCGGCATAGGAAAGCGCGCGGCGCATGGTCAGCGCGTTCATGACGGCACGGTCGCCATCGGTAAAGGCAACGGCACCCGCTTCGCTGAGCAAACCGATTTCGGTCATGCTTTTGCCTGCGCAACCTTTGGTCAAAGCCGCCATTGGGTGTACACGGACAATCGCCGTGTCGCGGGCGCGCCGTGAGATAAAGTCAACAAGTGCCGCGTCATCAATCACCGGATTGGTATTCGGCATGGTTATCATGGTCGTCACGCCACCCGCCGCCGCCGCCTGCGAGGCAGTGGCCAGGGTTTCGCGATATTCTTCGCCCGGCTCACCGGTAAACACCTGCATATCGACCAGACCGGGCAATATGGCCATGCCATTGCAGTCATGGCTTTTCATTTTATCGGGCACTTTGGCGTTTTTACCGATGGCGCTGATTTTGCCTTTTTCGACAACCAGCGTGCCGAGCTCGTCCAAGCCACTGGCCGGGTCAATCAGACGGGCATTGGAAAAGGCCTTATTCATTGCGCGCCTCCCGTCCCATTGGGCAGATTGGCGGCTAGTGCTTCCAGCACTGCCATGCGCACGGCGACGCCCATTTCCACTTGGTCGCGAATGAGGCTGCGCTCAGGGTCATCGGCCACGGCACTGTCAATCTCGACACCGCGATTCATCGGGCCGGGATGCATGACCAGCGCGTCCGGTTTGGCATAGCCCAGCTTTTCGCGGTCGAGGCCGTAAAGACGATAATATTCGCGCACGGAAGGAATAAGGGCGCCTTCCATGCGTTCATTTTGGATGCGCAGCATCATCACAATGTCGCAGCCTTCTAGTCCGGCTTTCATATCGGTAAACACATGCGCGCCAAGTTGTTCAGCGCCGACCGGCAGCAGGGTTTGCGGGCCGATGAGATGCACTTGCGCCCCCATAGCGTTAAGCAGCAGTAGATTAGAGCGCGCCACGCGGCTATGTGCAATATCGCCGCAAATAGCGACGCGCAGCCCTTGCAGCTTGCCGAGGCGGCGGCGAATGGTCAGCGCGTCGAGCAATGCTTGCGTCGGGTGCTCATGCGCCCCATCACCCGCGTTTAAAACCGCGCAGGAGGTTTTTGCGCCAGCAATTCCACCGCGCCGCTATCGCCATGCCGCACCACCAAAAGGTCAGGGTTCATGGCGTTCAGCGTTACGGCGGTATCAATTAGCGTCTCGCCCTTATTCACGGCCGAGGTTTTGACTGCCATATTCATCACGTCAGCACCAAGACGTTTACCGGCCAGCTCAAAAGAGCTTTGCGTGCGTGTTGAGCTTTCAAAGAACAGATTGATTTGTGTGCGTCCGCGCAGCACGGAAGTCTTTTTGTCAATTTGCCGATTTTGTTCGACATAGCTGTCGGACAGGTCAAGCAGATAGGTGATTTCGGAAACAGACAGCCCGTCGATCCCCAAAAGGTCGCGGTGGGCGAAAGCACCCTTGATTTCCGTCGCTGTCATTAAAATCCGAGTATATACAGAGGGGCGCGAGTCGGGGCAAGTCAAAACCGCCAGTTGAGATTAATTTTTCCGTTCGCCTCAATATCAATAATGGAACATTCACGACAATCCGCACGGCCAACGCTTCGTCGCCACAGGCATCGAGAACGAATATTTTTTGCAATTTGGCAAACCTATTTTTTCTTGCAGAATAGTGAGGGCAGCTAAACCCTAGACGCCGTAATGCGCGTCTATCGCGCCTTGCAGAATAAAGGCAGCGGCCATTTTATCGATAACTTCGGTCCGTTTGGCACGGCTGGTATCGGCCTCCAGCAAGGTACGCTCTACTGCCGACGTGGACAGCCGCTCATCCCATAACAAAACGGGCAGGTTAGGGAAATCGGGCAGATTTTCGAGATTGCGCAAAAAAGCGCGCGTCGCTTGCACGCGCGGGCCTTCGCTGCCATCCATATTAAGCGGCAAGCCCAAAACCAGCCCGCCGACATGTTCGGCTGCAATAATGTCGGCCAAAGCGGCGGCATCAAGGCCGAATTTCTTGCGCCGTATCGTGTTAAAAGGGGTGGCGATTTTATGGTTGCTATCGCCCAATGCGAGGCCGATGGTCTTGCTGCCCAAATCCAGCCCCATCAGGCGTTGCGCGCTTTCCAATGAGCTTATCAATTCGCTTGGGGTTTCAACCATTTGCATATTGATTGAATAGCACGGGTTTTGGCGAAAGTCATATTGCGCGGCGGCACGGCCTTTGCTAGTTTCCGGCCAAATTCCAATAAGGGCGATTAAATGTCAGTTGATGAAAATATGGTGCGTCGCATCGCCAATCTTGCTCGTATCGGGCTGACAGATGATGACGTGCCGGGGCTTGCCAAAGAGCTGAGTGCCATTCTCGGTTTTGTCGATCAGCTTTCTGAGCTTGATACGCAAGGGGTGAAACCCTTAACCAGTGCGGCGGAAGATAAAATCCGTGGCCGCGATGATGTCGTGACTGATGGCGGTTATGCCGAAGACGTGCTGGCCAATGCGCCTGAAAAAGACGATGAATATTTCGCTGTGCCGAAGGTGGTCGAATAATGGCCGATTTGACCGAACTGAATTTGGCCGAAGCGCGCGACGGGCTGGCCAAAAAAGAATTCTCTGCCGTTGAATTGACTGAGGCGCATATGACTCGCGTTTCGGCGTCTTCTGCGCTCAATGCTTATGTGCTGGAAACACCTGAAAAGGCAATGGAAATGGCGGCTGAAAGCGACAAGAAAATCGCCGCCGGTGAGGCGCGGCCTTTGGAAGGTCTGCCGATTGGTGTGAAAGATTTGTTCTGCACCAAAGGTGTGCGCACAACCGCGTGTTCCAATATTTTGGGCGACTTCATCCCGCCTTATGAAAGCACGGTGACGCAAAATCTCTGGAATGATGGCGCGGTGATGCTCGGCAAGCTGAACAATGACGAGTTCGCGATGGGCTCCTCAAACGAAACCTCGCGCTTTGGGCCGGTGGTCAATCCGTGGAAGGCCAATGGCACAGAACTTGTGCCGGGCGGTTCTTCGGGCGGGTCTTCCGCCGCCGTTGCGGCGCGCCTCGGTATCGCCGCCACCGCCACAGATACGGGCGGCTCCATTCGCCAGCCTGCCGCCTTTACCGGCACGGTGGGCTTGAAGCCGACTTATGGCCGCTGCTCGCGTTGGGGCATTGTTGCTTTTGCCTCATCGCTCGACCAAGCAGGGCCGATTACCCATACGGTGCGCGACGCGGCCATGATGCTTACTAGCATGGCCTCTTTCGACAAGCGCGACACGACCAGCGTTGAGCGCGATGTACCTGATTATGAGGCGGCGCTGACCGGCGACATAAAAGGGCTGCGCGTCGGTATTCCGCAAGAATATCGCGTCGATAATATGCCTGCCGAGATTGAAAATTTGTGGCAGCAGGGCATTGATTGGCTGAAAGCGGCAGGGGCGGAGATTGTCGATGTGTCGCTGCCGCATACCAAATATGCGCTGCCTGCTTATTACATTATCGCGCCTGCCGAAGCGTCTTCCAATTTGGCGCGCTATGACGGTGTGCGCTATGGCGCGCGGCAAGACGGCGTCGATATTGATGATATGTATGCGCAAACCCGCGCTGCCGGTTTCGGTGATGAGGTGAAGCGCCGCGTGATGATTGGCACTTATGCGCTGTCCGCCGGTTATTATGACGCTTATTACGTCAAAGCCCTGCAAGTGCGCCGCCTGATTGCCGAGGATTTCACCAAAGCATATGAGAAATGCGATGTGCTGCTGACGCCGACCACGCCGTCAGCAGCGTTCCCGATTGGCAAGAATGTTGAAGACCCGTTGGAAATGTATTTGAACGATGTGTTCACCGTCACCGTCAATCTGGCCGGACTGCCCGGTATTTCCGTGCCCGCCGGACTTGATGCGGACGGCTTGCCGCTTGGCTTGCAGTTGATTGGCAAGGCATTTGGCGAAGAAGAATTGCTACGTACGGCCGGTGTGCTGGAAGAAGCGGCAGGGTTTGACGCGCAACCGCAAGATTGGTGGAGTGCTTAAATGGCTGAAACAAACAATCTCATTGCAGGCGCAACCGGCGATTGGGAAATCGTGCTGGGGCTTGAAGTGCATGCGCAAGTGGCTTCAACCGCCAAATTATTTTCCGGCGCGGCGACCGAATTTGGCGCAGAGCCGAACAGCCAAGTGTCATTGGTTGATGCCGCCATGCCCGGTATGCTGCCGGTGATTAACTGGTTTTGTGTCGAGCAAGCCGTGCGGACGGGGCTTGGGCTGAAGGCGCAGATTAATAATTACTCCGTGTTTGACCGCAAAAACTATTTTTATCCCGACCTGCCGCAAGGCTATCAGATTTCGCAATTCCAGCAGCCGATTGTCGGCGAGGGCGCGATTGAAATTGACCTTGATGATGGCGTGGTGAAGGAAATCGGCATTGAGCGTTTGCACCTTGAGCAAGATGCCGGTAAGTCGCTGCACGACCAGCATCCTGATATGAGCTTTGTTGATTTGAACCGCTCGGGCGTGGCACTGATGGAAATCGTCTCGCATCCCGATATGCGTTCGGCGGCTGAGGCGCAAGCCTATGTCAAAAAACTGCGCGCCATTTTGCGCTATCTCGGCACTTGCGACGGCAATATGGAGCAGGGCAGCTTGCGCGCCGATGTCAATGTGTCGGTGCGTAAACCGGGCGATGAATTGGGCACGCGTTGCGAGATTAAAAACGTCAATTCCATTCGCTTTATCGGCCAAGCGATTGAATATGAAGCGCGGCGCCAAATTGATTTGATTGAGGATGGTGGCACGGTGGAACAGCAAACGCGGCTGTTCGACCCGAAGACAGGCGAGACCCGCGCCATGCGCTCTAAAGAAGAAGCGCATGATTATCGCTATTTCCCCGACCCTGATTTGCTACCGCTCGAGTTCAGCCAAGATTTTGTCGATGAGATTGCCGAAAGCTTGCCGGAATTGCCCGACGACAAGAAAGCACGCTTCATCAATGATTATGGCCTGACGCCTTATGATGCCGGTGTGCTGGTCGGTGAAGCTGAAAACGCCGCTTTCTTTGAAGCGGCTGCCGAAGGGCGTGACGCCAAAGCGGTCGCCAATATGGTTATCGGTTCGGTGTTTGCCGGTCTCAACAAAGCCGATCTCGCCATTGCCGACAGTCCCGTCTCAGCCGCTCAAGTCGGCCAGTTGGTCGATTTGATTGCCGATGACACGGTTTCGGGCCGCACCGCCAAAGAAGTATTTGAGCTGATGTTTGAAACTGGCCCCGATCAGGGCAAAGACCCGTCCGTCATTGTCGAAGAAAAAGGCTTGAAGCAAGTCACCGATACCGGCGCGATTGAAGCGGCGGTGGATGAAGTGATTGCCGCCAATCCCGACAAAGTGGCGCAAGCGCAAGAGCGGCCGAAAATGGCCGGTTGGTTTGTCGGTCAGGTGATGCAAGCCACGGGCGGCAAAGCCAACCCGCAAGCTGTCAACAAGCTGGTGATGCAGAAACTGGGGCTGGAATAGGCCTAGTTACCGGTAAAGTTCGCGTCGCGCTTTTCATTAAAGGCGGTGACACCTTCTTTGAAGTCGTCCGTGCGACTGGCCGTGCGTTGCGCTTGCCGCTCATTATTCAGCTGCTCTTCATATTTGGCATCAATGCTTTCCCACAGCAGATTGCGGATAAGCTTCAGCGAATGCGGGCCTTGCGCCAATTCGGCAGCCAGCGCACCGGCTTCGTCGAGCAATTTATCATCAGCAGCCACGCGGTTGATAAGCCCCCATTCCAAAGCGGTTTTGGCCGGCAGGCGGTCGCCCATAATGGTCAATTCGCGGGCTCGTGCCATGCCGACAAGGCGCGGCAGCAAATAGGTCGCACCGCCATCCGGCACCAGACCGATGCGGCGGAAAGCTTGCAAGAAGAAAGCACTTTCATTGGCGATAACCATATCGCCCATCAGCGCAAAGCTCATGCCGACACCGGCGCATGGGCCGTTTACGGCTGACACAATCGGGCAATGCAGATTGCGAAAGCGGCGCAGCAGCGGGTGATAAATTTTTTCCAAACCTTCACCGGCATCGGGTTGACGATTGCGTTTTTCGCCGCCATCGCCATCCATGCGCGCGACATTGGCACCGGCACAAAAACCGCGACCGGCACCGGTCACAATCAAGGCGCGCACGCCATTATCGGGATTTTCAATTTCGTCGAGCGCCAAATCCATTGATGACAGCATCGGCGCGCTCATCGCATTGAGGCTATCGGGGTCGTTAAAAGTCAGCGTGGCAATATTGTTTTCAATATCCAGCTTCAATAAATCATATTCAAAATTCATGGCTTCCTCACTTACTTGTCGTTCGCGGATTTTGCCATTTCGGCTTCAATCTCGCGGAAATTCGGTTTGCGTTTTTCAATAAAGGCTTTCACGCCCTCAAAGAAAACCGGCTGATTGGTATAATGACGCTGCTCTTCCTTTTCAAATTCAAGCTGGTCATGCAGTGATTGCAACA
The DNA here is from genome assembly GCA_038143435.1 of Rhodobiaceae bacterium. GTDB lineage: Bacteria > Pseudomonadota > Alphaproteobacteria > RS24 > RS24 > UBA8337. The sequence goes on along the minus strand of JAYQLX010000004.1, from coordinate 131,706 downwards.
TCGCTTTATCATGCGCACGCACGGTCGCCTTAATGCCGGTAATGGAGCTTTGCGCCATGCGTTCGGCATATTCTTGCGCTTTGGCGAGTAATTGGTCATCGGGATGCACTTCCCACACCATGCCCCATTCCAGCGCCGTGGCGGCGTCAAGATTGTCGCCGAGCAGAGCCAGTCCATTGGCGCGGGCGCGCCCGACCAAATTCGGCACCAGCCAGCTTGCGCCGACATCGGGGATAATGCCCAGCTGAGGGGCGAATACGAGGCGGAATTTGGCGCTTTCTGCGGCCAGCACCAAATCGCCGGATAAGGCCAAACCGACGCCGCCACCGGCGGCTATGCCGTTAATTGCGGTAACAACCGGCTTGGGGCTGTCGACAACAGCGCGCACCATTGGATTAAAGCCGATTTCCATAGAATTGGCGGTCACATCGCCGGGCGACATGCCTTCTTCAGACGGCCAATTACCGCCAGCAAGGTCAGCGCCCGCACAAAAGCCGCGGCCATTACCTGTCAAAACAATGGCGCGCACAGCGTCATTATTCGCCGCTTCGCTCAGCGCATCAATCATGGCAAAAACAATATCGCTGTTCATGCTATTGAGAACATCGGGGCGGTTCATGCGTATGGTCAGCACTCCGCTATCACTCAGTTCTTTTTCAATTACATCACTCATTTGGGTCTCCTCTTGATAAATACCATACTGGCAATCGCCCTATTGGCAAGTGCGACATTATCTGATTTACTTTATGAAGTTTTTTTGGGAGGACACCATGAGTGCAGCAGAAACAATGCAGGAATTGCCGGAAACATCAGAGGCCGATATTCGTCGTCTGGTCGATATGCAAAAAGCGGCGCATATTGCCGAAGGGCCAATGACGGCAGAGCGCCGCATTGATTTGATTGACCGCACCATTGCCCTGATTGTTGACAATGGCGACGCTATGGTTGATGCGCTGATGGCCGACTTCGGCAATCGCAGCCCCGAAGGCACGCTGGCAACCGATGTCGGCGGCACGCTGGGCGCGCTGAAATATGCCAAGAAAAACGTTCGCAAATGGATGAAAGCCTCCAAGCGCCATTCCATGTTCCCGCTCGGTCTGCTGGGTGCCAGCACGCGCGTTGAATATCAGCCGCTTGGCTGTGTCGGCAATGTTGTGCCGTGGAATTTCCCGTTCAATCTGTGTTTCGGCCCGATGGGCTCGATTTTCGCAGCCGGTAACCGCACCATCATCAAACCGTCAGAATTTACCGTGCAAAGCGCGATTTTGACTAAAGAATTGTGCGAAAAATATTATGATGAAAGCGATGTTGCAGTCGTTCTGGGTGGGCCGGAAACCGGTGCCGCTTTTGCGAAGCAGCCGTTTGACCATCTGCTGTTCACCGGCGCAACGGCCATTGCCTCGCATATTATGCGCGCTGCAGCCGAGAACCTGACGCCGGTGACGCTTGAATTGGGCGGGAAGTCGCCGGTGATTGTCTCAGATAGCGCCGACTTCAAAAAAACTGCGGCTCGTGTGATGACAGGCAAAACTTTGAATGCCGGTCAAATCTGCCTCGCGCCTGATTATGTCATGGTGCCGGAAGGCAAGGTTGATGAGTTTGTCGCGGAAGCATCTGACGCGGTGGAAACCATGTTCCCGACGCTGAAAGACAATCCCGATTACACATCAGTGGTCAATCAGCGCCATTATGACCGTTTGCAAGGCTATCTGGACGATGCGCGCGAAAGGGTGCCAAGATTGTTGAGATTAATCCGGCCAATGAGGATTTCTCGCAGCAGCCGCATCACAAAATCCCGCCGACCATTATTGTTGAGCCGGGCGAAGATACGAAAGTCATGCAGGAAGAAATTTTCGGCCCGATTTTGCCGGTCAAATCTTACAAAACCACCGATGAAGCGATTGGTTATGTCAATGACCATGACCGTCCGCTGGGTCTGTATTATTTCGGCGACAATAAGGCTGAAGAAGATAAAGTCATCAACTCCACCACTTCGGGCGGTGTGACGGTGAATGACGTAATTACGCATATCATGCAAGACGATGCGCCGTTTGGCGGCGTTGGCCCGTCGGGCACGGGCGCTTATCACGGCCATGAAGGCTTTATCAATTTCAGCCATGCCAAGACGGTTTTCCGTCAGTCGCCGTTTGAATTTGCTGCCGGCGCGCTGCGCCCGCCCTATGGCGAGAAAACACGCAAAATGCTGGCCGGCATTATTAAGAAGTAAACCCTTTCTGGAGGGGGAAAAGCCCGTATGCGCCATTGTGATGCATGCGGGTTTTTTCTTTTTCAGCCTTTGGCGAATGTGAGATAGTCGCAGCATGGAAAAAATTGCAAAGTTTAATGCTGAAGACCCGTTTCTGCTCAGCGAGCAACTGATGGAAGAAGAGCGCATGATTGCCGATAGCGCGCGCGCCTATGCGCGGGAAAATTTGCTGCCGCGCGTCACCGATATGTTCATCAATGAATCTGACGCGCCGGAAATTTTCACCGAAATGGGCGCGCAAGGCCTGTTGGGTGTCACCATTAAGCCGGAATATGGCGGGGCGGGCGCGTCTTATGTCTCTTACGGTCTGGTGGCGCGCGAGGTTGAGGCCATTGATAGCGGCTATCGCTCCATGATGTCGGTGCAGTCTTCTTTGGTCATGCACCCCATCAATACTTTCGGCTCGGAAGAGCAGAAGCAGAAATATCTGCCCAAGCTGGCCAGCGGCGAATATATCGGCTGTTTCGGCCTCACCGAGCCCGATGCCGGTTCTGACCCGGCAGGCATGCGCACCCATGCCAAAAAGGCCGATGGTGGTTTTGTGCTGAACGGCTCCAAAACTTGGATTTCCAACGCGCCAATTGCCGATGTGTTTGTCGTTTGGGCAAAATCTGCCGAACATGATGACAAGATTAAAGGCTTCATTCTTGAAAAAGGCATGCAGGGGTTGAGTGCACCGAAGATTGAAAACAAGCTGTCGCTGCGCGCCTCCATCACCGGCATGATTATGATGGAAGATGTCTTCGTGCCGGAAGAAAACATATTGCCCGACGTCGAAGGTCTGAAAGGCCCGTTTTCCTGCCTCAATCGCGCGCGCTATGGCATTAGCTGGGGCGCGATGGGGGCGGCGGAGTTCTGCTTTGAAGCGGCGCGTGACTATGGCCTTGAGCGGCATCAGTTCAATAAACCGCTGGCCGCCAATCAGCTTTACCAAAAGAAATTGGCCGATATGCAGTCAGAGATTGCGCTGGGCTATCAAGCCAGCCTGCGCGTCGGGCGGCTGATGGATGAAGGCCGCTTCGCGCCTGAAATGGTTTCTATCGTTAAACGCAATAATGTCGGCAAAGCGCTTGATGTGGCGCGCCAAGCGCGCGATATGCATGGCGGCAACGGTATTGCCGGTGAATATCATGTCATGCGCCATGCCATTAACCTCGAGACGGTCAACACTTATGAAGGCACGCATGATGTGCACGCCCTCATCCTCGGCCGCGCCATTACGGGTATTGCTGCTTTTTAAACCCGCGCTGCTTCAAAATCTTTCAGCATGGCGTTCCATGCTTCGGCGTGGGCGTCTGTCCAAATATCGGCGCAGCCCTCGGCAATCACATCGCGGGTGATTTGGAAAAACAAATCGAAATCATCGGTCACCTCATAGGTTAGGTGAATGAGCCGCGCGCCGATGACAAGGTTTTCAGCGGCATAAGCATTATCAATATAGGTGGTGATAATCTCCAGCGTGGTGCGCATCATGTTGCGCCGCAAGCCTTCATCCGTATCAAGGAAAAACAGCGATTGATAATTCGGGTCGGCGGCTTATAGCTTGGCAAACGCTGCCTCAGAGGGGTCGCAATGATGCTCGGCATAATGCGCCAATGTTTGCTCAATCAGTGCGCTCACAAGCGGCCTTCAACACGGATACGCGCATCGCGGCGCATATTTGATATGCAGAGATTGATTTCGATAGAGCCATTATTGAAGCCCTGCGCAGCGCATAGGGTGATGAACAGGGCGGTGCGTGCATAGGGCGATGCCGCCTTATACCAGCTGACAAATTTCGGGTCATCAAGCGAGGTAATGCCGTCTTTATCGCCTGTCGCACAGGCCGCCAGCAGGCTGGCGCAGACAAGTGCGATGGCGAGGCGCTTCATGCCAACCACTCTTTCGGTTTCATATCCTCATCGGCCAGCTTGGCAGGGTCGGCGGTCACTTCGCCTTTCAGCGATTTTTCAATCAGCATGCGACCGGCCATAAACTCGGCCGGACGGTTAACGGCGGTGACACCGGTCAGCTTATCGCCGGTGAAGTAAAACCAAGCAAAGCTGTTGCTCGCATCATCACCGCGCAGCACTTTATTGTCGATTTGCGTCGGCACACCGGCGATTTGCAGCTTAACATCATATTGGTCTGACCAAAACCACGGCACTTGATGATAGGGTTTGGGCGCACCGCAAATGGCCGAGGCAACCGCTTTGCCTTGCTCAATCGCATTGGGCACACTTTCCAAGCGCATGGTGCGGCCCAGTAAATCATTGGGGTGCAAAGTGCAATCACCGGCGGCGAAAATATGCGGGTCGCTGGTTTGACCCAGCTCATTAACAACAATCCCTTTATCGACTTGCAGCCCTGCCGCTTCGGCCAATTCAATATTGGGCAAAATACCGATGCCGGTAATGACGATACCGGCCTCAATAATGTTGCCATCTGCCATTTCAACGCCCGTCACCGCGCCGTCACCGACAAAGCCGGTCATTTGGCTTTCTGTTACCAATGTCACGCCGTGGTCTTTATGCAGGCGCGTGTAAAAGGCTGAGATTTCCGGCTCGGCAACGCGCGCCAGCAAGCGCGGTGCGGCTTCCAGCACATGCACCTGCATGCCCATATCGGCGGCAACCGCCGCTGCTTCCAGCCCGATATAGCCGCCGCCGACCACCACCAGCTTTTTGCCGCTTTCAAAATGCGGTTGCATGGCGTCAATATCGGCCATGCCGCGCAGGTCGAAAATATTCGGCAGGTCGCGACCGGGCACATCAAGCAAGCGCGGGCGGCTGCCGGTGGCAATCACCGCATGCTCATAGGCCAGTGTCTCGCCATTATTCAGTTCGACGGTTTTGGCCGCCGCGTCAATGCGCTGCAACCTCTGTTTCGAGTTTTAGCGTCACATTATTGTCGCTGTAAAAATCTTCCGGCTTCAAAAACAGACGCTCGCGCTGCATTTAGCCGGACAGATAGGCTTTCGACAGAGGTGGGCGCTGATAGGGCAGATAAGCTTCATCACCGATAAGCGTTATATGGCATCTTCATAGCCACCCTGGCGCAGGCTCATAATTGTTTGTAAGCCGGCCTGACCGGCCCCGATAACAACAACACTCATTATATATCCGTTTCTTTGAATGGTTGGGTCGAAACTAACAAACTCGCCAAGCGAATTGAAGAGGTGATTGACCCAAGCGCGTTTTCCCTACAAACTGACTTTCAAAAGGGGAGGTTCTCATGAGTGAATTCAGTCGTTTTCGCGTCAAGCAATTAACACCGGCTTGCGGTGCCGAATTGCTCGATTGCGATTTGTCAAAATTTGACGATACGCTGATTGAGGAAGTGCGTGCGGCCTTGCTGCAGCATCGCGTGGTATTTTTCCGCGATCAGGATTTGAGCCAAGAGGCGCATATTGAATTTGCCGCTCAGTTCGGCGATTTGGAAATTCATCCGGCAACGCCGAAAGACCAGCCCAATCCGGAAGTGCTGCGCATTGCGCATGGGCCGAAATCGCGCGGCGCGGAAAATCGTTGGCACTCTGATGTGACATGGCGAAGCGCCGTCGCTCGGCTCTATTTTGCGCGCTATTGAATTGCCGCCGGTCGGCGGTGACACGCTGTTCGCCAATATGGTGATGGCCTATGACCGCCTGTCTGACGAGGTGAAAGAGAAGATTGAAAACCTCTCTGCCTCGCATGATATTGCGCGCGTCTTCGCCCGCCGCCTCGGCAAGCAAGCGGAAGAATTGCACGAAAAATATCCGCCTATGGTGCATCCGGTGGTGCGCACGCATCCTGAAACCAATGAGCGGCTGATTTATGTCAATGCCGCTTTCACCGACCACATTGTCGATATGGAGCCGGAAGAAAGCGCTGACCTGCTGGACAAGCTGTATAAAACCGCTTGGAACCCGGAAGTGCAGTGCCGCTTTAGCTGGCAGCCGGGGTCGATGGCGTTTTGGGACAATCGCGCTTGCCAGCATTTTGCGGCGTCGGATTATTATCCTGAAGTGCGGGTGATGGAGCGCGTAACGATTGCCGGAGACCGGCCTTATTTTGACGCTGCCGCCTAATGACTGACCTCATATTGCATCAATATGCGCTGTCGCCTTATTCGAAAAAAGTCATAAGTATTTTCGCCTTCAAGAATTTGGCATGGCAGGCGGTTGAGCAACCCGTGATTGCGCCGAAGCCCGACCTGACCCCGCTGACCGGCGGCTATCGCAAAATTCCCGTGCTGCAAATCGGCGCGCATATTTATTGCGACACCAAGCTGATGATACGCGAAATTGAAAAGCGTTATCCCGACGCGCCGCTGACGCCACCCGCATTGCTGGGAGCGGCAGAGTTGCTTGCCGATTGGGCCGATTATCGGCTGTTCTCGCACGCCGCTGCGCCGAGTATTTTTGAAATCGGTGAATTGGTGCCGAAAGATTTTCTCGTTGACCGCGCCGCCATGCAACGCCCTGAAGTGTTGGCGGCAGCTTTACCGGTTGACCATGTGAAGGCGCAGTTTGTGCTCGATTTACAGATGATAAACCGCCAGCTTGAGGCTACGCCATTTATGTTGGGCGAGCGTTTTACCCTGGCTGATGCCGCGACTTTTCATGTTTTGAACTTTGCGTGCAGCGCGCCTTCATTGGCGGCTGAGGTGAACAAACACCCTGCGATTGCCAAATGGCTTAAGGGCATTCTCGACATGGGGGAGGGACAGCGCAGCGATATGCAGCCCGCCGATGCGCTGGCCGTTGCGCGTGATGCGGCGCCCGATTACACGCCACCGGCTGATGCGATTGAAGATGAGGCTTTGCCGGTCGGGAAGATGATTGCCATTAAGCCGAATGATTATGGCCAAGAAGAAACCGTCGGTGAAATTGTGTGGGCAACAACTGAAGCTTTGGCGGTTAAACGCACAGATGAACAAGTCGGTGATGTATTGGTGCATTATCCGCGTCTCGGCTATTTGTTTGAGGAAAGAAATTAATGGCTCGACTGACAGGAAAGCGCGTCTTGGTCACGCAGGCCGATGACTATATGGGGCCGATAACGTTGGAAGTCTTCGCAGAGCAGGGGGCGGAGGTTATTGCCGATACAAGCGATTTGACCGACCCCGCGCGCGCCGCCGCTTTGATTGAAGAAACCGGCCATATTGATGTGCTGGTGGCCAATTTGGCGGCACCGGCCAATCTCGGCATTGCTGCAGCTGACATGCCCGAAGATACTTGGCAGGCCATGTTTGATGTGATGGTGCATCCATTGCATCGCCTGACCAAAGCGGTGCTGCCGCAAATGGTTGAGCGACAAAAAGGCAAAATACTCGTTTATGGCAGTGCCACGGGCGTGAAAGGTATGGCCGGCATCACCGCCTATAGTTCGGCGCGCCATGCGCAAGTCGGTTATGTGAGGTCAACCGGTGCTGAAATTGCCGCGCATAATATTCAGATGAATTTGATTGCGCAAAACTTTTTTCGAAAATCCGGTTTATTTCCCGCCCGAATTTACGCAAACGCCGGAATTTAAGGAATTGCTGAAAAACGTGCCGGCGGGGCGGCTTGCGACAGCGCGCGAAGACGCTTTGTTTGCGGTATTTCTGGCATCTGATGAAAGCGACTTCTTTGTCGGCCAAGCCATACCGTTTAGCGGCGGTTGGGCGCAATAATCAGTGCTGGTGGTTGTCCATATTCAGCCGCTCTAATTCGGCGTAAAAATCGCTATGGGTCACGGCTTGCAAAGCCGCAATCACGGCCAGCATAAGCACGGCGGCCAATATCATCTTTTTTTGTTTATCACCCATAATGGCGGTTTAGCGAAAGCTGTGGGCAGGCGCAACATGTCCCTCGCGAACGTCAATCATATTGGCTATCGTCATAAAAAAGGAGAAGCCAATGCGCCCCGCCGATACCATTGACGTGATTGAAATGGAAGTGCCGCCATCGCAGCTTTTTTTAAGCCGTGCCGATAGCCCGTTCGGCCCCTTATTGCTGGCCTCGACAACACAGGGTTTGGCGCATTTATGGCTGGATATGGATGGGCGCAGCGAAGACGAATTGCGCGCGCGCCATCCGAAGGCGCATGTCATAGAGCAAACCACGCGGCACCACAGCGCGGCACTCAGCTATTTCACCAATGCCCCGCAGCCGCTGACGCTGCACCTAAAAGGCACGCCCTTTCAGCTATCAGTATGGCGCAGCCTGTTGCAAATTCCTTTTGCTCGAGCCAGCAGCTATAAGGTGATTGCACAGAAAATCGGCAAGCCGAAGGCCAATCGTGCGGTCGGCTCGGCGGTCGGCAAAAACCCCGTGTTTTTCATCATTCCCTGCCACCGCGTCTTGGCGCATAATGGCACTTTGGGTGGCTATTATTACGGGCTGGAGAAAAAGCAGGACATTCTCAACTTCGAGGCGGCACGCACCTAGTCTAGCGGCAAGCGGGTGATGCTGTGCGGTGTTTGCAGCAAGTCTTCCCGCGTCAACGCCACGGGGCGAAACTGCTCGGCAGCGTATAGTGGCGCTTGGTCATCATAATGCGGCGATTTGGGGCGTGTGCTGGCGGCCCCGAAATTATGCACCATGCCGCCGCTCTGCTTGCCGTTCTTATCCCAAGCCGAATAGACGACCAGCCCGTCACCGGCGACGGCTTTCAGGCGACCGTCTTTTTCAGGCAAACCATAAATGGCGCGTAGCACATCAGGGCCGCCGCCAAGCGGTAAATCTTTTCTGCCGCGCAGCAGCCGATTGCGCTCTTGCCATTTTGGGTCGAGATGGCCAAATGCGCTCATCAGCTCCTCAAGGCAAGTGTCGTAAACCGGCGCAATATCGGGAGCGGGTTTACCTGCTTGCTCGGCTTTCCATTCTTCCGATAACAGGCACACGCCCAGCGCGGCTTGGCGATTGTCGCGGGCCGTTTCGCCATTCCACGCGGCCAATATGGCTTGACCTTTTGCATGCAGTGATCCGGCTTCGAATTCCATGTCGTTAATGCGCCGCACATATTTCATGGCGCGGCTTTCAGGGTCGTAAAACTTATCCCATTTGACGGCGATGAAATCGGCCTCGCTCATGCGTCCGGCTTCGGCAAACATCGTAAGGCCGCGATTGGCGCGATTGGTCATGCGGGTCTGCAGAGCCAAGTTCAGGCGGGTAATTTTCGCGCGGCAAATTATCATTGGCGGCGGTGACCTGAAACGGGTCCTGATTGGTTGATAAAAGATAGCCTGACGATGGATTGCTTAATTGGGGCATTTCACCAAATGAAATTTGTTCATCCCAAATCAAATCGCTGCGGTCGCCGGGCAGATATTTTTGCCAATCCCAACCGGCGGCGCGTTTGGGTATGCGGCCATTATGTAGGAAATAAATATCACCGCTGCGGTCGGCATAGATAAAGTTGAAAGAGACAATGGCTTGCATGGACATGGCTTTTTTGAACTGTTCGAGATTGCGGGCTTTGTTCATCGCCATCCATTGGGCCGGCTGACGCATTTCACCCATACCGGCAAAACGCACCGCATATGTGCCGTGCGCTGTTTCAAGGGCAGGGCCATGCACCGCTTTCAATAATGTGCGCGGCACGGGCAGGTAGAAATTGCCGAGCAGCTTAATCTTCAGCCAATGGCGGCGGCTTTCAAAAGCGTGCGGCGTGCCGTCCAGCATATATTCATCACCGTTTTTCGGGTTAAGGGTCAGCTTATAAATATCGACAAGGTCGGGCTTATTGACTGTTACGCCATAGCCAATATCCGGATTAAAGCCTTTGGCTATAAAGGGCATACCGGGAAAAACGCCGCCATGCATATCCCATCCTTCGCCGGATTTTACATGCGCCTCATACCAAGCGACAGGGCCGGTTAAGGGCTGGTGCGAGTTAATTATGATGCGGGTTGCGCCGTCAGATGACTTGTCGCCGTTTATGGCAAAAGCATTGGAACCGACGGGCAGGCCTGCTGCCCCAATGTGGCGTGTCAGCGACGCGCTGTCCGGTGCGCTTGCCAATTCATATTGCGGGCTGTCGGCAAACAGTTTGGTAACGTGGCTTTCAAAGCCGTAAAACAATAAATGCTGAAGCGAAAAACCGACTGTCAAATCTTGCGGCGTGATGGGGAAAAGGCGCGGGTCGGCTTCCATTGGATGCATCGCGGCATAATAGTTAAGGCCGTCCGAATAGGCTTTTAGATGGGCGCGGATTTGTGGTGTTAGGGCTGTTTCATAATTTTCCTGAACATGATCGCGCGCACGCCAGCCAATGCACCAAAAAGTCAATCGGCGCGCCGTCTAAGCCGATTTCGCGCGCCAGTTCACCGCGATAAAACGGAATCATTTGTTGCATGGTTTTAAAGTCGTCTTCGGCATGGGCATAAGACAAGCCAAAGGCAACATCGATATCGCGCTTGCCGTAAATATGCGGTGCGCCATAAGCATCGCGAATAATCTCGGCATCATATTGCGCCGCTTCTGCAATGGCGGCATTTGGATCCCAGGCGGCAGCGCGCAGCGCAAAGAGCCCGAGATTTAGCAAAACTAAAATGAGGGGCGCAACGAATTTTTATCTAAGCCATTTCTAGATTGCGCCTGATCGCCAATCCATGCAAAAGTCGGCGTAAATGTGTTTTCATGATGTCTCCGCGCTTTCGACAGGAGAAGGTCTGGCTTCACCCGTCGCCGAATGAAGCCATAACCCGGCAAGCTATTCGAAAAACGGCCAGCTTTTGCTTCGGTTTGGTTTGCGCGCCGCGTACCAATTTGCCAGGCTTAGCGTCGGTCGGCGTGCCGTCAAGAAAACCAATGCCAAGCGGGCAGTGCCATTAAGCGGTCGGTCACAAATAGGCCAAAGTTTTCGTCACCGGCCCACAAATGTTGGGACCAAGGTTCTTTCCGTGATAACCGGTCGCGCGATATGCATCAAACGCGCGCCCACCCGCGGGCAAATCAAACTAGTTTATTTCCGGCAAATGTAGCCTGCAAGCGAAACTTGTCAAAATCGATAACGTTAATGTCAGCGCGATTGCCGGGCATGAGAACGCCTCGGTCGTGCAAAATGCCAACCCAAACTCCTTGTTTGAGAAATTAGTGTCGCAGCTCTGCTTTTTAATCAACAATTCCAATGGAAGTTTGTCGCCGCCAACGAGTGCGGTCTCAAAGCCGTCCCCAATGCGTCAGCCTCGTTGTCGGAAATGAGCCGTCGCAAATCATTCCTAAATGAGCGCCGCCATCAGATAGGCCGGGAAGAGTTTCATTGCTTTCCAACATAGTTCGCGTGCTGTCGAGATTGCCATCGGCAAAATTTAGAAATGGGAAATAGAGAACGCCGCGCCCGTTATTTTCGAGCATCAGGTCAAGCGCCACCTCAACCTCGGCTTTGCTCGCTCGTTTCGCCGACGGGATCTCATCGCTCTCGGCCGGTGTTCGGCCAATATTTTTGCCACGCCGAATTTATGAATACTCTCGGTAACAAATGCCAGCCAATTTCCAGCCTTTTTGACCGGTTTTGTCTTCAGTTCAGGCTCATAATCCGGAGGGTTCCAAGCACAAAAATTTTGCCAAATATTGGCTATTTGCAAAGCGCGAACAAATGGATTTTTTGAACCAGCTTCTTCTGTTCTGAGTAATTGCGCGCGGAGGGTTTCAGGGTTGCGCTTCGACGGCGAAAAACACCTCGTAATTTGTTAAGCGGTTCCAAATCGGCAATTTTTGCAAAACTCGGGTGGCCCGATAGGGCCAGCAAAAAACAGCAATTCAATTAAAAATTTAACATTAAGCCCTAAGGTGCCGACAGGGCATAACTATATGACTTGAGCCAACTTGCCCACGCATAAATGCAGACCAACGGCTACCGCCTTGCTCCAGCCAATCGGTCAGATGCCGCCATAGGGTCGGCTTGCTGTCGGCTTGCGCAATTGAAACGGAAAGCGGTCGGCCCGATTTTTCAACACGTAATCGGCAAACGCCGCAGCATCGCCATTTCTTCATGCATATCGTCAAAGTCGGTCAGCGAATAACTGCAGCTTGGCAGAGCGTCATCCCCGCTTTTCTCAATCCCTTGATTGTCCAAGACGAGCCGTTTTCATTCTGAAAAGTGACAGAGGTGTCTTGATAGGTAAAATCAATATCTTCATTGTAAGAAGAGGTATCTTGGTCGCCGTTATAATCTTCATAAGGGTAGGAATATTCATAACCATAGGTCGATGTCCCCGTCGAAATGCCGACAACAATATCAGCCAGCTTACTGCTCCGAACAAAAGCAAGGTAGAGAACGCAAAATAGCCGCGGTCAATAAGCGAGGGTCGGCAGCGCCTCGTTGGATTGCCATCAATTCTGTTTCAGAAAGGTGGCAACCTCTTGCGTGCTATAGGGCGATTTGGTTTTGGCATTGGTTTCAGCATGGACATGATTGAATCAAATCCGCGTGCGCGATTGTTTTCAAAAGCGCCTTGAGCGAAGTAAGCTGGCCGTCCAAGGCGCCCGCCATCAGCGTTTCGGATGCTGCATCAGTGCGCCAGCTAGCTTTTCATTACTTATCGGCCTCCCAATGGCATTTTGGATTTTTCGTATCGATAAAATTCAAATTTATAATTATCTCGGCCTCATCAATACCAAATTTTTGGCTCGTGTCGGATAATAGTTACAAAAAGTGCTTGTTGCAATTTGTAGTCATTCGCCTTGAACAAGCTTTTCAAGCGTGTCGCTGTGGGTGGGCGCCAAATATTTATCGTTTACGCCATTGATCAAATCCAAAAGTGTTTCAAATGTCTCTTGAGATAATCGATGACCAAAATTGCGATTATCCCATTTAGCGTATATTTTATCGATTTCAGCCAGAATTTCCCGCCTTCATTGCCGGCGGCTTTAATGTCGGGCGATGATGCGTCGAACTCGGAAAGCTCATCAGCAAGAGTGACGATTGACGCTGCATCTTTTCTGATGGTTGCGACGGTTTTGTCAGCGCCATTTCAATTGGCTTTTTACTGTCTTTCTGCGTGCGCTCGATTTGCGACTGCATGCTGGCCAGCTGACCGCTTGTATCCGACGTTTGCCCGGCTTTGCGAAGGTTTGCCAGCAAAGCAAAACGTCGCCTAAAGAGGCTTGGCCATCTGCCAGCTTCACCTGATAGTCGCGAAAATCGGAAAGCGCAATAATGTAGGGCAGGTCAGATTTTGTAATGCTGACGCGCGCATAGGCAATACATTTTGCTTCATCGATGAATAATTGCGAGCCGCTGAGCATGCCGATTGAGATGCTGCTCTCGGTTTTTCCGGCGATAAGCATTTTCTCCGATGTTTCGCCATTCGCAAAGGCCTGTTCCGAGACGATGGAACTGGAGACATCTGAACGAATATTCAGCGATAAATCCGACAGCGCCATTGTTTTTAAGGCTTGGTCTATATCGCTTAGCGATTGTTCTTTGCTTGGGCGGGTTTGAGCGTAGCCGAATAATTGACCTGCATCATTATTCAGGCCGAAAGAACTCATCCATTCGGGCGGCGCTTGCGCATTGGATTTCGAACAGCGATAGGCCTCAGCCTGAATGACGCTGAGCCAACTCAAACACAATGCATAAGCGAAGCTGATAAAACGTTTTTCGAACTCAGGGGACGCAAACAAATTACAGGCGACTTCGGACCGCTTCATTCATGTCATTTAGCATTTTATTGGTGTCCATAATTTCTTTATCAAGAGACTGGATTTGCTGCACGGCTGACCGGGCGGCATCATCTTTTGATAATTGCACCATAACATAACTTTGAATGCCGGCCTCGGTTGCCACGGATTTCCGATTGGTAACACGCACGCCTTTTAGTGGAGCGGTGGCAATAACTTTTGCGGCATTTTGGAATAAAACCGTTCCCAGACTTGATTCTGGCCGGTGAAAGTCGAGGTCGCCATATTGTCCACGACTGATGATATTTGCTGAGCAATCTCAACCATGGCGGCCAGCTTGGCTTGCTGCAGCGCAGCGCCCTGATTGGAAAGTGATGAGGTGCCTACGCCATAAAGAATATTATCATCTAGGGGCGGGTTCAAAAACCATTCCGGCTGGTCTGTAAATTGCAACTCAATGCGCGCATCAGCCGCCTTCTTTTTGACCAATTGTTCTTTCTCAGCAGGGCTGGCACAGGCTGCGAGGGTTAAGATCAAACCCAGTGAAACGATTTTTCCAAACATCATGAGCTCCTAAATACCAAATTAAGAATATGGGTAATATATGGGTTTGTCATCATACTTTTGCAAAAAGAAAAATGGCGGAGAGGAAGGGATTCGAACCCTCGATGCGGGGTTACCGCATACTCCCTTAGCAGGGGAGCGCCTTCGACCACTCGGCCACCTCTCCACTGCCGTTGATAGACAAGGGGAGTAAGGTTTTCAAGTCATTTTGCTGGACAGTTATGATTTCTTGGGCAACCACTCACAGAAGATTGCCGAGGTTATATTGTGGGCTCCAAATGAGTTCTTAGAATTCTTCCTTGAAGGGGCGCAGATCAAGCTCTTGCGTCCAAGCCGAGCGGTGTTGCTCGTGCATCATGAAAAACGCATCGGCAATAGCGCCAATCTCAAGCGCACCGTCTTCGCCTTTGCTGTCGAGATATTCAGCCCATAGCGAACGAACTTTGTCGCCATTAATGGCACCATCAATAATGACATGGCCGACATGAATGCCTTGCGGGTTAAACTCCCGCGCCAATGATTGTACCAGCATACGCAAAGCGCCCTTTCCGGCAGCAAAAGCCGAAAAGCCAGCTTTGCCGCGCAAAGAACCGCTGGCACCAGTAAACAATAGGCTTTGCCGCGGCGCGCTGTCGCTTTGCTTCAACATGAGCGGCACAATTGCCTGCGCGGCCAAAAAACCGCCAAAGCAGATGACTTTCCACATATCTTCAAACACTTCAGCGGTGACATCCAAGAATTTTTCAGGGCGATTGTTTCCGGCATTGTAAATCGCCAATTCGAGTGGACGCCCGTCTTTCTCAATTTCCTCAAGTGCCGCATTGACCGCTTGCTCATTCGTCACATCTGCCAATAAGGCGGAGGCGCTGCCACCGGCTGTCTCAATATCAGCGACAACCTCGTCAATCTTCTCAGCCGTGCGGCCATTGACAAAAACATGCAAGCCGCGCGCCGCCGCGCGGTGGCATAGTTCTGCGCCCAGCCCTTGGCGTGGTCCAACTCCGAAAATGACTGCGCTGGTTTCTGCTTTGCTCATTGTGCTCTCCTAGTGCGGCCCGATGCTTGTCGGCGCCAAATCATGTGGTATGTTGCCGCCAAGTCGGCAGGGAAACAAGCCCTGCCGGATGTATAGGAGCGAAAAATGTTTCGGGGCGCGATAACGGCACTGATTACACCTTTCAAGAACGGCGCGTTGGATGAGGCGGCGCTGCAATCGCTGGTGGATTGGCAAATCACGGAGGGGATTGACGGGCTGGTGCCGGTCGGCACGACGGGTGAAAGCCCGACGCTGGGCCATACCGAGCACGAGCGCGTTGTCGAAGTGGTGGTCGAGGCGGCGGCCAAGCGCGTGCCGATTATTGCCGGTGCCGGTTCCAATTCAACAGCCGAGGCGATTGCCTTTACGCAACATGCTGAAAAAGCCGGTGCTGATGCGGTGCTGCATGTTACGCCTTATTACAATAAACCAACGCAAGACGGGCTGTTCGCGCATTTTGCAACGATTGCTGAGAACACCGCGCTGCCGATTATTCTCTATAATATCCCCGGGCGCTCGATTGTTGATATGACGCCGGAAACAATGGGGCGGTTGGCCGAGATTGAAAACATTGTCGGGGTGAAAGACGCCACTGCCGATATGGCGCGGGTTGGCCAACAGGCTGAAACCTGTGGGCGCTGATTTCATTCAGTTGTCGGGCGAAGATGCCAGCGCGGTGGACTTCAACCGCGCCGGTGGCGTCGGCGTGATTTCCGTATGCGCCAATATTGCGCCGGCCGAATGCGCCGCCGTGCAAAAAGCCACGCTGGACGGCGATTTTGAGAAAGCCGAGGCGCTGCTGGCCGAACTTATGCCGCTCATGGATGCGCTGTTTTGCGAAACCAGTCCGTCACCGGCCAAATATGCGATGGCGCGGCTTGGCAAATGCCAAGAGGAAATTCGTCTGCCGCTTTTGCCCGCCTCCGACCATGCGCGCGCGCAAATTGATGCTGCAATGGGCGCGCTGGGGCTTTAGTCATGTCTTCGAAAGCGGGTGGCCGCAAAAAAAACAGCGCGGGTGACGGGACGATTACCGAAAACCGCCGCGCCCGCCGCGATTTTGAAGTCACCGAAACATTTGAAGCCGGTCTGGTGCTGCAAGGCACCGAAGTGAAAAGCCTGCGCCTCGGCAAGGCCAATCTGGCGCACAGCTTCGCCACAGTGCGCGATGGCGAGGGCTTTTTAATGAATGCCGATATTCCCGAATATGTGGCCGGTAATCGCCATAATCATAAAGCGACGCAGCCGCGCAAGCTACTGTTGCACCGGCGCGAATTGAACAAGCTGATGGCGGCGGTGCAGCGCGACGGCATGACCATTGTGCCGTTAAAACTCTATTTCAATGAACACGGCAAAGCCAAGCTGCTGCTCGGTCTGGCGCGCGGTCGCAAAAAAGGCGATAAGCGCGATGTCGAGAAAAAACGCGACTGGCAACGGCAAAAAGCGCGCTTACTCAGATAGCCGCGCCTTTATATCCGCAAACACATTTTCGAACATCTCCTCGGTAAGGCGGCCCGTATTGGTGTTGTAGCGCGAGCAGTGATAGCTCGAGACCAGCGTGAAATCGGCCAGTTGATAGGCGGTGGCGTGGCCGAAGGGCGCGTTTTTCAGCTTTACGCTCGCTGCGCGCAACACGCTGTCATGCGAGATTTTGCCGAGCGACAGCACGATTTTCAGCTTCGGCAGACCGGCCAGCCGCGCCGCCAAAAACGGGCGGCAATTATTGATCTCCGCGCCGACCGGCTTGTTTTGCGGCGGCACACAGCGCACCGCATTGGTAATCATGCAGTTTCTGAGCCGCAGGCCGTCATCAATGTGCCCAATCATATGATTTCTGTCGTAAACCCCTTCGCAAAAGCCGAATTTCGCCAAAGTCTGATACAGCAAATCGCCGGCCCAGTCGCCGGTGAAGGGGCGGCCGGTGCGATTGGCGCCGGTCACTCCCGGGGCGAGGCCGACAATCAGCAATTCGGCTTGCGGGTCGCCAAAGCACGGCACGGGGCCGTTAAACCAGCCCGGCTCGGCGGCGCGATTGGCGGCGCGATATTCCGCGAGGCGCGGGCAGATTTGGCAGTCTGCTTCAGGCAAGGGGGAAGGAAGAGCGCTCATGAGGGCATAATAGGCGGTTTGCCCCCATTCACAAACTCTTGTAGTTAGGGCGCATGATTTATCTCGCTTTGGGCAGCAATTTGGCCGGTGATTTTGCCAATTCGGCGCAGCTCATCGGCGCGGCGATTGATAATGTGCCGCTATGCGGGGCGCATGTGGTGGCGCGCGCGCCGCTTTATCGCTCGGCGGCGGTGGGGCCGAAGGTGGAGGGGCAAGCGCAGGGCGATTACATCAATACGGTGGTGGCCGTGCGCAGCGTATTGCCGCCGCTTGGCCTGTTGCGCCGCTTGCACGCGCTGGAGGCGGCTTTCGGGCGCGAGCGGCGCATCAAATGGGGGCCGCGCACGCTGGATATTGATATTTTGAGTTATCACGCCGAGGTGCAGGGCGGCTTGGCGGAGATTCCGCATCCGAGGCTGGCGGCGCGTGCCTTTGTTTTATATCCGCTGCGCGATATCGCCCCCGGCTGGCGACACCCGATAAGCGGCGCGGGGGTGAACGAGCTTATTAAGGGGCTTCCTGCTTCTGAACGAAGAAGTTTATCAAAACTCTAATCGTTGAGTGCCCAGCACTGCTATCGCGGGATATGCTTAATTCGCTTGAATCTATAACAATTTACTTGCGATAATGGCTCATGCGGCCTAAATACAGTCGCATAACCAGACATTAGGAGTGCCGCATGGCCCGTGTGACCGTAGAAGACTGCGTAGACAAGGTAACAAATCGCTTTGAGCTGGTGCTTTTGGCATCGCATCGCGCGCGCGGCATGTCGGCCGGTGCCGAATTGCTGGTCGAGCGCGACAATGATAAAAACCCCGTCGTCGCGCTGCGCGAAATTGCCGATAAAAAGCTGGTTCCTGCCGATATTCGCGAAGATTTGGTCGGCTCGCTGCAAAAACAGGTTGATGTGGACGAGCCCGAAGAAGACATTATCGCCATGCCGCTGGCCGCACCTGCCGCCGATGGCGCAGGCGAAGGCGTCGAAGCCGCCGCCGGAAATGCGGAAATGGTGGAAATGACCGAAGACGATATTCTCGCCGCGCTGCAGTCGCTGGAAAACGCCGGACCGAAAGACCGGGGTGATGGTCGCGACGACTAGGCCGACACATATCCCGTCCGCCCCAAGCGCAGGGGGGCTTTTGCCATGATGCGCCAATATGAACTTGTAGATCGCGTCATCTCTTATGAGCCTCGCGCCAATGAGGAGTTGCTGAACCGCGCCTATGTGTATGCCACGCAAAAGCATGGCGACCAGAAACGCGCCTCGGGCGACCCGTATTATTCGCATCCGGTTGAAGTGGCCGGCATTCTCACCGATTTGCGCCTCGACACGGCCAGCATCGCCACCGCGCTTTTGCACGACACGATTGAAGATACGGACGCGACCTTTGGCGAGATTGAGAAAATCTTTGGCCGCGAAATTGCCGATATGGTCAATGGCGTGACCAAAATGTCATTGCTCGAATTGTCTTCCGCCGATATGGCGCAGGCCGAAAACTTCCGTAAGCTGCTGCTGGCCACGGCCAGTGATGTACGGATTCTTTTGGTCAAGCTGGCCGACCGGCTGCACAATATGCGGACGCTGCATTTCATTTCTTCCGACAAAAAGCGCAAACGCATCGCGCAAGAAACTCTGGATATTTATGCGCCTTTGGCCGGTCGCGTCGGCATGCAAAACTTCCGCGACGAACTGGAAGACCTTGCCTTTGCCGAAGTCAATAAAGAGGGGCGCGAACTGATTGTCGAGAGGCTCGACGAATTGAAGCAAGATAGCGGCGATATGCTGGAAGCCATCGCCTATAAGTTTTCCGCGCTGTTGGGCGAGAACGGCATCAAAGCCCATGTGCATGGGCGGCAAAAGCGGCCGTTTTCGATTTGGCGCAAAATGCAAAACAAGTCGATTTCGCTGGAGCAGCTGTCAGACGTGTTCGGCTATCGCGTTGTCGTGGCCGATGAGGCCGCCTGCTATCAGGCGCTCGGCGTGCTGCATCGCAATTTCCGCTATGTGCCAGGGCGCTATAAGGATTACATCTCAACGCCCAAGCTGAACGGCTATCAATCTTTGCATACTACGGTTATCGGCCCCAATCAGCAGCGTGTGGAGGTGCAAATCCGCACCGAGCATATGCACGATATTGCAGAGCGCGGCGTGGCCGCGCATTGGACCTATAAGGACAGCACGGAAGACTATCCCGACACGGCCAAAATCGAGCCGTTTGCTTGGCTGCAAGATATGGTCGGGCAGCTGAAAAACGGCGGCTCGGCAGAAGAATTTTTGGAAAACACCAAGCTCGAATTGTTCAATGACCAAGTGTTCTGTTTCACCCCGAAAGGGCGTTTGATTGCCATGCCGCGCGGCGCAACGGCGCTGGATTTCGCCTATGCCGTGCATACGAGATTGGCAATAGCTGTATCGGCGTGCGTATTAACGGCCTCAAGCTGCCGTTCCGCACTTTGCTGAAAAACGGCGATGAGATTGAAATCATTCGCGGCGATGAGCAATTGCCGAGCGAAAATTGGCTCAATCATGTGCATACGGGCAAGGCGCGCGCCGCCATTCGCCATGCTTTGCGCGAGCGCGAAGCGGCTGACTTCATCAAGCTGGGCGCGCAGATGATTGATAATCTGTTCGCCGCAGAGGCGGTCGAAAGCTCGGCCAGCGTGCTCGACCGCGCGCTCGGCGTGTTGTCTTTCAACAGCATGGACGCGCTTTATGAAGCGGTCGGGCGCGGCACGATTTCTGCCGCCGATGTGCTGCTCGCCACCATGCCGAAAAAGGCTTTGCGTAAGCGCGACCGTTTTGCCGGTGCCATGCGCAGTCTTATCGGTCGGCCCGACAGGTCGGATGCGGAAGGCTGACCGATTATGCCGGTCAATGGCGCGCTTTACGGCACGGTGGTCAATGTGGCGGAAAACTTTTTTCCACTGCCCGGCGATGACATTGTCGGCATTGTGACACCCGGGCAGGGCGTGGTGGTCTATCCGTCCAATGCGCGCGAATTGGCAGCCTTTGAAGACAGCCGCGAGCGCTGGGTGCCGATGAAATGGGACGAAGAAAGCGCGCAATTATTCGCCAGCCGCGTGCATCTGACAGCGGTCAATCGCACCGGCTCGCTCAGCGTCATCACCCAGACCATTGCAGATTTTGATGCCGATATTACGAATCTGTCGTTAATTCATCTCAATGAAGATTTCTGCGACCTGACGGTGGATGTGCAAGTGCGCGACAAAGAACATATGGAACAGCTGGTTAATGCGCTGAAAGGCAGCCGCGTTATCAGCGAGGCCAGGCGGGTCATTTTTGGTGGGGCGACCGAGAATTAATATGACACCAGACCAAGTGCTCGATGAATTCCGTGATGCTGAGGCCCTGCTTGAAGGGCATTTTATTTTATCTTCCGGTTTGCACAGTCGCACTTATTTACAATGCGCCCGCGTATTGATGGATACGCGCCGCGCCGCCCGATTGGCAGAAGCATTGGCGGCCAAAATCAAAGACAATGTTGACGGAGATATTGATTGCGTCGTCGCACCGGCAATGGGCGGCTTGATTATCGGCCATGAAGTGGCGCGCGCGCTCAATGTCGGCTCCATGTTTCTCGAGCGCGTCGATGGCGAGTTCACCCTGCGCCGCGGCTTTCACCTGTCCGAAAACGCCAATGTGGTGATGATTGAAGACATCGTCACCACCGGTCTGTCATCACGCGAGGCGATTGCCGCAATAGGCGCGCATGGCGGCCATGTCGTCAGTGCCGGTTGCCTGATTGACCGCTCCGGCGGCACGGCAGATGTCGGCGTGTCGCTGGCCAGCCTCGCCAGCATCACCGTCGAAACCTTTGAAGCAGACAATGCGCCCGCCGATTTGGCCGATGTTCCCGCTATAAAGCCGGGAAGTCGTGGCCTCAAATAGGCGCGCCTCATGTTCAAGCGTCGCAATCCACAAACGTTTTTTGAGCGTCTGCGCCAGTTTCTCTGGCCGCGCGAAGGTTGGGGGCGGGCGACCAAATATCTTTGGCAGCGCACGGTGCGTCTGTCTGGCACACCGCATTCCATTGCTTTGGGTTTGGCAATCGGTGCTTTTGCTTCGGCCAATCCTATTTTGGGCACGCATATTATTTGGTGCGCCATCATCATCTATTTTGTCGGTGGCAATTTTATCGCTGCCGTGCTCGGCACATGGGTCGGCAATCCGGCCAGTTTTCCGTTTATTTGGTTGGCAACCTTTAATACCGGCAATTTTCTATTGGGGCGCACTGCCGATGACAGAGAGCTGCCGCAATTATCGGTTGAGCTGCTGATTGATGCACCGCTTGGGGTGCTGCTTCCGGTTATCGGCCCGATGATGATCGGCTGGCTTCCGATTGGTTGATTATGGGGCTGATTGTTTACTATCCGAGCCTGTGGTCTATCGAAGCTTATCAAAAACAACGGCAGGAACGCATTGAGAGAAAACGCAGTGCAGCCGAAGAAAATGATGCTAAACAGGGCTGATGGCTGAGAGTGACAAATTGAGATTGGGCGTCAATATTGACCATGTGGCGACCATTCGGAACGCCCGCGGCGGCGGTTTGCCTGACCCCGTGCGCGCAGCTGAATTGGCGGCGCGCGCCGGTGCTGATGGTATTACCGCGCATTTGCGCGAAGATCGCCGCCATATTGGCGATGATGACATTGCCCGTCTTGCCGGTGGTATCGGTCTGCCGCTCAATCTTGAAATGGCGGCTACCGAAGAAATGCTGCAAATTGCGCTGCGCCATAAGCCCAATGCGTGCTGCATCGTGCCGGAGAAACGCCAAGAAGTGACGACGGAAGGCGGACTTGATGTTGTCGCCAATGACAATAAATTGCCGAGCATTATCGGCCCGCTGAAAAAAGCCGGTATTCGCGTCTCGCTTTTTATTGATGCCGATGAAGCGCAAATCCGCGCCTCGGCCAAGCTGGGTGCCGATATTGTCGAATTGCACACCGGCACTTATTGCCACGCGCATCGTGATGGCGACAGCGCGGCTTTTGACGCGGAGTTGGAGAAATTGGCGGCAGGTGCGGCGCTGGCCGATGAATTGGGGCTGGAAGTGCATGCCGGACACGGGCTGTGCTTTGAAACGGTCAAGCCGATAGCGGCCATTCCGCAAGTGATGGAATTGAATATCGGGCATTTTCTTATCGGCGAAGCAATTTTCGTCGGCTTGGACGCGGCGATTGCCAAGATGAGCGGTTTGATGGATGAAGCGCGGGGCGGCGCGGCTTCATGATTTTAGGTATTGGCAATGACATTATCGATATTCGTCGCATTGAGCAGTCGCTCGAGCGGTTTGGCGATCGCTTTGTGCAACGCCTGTTTACCGAAACCGAACAAAAGCGTTCGGAACGCCGCAAGCTGCGCGCCGCTTCCTATGCCAAGCGGTTTGCCGCTAAAGAGGCCTGTTCAAAAGCGCTCGGCACGGGTTTGCGGCAAGGTGTGTTTTGGCGCGATATGGCGGTCGCCAATCTACCCTCGGGCAAGCCGACCATGAAATTGACCAATGGTGCGCTGGCGCGATTGGAGAAAATAACCCCGGAAGGCATGAGCGCGCAAATCGACTTGACCATTACCGATGATTTTCCAACCGCCCAAGCGATTGTGATTATTTCCGCCGTGCCGCAAGGGGGCGACAGCTAAATGTCCGAAGAAGCGGCGAAACAAGGCAGTGCGCCCGAAAAGCAGGGCGATACTTGGCAGGATAATCTGCGTATTTTTATCATTGCGGCACTTATCGCCATTGTCATTCGATCGTTTTTCTTCCAGCCGTTCAATATTCCTTCCAGGACCATGAAGCCGACCCTGCTGATTGGCGATTTTCTGTTCGTCAGCAAATTCAGCTATGGCTATTCCAAGCACAGTTTCCCGTTCAGCCCGCCATTGTTCACTGGCCGCACCTCAGAGCGTGGGCCCGAGCGGGGTGATGTGGTGGTCTTCAAATTACCGTCTGATGGGCGCACTGATTTCATTAAACGCGTCATCGGCCTGCCGGGCGATAAAATTCAAATGAAAAACGGTGTTGTCTGGCTCAATGGCGCGCCGCTGGAGCGCGAGCGACTTTCCGATTTTGAAGAATTGCGCCGCAATGCGCCGCCTATCGAAATTCGACGTTTCCGCGAAACCCTGCCCAATGGGCGCTCTTATGTGACGCTCGACCAAGCCGATAGCAGTCCGGCTGACAATACCGGCGTTTATGAAGTGCCGGAAGGGCATTACTTCATGATGGGCGACAATCGCGATAATTCGACAGATAGCCGCTTTGTTCGTTATGTCGGCTTTGTGCCGCACGAGAATTTGGTCGGCCCCGCACAAATATTGTTTTTCTCTTTTGATGACCGCACGCGGTTTTGGGAAATTTGGCGCTGGCCGATTTCCATTCGCCTGTCGCGTCTTTTCAATTTGGTGCATTAATGGCTTCGTTGGATGCGCTGCAGGAAACGCTCGGCCATTCTTTCGCCGATGTGAAGCTGCTGCACCGCGCTTTGCGCCATGCCAGCCTCAATGTTGACGATGATAATGAGGCATTGGAATTTATCGGCGATCGCGTACTTGGTCTGGCAATTTCACAAATTTTGATGGCACGTTATGCGGCCGAGCCCGAAGGCGCGCTGTCACGCCGCCTCAGCCAATTGGTCAGTGGTAAAAGCTGCGCCAAGATTGCCAAGCTTTGGGATTTGGGCGCCCATTTGAAAACCGATAGCGGTATTCAAAACCGCCAGAAAATACCCAATGCGGTTCTGGCCGATGGCTGCGAGGCGGTATTGGGTGCGGTGTTTCTCGATGCCGGATTTGATGTGGCACAAAAACTGGTCGCCATTCATTGGGCAGATTTATTGGAGACACAGGGCGATGTGCCGATAGACAGCAAGACTGCATTGCAGGAATTGATTGCCAAACACGGCCATAATTTCCCGACCTATGAAATTATCGAACAAAGCGGCGCGGCGCAGGCGCCGCATTTCTCTGTTGAGGTGAAGTCGACGCTTGGCAAGGCGCAGGGCGAGGGCCATTCGCGCAAAGCAGCTGAACAAGACGCCGCCAAACATTGCTTGCGCAATTGCAAGAGGGGCAGGCCAAATGAACAAAAAATGTGGATTTGTCGCCATTATCGGCCCGCCAAATGCCGGTAAATCAACCTTATCAAATGCGTTGGTCGGACAGAAAGTCGCCATTGTCACGCAAAAAGCGCAGACCACGCGCATGCGTTTGCGCGCTGTCGTCATGCACCAAGAAGCGCAGATTATTCTGGTCGATACGCCCGGCATATTTGCCGCCAAGCAACGGTTTGACCGCGCAATGGTCAATGAGGCTTGGATGGGCGTGGAAGACGCAGATGAAGTGCTGGTGGTGCTCGATGCGGCGCGCGCCGATACGCCGGAAATTGACCTGATGCTGGAAGGGTTGGCAGCAAGCAAAAAACAAGCCTCGCTGGTCATCAATAAAATCGACACGGTGCGCAATGACAGCTTGCTCGCGCTCGTCGCCAAACTGAATGAGCGGGTGACCTTTAAGGATACGTTCCTTATCTCAGCATTGTCGGGTGACGGGCTGGAGCGCCTGAAAGATACATTGGCCGATGGCATGCCGGAAGGGCCCTGGCTTTACCCTGAAGACCAAGCGGCAGATATTCCCTCGCTGCTTTTGGCTTCTGAGGTGATGCGCGAGAAGTTGTTTTTGCGGTTGCACCAAGAACTGCCTTATGCGCTGACCGTTGAAACGGAAAAATGGGAAAACAAGAAAGACGGTTCTGTACGCATTGAGCAAATCATCTATGTGCAGCGCGACGGGCAAAAAGCCATTGTGTTGGGCAAGGGTGGCCAAACGATGAAGGAAATCGGGGCGCAGGCGCGCGCCGAACTGGAAGAGATGTTCGAGCGGCGCGTGCATTTATTCACCTTTGTGAAAGTGCGTAAAAATTGGATGGAAGATCCGGAGCGCTATCGCATGCTCGGTCTCGATTATAAGGTTTAGCCATGCAGTGGGAGGCCGAAGCTCTGGTTCTGGCGGCGCGACCCCACGGTGAAAGCAGCGCCATTGTCGATGTGTTTTCGCGCGAGCATGGGCGTTTTGCGGGTCTTGTGCGCGGTGGCAATAGCCGCCGCCTGCGGCCGATTTTGCAGCCCGGCAATATGGTGGTGGCGACATGGCGCGCGCGGCTTTCAGAACATTTGGGCACAATGACGGTTGATGCCGGTCGCGCCCATGCTGCCGAGGCGATGGCCGATGCCAAAGCATTGGCCGGATTGAGCGCCTTGTGTGCGCTCATGCAAATCACGCCGGAGCGGCAAGCCTATCCGCGCCTTTATGAAACACTGATGTTAGTGCTCGGCGCGATGGATGATGAAGCCATGTGGCCGGCCTTATTGGCGCGTTATGAAATGGCGTTGCTGGAAGAAATCGGCTTTGGGCTGGATTTATCGTGTTGTGCGGCGACAGGTGTGGTCGATGAATTGGAATATGTCTCACCGCGCTCGGGTCGTGCCGTAAGTCGCGCTGCCGCGCAGCCCTATCTCGATAAAATGTTCGACTTGCCGCAATTTTTGCTCGACCCGTCAGCCGATGCCAGCGATGACGATGTGCAAAAGGCGATGGAACTGACCGGCCATTTTCTTGAGCGCCGCGTTTATCTGCCCAATGGTATGAAAATGCCACCGGCGCGGCAGCGATTGGTGGATATACTGACGCGGTAGCCCGCGAATCGGGTGATAAATCACCCATGAGTGACGTGGAAGACCTGCCACAAGAAGAAGCGGTAAGCTTAAAAGCGGCGTTGGAAAGCCGCTATTTGGCCTATGCGCTTTCAACCATTACCAATCGCGCTTTGCCCGATGTGCGCGACGGGTTGAAGCCGGTGCACCGTCGCTTGTTGTATGCCATGCGGCAATTGCGCCTTGACCCCGAGCAAGGGTTCAAAAAATCGGCGCGCGTTGTCGGCGATGTTATCGGTCGTTACCACCCGCATGGTGACCAAGCGGTTTATGATGCTTTGGTGCGTTTGGCGCAAGATTTTGCGGTGCGCTATCCGCTGGTTGATGGGCAGGGCAATTTCGGCAATGTCGATGGCGATAATGCCGCCGCCATGCGTTACACGGAAGCGCGTATGACCGAAATTGCCGGTCTGCTGCTGCAGGATATTGACAGCGACACGGTTGATTTTCGCGCCACTTATGACGGCGAAGATGAAGAGCCGATTGTGCTGCCCGCCGCTTTTCCCAATTTGCTGGCCAATGGGGCGTCGGGCATTGCCGTCGGCATGGCGACCAGTATTCCGTCGCATAATGTTGATGAATTATGCGCCGCCGCATTGCATTTGCTGAAAGCGCCCAATGCGCGCATTGACACGCTGATGGAGCATGTCAAAGGACCGGATTTTCCGACCGGCGGCATTTGTGTTGAAAGCCCCGAAGCTTTGCGCGAAGCCTATGCAACAGGGCGCGGTTCCATGCGGGTGCGCGCGCGCTATGAAGTCGAGCAAATGGGGCGCGGCACATGGCAAATCGTCATTACCGAAATTCCTTATCAGGTGCAGAAGTCTCGCCTGATTGAGAAAATCGCCGAGCTGATGAATGCGCGGCAATTGCCGATGCTTGACGATATTCGCGATGAGAGCGCGGAAGATATTCGCATTGTCATAGAGCCGAAAAGCAAGAACCTTGACCCCGTGCAAGTGATGGCGGTGCTTTACAAGCAAACCGACCTTGAAAGCCGCTTCTCGCTGAATATGAACGTGCTCGACAATGAGGGTGTGCCGCGGGTTATGGGGCTGCGCGAAGTGCTGAGCCAATGGTTGCAGCACCGCAATGATGTGTTGGTGCGCAAATCGAAATATCGCCTCGACAAAATTACCGCGCGGGTGGAAGTGCTGGACGGCTATCTGATTGCCTATCTCAATCTCGATGAGGTTATTCGCATTATCCGTGAAGAAGACGAGCCGCGCGATGAGTTGATGAAAGCCTTTTACCTGTCGCAAGTGCAAGCCGATGCGATTTTGAACATGCGCTTGCGCGCTTTGCGCAAACTTGAAGAAGAGGGCATTCGCGCCGAGCATGCGGAACTGAGCGCCGAAATGAAAGAGTTGAAGGCGCTGTTGAAATCGGACGCCAAGCAGCAGGCGATTGTTTCTGCCGAATTGAAAGCCCTGCGCAAGCAGTTTGGCCCGAAAACAGAACTTGGCAAACGGCGCACCGATTTTGAAGAAGTGGCCGATGACGAAGCGGTATCGTTGGAAATACTGGTCGAGAAAGAGCCGGTGACCATTGTGTGCTCGCAGAAAGGCTGGATTCGTGCCATGCGCGGCCACGCCGAAAACGGTAGCAAGCTGACCTATAAGGATGGAGATAAGGGCGACTTTGTGTTGCACGCCATGACTACGGATAAGCTGGTTTTGTTTGTTTCCAACGGGCGCGCTTACACGCTAGATGTCGCTAAGCTGCCCGGCGGGCGCGGCCACGGTGACCCGGTACGCATGATGCTGGATATTGAGCCGAGCGATGAAATTCTCGAAATCTTCGTGCATGACCCTGAGCGCAAGCTGCTGGTTGCTTCGCGCATCGGCAATGGCTTTATCGTCGCTGAACGTGAGATGATTGCCAACCGCAAGGCGGGTAAGCAAATATTGAATGTGAAAGCACCTGATGAGGCGGCAATTTGTGTGCCGGCTGTGGGTGATAAAATTGCCGTGCTGGGTGAGAACCGCAAATTGCTGTGCTTCGCGCTGGCCGATGTGCCGGAAATGCCGCGGGGCAAAGGCGTGCGCCTGCAACGCCACGGTGACGGTCATTTGGCAGATGCGCGGTGCTATAGCGCGGCAGAAGGCTTGAAGATTTCCGATAAGGCAGGGCGTGAGCGTGTCTTCACCGAGCTTGATGATTGGCAGGGCTTGCGCGCGCAGGCCGGTCGCATTCGGCCTAAAGGTTTTCCGACCGATGGCTTGATGGGGGCGGCTTTCCCCAATCGCTTGTAATCAGTCGAATTATTCGATAGGGTGAAGGCGGCTTCGCCCTCATAATTCCAAAATTTTACGCGTAACGCATAATCACCGGCGCTAAAGCGTTTGCTGTCGAGCGGTACTTGGCGGATTTCTTCAATTACATCTTGCTCGGCAATGGCGGCGCGGGTTTGTGTCTCGTCGCAAACTTCCGGTGTGCGCATGGCTTGCACAAAACCACCATCTTTGGTGGTTACGAAAAAGCGAAATATTTTGCACGGCGCATCTGCGGTGAGCGGCATGGTTTCATTGGTGTTGTTGACCAAGCGCAGCACCACGGGCAGTGGGGTAATGTCAAAATTTGTCAGCCTATGCTCTATCGGCACGCCAACTTCGAGGCCAATCTCGCCACTGCCAATACGGCCATCATCGCGGGCCAGAAACCCCAGCACAGTGATAATGGCAATGGCAGCTAATGTGGTGACAATCATATTCGGCATTTTCATTGCTCAGTCTCCAAACACAATTTCCGGCAACCATGTCGCGAGTTGGGGGAAGTAAGCCAGCAAGGCCAGCATAAACAGTTGAATGACAACAAACGGAATGGCGCCGCGATAAATCTGCCCGGTGCTGATGCTGTCAGGCGCGACGCCGCGCAGATAAAACAAGGCGAAACCAAAGGGCGGGGTCAGAAAGCTGGTTTGTAAGTTAATCGCCATCATGACGCCGAGCCAAACCGGATCGACCCCCATTGCCAGCAATATCGGCCCGACAATCGGCACAACAACGAAAATAATTTCAATAAAGTCGAGGAAGAAACCAAGCGCAAACATAATCACCATGACCAGCGCGACGGCGGCCCATTTGCCGCCGGGCAAATCTTCCAGTAAGGCTTGAATGGTCTCGTCGCCGCCAAGACCGCGAAACACCAGCGAGAACAGCGCCGCGCCGATAAGAATAACAAAAACCATTGAGGTCGTGTGCGTGGTGGCGCGCACCGCATTGCGCAGCACATTATCGGCGCGCGCGGCATTGAGGCTTTTTATCACTGCCGCCGCCAACGTGCCGCATAGCCCCAGGGCAACGGCAATGCCGAGATAATCAAACGCGGCAATCTCGTCGCGATTGAGGCGTAAATCCAGAAAGCCGGTCATCGCAACAAGGCCGATAAGGGCCAATGCGCCGAACCGCATTAACTTATGGCCGTGTGTCAGTTTTTCACCGGCCAGTAATATCGTGCCGACCGCGCCGACCGAAGCGGCCTCCGTCGGTGTGGCAATGCCACCCAAAATTGAGCCGAGCACGGCGATAATCAGCAAAATGGGCGGCAGCAGGGCGCGCAGAAGCGCGGGCAAGGCAACACCGTCGCCAATATCGGCAGGTGGTGATTTTTCGGGCTGCGTATAGGCGACAAATATCTGATAAGCAATATAGAAGCCGACCAGAACCAGACCGGGCAAAAGCGAACCGGCAAACAATTCGCCGACCGACACCGTATCGGGCGAGAAAACGCCTTGCTCCAGCTGCGCCTTTTGATAGGCGTTGGCAATCACATCGCCGAGCAGAACCAGCACAATGCTTGGTGGAATGATTTGCCCCAGCGTGCCGGCGGCGGCAATCGAGCCTGATGCAAGCGCCGGATCATAACCGCGCTTCAGCATGGTCGGCAGCGATAACAGACCCATTGTGACCACGGTCGCGCCGACAATGCCGGTCGAAGCTGCCAGCAATGCGCCGACAATCGACACGGAAATGCCGAGGCCGCCACGCAACCGCCCGAACAGCAAGCTCATATTCTCCAACAAGTCTTCAGCAATGCGCGCGCGCTCCAGCATGGTGCCCATAAAGACGAAAAGCGGCACGGCAATAAGCACCTCATTGGTCATGGTGCCGAAAATGCGTTGCGGCAAAGCAAAGAAGAAGCTGGTGTCAAACACATCGGTCCAATGGCCCAGCAGGCCGAATATCAAGGCGACACCTGCAAGGGTGAAAGCGACGGGAAAACCGGCCATCAAAAACAGGCAGGCAACGGCGAACATGATGAGGTCAAGCGCTTCAGCCATGAGGTGCGCTCTCATGGCTTCTACCAATGTGCCGAGGTTTTTCAAAATGCTCGATATGGCTTGCATGGCAAGCTGCGCGGCGAACAGTAAAATCACCGTCTTCAAAAGGAAAATGCCTTGAATGCCGCTGGTCTCGCGCGAACCTTCGCGCACTGACCAAGACATGGAAACATAATCATAGGAAACATAAGCGATGAGAATGCAGAAGGGCAGAATGAAAAAGACCGAACCAAGCAGGTTGATAAGCGCTTTGCGACGCGCCGATGCGCGCGCATAGAAAATATCGACACGCACATGCTCGTCTTGCAAAAACGTGTCCGCCGCCGCCATCATGAACAATACGCCATGCATATAGACAATCGCTTCTTGCATCATGATGGAGCCAATGCCGAAAACATAACGCATGACGACCACGCTGAATTGCACCAGCACCATGAGCAGCGCCAGCCAAGCGGCGCTGCGCCCGATGCCATGATTGACCGTATCAATCTGCGCAGCCAGTGATTGCAATTTGTCCATCGCTGCTATGGCTTATACCTGCCGCCGCGCCAGCGTGTAAGGCTCTTCGCTGCGCGCGCCCCATGCCATTGAATTGGCCAAAGAGGCTTTGAAGCTTTCAAAAACCTTTGCCGTGAAAGGGTCTTTCGCCGCCGCTTCAGCCAGCACTTTGTCGGATGTCTGTTTCAGCGCTTGCATGATGTCGGGCGAAAAGCTGCGCACTTTGACGTTGTGTTTTTTCACCAAAGTGTCGAGCGCGGTGGCATTTTTGTAATTATACTCGCTGGTGGTGGAGGCGTTTTCCGCCGCACAGGCATTGCGGATAATTTCTTGCTGGCTTTGGCTCAAAGAGTTCCAGACATCAAGATTTATGCCGGTTGACAGGCCTGCGCCGGGCTCGTGAAAGCCCGGGCAATAATAATAATCCGCAACTTGGTGAAAGCCGAAGGCGAGGTCATTCCACGGGCCGACCCATTCGCTGGCATCGATCGCGCCGCTTTTCATTGACGGAAAAATTTCACCGCCGGGGAGGGCAACAGCCGCGGCACCGAGGCGGCGCATTACTTCACCGCCAAGCCCGGGCATGCGAATTTTCAAGCCTTTGAAATCATCAAGCGACGTGATTTCCTTATTGAACCAGCCGCCCATTTGCACGCCCGTATTGGCCGATTGAAAGGCGATGACGTTAAACTTGGCCGATAATTCTTCCCATAGCTGGCGGCCGCCGCCGAAATCAATCCATGCGTTCAATTCTTGCGCGGTCATGCCAAAGGGAACGGCGGTGAAGAAATTAAAGGCGGTAGATTTACCCTGCCAATAATATTCGGCACCATTATAGATATCTGCCGTGCCGGTTGAGACGGCATCAAAGCTCTCAAAAGCGCCGACCAATTCACCGGCGGCATAAATTTTAATTTCAATCTGGCCATCGGTCATGGCGCTGACGCGTTTGGCGATATTTTCAGGTGCTGTGCCGAGGCCGGGGAAGTTTTTCGGCCAAGTGGTGACCATTTTGAGCCGTCGCTTACCTTGCGCATAGGCCGGTGCGGAAACGCCGGCGGCTGCAGTGCCGGTGGCCAGCCCGCCAATCACGGCGCGACGGTCGATTTTTTTACTCATCAGTCCCTCCCAAGCAGCCTATTTCTCGTCAATATAGGGCTGCCAGCTTTCCTCGTCCAAGATTTGCAGCGGTTTGAAGCGCTTTTTGTAACTCATTTTGCCGCAATCTTCGATGAGATAACCGAGATAAACATGCGGCAATTTCATCGACTGTGCGCGCGCAATTTGGTCGAGAATAATATAAGTGCCGAGACTGTTGGCTTCCATATCAGGGTCAAAAAATGAATAGACCAGAGACAGACCATCGCGCATTTCATCAACCAGCAAACAGGCGACCAAACGCTTATCGGAATCGCGATATTCGACCAGATTGGTTTTGACCGAGGTCTCCTCCACCATTGCAATGTAATCAAGCACCGTCATTTGCGACATGCCGCCATTTTCATGGCGCGTGTCGAGATATTTACGCAGCAAATCATATTGTTCGCGGCTGGTGTCGGGTGACAAAATTTCTGAGCTCAGGGCGCGATTGCGATTGATGATTTTTCGCAAATTGCGCGTCGGTGCAAAGTCCGCGACAGCAACCCGAACCGAACGGCAGGCCGAGCATTTGTCACAAGCCGGACGATAGGCAATGGTCTGACTGCGACGAAAACCGGCATGGGTCAGATTATTGTTAATCTCATCGGCGCGCTCACCGGCAATATGGGTGAACAGCTTGCGCTCCATCATGCCTTCAATATACGGGCACGGCATCGGGTCCGTAATGAAGAAGGAAGGCAGTCTATGTCCGCTCGATTGATTCATAATCTCTATTCTATAGGCCGAAATACCACGGTGCAAAAAGCGAATAAGTTAGCCATAAAATAACCACCAGCGGGATGCCCGCACGCATGAAATCGCTGAAGCGGAAATTGCCGGGTGTCATGACCAGTAAATTGGTCTGATAGGCAATCGGCGTGGCAAAGCTGCAACTGGCAGCGAAAATCACCGCCAGCACAAAGGCCATCGGGTCAACATTTAGGGCTGCGGCGAGATTGACCGCCAGAGGCGTAAACAAAACGGCGGTGGCATTATTGGACAATAGATTGGTCACAACAGCGCAAAGCAAGAAGAAAGCCGATAGCACCAGCGCCGGATTGCCGGCATCAAAAAGGCCGAGGAAATTGCTGCTGACCAACGCCGCGCCGCCGGTCACTTCCATTGACTGCGCCATTGCCAAAGCGGCGGCGACGACAAGGAAAATGCGTAAATCAAAGCCACGGCTGGCTTGCCGCACATTCAACACGCCGCTGGTCACCATGCCGACCGCACCGGCCAAAGCGGCCAGCACAATCGGCACAAAACCGCTGGCAGCGGCCAAAACGGTGGCGGCAAAAATCAGCCTTGCGCGACCGGCTTTTTCAAAGCGCGGCAATTCGCGTGCCGACCATTCCATCAGCAGCGTGTCACGATTGTGTCGTAGCCCTTCAATCGCGCTTTGCTGGCCGATAACCAGCAACACATCACCGGCTTTCAGGCGAATATCGCTCATTTCATGGCGCAGCATACGGCTGCGCCGTTGCAAGCCGATAATCAGGCAATCGGTGGTGTGGGTGAAACCGGTTTGGCCAATGGCGCGCTGCGCCATGCGTGAACCGGGGGCGACGACCAACTCCGCCAGCATCAAATCTTCGCCGCTATCGCCCTCATTGGGCACAAGCTGCATCAAGTGGTCGCGTAAGGGGTGCTCTTTTTGTGCCAACGCATCGGCAATCTCGCGGCGCGTGGCAGCGATATAAAGTTTGTCACCGGCGCGCAGCCGATGGTCGTCAAATGGCGGCAGCATGGTCTGGCCACCGCTTTCAATCATTTGCAGGGTCATGCCCGATAAGGCAGGCAGAAAACCGGCAGCGGTTTCAGCGCCGATAAGACTGTCGCCATAACGCAGGCGCAATTCGATAATGAATTGGCGACCGCTATCGGTATCGCTGTCATCGGTCTCCGCCTCGCGGCTCTTCATAATGCGCGGCATGACAAACAGCACGTAAACGCTACCGACCGCCATCAGCACAAGGCCCGGTATGGTTTGCTCAAAAAAGCCGATTTTGTGCATGCCAAATCGCTCAGCCGTATCGGCGACCAACAAATTGGTCGAAGAGCCGATAAGCGTCAGCATACCGCCCAGAATGGTGATAAAGCTCAGCGCCATCATATAGGGCGAGGCATTGGACGAGGCGCGGCCGGCCATAGCGGCCAGCACCGGAATGACCATCAGCACAACCGGCGTGTTGTTGAGAAAGGCCGATGCAATCATGGCGGCAAAAAGAACCGCAAAAATTGCCAATTCGGGGCTGCGTGCGGCGCGGCGCGAAGCTTGATCGATAAGTTTTTCAAGCGCGCCCGATTGAAACAGGCCCTGTGCCATGACCAAGAGCGCCATAATGGTAATCAGCGCCGGATTGGCGAAACCGGTCAGCATATCGCTGCTGCTGATAAGCAATACGCCGTCAGCATCGGTCAATGGCGCGAAAGTGAACAGCAGCATGAAGCTGAGAATCACCAACAACGAGGTCAGCTCCATAGACAAGCGCTCGCTGCCATAGGCCAGCATGGCCAAGCCGATAACCGCAAAGCCAATCCACATATGCATGTCAAATTCCATAATGCGGTTATACAGCCAATTTCGCCTATTCCCTAGATTTACTGCGCAGCATGGGGCATAAACAGCCAGCACCATTCCGCTTTTGGAGATATTTATGGCCAGTTCCACAGATTTGCGTCAGGCGTTCGGCCAATTCGGCACAGGCGTTGCCATTATTGCTTTGCAAAACAGCGACAATCAGCCTGTCGGATTGACGGTCAACAGTTTCGCCTCTGTCTCTTTACAGCCGCCGCTTTTGTCTTGGTGCTTGGCCAATGACTCGCAGCTTTTTGACGATGTGGCGCAGGCCAACCGCTTCAGCGTTAATGTTTTGGCAGCAGACCAGCTCGCCCTGTCGAACCGCATGGCGGGCGCGGGCAGCCATGTTTTGCAACATGATGAATTTGACGAAAGCGCGCATGGCACGCCGCTTTTGCGGGGTGCACTGGCGCAGTTTGACTGCCATATTCACGAGCGTGTCGAACTTGGCGACCATATTATGTTGGTCGGCGGCATTGATACGGTGCGCCATTGTTCGCAAGGGCGCGCGCCGCTCATGTATTTCCGCGGCAATTATGCCGGTATCGATGTCGGGGCATGTAATGGCTGATGTCGCTTTTATCGGCTTGGGCGTGATGGGCTATCCGATGGCCGGTCATCTCGCGGCAGCCGGTCACCGCGTCACCGTATATAATCGAACCACTGAAAAGGCTGAAAAATGGGTTGCCGAGCATGGCGGCAAACTTGCGGCAACGCCGCGCGAAGCAGCCGTCAATGCCGATTTCATATTCAGTTGTGTCGGCAATGATGACGATTTGCGTGCCGTTATTTTGGGTGATGGCGGCGCGCTGTCAGCTATGGGCGAGGGCGCTGTGCTGATTGACCATACGACGACCTCTGCAGAAGTGGCGCGCGAAGTGGCGCAAGCCTGTGCTGCGCAAGCATGTGCTATGCTTGACGCGCCGGTTTCGGGCGGCGAGGCCGGTGCCGTAAATGGCGTTTTGACGGTGATGATTGGCGGCGAACAGGCGGTTTATGACAACGCCGCGCCGCTCATCGATTGTTTTGCCCGCGCGCATCGGCTCATGGGGCCCTCGGGTGCCGGTCAATTGACCAAAATGGTCAATCAAATTTGCATTGGCGGCCTGGTGCAGGGCCTATCAGAAGCGCTGCATTTTGCCAATAAGGCCGGTCTCGACGGGCGCGCCGTGATTGATGTGATTTCGAAAGGGGCGGCGCAAAGTTGGCAGATGGAAAACCGCTATGAAACCATGATTGATGATGAGTTTGATTTCGGATTCGCCGTTGATTGGATGGTTAAAGACCTGAAAATATGTCTCGACGAAGCAACACAGAACGGAATTTCTTTGCCCGTTACTGAAATTGTAAAAACCTATTATGAAGAGATTCAAGGCATGGGAGGCGGGCGCTGGGACACGTCCAGCCTCATTCGCCGCCTGCGCGCACTAAAGTAAATAACTTCAATCGAAGTAAATATTTTAAATCGAGACAAATATAGTTGTGTTTGAACAAGATGAAATCTCTTTGCGGTCTGCTTCGCGGCCAATCAAGCTTAGCCTGACGCATGACGGGCATCTCGGTCGCCTCGGCATGAAGGTTCAGAAAAATGCGGGACTGCCGGTGCAATACGGCTTTGCGTGGGAAATGAAATTCTAATCGTTGAGAAGCTTGGCGGCGTCCATTGCGAAATAGGTCAAAATGCCATCGGCACCGGCGCGTTTGAAAGACATCAGGCTTTCCAATATCACGCGGTCACGGTCCAACCAATCGCGTTCAATGGCACCGGCCAGCATCGCGTATTCACCTGACACTTGATAGGCGAAAGTCGGCACGCCAAAGCGCTGTTTGCAGCGCGTTACAATATCGAGATAGGGCATGCCCGGTTTGACCATCACCATATCCGCGCCTTCTTCAATATCGAGGGCGATTTCCTGCAAGGCTTCATCGCCATTGGCCGGATCCATTTGATAGGTTTTCTTATCGCCCTTCAGCCGGTCGCCCGAGCCGACCGCATCGCGGAACGGGCCATAAAAGGCGGAGGCATATTTGGCGCTATAGGCCATAATAAGCGTATCGTGATGGCCGGTGCTTTCCAACTCATTGCGAATGGCACCAATGCGCCCGTCCATCATGTCTGAGGGGGCGATAATATCGCAACCGGCACTGACTTGATTGAGCGACTGACCAACCAGAACTTCAACTGTCTCATCGTTTAAAATCGTGTCGCCGTCTAATAGGCCGTCATGGCCGTGCGCGGTATAAGGGTCGAGCGCGACATCGCATAGAATGCCGATATCCGGCACCGCTTCTTTAATGGCGCGGGTGGCGCGGCACACCAGATTGTCGGGATTTAATGCTTCTTGCCCGTCATCAGAGCGCGCTGCATCGGGCGTGTTGGGGAATAGGGCAATCACCGGAATACCGAGCGCCGCAGCCTCTTTAGCGGCTTTTACGGCAAGGTCAATGCTCAAGCGCTCAACCCCCGGCATGCTGGCCACAGGCTCTTTATTGTTCTCGCCTTCAATAATGAATATCGGCCAAATCAAATCATTGACCGACAGCATGTTTTCGGCAACCAAGCGGCGCGACCAGTCGGCTTGACGCAAACGGCGCATACGCGTTGCAGGAAATGCTCTTTTCACCATCGTTCCGATGTCCCTTAAAAATCTGTCTTTTACATAGCCCGAGAGTGGCATATGGGCAATCTTTCCATTATCTTGCCAAAGTGACGAAGCGCGGCGTTGAGCCATTGGGAGAGTTTCATGCTTAGTGAAGAGCAATCGGCCATTCAGGATATGGCTCGTAATTTTGCCACCGAGAAACTGGCACCGCATGCCAAGCAATGGGATGAGGACAAACATTTTCCGGTCGATACGCTCAGAGAAATGGCCGGTCTCGGTTTCGCAGGCATTTATTTGCAGGAAGAACATGGCGGCTCAGGCCTGTCGCGCTTTGATGCGGCGCTGATATTTGAAGCCTTGTCGGGCGGCTGCACATCGACCGCCGCCTATATGACCATTCACAATATGGCCAGCTGGATGATTGACAGTTTCGGCTCTGCCGAACAGCGCGCCAAATATTTGCCGCGCCTCACTTCAATGGAATGGATTGCCAGCTATTGCCTTACCGAGCCGGGCTCGGGCTCCGATGCCGGAGCCATGCGTAGCCGCGCCCTGCGCGATGGCGACCATTATGTGTTGAACGGCTCAAAGGCGTTTATTTCCGGCAGCGGCGTCTCCGATATTTATGTCGCTATGGTGCGCACCGGTGATGAAGGGGCAAAGGGCGTTAGCTGCTTCATTATTGAAAAAGGCACGCCGGGTCTTTCTTTCGGTGCCAATGAAAAGAAAATGGGTTGGAACAATCAGCCGACCGCACAGGTGATTTTTGAAGATTGCCGCGTGCCGGTTGAGAACCGCATTGGCGAAGAAGGCGAGGGCTTTAAATTCGCCATGATGGGGCTGGATGGAGGCCGCCTGAACATTGCCGCCTGTTCGCTGGGCACGGCGCAACGTGCCTTCGATATGGCGCTGGAATATGCCAAAACCCGCGAGCAGTTCGGTCAATCTATCGCTGAGTTTCAAGCCATTCAGTTTAAACTGGCCGATATGGCGACCGATTTGGAAGCGGCGCGGTTGATGCTCTATGAGGCAGCCAAGACGCTGGATGACGGCAAGGCTGAAAAGACCCGGAAATCGGCAATGGCAAAACGCTTTGTCACCGATACTTGTTTCAATGTTGCCAATGAGGCGCTGCAAATTCATGGCGGTTATGGCTATTTGCAGGATTATGAAGTCGAGCGCATGGTGCGCGACTTGCGGGTGCATCAAATTCTCGAAGGCACGAATGAAATCATGCGGATGATTATTGCGCGGGATTTGCTGAAATAATGACGCAAGAAGTGCTGTTCGAAATTGTCGGAAAATCCGGGGTCATTACGCTCAATCGCCCTGAAGCATTAAACGCGCTCACCTTGAATATGGTGCGGTTGATGAAGCCGGTGCTGGCTGAGTGGGCGGAGCATGAAGCGGTCGAACACATTGTCATTGAGGGGGCGGGTGAAAAAGGGTTTTGCGCCGGCGGCGATATTCGGGCTTTGCACGATTGGGGAAAATCCGGCGCGCCCGAAGCTGTTGGCTTTTACCGCGAGGAGTATCAGCTTAACCGCATCATCAAGACCTATCCGAAACCCTATATTGCGCTGATTGACGGCATCACAATGGGCGGCGGCGTCGGCGTGTCGGTGCATGGATTGCATCGTGTAGCGACCGAGCGCACCATGTTTGCCATGCCGGAAACGGGTATCGGTTTATTGCCCGATGTCGGCGGCACATATTTTCTGCCGCGCTTGCCGGGTGAGACCGGCGCATGGCTGGTTTTGACCGGTGCTCGCTTGCGTGGGGCTGATGCGCTGGCAGCGAAAGTGGCGACGCATTACACGCCGTCCGAGAATATCGATAAGTTGAAAGCGGCGCTGGCCAAAGGTGGCGATGTCGATGCCATTTTGGCGGCGCATCATCAACAAGCCGAGGGCGCGAGCCTGCCGCAGCAACAAGCCGATATTGACCGCTTATTTGCCGGTGACAGTGTTGGCGATATTCATGCCGCGCTGCTGGCTGATGGCGGTGACTGGGCCAAGCAGCAGGCCGAAGCCTTAAAAAGTAAGTCACCGACCAGCGCGGCGGTGGCCTTGCGGCAAATGCGTGACGGCGTCAATGCCGATTTTGACGAATGTATGCGCATTGAAATGCGCGCGGTCACCCGCATCATGGCGCAGGCAGATTTTTACGAAGGCGTGCGTGCCACGATTATTGAAAAAGACGGCGCGCCTAATTGGACGCCGCAGCAAGATATTAATGCCATTTTCGCGCCATTGGGCGATGATGAGCTGCGTTTTGAGGGGGAAGCATAATGAGCAAAATAGCATTTATCGGGCTCGGCAATATGGGACTGCCAATGGCTAAAAATCTGGTCGCCGCCGGTCATGATGTCATCGGTTATGATTTATCCGATGCGGCAAAAGCTGGCTTGCAAGAAAGCGGCGGCAAAGTCGCGGGCACAATCGCAGCTGCGGTTGCCGATGCTGAAATTATTGTTTCCATGCTGC
The DNA here is from genome assembly GCA_038143435.1 of Rhodobiaceae bacterium. GTDB lineage: Bacteria > Pseudomonadota > Alphaproteobacteria > RS24 > RS24 > UBA8337. The sequence continues at coordinate 91,845 of JAYQLX010000004.1, read as the reverse complement.
CTGCAGGAAAACACGTCACCGCCGTTTACACTGAAAGCGATGGCGTGATTGCCAATGCGACAGCAGGAGCTTTGCTGATAGACAGTTCGACCATTGACGTGGATACGGCGCGTGCGGTTTCTGCCGAAGCCGAAGCGGCCGGATTGGCGATGGTCGATGCGCCGGTCTCCGGCGGTGTCGGCGGCGCGGCGGCGGGCACGCTGACCTTTATGGTCGGTGGCACGGATGAGGCTTATCAAGCTGCCAAACCCGTCTTGGACGTTATGGGACAAAATATTTTCCATGCCGGTGGCAGCGGCAATGGGCAGGTCGCCAAGATTTGCAATAATATGCTGCTCGGCATTTCGATGATTGGCACGGCGGAGGCCTTTATGTTGGGTGAAAAGCTCGGCCTTGATGCGCAAACATTTTTCGATATTTCATCAACCGCTTCCGGCCAATGCTGGAGCATGACCAGCTATTGCCCTGCGCCCGGCCCGGTGCCGAGCAGTCCGGCCAATAATGACTATCAAGCCGGTTTCACCGCCGCCATGATGTTGAAGGATTTGATGCTGGCGCAAGAAGCCTCAAGCAGTGCCGAGGCGTCCACGCCTATGGGCCAGCGCGCGGCTGAGCTATACACACAAATGGCCGAAGCGGGCCATGACGGCCTCGACTTTTCGGGCATTATGAAAATGCTCAAAGGTGAGGGTTAACCCCAAACTTTGGGAATGAAGCGGTTGGTGCGCGCCATATAGTCGTCATAGCCCGGTTTTTTCTTCAGGCTGCGTTCGAGCATTTCAGCGCCCGACACATTAACCAGCAGATAGTTCATGATAATCGGGCCGAAAATCGTCCAAATCGCTTCAGGTGTGGCGGCGACGACAGCACCGTAAATGCACCACCAAAAGGCGGCATCGGCAAAATAATTCGGGTGACGGGTATATTTCCACCAGCCTTCGGTCAACACCGGCGCTTTGTTCGGGTCGGCGCGATATTTGGTCAGCTGAATATCGGCGCTCGCTTCCATGTAAAGCGCGCCCAAAGCGGCCAGCAAAAACACCAAGCTGAGGCCGGGCAGGGCGGCATCGCCACCAAAATAAAAGGCCGCCATAAAGGGCATGGAGACCAGCCACATTAACAGCCCTTGAAAACTGAAGACGGTGAATACGCTGCGCCACCAAAAATGCTTGCCGTGATAGGCGCGCATTTTCTGATAGCGATAATCTTCTTCGCCCTCGCGTCGCCAGCGCGTGAACAGATGCAGCCACAAACGAAAGCCCCACGCGATGACGGCGAGTCCTGTCAGCGTGCCGATAAGGCTGATATTCTCTGATGTCAAAAGCGTGGTGAGCGCAATCAACGCAAAGCCGCCGCCCCAAAACATGTCAATAATGCTGGCATCAGAAAGTATCAGGCTGGTAATCCAAACCGAGGTGAGCAGAACGGCGGCGGTCGCGGCGCCGGTCAGATAAGGGCTTGCAGTAATTGTCTCAATAATCATGGTAGGAAGCTAACTAGGATTATTTGCCCTGTCAGCAAATTTATTGGAGTTTTTATGCGTCCACCGCCCCGACACCCCTATCTCGCGCATGATGGCGTACTGGCCTTTGCTCATCGCGGTGGTGACCGCGTGGCGCCGGAAAACACAATGGCGGCTTTTCACGATGCGGTCGGGCAGGGCTATCGCTATCTCGAAACCGATGTTCATGCCTCGAAAGACGGCGTGGTCTATGCGTTTCATGATGATAATCTGGCCCGCATGGTCGGCGAAGATGTTGCCATTTCTACGCTCACGGCGGCCGAAATCGACAATTTGAAAATGCATGGCGAGCATCATATTCCGACCATGTTGGAGCTCTTTGAAACTTTCCCCGAGGCGCGCTTCAATATTGATGCGAAAGGCTTGGCCGGTTGTCGAACCGCTGATTGCGCTGATTAACCAAACGCAGACGCAAGAGCGCATATGCATCGGCTCTTTTTCTGATGCGCGCATCAAGCAAGTGGTGCGCAATGTCGGTGATATATGCCACAGCGTCGGCCCGCTTGGCGCGGCGCGCTTTCGCTTTGCCGCTTGGGGGCGGTTGCCGCTTTCTTACGCGGCGGGGGCGTTGCAATTTCCGGTCAGTGAATATGGCATTTCAATGGTCACCAGAGCATCAGTGGCCTATGCCCATAAGCGCGGCTTGCAAGTGCATGTTTGGACGATTAATGACGAATCGACCATGCATGAATTGCTTGATTTGGGCGTTGACGGCCTGATGACTGATGATTGTGCGCTGCTGAAAAAAGTGTTGCAAGCGCGCAATCTCTGGTAACGCCCTCATAAAAAACCGTTTTCTGTGTATGAGTTGACGCTGCAGCGCTTTGGCCTTTTGAGGTGCTTTTTTGCCCCCGCGCTTTCTGCTACATGAAGGGGCAAATGACGAGTCGCTTGGAAAGGGAACTCAATGTCGGAATCCAGCAAGTTTGATGAATTGGAAAATGAATTTTTCACGCAGGATGTCGCCACGCGCGATCCTGAGATTGCTGATGTTATCGGCCTCGAAACGGGTCGCCAACGTAACCAGATTGAACTGATTGCTTCTGAAAATATCGCCTCGCGTGCGGTGTTGGAAGTGCAGGGCTCGGTGCTGACCAATAAATATGCCGAAGGCTATCCGGGGCGTCGCTATTATGGCGGTTGCGAGCATGTTGATATTGCCGAGAGCCTTGCGATTGAGCGCGTCAAAAAACTTTATGATTGTGCCTATGCCAATGTGCAGCCCAATTCCGGCTCGCAAGCCAATCAGGCTGTTATGCAAGCGCTGATTAAGCCCGGCGATACGATTTTGGGCATGAGCTTGGCCGCAGGTGGACACTTGACGCATGGTGCCAAGCCCAACCAATCGGGCAAATGGTTTAATGCGGTGCAATATGGCGTGCGCGAAGACAATCATCTGATTGATTATGATGAAGTCGAGAGTCTCGCCAAAGAGCACAAGCCGCAACTGATTATCGCCGGTGGCTCTGCCTATCCGCGCATTATTGATTTCAAACGCTTCCGCGAAATTGCCGATGCGGTCGGCGCTTATTTGCTGGTCGATATGGCGCATATTTCAGGCCTCGTTGCCGGTGGCGCGCATCCCAGCCCGTTGCCTTTTGCCGATGCGGTGACGACGACAACCCACAAAACCCTGCGCGGCCCCCGCGGCGGTCTTATCCTCACCAATAATGAGGATTTGGGTAAAAAGTTTAATTCAGCCATCTTCCCGGGTATTCAGGGCGGCCCGCTCATGCATGTGATTGCTGCCAAAGCCGTGGCTTTTGGAGAAGCGCTGCAGCCCGATTACAAAGTCTATATTCAGCAAGTCGTGCAAAACGCCAAAGCTTTGGCCGACACGCTGCTCGGTCATGGCTTTGATATTGTCTCTGGCGGTACGGATAATCACCTCGTATTGGTTGATTTGCGCCCGAAAGGCTTGACCGGTGATGTCGCTGAAGCGGCGATGGAGCGTGCTTTCATCACTTGCAACAAAAACGGCGTGCCGTTTGACCCGGCCCCGCCAATGGTCACATCAGGCGTGCGCCTCGGCACACCGGCAGGCACAACGCGTGGCTTCGGGGTTGCCGAGTTCCAAAAAGTCGGTGACTTTATCGCCCGTGTGCTGGATGCGGTTGCTGCCAATAATGGCGAAGCCGTGCCGGAAGAAGAAGCGGCGGTGCGTGCTGAAGTTGAAGCGCTGTGCGCGCGTTTCCCGATTTATTAGAGGTCTTTTGTGCGCTGCCCCTACTGCATGAATGCTGATACGCAGGTTAAGGACAGCCGTCCCACCGAAGAAAACACGGTTATTCGTCGTCGTCGCGTCTGCGCCGATTGCGGTGGTCGTTTTACGACATTTGAGCGTATTCAGCTGCGCGAACTGACCATCATCAAAAATACCGGCAGAAAAGTGCCGTTTGACCGCGATAAGCTCATGCGTTCTGTGCAAGTCGCTCTGCGAAAACGCCCCGTTGAGCCGGAACGAATTGAACGTATGGTATCAGGGATTGTGCGTCGTCTGGAGAATCTGGGCGAGTCCGAAATTCAGGCCAAAATGGTCGGTGAATTGGTGATGGAAGGGCTTTATGCGCTCGATCAAGTGGCTTATGTGCGGTTCGCTTCCGTGTATCGGAACTTTCCGCGAAGCCAAAGATTTTGAAGAATTCCTCGGGGAAATGAGCGGTCAACCCGACCCATAGCCGCCAGCCCCGAAAGGGGAGATGCGGTGACGCAACAGGCACAAAAATCTGACGAACAATTTATGCGGCAAGCCTTGCTGCTTGGTCGCTTCGGCTTGGGCAATACCGCGCCCAATCCGGCAGTCGGGTGCGTGCTGGTTAAAAACGGGCAGGTCATCGCAACGGGTTTGACGCAACGCGGCGGTCGCCCTCATGCCGAAGCAATGGCGCTGGCAGAGGCGGGAGACGCGGCCAGAGGCGCAACCGCTTATGTGACACTGGAGCCGTGCGCGCATGAAGGCAAAACCTCGCCTTGCGCCCAAGCGTTGATTGATGCCGGCGTGGCGCGTGTTGTTTATGCGATTGATGACCCTGACAAGCGCGTTGACGGGCGTGGCGCGGAACTGTTGCGCTTGGCGGGCATTGAAGTTGAGAGCGGTGTTTTGGCCGAGGAAGCGCGGCAAGACCAAATCGGCTTTTTGCTGCGCGAAACTGACAAGCGACCAATGGTGACGCTGAAATTGGCCATCAGTGCCAATGGCTTTATGCGCACGTCGCCTAATGAAGATAAATGGATTACCGGCGCGCTATCACGGCAAATGGGGCATAAACTGCGCGCCGCGCATGACGCGATTATCACCGGCAGCGGCACATTGCGCGAAGATGATCCGTCTCTTGATTGCCGTTTGCCCGGCTTGGAAACTGCTTCGCCCATGCCGGTGGTGATGGGCGAAAACGACATTCCTGCCGACAGCAAGCTGGCGCAACGAGCAAAACAGCAGACGCTTGTGCACTATAAAAACGAAACGCCGCGTGCGGCTTTGCAGGATTTGGCGGCGCGCGGCATGACCCGCGCCATGCTGGAATGCGGCCCGACATTGGCGGCTGCATTTTTGAAAGATGATTTGGTCGATGAATTGGCGCTGTTCACAGCACCGCATGACGTGGCCATGACTGGGGAAAGTGATATATCCCTCATGCAACTTGATTTGACGCGCTTCCGTCAAGTCATTGGAGCAAAGCTTGGCGCAGACAGCTATCAGCATTTTTGCCGTGAAAGGAAAAATTGATGTTTACCGGAATTGTCACCGATATCGGCACCATTGCCAAAGTCACACAAAGCGGCGACACGCGCTTTGATGTGCTGACCGCCTATGACACGGACACGATTGACCTGGGCGCATCGATTTCCCATTCGGGTGTCTGCCTGACGGTGATTGAAAAAGGCAAGGGCGCTGACGGCGATTGGTTTGCGGTTGAGGCCTCGAAAGAAACGCTGGATGTTACTTCTGCCGGTAAATGGAAAGAAGGCACAAAGCTCAATTTGGAGCGCGCGTTGAAAATGGGTGACGAATTGGGCGGGCATATTGTGTCGGGCCATGTTGATGGGCTGGCCGAAATCACCGCCATCACGCCCGAAGGCGACAGCCAACGTTATACATTCAAAACCACCTCGGCGCTGATGCCGTTTATTGCGCCGAAAGGTTCGGTGACGCTGGATGGCACATCGCTGACCGTGAACGAGGTCGAAGGCTTGACCTTTGGCATCAATCTTATTCCGCACACGCAGGAGGTGACCACATGGGGGCTTTCGAAAGTGGGCGATATCGTCAATTTGGAAATTGACGTTTTGGCGCGCTATGTCGCGCGTCTCAAACAAGCAGAAGAAGAACTTGGAGGCACATTATGAGCGAGTTCAGCCATTATATTTCCCCGCCGGAAGAAATTATTGAAGACACCCGCAACGGCAAGATGATTGTGTTGGTCGATGCCGAAGACCGAGAAAATGAGGGTGATTTGATTATCCCCGCGCAAATGGCAACGCCCGATGCAATCAATTTTATGGCCAAATTCGGACGTGGCCTGATTTGCCTGACGCTGATGCAGGAGCGCGCCGACCAGCTTGGACTTGAACTGATGTCGCAAAACAATCGCTCGCGTCATCAAACCGCCTTCACCGTATCGATTGAAGCGCGCGAGGGTATTTCGACCGGCATTTCGGCGCATGACCGCTCTAAGACCGTATCGGTTGCCATTGACCCGACCAAAGCCATGCAAGACATTGTCTCGCCCGGCCATATTTTCCCTCTGGTGGCACGCGATGGCGGCGTGTTGATACGTGCCGGTCATACCGAAGCCTCGGTGGATATTGCGCGCCTTGCCGGTCTTTATCCGGCCGGGGTGATTTGCGAGATTATGAATGATGACGGCACAATGGCGCGCTTGCCTGACCTTGTGCAATTCGCGCAAATACATGGGCTGAAACTCGGCACCATTGCCGATTTGATTGCCTATCGCCGCCGCAAGGACACGCTCATTCAACGCATTCATGAAGACACGTTCAAGCTGGCCAATGGGGGTGAGATGAAAGCGCATATTTATATGAATACGGTGACCAATGAGGAGCATATTGCGCTGGTGAAGGGCGATATTTCCGGCGACGAGCCGGTGCTGACGCGCTTTCATGCGGAAAATCTGGTGGCCGATATTGCCGGTAGCGGTATGCCACGCGCCGGTGTGTTTCAAAAAGCGCTGGAAAAATAGACGCGGAGGGGCGCGGCGTTGTCGTGATTATTCGCAATACTTCGCCGACGCCGTTTACCGATAGCATGAACCCGCAATCGAGCGGCGACCCGATGCCGACGCGTTTATTGGATTATGGTTTGGGGGCGCAAATTGTTGCTGATTTGGGCTTACATCAAATCGAACTCTTGTCCGACACGCCGCGCACTGTGGTGGCGCTGGAAGGCTATGATTTAGAAATTGTCGGTCAGCGACCGATTACGGATGGGGCATAAAATGTCAAAAAAAGTTCTGATTGTTGAAGCGCGATTTTACGAAGATATGGCCGACGCATTGGCCGAAGGCGCGATTGCCGTTCTCGACGCGGCCGGTATCAGTCATGAGCGTGTTGCCGTGCCCGGCGTGTTGGAAGTGCCGGTGGCGATTAAATATGCCGCCGAGACAAATAATTATGACGGCTATGTTGCGCTTGGTGTTGTCATTCGCGGTGAGACAACGCATTACGAAATTGTCTGCAATGAAAGCGCGCGCGGTTTAATGGAACTCGGCATTAAAGACAAGTTGGCCATCGGCAATGGTATTCAGACAGTGGAGAATAGCGATCAGGCATGGGCGCGCTGCAAAATGTCGGAAAAAGACAAGGGCGGCGGTGCGGCAAAAGCGGCCATCGCATTGATGGACTTGCGCGATAGTTGGTCTTAGGGGTAAACCGCCTCTATGAGTGCTGATACACATGATGCCCGTTCTTCTGCGCGCCTGCTTTCCGTGCAGGCGCTTTATCAGATGGATATTGCGCGCACCCCGCTGGAAGTGATTATTCGCGAATTCAGCGAGCATCGCATGGAAGTGAAGCTGGACGATATTGAGTTGCCGCCTGCTGATAGCGCGCATTTTGAAATGCTGCTACGCGGTGTCGTGGAAAACCAAACCGATATTGACCTTTTGATAGATGGCAAGCTGGCTGAGAATTGGCGGTTGGCGCGCCTCGACAGCACGCTGCGCGCCATTTTACGTTGCGGTGTGCAGGAACTGCTGAACGCGCCGCACATTCCGCCAAAGGTTGTGGTGTCGCAATATGCCGATATTGCCCATGCCTTTTTTGAGGAAAAAGAGGGGGGCATGGCCAACGCCCTGCTCGATAATGTGGCCAAAAGCTTGGCAACCGATAAAGATCCGGCGGCAATCTAAAATGTCCGATAACCAGCAGCTTGATGAGTTTGGCCTGATCGCCGAACTGCTCGCGCCTTTGGCTGACAATGAAGCGGCGGCAAAGCTCAGCGATGATGCGGCGCGGGTCGCCGTGCCAGATGGCAATGATTTGGTTATCAGCACTGATATGCTGGTCGCCGGTGTGCATTTTCCTGAAAATGCAGAGGGCGCGCTGGTCGCGCGGCGCATGCTGGCCTGCAATATTTCCGACCTCGCAGCGAAAGGGGCAAACCCGTTTGGCTGTGTGCTGACGCTCGGCATTGCGCCGCATTGGGACAGAGGCTGGCTTGAGACTTTTGTTACCACCCTGGGTGAGGGTCTGAAAGCCTATGACTTGCAGCTTTGGGGCGGCGATACGGTGCGTGCCGAACAAGGTTTCGCCGGATTGACGGTGCACGGATTGGTGCCGCAGGGCAAATGCTGAAGCGTAGCGGCGCGCAAAATGGTGACGATGTATATGTCACCGGCACTATCGGCGATGCATTTCTTGATTTATCAGCTGGCGGCGACGCTTATGCCGCGCCGCAGCCGCCATTGGCATTCGGGCAAGACTTGCGCGGCCTTGCCCATGCGGCAATTGACGTATCGGACGGCTTAATTGCCGACCTTGACCATTTATGCGCAGCCAGCGAAGGCGGCATGGATATTGCGGCGGCGCTTGTTCCGCTTTCAGAAGCGGGCCGCGTATATGGTGACCTGCACGCATTGGTCAGCGGCGGCGATGATTTACAAATTGCCTTTACGGCATCGCCCGATAAAGCTGAAACGCTGCGCGCATTGGCGACGCGACATAACATTAAACTGACCCGCATCGGCAAGTTTTTGAAATCCGAGCAGTGGCGCGCAACATTGCTGGCTGAAGACGGCGCAGAAATCACCCTCGAAAAGCGCGGTTTTCGACACTTTTAAGTATATTTCGCGCTATTTGCCGATTTATACGCTTTGTTCTTGGCTTCTTCTTGCTTTTACGGGCGTTTTTTGGCATACCTCGCTCACTTATACGGGAGGGACCGTGGCCTTTTTCAGGTCATCCCCATAACAAAAGAGGATTTACTCATGAGCACTTTGATGTGGCTTATCATCGGGTCAGGTCTGCTCGCCATTGCATATGGCGTTTGGGCGGCTCGCAGCATTATGGCGGCTGACGCCGGCAATGAGCGGATGCAGGAAATTGCATCGGCCATTCAAGAAGGCGCAGGCGCCTATCTGAACCGCCAATATCGAACAATTGGTATTGTTGGTTTGGCGATCGCCATTTTGGTTACTTTCCTCCTCGGCGCAAAAGTGTCGGCCGGTTTTGTGGTCGGCGCAGCCCTTTCCGGCGCTGCCGGTTATGTCGGCATGCTGGTTTCCGTGCGTGCCAATGTGCGCACCACGCAGGCGGCCAGCGAAAGCCTTGCCGGCGGTTTGTCTATGGCCTTCCGTTCGGGCGCTGTCACCGGCATGTTGGTTGCCGGTCTGGCATTGCTTTCAGTCGCTGTTTATTTCGCCGTTCTGGTCGATTTCTTCGGCCTGTCGCCCGATAGCCGCGAGGTTGTTGACGCGCTGGTTGCTCTCGGCTTCGGCGCTTCTTTGATTTCAATCTTTGCCCGTCTTGGCGGCGGCATCTTCACCAAAGGTGCTGACGTGGGCGGCGACCTTGTCGGTAAAGTTGAAGCCGGCATTCCTGAAGATGACCCGCGCAACCCGGCCACCATTGCTGATAATGTAGGTGATAATGTCGGTGACTGCGCCGGTATGGCGGCTGACTTGTTTGAAACCTATGCGGTGACGATTGTTGCCACCATGGTCTTGAGCTCCATTTTCTTCACCGCTGACGCGCTGACCATGATGATGTATCCGCTGGCCATTGGCGCGACCTGCATCATTACCTCAATCGCGGGCACATTTTTTGTTCGCCTCGGTGCCAGCAACTCAATCATGGGTGCGCTGTATAAAGGCTTTATCGCCTCCGCCGTGCTCAGCTTGATTGCGCTTTACTTCGTCACTGACGCGGTTATCGGCCTCGACACGCAGCGCGTGATTGAAGGCCAAGTGTTTAACGGCATGAGCCTCTATCTCTGCGGTGTGCTGGGTCTGGCCATTACCGGTCTGATTATTTGGATTACCGAATATTATACCGGCGTGAACTTCCGTCCGGTTAAATCAGTGGCTGCCGCTTCTGAAACCGGTCACGGCACGAACGTCATTCAAGGCCTTGCCGTTTCTATGGAAGCCACGGCGCTGCCCGCTATCGTTATTGTTGTCGGCATTATCGCCACTTACAGCCTTGCCGGTCTGTTCGGCATCGCCATTGCGGTGACCACCATGTTGGCGTTGGCCGGTATGGTTGTCGCGCTCGACGCTTTCGGCCCGGTGACGGACAATGCCGGTGGCATTGCTGAAATGGCTGACTTGCCTGAGAGTGTGCGTGAGACAACCGATGCGCTGGACGCTGTCGGCAACACCACGAAAGCGGTCACCAAAGGTTACGCTATCGGCTCAGCCGGTCTCGGCGCTTTGGTATTGTTTGCCGCTTATACGCAAGATTTGCGTTACTTCACCGCCAATGCTGACCAGTACAGCTATTTCGCCGGTGTAACGCCTGACTTCTCACTGTCCAATCCTTATGTCGTGACCGGCCTGTTTATCGGCGGTTTGCTGCCGTATCTGTTCGGCGCAATGGGCATGATGGCCGTTGGCCGTGCCGGTGGTGCAATCGTTGAAGAAGTGCGTCGCCAGTTCAAAGAAAAGCCGGGCATTATGAAGGGCACGGAGAAGCCGGATTACACGGCTGCCGTTGACCTGCTGACCCGTGCAGCGATTAAGGAAATGATTGTGCCGTCCATGTTGCCGGTTCTGTCTCCTGTGGCTCTTTATCTGATTGTTGAGCAAATTGCTGACCGTTCAGCCGCTTTCTCGGCACTGGGTGCGATGCTGCTCGGTGTTATCGTGACTGGCCTGTTCGTGGCTCTGTCAATGACTGCCGGTGGCGGTGCTTGGGACAATGCCAAGAAATATATCGAAGATGGCAATCATGGTGGTAAAGGTTCGGAAGCGCATAAGGCTGCCGTGACCGGTGACACTGTCGGTGACCCGTATAAAGATACGGCCGGCCCGGCGGTTAACCCGATGATTAAAATCACCAATATTGTTGCGCTGCTGATGCTGGCCATTCTGGCTCACTAAGCAAGCAAGGTAGAAACACAAGCCCCGGCATAGCGATGTGCCGGGGTTTTTTATTGCCTAAATATTTAGAATTGTGTCGGCGAACCGTCGCCAAAGCGGCCCACATTGCCGAAGATTTGTTGTAATGCTGTCAGCTCAGAGCCCTGCGTTTGAGTGGTGCGCGCGACAATCGGCACAATGATACCGTCTTCAAGCCCATAAACGGCCAAGTCGCGTACGGTCTTGTTTTCATCGAAGTAAATTGCCAGCACTTTGCGGTCAACTTCCTCCGGTGCGCGATAGCTTTCGGTCACAAAGCGGCTGTAAATATAATAATAGGCGCCATTGTTCAAAACGCTCTCGCTTGACGGAGAACCAAAGGTTTCGCGCACGGCTTCTTTGTTGGTGACGCCTTTTTCAATATTGTCGACTGAACGGTCATCAAAAAAATAGCCGCGATTGTCAATGACCGGCGCGCAAGCCATGATGGTTGCGGTGAGCAGTCCTGCGGCAAAAACCGGGCCGCGACGTTTCACCGCCTGTCCGAGAGCTGCATCTTTTGTTTTTTGACGAAATCGCATTATTGATTACCTATAAGAGATAGCCTAGATGGGTAGCCAATCACGCGCCGCGAGGCAATAGAAAATTCAATCTCAGAGTGGAGATATAAATGGGACTGCTCGACTTTTTGTCTTTGAACAAAAATGCCCCTGATTTGACACCTGCCTATACGGCGATAATGGCGCAAGCGCGCAAGCCCGACCATTATGGCGCAGGGGGCGTGCCCGACAGTTTTGACGGGCGCTTTGATATGCTGGCCATTCATGTGCATTTGGTTTTGCGCCGCCTGCGCAGTGAGGGTGTGGCGCGCGACGATATCGGGCAAGCGCTGTTCGATATGTTTTTCCGCGATATGGATCAGGCCATGCGCGAGGCCGGTGTCGGTGATTTGGGTGTCGGCAAGAAAATTCGCAAAATGGCGCAAGCTTTTTATGGCCGCGCCGCCGCTTATGATGAGGCAATGGGAAAAGCGGCACCTGCTAAGGCCGATTCCGAAACGGCAAATGCCTTGCAGGCTGTGTTGCAGCGCAATCTTTATCCTGATGGCGATGACGCACTCGGCGGCGATAAGCTGAACGCATTGGCCGAAGATTTGTTGGCTCTGGAAAGCAAACTGGCTAACAGAACGCTGGAAGAGATTCTGGCCGGTCACGTTTTTGAGGCGGCATTATGAGTGAAGAAGAGACACTGGCCGCGCCGTTTGGCGAAGCGGAAATGAGCCTGCTGGTACTGCTCGATGAAGTGCCGCCCAATGGGTTTGAGATAGACCACAAGGTAGAGGCCGATGTTTTGCAGGCTTTGGCGGGGCGCTTCAATGTTGAGGAAGTGGCCGATTTGCATTTTCAAGCTTTGCTGTTGCCGCTTGATAAACAATGCTTGCAAGCCAATGGAACGGTGCGCGGGCGGGTGCGGCAAATCTGTGGCGTGACGCTTGAACCGCTATGGACCGATATTGAACAAAATTTCTCAACCGAGTTTCAGCCACAGGAATTGGTCGCCAAATATATTGTGCCGGAAGACGACTTTGATACGGAACTGCCCGAAGCCATGCAGAACGGGCAAGCCGATATTGGCGAAATGGTAACGCAGGTCTTTGCAATGGAAATACCGGCTTATCCGCGCGTCGAAGGGGCCGAATTCGGCGGATATGGGCAAAGTGAGGCTGAAATAGAGGCCGAAGATGCTGAGCAATCGCCCTTTGCCGCATTATCGGCGCTCAAACCTTCTGACGGTCAAGCTTGATAAAATAATCAAACAGGCGCATATGGTGCGGCGTTTTTGTATGGTAAGTATCGGTAGCGAGGGAACTTGTGACTAAAACCGTAATTGCAATTGATGCTATGGGAGGCGACTTCGGGCCCGCCGTCACGATTGACGGCTTGGCGCGTATCCATAAAGCGCGCCCGCATGCCTCATATTTGCTTTTCGGCAATGAAGACCAAATAAGCACCGAACTGAAAAAGCATGCCGCGCTGTCTGACGTATCGCGCATTATCCATTGCGATGTTGACGTGCCGATGGACGCCAAGCCCAGTGTTGCCTTACGGCAAGGGCGCAAAGTCTCCGGCATGTGGAAGGCCATTCATGCAGTTAAAGAGGGTGAGGCGCAGGCCTGTGTCTCAGCCGGCAATACCGGCGCTTTGATGGCCATGTCGAAAGTTGTTTTACGCACCCAGCCGGGGATTGAACGTCCGGCGATTGCATGCATCTGGCCGACCGTGCGCGGCGAAAGCGTGGTTCTTGATGTCGGTGCCAATATTGGCGGCACGGCGTCGCAATATGTTCAATTTGCAGCTATGGGTGCTGCCTATGCGCGCACTGTTTTCGGCCTGAAAAAACCTGAAATCGGATTGCTTAATATCGGCACGGAAGAAATGAAGGGCACGGATGAGGTTAAAGAGGCGGCCGAGCTGCTTGAACGTTCGGAGTTGAACTTCAAAGGTTTTGTCGAAGGCGACGGTATCGGTCGCGGCGATGTTGATGTTGTGGTCACAGACGGTTTCACCGGCAATATTGCCCTTAAAACGGCTGAAGGCACGGCACGGCAAATGGCCGAATATTTGCGGCAAGCAATGAGCAGTTCACTGATGACCAAAACCGGCTATCTGTTTGCCAAAAGCGGGTTTGATGCATTGCGCGCGCGCATGGATCCGAATGCTGCCAATGGTGGCATGTTTCTCGGGCTGAATGGTGTGGTTGTTAAAAGTCATGGCGGGGCCGATGCCGACGGCTTTGCCACTGCGGTAGAAGTTGCGATTGAGGCGGCTGACGCCGATATGTTGGGTGAAATTTCAAGGCGTATCGAAAAAATACAGGCACTGCTCGATGATGCTTGGGCAGAGTCGCTTGATTGATAACATCAGCTAGGAGGGCTTATGCCCCGCAAAGCAAAAATAATCGGAATTGGCAGTTACTTGCCCGACGAGATTGTTGGCAATGATGATTTGTCACAAATCCTTGATACCAGCGATGAGTGGATTACCACGCGGTCGGGCATAAAACAGCGCCATCGGGCGGCTGATGGGGAAGCGACCAGCGATATTGCTTTGGCGGCGGCGCAGCAGGCTTTGAGCCATGCAGGCATTACCGCCAATGACATTGATATGATTATCGTATCAACCACAACGCCCGATTTGACCTTTCCCGCCACGGCAGCACTGGTTCAGAAAAAACTGGGTATCGGTCACGGCGCTGCCTTTGATGTGCAAGCCGTTTGCTCGGGCTTTGTCTATGGGCTGAGTGTCGCCTCAGCAATGGTAGAAACCGGACAGGCCGAGCGCGTTTTGTTGATTGGTGCGGAAACCATGACGCGTTTGCTCGATTGGGAAGACCGCGCGACCGCCGTATTGTTTGGCGATGGCGGCGGTGCCGTGGTGTTGGAGGCAACGGATATTGCCGATGAAAACGAGCCGCATATTATCGGCTCTTATTTGCGCTCGGACGGTAATCTGACCGATTTGCTTTATGTCGATGGCGGCCCCTCGACGACTGGCACGACGGGCAAGTTGCGCATGCAGGGGCGTGAAGTTTATCGCCATGCGGTCGGCAATATTGCCGAAGCGATCAACAGCCTTTTGCAGCGTCATGCATTAACGGTTGCCGATATTGACTGGTTCGTGCCGCATCAAGCCAATAAACGCATCATTGATGGCGTAGCCAAAAAAATCGGACTGCCGCCAGAAAAAACGGTGGTGACAGTGCAAAGCCATGCCAATACCTCAGCCGCCTCAATTCCGCTGGCTCTGCATGAATTGGTTAAAAGCGGGCGTGTCGCATCGGGCGATTTGGTAATGTTGGAAGCGATGGGCGGCGGCCTGACATGGGGTGCCAATCTTATTCGCTGGGTATAAATCCCTCATTTAATTATGTTTTATGCTTGCGCCGCCAATTTGGCTTGTGCTTAACTTCGCCTTGAGGAGATTATGCAATGGCGGGAAAAACGGTTACGCGCTCTGACTTGAGCGAAATTGTTTACAATACGGTGGGCTTGTCGCGAAGCGAGTCGGCGCAAATTGTCGAAACCGTTCTCGATGAAATTTCCGATGCTTTAATTCGCGGCGAAAATGTCAAACTGTCTTCTTTTGGGTCATTTTTGGTGCGCCATAAAAACGGTCGCATAGGCCGCAATCCGAAAACAGGTGAGGAAGTGCCGATTGAACCGCGTCGTGTTCTCAGCTTTCGCGCCAGCCATGTCCTCAAAGAAAAAATCAACAAAATGGCCGGCCTCGGTTAAAACACTTTCATGACGTCAGGAAAATCAGAAAGCGCCTTTCGCACCATTAGCGAGGTGGCCGAGGCGCTTGACGTGAAGCCGCATGTGCTGCGCTTTTGGGAAAGCAAGTTTGACGAAATCCAACCGGTCAAGCGGGCTGCCGGGCGCCGCTATTATCGCCCCGAAGATGTTGAACTGATTGCCGGTATCAAACATTTGCTGCACGGGCAGGGCATGACCATTAAAGGGGCGCAAAAGCACCTCAAAGAAAACGGCATTGCCGATGTGCGTGCGCTGGCTTCAGGTGAAAAGCCGAAGCCGCCGTCACAACTCAACGAAATGGGGCTTAACCGCCGTAGCAAGCTTGAGGCGGCGCGTCAAAACCTTGTGCAGGCGCGCATTTTATTGGTCGGTGAAGATAACTAGTTCGTCTTACCTTCGAAGTCGGTTTGTTCCGACAATCCGTCACTTGCCTTTTCGGTAAAAGGGCTTGGGCGCGCAGCGCCCTTTTCCGCCAGCGCCGTGAGCAATCGGTTTGTTCCGACAATCCGTCACTTGCCTTTTTTACTGAAACTGCATAGTAAATGCCTAAGTCGGAGCGTAGCGCAGCCCGGTAGCGCACTTGTCTGGGGGACAAGGGGTCGTGGGTTCGAATCCCGCCGCTCCGACCATTAGAAGCTGGAGAAAAAAATGTCTGCAATTTTGCCTATCGTTATTTTTATTGTCGCTTTCGTCGCGCTGAACATTTTTCAGTTCGGTCGCCCTGACTAGGGGCTATTGCGGTTCGTCCGGTCGCTGCATCCAATAAATAATGGCGGCGGCGGGGACGACCCAAGCGACGCCGGCCACCAAATAATAGAAAAACTCGACAATGCCATTGTCAGGCACGCTGGTGGTCACGGCAACGGACATCACAATCAGCGCGTAAAATATAATCAGCGCAAGCATCAGCACCAGTCCGATGAGCTTGCGAATGCGCATCGGCAGCCAAGGCTTGTTGAATTTCTTTTGTGATGTCTCAGACATGAGAAGCGTGTAACACGAAGCGTGGCGCATCTCCAATCACTGTCTCTCGCGATGTTTGGTCGCAAGGCGAGCCAAGCGCGAAAAGCCTATATACAAACCATGAGTTCAAACGTGATATCTGCGCCCAGCGCCTCCGATCGACAAATCGCACTCTGGCTGTTTACCGTCGCGGGCTTTGTCATGCTGATGGTGTTGGTCGGTGGGCTGACGCGGCTGACCGATAGCGGCCTGTCGATAACCGAATGGGCGCCGATACGCGGGGCGCTGCCGCCATTTACGCAAGCCGACTGGCTGGCAGAGTTTGAGAAATATAAACAAATTCCCGAATATCAATTGGTCAATCTTGGTATGAGCATGGCCGAGTTCAAATTCATTTACTGGTGGGAGTGGGGGCATCGTTTCTTGGGTCGCATTGTCGGCTTGGTATTCTTTATTCCGTTTGTCGTTTTCCTCATGCAGAAAAAATCAGCCGCCGCCAATTACCGCCCTTGCTCGGTCTGTTTGCGCTTGGCGGCCTGCAAGGTTTTATGGGCTGGTATATGGTAGCCAGCGGCCTGACGGAGCGGGTTGATGTCAGCCAATATCGTCTTGCCATGCATTTGGGGCTGGCTTTGATTATCTTCGCTGCCTCGCTTTGGTTGGCGTTGAATTATTGGCGCGGCACAGCCAAAAGCGGTGGTTTCGGCAAACAATCCGTCATTGCTGCGATTATCGTTGTCGCCGTGCTGATGCAGTCGCTGCTCGGCGCACTGGTGGCTGGAATAAACGCCGGTAAAACCTATACGGATTGGCCGCTCATGGATGGCGATTTCATTCCCGCCGGCCTGTTTGATATGCAGCCTTTCTGGCTCAATTTCTTTGAAAGTCATCTGACCGTGCAATTTGATCACCGCATGGTCGCCTATGCGCTGACCGCTTTTATCGTTTGGCATATACATCGCGTCCTGCGTTCCGGCACGGGTGGGGCGGCGGCACTGTCGGCCAAATGGCTGGGCGGCGCGCTGTTGTTGCAAATCGTGCTGGGCATCAGCGCCTTGATGCTGGCTGTGCCGATTTCATTGGGCGCGGCGCATCAGCTTGGCGCGGTGGCCTTGCTGGCGATTGCTGTTGCGCATCTGCATATTCTTTACAAACAAGCGCTTTAGCATACGGTAAACAATTACCAAATTTATAAGCCATTGCTTTGCAATGGTTTTTTACTGCAATTAAGCATTGCAAAGTCGCGTTGCGCGACTTAAAACATCGCCAATGCCCAAGACGGGTGGAAACAGGACGAGACAGATGAAAACATATTCTGCAAAACCGGCCGATATTGAGAAAAAGTGGATTCTCATTGATGCCGAAAACATGGTTGTCGGGCGACTGGCTGCCGTGATTGCAATGCGTTTGCGCGGCAAGCATTTGCCGACATTTACGCCGCATATGGATTGCGGTGACCATGTTGTAGTCATTAATGCCGATAAGGTGAAATTCACCGGCAAGAAAATGGCTGACAAAAAATATTATCGCCACACCGGTTATCCGGGCGGCATTAAGGAAACCACGCCGGAAAAAGTGCTGGAAGGCAAGTTTCCTGAGCGTGTTGTGGAAATGGCCGTGAAGCGCATGTTGCCGCGTGGCCCGCTGGCACGTCAGCAACTCCGCAATTTGAAAGTATATGCCGGAAGCGAGCATCCGCATGAGGCACAATCGCCTGAGGCGCTCGATGTCGCGGCCATGAACAGCAAGAATGTGAGGGCATAGTGATGTCTGAGACAACGGAAACAACATTGGAAAATCTCGACACGGCACTCGGCACGGCTGCGGCCGGTGACGAGAGTGCAGCTGCGGTAGCTGAAACGCCGGTCACACCTGCCGAGCCGAAAATTGACGAGCAAGGCCGCGCCTATGCAACCGGTAAACGGAAAAACGCCATTGCGCGCGTTTGGATTAAGCCGGGTAGCGGTGTCATCACGGTGAACGGTAAGGAAGAAGAGAAATTCTTCGCACGTCCTGTGCTGCGTATGATTTTGCGCCAACCGCTGGTTTCAGCCGAGCGCGACGGTCAATTTGATGTGATCGCAACGGTAAGCGGTGGCGGCCTGTCAGGCCAAGCCGGTGCGGTGCGTCACGGTCTGTCTAAAGCGCTGACCTATTACGAGCCGGGCCTGCGCCCTGTTCTGAAAAAAGGTGGCTTCTTGACGCGCGACAGCCGTGTTGTTGAGCGTAAGAAATATGGCCGTGCGAAAGCGCGCCGTAGCTTCCAGTTCTCGAAACGTTAAGCCTCTTTGCTATGGCGAAAGAAAAAGGGGCTTTTTGGCCCCTTTTTTGTTATGAACAAGGAGAAATTTGATGGGGGATTCGATGTCCGAAAACATTGAAGGCAGCAGCGTCACAATCACGGAAATCATGGATTTCCTGCCGCACCGTTATCCGTTTTTGTTGGTTGACCGTGTGGTTGAAATGAATGGTGAGCAATCGGGTGTTGGCATTAAGAATGTCACCGCGTCCGAGCCGTGGTTCACCGGCCATTTTCCGGAAAATCCGGTATTTCCCGGTGTTCTGATTATCGAGGCGATTGCGCAAGTATCAGCCATTTTGGTGTTGCAACACGCCAAAGATAGCGGCAGTCCGATTGAGACCAAATTGATCTACTTTATGACGGGCGACAAGGGGCGCTTCCGTCATCCGGTAACGCCGGGCGACCAAATGCGGATACAAGTGACGCAAATAAGGCGTCGCGGTATGGCCTATAAGTTTAAAGGCGAGGTTTATGTTGACGGTCAGTTAATGGCCGAAGGTGAAATTATGGCGGTCAATCACGACCCCGATGCATAAAGGTGCAGTATGAGCGCGAGCAAAATCAGTGTCGGCATTATCGGGGCGTCGGGTTACACCGGCGCCGATGCCGTGCGCCTGCTCGCAGCGCATCCAAATGCTGAAATTAAGCTGCTGACGGGCAATGCCCATGCCGGTAAGGAACTAGCTGAAATTTATCCGCAATTTGCGGGATTGGACGTGCCCGCTCTGGTGAAAGCTGAAGACGCTGATTGGGGTGGTATTGATGCGGCCATTTGCGGTTTGCCGCACTCGACCGCGCAAGACGTTATCGCGCAAGTGCCGGACAGCGTGAAAATTATCGATATGTCGGCTGATTTCCGGCTCCGCAATGCCGATATTTATGCCGAATGGTATGGCCGCAGCCATGATAATGCAAACTTGTTGAGCCAGGCGGTTTACGGCCTCACCGAGCATTATGCCGATGAAATTAAAAAGGCGCGGCTGGTCGCCTGCCCGGGCTGCTATCCGACGGCAGCGTTGAGCGCACTCTTGCCACTGCTCAAGGCCGGTGTGTTGAGCAGCGATGATTTGATTATCGACGCCAAGTCAGGCGTCACCGGCGCAGGGCGCAGTTTGAAAGAGCAAAACCTGTTCTCTGAGGTGGCTGAAGGCATGAATGCCTATGGCGTGGCGGCGCATCGCCATGCCCCTGAAATTGAGCAAGAGGTCGCCAAAGCGGCGGGTCTCGACGATGTGCGGGTCAATTTCACGCCGCATCTCGTGCCGATGAATCGCGGCGAATATGTATCAATTTATGCGTGCGCCAATGGCGCCAAAGCGGCTGATATGAAAGCGGCATGGCAAGAATTCTATGCCGACAAGCCGTTTGTGCGGGTGGTTGATGATGTGCCCGCGACGCGGTATGTGCGCGGCTCCAATTACTGTTTGTTGGCGGCTTTTGATGATCGGATTGACGGTCGGGTGATTTTGTTCTCGACGCTGGATAATCTGGTGAAAGGCTCGAGCGGGCAGGCAATTCAAAACATGAATTTAATGTTCGGCTTTGATGAGACAGCCGGATTGCAGCAGCAACCGCTTTATCCTTAGGGGAAAGTCATGCTATTGCCTTATTTGCATTGCACTAAAGGCTTTTAAGCGAATGGAAGAAAGATGGACCACGAATTTCATCGCATAGATAGATTGCCACCTTATGTGTTTGAGCGCGTCAATAAGCTGAAGGCGCAGGCGCGCGCGGATGGCAAGGATATTATCGATTTCGGCATGGGTAACCCCGATTTGCCGACACCGGAGCATATTGTCGAAAAACTGGTGGAAACGGTCCGCAATCCGCGCACCCATCGCTATTCAGCCTCAAAGGGTATTCCCGGCTTGCGTAAGGCGCAGGCGCGGTATTATGAGCGCCGCTTTGGCGTCAAGCTCAACCCCGATACGGAAGTCATAGCCACGCTCGGTTCTAAGGAGGGCTTTGCCAATATGGCGCAGGCCATCTCCAATCCGGGCGATGTTATTTTGGTGCCCAACCCGACCTATCCGATTCATGCGTTCGGTTTCATCATTTCCGGCGCGACCATTCGCCATTTGCCGGTGCAAGAGGGTGACGACTTTTTCGCCGTGCTGGACCAAGCGGTGGTGCACAGTCACCCCAAGCCGAAAGTGCTGGTGCTGAATTATCCGAGCAATCCGACGGCGGAAGTGGTCGATCTCGCATTTTACCAGGAGGTCGTCGCCTATGCCAAAAAGCACGACATTATTTTGCTGTCGGATTTGGCTTATTCCGAGATTTATTTCGATGAAGACAATCCGCCACCGTCAATTCTGCAAGTGGAGGGCGCGAAAGATATTGCCGTTGAGTTCACCTCGCTGTCGAAAACCTTCTCCATGCCCGGTTGGCGTATGGGGTTTGCCGTCGGCAATGAAAAGCTTATCGGCGCACTGACCCGCATTAAATCTTATCTCGATTATGGCGCGTTCACGCCGATACAGGTTGCGGCGGCAGCGGCGCTCGACAGTCCGGAAGAAATCATCCGTGACATTCGCGCTGTCTATAAAGAGCGTCGCGATGTCTTGATTGATGTTTTTCATCGTGCCGGTTGGAATGTGCCGTCGCCGCCTGCCACCATGTTTGCATGGGCGCGCATACCGGCTCCCTTCGCCGATATGAAGTCACTTGAATTTAGCGAGCTTACTTTTGAAAGAGGCAGATATTGCCGTTTCGCCGGGTATTGGCTTTGGTGAATATGGTGATGACCATGTGCGCCTTGCATTGGTCGAGAATGAACAGCGTATCCGGCAAGCCGGACGCAGCTTGAAACGCTTTATGGACGAGCATCTGGAAAAGAAGAAATCCGCATGAGCAGTAACATGCGTATCGGATTGGCCGGTCTCGGAACGGTCGGCGCAACTGTGGCAGCGCGTTTGTTGCAGGGCGCAGTGCCGCGCGCCGAATTGGTTGCGGTTTCGGCCCGTGACGCAAAAAAAGATCGTGGTGTTGATTTGAGCACGTTGATTTTGTTGCCACACCGTTGGATTTGGTCAGTCATGACAAGGTCGATGTCGTCGTCGAGCTGATTGGCGGCGAAAACGGTATTGCTCTGGACTTGTTGAAGCGGCTCTTGAGAAGGGCAAACCCGTGGTCACGGCGAATAAGGCCATGTTGGCCAAGCATGCAGCGCGTTTATCTGATTTGTCAGTCGGTGGCGATGTGCCGTTGGCCTTTGAGGCGGCGGTTGCGGGCGGCATTCCCGTTATCAAAACCGTGCGCGAAGGGTTGGCCGGAAATGATATTCACCGCCTTTGCGGTATTTTGAACGGCACGTGCAATTATATTTTGAGCCGAATGGAAGCCGCCGGGCTGTCATTTGAAGAGGCGCTGAAAGAGGCGCAAGAGAAGGGCTTTGCCGAGGCTGACCCGACGCTTGATGTGAGCGGCATGGATGCGGGGCAAAAGCTGGCCGTTTTGTCGGCACTGGCCTTTGGCGTTGCGCCGGATATGGATAATATTGCGGTCACCGGTATTGAGGCGATCACCGCGGCTGATATTGCCTTTGCTGATGCGTTTGACAGCGTCATCCGCTTGGTGGGGCTGGCCGAGCGCAGCGGTAATGGCGTTTATCACAGTGTTGAACCTGTGCTGGTGAAAAAGGCGCACCCTTTGGCACAAGTGGTCAACGAATTGAATGCGGTAAGCATCAGCGCCGAACCGCTGGGCGCTGTGATGTTGCAGGGGCCGGGGGCCGGTGGCGGCGCGACGGCATCTGCCGTATTGGCCGATATTTCCGATATTGCATCGGGCTTTGGCCGACCCTTATTCAACAGCACGGTGGCGGCAATGACAGAATCAGCCTCGTCAAATGCACCGGCGCGCGAGTTTTATATTCGCCTCGCACTGGCCGACCAGCCCGGCAGCATGGCCAAAGCGACCCAAATTTTGGCGGAAAACGGCGTTTCTATTGAAGAAGTTGTGCAAAGGTCATCAGAAGCGGGTGACAGTCATTTGCCGGTGGTTTTTATTACTCATCAAGCGGAAAGTGCTGCTTTGGAGGCGGCTTTGGCCGCTTTGGAGCAGCAATCAGAAATATGTAATGCGGTGCTGGCTTTGCCGGTATTTGCTGAAGAGGATTAAAAAACAATTATGTCATCAAAAAAAATTGACCGCCAATTAACTTTGGAACTGGCCCGCGTAACCGAGCGCGCAGCGGTTGCCGCCTCAACCCTTATCGGGCGCGGCGACGAAAAAGCAGCCGACCAAGCGGCGGTCGATGCCATGCGCCGCGAGTTAAACACGCTCAATATTGATGGCGAAGTGGTGATTGGTGAAGGCGAACGCGACGAAGCCCCGATGCTTTATATCGGTGAAAAAGTCGGCACCGGCAAAGGCCCGAAAGTAGATATTGCGCTCGACCCGTTGGAAGGCACGACACTGACCGCCAAAGGCATGCCCAATGCGCTGGCCGTGGTGGCGATGGCGCAGGGCGGAAGCCTGCTCAATGCGCCCGATGTCTATATGGAAAAAATCGCTATTGGCGGCGGTTACCCGGCCGGTTTGGTCGATTTGGATGCTGACCCTGCCGATAACGTCAAGGCATTGGCGAAAGCCAAAGGCGTTGACGTTGAGCTGATAAATGTATGCGTGCTTGACCGTCCGCGCCACGCTGAAATTATTGCCAAAGTGCGCGAGGTTGGCGCGCGCGTGACGCTGATTACCGATGGCGATATTGCCGGTGTTATTCATTGCACTGACCCTGCAACCGGTATCGACATGTATATGGGCACGGGTGGTGCGCCGGAGGGCGTATTGGCCGCTGCCGGTTTGCGCTGCACAGGGGGCAAATGCAGGGCCGACTGGTTACCGATAGCGAAGAGCAAAAGGCGCGCGCTGCCAAAATGGGCATTACCGATTTTTCCAAAAAATATGAAATGGAAGAAATGGCCAGCGGTGATGTTGTGCTGTCAGTTACCGGCGTAACGGCAGGCTCAATGCTTTCGGGTATTGAGCGGCGCGGCGATGAAGTTTGGACAGACACGGTGCTCATGCGCTCATCAACCGGCACTATTCGCTGGATTAAGGCGCGTCACAGCCACATAGACAAATTCAACATTGATGACTGACGAGACTGACCGCGCTGCTTTGGGTGTCTCCCGATCGGCAGCGGGACAGTTTTGGGTGATGCAGGAAAGTGATGATCGCCAAATTTGGCGCTTGTCGCAACGTTTGGGGCTGCCCGATTTGCTATGCCGTATGTTGGTGGCGCGCGGTGTTTCCAGCGAGCAAGCGCCATCTTATCTGGACCCGAAATTGCGTGACCTGCTGATTGACCCGTCAAGCCTTGACCGATATGGATAAGGCCTGTGAGCGATTGGCGACGCCATTATTGACGATGAGCCGATTGCCGTTTTCGGCGATTATGATGTTGATGGTGCAACGTCATCTTCCTTGCTCATTCGCTATTGGCGCGCTTGTGGGCGTGAGATGAATTTCTACATTCCTGACCGCACGGCTGAAGGTTATGGCCCTAATGAAGCGGCTTTTCAAAAACTGTTCGATGACGGCTACAAGCTGCTCGTCACGGTTGATTGCGGAACGATGGCGCATGATGTTTTGGCGGCCGCCGAAGCGCGTGGCCAAGAGGTTATTGTCGCTGACCATCACCAAACGGGCGGCGGCCTGCCTGATTGTTTTGCGTTGATAAATCCGCGTCGCGCTGACGATGAAAGCGGTTTGGGGCATCTTGCAGCGGTTGGCGTGACGTTCATGCTGCTGGTCGGTCTCAATCGCACGCTGCGCCAAAAAGGTTTCTTTGAAGGGCACGACGAACCGGATTTGACGCATTTCCTTGACTTGGTGGCGCTCGGCACAGTGTGCGATTTGTTCCGTTGGAGGGCATCAATCGCGCCTTTGTGCGTCAGGGGCTGGCGGTCATGCAGCATGGGCGCAATCTCGGTCTGCAGGCACTCGGCAAAGTGGCACGCGCCGAGGGCGTTTGGGGCACTTATCAGCTTGGTTTTCAACTCGGCCCGCGTGTGAATGCAGGTGGCCGCGTCGGCCAATCTGAAATCGGTACGCGCCTACTGACGACTGAAAACCCTGATGAAGCGGCGGGTTATGCCGCGCGGCTTGATGACTTCAATAGCCAGCGGCGGTTGATTGAGAGTGAGGTGCAGGAAGCGGCGACCCGCAATGTTGAGGCGATGCTGGCGCAAGGCAATGCGCTGCCGCCTTATATTTTGCAGGCCGGTGATGGCTGGCACGCCGGTGTCATCGGCATTGTCGCCGGTCGGCTGAAAGATAAATATCACCGTCCGACTTTCGTCATTGCCTTTGATGAGGACGGATTGGGCAAGGGTTCAGCGCGCTCTATCAGTTCTGTCGATGTCGGTCGTCTGGTCGCCGGTGCAGTGGATGAGAAGCTGATTGAAGCAGGTGGCGGTCATGCGATGGCGGCCGGCGTGACGCTAAAGCGCGAACAATTACCCGCATTTGAGGCTTATCTCGGCGAGGCGCTCGGCACAATGGCGCTTGATGCACCGCGCCGTTTGCGGCTCGATGCCAGCCTGACACCGCAAGCAGCGACCCGCGATTTATGGGAAACCATGCAACAAGTCGGCCCGTTTCGGTGCCGGAAACCCTGAACCGCGCCTTGTTCTTCCGGCTGTTAATGTCGTCAATCATGGCATTGTCGGTGATGGCCATGTGCGTTGTGTTTTTTCCGGTCCCGGCGGCGGGCGATTGAAGGCAATGGCTTTTGCATCAGTGCCGGAAGAAGTGCGTATGTTGCTGCAAACAACGCGCGAGCCGATTCATATTGCCGGATATTTGCGCGCCGATGATTGGAATGGGCGGCGCGATGTGCAGTTTATGGTTCATGATGCCGCACCTGCTTAAGTGACCGTTGCAAGGCTTGAAAAGCTTGGCGTTTAAGGATATATCATCACGCACTGAGCCATTGGAGCGCCCTTCGTCTATCGGTTAGGACGCCAGGTTTTCAACCTGGAAAGAGGGGTTCGATTCCCCTAGGGCGTGCCATGCTCGGCATTTTCTCGCTTAACGTAGTGTCAGCTGATAGATGTTTTTATCGTCTTTCCAAAAGACTTTGATGAATTGGTCGCGGCCTGAGCGAAAGCGGTAATATTTATATTTGGTTGCCGCTTTTTTGTAATAGTCCTGATGATAGTCTTCTGCCGGATAAAAACCTTCGGCTTTTGCAATTTCCGTGGTTATCGGGCGGCTGAATTTTCGGGATTTATCGAGCGCCGCAATCGCCCCTTCAGCCAGGCGGTTTTGCGCGTCATCAACATAATAAATGGCACTTGAATAATGCCGCCCGCGGTCCACAAAGCTGCCTTTGCCGTCAGTCGGGTCATGCATACGCCAAAACGCACTCAATAATTCTTGATAGCTGACTTTGGTATCATCATAGGGCACTTTCACCGTTTCACGATGCGTGGTGCGGCCATAGACAACATCTTCATAAGACGGGTTGGCTTTCTTGCCACCCATAAAACCTGAGATGACATCGCCAACACCTTCTATTTTCTCAAAATCTGCTTCTGTGCACCAAAAGCAACCACCGGCGAAATAGGCGACTTTTTCAGCTGCTTGAACCGGCATGGCGAAACCGAATGCGAGGGTGAGGGCGGCAATAAACTGCTTCATTGGGAGAACCTTTCTTATTGTGCCCTTTGTCTAACAGGTGAATGTGGCTATTTCTTGTCTTGCGCCTGTTCCGGCACTTGCGGCGGCGCATCATCATAAAGTGGCACCCAATCGCGCGCGCGCTCTTTGCCAATCAACCAGCTTTCATTGTCCATCGACTTTTTGATTTGATCGATTGAAACAACCGCATCAATTGGCGCACCAAGATTACGACGACTCGGATTTGTCAGGTAAAGATGTGCCCATTTGGCCCCTTCGATTTTGTCTTCATCGGGGCCGAGACCGGCCGCATAAAGCGCAATCATCACCGCTTGCGCCCTGAAATGACCGGCGCGCGCGGCTTTTCCGACCCACTCAAGCCCGGATTGGAAGTCCGCCACGTCAAATATGGTATCGCGGTAGGGGGCGGAACCGGCATTGGTATCCAGCCCGGCCAATTGCAAATAACACTCACCAAGTGCCGTTTGCGCATCTTCAAAACCGAAACCACGCAAAGCCAATGGCTCAAGTTTCGCAATCGCCTTTTTGCAATTGCCTTCATGCTTGAGAATAAAGCCTTCCCAATAGGGATTAGTGCGCTTTTTGGCTTCGGCTTGGCGGCGCTGCACATTTTCGCGCGGCGATTCCGCACGGCTTTGCGCCAATGCGGGTTCTCAATTAGCACCGCTATCATGGCAGATAATAAAAAGCGAAAGCCTACCAATGGCCGATATTCTCCATAGATGCCCACGGCTCTTTTGCGGGCAGTGCGTCACCGGCTTGCAGCAATTCAATCGACACATTGTCGGGAGAGCGCACAAAGGCCATGCGTCCGTCGCGCGGCGGGCGATTAATGGTGATGCCGGCGGCGGCCAGCTTCTCACAGGTGGCATAAATATCGTCAACCTGATAAGCGAGGTGGCCGAAATTGCGGCCCTCATCAACTTCTTTTTCATCCCAATTATGGGTCAGTTCGATTTGTGCTTCCGGCTGTCCGGGCGGGGCAAGAAAAACCAAAGTAAATCGCCCTTCCTCAACATCAAAACGGCCGACATTTTCAAGCCCCAAATGGGTGCAGAAAAAATCAAGCGTTGCATCCAAATCAGTGACGCGGATCATGGTGTGAAGATACTTCATTGTCAGTCCTCTTAAAAAAAGAACCCTATTTTAACTCAAACCGCACATAAATGTGGTTTTCTTTTTGCCGCTGTTATTTAATAACGCGATGTTCAAGGAAATCGATTTCAAATCGCAACGCATTAATTGTCGTGGTCGCATTTATGAGCCGGACAGCGAAAAAAGCAATGGTGCCGGCGTGGTGCTGGCGCACGGATTTTGCGGCACGATGGATACCGGGCTTTTTCCCTATGCTGAGGCTTTTGCCAAAGCCGGTTTTCACGCTTTGTTGTTTGATTATCGCGGTTTCGGCCTTAGCGATGGTACGCCGCGCCAATATGTTTCTGTGCCGCGCCAGCGTCGTGACTGGGCGCGCGCCATTTACACCTTACGCAGCCATGCCAATGTTGATGCGAGCGCATCGGTCTTTGGGGTATGTCTTTTTCCGGCGGCCATGTCATTCATATGGCGCATAAAGACCCGACCATTCGTGCCGTTGTCGCGCAGGTCCCTGCCATTGATCCGATGAATGTTGATGAATATCTAATTATGAACGCGGCATGAAAAAGACGCTGCAAATTCAGCAGCAATTGATAAAGCGTTCAAAAGAGCGAATGTTTTTCAAAAAACCTGAAATGATGCTGGCCGCGCCGAATAATGATAATGACATCGCCGTTTTGGCGGCGAAAGAGGCGCAGATTTATCCGAAATTGGGTGGCCCGAGCTGGCGCAATGAATTGCATCCTGACAGTTTCTTAACCGGCGAATTGAACGAAAATAATGCGTCGCTTTTGACCGATGATTTGACCGTGCCCATGCTTATTCAAATGGGTGAAAGCGACCGGCTGGTGTCCAATGAGGCCATCGGTAATTTTGTGCGCCGCTGCGGGCCATTAGCTACACTGACTACATATGATGCCGAGCATTTCACCATGCTGCAGAACAATCGCACTCGCAAAATGGCGATTGATGAAGCCATTGATTATTATAAAGAGCACCTGATTTTATGAGTTCAACACTGCGCCAATGGGTCGATGAAGCAGAGAATGTTGTGATTTTTACCGGTGCGGGTATGAGTACGGATAGCGGTATCCCTGACTTTAGAAGCCCGGGCGGTGTGTGGACACGCATGGCGCCCATCATGTTTCAGGATTTTATAGCCAGCGAGGAAAACCGCATCGAAGCGTGGCGGCGCAAATTCGCCATGTCCGACGAGCTTGGCACGCCACAGCCCAATGACGGGCACAGGGCGGTCGCCCAATTGGTCGCCAATGGCAAGGTGTCCGCGGTGATTACGCAAAATATCGACAATTTGCACCAAGATAGTGGCATTGCGGAGGATAAGATTATCGAATTGCACGGCAATGGCACATATGCCGTTTGTCTTGATTGCGATTTGCGGCATGAACTGAACGATATTCGCAGTGCCTTTGAGGGTGATGATATGGCATCTGCGCCGGGCTGTCAGAATTGCGGCGGCATGGTCAAAACGGCAACCATTTCCTTCGGTCAATCTATGCCGGAAACGCAAATGAAGCGAGCCGAAGCGGCGACTTTGAGTTGCGATTTGTTCATCGCCATCGGTTCTTCGCTGCAAGTCTTTCCGGCGGCAGGATTTCCCGTCTTGGCTCGCCATAATGGCGCGCGGCTGGTTATCATCAATCGTGAGCCGACCGAACTTGATGACACCGCTTCTTTGGTCATTAACGAAGAAATAACGCCGACACTGCAAAACATATTAAGGCTGGATAGCTGAAAGAAAAATGAACGCGTCTTCTAATAATTCGGTTGATGAAATTGTTGCATTATCCGCCCCAGAACCGTTTCAGCCAAGCGTGCGCCGTGGGCCTTTCACCACCCATAACGGCCCTTGGTTTCATTGGGCCGAAAAAGAACCTGGCGACAGGGCGTTCGCTTTTCAGCTTATCGGAGCGCCATTGTATTTTGTCAGACATCACGGATGGTCTGATTGTAAGCATGGCGGTTTTCTGTTCAGTTTGCGGATGGTTTGGTCGAGCCAAACTGGCAAGATATTTTCAAAGAAGTCAAACGTGCATCGGTTACCATCAAATTGAACACAGAGTTTTTGCGTTCTGCCCAACAAGGGGAGTGGTTGCAAGGGACGGCAAAAATTTTATCTGAGCAACCGGCAAAACCGCATTTGTTGATGCCTCATGCATGGACGGGCGAAGGGCGAGATAATACTAATGGACAATCTTGTTTTCAGAAGCTCCGCAGTTTCGCCTGATGTAGGCGGGATAGGGGGCTTATGCGCCTTGAAAATCCTTGATAATTGGTCTAATCACTTTCTCAGTCGCCGGGCTTGGCGCAGGTCCTGGTTTCAGCGCACCTGGTTTGGGGCACCAGGGGGCGCGCAAGTTCATTGTGCATCTTGCAGCCCCGACCACATTTATATTATAAAAACAATAACTTATAAATTTGGTTTTCTAATTAGCCACTTATTCGCCACATATGAGCAAAATAAAGCCTGAAATCTGCCGTTTTTCGGTTGCCGCCAAATAGAATAGAAATTAGTTTTTCTAAATTCTGTCGCTAGCGTAAGGTCGGGGAATGAAAGACCCGCAGACGGTAGGCACGGGAGGACCCAATGGAACAGAAACCTAAAAACGATTTTGTATACAGTTCTCACAATCTGATTGCAGCCGTTGAAAACGCAGTTTTCAAGGTGCTGGCGTTGATTAGCTTTGAGTATGATAAATTTATGGCTTTGGTGGTAAAAACATATATCGGTATCGGCTTTCAAATCGGCTTTCTCGGCGCTTTGGTCTTTTTACCGATTGGCACGACAAATTTTCCGGCAGCGATACTCTGGTTACAGGTCTTTGGCGGGGCGGTTGTTTTATCGGCTAGTTATTTGCTGGTCGCGCGACCGGCAGCTCTGGAAGCACGCATGCGCGCCGGCAGAGAGGAGCAGACACCGGCAGACAGGCTGGCGCTTGGGTTAATGTCGCTGGCTCTGGTCTTGCCGGTTGCCTTTGCTTCACGAGACGTTTTTGTCTGGCAGCTTCTTCCCGCGCCGTCGCCCTTGTTTCAGGCATTTGGCATGGCGATTTTTCTGCTCGGTTTCGTGATTATCGTCATGTCCATGCTGCAAAATGAATATGCGGCACCGACCGTGCATATTCAGGAAGCGGCCGGTCATAAACTCGCCGAAGGCGGTATTTATGGCCATGTGCGTCACCCAATGTATTTAGGTTTTTTGCTGTTCACCGCCGGCTCCACATTGTGGTTGGGCAGTATTGCGGCGACGCTGTTTGCCGTGGTCACGCTTATTGCCACAACGATTTATCGCATCGGCATAGAAGAAGCGACGCTGTGCGAAGAATTGCCCGGCTATGTGGCCTATTACCGAAAAAGTGAAGACGCGCTATCTGCCCTTTATTTACTGAGCTCCGCGACTGCAATTCGGCAACAATATCGGCATGGCGTTGTGGCGATAGCGGATAGAAATAAATACACGCAACCGATGTGACGACCCCGCCAGCGGAACGAAAACGATAATCATGCGAAGGCCACTGAGCGTTTCTTCGCTTTGCACAATACCGGCTTGATAGCCGATGACATCGAGCAGCACGCCGAGAATAAGGGCGCTGAGCGCAACGGCAGATTTTTGCGCAAAAGTTGCAAAGCCGAAGACCATTGACTCAACGCGGTGACCGGTTTCCACTCACCATATTCCACCGTATCGGGCAGCATGCCCCAAAATGTTATGGCAAAGCTCCGGCCCCGAAACTCATGGCGATATAGTTCAATATCACCGATATTTTGTGAGGTGGCCGGATTGAACAAAAACGTGAAAAGCGCCAGTGAGAGAAAGAAACTGCCGACCATCCAGACAAAGCGTTTTGACGTTTTCAGCGTAACAAATGTCCAAAAGGGAATGACCAATAATCCGGTCAGGCCGAAAGCCATCAGGGCAATTTGCGCGCCATTGCGATCACCCATTTGATATTCGAAAAAATAAATCATGGTCTTGCCGATAACAGTGGTGCCGGTCGTCATCAATACTACGGCGACAAAAACGATCAAAAACGGTGTGTTTTGACGCAATGAGATAAAGCTTTGTTTGATGGTCAGGTTCGGCGCTTGCGCGTCATCTCTCAGGTGGCTCGCGGCATATGGCGAAGCAAATCCAAAATATCACGGTCGCCAATATGCCTGAAATGACGGCCAGCGACATGAACGCCTCGCGATCATTTTCTGCATTTTCGAGCAAACCACCGGCCAGCGCGACCACCGAGAAAGCGCCCAGATAAGCAAACAACATGCGCGCACCGGCCATGCCTGCGCGGTCTTCTGAATTGCTGGTCATGCGCGCCATCAACGCCGAATAGGGGTTGAGGCCATGGTGAATAATAAGCGAAAAACCAGTTGCCCGATAAGCGCAACAATGCCGAGCGAAGTCATCGGACATATCATCTGGGATGCCAGAGCAGCAGCATATAACCAAACGCCATTGGGATAGGGACAAAGAGAAGATAAGGGCGATAGCGCCCCCAGCGCGTGCGCGTGCGGTCGGCCAGATAGCCCATTATCGGGTCGGTGCCGGCGTCCCAAAACGAACCGATGGCGTAAATAATACCGGCCATTGCATTGGGCAGGCCAAGAACATCTGTGTAGAAGTAAAACAAATACAGGCTGATGCCCTGCCAATACAGATTGAAGGCAAAATCGCCGCTGCCATAGCCAATTTTTTGCCCCCAACCGAGGCGTTGCGATGTTGCGCTCATTAAAAACTCCCTCGAAATCCATGCCATAGCTTGCGCGCCCTGCCAAGCGGCAATAGTCTGAAATAAAGGAGCTTGCATGCCTAAGAAAACTTTTATTGGCTGTGGCCGGAATGGCCTTGATGCTTGCCGGTTGCGATAGCGACCGGGCAAAAGTCATGAAGATATATTGGCACTGGACAGCCATCTCGACACGCCATTAGTGCTCGACCGCGCCGGATTTGATATTAGCCGCCGCCATGATTGGCAGACCGATTATGCGCAAGTGGATTTGCCGCGCATGAAAGAGGGCGGCTTCGATGGCGGCTTTTGGGTGATTTACACTGCGCAAGGGCCGCTGACCAAAGCCGGATATGCCAAAGCGCTGGCGCATGCACGCCAGCGCAATCAAGTCATTGACGAGATGGTCGAGACTTTGGGCGATGATTTTGCCCCCGCCACCAATGCCGATGATGCGGCGCGCATCGCCGCATCGGGCAAGCGCGTTGTTTATAAAAGCATTGAAAACGCCTATCCGCTCGGCACGGATATTGATTTGCTCGATGAGTTTTATGCCGCCGGTGTGCGTATGGTAGGTCTGGTGCATTCCAGCAATAATCAATTTGCTGACAGCTCAACCGATAAGGGTGGACAAAAATGGGGTGGTCTGTCGCCGCTCGGACGCCAACTCATTCGAGCGCGCCAATGAACTGGGCATGATTGTCGATATGTCTCATGCCCATGATGAAGCGCTGGCGCAAGCCATTGAGATTTCAAAAACGCCCATTATTCTATCGCATTCGGGCGTCGCGCATCTTTATAAGCATCCGCGCAATGTGCCCGATTATCTGCTGAAGAAGTTGGCGCAGTCGGGCGGTGTCATCCAGATAAATTCCCTGTCGGGCTATTTGCGCGATCTTGATACCAGCCCGAACCGATTGCCCGAATTTATCGGCTTGTATCGCAAATATCAAAATGCGCCGGGCGGCATGCGCGAAAACCATGAGGCCTTTATCGCCGACCGCCGCGCTTTGGACGAAAAATATCCGCCCGATTATGCCGAGTTTTCAGATGTGATGGATCATATTTTTTACGCGCTGGACTTAATGGGCCCTGACCATGTCGGCATCGGCCTTGATTGGGATGGCGGCGGCGGCGTTAACGGTTTGCAAGACGTGTCTGACCTTCCGAAAATAACCGACGCTTTGCATAAGGCTGCATCAGCTTTTGGAAAATGGCATCTATCACAGGCCGAAGCGATTAGACCGTTAAATATCGTCGCGTATTTCGAAATGATCTGGGCGCGTCTGCCAAAGATAATATGCTGCCTGTTATTGCCAATATAGGCTTTTGGATGTTCCGGAGGCAGATGAATGGGCGTCATGATAGTTTTGATCTTGAGTGCTGATTTCATTGTTTCGAGCATTGCAACTGTTCGTTTTTTAAATCTGCTAACCATTACTTTCCTCCCATTGATGAATAGCAAGATTTTCAAAACCTTTCTTGAATTTAACCGCCGCATTGCATTGGCGGTTTATCTGCGTTTCCGCCCATGTTTTTAATGGTTTCGCAAAACCGCGTCTTGTCTTCAATTCCGCCGCCGATAAGGTAACGTTTTGTTCAGATGGTGAGTTTGATTGGAATAGCGGTCAATCGCTGTATGATTTCGTTGTTTTGTCACGCGAAGACGGGCAGTTTCTCATCAGCTATTTGGGTATTCCGCATCCCGGTTTTGAAAAGCGTTTTTTCGACAATGCTTGGATTAAGATGAAAGGCTTGTTTTACGCGCGCAAAGAAGCCGGTGATATTTTTGACAGCCTTGAAATGGAGTATGTTTTATCGCTCGACCTTGAAGGGACAACCAAAGCGAGAGGGCGGCTGTTTGACGATTGATGCGACCGGTCAATATAAATTCAGCTTGCAACCGCCAATCAATGAATGGAATATGTCACGGCAACCGGCCTGTGCTGGGATTCATTGAGCCGTGAGCCCGACGCCATTCGTCGCAAGGCCAATCAACGTCGCTAGTGGCTGATAAGCCCTTTCCCAACGATTATGCTGCCAAAACCATTCTTCCGGCCGCTCAGTAATCCACTGCTCGAGCAGGTCATAAACTTGTCGCATGGCAATGTCGATGTCTTGCTGCATATTTTCCGTCTTGGGAACATGAATGGCGGGGAAGAAGTGTTGCACGAAATGAATTTTATCGGGGCCGTCTTCGCGCCGCCTGATAACCGTTGGAATGACAGGAATATCAAAACGCCGCGCCAGCTTGATGGAAGCTGAGGGCGCTTTGGTGGCGCGTCCGAAAAAATCAATCGGGTCACCGCGGCCGAGCATTTGGTCAACCAATACGCCGAGCGATGTGTCATTTTTCAACAAATCGATCATCACGCGTGCGCCATCCGAACCTTTGGGAATTTGCACCGGCATAAAGGCGCTTCGTTGGTCGATAATCCATTTTTCCATATAGGGGTTGTTGGCGCGACGGTAGAGCGATCCGGTTTTGCCGGCCAAACGCTGAATACCAAGCATCATTAATTCCCAATTGGAAAAATGGCGCCAAAACTTTTCGGAAACAAACATTGCGGGGCCACCATTCGGCAAAGCGGCTTCGACATGTTGCGCGCCCTCTATCTGAACGCGTGTTTCGGCTTCACGGGCAATTTTTTCCATATGCGGAAACTCGCCGACCACACGCCCCAGTTGCAACCAGCACTTATCCAAAATTTGCTTTTGTTCGCCATCAGAAAGATGCGGAAGTGCTTGCTTGAGATTGGCGGCGGCGATATGGCGTTCACGCGCTACTCTGCCAAGAATTCTGCCTAATTGACCGCCCAGCCATGAACCGACGCGCAAGCCGGCCATTTTGTAAATGCTCAAAAGCAGTTTGGCGATTTGCGCCTGAAGGAAATAAATTATGTGCATCAAATTCGTTGAATAACGCGACCCATCGCGTGCCGCAAAATTATGCCCTAATCAATAAACCAAATAGGGGCAGGGTGTCCATGCGTGTATCAACCTTCAGGGCAGCGGCTTCAGAATGATGAATGGGAGCACGCCGATTATCTGACAGCCGACAAAGCCAGAGAGGCTGCCAAATTGGGTGTTGCCGCGGATTGTGCCGAAGCTGAAGGGCGCCGTGCAGGTGATTATCAATCCGCTTGCTATTCGATAGGCGAATTGCACTTGAAATAGCGTGGGCGAAGCGGGTAATAACAGGGTTATGACTGCAAAAATTTACCAACCGGCAAAATCAGCAATGTCTTCGGGCACGGCGCAGTCGCGTTATTGGGTGCTGGAATTTGCCGCCCAAGGGGTGCGCCGCAAAGATACTTATACCGGCTGGAACTCTATTGAAGGCACGGCCAATCAGGTAAGGTTGAAATTTGATACGCTCGAAGAGGCGCAAGCCTATGCGGCGGCGCAAGGGCTGGCGGCGCGGGTCGATAGACCGCATAAGCGCAAACGCTTGGCCAAGTCATATTCGGATAATTTCCGCCATGACCGGGTCGAAAAAATCTAGGCCCCGTAGCTCAACTGGATAGAGCGCGAGACTTCTAATCTTGAGGTTGTAGGTTCAAGTCCTACCGGGGTCGCCAAATGCTGTTGGGTTAATAGCCGCCGCCGCCACCACCATCACTATCGCTGCCGCTTCCACTTCCGCCGCCGCCATAAACGCCGCCATCACCGCCACCGGCGCTGGAGATGATAATCGCTGCTGCCGCGATGGCCAGATAAGTCGACACATAGCCATATTGGCCATGCTCTTCATCGCCTTTTTTATACATGCCGTAATTTGTTGAACAGGCCGACAGCATCAAGGCTGCCGCAATCGAAATGATTTTACGCATAACGCACTCCACTGCTACTGACTATGAAGTGGTGCTGCGCGAAAAATGTCAAAAAATCAACATGTGACATTTTGGAATGGAGAAAATGCACTTGATTGTTCCGCCATGCGGTTTGCCCTTGTTGAGTAAACGCGGTAAGACAAGCCGAATAATTGAATTAGGTGAAACAATGCCGAAACTGAGAAGCAGAACATCGACACACGGGCGCAATATGGCCGGCGCGCGCGGCCTCTGGCGCGCCACCGGTATGGGTGATAGCGATTTCGGTAAGCCGATTGTCGCCGTCGTCAACAGTTTCACGCAATTTGTGCCGGGTCATGTGCATTTGAAAGACTTGGGACAGCTTGTCGCGCGCGAGATTGAAGCGGCCGGCGGTGTTGCCAAAGAGTTCAATACGATTGACGTTGATGACGGCATTGCGATGGGGCATGACGGCATGCTGTATTCGCTGCCGTCGCGCGAGATTATCGCCGATAGCGTGGAATATATGGCCAATGCCCATTGCGCCGACGCGCTGGTATGCATTTCCAATTGCGACAAGATTACGCCCGGAATGTTGATGGGCGCGTTGCGCCTCAACATTCCTGCCG
The DNA here is from genome assembly GCA_038143435.1 of Rhodobiaceae bacterium. Lineage (GTDB taxonomy): Bacteria > Pseudomonadota > Alphaproteobacteria > RS24 > RS24 > UBA8337. The sequence continues at coordinate 55,288 of JAYQLX010000004.1, read as the reverse complement.
TGTTTGTGTCCGGCGGGCCGATGGAAGCGGGCAAAGTCGTTTGGGAAGACGAAGAGCGCGCGGTTGATTTGGTCGACGCCATGGTCGCCGCGGCTGATGACAGCTACACAGATGAGCAAGTCGATGTGATTGAACGCTCGGCATGCCCGACTTGCGGTTCGTGCTCCGGTATGTTCACCGCCAATTCGATGAATTGCCTGACCGAAGCCATTGGTCTGTCCTTGCCCGGCAATGGCTCAGTGCTGGCAACCCATGCCGACCGCGAGGCGCTTTTCAAGCGCGCCGGTCATTTGGTGGTTGAACTGTGTGAACGCTATTATGAGGGCGAAGACGAAAGCGTTTTGCCGCGTTCTATGGCCAATTTCAAAGGCTTTGAAAACGCCATTGCGCTGGATATTGCGATGGGCGGGTCGACCAATACGGTGCTGCATTTGCTGGCCGCTGCGCATGAGGCGGAGGTTGATTTCACCATGAAGGATATTGACCGCATGTCGCGCAAAGTGCCGGTGCTCAGCAAGGTCGCCCCCGCCGTGCCAAATGTGCATATGGAAGATGTGCACCGCGCCGGTGGTATTATGGGGCTGCTCGGTTCGCTGTCGCGCGCCGGATTGCTGCATGATGACCAGCCGACCGTGCATTCGAAAACCATTGGCGAGGCGATTGCCAAATATGACATTGCCGGCAATGTCGATGCCGAGGTGCTGGAGTTTTATCGCGCCGCCCCGGGTGGCGTGCCGACGCAAACGGCATTCAGCCAAAGTCGCCGCTTTGATGATGTTGATGATGACCGCAAAAACGGCGTTATTCGTGATGCTGACAGTGCTTTCAGCAAAGATGGTGGTCTTGCCGTGCTGTATGGCAATTTGGCGGACAACGGCTGCATTGTGAAAACCGCTGCCGTGGCTGAAGAATGCTATGAATTTACCGGCTCGGCACGGGTGTTTGAAAGCCAAGACGCAGCCGTTAATGCAATTATGGCCAATGACAATATCAAACCGGGCGATGTCGTGGTTATTCGTTATGAAGGGCCGAAAGGCGGGCCGGGCATGCAGGAAATGCTCTATCCGACCAGCTATCTGAAGTCGAAGCAACTCGACAAGGTTTGCGCTTTGGTGACCGATGGCCGTTTTTCAGGCGGCACATCGGGCCTGTCGATTGGCCATGTTTCACCGGAAGCGGCCAATGGTGGGCTTATCGGTTTGGTTGAAGATGGCGACAAGATTGTCATTTCAATCCCCGAGCGTTCCATTCATCTCGATGTATCGGAAGATGTTTTGGCCAAACGCCGCGCCGTTATGGATAAGAAGGGCTGGAAACCGGCTGAAAAACGCGAGCGCGCCGTGTCGAAAGCGTTGAAAGCCTATGCCGCTTTTGCCACCAGTGCTGACCGAGGTGCTGTGCGCGAGCTTGACTAAAGCGGCTGCACCAAATCGCTGATTTTGCCGCTTTGGCAAGCGTCGATAAATTCTTCGCCAAGCGCATGGCTGCGCCGCACAACCTCGTGCCATTTTTCAAACCGCTCGGCTTCGTTCTTGCGATATTTCGGAAAATCTTGGCGCGACGGAATTTTGCCGTCGGGCAGGGCTTTGACCCAATCGCGGCTTGGCGCAAGCATGATGACATTATCAAGCCTATGCGCCGCGACTTTGCGCCATGGATAAAACTTATCGAACCAGCGCAATTTGAAATGGTCGTAAAAATGCGGATACAGAACCAGCCCTTCCGTTTGCGGCCAGAAGTTGGACGGCACCGGGTGATAATCCAGCATGCCGCCATCATGATAAATATGGTCGGGGTCTTCTTCGAGATGCACCGGCGCCATTAGACCGGTATTGCGCCTGATGCGCGCAACGCAAGGCTTTGAGAAAATTTTGTGGTGTCAGCTTGGCGTGGCGCACCGGAAAACCATCATGCGCGGTAAAATGAATATCGCTGCGCGGGTCTGAAAAAATCGTGCGCTCGGTCAATCCGATAAGATGACGGTCGGTGAAGGTCGATAACAGAGCGGCGCGAGCGAGGGCAAAGCCTTGCCGCCAAACTTTGGCATTAAGGCCGCCATGACAGCGCACCGTGCCGATATGCAGGCGATATTTTTCGTTGGCCAACACCTCGGCAATGCCGCCGGATATATCGCCATTATGGCCGTGGCCCATAAATTTTTTCAAAACAATATCGGTTTGCTTATCAATCGAATGGAAGTCAATTTCACCCTTCATAGCTTTGCGCAATATAGGCATCGGCCATGACTTTGATGATGGTGCATCGGCATCAGCACGCGCGCGCGCCGGCCAGTTTGAACGCGCCGACCGAAGTGCCGAATAAATCAACCGGCCTTTTGTCTGTGCGTTTGGTCATGAATTGCGCGAAAACTTTGTGGTCAATACCGGCAATGGCCAGCCATTTGGCTGCACCTGAAGCGCCGAAAATGGCGCTGATATCGTCAGGTGACAGCCCGTGTTTGCGGATATGGGCCAGCGCTTTGGGGCCGGCGGCGATAATCAAATCAGCCATTGGCATGGGCTTTCATGGCGCGTTCAAAATCGGCGAATAGGGGCGCTGAAACAATATTTTCTCCGGCCTGATATTCAGGGTGCCATTGCACGCCGACGCAATAGGTCGCTTCAGTGTGTCGGATGCCTTCAATCGTGCCGTCCTCGGCGGTTGCCTCAACGGAAAGATTGTCGCCCAAGCGGTCAACCGCCTGCCAGTGCAGCGAGTTTACCTGTGCGCTATTGACATTCAGTAATTTCTGCAAATACCCGCCATCGTTGAAATCGACGCGGTGCTGCGTGCCGAATTTGACATCTTTCTCGTCGCTTTCCGGCATGCGGTGGTCAAGCCGCCCCTCAACTTCATGCACGGTCGGGTTTAACGAACCGCCGCAGGCAACATTCAATTCCTGAAAGCCGCGACAAATGGCGAGCAGCGGAATATCGCGCGAAATGGATTGTTCAATGGTTTGAAATGCCGCTTCATCGCGCGCCAAATCAAACGGCTTGTGTGCCTCGGTTTCTTCCATGCCATAGCGCGACGGGTGCACATTGCTGGTGCTGCCCGGCAGCAAAATACCGTCGACCCGCTGCTATTATGGGCGCCGCATCAAATGTGCCGTTTTCCATCGGGCAGGGAATAAGCACGGGTTGCACATTCATATATTCGGCAACGCCTTCAAGATACATATGGGTTACCGACTGCAACTCATCGACGAGATGTTTTTTACGATTGCAAATTATGCCCAACAGCACGGTGCGTTCCTTTCGCGCGGTTTACTAAAACCCGTTTAACGGATAAGTAGGATATATCGAATTAGTCTAAATTTTGCCATGGTTTAAAGGCAGGGTCAACCAATGAACAAAATTTTACGAATTTTTTCCCTGATTGCTTTTCTTTCTATCGGCGTCGCCGGTCATGTCTTGCTGCTGAGCGAGCGCGAAGGTCTCGATATTTATCAGCGCGGCCTTTATCTCGAAGCCATTGAGTATTGGAAGAAAGCCGCCGCCGCAGGTGATGCCGGTTCGGCCTATCGTCTGAGCGAAGAATATTTTGATGCCAAAATCGTCAAACGCGATTTGAAAGTGGCTTTCCAGTATTTGCAACAAGCGGCCAAGGGCAATGACGCGCGCGCCATTACCGATTTGGCTTCCTTTTATGATTACGGCACCGGCGTTGCCAAAGACCGTAAAAAGGCGGCAAAGCTGTATCTGCGCGCCGCCAAAATGGGTATGCCCGCTGCCATGTTTAATGTCGCTGCCATGTTGGAAACCGGCGACGGTATTCAAATGGATAAGGTTGAGGCCTATAAATTCTACCTGCTGTCACGCGATCAGGGTTTCGCGCCGTTTGCCAATAAAGCGCTTGAAGAAATGGCCGCGACCATGACAGTCGATCAAATTGTTGAAGCGGAAGACTTGGCTGATAATTTCGTTCCGAAAGCCTATTAGACTTTATAACCGGCGCGGGCAAAGCCGTCGTTCAAATCGGCTTTCAAATCATCGACATGTTCCAGCCCGATATTGAGGCGGAGCATTTGCCCGTCCGTTTCAAACGGCTTGGCGGTGCGGACGATTTTGCACGGCACAATCAGGCTTTCAAACCCGCCCCAGCTATATCCCATGCCAAAGAGGCGCATATTGTCGAGCATGGCTGCAAGTTGCTCTTCGCTACACGGCTCAAGCTCGACTGAGAACAGACCGCCCGCGCCGGTGAAATCGCGTTGCCATAAATCATGTCCCGGCGCGTCGGGCAGGGCGGGGTAAAACACTTTGCGGACAAAGCTCATGCCTTCAAGCCATGCGGCAATATCAAGCGCCGCTTGCTGATGCTGTTTCATGCGCGTCGGCATGGTGCGCAAGCCACGCAGAGCGAGGAACACATCATCAGGGCCAACGCTGAAACCGATATTGCCATGCACGCGCTCCAGCTTGGTGAAGTTTTCGCCTTTGGCGGCGACCGTGCCGAGCAAAGCATCGGCATGGCCGACAACATATTTGGTAGCGGCAAGTATCGAAAAATCAACGCCGAAATCGAGCGGACGGAAATTGAGCGGCGTCGCCCATGTATTATCAATAGCAGTTTTGACACCGGCTTTTTGCGCCGCTGCGACAATGGCCGGCACGTCTTGCACTTCGAAGGTTTGTGAGCCGGGACTTTCCATGAAAATCATCGCCGTATTGTCGCGGATGAGCTTGGCAATATCGCCGCCGATGAGCGGGTCGTAATATTCCGTCTCAACACCATAATCGCTCAATAATTGGTCGCATAATTTGCGTGTCGGCTGATAGGCGCTATCCACCATCAGCAAATGCGCGCCTGCGGAAACCGCCGTCATAATGGCCAGCGATACAGCTGATGCGCCTGAGGGTGTCAGCATGGTGCCGTCTGCCCCTTCAAGCGCGTTCATGGCATCTTGCAGCGCGCTGGTCGTTGGCGTGCCGCGACGGCCATATGTATAGGGAATTTTCTCCGTGCCGCGAATGGCGGCAAGCGACGGATAGATGATGGTTGAGGCGTGATAGACAGGCGTGTTGACCGCACCGGCATGGTCTTTTGGATTGCGGCCACTGACAACAATTTTTGTTTCGTCTTTCACCTGTTTTCTTTCCGCTCAGAAATGTTAGAGTTCGCTCATTATTCGCTAATGAGGTTGGATATGCAAATCAAACGCTTGGCTTTTGGTGCCGTGTCATCATTGCTTTTGGTGCTGGCCCCCATATCGGCAAGTGCCGCCGGTAATACATTGGACGTTGTGAAGAAACGCGGTCATGTGCAATGTGGCGTGTCGCAAGGCTTGCCCGGCTTTTCCAACCCCGATGATAAGGGCAATTGGACCGGCATTGATGTCGATTTTTGTAAAGCCGTGGCCGCTGCCATTTTCGGTGATGCCGGTAAGGTCAAGTTCACTCCGCTATCGGCGAAAGAACGCTTCACCGCCATTCAGTCGGGCGAGGTTGATATTATCGCCCGCAACACGACCTGGTCGATGCATCGCGATACCGCTTTGGGCGTCGATTTCCGCGCCGTCAATTATTATGACGGGCAGGGCTTCATGGTGCGCGCAGATTTGGGCGTAACCAGTTCGACAGAGCTTGATGGTGCGACGCTGTGCACCAATCAAGGCACGACCACCGAACTGAACGCGGCGGATTATTTCCGCGCCAATAATATGCAATATGAAATTGTCGCTTTTGAAAAAGCCGATGAGGCGGTCGCCGCCTATAATTCAGGCCGTTGCGACGCCTACACCACTGACCATTCGGCGCTTTACGCGCAACGCCTCAAACTGACCGACCCGCAAGCGCATATTGTTTTGCCGGAAATCATTTCCAAAGAACCGCTCGGCCCGGCCGTGCGGCAGGGTGACAATGTCTGGGGCGATATTATCGCTTGGGTGCATTACGCCACGGTTGCGGCGGAAGAATTGGGCGTGACCTCGAAGAATATTTCAACGCTGAGCAATTCCGGCAATCCGTCAATCAAGCGCTTGCTCGGCAAAGACGGTACGTTTGGGGCCAATCTCGGCATTCCGGCCGATTGGGCCTTTCAAGCGGTCAAGCAGGTCGGTAATTATGGTGAAATTTTTGAACGCAATGTCGGCATCAATACACCGCTCGGCATTAAGCGCGGTTACAATGCGCTATGGACCGATGGCGGTTTGCAATATGCGCCGCCCATTCGCTAGGAGCTGACCATCAACACGCTGATGTCAAAACTGCTGCGCCGTGATGTGCTTTTGCAGGCGCTGGTGCTCGGTGCGCTGGTGCTGGCGATGGTCTGGCTGGTCGCCAATGTGCAGGGCAATTTGGAGCGGCAGAACATTAATTCCGGCTTCGGTTTTTTGTCGGAACGCGCCGGTTTCGGCATTAACCAGACGCTGATTGATTATTCCGAAGACAGCAGTTTTGCGCGTGTGCTGACGGTCGGGCTTTTGAACACGCTTTTGGTGTCGGTGCTTGGCATTGGTTTGGCAACGGTTCTCGGTTTTGTGCTTGGCGTGGCGCGCCTGTCGAGCAATTGGTTGGTCAATAAAACGGCGATGGTCTATGTGGAAATTTTCCGCAATGTGCCGCTGCTGTTGCAAATCATGTTTTGGTATTTCGGCGTGCTGCGTAATTTGCCCAGCCCGCGCAAGGCCGTGTCGCTTGGCGATGCGGTGTTTTTGAGTAATCGCGGCATTGTTGTTCCGGCTTTGGAAATGACCGGCACCGCATGGTGGTACGGTGCGGCTTTGGCGGTCACGGCGGCGGCTTATTTTTGGCTTCGGCGTCGGGCGCAACAGGCGCGTTTGGCCGATGGTGCGATGCAATCCATATGGCGGCCCGTGGTGATGATTGCTCTGGCATCGCTGGCTTTCGCGGCACATGCTGGGCGGTGTGCCATTCAGTTTCGATATTCCGGCCCTTAAAGGCTTTAACTTTCGCGGTGGCATAACCGTTATTCCTGAATTTGTCGCACTGCTTTTGGCGCTCAGCCTCTACACGGCGGCGTTTATCGCCGAGATTGTCCGCGCCGGCATTCAATCTGTCTCAAAAGGCCAGCGCGAAGCGGCGGCGGCACTCGGGCTTCCGGATAATACGGCGTTGCGGCTGGTGGTTATTCCGCAAGCGCTGCGCGTCATCATTCCGCCACTGACCAGCCAATATCTCAATCTGACCAAAAACTCATCTTTGGCGGTCGCCATTGCCTATCCCGATATCGTCTCGGTGTTTGCAGGCACCACGCTCACCCAGGTCGGCCAAGCCGTCGAAATCATATTCATCACCATGATGATTTATCTGACGTTGAGCTTGCTCACTTCTTTTGCCATGAACCGATATAATGCGCGCATTGCGCTTGTGGGGCAGAAATCATGAGCAGTTGGACGCCGACAACCCCGCGCCCCGCGCCATCGAATACGGTGGGCTTTGTTGCATGGGCGCGCGCCAACCTTTTCGCCACCAAGTTGGATACGGCACTGACGCTTTTGGCATTCACGCTGGTTGTCTATGTCGTCGAAGCGATATTCGGCTGGGCGATTATTGATGCCAGTTTTACCGGCGATGACCGCACCGCCTGCCTGAAAGAGGTGCAGGGTGCGTGCTGGCCATTTATCGAAGCGAAATTCGGCCAGTTCATCTATGGCCGCTATCCCGATGCGGAACGCTGGCGTGTCGATTTGGTGTTTCTCTCCGGCCTTATCGGGCTGATACCCATGCTGATGCCGAATGTCGGCTTTAAGCGCGCCAATATGATTTATCTGCTCGGGTTTTATCCGATATTTGCTTTCATCATGTTGAATGGCGGCATGCTGGGGCTGGCGACGGTCGATACAACCGATTGGGGCGGTCTGTTGGTGACATTGGTTGTTGCCATTACCGGCATTGTCGCCTCGCTACCGCTCGGCATTTTGCTGGCTTTGGGGCGGCGCTCGGATTTACCGATTGTGCGCGCTTTGTGCATCGGCTTTATCGAGATATTTCGCGGCGTGCCGCTGATTACCGTCTTGTTTATGGCGAGCGTCATGCTGCCGCTGTTTCTGCCTGATGGTATCAATTTCGACAAGCTGGTGCGCTGTCTTATCGGCGTTGCGCTGTTCTCATCGGCCTATATGGCGGAAGTGGTGCGCGGCGGGCTGCAAGCCATTCCGAAAGGGCAATATGAGGCGGCGGCGGCGCTCGGCCTCGGCTATTGGAAAACCACCCGCCTCATTATTTTACCGCAAGCGCTCAAGCTGGTCATTCCCGGCATTGTGAACACATTTATCGGCCTGTTTAAGGACACGACTTTGGTGTTGATTGTCGGGCTGTTTGATTTGCTGGGCATTGTGCAATTGCATTTCACCGATGCCAGCTGGGCGACGCCGGAGACACATATTACCGGCTATGTGTTTGCCGGTGCCGTGTTCTGGCTTTTCTGTTTTGCCATGTCGCGCTATTCAATCTTTATGGAAAACCATCTTTCAACCGACAGGACAAGCTCATGAGTGATCCGGTTATCCGCATCAATAAAATGAACAAATGGTTCGGCAATTTTCATGTGCTGCGTGACATTGACTTGAATGTGGCGGCGGGTGAAAAGATTGTCATCTGCGGGCCGTCAGGCAGCGGCAAGTCAACGCTTATTCGCTGCATCAATCGTCTTGAGGCGCATCAAGAGGGCGAAATTGAGGTGGAAGGCGTGACGTTGGACGGCTCGTTGAAGAACCTTGAGGAAATTCGTTCCAATGTCGGCATGGTGTTTCAGCAATTTAATTTGTTTCCGCATATGACGGTGCTGGAAAATTGCACTTTGTCACCGATTTGGGTGCAGCAAAAATCGCAAGCCGAGGCCGAGAAATTGGCGCGTGAATTATTGGAACGCGTGCGTATTCCCGACCAAGCGGACAAATATCCCGGCCAGCTATCGGGCGGCCAGCAGCAGCGTGTCGCCATTGCGCGCGCGCTTTGCATGAACCCGCGCATCATGCTGTTTGATGAGCCGACCTCGGCGCTTGATCCGGAAATGATTAAGGAAGTGCTCGACGTGATGGTGGAATTGGCCAATGAAGGCATGACCATGCTGTGCGTGACGCATGAAATGGGCTTTGCCCGACAGGTCGCCGACCGCGTGATATTTATGGATGAGGGCGAGATTGTCGAAGAAAATGCGCCGGAAGCGTTTTTCTCCAATCCTGAAAATGAGCGCACCAAGCTGTTCCTCAGCCAAGTGCTGACGCATTAATCGTCGATGATTTCCACTTGCTTGCGCTTATAAGCGGCAAAGCCTGCGCGCTGATAAAGTTTCAGCGCAGCCGGATGGTCAAGCGTGCAGGTCTGGATAATGACTTTTTTCGGGTCGCGCTCTCTAATGATTTGCATGCTGCGCTTCATCATGCGCGGGCCCAGGCCCGTTGCCGATTTCGCTTTCGACAAGACCGAAGAAAACAATCTCGACTTGCGGAAATAATCTGAAATTCAATTCGACATAGCCGATGGGGTTTCCTTTCCGCCGCAAAATGAAAATCTCAGTGGCCGGATGGTGAATAAGCGCGGCCAATTGGCGGTCATCGAGATGACGCCGATTGACCCAATGCCAACGCCGCCCGACCATATCGTAAAGCGCGCGGTAATCAGCAAGCGCTATGCTCAGCTCATGCTGAAAGCTGATGCCGTCCGGCCAAACAATTTCGCCGGAAGCGACAGGCAAGGGAGCTTCCATAGCCAAATGGGTGACAATGGTTTGCAGTCTCGTCATTACAGCCAATCAGGATAGGGCAGACCCTTTTCCTTCAAAAATGCAGGATTGAATAATTTCGACTGATAGCGCGTGCCATAGTCGCATAGAATGGTCACAATGGTATGGTCGGGGCCTAAATCTGTGGCCATACGGATGGCGCCGGCAATGTTGATGCCGCTCGAGCCGCCGAGGCACAGCCCTTCATGCTTCAGCAGGTCAAACACAATCGGCAGCGCTTCGGCATCGTCAATCTGATAGGCATCGTCAATCGGCGCGCCTTCAATATTGGCGGTAACACGGCCTTGCCCGATACCTTCTGTGATTGATGTGCCTTCCGATTTCAACTCACCGCTTTTAAACCAGTGATACATGTTTGCGCCCATCGGGTCGGCGGCGGCGATACGGATCTCGCTGTTTTGCTGTTTCAGATAAATGCCCGTTCCGGCCAAAGTACCGCCCGTGCCAATGGCGCAGGTGAAGCCATCTACCTTGCCGTCGGTTTGACGCCAAATTTCCGGCCCCGTCGTTTCAATATGCGCCTGCCGGTTGGCGACATTGTCGAACTGATTGGCCCAAACGGCACCGTTTTCGTTTTTTTCGGCCAATTCAGCGGCCAGTCGGCCGGAATATTTGATGTAATTATTGTCATCGGCATAAGGAACGGCCGGCACTTCAATCAATTCAGCTCCGGCCAAACGCAACATGTCCTTTTTTTCATCGCTTTGCGTTTCAGGAATAACAATGACGGATTTATAGCCAAGCGCATTGGCGACCAGCGCAATGCCAATGCCTGTATTTCCTGCTGTGCCTTCGACAATCGTACCGCCCGGTTTCAGCAGGCCTTTGGCTTCTGCGTCGCGAATAATGAACAGGGCAGCACGGTCTTTAACGGATTGGCCGGGGTTCATAAACTCGGCTTTGCCCAAAATCGTGCAGCCGGTCTCTTCAGAGGCCTTTTTCAGCTTAATTAAAGGCGTATTTCCAATGGCGGCGATCATGTCGTCATGAAATTGCACTTTATTTCTCCCACGGCTAAAAAATCTGATTTGCCTAATCCAATGAGCGGTTTACATCGTATTTTAAACGAATTAACTTATTTCTTAGAAGCATTAAAGAGGTTTCTGTTGAACGCACATATTCCACTTAGCCCAAGTTTGGAGTCACTGGTTGCTCAATACGCATCAGGCGACCTCGGCTATGGTATGTCGGTTTTGATGGCCAGCTTTATCACGCTTTCACCGGCAGCTCGCGAGCAATATCGCGCGCTTGAGCAATTAAACGGTGTTTTGCTCGATGTAGCTGAGGAGTCGGAAATCAGCAGCGACACGCTGGACTCTCTGATGGCCCGCCTCGATGAGCCGGAAAGCGACGAGCCGGAAGCTTGTGCATCGGAAAATCAAGATTTGCCTGCCGCTCTGCGCGATTTGCTGAGTGAGCCGATTGAGAATGCCGGTTGGCGTTTTGCCTATCCCGGTGTGACACAGTTGAAACTCCCGTTTGGTGATGACGGGGAAACCGTAAAATTGCTGAAAATCAAACCGGGCAAAGCTGCACCAAGACACACGCATAATGGCATTGAGGCCACTCTTGTCTTGCGTGGCGCGTTTCGTGATGGTAACCGACTTTATGAGCGCGGTCAGCTGGCACTTGCCGACCAGCATATTCAGCATCGCCCGCGCGCTGAAGGAAATGAAGATTGTATTTGCTTGGCGGTGACGGATGGCGCGCTTCGGTTTACGGATAGTTTGGGACGTATTGCCCGCGATTTCTTCGCGCGTTAAAGCTGCGCTTTTTCTATTATTATTTTTCTTAACACCGGCTTCGGCCGATACGGTTTCGCGCGATTGGTTGGGCGGGGTGCCCGATGACGGCTTTCTGGCCTATGAAATTTCGCGCAAAGGCAAGCCATTGGGGTTTCAAACATTGACGTTCAGTCGCTCACAAAGCGGTGAGTTGATTGTCGATGTCCATATTGAAATTGATTTCAAATTAGGGCCGATACCGCTGTTTCGCTATCTGCATGACAATCGCGAAGTGTGGCGCGACGGCGTTTTACTGTCGATGAAATCCAAGACCTATAATAATGGTGAAGATGTCACTGCCGATTTGAAGCTTGAAGACGGTCGCTATGTCGGCAGCGGCAGCCGCTTTGAAGATAATTTGGAAGCGCCGCTGCTTTCCACCAGCTATTTCAATCCCAATTTTGTTCGTCAATCGGCCTTTATCAGTTCGCAAGATGGGCGCTTGCTACCGACCGAAATCGAAACCGTCGGCGTTGAGACGCTCAATATCAATGATGCACCGGTGCAGGCGACGCGCTTTCGGCTGTCGGGCAAGTTGCGCATAGATATTTGGTATACTGATGCCGGTCGCTGGGTGAAAACCGAGTTTTCGCGAGGCGGCAACACGCTGGTTGTCAAACAAACCAATCCGGCACGCATTCCGCCGCGTAAAAAGTGGCGAAACCCATAAACCCTTCGGGAGTTCAGATATGAAAATCATGACACCGCACAATGGTTGCGCGTGGATTACAGGCGCGTCTTCCGGCATTGGCGCGGCGCTGGCGGAAGAATTGGCAAACCGTGGCTGGTATGTGGCCATATCGGCCCGTCGAGAGGCCGATTTACAGGCCGTGGCGGCGCAGCATGAGAATATTCATGGCTTTGTGTGTGATGTCACTGACCGCACCGCTATGGCTCAAGTAACGACCGATATTGAGAGGGCGCTTGGGCCGATTGCGCTGGGGGTCATGAATGCCGGCATTTATTTGCCGACGGCTTTGCCGCAGTTCGATGCCACGCTGTTTGACCGCACCTTTGAGGTCAATTTGACCGGCACGGTTAACGGCCTTGCCGCGCTCATTCCCAATATGGTAGCGCGCGGCGAGGGCCATATTTCACTTATTTCCTCTGTCGCCGGTTATGGCGGGCTGGTGACCTCTGCGGCCTATGGCGCATCGAAAGCGGCGCTGTTCAATATGGGCGAGTCGTTGGCTATGGATTTGAAAGATAGCGGCGTTCATATTTCTATGGTTGCGCCGGGTTTTGTAAAAACACCGGCGACCGATGTGAATGAATTTGCCATGCCGTTTATCATTGAAGCCGATGAGGCGGCGCGCCGCATTGCTGACGGTCTTGCCAAGAACAAAACGCATATCTCATTCCCGCGCCGCTTTTCGTTTCTTCTGCGTCTTCTAAATCTGCTGCCGCGCAGCACATATGTGAAACTGGCAGGGCGCTTTATGGGGCGTTAAAAGCCGTCAATCGCGCATCAGCGTGAAATGCGACACATCGATTGACCGTGTTGTGAAGCCGGCCTCGCAATAAGCCAGATAATATTCCCACATATTGCGGAAACGCGCGTCAAAACCAAGCGCTTGCACTTCCGGGCCAAACATCAAGAAAGCGATGTCGCCATTCGGCCAATGTCCGCGCATAATCTGTTGCAAAATCTTCGCGGGCGACCAGTTTTAAGTCAGCATTGGCGAATTCTGTATCCAAGCGTTCAGGTGATGGCAGCATGCCGCCCGGAAAAATATAGCGCTGAATGAAGTCGGTTTTCTTGCGATAGGAGTCGAAACGCTCTTTCGCAATGGTGATAATTTGTAAACCGGCTTTGCCACCGGGTTTAAGGCATGCATGCACCTGGTCGAAATAAGTCGGCCAATAGCTTTCACCAACCGCTTCAAACATTTCAATCGACACGATGCGGTCATATTTTTCGGTCAAATCGCGATAATCGCAAAATTTGAAATCAACTTTGTCCTGCAGTCCGGCCATCGCAATGCGGTTTTTGGCAAATGCCAACTGCTCATTGGAAATGGTAATGCCGGTCACTTTGCAGCCGATTTCGCGTGCTGCAAATTCGGCAAAGCCACCCCAGCCGCAACCTATTTCCAAAACATGATCGTCAGGGCCAATCTCAGTGCTGGCAGCAAGGGCGCGATATTTCTCATTTTGTGCGTCGCGCAATGTTTGCTGGCTGTCGCGAAACAGGGCCGATGAATAAGTCATGGTGGCGTCAAGCCAGAGCGCATAAAACTCATTGCCCAAATCATAATGAGCGTGAATGTTGCGCTTCGCGCCCTCGCGCGTATTAGGCCGCAAAATATGAATGATGCGATTAATCCATTGGGTGAAGCGGTTTTTGCCAATGCTTTGTTGCAGCATGGTCATATTGCCGTTCAACAATATCAATAATTTGGCGAGATCGGGGGAAGACCATTCGCCATCCATGTAGGATTCAGCGAACCCCATCGCACCTTGCCGCAATGTGCGATTGAAAAACGCCATATTGTGGACTTTTAAGACCGCCGGCCCATCGGGCGATTTTCTGCCAAAAGTCAGTATTTCCCCATCAGGCAGGGCAAGTTGAATTTGGCCGAATTTGACGTTTCGCAGCAAGAGCGAAAGTATTTTCATGGCAGCAGGACGCTTGGCCTGCATTCCGGTTGCTACCCTATTTTGGGGTTTCGCATTGCTCATTGGTCCCTCCGGTCACTTAAATGCTATGCCGACGCTGAGGCGGTTCGGGGCGTTTAATAAACGGAACGCCCTTCAAAAACAGTTTGGCAGCTTCAAAGTGTATTGCAACCAAAACCTTAACCGTCATAAGCGGATGTTTGATAAAGGCCTTAAGAAGGGCGGCATCGGAGAGGGGGTGATGCGTGCCGACAAAGCTGGCCACAAGCAGCGGCGCTTCGTCTTGTGTTTCGCGAATAACCAGCCGCAATGTCTCGTCCGGCGGGGCTGCAGAAAAATGATATGTCGCTTGCATGCCGATAAACGGCGAGACATGCATCAGCTTATCGCGATTATGCAGCAGTGGGCGGTCGGCGTTTGCGCCATTAAGCGGCACAACGTAAATATGGTCATCGCCAAATGTATTGCGCACTTCATAGACCATTGCAGTCACGGCGCTGCCATTGCGGCAGTAATAGACGGTCAGCGGGTTAAAGGCGAAACCGAACATGCGCGGATAGCACAGAATATGAATGCTTTCCGGTGCTTGCAGCCCTGCTTCGGCCAATAAGCCCTCAATGAAGGGGCGAAGCGGCGAGCCGTCTTTGGGCCCGTGGTCGCGCCGTCTGATGCTGAACAAATTGAAGCGGTCAATCGACAGCAGCTTTAGGTTGAGGCGCTTGGCATCGATATCATCGACATTCAAAAATGCGGAAAAGACGCGATAGGTAAAACGATGGGTGCGCGGACGATAGCGCGCATGACGCACCTCGCCGACATAGAGCGCATTATCGTTTCCGGCATCCATTATTCAGCTGCTGCCCTCTCGATTTCTTCGATTTTAGGCATAGCGGAAATTTGGGCACAGATTTTCAAGGCCGATTGCAGTCCGTCTTCGTGAAAACCATAGCCGCACCAAGCGCCGCAATACCAAGTGCGATTGACTCCTTGAATGGTCAGAAGCCGTTTTTGGGCATCTAACGCCGCACCATCAAATTGCGGATGGTCATAAACATAATGCCCGAAAGTCATATCCGGCGCGGGCGGCATAGGCGGATTGAGGGTCACGAAAACCGGTTTGCTATAATCAATGTTCTGCAAGCGGTTCATCCAATAGCTGACCGACATGACGGCGTCGCGCCCGTTTTTGTCTTGGCTGATATAATTCCACGCCGACCAAACACTCGGTCGTTTCGGCATTAATCTAAGGTCGCGATGCAAGTAGACATCATTGGGCAAATAACGAATGGCCGACAGGATGTTCTGCTCTTGCTCTGACGCATCTGACAGCATGGCAAGGCTTTGGTCACTATGGGCGGCCAGCACAATCTGGTCATAAGTCTCGGTTTGGCCATTGGCCGTAACATCAACGCCATAGTCATGGCGCTTAATGGCTGTCACTTCAGCCGACAGGCGAAGGCAGTTTCTGTATCCGGCAGTGATTTTTTCAACATATTCGCGACTGCCGCCGGTCACCGTGCGCCATTGCGGGCGGTCTTTGTTAATCAGGCGGTGATTATAAAAAAATTGTAAAAAGCTGGCGGCCGGAAAATTGAGAATTTCATCGGCCGGTGTTGACCAAATCGCTGCACCCATCGGCAATAAATAGCGGTTAATGAAAATTCGGCTCATGCGTTTACGTTTAAGCCAATGGCCGAGGCTTTCAGTGCCCAAAGCGCCCGCTTCATGGTCTTGTTTTACCAATCGATTGAATTTGAAAATATCGCGCAGCATCAGCCAGAAAAAAGGATTTATCCAGTTTCGCTTTTGCGCAAAGACCGAAGCGATTGATTGCCCCGACCATTCAAAAGTGCCGCGATTGGAGGAGAAGCCGAAGCTCATATCGCTCGCTTCAGTGTCAACTTTCAATTCTTTGAATAGGTTGATGAGGCCGGGATAGTTCAATTCATTGTAAACGATGAAGCCGGTATCGACGCTCATCCAATCGCCATTGCCGGTATAATCGATATCTTTGGTAGCACTGTGCCCACCTGCGCGGTCGCGTTTTTCGTAAATGGTCACATCATGTGATTTGGACAAAATATGCGCAGCTACATTGCCGGAAATGCCGCTGCCGATAATCGCGATTTTCATGTCCTACTCCTAAACAATTACAAAGACTTAAAACTCTCCAAAGCGCGCGCACGCGCCGCTTCATGGTTAACGATCGGGTTTGGGATAAGTGTCGCCCAAGCTGATGGCACCGCTATCGAGCATGTCGGATTTGGCGGTCCACGGGGCGTAAAGCGTTTTGCCGGACAGGGCGTTGAGTTCGGGCACATAGGTTTTGGTGTAAATGCCTTCTGCATCGAATTTCGGGCCCTGCAATATCGGGTTGAAAATGCGGAAATAAGGCGCGGCATCAGCGCCGCAACCGGCGACCCATTGCCAGCTGGCGCTATTATTGGCCGGATCGGCATCCACCAGACATTCCCAAAACCATTTTTCGCCTTCACGCCAATCAATCAGCAAATGCTTGATAAGGAAAGACGCGACAATCATCCGCACGCGATTGTGCATATAGCCGGTGCGGCGCAATTCGCGCATACCGGCATCAACAATCGGATAGCCGGTTTCGCCAAGCTTCCAAGCTTCAAAAGCATCGGCATCATCGCGCCACGGAAAGGCTTCAAATTTGTCTTGCAGGCACGTCTCTGCCAATTCGGGATTGTGATAAAGCAATTGATAAGAAAACTCGCGCCATCCCAATTCAGAGAGAAACTTGGTCGCCATCATCGGTTTTAATATTTGCTGGCTTCGGTTTCAGCAACAATGCGCGCCGGACTGATTTCGCCCCAGCGCAAATGCGGACTAAGGCGCGAAGTGGCGGGTTCCGCCGGTAAGTTACGGCGCTCGGCATAACCGGCTATATTTTGCGCGAGAAACAATGCCAGCGCATCGCGCGCGCCGTCTTCGCCCGGCTGCCACATGTCGAGGCTGTCCATATGGTCAAAGCTGTCGTTTCGGGCAAGGCATCGCTCTTTGGCCATTGCGCGGGTGCGGTTATTTTTCAGGTGCGTCCCAAAGGCCGTTTCAAGCCTAAGGCGCAGCAGGCGCGCCAAAACGGCGTGAATACTTTGAACGGCCCGCCAGTTGATTTTGACGTAACTTCCCACGGCTCAAACAGCAAACTGCCGTTAAAGCTTTCGGCTTCAATACCGTCTTCTTTCAGCGTGCTTTTAATGGCGGTATCGCGGGCGGCAATATTGGCCTCATATTGGCGGTTCCAATGGACAGATGTTGCGCCGACTTGTTTGGCCAATGTCGCCAACACATCAGCCGCTCTGCCTTTGCGATAAATCAGCCGACTGCCGCGCTTGCTCAGGGCATTGTTCAGTTTTGCGAGGGAATTGTCGCGCCACCATCGGCTCATTGAACCGGCTTGGCGACCGCATGTTTATCTTCAATAAAAACAGGAATGACGGCACTTTTTGCCGTTTAAGGCGCTTCTGCAGCGCCGGATTGTCGTTCAAGCGTAAATCCTGACGAAACCACACAATGATGTGCTGTGACACGTCGTACTCCCATATTCACATCTTCATACGTGAATTAGGGCGTTTTGGATGTATTGCCAGTGTGCGGAAAGAAAAAGAGTGGCTCCTCGGGCCGGATTCGAACCAGCGACCAATTGGTTAACAGCCAACTGCTCTACCACTGAGCTACCGAGGATTAACTCTCGAGACTGCCGATATAACAGAGCTTGCCGCGCGCGCCAAGATGAAAAACCGCCAGACTTTAAAAGTTTGGAGGCCACGCCCGGAATCGAACCGGGGTACACGGCTTTGCAGGCCGCTGCGTCACCACTCCGCCACGTGGCCGTCGCCGATTGCCGAAACAATCGCTGTGGTCGCCCGTTTATAAATGCCCTGACTGACAGCGCAACCTGTTTTTATTGTCAAAAAAGGCGGCGCGCCGTATATAAAGGCAAGCTCATCGCCGCTATAGGAAAAAACATGGCCGCTACCCAAATGAATGAAGTGTCAACGGCTGAAAACCGTTTCAATATGGTTGAATGCCAGCTCAAGCCCGGCGGTATTCGCGATTATCGCGTCACCAAACATATGAACAGCATTCCGCGCGAAGCTTTTATCAGGTGGCACATCTCGCGATTTGGCTTATGCCGATTTGCAATTGCAATGCGCAGCCGGTGAGACCAGCCGCACCATGCTGACCCCAACCGCTTTGGCATTGTTGATTGAATTGGCCGATGTTCAGCCTGAAGATGTGGTGTTGGATATTGCCGGTGGTACAGGCTATTCAGCCGCCGTTTTGGCCGGATTGGCCTCTACCGTCATCGCGCTTGAAGATGATGAAGCGTTTAACGAAAAGGCCGGTGCGATTTGGCAGGAGTTGGGCATTGATAATGCGGTGGCCGTTTGCGGGCCGCTTTGCCGGAAGGGCAGGTTAAACAAGGGCCTTTCAATGTGATTTTCGTGAATGGCTGCTTGGCCGAAACGCCGAATGCATATTATTGGAGCAACTGGCTGATAATGGTCGTCTTGTTTGCGTGCAAAAGGTTGACGGAACGGAAAAAGCGCATATTTACCGCCGTATCGGTGACAGATTATCAACGCAAATCGCGTTTGATAATGCAGCACCGGATTTGGCGGTTTTCGATCCGGTGCCGACGTTTGAGTTTTAGGCACGGCTTGATACGCTTTTTAGAATCAGGCGGGATGAGTTTATGAAAACAATAAAAACAACATTGCTGGGTTTGTCGCTTTCGGTTTTTGCGACCAGCGCCGCTTTTAGCTGTTTCATTGGAAGAAACCTTATCGCAGACTTTGGCGCGCAATCCTGCTTTGGCGGCGGCTACGTCAACCTATGATGCGCGTTATAAAGAACAATTCGTTACGCTGTCCGACATGCTGCCGCAGGTCACCGCCTTTGCGACGGAGACCCGCAGCGATACGGAAGTGAAAAACTACCGCACCGGTGTCGACATGCCGAATTCAGGTGGCGATTTGGACAGTGACAGCTATGGCTTACAAGTCACGCAGCAGCTTTTTACCAGTGGCAAGAACCTGAACGCGTTTCGCAGCAAGCGGGCTGAAGTTAAGGCCGAGCAAGCGAAGCTGAAAAGCACGGAACAGCAAATTTTCCTCAGTGCCGTGGCGGCGCATCTGGATGTTATTCAATCGCGCTCGGTTTTGGACTTGCGTCGATAAAAATCTCAATGTTTTGGAAAAACAATTGGAAGCGGTGCAAGACCGCTTTTCGGTCGGTGTCGGCACGCGCACCGATGTCGCGCAATCTCGCGCTGCCGTGGCCGGCGCAAAATCGGCCAAAGCTGGGCGCAAAGCCGCCTTACGCGGGGCAGAAGCGGTTTATCGTGAATTGGTGGGCATTGAACCTGCCGCGCTGGAAAATCCGGTCAAACTGCCACGTTTGCCACGCTCGCTTGAAAAAGCCATTCAAACGGCGCGGCGCGAGAACCCCGATTTGAAAAATGCGCAGGAAATGTCGAAAAGCGGCAAATATACCAGCTACAGCACGGTCGGTAGTGTGTTGCCTCAAATTAATCTGACCGGCCGATACAGCAAGACGGAAGACCCATCATTGAGTTCTAAGGGGCTGGAGAGCGAAGTAGCCTCGCTGCAAATGAACGTGACCGTGCCGATTTTTCTCGGCGGTAAATCCATTGCCGCGATTTCGGCCTCGCAAGATGTTAGCGATGCGCTAACGCAAAATGTTCATATCGCCTCCAATACGGTTGAGCGCGAGGTGATTGTTGCGTGGAACAATATGCAAGCCACCAAATCGGCAATTGAAGCAACGCAGGAACAAATAAGAGCCTCTGAACTGGCGCTTGAAGGTGTGCGGCAGGAAAACACGCTCGGCACGCGCACCAATCTCGATGTTTTGAATGCGGAGCAAAGCCTGCTTGATGCGCGGGTGTCTCTGGTGCAAGCTGAACGCAATCAATATGTGGCCGCGTATAATCTGCTGGCCACAACGGGGCGGTTAACGGCCAAGCGTTTGCGTATTGAAGCGGCAGATATTTCTAAAGAACAGTAATTGCGTTTGTGCCTTTCGGGCTGTTGGCGTTCTGACAACGGAGACGGTTATGGACGAAGCGACGCTCGCTGAGGGCGACAATACGGATGAAACCATCGGTGCCATTCGGCGCATTTTGTCGGCTGATGAAGAAATACTGACTGGCGAACCGGGCACCGGCACTTTCTCAAAACAGGCGCGCGAACGCATTTTTGCCGCGCTTGACCGGCTGACCGGCGGCGAGGAAAAACCGCCGACAGTGTTGGAGGCCTTGATATTGGAAAGGCTCGACCCGCTATTGCAGGACTGGCTGGATCGCAATTTACCGCCATTGGTCGAACGGCTGATGCGCGAAGAAATACAAGGGCTGGTGCAAATGGCGGTTGCGCGCAATGAAAGCACGGAAGAAGCCACCTCGGAAACCGGGCCAGCGACTTGATGTAAGCATCGGCTTGGTGTAACTCACGAGCAGGTAACCGCACGTGATAGATAATGGCTGACAGTAGCAAGCTCGACAAAACTTTTGACCCGACGGCAATCGAAACCCGCCTTTACGAGGCGTGGGAAAACGAGGGCTGTTTCAAAGCCGGTCGCGTACCTGAAGCTGAGCCTTACACCATTGTAATTCCGCCGCCCAATGTGACGGGCAGCTTGCATATGGGCCATGCGCTGAACAATACGCTGCAAGATATATTGTGCCGTTTTGAGCGCATGCGTGGGCGCGATGTGTTGTGGCAGCCGGGCACAGACCATGCCGGCATTGCGACGCAAATGGTGGTTGAGCGGCAATTGGCCGAGCAGGGCAATGAAAGCCGCCGCGAAATGGGCCGCGAGAAATTTCTTGGAGCGCGTTTGGCAATGGAAAGAAGAAAGCGGCTCGACCATTACCCGCCAGCTGCGCCGTCTCGGCGCAAGTCATGCGATTGGAGCCGCGAGCGCTTCACCATGGATGAGGGGCTTGTCCAAAGCCGTGCTTAAAGTGTTCGTGACGCTGTATGAGCAGGGGCTGATTTACAAAGACAAACGCCTCGTTAATTGGGACCCGGGCCTGTTGACGGCGATTTCCGACCTTGAAGTCGAGCAGCGCGAAACCAATTCGCATCTCTGGCATTTCAATTATCCGCTGGAAGATGGGGGTGGTCATATTACCGTCGCCACCACGCGCCCCGAAACCATGTTGGGCGATACCGGCGTTGGCGTGCATCCTGACGATGAGCGCTACAAAGATTTATTGGTAAAAATGTCGTATTGCCGATTGTCGGGCGGCTTATCCCGATTGTGGCGGATGAATATGCCGACCCTGAAAAAGGGTCGGGTGCGGTGAAAATCACACCGGCGCATGACTTTAATGACTTTGAAGTCGGCAAGCGCTGCGGGCTGGCCGCGATAAATATGCTCGACCAACACGCCGCCGTTGATTTGTCCGATGAAGCTTTCGACACGATGGACAGCAAAGATGACTGGCACGGGCTTGACCGCTATGAGGCGCGCAAAAAGATTGTTGCGACGCTGGAAGGGCTGGGGCTGGTCGATAAAATCGAGCCGGATACGCATATGGTGCCTTATGGCGACCGCTCCAATCAGGTGATTGAGCCGTGGCTGACCGACCAATGGTATGTCGATGCCGAGACTATGGCGAAACCGGCGATTGAAGCGGTGAAAAGTGGTGCGACCAAATTCGTGCCGCCCAATTGGGACAAAACCTATTTCGAGTGGATGAACAATATCCAGCCCTGGTGTATTTCGCGCCAGCTTTGGTGGGGGCATCAAATTCCCGCTTGGTATGACGAAGACGGCAATGTGTTTGTCGCCGAAAGCGAAGAAGCGGCGCAATCGCAAGCAGGTGAGGGCGTTGCCCTGACACGCGATGAAGATGTGCTCGACACGTGGTTCTCTTCCGCGCTGTGGCCGTTCTCGACTTTGGGTTGGCCGGATGAAACGCCGGAATTGGCACGCCATTACAAAACCGATGTGCTGGTCACCGGCTTCGATATTATTTTCTTCTGGGTCGCCCGCATGATGATGAGTGGTCTGCATTTCAAAGATGAAGTGCCGTTCCACACCGTCTATGTGCATGCGCTGGTGCGCGACGAAAAGGGCGCGAAAATGTCCAAATCCAAGGGCAATGTGGTTGACCCCCTTGAGATTATGGACAAATACGGTGCCGATGCGCTGCGCTTTACCCTGTCGGCAATGGCAGCGATGGGGCGCGACATCAAGCTGGCCGAAAGCCGTGTTGAAGGTTATCGCAATTTTGCCACCAAGCTTTGGAATGCCGCGCGCTTCTGCGAGATGAATGATTGTTTTGAGGCGGATGATTTCGACCCTGCCAAAGCCTCATTGCCGCTCACGCAATGGCTGGTCGGCGAAGTGGTGCGCGCGCAAAACGCCGTCACCATTGCATTGGAGGCCTATCGCTTTAACGATGCGTCCAACGGCGTTTATCAATTTATCTGGAACAGCTTTTGCGACTGGTATGTCGAGCTGGCCAAGCCCGCCTTGCATAGTGACAATGCTATTGCAAAAGCTGAAGTGCAAGCCGCCACGAAATGGGCGATGGACCAAGCCCTGCGCTTGCTGCACCCGTTCATGCCGTTCGTTACCGAAGAAGTGTGGGCCAAAACCGCCAAGCGCGACAATCATTTGATGCTCGATGTTTGGCCGAGCCTGTCTGATAGCCTAATCAATCAAGCAGCGGATGCACTGAAATCAATTGGCTGATTGAGGCAATCGGTGAAATCCGTTCAGTGCGCTCTGAGATGAATGTGCCGGCCGGTGCGCAAGTGCCGCTGGTGGTTGTCGGCGCGGATGCCGCCACGCAAAAACGCTTGAGCGAAACCAATGCCGTGTTGAAGCGTTTGGCGCGCTTGGCCGATATTTCTGAAGCCGATGCCGTGCCTGAGGGCGCGGTGCAGGCCGTTCTCGGGAAGCTACTTTAGCTCTGCCTTTGGCTGATGTGATTGATGTCGATGCCGAGAAGGCACGCCTGACCAAAGACATTGGCAAAGTCGAAGGCGAGATTAAGAAAATCTCCGGCAAGTTGGGCAATCAGGGCTTTTTGGATAAAGCACCGGAAGCGGTGATTGAAGAAAACAAAGCGCGCCTTGCCGAAGAAGAAGCGCGCCGCGACAAGCTGCAATCTGCGCTGGCAAGATTGGGCTAACCGTAAGTCGAATAAAACGCATAGGCCGTGACCAGCCAGCAGATAGATAGGCTGGCGCGTTTGACGCTGACGTCAGAGACATAATCGGTCAGCCGCGCCGCGCCATAGCTGCCAATGCCGATGCCGACCAGCACGGCGAGGCCGCCCAACCAGTCAATTTTGCCTTCAGCGGCAAACAGGAAAATCGCCGCCAGTGAGGAGACGGTGGCGAAAAGCAGTTTCATGCCGTTCATGGCGCGCACGGCGGTATAGCCGCCCAGCGACAAAGCGGCGAGGGTGAGAATGCCGAAGCCGCCCTGAAAATAGCCGCCATAAATACAGGTGAGGAAAATGGCGAAAGCGCCGATGGCTTTCATCCGCGCTCCGCCCAGTTGCACGGCGGCGCTTTCCAATTGCGGCCCCGCCATGAACAAAAGCGTTGCCAGTAAAAGCAGCCACGGCACGGCAGCCGCGAAAAGCTGAGGGTCGGTTTGCAGCAATGCCCAACCGCCAATCAGCCCGCCGATAAAAGCCAGCGGCATTTGCCAAGCGAGGTCGCGCCAATAACCGACCATATGCTTGCGATAGCCAATCACGCCGGTGATATAGCCGAATGTGGCAGCGAAGGTGTTGGTGGCATTGGCGATAATCGGCGGCATGCCGGTAAAAACCAGCGCGGCAAAGGTGATGCCGCTACCGCCACCGGCCAGCGCATTCATCGTGCCGCCGACCAATCCGGCAATAAAAAGGAGAATGGTTTCCACTAAACGTCCAGCTCAATCACTACCGGCACATGGTCAGAGGGTTTTTCCCAATCGCGTGTGTGGCGGTGAATGTCGAAGCCGTTAAACCTGTCTGCCGCCAGTGGCGAGAGCAGATGATGGTCAATACGAATGCCGTTATTCTTCGGCCAAGCCCCGGCTTGGTAATCCCAGAACGTATAGGTGTCATCGCCGGTTTGTGCTGATGAGGCCACTGCCTCGGTCAGGCCCAGATTGATTATGCGCCGAAACGCAGCATGAGTCTCGGGGCGATACAGCGCGTCGCCTTCCCATGCGGTCGGGCTATAGCAATCTTCCGGTGCCGGAATAACATTGAAATCGCCGGAAAGGGCAAAAGCCTCTTCATAACCGAGCAGGGTCTGCGCGTGCTTTTCCAGCGCCGCCATCCAGTTCAGCTTGTAGACATATTTTTCGTGCTGCCCGTCATCGCCGGTCGGGTTGCCATTTGGCAGATAAATCGAGGTAACGCGCAGCGCGCCCTTATCGGTTGAAACAACGGCCTCGATATAGCGCGATTGCTCATCTTCAAAACCGGGCAAGCCGCGCGTCACATCTTCCAATGGCAGTTTCGACAGCAGCGCCACGCCATTATAGGTTTTCTGGCCATGCGTCTCGACATTATAGCCAAGTGCCTCTATCTCGGCGCGCGGAAAAGCCTCATCAACGCATTTCAATTCTTGCAAACCAACCACGTCGGGTTGCACTTCTTCCAACCAGCGCAGCACATTGGGCAGGCGCGCTTTGATTGAATTCACGTTCCAACTGGCAAGTTTCATGATTTATATGTCGAAACTGGTGCCGCAGCCGCATGAGGCAGTGGCATTGGGGTTTTTAATCTGAAAGCTGGCACCAATCATATCATCAACCCAGTCTATCTCGCTGCCTTCCATATATTGTATCGACATTTCATCGACCAGCACGGTCACGCCGTTGCGTTCAAAGGTGAGGTCGTCATCGGCTTTGTCGCTATCGATTGAAAACACGTAGGAAAAGCCGGAGCAGCCGCCGCCTTGCACAGCCACGCGCAAGCAGCTTCCCGCCGCTTCTTGAGCGAGAATTTTGCTGATTTGCGCTGCAGCGCTTTCGGTAATGGCAAATTGCTGCATAAGTTGAAAATAGGGCGGTTCATGAAACGATTCAAGATAAGTTGCTGTTTATGGATGTGACCGAATATCAGGGTGAATTGACGCGCGCGCATTGGGATTTGTTGCTTGATGCTGATCCGCATTTTGACGCGGTGCTGGCCTATACGCCGCCGCAACATGGTGAGGCAGAGGTTTTCATTATTGGCGAAGCGAAAGAGCCTTACGCCATGTGCGTTATCGTGCCGATTAAGGGCGGTTTTGAAATCAAGAATATAGCCACCACAGTGATGATGCGGCGGCACGGCATGGCCAGCGCGCTTATTCACCATGTTGTTGAACTTGCGCGTGAGCGCGGCGCGGACTGGGTTAAAATCGGCACATCAACGACCAGCCACGACCAGATACGGCTTTATGAAAAGCTGGGCTTTAAGCAAGACGGCATTTTGCGCGATTATTTCTTGAACTATCCCGAACCGATTATTGAAAACGGCTTGCTGGCGCGCGATATGGTGATGCTGCGGTTGAACTTATAAACTTCCATTTAACTTATTGAAATTAGACTTCTTCCCGTGTGTTGCGTGGCGTGGCACAATGGGAAAAAAGAGGTCGTCATGGACAAGAATAAGAACACACAAGCGTGGCGATGGCGCAGGGAACTGTTCCCGATTTTACTGGCGTTTATTATCACTTTTTTGCTGGGGTTGGCGCTGACAAGCTGCACCAAGCTTGAGGTCACGCCGCCTGACTAAAGTTTGCGGCTGTCTGAAAACAAACAGCTGAAAAAGCCGTTTGACCGCGTTTGGGCGCGCGCCATTGGTTGGTTTGATGCCAATGAATTGGCGATTGAACGCATTGACGAGAGAACCGGCTATATTGAAGGCAAATTGGCGGCGGCCACGGACAGCCCGTTTATGGATTGCGGCACAGTGGCGATGCGCCCAGCACATCGGTGACGATTTACATGACCGGCACTTATCGACTTTCAGTTTTTGACCGCTATGCCGGTCGCGAGGTGTATCGCTCCGGCCCATGTGTTTCGACCGGCGAATTGGAACGATGGATTTTCGCTTTTCTCGACAGCTAGGCTTCCCTCACGCCTCAAAGCGGCCTAAATAATAAGCATGAACCATGCCGTTTATCACGCCCCCTATGCTTGCCATCCCGACGCCTCGCGCGGGCGGCAGCATAATGAGCCGGAGAGCAAAACCCGCACGCCTTATCAGCGCGACCGCGACCGCATTTTGCATTGCGGCGCATTTCGGCGGCTAAAGCATAAAACGCAGGTTTTCGTTGCCCATGTCGGCGACTATTACCGCACGCGCCTGACCCATTCTTTAGAAGTGGCGCAAATCGGGCGCTCAATCGCGCGTGAATTGGGCTTGGATGAGGAGCTGACCGAAACCCTATCATTGGCGCATGATCTCGGCCATACCGCTTTCGGGCATGCAGGCGAAGATGCGCTGGACGAAGCCATGCAGCCCTTTGGCGGTTTTGACCACAATGCGCAAACCCTCCGTATCGTCACCAAATTGGAGAAGCGTTACATCCAATTTGATGGGTTGAATATGACCTGGGAGACTTTGGAAGGGCTAGTCAAACATAATGGCCCGTTGCTCGGCAAGGGTGAGGACATTGACGATTTGCCTTTCGCGCTCAAAGAACACGCCGCCGTGCAAGATTTGCAGCTTGAAAGCTGGCCGTCACTGGAGGCGCAAGTGGCGGCGCTGTCTGATGATATTGCCTATAATAACCATGATATTGACGACAGCATTCGCGCCGGACTGATTACGCTTGACGATTTGCGCCAGCTTCCGCTGACCGGCGATATTCTGGCCGATATTGATAAAACGCATGGCAAGATTGACGAAAAGCTGGTGCGCCATGAATTGGTGCGCGAAATGATTTCCATTATGATTGCTGATTTGGTCGGTGTGGTGCGCGAAGGGCTGAATAAGGACAAGGTGGAAACGGCTGATGATGTGCGCCAGCTGGGCCGCGCGCTGGCGGTTTTTTCGCCAGAAATGGAAACCAAGCATCGTGAAATCAAAAGTTTTCTGCATGCGCGCGTTTATCGCCATCACACGGTCAATGGTTCAATGAGCAAGGCGCGCCGCATTATGCGCGATTTGTTCGACTTGTATCTGGCCGAGCCCGAAGTGCTGCCTGAGGATTGGCGCGGTGCGGCGCTGGCCGGTGATGAAACCATGAAAGCACGGATTATTTGCGATTATATGGCCGGTATGACCGACCGCTTTGCAATGGAAGAGCATCGCCGCTTGTTCGACATTTCCGACACGATGATTTAGAAGACGCGCATGAATCTTTTCGCTGAAATGGAAACGGAAATCCGCGCTGCGCTGGCCGCTTTGCAGGCGCAGGGCAAGCTGGCTGAAGGCTTGGATATGTCGCGCTTGACGGTGGAGCCGCCGCGCGAGGCCGCGCATGGCGATATGGCGACCAATGCGGCAATGGTGCTGGCCAAAGCGGCCGAAATGAAGCCGCGCGATTTGGCGGAATTGCTGGTCGACGCATTGCTGCAATCGAATTTGGTTGAAACGGCAGAGATTGCCGGGCCGGGCTTTGTCAATTTACGACTGGATAAGGCGGCATGGCATCAGCTTGTGCCGCATATTCTAAATAGCGGCGAGGCCTATGGCGACGGCGAGGGTGGCGATAAGGTGAACGTTGAATATGTCTCGGCCAACCCGACCGGCCCGATGCATGTCGGCCATGCGCGTGGCGCGGTGGTCGGTGATGTGCTGGCACGGCTACTGGAAAAAACCGGCAGCGATGTGGCGCGTGAGTATTATATCAATGATGCAGGCGCGCAGGTTGATGTGTTGGCGCAGTCGGCCTTGCTGCGCATGCGCGAGGCAAAAGGCGAAACCATTGGCGATATTCCCGATGGGCTTTACCCGGGCGATTATTTGGTGCCGGTTGGCGAAAAACTGGCGGCGATGGAATTGCCCGAAGATGAGGCCGCTTCACTTGCAATGGCAAAGTCGGTCGCCTTGCCGATGATGATGGATATGATCCGCGAGGATTTGGCGGCGCTCGGCGTGGTGCATGACTTCTTTAGCTCCGAGCAGGCGCTGCATGATGATTCTTCAGTTGATAAGGCGCTTGATGAACTGACCGCTAAAGAATTGATTTATCAAGGTGTTTTAGAGCCACCAAAAGGCAAAGAACCGCCGCCCGATTGGGAGCCAAGCCCGCAAACCTTGTTTAAATCAACCGAATTTGGTGACGATAGCGACCGCGCATTGAAGAAATCAGACGGCAGTTGGACGTATTTTGCGCCCGATATTGCATACCATTTTGACAAATATCAGCGCGGCTTTGCGCAAATGATTGATGTCTGGGGCGCAGACCATATTGGTTATATCAAGCGCATGCAGTCGGCGGTCAATGCCATCACTGATGGCGAAGCGCAGCTTGAGGTCAAGATTTGCAATTTGGTCAAGCTGATGCGCGGCGGCGAGCCGGTGAAAATGTCGAAACGCGCGGGTAGCTTTATCACTTTGCGCGAAGTCGTCGATGAAGTCGGTAAAGATGCGGTGCGCTTCATGATGCTGACCCGCAAAAGCGATGCGCCGCTCGATTTTGATTTTGATTTGGTGAAGGACAAAAGCCGCGATAATCCGGTTTTCTATGTGCAATATGCTCATGCGCGCATTTTTTCCGTGATGAAAAACGCCCGCGAATTGGGCTGGCAAGTTGACGATGCCGATTTGGCAGGCGCATCGTTTGATGCGCTCACGCATGAGGCGGAATTGGGGCTTATTCAATTGCTCGGCACTTATCCGCGCATGCTGGCGGCGGCGGCACAAGCGCGCGAGCCGCATCGCGTCGCCTTTTATTTGATGGATTTGGCAGCCGCCTTTCACGGGCTTTGGAATCTCGGCAAGGAAGAGCTTCAATTACGGTTTATTCAGGAAGATGACGAGGCCGGTAGCATGGCGCGGCTGGCGCTCATTCGCGCCACTGCGCTCACTTTACGCTCAGGTTTTGACGTTATCGGCGTGACACCGCAAGACGAATTGCGTTAGTCTATCAACAACGGACAAAAGTCCGCCTCATGAGAAACTGCGGAAGAAAACATGTCTCATAACGATCCGGACGATTTTGAAAAAGAGTTCCTCGATAGCGATGTCGATTTGCGTATTGCACATCCGTCGCCCGGCGCGGAAATTTATTCGCGCTCATCAAGTCTGAACCTGCCTTCTCTGCGCGCCGTTTTCGTTTTCTTGATACTTATCGGCGGCGCGGTCGGCGGCACATATTTTTATGCTTATCAGCAAGGGCTTGAAGAAGGGCAGCGCAGTTTGCCGCCTGTTGTTTTGGCAGAAAAAGCGCCGATTAAGGTATCCCCCGAAAATGTTCCGGGCGGTGTACCGAGCAAGCCTGAAGATTTGAATATTTACGGCGTGATGCGCGGCGCGGCTGAGCCTGAAACACCGCGCGCCGTGCCCAATTCTCCGGCTGATAATGCGACCGGTTCGATTGAAAGTCTGATTGCCCGCACTGAAGACCCGTTTGAGCAAGCGTTGTCGGTTCCTAAATCGGTGGCTGAAGATGACAGCCTGCCGGCCGGAAACAGCATTACCGTTCTGCAAGACGACCCGGGTGTTGTCGTCTCGCCGCCGCGCCCCGATTTAAATCGCGCGCCGCGTGCGGCTGTCGAACCGACACCGCCGCCTGTTGCTGCTCCGGCTCCGGCTATTGCCCGAACCGGCCAACGCGATGATTTTATGGTTCAGCTTGCGGCCTCTCGTTCTCGGGCTTTGGCGCGCGGCGTCTATTCCGAATTGCAGGGCAATTACAACGACCTTTTGGGCCAGCGTAATCCGCTGATTTTGCGTGTTGACCTCGGTGATAAGGGGATTTTCTATCGCGTTAATGTGCCCGGTTTTGAAAGCCGCAATGCGGCGAGCGCGTTTTGCACCAATCTGAAAAGTCGCGGACAAGACTGTTTGGTGCGCAAGCAACCGTAAATGTCAGATTTCTCACCGGCCATATTCGGACTGCAAGGGCTGACGCTGAGCGACGAAGAAGCCGCGTTTTTTCATGATGTGCGCCCGTGGGGCATTATCCTCTTTGCCCGCAATATTGAAAGCCGCGACCAGCTGCGGGCACTGACCGATGATTTGCGCGAGAAGTCGGGCAATGCCCATTTGCCGATATTGATTGACCAAGAGGGCGGGCGCGTGGCGCGGCTCAAGCCACCATTGGTGCCCGCTTATCCGCCAATGGGGCTATATGGCGAACTCTTCGAAAAAGATAAGGCTGCGGCGGTTGAGGCGGCCCGCCTCGGCGCGGCTTTGCTGGCGCAAGATTTGTTTGCATTGGGCATTTCGATTAATTGCGCTCCTTGTCTTGATTTGCGCTTGCCGGAAACCTCTGATGTGATTGGCGACCGTGCTTTTGGCGATGATGTTGAGCGCGTCGTCGCGCTGGGGCGCGCGGTAATGGACGGGTTCGATATGGGCGGCGTGATGCCGGTTGTTAAACATATGCCGGGGCATGGCCGCGCCACAGTGGATAGCCATGATGAATTGCCGCGCATTGACAGCGACAGCGACACGCTGCGGCAAAGTGATTTTGAACCCTTTAAGCAATTAAATGATGCGCTTCTAGGTATGACAGGTCATTTGCTGTTCACCGCGATTGATGAGGGGGCCGCCAGTACATGTTCCAAAACCGTGATAGGCGATATCATTCGCAATCATATCGGTTTTGACGGCGTGCTGATGAGCGATGATATTTCCATGTCGGCTTTGGCCGGAGATATGGGCGCACGGGTGACCGGCGCGTTGAAGGCAGGCTGTGATATGGTGCTGCACTGCAATGGCGATATGGCTGAAATGCAGGCGGTCGCCGAAATCTTGCCCTCAAAACCCTCAATCGATGCCACGCCGCGCATTGCACGGGTTGATGAAGCGCTTGCAAGTTTGGCGTCAGATGTGCCGAAAGGCGCGCGCAAAGTCTGGGGAGAAATCATGGCTGATATTTTCCCCGAATCGCAGAACGCGGTATAAAGCGCTATGGAAGAAAACCAGACTGATCCCGCGCAAAATAATGGCTTTGAAGAAGGCATTGCCTATCAACCGTCGACCGAAGACGGTTTGGCCGTTTATTTGGAGGGCTATGACGGGCCGTTGCATGTTCTGCTGGCATTGGCGCGAACGCAGAAAGTTGATCTCAAACAAATTTCAATTTTGACATTGGCTGAACAATATCTCGATTTCATTCGAGAGGCGCAGGATTTGAAAATTGAATTGGCGGCCGATTATTTGGTGATGGCCTCCTGGCTGGCTTATTTGAAGTCGCGTCTCATTCTGCCGCCGCCGCATGACGAAGAAACGGTTGATGCGCAGGAAATGGCGGCGCGTTTGATGTTCCGTCTGAAATGTCTGGAAGCGATGCGCGAGGCCTCGGCGCAACTTATGGGACGTGATTTGCTGGGCCGTGATTTTTTCGTGCATGGCATGCCTGAAGGCATACGCATCAAAAGGCAAAGCAAATATGATGCCAGCCTGTATGAGGTGCTGGCCGCTTATTCAACCCAGCGTCTGCGCAATTATTATGAAAAATGGTCGCCGCCGAAAATGGATGTGCTGAGCATTGAGCGTGCGCGTATGCGCATTGAGCGGCTGCTCGGCAAGCTGGATGATTGGGAAACCATGGACGCCCTGATTGCCGCTGATATTCGCGACCCGCAAAAGCGCCGCACCACAATGGCCAGTTCTTTCAGCGCCTTTTTGGAATATGCGCGTGATGGGCGCGTGGAATTGCAGCAGGGCAAAAACTTCGACAGTCTTTTGGTGCGCCGCGCGCGGCCGAAAGCGGCTGAGACAGGGATTGAGACATGAGCGAAGACGAAAGCCAAGAAGAGTTGCGCCCCGTCAAAGCAGAGGATATTCGCACGGTTGAGGCCATTTTGTTTGCTGCTGAAGAGCCGCTTGATGCGCCCAATATTGCCGACAAGCTGAATGCCAATGCCGATGTGCCCGCGATTATGGCGGCAATCGCTGAGAAGTATGAGGGAGCGGGCTTTAACCTGCAAAAGACCGGCAATAAATGGGTGTTTCGCACTGCACCGGATTTGGCGCATGCGCTTCAAAAGCATGTTGTACAGCAGCGGCGTCTGTCGCGTGCGGCGCTCGAGACGCTAGCCATTATCGCCTATCACCAGCCGGTCACGCGGGCTGAAATTGAAGATATTCGTGGCGTTTCGATTTCCAAAGGCACGCTGGATGTGTTGCTGGAAAGCGAATGGGTGAAAATTCGCGGTCGCCGCCGTGTGCCCGGTCGTCCGGTGACTTACGGCACGTCCGACCAGTTTTTGTTGCATTTCGGGCTGGAAAGCCTGACCGATTTGCCGGGTCTTGAAGAATTGAAAGCAGCAGGCCTGCTCGATGACCGTCTGCCGCCGGGTTTTGAAGTGCCTGCGCCCGACCCCGACAGTGACCCTGATGAAGACCCGTTGGCCGAAGGTGATGATGGCAGCGAGTTGGAGCCGTTGGAAATGGATTTGCCCGATGGTGTCGCTGAAAATGCTGCGGAGGATGGCGCTGCGCCATGAGTGACGCGCTCAGCTTCGACAGCGTTTCCTTCAGCTATAGTGGCGAACGCGCCGTCGATAATGTCAGCTTTTCCATTGCCCAAGGTGAGATTGTTTGCCTGTTGGGCCCTTCGGGTTGCGGTAAGACCTCGTGCTTGCGATTGGCAGCGGGCATGGAAAAGCCTGATGACGGCGCGATAAGCCTCGGTGGTCAGGTGGTTTCAACATCAGCTCATGTCGCGCCGCCGGAAACGCGGCATATCGGCTTTCTGTTCCAAGAGTTTGCCCTGTTTCCACATTTATCCGTTTTTGACAATATTTGTTTCGGTTTGAACGGGATGCCGCCGCAAGAGCAAAAGGCACGTGCGCTTGAACTTTTGAAAGAAGTCGGCCTGTCCGGATTTGCCGATAAATTTCCCAACAGCCTGTCAGGCGGCGAACAGCAGCGTGCCGCTTTGGCGCGGGCATTGGCGCCTTCACCGCGTTTGGTGCTGATGGATGAGCCGTTTTCCAATCTTGACCCGCAATTGCGTGACCGGATGCGCGATTTGACGCTCGGCTTTTGAAGCAAGTTGGCGCGGCCGGTTTGGTGGTGACGCATGATGCGGCCGATGCGTTGCGCATGGCAGACCGCATTGCGGTGCAGTCCGCCGGCAAAATTTTGCAAATGGATAAGCCTGAAACGGTTTATCGCCAGCCGAAGCAGGCAGAGGTTGCGACCATGTTCGGCACGGTCAATTTCTTTAAAACCGAAGGCGGCATATATGGTGCACGACCTCGTGATATCGCCTTAAGCGGCAATGATGACGATTTTAGTTTCACCGGCGCGATTACCCATCGTCGTTCAATGGGTGATGGCTGGCTTTGTGCCATTGAAGGGGAAAACGGCGAAAGCCATGAGGCGCAATTATCCGGCGAGGTAGCGCCTGATAAAGGCACACACAAATTCTTTGTGCCGCAAGCCCGCCTCATGCTATTCAAGGAATAAGACAAAGGGGTTTCCTATGGGAATTAGCTGGGTACAGATTCTGGTCGTCGCCGTATTGCTGATATTGCTGTTTGGCCGCGGACGCATTTCGTCATTAATGGGAGATGTTGCGCGAGGCATTACCAGCTTCCGGCAGGGGCTGCGTGAAGGGACTGATAACACCGCCGAAAATGACGCTGGACAGACCATTGAAGGTGAATCGGTCGATAAATCGGACGACGAGAAATAACGGAGCGCGCCGATGTTTGACATTGGCTGGACCGAAATGCTTGTTCTCGGCGTAATTGCCCTTTTGGTTCTGGGGCCGCGAGAACTTCCCAATCTTTTAAGAACATTAGGTCGCTATGTGCGCCAGATGCGCGATGTCGCATCGGAGTTTCGCGGTCAGCTGGACGACATCTCATCGGAAATCGACACGCGCGCGCAGTTGAAAAAATTGGCAGATGAAGATTTGAACATCGATTTGCCTGATTTGTTTGACGGCAAAAAAGACAAAGAGGAAGATAAGCGTGGCTGAGCAAGCGAATGATTTGGCGCGCAGTGAAATGCCTCTGCTCGACCATTTGATCGAATTGCGCACGCGCCTTTTATGGTGCGTAGCCTGGTTTGTGCTGCCTTTCGGCGTGTGCATGTTTTTCGCGACAGATATTTTCGCATTTTTGCTGTGGCCGTTTGAGCAATCGGCAAATGGTGCGACCGATTTGCAGCTGATTTACACCGCGCCGCATGAGTTTTTCTTCACACAGATAAAGCTGGCCATGTTTGCGGGTCTTTTTCTCGCTTTTCCGTTCATCGCTTATCAACTTTATCGCTTCATCGCGCCGGGGCTTTACAAGAGCGAGAGGCGCGCCTTTTTGCCTTATCTGATTGCTTCGCCGCTTTTGTTTGCGCTCGGTGCATCATTGGTATTTTTTCTCGTCATGCCGATGGCCTTTGAGTTTTTTCTGTCTATGCAACAGAGCGGCGGCAATGGCGGCGCAGATGTGCGCATGGTCAATCGGGTTAGCGAGTATTTATCTTTCACAATGGTGTTGATGATGGCCTTCGGCCTGTGTTTCCAACTGCCTGTTATTCTTACTTTGCTGGGGCGCATCGGATTGGTCACGGCAGATGGCCTGCGTGCCAAACGGCGTTATGCCATCGTCGCTGTTTTTGCGGTTGCCGCTGTGCTGACACCGCCCGATCTTATCAGTCAAATCGGGCTGGGTGTGCCGACGCTGCTTTTATATGAGATTTCCATTTGGTGCGTCGCGGCCATGCAAAAACCTCGCGATGAAGAGGTTGATTGAGGCGGTGCGACTGGCTTTTGCGCGCGCGCCGCTTTATACAGAACATGAATAGAGCCAAGCGAGTCGTCCATGCATGATATTAACGCCATACGCAAAGACCCAGACGCTTTTGATGCCGGATTGGCCAAGCGCGGTGTGTCTTCATGCGCGGCTGACATGTTGGTGTTGGACGATAAGCGCCGCGATGCCATTGCTGAAGCGCAAGACTTGCAAACGCGCCGCAATGAGGCCTCCAAGAAAATCGGCCAAGCCAAAGGGCAGGGCGATGACGCCGAAGCGCAGCGCCTGATGGATGAAGTTGCCGGTCTGAAAGATGATTTGCAAAAAGCCGAAGAAGCTGAGCGCATTGCCAATGCTGAATTGACGGAGGCTTTGGCCGCCATTCCCAATTTGCCGCTTGAGGGTGTGCCGGTCGGTGACGATGAAGATGCCAATGTCGAAATTCGTCGCCATGGCGAACCGCGCCAAGGCAAGGCCGAGCATTTTGAAATCGGTGAAGCGCTCGGCATGATGGATTTTGAAACCGCCGCCGCTTTATCCGGCTCGCGCTTTGTTGTCTTGCGCGACGAGCTGGCGCGTCTCGACCGCGCGCTCGGTAATTTCATGATTGATTTGCACATTAATGAGTTCGGTTATCGCGAGACCGCATTGCCGGTTTTGGTGCGCGATGATGCAGTTTATGGCACAGGCCAGTTGCCGAAATTTGCCGAAGATTTGTTCCGCACGGAAAACGGCTATTGGCTGACCCCGACGGCGGAAGTGACGCTGACCAATTTGGTGCGCGAACAAATTACCGATGCCGCCGAACTGCCTTTGCGCTTTACCGCCTTGACGCAATGTTTCCGCTCAGAGGCGGGCGCGGCGGGGCGCGATACACGCGGCATGATACGCCAACACCAATTTACCAAAGTGGAACTTGTGAGCATTGTTGATGCAGAAAGCGGCGAAGCCGAGCTTGAGCGCAAGACGCAATGCGCCGAAGAAGTGCTGAAGCGGCTCGAATTGCCCTATCGGGTGATGCAGCTCTGCACAGGCGATATGGGCTTTGGCGCGCGCAAAACCTATGATTTGGAAGTCTGGTTGCCCGGGCAAAATGCCTATCGTGAAATTTCCAGTGTCTCGTATTGCGGCGATTTTCAAGGGCGGCGCATGAATGCGCGCTATCGCCATGAGGGCGAAAAACAGACGCAGTTCGTGCATACGCTGAACGGTTCGGGCCTTGCTGTCGGGCGCACACTGGTCGCGGTGTTGGAAAATTATGTCAATGAAGACGGGACGGTAACCGTGCCGGAAGTTTTGCGGCCTTATATGGGCGGTGTAGAGAAAATAGGGGAAGCGCATGGCTAAGCCGGTCGGACGCATATTGGTCACCAATGATGACGGCATTGATGCCCCCGGTCTGGTGTCGGCGGTAAAAATTGCGAAAGCACTGTCCGATGATGTGTGGGTGTTTGCGCCGGCAGAAGAAATGAGCGGTGCCAGCCATTCGCTGAGCCTGTCAAAGCCGATGCGCGTTATTGAGATAGAGCCGAAGCGCTATGCGGTGACGGGCACGCCGACGGATTGCGTGATGGTGGCAACGCGCCATGTGCTGCGCGACAATCCGCCGGATTTGGTTTTGTCGGGCGTTAATTTCGGCCAAAACATCGCGGAAGATGTCAGCTATTCCGGCACAGTGGCGGGGGCCAAAGAGGGCACGGTGTTCGGCATTAAATCGATTGCGATGTCGCAAGCGGTGTTGTTCACCGGCAAGCCGGGGGAGTGGACACCGCGTTTTGAAATTGCCGAAAAGCATGCACCATCATTGATTGAAGAATTGCTTAATCTCGACTGGCCGAAAGAAACCCTCATCAATGTCAATTTCCCGCATATTGATGTGGACGACAATCCGCAAGTTCGCGTGGTCAAGCAAGGCAAGCGCGACCGCAGTATTCTCGGTTTGGAAGAGCGCACCGACCCGCGCGGGCGCAGCTATTTCTGGTATAGTTTTGACAGGCTCGTCGATGAAAACGGCGACTTGGTTTACACGCCCGGCAAGGGCACGGATATTGAAGCGATAGTGCAGGGGCATATTGCGGTGACGCCGCTCCAGATGGACCATACACAAAGTGAAATGGCGGCGGCACTGGCAACAATTTTTGAATGACGGAAGCACGCAAAGAACAACAAAAATATCGCAGCCTGGCTGCCATTGTTATGACGATTGCGCTGGTCAGTTGCGGTCCATTCCAATCGGGCAAATGGTATGACAGCGAGAGCGATGTGCCGCCGCGGCCGATGGCCGGTAAACCGAAAACCTGAGAAAAGGAAGAGGTTGCAGCGCGTGAACCCGGTCGCGTATCGCAAATATGGTCGCGCGTGCGCGACACATTGGATCGCCGCCCTGAAGCGCAAAAGCAGAAAGATGCGGCGAAGGCCCGCGCAGCGACCCAAAAAACTGCAAGCGGGTTGCTTGTCGTGCAAAAAGGCGACACGTATTACAGCCTGTCGCAAACCCATAAAGTGCCGCTGCGCGCGCTGTTGGAGGCCAATAAGGCGCGCCCACCCTATGTGCTGTCGCCGGGCGACCGCGTAACCTTGCCGACACAGGCCTTCTATGAAGTCAAAAAGAAGGACACGCTTTATTCGATTTCGCGTAGCCATAAAACCGATGTTGCGACGCTGGCCAAACTCAACGGGCTGAAAAAGCCGTTCACCATCAGCGTTGGGCAAAGGCTGCAAATCCCGGGTGTAAAAGCAGCAGCGCCGAAGCCGCAAGCGGCGGTGGCGCGAGCTCGGCAACCGGCTGCCAAACCTGCGAAAATGCCATCTGCGCCGAAGCGTGTCGGGCGTTTTCTTGTGCCGGTGAAAGGCGCGATTATTTCCAGCTTCGGGCCGAAAGATGGCGGATTGCATAATGACGGTATCAATATTGCGGCACGAGAAGGCGCACCCATTCGCGCTGCCGAAAATGGCGTGGTGGTTTATACCGGCAATGAGTTGCGCGGTTATGGCAATCTTTTGCTAATTCGCCATTCCGGCGGCTGGGTAACGGCTTATGCTCATACTTCAAAATTTCTTGTCAGGCCGGGTGCGCGGGTCAAGCAAGGCGACGTGGTGGCCGAGGTGGGCCGCACCGGAAATGTCGAGCGCCCGCAATTGCATTTTGAGCTACGAAAAGGCACCCGCGCGGTAAACCCACAATCACTAATTTAGCCCTTAAATACTTGGCCAGATGACGCTTCTTGCGTATAGTCCGGCCCATCATTACGGAGATTTAAATGATAATTACACCTGCCTACGCACAAGCCGCTTCCGGTGGAAATGCGCTTTTCGAATTGCTGTTTCCGCTGATTATGGTCTTTGCCATTATCTATTTCATGATTTTGCGCCCGCAACAAAAACGCCAGCGCGAACATGAAGCGATGGTTAATGCTGTATCGCGCGGCGACACGGTGATTACGCAAGGTGGCCTGGTCGGTAAAGTGGCGAAAATCGGTGATGATGAACTGGAAGTGGATTTCGCCGAAAATGCCCGTATCAAGGTTGTGAAATCCATGATTATTAGCGTCCGCGGTAAGACCAGCGACTGATTTGAGGCCAAAGGCGTCACATGCTGCACTTTTCGAATTTTAAAATCACTGGCATCGCGCTGCTTTTATTGTTGGGCGTGATGTTTGCCTTGCCGAATTTCATGCGCGAAGAAACGCGTTTGTCGCTTCCCGGCATTATCCCTTCCGGCACGCTGAACCTCGGCTTGGACCTGCAAGGCGGTTCGCATTTGCTACTGTCTGTCGATACCGACACGGTGCAACGCGAGCGTTTGGAAGATTTAACCTCTGATATACGCCTTGCCTTGCGCGGTGAACGCATCGGATATTCCGGTCTATCGCGGGTTGCGGGAGGTGTTAGCGTGACCATTCGCGACAGCGAAGATATGGAAAAAGCTGCCTCTGTGCTGCAGGGTTTGGCGCAACCTGTCACCTCCAGTGTGCTGACAAGTTTTGAGCAACGCGCCGATTTGTCTATTGAAAATACGGAAGGGCAAACCTTTGTTTTGCTGGTCACCGAAGATGCGATAGCCTCGCGCAACACGCGCACCGTGCAGCAATCGATTGAAATTATCCGCCGCCGCGTTGACGAGCTCGGCACGACTGAGCCGACCATTCAGCGGCAGGGTGAAAAACGTATTTTGGTGCAAGTGCCCGGCTTGGATGACCCTGAACGTTTGAAAGCGCTGCTTGGCCAGACCGCGAAAATGAATTTCCACCTCGTTGACCAAACGGTGAGCGGTTATGACGTGGTGAACGGTAAGCGGCCGCCGGCAGGTAGCCGACTGGTTTACACTGATACCGAACCGCAAGTGCCTTATGTCATTCGTCGCCGCGCTATGGTTAGCGGCGAGCGTTTGGTCGATGCGAGTGTCGGCTTCGACCCGCAAACCAATGCGCCGGAAGTCAATTTCCGTTTTGATGCTTTGGGCGGGCGCAAGTTCGGTGAAGTGACGCAAGCCAATGTGGGGCGACCTTTCGCGATTGTTCTTGACGATAAAATCATTTCTGCACCGATTATCCAGACCGCCATTCTTGGCGGCTCGGGCCGTATCACCGGCAATTTTAGCGTTGAAGAGGCCAATGATTTGGCGATTTTGCTGCGCGCCGGTGCCTTGCCTGCTCCGATGAGCATTTTGGAAGAACGCACGGTCGGCCCCGGCCTCGGGGCTGATAGCGTGGCGGCAGGACGCATTGCCCTGATTGTCGGCTTTGTCGCGGTTATCGGCTTTATGATTGTCAGCTATAGCCTGTTCGGCGTGTTCGCCAATGTCGCGCTGATTGCCAATTTGGTGTTGATTATGGCCGTCTTATCGGGCCTGCAAGCCACACTTACCTTGCCGGGTATTGCCGGTATTGTGTTGACGGTCGGTATGGCGGTTGATGCCAATGTGCTGATATTTGAACGCATACGTGAGGAATTGGCATCGGGTAAAAATCCGATTATCGCCATTGATATGGGTTATAGCCGCGCATTGGGCACCATTCTTGACGCCAATGTCACCACATTGCTGGCTGCGATTATTCTGTTCCAGCTTGGTTCAGGGCCGATTAGAGGCTTCGCCATCACGCTGGCCATCGGCATTGTGACCTCTGTATTTACCGCTTTTGTGCTGACCCGCTTGCTGGTCTCGCTATGGCTGCGCCGTAAAGGCAAGCCGGACGCCCTGCCGATATAGCCGGAGATTAAAATGAAAACGTTAAAACTGGTTCCGGTAAATACGTCGATTGGCTTTATCCGCCATCGCACAGTGGCTATGGCGCTGTCTGCTTTGTTGGTCGTCGGCTCGATTGTCGTGTTTCTCGGCAATGGCCTTAATTTCGGTATTGATTTTCGCGGCGGCACGCTGATTGAAGCAAGCTCGGAAAGTGCGGTTGATTTGGCCGAATTGCGCGGT
Organism: Rhodobiaceae bacterium; assembly: GCA_038143435.1. GTDB lineage: Bacteria > Pseudomonadota > Alphaproteobacteria > RS24 > RS24 > UBA8337. Next base: position 14,863 of record JAYQLX010000004.1, on the reverse strand, counting down.
CGGTTGGGCGCGCTTGATTTGGGCGAAGTGCAAATTCAGGAATTCGGCAAAGAGACAGATGTGCTCATTCGTATTGCCGAAAAAGAAGGTGCAACAGATGCCAGCAATAATTTGTCGGCAGTCGAGCGTGTGCGCGCTGAATTAAGTAGCGATTTCGACGTGCGTCGGGTTGAGATTGTCGGCCCCCAAGTCAGTGCAGAACTTATTCAAACCGGTGTTATGGCCGTGCTGGCCGCGATTGCGTCCATGCTGATTTACATTTGGTTCCGCTTTGAGTGGCAGTTCAGTGTCGGCGCGGTGCTGGCATTGGTGCATGATGTGGCGCTGACCATCGGTCTGTTTGCGCTTCTGCAACTTGACTTCAACCTGTCCATTTTGGCGGCGATTTTGACCATTGTCGGTTATTCGATGAATGACACGGTGGTGGTTTATGACCGTGTGCGCGAGAATTTGCGCAAATATAAGAAAATGGATCTAGCGGTATTGCTGAATATCGCCATTAACGAGACGCTGTCGCGCACGGTGATGACCTCTGTCACCACCATGCTGGCGCTGTTGGCGCTTTATATTCTCGGTGGCGAAGTCATTCGCGGCTTCACGTTTGCGATGATATGGGGCGTTATTGTCGGCACATATTCCTCGATTTTCATTGCGTCGCCTCTGCTGATGATGCTCGGCGTGAAGCGTGATTGGTCAGGCACTCAGGTTGATTAGCTTGGTTGCCCCGATGTTTCATCGGGTGCTATGCTCAGTTTAAGAACAGATTCGGAATAGGGAGGCTGTCATGGCTGGAATTCTTTCTTCACTTCGCAACACGGTAATTGCGGGCTTTGTTTTGGCATTTTTGCTGGAGCTTATGTATCTCAATAGTGGCGGCACTTTTGATACAACTTTCTGGGCCTTTTTGTTCCGTTGGCTGCATGTTTTGAGCGGCATTATGTGGATTGGCCTGCTCTATTATTTCAACTTTGTGCAAATCCCGAATATGCCGAATATTCCTGATGACCAAAAACCGGCCATCAGCAAGGTGATTGCACCGGCCGCACTTTGGTGGTTCCGCTGGGCCGCTATGGCGACTTTGGTCACCGGCCTCATCCTCGGTTACATTAACGGCTATATTCACGACGCGCTGTCACTTGGCGCAATGAATGATTTTGACGTTCCGAAAAATATTGCCATCGGTATCAGCATGTGGCTCGGCATCATCATGTGGTTCAATGTCTGGTTCGTGATTTGGCCGAACCAGAAAAAAGCACTGGGCATTGTAGAGGCCAGCGCTGACGAAAAAGCCGCTTCGGCGCGCACCGCCATGCTGTTTTCGCGCACCAACACTTTGTTGTCCGTGCCGATGCTGTTTGCAATGGTATCCGCTCAGAATATTTACTAAGCGGCACGAAATATGGAGGAGGGGCCGCCATTTGTGCGGCCCTTTTCTTTAGCGAAAGCGTTAACATGGACGAAGAACTGTTACGGCAAGAATTGCGCGGTCTCGATGGCGACCTTTATCTTTGCCATTTATTCGCACCGGCCAAGAAACGCGGTGCGCTGCTGACGCTTTACCATCTCTACGCGGACATCGCCCGCATACCCGCCTCAGTTTCTGACCCGATGGTCGGCGCCATTCGACTGCAATGGTGGCGCGATTTGCTCGATGCGGTCTTCAATGGCGATGGTCGCGGCACGCCGATTGGAGAAGCACTGCTTGTCAATCCCTTGCCAAAAGACATGGTTCTACCGCTGATTGACGGGCGCGAGGCGGCGCTGCCGGAAGGCACGCGGAGCGTTGATGAGTTGCAAGATGAAGCCCAAACGGTCGGCCCGGCACTGATGCGCCTGGCTTGTCAAATATGCGGTGAAGATGCGCCGGACAAACTGCTTAAAACGGCGGGTGCTGGCTTTGAATTGATGCGGCTCGTGCCAATCGGGGCCGAGGATGTTGCAGCACGTGCCCATGGATTGCTGCGCGATGCGGCGCGTGATTTCAATGGATTGCCGCGCCGACAGCGCAAGGCATTGCTGCCTGTTTTCCTGCCAATCGGTCTGGCACGGCGGCAAGCAGCCAGTTTTCCGCAACAGCGTAGCTTACTGATTTATCAATTTATTTTACTTAAAATGGCGTTAACGGGTCGTCTTTGATTTGCACTAAGTGGCTTTTTCGGGCTAGGCCAAACGGATCTAAAAAATACAGGGAGCGCTTATGGCTGTGCGAAGGACCGGTTGCCAATTAGTTGAAGCGGCAAAGCGACCCTTTTGTTGATTTGGAAGAATTGCGCCCGTTTATCGAAAGTTCGCAAGAGCCGATGCGTCAGCATGTGATGGAAGTTTAACCGGCTTGATGCCAGCTTTCGAAATCTGACCGTGCGCGGCTGGTAAAGGCCCGTTGCCGCGCTTGCTTTTTGGCTTGCATGCGCATCTTGCCGCGTAATTTTTTGCCGTCGTCTCCGGCGGGGGCAGGTGTGTTGCCGACATCCGGCATCAATCCGAAATTGACATTCATCGGTTGGAAAGTTTTGGCATCTGCATTCACGGTGATATGCGCCAGTAGTGCCCCAAAAGCCGTTGTCATGGGCGGCGCAGCAATCGTGCGGCGCTGAATTTGCGCCGCAGCAAAGCGCCCCGCCAGCAGCCCGATAGCGGTACTTTCGACATAACCTTCAACGCCAGTGATTTGTCCGGCAAAACGTATTTGCGGAGCATTTTTAAGGCGCAACTCTTGGTCAAGCAAAGTCGGGCTGTTGAGAAAAGTATTACGATGTAACCCGCCAAGACGGGCGAAGCGCGCATCTTCCAGTCCTGGTATCAGGCGAAACACATCTGTCTGCGCGCCATATTTTAGCTTGGTTTGAAAGCCTACGATATTGAACAGCGTGCCGAGCGCATTATCTTGCCGAAGCTGAACGACCGCATAGGGTTTTACCCCAGGATTATGCGCATTTGTCAGGCCGCGCGGTTTCATGGGGCCGTGACGCAGCGTTTCGTGTCCACGTGCCGCCATCACCTCGATCGGCAAGCACCCATTAAAGTAAGGTGTGTTCTCTTCCCATTCTTTGAAATCTGCCGTGTCGCTTTCAATGAGCGCATCAAGGAAAGCATTATATTGCGCCTCGTCCATCGGGCAATTTATGTAGTCCTTGCCGGTGCCACCAGGGCCGAGTTTGTCATAGCGCGACTGGTGCCAGCAAATATCCATATCGACGCTGTCGCGATAAACAATCGGCGCAATGGCATCGAAGAAAGCCAGCTTATCGCTGCCCGTCATTTTCCCGATAGCTTCCGACAAGGCGGGGGAGGTAAGCGGGCCGGTGGCGACAATCACATGCTGCCAATCGGTCGGAATTTCCGTCACTTCTTCGCGCTCAATCGTAATATTCGGATGCGCTTCAATGTTGTCTGTCACGGCTTGCGAAAAGCCTTCGCGGTCAACAGCCAGCGCGCCACCTGCCGGCACTTGATGCGCGTCAGCGCTGGCCATAATAAGGCTTTGGCTATCGCGCAATTCGGCATGCAGCAGACCTACCGCATTGGTTTCGGCGTCGTCGGAACGAAAAGAATTGGAACACACCAACTCGGCCAACCCGTCGGTGACATGGGCATTGGTTTTACGCACCGGGCGCATTTCATGCAGCACCACTTGAACACCGGCTGAAGCCGCTTGCCATGCCGCTTCGGAACCGGCCAATCCGCCGCCAATAATGTGAAGTACTTCGCTCATGCGTTTCAAATACACGGTTTAGTGGAAGAGTGGAAGTCTGTGCACTAAATTTGCGATGCGGCTTTTTTGTGCACCAGCCGGGTGATTATATCGAGGAGGCCGAGGTAGGTTTCTTCCGTTAAACGAAAACCGATTTTACTGAAATCTATTCAGCAGCAGCCTTTTTAGTAAATTGTTTTTTTGGTCTCAGCAATCGCGCCAAATATTGCCCCGTATAGCTTTTTTTGACTTTGGCGACGTCTTCGGGTGTGCCCGTGGCGACAATCTCGCCGCCGCCATCGCCGCCTTCCGGCCCAATATCGACGATCCAATCGGCGGTTTTGATGACTTCAAGATTATGTTCAATGACGGCCACCGTATTGCCATTATCAACCAGCTCATGCAGCACCTCCAACAGCTTGGCAACGTCGTGAAAATGTAAACCGGTGGTCGGCTCATCGAGAATATAAAGGGTGCGACCTGTCGCACGTTTAGACAGTTCTTTAGCCAGCTTCACGCGCTGCGCTTCGCCACCCGACAATGTGGTCGCTTGCTGCCCGACCTTGATATAGCCGAGGCCGACGCGCTGCAGTGTTACCATCTTGTCGCGCACCATCGGTACGGCTTTGAAAAATTCCGACGCTTCATCAACTGTCATGTCCAACACATCGGCAATAGATTTGTCTTTAAACTTCACTTCCAGCGTCTCGCGATTATAGCGTTTGCCGTTGCAGCTATCGCATTCGACGTAAACATCGGGCAGGAAGTGCATCTCAATTTTAATCACGCCATCGCCCTGACAGGTTTCACAGCGTCCGCCTTTGACGTTGAAAGAAAAACGACCCGGCTTATATCCGCGCGCTTTCGCTTCCGGCAATCCGGCAAACCATTCGCGTATCGGCGTGAATGCGCCGGTATAGGTCGCCGGATTGGAGCGCGGGGTGCGGCCAATCGGCGATTGGTCAATATCAATCACCTTGTCGAGCAAATGCAGCCCGTCAATTGTGTCATGCTCAGCCGGTGTGCCGCGAGCATTGTTAAGCTTGCGGGCCAGCGATTTGTATAGCGTATCAATCAGCAAGGTTGATTTGCCGCCGCCCGACACGCCGGTCACGCAGGTAAATGTGCCAAGCGGGATTTCTGCATTGACGTTTTTCAAATTATTGCCGCGCGCGCCTTTGACGGAAATACATTTGCGCGCATTGGTCTCGCGGCGTTGTTGCGGCACCGGCACTTCCAGCGCACCGGACAGATATTGGCCGGTCAGGCTTTTCTTAGTCGAAATGATTTTCTTCGGTGTGCCTTCGGCAATCACCTCGCCACCATGCATTCCCGCGCCGGGGCCAATATCGACGACATGGTCAGCCGTCATAATGGCTTCCTCATCATGTTCGACCACCACCACCGTATTGCCGAGATCGCGCAAGCGCGTCAGCGTATCAAGCAGACGGGTATTGTCGCGCTGGTGCAGGCCTATACTTGGCTCATCAAGCACATAAAGGACACCGGTCAGGCCAGAACCGATTTGCGACGCAAGACGGATACGCTGGCTTTCGCCGCCCGACAATGTGCCGCTATTGCGCGACAGGGTGAGATATTCCAGCCCGACATCGTTCAAGAATTTCAGCCGTTCTCGAATTTCTTTCAAAATCCGCACGGCGATTTGTTTCTGCTTGGCATTCAGCTTTTTCTCAAGCTTGTTGAACCAGTCTTCAGCCGCGCGAATGGACATTTGCGACACTTGGCCGACATGTAAGTCGGCAATTTTTACGGCCAGCGCTTCTGGCTTTAGGCGATAGCCGCCACAGGCATCGCAATCGGTGACCGATTGAAACTTTTCAATCTCTTCGCGCGCCCAATTACTGTCGGTTTCCTTATAGCGGCGCTCCAAATTGGGAATGACGCCCTCAAACGGTTTTTTGGTCTTATAGCTGCGCAAGCCGTCATCATATTCAAAAGTGATGACCTCATCGCCTGTGCCGTAAAGAATGACCTGCTTGGCCTCTTTTGGCAGGTCGTTCCAAACACCGCTCATTTTAAAGCCGTAATGGCGCGCAATGGCTTCCAGGGTTTGTGTGTAATAGGGTGAAGAGGTTTTCGACCACGGCGCAATCGCGCCCTTATAGAGCGTCAAACCACCGTCGGGCACAACGGCAATCGGGTCGATGAAAAACTGCGTGCCCAGCCCGTCGCACGAAGGACAAGCGCCAAACGGATTGTTAAAGGAAAACAGACGCGGCTCAATTTCTTCAATGGTGAAGCCTGAGACAGGGCAGGCAAAGCGGGCTGAGAAAATAAAGAGCTCGGCATCTTCATCATCTTTTTTCTTGTCGGCCAGTTCCGCCACGGCAATACCGTCTGTCAGGCCAAGCGCCACTTCCATTGAGTCGGCAACGCGATTGCCGAGATCCGGTTTGATGACCAAGCGGTCAACGACGACATCAATGTCATGCTTCAGCTTTTTGTCGAGGGCAGGCACTTCGCCGATTTCGTAAAACGCGCCATCGACTTTGACGCGTTGAAAGCCGCGCTTCTGCAATTCGGCAAAATCGCGGCGATATTCGCCTTTGCGGCCGCGTACAATCGGCGCAAGCAGATAAAGCCGCGTGCCTTCGGGCAAGGCTATCACCTTATCGACCATCTCACTGACCGTCTGGCTTTCAATCGGCAAGCCGGTAGCCGGTGAATATGGGATACCGACGCGCGCGTAGAGCAAGCGCAGATAGTCATAAATCTCCGTCACCGTGCCGACGGTTGAGCGGGGATTGCGCGAAGTCGTCTTCTGTTCGATGGAAATGGCTGGTGACAGACCGTCAATCTGGTCGACATCGGGTTTTTGCATCATCTCAAGAAATTGCCGCGCATAGGCCGAAAGGCTCTCGACATAGCGGCGTTGGCCCTCAGCGTAAATCGTGTCAAAAGCCAGCGAGCTCTTGCCCGAGCCGGACAGACCGGTCACCACAATCAGCTTGTCGCGCGGCAAATCCAGCGAGACATTTTTCAAATTGTGCTCGCGCGCGCCGATAATGCGAATTTGCTTGGCTTGCGGGGCTTTGGTGGTTTTTCGAGAGGCCATGTTGTTTCCTGTTAGAATTTCAATCTAGCCCTCTTTGCTGATTTGACAAAAGGCCATTTCGTCGCCCCACCGAGGCGGATGATATATCCACAGCATTAACCGATGCGCGGGGTGACAGCGATAGGCGTTAATGGTCGATTCACCTAGTGTGACAGAACAAAAAGGAGAAACATCATGGCAGGAAGCGTCAATAAAGTGATTTTGGTCGGCAATTTGGGTGCTGACCCTGATGTGCGCAGCACCAAAGATGGCCGCCCCGTCGTCAATTTGAGTGTGGCAACCAGTGAGAACTGGCGCGATAAAAACTCCGGTGAGCGCCGGGAAAAGACCGAGTGGCACCGCGTGGTGATTTTCTCCGAAGGGTTGTGCCGCATTGCTGAGCAATATTTGAAAAAAGGCTCGAAAGTCTATCTTGAAGGCCAGCTGCAAACCCGCAAATGGCAAGACGATAAAGGCAATGACCGATACACGACCGAAGTGGTGCTGCAAAATTATGGTGGTACTATGACCATGCTGGACACGCGCAATGGCGGCGGTGATTTCCAAGCGGTCAGCAATGATTCGGCCCCGATAGAAGCGGTTGGCGGCGGTGGCGGCGAAATCAATGACGACATCCCGTTTTAGGCTTTAATTTTTAATAAAATCAATGGCTTAAAAGCTGTGAACAGCTGTGCTTTTCGTTCTGCTGAGACCTTGTTTTATGCTATGATTTAAGTCTGAAAAACCCGATTTATGGGCTTAAGTGAAAGCATTAATTTGACCGACGAACCGGAAAATTCAGGCGAAACCGAGAGCGATATCGAGGCCGAAACGGTTGCAGAAGAAGCCAATGAAACCCCGACCGAAGAAGGTGCGGGTGGCGATGATGGCAATGCCGGTAACGGTGATGGCAAAGGTGGCGGTGAGCCGCCGCAACCCCCGATAGATGACGGTGATATTGAGCCGATAAGCATTGAGGAGGAGATGAAAACCTCCTACCTCGATTATGCGATGAGCGTGATTGTCTCACGTGCTTTGCCCGATGTGCGTGATGGTCTGAAACCGGTGCACCGGCGCATTTTGTTCTCAATGAATGAGAACGGATATGATTATAACAAGCCGTATCGCAAATCGGCCCGTGTAGTCGGTGATGTTATCGGTAAATATCACCCGCATGGCGACCAATCAATTTATGACGCTTTGGTGCGCATGGAGCAGGAATTTTCTATGCGCCTGCCATTGTTGGACGGACAGGGCAATTTTGGCTCGGTCGATGGCGACCCGCCCGCCGCCATGCGTTACACCGAAGTGCGTATGGCCAAACCGGCGCAGGCGCTGCTTGAGGATATCGACAAGGACACGGTCGATTTTCAGGACAATTATGATAATTCCGAGCGCGAACCGGTGGTTCTGCCAGCGCGTTTCCCGAATTTATTGGTCAATGGTGCCAATGGTATTGCCGTCGGCATGGCGACCAATGTGCCGCCGCACAATCTCGGAGAATTGGTCGATGCAGCGCAGGCGCTTATCGTCAATGATGAGTTGAGCGACGAAGAATTGTTGCAAATCGTGCCCGGGCCGGACTTCCCGACCGGCGCGCTCATTCTCGGTCAAAACGGCTCAAAATCGGCCGTGATGACGGGCCGTGGCTCGATTGTCATGCGGGGCCGCGCTGCGGTTGAGGAAATTCGCAAAGACCGCGAAGCGATTATCATTACGGAAATTCCCTATCAGGTGAATAAAGCCTCAAAGATTGAGAAAATCGCCGAACTGGTGCGCGACAAGACCATTGAGGGCATTGCCGATCTGCGCGATGAAAGCGACCGCCACGGTATGCGCGTGGTTGTCGAATTGAAACGCGACGCTGTGGCCGATGTGGTACTCAATCAGCTTTATCGCTACTCGCAGCTGCAAACCAGCTTCGGGGCCAATATGCTGGCACTGAATAATGGCCGCCCGCAACTGATGAATTTGCGGCAAATGCTGGAGGCGTTTATCGCTTTCCGCGAAGAGGTTGTGACCCGCCGCTCGAAATTTGAACTGAATAAGGCGCGTGACCGCGCTCATGTTTTGGTCGGCCTGGCCATTGCCGTGTCGAATATTGACGAAGTGATTGCGCTTATCCGCAAAGCTCCCTCGCCGCAAGAGGCGCGCAGGCAATTGATGGAGCGCAATTGGCCGGCAACAGATGTGACTGAGCTTGTCGCATTAATTGATGACCCGCTACACCGTGTTGCCGATGACGGCACGTATCGTCTCAGTGAGGCGCAGGCGCGCGCCATTCTGGAGCTGCGTCTGCAACGCCTGACCGCTATGGGGCGCGATGAAATCGGCGATGAGCTGAAGGAATTGGGCGAACAAATCTCTGATTTGCTGGACATTTTGCGCAGCCGCGCCCGCGTGATGGCGATTATTCAAGAAGAATTGGCGGCGGTGCGCGAAGAATTTGCGACGCCGCGCCGTTCTGAATTTGTCGAAGATGATGGTGAAGTCGACGATGAATCGCTGATACCGCAAGAAGATATGGTGGTGACGGTGAGCCATGCCGGATACATCAAGCGTGTGCCGCTTTCTACCTATCGCGCGCAACGACGCGGCGGCAAAGGCCGCGCCGGTATGGCGACCAAAGACGAAGATTTCGTCAGCCGTATTTTTGTCGCCAATACGCACCAGCCGGTACTGTTTTTCTCAACCACCGGCATTGTTTATAAAATGAAGGTATGGAAGCTGCCTGCCGGTAGCCCTACATCAAAAGGCAAGGCGCTGGTCAATCTGCTGCCGCTTGATGAAGGCGAAACCATTGCCGATATTATGGCGCTGCCCTCTGATGAAGAAAGCTGGGCCGATTTGAATGTCATGTTCGCCACCAGTTTCGGCAATGTGCGCCGCAATGACTTGTCTGACTTCGTGCAGATTAACCGCAATGGCAAAATTGCCATGAAACCGAGCGAAGGCGAGCGAATTATCGGTGTCGAAACCTGTAATGAAAATGATGATGTACTGCTGACCAGTTCCAGCGGTCGCGCCATTCGCTTCCCTGTCGATAAGGTGCGCGTGTTCCGTAGCCGTAATTCAACCGGCGTGCGCGGCATTAAGCTTGATGAGGGTGCCAGTGTGATTTCATTGGCCATTTTACGCCATAGTGATGCGACACCGGCAGAGCGCTCAACCTATCTGAAGCGCGCGGCCGCCATGCGCCGCGCTGAGGCCGGAGAAGACGGGGCTGTCGAAGAAGTAGCGGTTGATGAGGATACCGAGACCACTGAAGAAGTTGCTTTGTCGCCCGAACGCTATGCTGAAATGGGTGCGAAAGAGCAGTTTATTCTCGCAGTCAGTGAAAACGGCTATGGCAAACGCTCATCGGCCTATGAATATCGCGTCTCAGGGCGCGGCGGTAAGGGCATTATTGCCATGACGCTGTCTGAGCGCAATGGCGACCTGATAGCGGCGTTTCCGGTTGAGGAAAGCGATCAGATTATGCTGGTGACCAATGGCGGCACGCTTATTCGCTGCCCAATTGATGATATTCGCATTGCCGGACGCAATACGCAGGGTGTCACAATTTTCAAAACCGATGATGACGCGAAGGTTGTATCGGTTGCCCATTTGGGGATGCTTCCGAAGACGATGAGGAAGTTGAAGCAGAAGTCGAAGATGCGGTTGAAGATACAGAGGCGCCCGCAGAAAGCGATGAAGCTGCTGATGACGGTGAAACGGGCGAGGAGAGTTGATAAATGCGTGTAGGGCTATATCCGGGCAGCTTTGACCCGATTACCAACGGGCATGTTGACATTATCAAGCGCTCATTCGGGCTGGTCGATAAGTTGATTGTCGGCATCGGCATCAGTGCCACCAAAACGCCGGTATTCTCTTTCGAGCAACGACAGAAAATGATTGAGGCCGAGACAACCTCAGTTGCCAAGCAAAACAAGGTGGAGCTTGAAGTCATCGCCTTTGATGAGCTTCTGGTAGATGTGGCGCGCAAACAGGGCGCGAACATTATTCTGCGCGGCCTAAGAACCGCTGCCGATTATGAATATGAAGCACAAATGACCTCTATGAACCGCTCTATGGCACCTGAAATCGAGACGGTTTTCTTGCCGGCCGCGCCTGAGGTCAGCTTTGTTTCCTCTACTTTGGTTCGTCAAATCCTCGCTATGGGGGGCGATATCAGCCCGTTTGTGCCACGCTCGGTTTTAGACGAATTATAATTAATACAAATACTTAATAGGAGGTCCTCATGCGTTACGTTATCGCTATGTCTGTGTTGATGGGCTTGCTTGTCGTGCCGTTTACGCCGTGGGAAAAGGCACATGCCGCCAGCAAAAAGGAGTCAGTCATGTTGTTGGAATTGAAAACCGGAACCGTGAAAATCAAACTGCGCGAGGACGTGGCCCCCAATCATGTCGAGCGCATCAAAACGCTGATTGGTGAACAGTTTTATGACGGTATTATTTTTCACCGCGTAATTGACGGATTTATGGCGCAAACCGGTGACCCGACTGGTACCGGCATGGGCGGATCCGATTATCCTGATTTGCGCGCTGAATTTTCCAGCGAACCGTTTAAGCGCGGCACTTTGGGCATGGCTCGTTCGCAACATCCCGACAGCGCGAACAGCCAGTTCTTTATCTGCTTTGATGATGCAACATGGCTGAACGGCCAATATACGGTGTTCGGTGAAGTGACCGAGGGCATGGAGCATATTGATGCGATTGCCAAAGGCGAGCCGCCGGCAGACCCCGATAAAATCATTTCCATGCGTTTGGAAGACTAAGCGCTCATGCAGGTCGATGATTTCGATTTTGACCTGCCGGAAAGTCTGATTGCTTTGAGACCCGCACAGCCGCGCGACACAGCGCGGCTGTTGCACATTCCGGCGGCGGCTTACAGGGCCGATAAAAGCGTGCGTGACTTGCCGCAGCTTTTGCGTGCCGGTGATGCGCTTGTCGTCAATACCACCAAAGTCATTCCGGCGCGGCTTATCGGCAAGCGCTTGCGCACCGACGGCGAGGGCGCAAAAATTGAGATTACCCTGATCGAAAGATTGGGGCCGGTCGATTGGCGCTGCTTTATGAAACCGGCAAAAAAGGTCAAAGACCGTGATATTATAGACTTTCGCGGTGTTGAGGCCGAGGTCTCCGAGCGTGAAGAGGGCGCGGCGCGGCTTGTTTTCCGACTGCCGCCGGACGCGATGGAAACCAGCTTGGCCGAGCTTGGCACTATGCCGCTGCCGCCTTATATTGCTGGAAAACGCGCGCCTGACGCGCAAGATAATGATGATTATCAAACCTTGTTTGCGCGCGAGGAAGGTGCGGTCGCTGCGCCGACTGCCGGTTTGCACTTCACGCCCGCGCTGGTCGAGGCACTGAAGAGGCAAGGCGTGAGCTTTCACGAGGTGACGCTGCATGTCGGGCCGGGCACGTTTTTGCCGGTCAAAGTTGAAAATATTGAGAACCACAAAATGCATGGCGAATGGGGCCAAGTGACGCCAGACACCGCCGACGCTTTGAATAAGGTTAAGGAAAACGGCGGGCGCATTGTTTGTGTCGGCACAACTTCATTGCGGTTGATTGAAAGCGCGACAAGCGAAGACGGTATTGTGCAGGCCTATGAAGATGTCACCGATATTTTCATCTCGCCGGGTTATCGGTTTCGCGCCGCCGATATGCTGCTAACCAATTTTCACCTGCCGCGCTCAACCTTGTTCATGCTGGTTTCGGCCTTTTCGGGGCTTGAAGAGATGCAAGCCGCCTATGCTCATGCTATTGCTGAAGCGTATCGTTTCTATTCTTACGGCGACGCGTGTTTGCTGGAGCGGAAGGGCGCATGAAATTCACGTTGATGAACACAGATGGCACGGCGCGGCGCGGCGAGATTGAAACGCCGCGCGGCACAATTCGCACGCCGGCTTTCATGCCGGTCGGCACAGCCGCCACGGTGAAGGCGATGTATCCTGACCAAGTGCGCGAATTGGGCGCGGATATTGTGCTCGGCAATACGTATCACCTGATGCTGCGCCCGGGCGCTGAGGAAGTGGCAGCGCTTGGCGGGCTTCAAGATTTCATGCAATGGGACGGGCCGATTTTAACAGACAGTGGCGGCTTTCAGGTGATGTCGCTGTCGAAACTTGCGAAAATGAGCGAGGACGGGGTGCAGTTTCAAAGCCATCTTGATGGCAGTGAGCATATGCTGACGCCCGAGCGCAGCATCGAAATTCAGACATTGCTGGGTGCTAATATCCGCATGGTGCTTGATGAGTGCACGCCGTTTCCGGCCACACATGAACAGGCCGAGTCTTCCATGCAGCTTTCCATGCGTTGGGCCGCGCGCAGCAAAAAAGCCTTTGGCGAATATGATGCCGGTGAAGGCGATGCGCTGTTCGGCATAGCGCAGGGCGGCGTTTATGAAGATTTGCGCCATCAAAGCGCCGCCGCTTTGCAAGATATCGGCTTTGACGGCTATGCGGTTGGCGGCTTGGCGGTCGGTGAGGGGCACGACACCATGCTGCAAGTGCTGGATTTCACCACACCGGTTCTGCCGCAAGATAAACCACGCTATCTCATGGGTGTCGGCACGCCGGAAGATTTGGTTGAAGCGGTGGCGCGCGGTGTCGATATGTTTGATTGCGTCATGCCGACCCGCGCCGGTCGTCACGGCACGGCCTATACATGGCGCGGCAAGGTGAACATTCGCAATGCGCGCCATGCCAATGACCCGCGCCCGCTTGATGAAGGCATGGCCTGCGAAGCCTCAAGCCGCTATAGCCGCGCTTATTTGCATCATCTCAATCGCTGCGGCGAATATCTCGGCGCCATGTTGTTAAGCTGGCACAATTTGGCGTTTTATCAGGAATTGATGGCGGCCATGCGCGCCGCCATTGAGGCAGGAAAGTTTGAAGATTTCCGCGCCGAATTTTACGAAAAGCAAAAAGCCGGTGATTTGGAGCCGCTTTAGCCGCGCACTGCGATTTTCTTCAAAATGGCGTTAAACGTCGCCAGCGTGTCGTCGCCGACAAAAATCTCACCCCGAATGAAAATCAAAGAACGCGTATTGCGCGTGACTTCGCCTTTGGCATAAACACATTCACCCAGCGGCGCTGCGCCTTTCAAAAAATCGGTTTGGCAAGACACGGTGACCGAATGTTCGTTTTCCAACGCATCATGCGCGATAACGAAAAGCGCGTAATCGGCAAAGCTCATCAACATGCCGCCATGCAGAAAATCGCCACCATTGAGGTGGCGCTTCTCGCAAACAAAGGCCGATAAATGCTGACCGCCCTCAGGGTCCAGTTTCATAAAAAACGGCCCGACATGGTCTTCAAACGGTTCTGCGCCGCCCCATTTGGTCCAGCCCTCAAGCTGTGGTGGTGTATCGGTCATGAATAGCTCCCAAGATGCGGCGCACAATAAGCGGCTTTTCGCCATAGGCGCAAGCGCTTAGAGATTATTTTTCGGGAAAGCCGACCATGCGGCTCAGTTCTTGAAAGCTGACGCGTTGGCCGCTCGGTTCGCCATCACGCAAGTGGTGATAAGCCACATCCAACGCCGCCGCTGATGCGGCCATCGCAGCAACCGGATAAATGATGAAATTGAACCCCATCTCAACCAGTTTCGCGCGGGGGATGAGCGGACTACGACCGCCTTCAACCATATTGGCCAGCAGGGGCATATCGCCCAAAGCGGCCCCGATTTGACGAAATTCCTCTTCGCTTTCCGGCGACTCAATAAACAGAATATCAGCCCCCGCTTCGGCAAAAAGACGACCGCGCTCAATCGCCTCGTCAATGCCGTTTTGCTCGCGTGCATCGGTGCGCGCGACAATCAGGAAGTCGTCATCTTGGCGTGCCGTCACGGCGTCAGTGATTTTTGCGACCGCGTCCGCGCACGCAATGACTTCGCGACCGGGAATGTGACCGCAAATTTTCGGCGCTTGCTGATCTTCGATTTGAATACCCGCTGCGCCCGCTTTTTCATATGCCTGAACCGTTGCGCCAATGTCATCAAAGCCGGTATCTGCATCGGCAATAAGCGGGGTCGAAATTGCGGTGCAAATGGTTTCAATCCGTATCTGCATATCGGGCAATGTCAGAAAACCATTATCGGGTTTGGCCAACT
>JAYQLX010000003.1:0-418437 GCA_038143435.1 Rhodobiaceae bacterium | reverse complement strand
CCGCCTTCTTCTTCCATTTGGCGGCGGAATTTTTTGCGCTCATGTTCCAGAAGATAGCGTTTTCTGAGCCGCAGGCTTTGCGGCGTCACTTCCAGCAATTCGTCAAATTCGACATAGGCCATCATGTCTTCCAAAGACATGCGGCGCGGCGGCGTCAGCGTCACCGCTTCATCAGCCCCTGAAGCGCGCACATTGGTCAGCTTTTTGCCTTTCAGCACATTGATTTCCAAATCATTATCGCGGCTGTGCTCGCCGACAATCATGCCCTGATAAACCGGCGTTTGCGGGTCGATAAACATGGTGCCGCGATCTTGCAGATTGAAAATCGCATAGGCGACCGCCGTGCCGGTCTCGCTGGCAATCAGCGCGCCATTGCGCCGCCCTTCAATATCGCCGCTATAGGGCGCGTAATCATGAAACACGCGGTTCAACACGCCGGTGCCGCGGGTTTGCGTGAGAAAGCGGCTTTGATAGCCGATAAGACCGCGCGACGGCGCGTGAAACACCATGCGTGTTTTTCCCGCGCCGGCCGTGCGCATATCCATCATATGCGCTTTGCGGCGGTTCATGCTGTCGACCACGGTCGATGAAAATTCTTCATCAACATCAATGGTCACCTCTTCCACCGGCTCCATTTTTTGACCGTTCTCATTGCGGATAAGCACTTTCGGGCGCGACACATTCATCTCAAAGCCTTCGCGGCGCATGGTTTCAATCAGCACCCCCAATTGCAATTCGCCGCGTCCGCCAATTTCAAACGCGTCCTTATTGGCGCTTTCGGCAAAAGTAATGGCAACATTGGTTTCCACTTCCGCCAGCAAGCGCTCGCGAATGACGGTGGAGGTGACTTTCTTGCCTTCCGTGCCGGCAAACGGGCTGTCATTGACGGTGATGGTGACCGACATGGTGGGCGGGTCAATCGGCGTCGAAGCCAGCGCCTCATTAATGGCCGGATCGCCAATCGTATCGGCAACCGAGGCCTTGGTGAGACCGGCAATGCAAATCAAATCACCGGCCGCAACCTCATCGACCGGCACACGTTTCGTGCCTTCAAAGCGCAGCAGCTTGGTCAGCCGACCGGTTTCAATTTGTGAGCCGTCCAAATCAATCGCCTTGACCGAGGCATTGACCTTCGCCGTGCCTTGCAAAACGCGGCCGGTCAGGCAGCGGCCAATATAAGGGTCGCTATCCAATAGCGTGGCCAGCATGGCAAAGGGTTTATCGGGCTCGACCATAGGCGGCGGCACATGGGCCAGCACCAAATCCAAAAGCGGAAGCAAATTTTCGCGCGCATCTTCCAGCTCGACAGCGCACCAGCCATCGCGGCCTGAGGCATAAAGCACCGGAAAATCCAATTGCTCGGACGTCGCATCGAGCGAGACAAATAAATCAAACACTTCGTCAATCACTTCATCGGGGCGGCCGTCAGGGCGGTCGACCTTATTAATGACGACAATCGGGCGCAGCCCTTGCGCCAGCGCTTTGCCGAGCACGAATTTGGTTTGCGGCATCGGTCCTTCCGCCGCATCGGTCAGCAAAATCACGCCATCGGCCATATCCAAAACGCGCTCCACCTCGCCGCCAAAATCGGCATGGCCCGGCGTGTCGATAATATTAATGCGCGTCTCGTTCCAAATCACCGAGGTCGGTTTGGCGAGAATGGTGATGCCGCGCTCTTTTTCCAAATCGCCGCTATCCATCAGCCGTTCATCGACCGCTTGATTGTCGCGAAACAGGCCGGTCTGCTTCAAAATCGCGTCAATGAGCGTGGTTTTGCCGTGGTCGACATGGGCGATAATGGCAATATTGCGAAGATTTTCTGCCACGGTGAGGGACATGGGCGCGCCTTTTCAATATTGGGGTCAGGCTTAATGAGGAAGCTTCAAAAAAAATGGTGCCCAGGGGCGGGATCGAACCACCGACACGCGGATTTTCAGTCCGCTGCTCTACCAACTGAGCTACCTGGGCATATGGCGGCTTTGCAGCCCCCTTTGAGTGAGGCGTTTATAGGCCATGCGTTTGCCGCTGTCCAGCCGCGCTGACCCTGATTAATGCAGTTCATCGGGCCTGTCTTGTTCGGCCAATGCGGTTTCAATTTCAGCGTCAAAATCATCGGGCGGTTCAACCGCCGGCACCGCATATTGCCCGCCCATCCAGCGATGCAAATCAACATCGGCGCAGCGTTTCGAACAAAAGGGACGAAACTTGGCTGCCGTTTCAGCCGCTTTGCAAATCGGGCATTTAGCCGCCGGTCGCTTAGCCATTGGCCGCCCCGTTTTGCCTGAGCGCTTCGGCCAAAGTCATGACCTCGCGCCGCCGCGTCATTTCAACCACGCCAAACTCAGACATCGGGCCGATGCGCACCGGGTTTTTATCGCCGTCAAACCCTTCATCAAGCGCCTTCAACACCGCCTCATGCGCGCTTTCATCATTCATATCGATAAAATCAATAGCCACCAAACCGCCCAAAGCGCGCAAGCGAATTTGTTTGGCAATGGCGGCGGCGGCCTGCAAATTGACGGCCAGCGCATCGTCCTCGGCACTGCCCGAATTGACGTCAATCGTCGTCATGGCTTCAGTGGTTTCAACCATCAGCCACGCGCCTGACGGCAGGTCAAGACGCGGCGATAAGGCTTTGTCCAATTGACCGGCCACATCATGGCGGTCAAACAATATTTCATCACCCTCGGCAGCGCTCAATATATCGGCCAGAGCGGGCATGTGCTGGCGCATAAAGCCTTTGGCAACGGCCAAAGCCGCCGCCCCTTCAACGACAACGGCTTGCGTATCGGCGCGCACCAAATCGCGCAGCGCTTTTTCGACCGGCCCCAAATCTTCATGAATAAGACAGGGCGGCTCGGCATTTTCAGCGCGTTCCAAAAGCGCTTCCCATTGTGCCGCCACATTGGCCATATCGGCGGCCAAAGCGTCTAATTCTTGTCCTTGCGCCGCCGTGCGCAGCACCCAGCCCGATGGCCCGTCCATGCCCTCAACATCGACCGCATCGACACCATCACCGGCGCGAATTTTTTCAGCCAATTCGGTCAGGCGGGTGCGCTCGGCTTCATCTTCAATTTGCCGCGACACGGCAATGCGCGAGCGGCACGGCGCCAGCACCACACCACGCCCCGCCAATGTCACATCAGCGGTCACTTGTGCGCCCTTATCACCTTGCGGCGGACGGGTGACTTGCACCAACACCGTATCGCCATCTTCGACACAATCTTCAATCGGCGTGTCGCGCGTCGCATCGGGCAGCAAAGCGCGGGCTTCGCGCGCGCCCAAAAAAGCGCTTTTGTCAAAACCGATATCGATAAAGGCGGCTTGCAAGCGTTCGACCACGCGCTCGACACGCGCCAGATAAATCTGCCCGACCATAGAGGTTTCGGTTTCAGCCTTGCCCAAAGGCGCGGCTTGCAGGGAGACCAAGACACCGTCTTCCAATTGCGCCACGCGCAGCAAGCCGTTTTCAACACTCATCAAAATTTCATGCGCCATCATATGTCACTCTTCTGCGGAAAATAATCTTTAGCTCGACCGGAAGCCAGCAGCTTGCAATAAATTGGCCGTCTCAAACAAGGGCAAACCGACAATATTGCTGTAAGAGCCGGTAATTTGACTGATAAAGGCGGCGGCCTGGCCCTGAATGGCATAACCGCCGGCCTTGCCCTGCCATTCACCGGTCGCCAGATAAGCCTCAATATCTTCTGCCCCCAAGCGGCGCATGTGCACGCGGCTTGTGACCAAACGCTGCCATCGGCGCGCGCCATCAATCAAACAAATGCCGCTATGCACGCGGTGACCGCGCCCTGACATGAGGTGCAAACAGGCGCGCGCTTCCGCGGCATTTTCGGTTTTCGGCAAAATACGCCGCCCGACACTGACCACCGTATCGGCGGCCAAAACCAAAGCATCTTGTTCTTGCCCTCGCAATGGCGGCGGCTTTTTCAAACGCCAAACGTTTGGCCAATGCGCTCGGCACTTCGCGCGGGCGCGGTGTTTCATCAATATTGGCGGCGATGACACGCGTTGGGGCAACGCCGATTTGCGCCAGCAAATCAACGCGTCGCGGGCTGGCACTGGCCAGCACAAGCTGTTTATTTGAAGCGATAGGTAATGCGTCCCTTAGTCAGGTCATAAGGTGTCATTTCCACCAAAACCTTGTCACCGGCCAATACGCGAATGCGGTTTTTACGCATTTTGCCGGCCGTATGGGCAATCACTTCATGGTCGTTTTCCAGTTTCACACGAAACGTCGCATTGGGCAGTAATTCCACCACCGTTGCGTTAAACTCCAGAAGTTCTTCTTTAGCCATAATGCCTACCTGTTAAATTTGCCGGAGAATGGCCAAGAGTGGCAGATAAATCAACTGTTTTTTGGCCATTAGTTTTGGTCACTGCGCTTTTCTACCCGCGCATTTGCAAAACCGAGATGAGCGTGAACAAGCGCCGCGCCGTATCATCATCAAGCCGCACCTTATCGGCGAGGCTGGTTTTCAACAGCTCGGCGCTTTCATTGTGCAAAGCACGCCGCGCTTGGTCGATGGTTTCGACGCGCTCGGGCGTGGCATTGCGCATGGCCTCAAAATAGCTTTCACAAATGAGAAAATAATCGCGAATATTGCGCCGCAAGGGGCGCATGGAAAGTTCAATTCGGCTCAGCGCCCCGCCTTCCTTATCGGATACGGCAAACACAATGCCACTATCGGCCAGAGATAATTTCAGCCGATAGGGCCCGGCCGGGCCATCGACCAAAGCGAAATGATTGTTTTCCAAAATATCGAAAATCGCGACACGGCGCTCATGCTCCAAATCGGCATTGCGCGCCGTCAAAGCCGGATCATCGAGGGACAAGTGAACCAGTCGCTCTGCCTTTTCGCCCGCCGCGCTCATTCAGCTATCGCGTCCCATATTGAGGCGAATGGAAATCGAGCGGCCATGCGCGTCAAGCCCTTCTTCTTCGGCCAAGCGCACCGCCGCCGGACCAATCGCGGCCAGCGCATCGGCATCGCATTTGACGAGACTTGAGCGCTTCATGAAATCAAGCACCGACAGACCCGAGGCATAACGCGCAGCGCGCGCCGTCGGCAAAACATGATTGGGCCCGGCAATATAATCGCCAATCGCTTCCGGCGTATGACGGCCCAGAAAAATCGCTCCGGCATGGCGAATTTTATCAGCCATTACGTCGGGCTCGGCAACTGCCAGTTCGAGATGCTCCGGCGCCAATTGATTGACCAATTCAGGGGCTTGGGCGTGCAAATCATTGACCACCAAAATGCCCCCGAAATTTTCCCAACTGGCGCGCGCAATATCTTGGGGCGGCAAGGTTTTAAGAGCGCTTTCGACCGCCGCCGCCACCGCATCGGCATAGGCATTATCGGCACAAATCAATATGGATTGCGCCACTTCATCATGCTCGGCTTGGCTCAATAAATCAGCCGCCATCCATGCCGGATCGTTTTCATTATCGGCCACCACCAATATTTCCGACGGGCCGGCAATCATATCAATACCGACTTGCCCGAAAACTTGCTTTTTGGCGGCTGCCACATAAGCATTGCCTGGCCCGACAATGACATTGACCGGCGCAATGCTGTTTGTCCCATAGGCCAAAGCGGCGACCGCTTGCGCCCCGCCAATACGATAAATTTCATCAACACCGGCCAGCTTGGCGGCGACCAGCACAAGCGGATTTATCTGCCCGTCAGGGGTCGGCACCACCATGACCACGCGCCCAACGCCGGCGACGCGCGCCGGAATGGCATTCATCAATACGCTGGAAGGATAATTGGCCAACCCGCCCGGCACATAAAGACCGGCCGCATCAACCGGCGTCCAGCGATGGCCCATTTCAACTCCGGCCGCATCGGTAAAGCGCGCATCTTCCGGCTTTTGCCGCGCGTGAAAATCACCAATGCGTTGCGCCGCCAATTCCAAAGCCGCTTTGGTTTCCGGCGCACAAGCCTGCATGGCCGCGTCAATCTCGTCGTCGCCAATGCGCAAACTATCAGCGCTTAATGTCTGGCGGTCATATTTTGCCGTCAACTCAATCAGTGCCGCGTCGCCACGCGCGCGCACATCATCAATAATGGCGGCCACCGCCTCATTGACATCGACCGATTGCTCACGCTTCATCGCCTGCAGCGCGGCAAAGCGGCCGGCAAAATCCTCATCATTAATATGGGCGCGCAAAAAGCTCATAACCCTACTCTTCCAAATCGTGCTGCGGACGCGACGATGCGGCCCACGGCGCGGTAATATCTTCCAATATGGCCTCACAGGCCTCAACTGCCAAGCGTATCTCGCCACCACCGGCAAATTGCAGAGCAATTTCACCTTCCGGCAACGTGCCCGGCTCAAAGTCGATCGCCAAGAGCGCCACGACACCGTCGCGACGCTTCAAATTGAGTTTCTTTTGCCTGATGGCGGCGACATTGGCAAGCTGTAGCGCGCTGCGCACACGCATCGGCGCGCCCTCGCGTTCCCAACAAAAGCGATTGAACAAAATGACGAAGCGTTTTTCATCGGCCAAATGGACCATATCGCCAAGCTGCGCCACGGCATCTTGCAAATAGGTCGACATAATGTGCATGTCTTCGGCACTGCGCCCATAGAGTTTCAGCGCGGGCGCATTCATGTGCTTTCCCGCCAAATTTTCGCGCCGACGGCGGATAATTTTTCTTCGATACGCTCATAGCCGCGATCGAGATGATAGACCCGCGATATGCGCGTTTCACCCTCCGCCATCAAGCCGGCAATCACCAAAGTCACCGAGGCGCGCAAATCTGTGGCCATGACCGGCGCGCCATAAAGTTTTTCAACACCGTTAACAATCGCCGTATCGCCTTCCAAAGAAATATCGGCGCCCAGCCGCGCCAATTCCTGCACATGCATGAAGCGGTTTTCAAAAATCGTCTCGCGAATGCGCGACACGCCATCGGCGCAACACATCAGCCCCATAAACGGCGCTTGCAAATCAGTGGCAAAGCCGGGATAGGGCTCGGTGGTAATCGGTGTCGCTTG
This sequence comes from Rhodobiaceae bacterium, assembly GCA_038143435.1. Lineage (GTDB taxonomy): Bacteria > Pseudomonadota > Alphaproteobacteria > RS24 > RS24 > UBA8337. Next base: position 411,411 of record JAYQLX010000003.1, on the reverse strand, counting down.
CGGGCGGGTTTGCGGGCCTTTGACATGCAGACCATGCGCGCTGTCGGTCAGTTCGGCACCGGCCAGCCGCATGGCCGGGGCCAATGCGCCGAGCCCTGTTTCATCAATACCCATTAGGGTGACATCGCCCGCCGTGGCGGCAACGGCCAGCGCAAACGCTCCCGCCTCAATGCGGTCGCGGGTTACCGTATGGTCAGCGCCCGACAATCTATCGACCCCTTGAACGGTCAAGCTGCGCGTGCCGAGCCCGTCAATCCGGGCGCCCATAGCCTGCAGGCAATGCCCGACATCGACCACTTCCGGTTCGGTGGCGGCATTGGTAATCACGGTTTCGCCTTTGGCCAGGCTTGCCGCCATCATCAGCACATGGGTCGCGCCGACCGAAACAAAGGGAAAATCGACGCGCGCGCCCGTCAAGCCGCCCTTTGCCGTGGCGTTCACATAGCCGCCTTCGACATTAATATCAGCCCCCATCGCGGCCAGCCCGTTCAAATATAAATCGACCGGCCTTGTGCCAATGGCGCAGCCGCCGGGCAATGAGACTTGCGCCTCATGGGCGCGCGCCAAAAGCGGCCCCAACACCCAAAAGCTGGCGCGCATTTTCGACACCCATTCATAAGAAGCCCGCGTGCTGGCCAAATCCGCCGCCTGCACATTTATGCCCTCGCCCGGCCCTTGGCCGAACTCCTCAACTTCTTTGCGCCCAGCTCGCGCAGCACTTTGGCCAATGTACGCGTATCGGCGAGGCGCGGCGTGCCGCGCAAGGTCAATTTTTCATCCGTGAGCAGACCCGCCACCATGAGCGGCAAGACGGCGTTTTTCGAACCCGAAACGGCAATCTCACCGGTCAGCTTGCGCCCGCCGGAAATGACAATCTCATCCATTGTCTTTTTCCTTATCAGCGCCCTGCGCCGCGCGTTTGGCCGCTTTGCGGCGTTTCAAATTTTCGCGCAAAGCCGCTGCCAGCTTTTCTTGGCGGTCGGTTTTTTTATCACCTGTTTTCGGCACATTGCTCATGCCTTTTCATAATATCATTCGGGCAGCTTGTCATGCTTCGACACCACACCGCGTGTCCAGCCCGCGCCGTGCCAATCGGGGCGCAGAAATATCTCACGCCCGCCGCATGGGGCGCAGCGAAACTTATGTTTGATTTCAGACAATGTCGCGTCGCCGTATTTTACAACCAAAGGTGCTGCAGGCACGACTTTGTGATGGCTGCAGCTTTCGCACCAAACCCAGAGATTTAACCGACGCTCTACCAACCAGCCGAGGCGCACCGGCTCTACCGACGCTTTTCGCATGACGCAACACGCTTCAACAAACAAGAACAAAAAAAGAACATTAGCTTATCGAGGCGCACCGGCGCAATCCTTGCTTGCATCACCACGCCGCCTATGGCAAACAGCTTTCACGCAGCGCTGCCGTAGCTCAGGGGTAGAGCACTTCATTGGTAATGAAGAGGTCGGTGGTTCAATTCCACCCGGCAGCACCATAGCTACATCAGCTAAGGCTCAGCAAAGTTTGAGGGCTGTGTCTTTTGTTAGAAAATATCAAAGAAAATGGCCGCGATTGGTCGGCCTTTTCATTGGTACTGGCCTTGAGCTGTTTCAATATTTTTTGTACCAATTCAATCGATAAGGACACAAGAACGGCTTTTACGTCAAACCGACATCTTTCCTTCAGGAATAAAATACGCGGCATTGCCGGTGATTTTTGCCATCAACGCGGCGTAAAGTGACGATTCCGCATGAGGTCAAAATCAATTTCTGGCGAAAAACCTGCCGCTTTGATTGCGGGATAAATAAGCGAATTTGACCCGCCTATTTGGCGCGGCGTTGCAGTTTCTCATAAGTCCGCATAACGCCCAGTCCCAAAAGCGCGTAAAGACTCGTGGGCAACACTTCAAGATGCAAAGGCGGTGGCGGCGGCAAAGTCCAGGGCCAGCGCCCATACCATCAAATCCGGGCGATGAAAAAAACAGATAAAGAATGGCAACGAAAACGCTTTTATGCGCCGCTTCGATTTTATGATTTCGAAAGCAAAGCAGGCCGCCGGGCGATCGCGCGATACGGCTTTTTTTCGAGCCGCTCCTTAAGAAGTGAACAATCAGCACATTACCGACGCAAAAGCAATCGGGCAAATCAGCTCATCGGCTTGCTTGGTCAAGAAAGACAACATGGCATAAGCCTAAAGCCTGCCCGTGCGGCGGGGATAAGTTTATGATTTGACCAGCTTGGCCGCCTGTTCGGAAAACTTTTCCGCCCCATCTTCGGTTTTGGTCGTCAATTCGGCAAGGTCAAACGGTACTTTGACCCCGGCTTGGCATTTCGGGCGCGCCGATATGGCGGTCAACCAGCGGCTCAAATGGTCAAGGTCATGGCTTTCGACGCCCGACCATTTGGCGGTGCGCACCCAACACCAATTGGCAATATCGGCAATGGAAAAATCACCGGCCAAATATTCATGATGCGCCAAATGGCTGTCCAGCACTTCCAACAGGCGGCGCACTTCAAGTTGAAAGCGCGAGATGACCGATGGCACTTTTTCGGGGAAATAGCGGTAAAAAATATTGGCCTGCCCCATCATCGGGCCGATACCGCCCATTTGAAACATCAACCATGCCATCACTTTGGCGCGCCCTTTAACATCGCTCGGCAGCAGCCGTCCGGCTTTTTCCGCCAGATGCACCATAATCGCGCCGGTCTCGAAAATCGCCAGATTGTCAAAATCAGGATCGACGATCACCGGAATGCGCCCATTCGGATTCATCGCCAAAAATGCGGGGGTTTTCTGCTCGTCATTTTGCAAATTAATGACACGGACAATGTAATCCATATCCAATTCTTCCAGCGTCACCGAGGCCTTATAGCCATTGGGGGTGGGTGAGGTGTAAAGCTCAATCATATGCGCCTCCATTGGATGAAATGAAAGCACGCAGCGCGGCATAAAAAAAGGGGCGCCGCAGCACCCCTTTTGCTGATTATTTTTCGGGCGTTTTATGCAAACGCCTCATCCCATGTGCCTTCGGTTGAGGCTTTGGCATATTCAGTGGCGCGGCCTTCAAAGAAGTTCATATGCTCAATGCCATTGAGCATTTCATCCATCCAGGGCAGTGGATTTTTCTCAATATCGTAAATCGGCTCGAGATTGAGCTGCGTCAAACGGCGATTGCCGATATAGCGAATATAATCCTTCACTTCTTGGCCTTCCAAGCCTTCAACGCCGCCCATTTCAAAGGCCAAATCGATAAAGGCATCTTCATGCGTGACCACGGTCTCACAGGCCTGATACAGGTCTTTTTTCAGCTGGTCATTCCAAATATGCGGATTTTCCTGAATAAAGGTATTGAACAGCTTGACCGTCGAATTGGTGTGCAGCGTTTCATCACGCGCCGACCAGGTTACGATTTGGCCCATGCCTTTCATTTTATTGAAGCGCGGGAAATTCATCAAAATGGCGAAGCTGGCAAACAGTTGCAGCCCCTCGGTGAAACCGCCAAATACGGCCAAAGTTTTGGCAATATCTTCATCCGTCTCAACGCCCCATTCTTGCATATAGTCGTATTTATCCTTCATCTCGCCATATTTCATAAAGGCTTCATATTCGACTTCCGGCATGCCGATGGTATCGAGCAAATGCGAATAGGCGGCAATGTGAATGGTTTCCATATTGGAAAATGCAGCTAGCATCATTTGAATTTCGGTCGGCTTAAACACTTGGCTGTAATGCTTCATATAGCAATTATTGACTTCGACATCGGCCTGCACGAAAAAGCGGAAGATCTGCGTCAGCAAATTGCGCTCCGCACCGGTCAATTTCTTGTGCCAATCTTTCACATCTTCGGCCAATGGCACTTCTTCCGGCAGCCAGTGAATCCGCTGTTGCGTCAACCAGGCATCATATGCCCACGGATAGCGGAAAGGTTTATAGACAATACGTTCTTCAAGCAGAGACATTTTATGTACCTTTTCTCATTTTGGCGAAATGGGCCCGCCGATTAACTTCCCCACCCGCCTACTGACAGGAGAGGCATTCTTCATAATCATTGCCTTCGGCCGCCGCCGCCATCGCTTCTTGCATGGCTTTGGTGTCATCATCGGCTTTCTCGGCCCGTTGGATGGACAAAGAGCGGCAATAATACAGGCTTTTGACGCCCTTCTTCCAAGCTTGGAAATGAATTTGATGCAAGTCCCGCTTATGAATATTGGCGGGCAGAAATACATTCAGAGATTGCGCTTGGTCAATCAGTTCCGAGCGGTCGCCGGCGAAATCAATAAGCCAGCGCTGGTCCAATTCAAAAGCTGTTTTGAACACGGCTTTTTCATCATCGCTCAAGAAATCAAGATGCTGCACCGAGCCGCCCGAGGTCACAATGGACGACCAGACATCATCATTATTCTGACCTTTTTCATCGAGCAATTTATCGAGGTGCCGATTGCGCACATTAAACGAACCCGACAGGGTTTTATGGGTAAAGCTGTTCCCGGCAATCGGTTCAATGCCCGGGCTGGTGCCGCCACAAATAATGGAAATCGACGCAGTCGGTGCAATGGCGGTCTTGTTTGAGAAACGCTCATTCATGCCGCATTCGGCTGCATCGAGACAGGGGCCGCGTTCAGTGGCCAAATCTTGAGAGGCAATGTCCGCCTGCTCTTTAATATGGGTGAAAATACGCTTGTTCCATACTTTCGCCATCACGCTTTCCCAGGGGATCATATTGGCCTGCAGGAAGCTATGGAAACCCATCACGCCGAGGCCGACCGAGCGCTCGCGCTGAGCCGAATATTTTGCTTTCGCCATTTCATCGGGCGCGCGCTGGATGAAATCTTCCAGCACATTATCCAAAAAGCGCATGACATCGGGAATAAAGGTTTCGTCCTTGCTCCACTCATCGAATTTTTCCGCATTCAAGGATGACAGACAGCACACGGCGGTGCGGTCTTGGCCCAAATGATCCTCGCCGGTCGGCAAGGTAATCTCTGAACACAGATTGGAGGTTTTGATTTCCAGATTGAGTAGCTTTTGATGCTCGGGGCGCAAATTATTGACCGTATCTTTGAACACCATATAAGGCTCGCCGGTTTCAATGCGCGCCGTCAGCATGCGAATCCATAAATCGCGCGCCTGCACGGTGGCTTGCACCGAGCCGTCTTTCGGCGAGCGCAAGGCCCATTCTTCGTCATTTTCCACCGCCCGCATAAAGGCATCGGAAATCAGAATGCCGTGGTGCAAATTCAGCGCCTTGCGGTTCGGGTCGCCGCCGGTCGGACGACGGATTTCGACAAATTCTTCAACTTCGGGATGGTCGACCGGCAAATAAACCGCCGCCGAGCCACGCCGCAAAGAGCCTTGTGAAATGGCCAAAGTCAGGCTGTCCATCACGCGAATGAAAGGCACAATGCCGGAGGTCTTGCCGTTCTCACCGACTTTTTCGCCGATGGACCGCAAATTGCCCCAATAAGAACCAATGCCACCGCCGCGCGAAGCGAGCCAGACATTTTCATTCCACAAATTGACAATATCGCCGAGGCTGTCATTAGCCTCATTCAAAAAGCAGGAAATCGGCAAACCGCGATCCGTGCCGCCATTGGAGAGAACAGGCGTGGCCGGCATGAACCAAAGTTTGGAAATATAGTCATAAAGACGCTGCGCATGCGCATCATCGCTGCCATAATAAGACGCGACGCGGGCAAACAAATCTTGAAAGCTTTCGCCCGGCATCAAATAACGGTCGGTCAAAGTGGCTTTGCCGAAAGCGGTCAACAGCGCATCGCGCGACGGGTCGGTTTTGACGCGCGGCGCGGCTTTGAACTGAACCGCCTGATCTTGACGGTCAAAATCCAATTGCGGCTCGCCATGCGCCGGGTCGCCTTCAGCGCGGCGCGGCTGGCGGGCAGCCAATTGTTCTTTGGTCAGCACATCATCTTGCATTTTTTCCTTATCCTGACCTTTTTTCTCGGCCCCATCTCCGGCCCCTGTATCTCTAAACATGCTCTCTCCTCGTGCTTATGCCGATTGGCATATCTGTCGCTTCCGGCCCGCTTTCAGGTTAAAAACGCCTCTGAAACCGGCCAAAACCGAGGGACAGCATCCCCGCAAGCGCCGGACGGCACTCTTGGCTCCATAGGTGAGCCTATCACGGGTTGTTTTTAACTTTCGGCGGTTTGTAACTGGCTTTGAACAAAAGCTCTGAACCATTCACCCCCCTACCGGACACTAGATATAGTGTCTATTTGCAATGAAAACGTCAACAGATAGTTACATGAAAAATGAATTTTTTTTGCGAATTGGATTTATTTCAATATTTTCAATAATTTAGATGAGCTGCGGACAGGCATTTTTGAAAGCGATTTCGAATCACTCATCCACCAACTTATCCACAGGAGAACAAATCATGCAAATCAGTTGCGAGTCAATCGGCCCTTTGCGGCAAAAAACGCATTAACAGCCACGCCACGCTGACCACATGGCCGAGCAAAAAAATCGGCAGGGTCCAGATGAGGGCAACGCGTTTTTGTTTTTCATGCGCAAAAATCACCACCCCCATGCACATGCCGCCCAGCATCACATCGGCCAAAGTGACAAGCCCCCAGGGTTCAGCCAAAACATTATCAAACCCACTGCCACCGACGCTGCGATAAGCGTTCCAGCACAAAGCCAAAAACAAAAGCCCGGCCAGGGCAATAATGGTTTTGCTGATGGTTGTTTTCATATCCGTCATAACAATTCCTTTTCTCTTATGTTTTACGACGCCGTGGCGCCGTCGGTTCAGCCCTTGACCGCGCAAAATAAAAGGCCGCCGGACAATCTGCCCCGCGGCCTTTCAAAATCATTTCAGTCTGCTGCCTGCTTACAGCACTTCAAACAGACCGGCAGCACCCATGCCGCCGCCAATGCACATGGTGACGACAACGTTTTTCGCGCCGCGACGTTTGCCTTCCATCAGCGCATGGCCGACCAGGCGCGCGCCCGTCATGCCATAAGGGTGACCGATGGCAATGGAACCGCCATTGACATTATATTTATCATTATCAATGCCCAGCTCATCACGGCAGTAAAGCGCTTGGCTGGCGAAAGCTTCATTGAGCTCCCACAAATCAATATCATCGACTTTCAGGCCGTGGCGCTCCAACAGGCGCGGCACGGCAAAGACCGGACCGATACCCATTTCATCAGGCTCGCAACCGGCGACAGAGAAACCTTTAAATGCACCCAGCGGCTCAACGCCGCGGCGCTCGGCTTCCTTGCCTTCCATGACAACCACAGCGGCCGCACCGTCAGACAATTGCGAGGCGTTACCGGCGGTGATGAATTGGTCTTCGCCGCGCACCGGCTGCAGACCGGCCAGGCTTTCCAATGTCGTATTGGGGCGGTTGCACTCATCGCGATCGACCGTGTAATCGACGATTGATTCTTCGCCGGTCTCTTTGTTGACCTGCTTCATCTTGGTCGCCATTGGCACAATCTCATCTTTGAACAGACCGGCTTCTTGCGCTGCGGCCATGCGCTGCTGGCTTTGCAGGGCATATTCATCTTGCGTTTCGCGGCTGACATTGTAGCGGTCGGCAACAATATCGGCGGTTTCAATCATCGGCATCCACAAAGCCGGATAGCTGCCCAGCAATTTTTCTTCCGTGATATTATTGTAATTGGCACCTTGCATTTGCACCAGCGAGATGCTTTCCACACCGGCACCGACCGTGACCGGCACATTTTCATTCATCACGCGACCGGCAGCCATAGCAATGGTTTGCAGACCTGACGAGCAGAAACGGTTGACCGTCACACCCGATGTGGTGACCGGACAGCCGGCCCAAATGGCCGACAGGCGACCGACGTTTTGGCCCGTTGCGCCTTCCGGCGTGCCGCAGCCCATAATCACGTCTTCGACGTCGCCCGGCTCAATGCCGGCCCGCTCAATCGCGTGTTTGATGGCGTGACCGCCCATAGCGGCACCATGTGTCATATTGAATCCACCGCGACCTGATTTGGCCAGACCGGTGCGTGCGCTCGATACGATTAACGCTTCTCTCATAATTGGCTCCCTTTATTCAAAAATGGCTTCAAAACTGGCGCGATATTGCGCCAAGAACGTGACATTTTCAATGCCATAAAATGACTTATCCATAAACCTCTGAGAGATTTACGAAAATTTAGCCTCGCGGCGGCCAAAATGCGCCATCGCCGCAGAAAAACAACAAGACAGAAGAATAAGAAGAACAGGCGATACTGAATAAAGGGCTGCCAGCATATTTCCGCCACAATCAAAAGCTAAAGTAGCATCATGAAAGAAAAAACCTCCTCCCTCCATAAACCTTCGCGATTGGGCGAGGCACTTTTGCTGCTCTTGCTCGGCGTCGTTTTGCTCGGTTTTCCTCTGCTCTCGGCCACGGCACAAGATTTTGTCAAACCCGATAAAGAGCAACTCAAACAAACATTGACGCCGCTGCAATATGCCGTGACCCAAAAAGACAAAACCGAGCCGCCCTTTCGCAATCTGTTTTGGGATGAAAAAGCGCCCGGCATTTATGTCGACCTCATATCGGGCGAAGCGCTTTTCTCCTCGCTCGATAAATATGACAGCGGTACAGGCTGGCCCAGCTTTACCCGGCCTTTGGAAGCGCGTTCCATTGTCGAGAGCGATGATTGGAAATTATTTATGAAGCGCATTGAGGTGCGCTCGAAACTGGCTGACAGCCATTTGGGCCATGTTTTTGACGACGGTCCGGCCCCGACCGGTTTGCGCTATTGCATTAATTCCGCCGCTTTGCGCTTTGTGCCGCTGGCCGAGATGAAAAGTCAGGGTTATGGCAAATATCTGCCGGCCTTTGAAAAAGCCGGTTTCAATTTGTAATCAGCTTTTTTCAATGCGCGCGACAATTTCATCGCGCAAAAAGGCGGGCATTTCCATCGGCAAGAAATGGCTGGCCCCGCCAACCACCTGGATTTTCTTATCCTGACGCAACGCATGAAACGCGGCGCGCGCGCGCGTCGTTGAACCATGCTCGGCGGTCAATAGGGTGAACGGCATGGTGAGGCGACGAATATAGCGATTGCAATTTAATTGCGGCCCTTTGAAATTGGCCGCTTCCCAATGCGGCGCACACGCCAATTTGAAACCGTCCTCAGCCGGCAAGAGACCGCCCTCCAAATAAGCGTCCAAAAACCCGTCTTGCCATGTCGCAAAGGCACCACGTCCATTATAGGATTTTTTGGCGACCGCCTTATCAGGCCAAATGGCGCGCCTTTTGGCGGACATTTTGGCCAATTGCATGCCGCCATGCCGTCCGGTCAGGCGCGCAATCATATGCATTATCGGGCCGACATGTGGAATTATGACCGGATCGGCCAGCACCAATCCGGCGACCAAATCAGGCCGCTCGGCAGCGGCAAAAACCGAGGTGAAGCCGCCCATAGAATGCCCGCCCAACCATATTTTGCGGCCATGTTTATCCGCCAAATGCTCAATCAAGGCGATGAGGTCGCGCCCGTAAATATCCCAGCCCGTCATTTTCGCGGGCCTGGCGCTGACATTGGTGCGGCCATGCCCGCGCGCATCCCATGCGTAAATGTCAAATTTTGCGGCCAGCGGTGTCAAAAGCGGCTCATAAGTGCGCCCGTTAAAGCCATTGGCATGGGCCCAGTGCAAGACCGGCCGGTCAGACGGCGCATCTTGCCAATGGTAAAGCGCCATATGGCCCGAATTGTCATGCGGCAGGGTGAATGCGGATTGGTGGACCATAAAGTTTCCTTCTTTGCGGGCAATATGCGTCGCATTGGTAAAAAGGCAAGCCGATGGCTCTTTTGGGTTGCAAATTCCGGCTCTTTGGCGCGCTACAGGGCGGTTTGCTAGGCAAAAAGCCGATAATATGCTAGGGCGGGACGAGCTAGCGTTTCTGAACTGTGAAAGGCGCGGTCGCATGCAAATCTATCTGCCGATTGCAGAAATGAGTGCCCATATCATGACCCTTATCGGCATGGGCGGTTTGGTCGGCTTCATGTCGGGCATGTTTGGTGTCGGCGGCGGTTTTTTGATGACGCCTTTGCTGATTTTCATCGGCGTGCCGCCCGCCGTGGCGGTGGCCAGCGAAGCCAATCAAATTGTCGCCTCTTCGGTTTCCGGCGGCCTCGCCTATTGGCAGCGCCGCGCCATTGATATGCCAATGGGGTTGATTTTAATGGCCGGTGGTTTGGTCGGTTCTTATAGCGGCGTGCAAATTTTCAAAGCCTTGCGCGCGCAAGGGCAAGTCGATTTGCTCATCTCGCTGTCTTATGTGCTGTTTTTATCGGTCATTGGCTTGCTCATGCTGCGCGAGAGCATTCAGGCATTGAATGCGCGCCGCCTCGGCAATCCGGTGCGGGCGCGTCGCCCCGGCCAGCATAGTTGGATATTGGGCCTGCCTTTTCGCATGCGCTTTCGCCGCTCCAAGCTATATATCAGCGTCATTCCGCCGATCATTATCGGATTTTTCGTCGGCATGATGTCTGCCATTATGGGGGTTGGCGGCGGGTTTATTATGGTGCCGGCAATGATTTATATTTTGCGCATGCCGACCAATGTCGTTATCGGCACCTCGCTGTTTCAAATCATTTTCGTCACCGCCTCAGTGACGGTGTTTCACGCGGTGGAAAACCAGACTTTGGATATTGTGCTCGCCGTCTTGCTGATGATTGGCGGGGTCATTGGCGCGCAAATCGGGGCCTATGTCGGTCAACGGCTGCAGGGCGAACAATTGCGCGCCCTTTTGGCGCTGATTGTGCTGGCGGTCGGGGCGCGGCTTTTGTTCGATTTGGTGGTCGAGCCGCAAGAGCTATATTCCATTTCCGCCATGTCATCGCTTTCGGGAGATGCGCCATGACGCGCCGCGCCACTTTTTTCAGCCTCGCCCTGATGGCCCTGATGACACTGACGGCACCCGTGGCGCAAGCCAATGTGCTGGTCACTGATTTGTCAAAAGACCAAATATCCATTCGCGGCGATTTTACCGGCGAAACGCTATTGCTGTTCGGGGCCATTGACCCGACACCGCACGGGCCGGTCGATGGCGTGGTCGTCGTGTTGCGCGGCCCCGGCGAGAGCGTCACTTTGCGCAAAAAACAAAAAAGCTTCGGCATATGGGTCAATCAGCAAGCCTATCGCATGGGCCCCTTGCCGGGCTTTTTGGCCACTGTCAGTTCCGCCCCCTTATCCGATTTGGCACCGGCTGAAGAGCGGCGGCAATTGAATATCGGGGCCGCGCAATTGGACGCGGCGCTGCTTTCCGGCACGGCCGGCGCGCGCGAAAAACAAGAGGCGCTGCAGGCTTTTGTGCGGCTGAAAACGGCCGATGCGCTGTTTGACGAAAACGCGCAAGCGGTCGAAATTATCGATGACCGCTTGTTTCGCGCCGAGATTAAATTGCCTGCCGGCATGCCGGTCGGGCGCTATGTGACTGAGTTTTTCGCTTTCAAAAACGGCCGCGTTGTCGGCTATCGCACCGGCGAATTGCCGGTTGATATTGTCGGCGCGGGACACATATTGGGAGAAGCGGCGCATAATCAATCGCTGCTTTATGGCCTGTCAGGTGTCGCTTTGGCGGTATTTATGGGCTGGGGTGTAGCAGCTATTTTCAGGCGGCGCTAATGGATGGATTTATGGCTTCGGCCTTTGCGGCATTTTTCGGCGGAGCGCTGAGTTTCCTCTCGCCTTGCGTCTTGCCGCTTGTGCCCGGCTATTTATGTTTTGCCGCCGGCTTGCAATTTTCAGAATTGAGCGCATTGGAAGAAAAAGGCCAAGCGACACAGCGTATTTTGCCCGGCGCGCTGGCTTTTGTCGGCGGTTTTTCTGCCGTCTTTATCGCTCTAGGCGCGGGCGCAGCAGCGATAAATCCTTTACTGCTGGCCTATCAAACCGAACTGGCTTATCTGGCCGGCGGGGCGATTATCATTCTCGGCCTGCATGTCGCCGAACTGGTGCATATCCCACTTCTGGCGCGCGAGGCACGCTTGCAAGACAATATGACGGTGCGCCAATCGCGCGCGCCGCTTGTCGCCGCTTTTATTATGGGGCTGGCTTTTGCCTTTGGCTGGACGCCGTGCATCGGGCCGATATTGGCAACGATTTTGGCGCTGGCGGCGGCGCGCGACAGTCTCGGCGAAGGGGTCAGTTTGCTGGCCGTTTATGCGGCCGGTCTTGGCCTGCCGTTTATCCTTGCCGCCCTCGGCGTCGGGCGGTTTCTCGCCGCCAGCCAAAAGATTAAAGCCCATATGGTTTGGATAACGCGCGGGGCCGGTGGCCTATTGGTGGTGACCGGCGCGCTGATTATGGCAGGCAGCCTGCAAAGCATTGCCTCTTATCTGCTCGACTGGTTTCCCTTCATGGCGACACTCGGATAAATGATGAAAAATTTTCGTGACCGATTGGCCGCTGTGCCGCGCACCGCTTTATGGCTCGGTCTGGCCGGTCTCATTCCTTTTGTCAGCGGCGGCATTGGCGTATGGCTCAACGTGCTTGGCGATATTCGTTTCGCCCTGCCGCTCATCGTGCTGGCCTATGGCTGTCTGATTGCGGCATTTTTGGGCGGGGTGCGTTGGGGAGCGGCGATGCAAAATAATCAAGCGGCCCATTTGCCGCGCCAGCTCATCCTCGCCATTATGCCGACGCTGATGGCGCTGGTCGCTTTCATGCTGCCCTTGCCGCAAGCCTTTACCTTGCTGATTGTTTTATTTGTCGCGCAGGGCGTGCTTGATTTAAACGCCGTCCAGCAAAACCGCTTGGCCGATTGGTATGCCCCATTGCGGCTTTTGCTGACCATTATTGCGGCGCTTTCCATGACCTCCCTATTGGTGCATGTGCTGACCCATTAACGCGGCCCCCGCGCGCGGTCCGGCAGGAGCCGGTTCGGCTGAATGGCGGCGAGCCGCGCCGCACCGACCAAAACCGCTTGATAATCTGCCTCCGTCAAACAGCCCGTCAAAAGCCAAATCACGCACATTGAGACTGCCGGTCAAAGCCCCGAAAGCCGGTAAAATGGCGCGCGCGGCATCATGCACAAAACAGCGGCGGCGCAAATTACGCCCACGCTGGCGCAGCTTGGCGCATGGGTGCAAATGGCCGGCCAATTCACCGGCCTCAAAGCCCGCACCGCGCACCATTGGCTCATGGCGCATAACCAAATTGGCATCACGAAATATCTCCATTGCCGCGCCGGGCAAACCGATGGGCGGTGTCGGATCATGATTGCCGGTCACCCATACCGTCTCTACCGCGCCGGTGAGGCGCGCCAATTCTGCGCGGTCGGCGGGCGTCATACGGCTTGGCCAATCATCATTGTGAAACGCGTCACCCAATGAGACAAAGGATCGCGGTTTGAATTGGTCAAACGCCGCCGCCAAACGTTGCAATGTCGCGGCCGTATCATAGGGGGGCAGAGCCACGCCGCGCGCGGCAAAGGCCGAGGCTTTTTCAAAATGCAAATCGGCGACAATCAGCATGTTCTTATCGGGCCGGTAGAGCGCGCCCGACACATCGGCAATCAGCTTTACGCCATTTATGACGAACTCATAGTGCCTCGACACGACCGGCCCCCAAACCTTGCGTCGCTTCGCGCACCAAATCATCATGGCGGCTTGCCGCTTCGCCCAGCAATTCATCATCAGCCGCGCCGCGCACCGGCTCCTTGCCCATTTCCATCAAAAGCGGCACGGCAAGCGGCGAAATATGGCTCAGCCGTTTCAGCATCAACTTGCCGTCAATACGTGCCAGCATATCACCGAGCCGACCGATATCGAGCAAGCCGGTGGCCGCATCAGCGCGCGCCGCTTGCAAGAGAATATGGTCGGGCTCATGGCTGCGCAACACATCGAAAATCAAATCGGCCGAAAACGTCACTTGGCGACCGGTCTTTTCATGCCCCGGCATGTTTTTCTCAATCAGGCCGGAAATCATCGCGCAATCGCGAAACGTGCGTTTCATGAGCGCCGATTCATCGAGCCAGGCTTCCAAATCATCGCCCAGCATATCTTGCGCAAACAGCGCCTCCAGCGTCAGCTTTTCTTGCGCGACCATCAGCCCGATATCGCGCAAGCCCCATACGGCCAGCCCGTAATCATTGGCGACAAAACCCATTGGCCGCGCGCCCATGCGCTCCATGCGCCGCGTCAGCAACATGCCCAATGTTTGATGCGCCAAGCGCCCCTCAAACGGATAGGCTGTCATATAATAGCGCGCGCCGCGGGCAAAACTTTCGACCAGCAGCGTGTCTTTTTTGGGCAGGGCCGAAAATTCCTGCTGCATGGTCAACCATTGCGCCACTTGCGGCGGCAAATCACGCCAGCTTTTCGGGTCAGACAGCATGGCGCGCACGCGTTCGGCCAAATGGGTGGAGATGGGAAATTTGCCGCCTTGATAGGTCGGCACTTTCGGGTCGGCATGATAAGCGCGCGACACCAGCGCCTCGGTATCGCGCACCGCTTCCAGCCGCAAGGTTTCACCGGCAAAAACGAATGTGTCGCCGGGCGCGAGCGCGGTCAAAAAATATTCTTCCATCTCGCCCAAAATACGCCCGCCGCTTAACGGTCGCTTACCTTTTTCGGGCGCGTCAGTCGCACTTTCAACATCGGCGCTTCGACAATCGTGCCGACATTCATGCGATAGCGTGTCGCCAAACGCGGGTGCGCCAGCCGATAGCTGCCGTCTTTTTCTTGTCGCAAACGGGCATAGCGATCATAGGTTTTGAGCGCATAGCCGCCAGTCGCGACAAAATCCACAATGCGGTCAAAAACCGCGCGCGGCAAATCATGATAGGGCGCGGCGCGGCACACTTCTTCATAGAGCCGGTCAGGGTCAAACGGCGCATGGCACGCCGTGCCGAAAATATGCTGCGCCAATACATCAAGCCCGCCTGCGCGCATCATCGTGCCGTCTTGCTCACCGGCCGCCACGCTTTCCCGCGCCGCTTTGCATTCCAACACTTCAAAACGGTTGGACGGAACCAATAGGGCGGCTGAAGCCTCGTCAAAGCGGTGATTGGCGCGACCGATACGCTGCGCCAAACGGCTTGCGCCTTTCGGGGCACCGACATGAATGACCAAATCAACCGCCCCCCAATCAATGCCCAAATCAAGCGTTGAGGTGCAGACAACGGCGCGCAATTGCCCTGCTGCCATTGCCGCTTCCACTTTGCGGCGGCGTTCAGGGGCCAATGAGCCATGATGCAAAGCAATTTCCAAACCGCTGTCATTCAACGCCCATAATTCGCGAAACACCATTTCCGCTTGCGAGCGCGTATTGACGAAAACCAGGGCCGTATCGGCTGTGGCAATGGCGGCCAACACATCGGCCATAGCATGGCGCGCGGTATGGCTGCCCCAGGGCAAGCGCTCTTGCGTGTCCAATATCGACAAGGCGGGCGGCGCACCGGGCTTGCCTTCAATCAATATGGCTTCTTCCATGCCACTATCTTGCGGTGTCAAAAAGCGCCGCAAAGCTTGTTTGTCGGCCACGGTTGCCGACAGGCCGAGGCGTTTGGCTTTGGGTGCCAGACGGGCCAGCCGCGCCAAGCCCAGCGCCAGCAAATCGCCGCGCTTATTGGGGGCCAGCGCGTGTAGCTCATCGATAATAATCGTGTCGAGCGCAGCAAAATAATCATCCGCTTCGGGCCAGCTCAGCATCAGCGCCAATTGCTCGGGCGTGGTCAGCAAAATATCGGGCGGGTTTTGCTTTTGACGGGTTTTGCGATTTTGCGGTGTATCACCACTGCGCGTCTCAATCGTAATATCAAGCGCCAATTCCTCAACCGGCTGCATCAGATTGCGCTGAATATCGACAGCCAGGGCCTTTAGCGGCGACATATATAAAGTGTGCAATTTGCCGGTTGAGCCATTTGCGACCAGCTTTTCGAGGCTCGGCATAAATCCGGCCAGCGTCTTGCCGCCGCCGGTCGGGGCAATCAACAACGCATCATGCCCACCCCGCGCGGCCTGCCAAAACGCCGTCTGATGGGCGCGCGGCTGCCAATCGCGGGCGCGAAACCATGCATCAAATTGCGGCAAGAGTTTTTGCGTGTCGACCATAGGCTGACTATAAGCCTTGAGAACAAGTGCGGGAAACTATCTGCCCAAATGCGCTGCCAAGTCGCGGGCCAATTGCACGCTCGCCGCCTCGGCCGCATGGGAGACACGGCACAGGCATAAAAAACTATGCGTCAATTCACCAAAACAATAATGCGTCACCTGATTGCCGACCGCACTTAACGCTTCAGCATATTCATTGCCTTGATCGCGTATCGGGTCAAACCCCGCCGTGGCGATAATGGCAGGCGGCAATTTTTGCAAATTTTCATTATGCAGCGGATTGGCCCAGGCATGGTCTATCCCCTTGCCGTCGGGAAACACATTGGCGTTGAACATTTCCATTGTCGCTTTCGAGAGCGGAAACATGTCGGCGCAGCTCTCCATCGAGCCACCGGCCGTTATGTCGGTGCTGACCCAGGGATAAATCAGCAATTGCGCCGCCGGTTGGGCGATTTTTTCAAGCTTCGCCTTATCGCGCAATAGCTGACACATGACGGAGGCGATGAGGCCACCGGCGCTGTCTCCGGCCAGCGCGACACGGCGGCGGTCAATGCCCAGATTTTCCGCATTATCATGCACATAATCCCAAAGCGCCAAGCCGTCCTCAATGGCGGCAGGAAAAGCGTGTTCCGGGCATAGGCGATAATCCAGCGTAATCAGTTTGGCCCGACATTCATCGGCCAAAAGCGAACAGAAATAATCATCGGTCAAATGGTGCATGATCACCAAGCCGCCCTGATGGAAAAACAGAATACCCGGATCGGTATCGCTGGCCCGCTTCGGCTCATAAATACGCGCTTTCAGCGTCGCCGTGGCCAGCGGCAATTCGACATCGCGGATTTTGACTCGGCGACGGCGCGGCGCGATGGCGTCAAAGCCGTTTCCCGCTTCACGAATTTGCGCCAAGCTCGGTGTTTCATGATTTTGCGCAGCGGCACGTTTGGCCGCCAAATTGGCCAATATTTGGATATTGCTGTCCATTGCAAAACCATCCACCTCAATCGGCGGACCGGCCATATGGCGCACCAGCCGACGCGGCGCGCGGCGCAAGGCACTAAAAATTAGATTTTGAACATTCACCCGAATTGCCTCCCAGAAGGCAATTAGACTATTTAATCTCACGCGCCGTCAATGCCGCCGTCAATGCCGCGCATAAAAAGCTTGGTGGCAAATCGCGCCGCCCCTTGCGGGTCAATCTTATCGCCCTGCATAATCTCATCGAGAATGGAAAAGGCGACGCCGCCAATGGCGGCGGTCAGCAAAGCCGCATCATTTTGCGGAATCATGCCGAGCTTCATGGCGCGCTCAATATCTTGCCGCATTTCTGCCAAACCGGCCGTCACTTGCGGCCCGCGCATATTAATATTGCCGCCATCGCGCCCGCGATTGGAGCGCACCAAATGATAGGTCTCGGGGTTTTCAGCATAATAGCTGAAATAAGTCAGATAGCTGGCTTCAATAAATTGCTCGAAATTATCGGCCTCTTGCCGCGCGGCTGATAAAAGCGCGCGCAATTCTTCGCCGCTTTCGCGCGTCAGTGCCTCAAACACGTCTTCCTTATTGGTGAAATAATTATAAAACGTGCCGGTCGCCAAATCGGTGCGGCGAATAATGTCGCGCACGGTCGCGCCACCATAACCCAGCTCGGCAAATACGGCGCGCGCCGCGTGCAAAATCGCGTCGCGATTGCTGGCCCGATTGCTGGCACGCTTGCCGTCAGCGTTTTTCGGCGGCACTTTTCTAATCTCAATATTCATGGCGCTACCCTATGCCAATTGGGCAGGAAAACCAAACTGTCGCACATGATCAGCCAAGAAATCGCGCGGCCAATTCGGGCGGACGGCAAACCAAAGCCGTTTTACCATCGCTCACCAAAGGGCGCTCCAATAAAATCGGGTTTTCGGCCATCGCCTTTATCAGCGCCGCGTCATCGCATTCATTTTTCAATTGCAATTCTTTATAGACCACCTCGCCGGTGCGCATTATGGCGCGCACATCGCCGCCGCTTTTGGTCGCCAAATCTTCCAATTCCGCCACAGAGAGGCCGGTTTTCAAATATTCGACAATGTCGAATTCTGCCCCGGCCTCGGTCAATAGGGCCAGCGCTTGGCGCGATTTCGAACAGCGCGGATTGTGATAAATCTTCAAGCTCATTTTGTCTCTTTCACATCACTTCCAATAGCTTCTTCAATATGGGCAAAACCGTCAGCGCGCAAGCGCGCCGCCAAATCGCGTTTCATGCGGGTTACCAGTCCCGGCCCTTCATAAACCAGACCGGTATAAAGCTGCACCAAAGAAGCACCGGCGCGGATTTTGGCATAGGCCTCTGCCGCAGACGACACGCCCCCGACCCCGATAAGGGTCAGCTTGCCACCATTGGGCTGACAAACGGCGCGGTAAACGGCGCGCAACATATCGGTCGCCGCGTCGAAAAGCGGCGCGCCCGATACACCGCCTGCCTCATCGGCATATGTGCTGCCCGCCACGCCATCGCGCGCCAAAGTGGTATTGGAGATAATCAGCCCGTCAATATTTTCCGCCAGTGCCAATTCGGCCAAGCCAATCGCCTCTTCATGACGCATATCGGGTGCTATTTTGACCAGCACCGGAATGTCGGGCGCGGCGGCACGCACGCGGCGCATAATCTCGCCCGCCGCTTCACCGCTTTGCAAATCACGCAAGCCCGGCGTATTGGGGGACGAAATATTGACGGTCAGATAATCGGCGCAATCGGCAAACCGCGCCGCCCCTGTCTCATAATCGGCAATGCGGTCTTCCGCCTCCTTATTGGCACCAATATTGACCCCGACCGGGCGCGCCAAAGGGCGTGTGTTTTGCAAGCGTTGCAAGGCTGCGGCTTGGCCGCGATTATTGAAGCCCAAGCTATTGATGAGCGCACCGTGTTGCGGCAAACGAAACACGCGCGGGCTTGGATTGCCGGGCTGCGGCAGGGGCGTGAGCGTGCCTATCTCGGCAAAACCGAAACCGATGCGATGGACACCGGCAATGGCTGTGCCGTCTTTGTCAAAACCCGCCGCCATGCCGAAAGGATTGGCGAAATCAAGCCCCATAATATGTTGCGCCAAAATCGCTTCATCTTGCGGCGGCGCACCGAAACGGCCCAGCAGATTAAGCCCGCGCAAGGTCAGCCCATGCGCCCGTCTCGGGCGGCAGGGTGAAGAGCATGGGACGCAAGTAAGCGATAAAGGCTCATGCTGCCGCTCCATTTAAAAAAGCGCTCAGACCGTCGCGCGCCGCATTTAGCATGAACCGCACACCCACCATATCTTCCTTAAGCGGCCCATAAAGATGCGGAAACAGCACCCCGTCACGCGATGGCTCCCAGCGCAAGGCCGCGCCGCAAGCCGCTGCGTCCACTGCCAAAATCATCAAATCATCATGGCCGTGATAATGCGCATCCAAAGTCGCCTCCAATTGCGCGGCATCGGAAAAATGGATATAGCCGTCAGCCGCATCAATACCCGCGGGCGTAAGGCTGGCATCGCGCTGCAATTGCGCATCGGCCTCAACGGTCAAGATTTTGTAAATCATCTGCCCCATAAAGCAGAGATAGCAGGATTCCTAAGCCGACAGCAATTTGCCGTCACGACCCGCCGCGATAAGCGCACAGGTTTTTTCTAAGCCGTAAAGCGCGGCAAAAGAACCAAAGCGCGGGCCCTGGCTTTGC
This sequence comes from Rhodobiaceae bacterium, assembly GCA_038143435.1. Classification (GTDB taxonomy): domain Bacteria; phylum Pseudomonadota; class Alphaproteobacteria; order RS24; family RS24; genus UBA8337. The sequence continues at coordinate 391,670 of JAYQLX010000003.1, read as the reverse complement.
CCCAAAAGAATTTCATAAAGCGTTTGAAACCAGCCGCGCAAATTTTCTTCAAAATGCGCCATGCCGGTGGCATAAACTTCCGTCTGAATGGTTTCACCATCCGCATTTTGGGGCAGCGCTTCAAGGCGCGCCAGCAAATCATCGAGAGCGGTTTTTTCCGCCTCACTGGCGGCACGATAAGTTTTATTGGGCGCGACAAAATCTCGATAATAGGCCAAAGCATAATCGGTCAGGCGATCGAGAAACGGATGCGTCTCCGCCGTCGTGCCCGACGCATAAGTGTCGATAAAGCCCCATAGCACATCCTTGTTTTCGGCATTGGAAGCCGACACCAGATTGAGCAAAAGCGCGAAAGAGACCGGCGAAGCACTTTGCGGCACATCGCCATTGTGGATATGAAAAGCCGGATTGGTCAGTTTTTGCGCCTCATCCATTGCGGCAAATTTATCGACAAAAGTGACATATTCATCGACCGCTTTCGGGATCACATCAAAGTAAAGCCGTTTGGCTTTGCGCGGCGCTTGGAACATATAAAGCGACAGGCTTTCTTGCGGCGCATAGGTCAACCATTCCTCAATGGTCAGCCCATTGCCTTTTGACTTGGATATTTTTTCGCCGTTTTCATCGAGGAAAAGCTCGTAGGAAAAGCCCTCGGGTGGGGTATGGCCCAGCGCTTTGGTGATGCGTGACGATAATTTGACCGATTCCGACAAATCCTTACCGGCCATTTCATAATCGACCTCAAGGGCCGCCCAGCGCATCGCCCAATCGGCTTTCCATTGCAACTTGCACGCCCCGCCTGTCACACGCGTTTCCATGTCAGCGCCGCTATCAGGATGTTTGTAACGCATAAGCTCCGGCCGCCACATCGACCGGCTCAATCGCCACCATCAAGACTTTGCCGCTGGTCGGACAAATGGGCAAAAACGGCGAATAGGTCTGGCGGCGTTCTTCGCCCAAACTCGGCAAGATAATGTCTTGAACAGCCTGATAGTTTTCCAGCACTTTCAACAAAGTCGCGTCAAACGCACCGCTTTGATAATGCGCCGTGGCCGAGACAAATTCATAATCAAAGCCGAAACTGTCGAGAAAGGCTTGCAGCCGCGCATTATTGTGATGCGCAAAACTGTCATATTTTTCAAACGGGTCAGGCACGGCGGTCAGCGGCTTTTCGAGATGCTCAGCCAATAAATCGCCATTGGGAATATTGTCGGGCACTTTGCGCAAGCCGTCCATATCATCGGAAAAGCAAATCAAGCGGCTTTTCTTCTCCGGCGCCAGTAAGTGAAAGGCTTGGCGCACCATTGTGGTGCGCGCCACTTCACCGAAAGTGCCGATATGCGGCAGGCCGGACGGGCCATAGCCAGTTTCGAATATCACCTCATCGCGGCCGAGCTTTTCGGCGCGCGCCACCACTTTGCGGGCTTCTTCAAACACCCAGGCTTTTGATAAATTGGCCGTTTCGCGCATTGACATGACAGTTCCTCTATTGCGTCGGAAACTATCAGCCCGCCTCACAAAATCAAGGCGCAAAATTAATTTGCGCGGCTCGGCTTTTTGTGCGCTTGCCAAGCGCGCCGGTCGCGGTCATATATCGGGCATGAGCAATAAATCAATCACCCGGCGCAAAATTTTCACCGCAAGAGGCGGCGATGGCAGCGCTTTGCGTGGCGCAAAAATTGGCCGGCTGCGACGATGCGGCATTGCACGCCTTTCTCGACCGGCACGCCTCATTGGCCGATGCGCCGCGCGATGCCGCTTTGGCGGTGACCCGCGACATCGTCGGTGCAGCAGAAGGCTTGGACACTTTATTGGAAATTGTCGCGGCCAGCCTGTCGGACAAGCAAAGCGCCACTGTCTATATGCTATGCGCCGATTTCATCGCGCAAAACGGCAATGTCTCGCCGGAAGAAATGCGCCTTCTCGAGCGCTTGGGCGAGACGCTGGCCCTTGACCGCTTGAGCCGCGCCGCTTTTGACCGCGCCGCACAAGCACGCGCCGCACCCCTTACCGGTGACGGCGATGGCTGAGTTTGCCGCTTTCATAAACGCCCATGAAGCGGCATTGCGCGGCGGCATTATGCTGACGCTCTTGGTCGTGTTTTTCGGGCTGGAACGCGCCTTGCCGCGACGACGGCAAAATATCGCCCTCGGCCATGCGGCAGGCAATCTTTTTATTGGCATTATTAATGGCGGCTTGGTGCGGCTCATCGTGCCGGGCGGATTGGCGGCACTGGCTTATTGGAATGCGGGCGGTGGCTTGCTCGGCCTCGTTTATGCCCCTGATTGGCTGGTCTTTCCGGCCAGCCTCATCTTGCTTGATTTGGTGCTCTATTGGCACCATCGGCTGTTTCACGAAATCCCGTTTTTATGGCGCTGGCACGGCGCCCATCATAGCGACCGCACACTTAATGTTACCTCCGGCTTGCGCTTTCATCCGGGCGAGGCGCTCATCAGCACGGGTATTAAAGCGGCCGCCGTGCTGCTTATCGGCGCGCCAGCTTTGGCGGTGATTTGTTTTGAAATCCTGCTCAATGGCGCGTCTCTATTCAATCACGCCAATTGGCGGCTGGGGCGGGTCGACGGCTGGCTGCAAAACCTCATTGTCACGCCCGATATGCATCGCTTGCATCATTCACGCACACCACAAGAAAGCCGGATGAATTACGGCTTCTTTTTATCTGTCTGGGATCGCCTTTTCGGCACTTATCAAAGCCGCCCCGCGCAAGCGCATGAGGTCATTGAATTGGGACTGGCGGAAGCCGAAAATGACAATTTCTTGGCTGCACTCTCACATCCATTCAAACAATAGAAGGGAACAAGGCTGAGGCCTGGCCATTTTGAGCGAGTAATTTTTCCGACTTAGATCTTTGCGGAGCTACTGGCTTTGCTGCGCGAACCTGCAGAGGTTGAAGTTATTGATGATTTGGGCGATTAGGGTGGCTCAAATCACGCCACCATCCCCATGAGCGGAAAATCTAAACCTGGCGGCGACGCACCATATCGGGGGTCAGCTGGCTGAGCGATGACACGCCCATTAATTTCATGTCGCGCTCAATCTCGCTTTTCAAATTGCTCATCAGGTTTTTTCAACCCCGGCCTGACCGCTAGCAGCCAGCGCATATAGATAAAGCCGCCCGCCCGAACATGCGGTCGCGCCCAGCGCCATCGCTTTCAAAATATGCGTGCCGCGGCGAATACCGCCATCGCAAATCACCTCAATCTCGCCGCCGACCTCAGCGAGGATCTCTTCCAATTGATCAAATGGCGAGCGCCCGCCATCCAATTGCCGTCCGCCATGATTGGAAACCATAATCGCATCGGCACCCATATTCACGGCGCGGCGCGCATCGGCGGCGCTCATCACGCCCTTCAGGCAAAATGTGCCACCCCAAGCGGCGCGCAAATCGGCTGCATCATCCCAATTCATATTTTGGTCGAGCATGGTCGAAAAATAATCGCCGACCGAAATGGCAATATTCGAGCCTTCGCCGACATGGTCTTTCAATTGCGACAATTCGAATTTTGAACGCAGAAAATAGTTCAGCGCCCAGCTTGGTTTGCTGGCAAATTGCCAAATACTGGACGGGGTCAAACGCGGCGGCGTGGTGAAACCGGTGCGCAAATCGCGCTCGCGATTGCCGCCGGTAATGGTATCCACCGTCAGTGTCAAAATTTCAAAATTGGCCGCTTTGGCCATATCCAACATGGCTGCATTGAGCGCGCGGTCTTTGTGAAAATAAAATTGAAACATTTTCGGCGTACTGATGAGCGTGCCGATTTCGGCCAGAGAAACCGTGCCCAATGATGACACGCCGAACAAAGTGCCGAATTTTTCAGCCGCGCGCGCCACGGCGCGCTCTCCCTCATGATGAAACAGACGCTGCAAAGCGGTCGGCGAACAAAAGAGCGGCATATCCAATTTTGCCCCCATCACCTCAACCGACATATCAATCTCGGCCACCCCGCCCAAAATATTGGGTACCAAATCGACCGCCTCATAGGCTTCGCTATTGCGCCGATAGGTCACCTCATCATCGGCCGCCCCATCAATATAATGGAAAATCGGCCCGGGCAGGCGGCGGCGCGCCAAATCGCGCAAATCTTCGACATTGTGACAATCCGACAAACGGCGCGGCATGGGTTTAGTCCTAACCCTGCTTGAAATGCTTGGACAGTTTCAGCCCTTGCGCCTGATAATTTGAATTGAGGCCTTCGCCGTAAAGCATTTGCGGCACATCGGTCAGGCGCTCATAGACCAGCCGCCCGATAATCTGCCCATGCTCTAAAATAAACGGCACTTCGCGCGAGCGCACTTCCAATACGGCACGCGCACCGCCCTTGCCGTCAGGCCCCTTTCCGCCCGCTTCAGATGCGCCGAAACCGGGGTCAAAAAAACCGGCATAATGCACACGAAACTCACCGACCAGCGGATTGAACGGCACCATTTCGGCGGCATGGGTCGGCGGTATGGTGACCGCCTCGCGCGAGGCCAGAATATAAAACTCATCCGGATCGAGAATAATCTCATTGCCGGCATCGCGATAAACCGGCTCCCAATATTGCGCAATCGGCAAAAGCCCGGGCTTGTCGACATCAATGAGACCGGCATGGCGTTTGCCGCGCCAACCGACAAGACCGGTTTTGCTGTCGCCAAAAAGGTCAATCGACACACCCAAGCCACCATCAATATTGGCCGTCCCATCGACCAGTCCGGTTTCTTCATGCAGACGCTTTAACTCGGCATCATTATGTGCCGGTGCGCCGCGGCGAAAGCGCAATTGCGACAGGCGCGAGCCCTCGCGCACCAATATCGGAAACGTGCGCGGGCTGACTTCCAAATATAAATGCCCTTTATAGCCAGCCGGCACTTTGTCAAATTCAGTGCCGAAATCGGTAATCAGGCGGGTGAAAACATCAATGCGTCCGGTTGAACTTTTCGGATTGGCAAAGCCGGTCGTGCGCTCAGGCAGGCTGACCGCCTCCATAAGCGGCACCAAATACACGCAGCCGGTTTCCAAAACCGCGCCATGCGACAGATCGATTTTGTGATAAGCGCGCGCCGCCAACTTATCGGCCACCGTGCCTTTTTCGCCGGGCAGAAAAGCTGGCGCGAATGCGATAGGCGATATCGCCGAGGCGCAAATCGAGACTGGCCGGTTGAATTTGGTCATCCAGCACACCGCCGGTTGCCCAGATTTGTTTTTCGCGCACCATATTTTGAATGCCATGCGCCGGCAAAATGCCGACCGCATGGGTCTGGCCTTTGGCCATGACCGGTTCTTGGCGCCCCTCATCGGGAAACAACGCCCCGGTTTCTGCCGCCTCACGCATGGCTGCGCCGCTTTCGAGTGCTGTGACGAATCTTAAACATGGGGCGAGTTTACGCGCAAATCATCATCATGTCTTGACGTAATGTCTTGACGGGGCGCAAGTTTTTCGACATGTTCTCCCCAATTGAGGTGATTTGAGCCGGCTGGCTTGCGGCCTCGTTAAATAAACAGCTAAAACTGCCGGATGGACCCGGCCCTATGGTCGGTTTTTTTATGCCGGCGCAAGACGGGTCACGCAGGAGAAGGTCATGACCGACGCAAAAAACTGGCAGGCGCAGACGCGCATGGTGCATGAAGGACAAGAACGCTCGCCCTTTGGCGAGACGGCGGAAGCGCTTTATCTCACCTCGGGCTATGTTTATGACAGCGCCGAGCAAGCGGAAGCACGCTTTAAGGAAGAAGAAGACGGCTATATTTATTCGCGCTTCGGCAATCCGACCGTGCGCGCTTTTGAAGAGCGCATGATGGCGCTTGAAGGGGCGCAAGATGCGCGCGCCACCGCCACCGGCATGGCCGCGGTCACGGCTTGCATGATGAGCCAATTGCAAGCAGGCGACCATATTGTTGCAGCGCGCGCTTTGTTCGGCTCGTGCCGCTATGTGGTGGAAACCTTAATGCCGCGTTTCGGCGTTGCCTGCACTTTGGTGGACGGGCGCGACCTTGAAGCCTGGCAAGCGGCCCTGCGCCCGGAAACCAAATTGCTGTTTTTGGAAACTCCGTCCAACCCGGTATTGGAAATCATCGACATTCAGGCGGTTGCCGATATTGCCCATAATCACGGCTGCCGCTTGGTTGTCGATAATGTGTTCGCCACACCGGTTTTGCAAAAGCCGATGGCTTTGGGCGCCGACATCACCATTTATTCGGCGACCAAACATATTGACGGGCAAGGACGCTGTCTTGGCGGCATTGTTTTGGGCGATAGCGATTATATCAAAAATGAGCTGGCCAATTTCATCCGCCAGACCGGCCCCAGCCTCGCGCCGTTTAACGCATGGGTCATGCTGAAAGCGTTGGAAACATTGCATATGCGGGTTGACCGCCATTGCGACAATGCTGAAAAATTGACCGACATGCTGGTCGCGCATGACAAAATCGAACGGGTTTATTATCCCGGCCATCACAGCCATCCGCAATTTGAGCTGGCGCAAAAGCAAATGACGCGCGGCTCCAACCTGATTGCTTTTGACGTAAAAGGCGGCAAGGCCGATGCGTTCACATTGGCCAACAGCCTCGAGATTGCGCATATCTCCAATAATCTCGGCGATGCCAAAACCTTGATTACCCACCCGGCCACCACCACCCATGCCAAATTAAGCGATGACGCAAAAGCCAAGCTGGCCATAGGGCCAGGGACATTGCGCGTCTCTGTCGGGCTTGAGGATGCGGCCGATTTGCTTGACGATTTCGAGCAAGCATTGGCGAAATTGGCATAGGGTTTCGAACTGGGGTATCGTTCGGCATATGCAACAGGCAATCACCCGTCATATTGCGGTTTCCGTGGAAACCCGTTTTCTGGAAGGCGATAGCGATCCGGATGAGCAATATTTTGTCTGGGCTTATCGCATCACCATTGAAAATCACGGCGATGAGACGGTGCAATTATTGACCCGCCATTGGCAAATTACCGATTCGCAAGGGCGTTTGCACGAAGTGCGCGGCGACGGCGTGGTCGGCGAACAGCCTGTGCTTGAGCCGGGCGGTCATTTTACCTATTCTTCCGGCACGCCCTTATCAACCGCCTCAGGCTTTATGCGCGGCAGCTACGGCATGCAAACGCAGGCCGGCGAAAAATTTGATATTGACGTTCCGGCTTTTTCACTGGACAGCCCGCACGAAAGCGGGAACATAAATTGAGTGATGAGCGACAATCGCACCATATTTTTCATTATCGGTCTACTCTTGGGCGCGGTGGCCGGCGGCATGTTATTGCCGGCTATGGCCGATGCCACAATCGGCCATAAAGACTGGCAGGTTTTCATCACCAGCGCATTGGTCACCGGCTTTATCGCCGGTGCGCTGATATTGACCAATCGCGGAAAATTGCCGCCGCTTTCCGTCAAACAAGCTTTCACCCTGACCAGCCTGTCTTGGCTAGCTTTGACCGGCTTTGCCGCTCTGCCTTTCGCTTTCGGCGAATTGGATATGAGCTATACGGACGCATTTTTTGAAGCCATGTCGGGGCTGACAACGACCGGCGCCACGGTGATTACCAATCTCGACAGCGCACCGCCGGGCATTCTTTTATGGCGCGCGCTTTTACAATGGTTTGGCGGCATCGGCATTATCGTGATGGCGATTTCGGTTCTGCCGATGCTGAATATTGGCGGCATGCAATTATTTCGTCTCGAAAGCTCCGACACATCGGAAAAAATTCTGCCGCGCACGGCACAAATTGCTGGCTCCATTATGCGGCTTTATTGCGCCATCACACTGGCTTGCGTGCTGTGCTATTTGGCCGCCGGCATGGGCATGTTTGATGCCGTCGCCCATGCCATGACGACCATTGCGACGGGCGGGTTTTCTACCCGCAATCAAAGCTTCGGTGCCTTTGGCGCGCCGGTTGCAATGGTGGCGATATTTTTCATGCTGGTGTCAGCCGTGCCCTTTGTCGCCTATTTGCAATTGGTCAATCGCAAATTCGACAAATTTGTCCGTGATGAACAAATCCGCACTTTCTTTTTGCTCGCCCTCATCGCCGCTATCACCATGTGGCTCTATCAATTATCCATGTTCGAGCAGAAAGCAGCACCGGCGCTTTTATCGGCCGCCTTCAATACCACATCCATTCTTACCGGCACCGGCTATGCGACCACTGATTACGGCACTTGGGGGCCGTTTGCCATTGCCCTGTTTTTCATTTTGACCTTTATTGGCGGCTGTGCCGGGTCAACCGCATGTGGGCTGAAAATCTTTCGCCTGCAGGTCATTGTCAAAGCGGGCTGGCGCTATATTCGACAATTGACGCGCCCCAATGGGGTCATTGTCATTCGTTATAATGGCCGCCTGCTCGATGATGATGTCGCCAATTCAGTGGTCGCTTTTGTGTTGATATTCATTTTGTCATTTTCCGCCATTGCCGTGGCGCTGAGCCTTATGGGGCTCGACCCGCTCACCGCGCTATCGGCCTCGGCCGCCGCCATTGCCAATGTCGGGCCTGGCTTGGGACCGGAGGTTGGCCCGACCGGCACTTATGCGGGTCTACCGACACAAGCCAAATGGGTGCTCTCTTTCGGCATGCTTTTGGGGCGTCTTGAATTTTTGACGGTGCTGGTTTTATTCGCGCCCAGCTTCTGGCGTCGCTGAGGGGGTGTGGCTTATCGGCTCTTGGTGCCCGCGCAAGCGCGTGAAAAAACGCCTTATGTCTTCTTGAATGCCGAGCACGCTGGGGACCAAAAACAAAACAATCAGGCTTGCAAAACCGAGACCCCAGGCAATGGTGATGACCATGGGCAATAGGAATTGCGCCTGCACGCTGGTCTCGAATAAAAGCGGCGCCAATCCCAATACGGTGGTCAGCGAGGTCAAGGTCACGGCGCGCAGACGGTCGCAAATGCCGTTAATCACCGCCGAGCGCAAATCTTCGCCCTCGTTTCGGCGTTCATCAATCCGGCTGATGAGAATAATCGAATTATTAACCAATATGCCCGACAGGCCGAGCAGGCCTACAAGGCTCAAAAAGGTCAGGTCAAAACCCTGCACATAATGGCCCGTCACCATGCCGATAAGGCCGAAAGGAATGACCGACATAATGATGATGGGGCGCGAATAGCTGGCAAAGACAAAAGCCAAAACAATATAAATCAGACTAAGGACGATAACCGCACCAACCCGCAAACCGCCCATAGTTTCGGTTTGCTCTTGATTGCGCCCGCCAAAACTAAAACTGATATTATATTTTGCCGCCAACTCGGGCAGCGCGCTTTCTGCCATTGACGCCAATACCGCATTGGGGTCGCCCGCTTCATCATCATAATCAGCCACCACGCGCACCGATACTCGCCCGTCAGCACGCTTGACCGATGAAAAGCCGGGCTTTTCGACAATATCGACAATGGCGGTGAGCGGCACATAGCGCAACTGACCATCGGCTCGTGCACTGCCCGGCACTGGCATTTCGATATCTTCCAATCGTTTCGGGCTTGTGCCATCGCGCGGTTGCAACACGCGCAAGGTTACTTCTTCATCTTCGCGGGCAAAGCGTTTGGCAATCGCGCCTTCCAAATTGGCGCGCGTCAAATTGCCGATCATCGCATTGGTGAAGCCCAGCGCTTCTCCGCGCGCGTTTACCTCGAGCAATAATTCCTGCTTATTGTAAAATAAATCATCGCGCGCCCGACTAATGCCCGGATATTCTTCCAATGCTGCGCGCGCTTCCAAAGCCGCCTGTTTCAATATTTCCGGCGGCGCATTTTGCAGTCGAATATCAATATCACGGCCGGGCGGCCCGCCACGCTGCTCGCGAATAAAAACATATCGCAAGCCGGCAATATCAGGCAGTAGGGCTTCCCATTGTTTGACAATTTCGCGCGTGCGAATGGTGCGCGCTTCGCTGGCCGTCAGTTCGGCCATAATATAAGCGCGCTCATCGCCGGCCGCCGCGCGCGTGCGGCCGATTTGCGTGAATATGACTTTGACCAGCTTTTCTTCGCCCTCAAGACCGGCATCGGCCAGCAATTTGGCTTCGGCCTGATACAGCGCCTGTTCAACGCGCCGGGTGCCGGCATGGGTTTCGGCCCGTTTGGTACCCGGTTGGAAAAACACATAAGCATTGACCACTTCGCCTTCCGGAGAGGGGAAGAAACGAAACGGCACGCGTCCCCCGGCCAACAGGCCAACACAAATAATCAGCACCGCCAGACCGACCGCCGCTGTGGTGTAGCGATTGTCATAGACCGCGGTGACAAAGCGCTTAAAGCGGTTGGCTCGGAAATGCTCAAAGCGGTCGAGAAACGCTTTGCGAATGCCCCGCCTTTCTTTGCGCGGACGTTTTAACGCATGACTTAAATGGCCGGGCAGAACAAAAAAACATTCAATCAGGCTAGCCACCAAAACGCTGAACAAAACCAGCGGAATGGCGCGCACAAATTGCCCCATCACGCCGGTTATCAGCAGCATGGGAATAAACGCCGCCAAAGTGGTCATCGCAGCGGCGGTGATCGGCATCATCATGCGCAACGCGCCGCCTTCGGCAGCGGTTTGCGCATCGGCGCCGCGCTCCGTCAAAGTGGCGGAATGTTCGCCGACAACAATCGCATCATCGACAATAATGCCAATGGTCATAATCAGCGCAAAAAGCGACAACATATTAATGGTCATATCGAGATAGAGCATGACCCCGAATGTTGCCATGAGCGACGCCGGAATGCCCGCCGCCACCCAAAAGGCAATTCGTCCGTTCAAAAACAGGAACAAAATACATAAGACCAGCGCCATGCCGCCCAGCCCATTAACCAAAAGAACATTAATGCGCTGGCGGATTTTATCGGCATTGACGTCAAATACCTCGACCTTCAAAGTCGGCGGCAGAGACGGCAAAGTCTCATCAATATGGGCGCGCACAATATCGGTCATTTCCAGCGCATCACCGTTTTTGGTGCGCTGTATGGTCAGGCGAATGGCGCGATGGTCGCCGCTCCAACCCTCTGCCGCATTGGCATCGAACGTTTCATAAACCCGCGCCACATCACCGACTTTAATTTGTCGCCCATCGGCGGTGCTGCGCAGCGCAATCTCGCGGACATCAGCCGCCGTTAAGGCCAGACCGACGGCGCGCACTTGCCGTTCCACTTCGCCGCGCAACACCCCGCCCGGCACATCAAGCGAGGCGCCGGATAATTTATTGGCAATATCTTGCGCCGTCATATCATAGCGCCGCAATTGTGCCGCTTGCGCTTCGACCCAGATTTCTTCATCGCGAAAACCCGACATGGTAATTTTATCAATACCGGCATTTAGCAATCCGTCGCGCACTTGCTTGGCATAGGCGCGCAAAGCGACCTCTTCAAACGGGCCTGACAATAAAATGGATACGACCGGCTCGAAAAACGTCTCTTGGGAAATAACCGGTTTTTCGGCGTCTTTGGGCAAAGGGTGACAATGCCATTGACCGCCGCTTCGACATCGCCGACAGCGCGCTGAATATCGACTTCAGGGTAAAATTCAAGCGACACCGACGCCACCCCATTGCGCGAGGTCGCTTTAAACTCTTTGACACCGTCGATAAAGCGCACTTCCGGCTGAATGGTGGCAACGATATTTTTATCGACATCTTGCGCCGTGGCCCCGGGCCAAACGACCCTGATTTTCACGGTTTTGATATCGGTGGTCGGGAAAAATTGTGTGTTCAGTCCGGCAAGGCCGTAAAACCCGAACATAATCATCGACACGAAAAGCAGATTGGCGGCATTGCGATGCCGCGAGAATAATTCGACCATCGCCGTCATCGGGCTCATTTAAGGCGCATCCACAATTTTGACGGCGACGCCAGGGGCGGCCTCATTGAAGCGCGTCATCAGCACCATATCGCCCTTGTTCAAACCGCTTTTCAGCAAGATTTGCCCGCCATCATCGATGAAATCCTCAACTGTGCGGGTGACCAAGCGTCCGTTTTCAATAAGGAATAAATGATTACCGCGATAAAGCGCATCTTTCTTAATGGCCATTACATCGGGCACCGGTTGTGCAAGCAATTCAATGGTTACAAAAGCGCCGCCTCGCAAATTTGACGGCAATTTGCCGTCAATGCGCGCAAACACATCGACGCCGCGCGTCGCCTGGCTGATTTGCGCCCCGACCCGTTCAATCTCGGCGCCAATTCAATGCGTTCGCCGCCAATTTGCCAGACCACATTGACCGGGCGGCCGATAACTTCGCTATTGCGTTCCAAAAACCGGCCATATTCGGCATCCGACAAATTGAACACGACATCGAAATTATCGCTGTCGAGCAAAGTGCCGACCTGGTCATTCGGGTTGAGTACGCGGCCCTCGCGGGCATTGATATTGGCCAAATAGCCGCTAAACGGCGCCACCACTTTGGTATTGGCCAAATCGCGATTGGCTTTTTTGACCTGCACATTTATCCGATCGACCACAGATTGCTGCTGCTCGGCGCGCGCCGCCTTAATGGTCGCATCGGTCGTTTTATCGTCCAATGTCTTTTTCGACACAGTGCCTTTTTTAAACAATTCTTCGGCCCGCGCTCTTTCTTGTCGCGCCAGCTTGGTCGCCGCTTTGCGTTCTTTCAAAACCGCTTTTGCCCCTTTCAGCTGCGCGCGCGCATCGGCCAGCTGATTTTCATAAGTGAACGGGTCAATCTCCAGCAACACATCGCCTTTGGCAACGCGCGCGCCATTTTCAAAAGCCGCACTGGTGGCAATCACTTCGCCCGATACCAAAGCGCGCAAAATTGACCTCGCGGCGCGCCCGCAATTCACCGAAAGCGGTAATGCGCGGCTGATAGGTTTGATAAGCCACTTTTTGCGCCGCCACTGACCAAATGATTTCTTTGTTTTCTGCCGGCTTGGTTTCCGGCTTAGTAGCGACCAGCAAAGAAAAGCCAAAAAAACCGGCGACCAGAACCAATATGGGCATGACCAATTTAGCCAGTCGCGCCGTTCGAGAAGGGCGCAATCTCTGGGCCTGCGCGCGCATGCGCTCTCCAATCATCTTCAAAAATGCGTTCATATTGTCTCTAATGGCTTCGATAAAGCAATTTACCAGAAGATATAACGCTTTATAGCGATGAAACCAGTCGCGCCAACCGTTTCAAAAACCTATTGTAACGCTTAACTTAAGGAAAACGCCTCCCAGGGTTCAAAAACATAATTTTCATTGCAAAATTCGCAGCGCACTTCGACATTTTCCTGCGCCTGCATTTCCGCTTGGTCTTTATCGGACAGACCCGCCAACATATTGAGCACGCGCTCGCGCGTGCATGGACAGGCAAATTGCAAACCCCGTGCCTCAAACACCCGCACGCCGTCTTCATGGAACAGGCGAAACGCCAATTGTTCGCCGCTGACATCAGTGTCCAATAATTCGCTCGGCTCGGTGGTCGCCAATAAAATTTCCAGCCGGTTCCAATCATCATCAATATGGTCAGGGTAACGCTCAGGCGGGGTTTCAACATCGACAGTGCCGCCATCGGCCGCCATTTGCTGCACCACAATTCCGCCGGCGCGCCATTCGGTTTTGCCGCCGGGCAGAAGCAAAGGCGCGGCGGCCAATTTTATCGCCGTACCGATTTGCTCGGAGCGGTCAAAATAACCAAGCGCCGCATCGGCCAAATTAGCGCCTTCAAGCGGCACAATGCCCTGATAGCGTTCCATATCAGCGCCTTGATCGACGGTGAAGGCCATATGCCCTTTATCGCCCAAAAGCGATGTCAAATCGCCATTTTTTTCAACGCATCGGCAAGCGCCGCTTCATCAAATTGCGCAAATCCGCGCAAACCGCCGACCCCTTCTTGCGGCGTTAAGTCGGCCATCAACATGGAAATCGGCCCACTGCCCTGTAATTGCAAAATAAAGCGCCCGTCAAATTTCAACATGGTGCCGAGCATGGCGGCCAAAACCAGCGCCTCACCCAACAATCGGCTGACCGCTTCGGGATAGTCATGGCGCAGCAAAACCTCGGAAGCCAAACGGTTGAGCTTGACGACGCGGCCATTGACATTTTGCCCTTCAATGCGAAACGGCAAAGCATAATCATCAAGAGCCGCCATTAACCGCGTCCCAGACAATGCAGCATAATGGCTTTTTGCGCATGGGCGCGGTTTTCGGCCTCGTCAAACACCACCGAGCGGGGTCCGTCAATCACCTCGCCCGTCACTTCGCTGTTGCGATAGGCCGGCAGACAATGCATGAAAATCGGCGCATCGCCCCTATCCATCAAACTCTTGGGTCACCTGATAGGGCTGAAAAGCTGTGGCGCGCGCTTCGGCCTCTTGCGGGTCATCGCTCATTGAGACCCAGCAATCGGTTATCAGCGCCGCCGCGCCTTCAGCCGCCGCTTCGGCGCTTTCATGCAAAGTCACTTTGGCACCCTTATCGCGCGCCATCGCAATTTCATCTTCAGCAATGGAAAAATCATTCGGTGTCGCCAAAGCCAATTCAAAATCGACTTGCGCCGCCGCGTGGACAAAGGACAGGGCGACATTATTGCCATCGCCGAGCCAAGCCAGCTTTTGCCCGGCCAGCGTGCCTTTATGTTCTTCAAAGGTCATCAAATCGGCGACGATTTGGCACGGATGGCTATAGGCGGTGAGGCCGTTAATCACCGGCACATGCGCATGCGCCGCCAATTCGCTCAGCGTCTCATGCGGGCCGGTGCGCAGCATGGCGATATCGGCAAAACGCGAAATGACCTGCGCCGTATCGGCAATCGATTCGCCGCGCCCCAATTGCATATCGCTTTGGTTCAAAATCACCGTCTGCCCGCCCAATTGGCGCATCCCCATATCAAAGGACAGCCTTGTGCGGGTTGACGGTTTTTCAAACACCATGGCCAGCAAATATCCGTCCAAAGGCGCATCCTCATCAACCGCGCCTTTCGGCAATCCGGCGCGGGCGGCTTTACGCGCAGCCGCCGCATCGAGCAATTGGCGCAATTGCCCGTCGGCCAAATCGGCAAGGTCGAGAAAATGATGATGCTGTTGTGGCAAGCCCATAATTTATGCTCCCGCCCGCAATTTGGCGCAGGCGCTTTCCAATGCTTTGAGCGCCACATCAATTTCATCTTGCGTGACATTGAGCGGCGGCAAAATCCGCAGCACATTATCACCGGCGCCGACGGTCAATAGGTTTTCATCGCGCAAGGCGGCAACAACATCGCTATTGGCGATTTTGCATTTCATGCCGATCATCAGGCCACGCCCGCGCACATCTTCAAAAATATCACTATATTCATCGAGCAGGCGCGCCAAATGCTGGCGAAAATAAACCGCGCAATCTTGCACCTGCTCTAGAAAGCCGTCGCTTTCGACCTCTTGCAACACCGCTTCACCGACCGCGCAAGCCAGCGGATTGCCGCCATAGGTCGAGCCATGCGTGCCCGGTTGCATGGCGCTGCCGACGGCTTTTGTCGTCATCACCGCGCCGAGCGGAAAACCGCCGCCAATGCCTTTGGCAATGGCCATGACATCGGGCGTCACCCCGGCCCATTCATGGGCGAATAATTTGCCGGTGCGGCCAATGCCGCATTGCACTTCGTCAAAGCCCAATAAAATGCCGTGCTTGTCGCACAAGGCTCTGAGCGCGCGCAAAAATGCTGTGCCGACATCGCGCCCCCCGCCTTCGCCCTGCACCGGCTCGATGAGAATACCGGCTGTCGTCTCATCAATCAGCTTTTCAACCGCTTCAAGGTTCAAATCGGGGCAATGCACAAAACCTTGCGGCACCGGGCCGAAGCCGTCGAGATAGGCGGGATTGCCGGCCGCCGCCAAAGCGGCCAGAGTGCGGCCATGAAAGGCCCCGTCAAAACCGATCAGCGTCACTTTTTCGGGCGCGCCATTGGCCGCATGATATTTGCGCATCGCCTTAATCATGCCTTCCGCCGCTTCTGCGCCGGAATTGCTGAAAAACACCAAATCGGCAAAACTCGCCGCGCATAATCTATCGGCCAATTTTTCCTGTTCGGGAATTTGGTAGAGATTGGAAACGTGCCACAGCTTTTCCGATTGCGCCTGCAAGGCTTGATTGAGCTTGGGATGGGCGTGACCCAGCGTATTGACCGCCACACCGGAACCAAAATCGAGATATGTCTCGCCCGCCTCGGTTTCCAGCCACGCGCCTCACCGCGCACAAACCGAAAATCGGCACGGTTATAGGTCGGCATAATATGGCTGTCGCCGGCGCTCATGTTTCGCTCCTTTCCGTTGACAAAACGGAATAGAAAAAGCCGCCATTCAGCGAAGGCGGCTTGCTGAGGATGAGTTTTACCCCAAAAACGGGTTTTATAGCAAGGGGCTAGCTTTTCAAACGCCAGCCGCGCGCCAGTACATATTGGCACAAAAGCGACGCCGTTAAGGTCAAAAACAGCAACATGCCGGCACCGAATAAGAGCGAGCCTTCAGCATGGCCGGTCAGCGCATAGCGAAAGCCGTCAATCATGTAGAAAAACGGATTATATTGCGTGACATGATAGGCAAAGCCCGGCAATTGCGTGACCGAGTAAAACGTGCCCGACAAAAACGCCAAAGGGGTGATGACAAAATTGGTAATGGTCGCCAAATGGTCAAACTTATCGGCCCAAATGCCGCCAATCAGGCCGATTTGGCCCAGTAAAAGCGAGGCAATGGCTGCATAGAACACGGCCACGGCAAAGCTGTGCACGGTGAAATCGACAAAAAACGACATGGCGGTAAACGTGCCCGCGCCGACAAACAGGCCGCGCGTCAAACCGCCAAAAGTAATGCCGATATTCAACTCCAATGGCGATAGCGGCGGCATTAAAAAATCCACCACATTGCCCTGCACTTTGGCGACCAGCAGCGATGATGCGCTATTGGCAAAGGCATTTTGCACAATCGACATCATAATCAGCCCGGGGGCCAAGAAATTGATGAACGGCACGCCGTTAATATCGGGGCGCAAACCGGCCAAAGCGAGCGAAAAAATCGCCAAAAACAGCAGGGTCGTAACAATCGGAGCCATCAGCGTCTGCATCCACACTTTGGTAAAGCGGCGCACTTCTTTCAGATATAAGGTCCACAGGCCGAGCCAATTAAAGCGCCCGAATTGGCGCACCCCGATTTCGGGATAATCGGCACAATGGCCTCTGAATCGCTGATTTTCGGCTTTGAAACTGAGTCTGTTTGTTGCATGGCGCAGACAATAGGCCAAAATCGGCCCTATTCAAGACAAAATTAACGCTTCGATTGATTCGATTCATGTGGATAAACGCGAATCAGGCTTTCCCTTCAGCCACTATATTTAGTAGAAAATAAGTATTTGGCCACTAAATATGGTGGTCAGAAATGAGATTTGGAGGGCTAAAGACATGGCATGGACTGAAGAACGTGTTGAAATGCTTAAACAATTATGGACGGACGGGCTGTCGGCCAGCCAGATTGCCCGCAAAATGGGCGGTGTGACGCGCAATGCCGTTATCGGCAAAGTGCATCGGCTCGGCCTGTCGGGGCGTGCGACACCGGCCCGCGTATCAACGGCACGTATTTCCGCCGGTTCGGGACGCGCCCAGCCGTCAACGCCCTCGCTGTCGGGCAGCGCGCGGTTTCGCGCCAATGAGCTCGATGACATCAAAGACCAAGTGGTGCCCGAGCCGATTTTGAGCCCTGAAGAACGCGCCAGTGTGCTGCATTTGACCGAGCATACATGCAAATGGCCGATTGGCGACCCGGGCACGACGGATTTCCATTTCTGCGGCGCGCGTGCCAAAAATGGCAGCCCCTATTGCACCGCCCATGCGGCGCAGGCCTATCAACCGCTGGAGCGGCGACGCAAGAAAAAAGCGGCGCGTTAACACCGCCGCCGATTTTAAGCCCCGTGCGACAGTATCAAATCGGGCGGGGCTTTTTTCTGGCTTTTGCACCGGCTCGGCAAATATAGCGGCCTATTGGGAGATTTTCATGCGTCATTTTAAAGATAAAATTTGCGTCATTACCGGTGCGGCCAGCGGCATTGGCGCCGCCTGCGCACGCGCCATGGCTGACGCGGGTGCACATGTCATCGGCACGGATTTGCGCCAAGACATGATGGCCGAGACCAAAGCCGCCATTGAGGCGGATGGCGGACGCATATGGAAAATTTCATGGTCGATGTTGCCGACCGTGATGCCATGTTTGATTTGGCGGCGACGGTTGAAAAACAACACGGCCCTGCCGATTTGATTTTAAACAATGCCGGTGTCGCTTTCGGCGCGCCGGTCGAGGAAATGCAAATCGATGATTTCAAATGGCTGATGGATATTAATTTCTGGGGCGTGGTCAATGGCACGCAAGCCTTTTTGCCGCATATGATTGCTAAAGGCAGCGGCCATGTGGCCAATATTTCATCGATTTTCGGCCTCATTAGCGTGCCGACGCAAAGCGCTTATAACGCCGCCAAATATGGCGTGCTGGGCTTTACCGATGCGCTGCGCCATGAAATGCGCGGCACTGCATATCGGCGTCAGTACCATTCATCCGGGCGGCATCAACACCAATATTGTCCGCCATGCGCGCATTCAGCAGGGCCCTGATGCCGAAGCCGAGCACGAAGAAGCGATTGAACGCTTCGCGCAATTTACCATGACGCAGCCCGATGGCGCGGCCAAAACCATTATGAAAGGCATACGCAAAAACAAGGCGCGCATTCTCATCGGCCCTGATGCGCATTTTGTCGATTGGGTGAAGCGGATTTTTCCGAGCCATTATTTGCGCCTTTTGCCGATGATGGATTTGGCCGCGACGCCGATTAAAGCCGGTCAAAGCCGACCGAGCCCCAATTTTCCGCGCCATGCGCACACCCTATTGACTTCATCGGGCCATCGGCAGTAAGACGCAATTAATAATCATTCTTAATTGCAAGAAAGGAATTACATGTCCCTGTCGCGCTCACTAATTTACACCGCCTTGTGGTCGGTTTACTGGCCGCCGGGCGTGACGGCTTTCAGTGTCCAGCGGCTCGGCTGACGGCAAAAGCACCCGCACAGGTCAATGTCTATTCCTATCGCCAGCCGTTTTTGGTGGCACCGCTTTTTGCCAAATTTAGCGAACAGACGGGCATTCAGGTAAAGGTGATTTTTGCCAAAAAAGGGCTTGATTGAACGCATCGCCACAGAGGGCGCGCGCTCGCCCGCCGATATTATTTTGACGGTTGATATTGGGCGCTTGCATGCGGCGCGCGAGATCGCGCAAAGCCGTATCATCGCCGCTTTTAAAAGCGCCATATTCCGCCTGCGGCACGCGGGGCAAGACAATAAATGGTTCGGCCTGACCTGGCGCGCGCGCATTGCCTATGCGGCAAAAGACCGGGTGGCGGAAAACAGCCTCGCTTTTGCCGATTTGGTCGACCCCGCCTATCGCGGGCGTATTTGCCTGCGCTCGGGCCAACACCCGTATAATGTCGCCCTATTTGCCGCCATGCTGGACCATATGGGCGAGGCCAAGTTCAAAAATTGGCTGACCGGCCTGAAGGCCAATCTGGCCGCCAAGCCATCGGGCAATGACCGCGCGCAAGTGCGCAAAGTCTATGGCGGGGCCTGTGATATCGCCATTGGCAATACTTATTATATGGGCAAAATGCAGACCAATGATAAAAAGCCCGAACAAAAAGACTGGGCC
Organism: Rhodobiaceae bacterium; assembly: GCA_038143435.1. Lineage (GTDB taxonomy): Bacteria > Pseudomonadota > Alphaproteobacteria > RS24 > RS24 > UBA8337. The sequence goes on along the minus strand of JAYQLX010000003.1, from coordinate 372,052 downwards.
AATTCGGTGAGGCTGATTTTCCCGACCATGCCCAATGGCGGGGCCCATATGAATGTGTCGGGCATGGCGATGGCCAAATATGCGCCCAACCGCGCCAATGCGCAAAAACTGATGGAATTTCTGGTCTCGCGTGAAGCGCAGGAAATTTATGCCGAGGTCAATTTCGAATATCCCATTCGCCACAGATGTAGCCTGCGTCACCCCGGGTCACCAGCTGGGGTGATTTTAAGCCCGACAGTTTGTCGCTTGACCGCATTGCGGCATTGCGCAAACGGGCCAGCCAATTGGTCGATGAAGTATCCTTTAATGACGGCCCGTAATATGGCATGATTTTTCCCGACACATACAGGGAGATTGATCATGTCATTTAGCGGAGGCTGCTATTGCGGCAAAATCAAATATGAAGCCGATGGCGATGCATTGATGAAATTGCAATGCCATTGTCGCGAATGCACTTATATCACTGGCGGTGCCGCCAATTTAACCATGGGCGTGGCCGAGGCCGGTTTCAAATACACGCAAGGCACACCGGCCAGTTATCAGCGCGATGACCTTAACGGCGCCGTGACCCGCGAATTTTGTGGGCATTGCGGCACGCCGCTTTTGACCCGCGCGCCCGGCGCGCCGGGCGCTGTGCTGTACTGAAAATCGGTTCGCTCGACAATCCCGCTGATTTCGGTGGCCCCGATGCAGCGATTTATACTGATGAGAAACATGATTTTCACATCATTGCCCACGGCGTTGCCCAATTCGGCAAATTGCCGGGCTAAAGCAAAAAAAAACCCCCGGCAGATTGCTCTGCCGGGGGTCACGCTCACTAGGGGATATCAAGTGCGCGAGAACTCGGGATAGGCTTCAATGCCAAGCTCTGATTTATCGAGCCCGAGCAATTCGCCATCCTCTTCAATGCGGATACCCATTGTCGCTTTCAGTATTGACCACAAAATGCCGCTGGCAATCATGGTGAAGAGACCGACCGAGACAACGCCGATGGCCTGCACACCATAAGAGGCATCGCCATTGGTCAACGGCACAATCATCGTGCCCCAAATACCGCACACAAGGTGCGCCGGAATGGCACCAACCACATCGTCGATTTTCAGCTTGTCGAGAAGCGGCACAGCCAAGACAACCAGCACACCACCGACAGCACCGATAAAGGCGGCAGCCGGAATGGACGGGGTCAGCGGCTCAGCCGTGATTGACACCAGCCCACCAATGGCACCGTTCAAGGCCATGGTCAGGTCAATCTTGCCATAAAGCGCGTTGGACGCGACCATGGCAGCAACAACACCGGCCGCAGCGGCCATATTGGTATTGATGAAGATGTTTGAAATGGCTGCTGCATCGGCACCAGACCCCAGAGCCAATTGCGAACCGCCGTTAAAGCCGAACCAGCCGAGCCACAGCACGAATGTGCCGAGCGTTGCCAAAGGCATGCTGGAACCCGGAATTGGGTTTACTTCGCCATTCGGGCCATATTTACCGGCGCGCGCACCGAGGATAATGGCACCGGCCAGCGCTGCCCAACCACCGGTTGAGTGCACCAGTGTCGAACCGGCAAAATCAGAAAAGCCCATTGCGTCGAGCCAACCTGTGCCCCATTCCCAGCTACCGACGATCGGATAGATAAATCCGGTCAGGAACAGGGTGAAGATGAGGAACGGCCACAGCTTCATGCGCTCGGCAATGGTGCCGGATACGATGGACGCAGTGGTGGCGCAAAACACCATTTGGAAGTACCAGTCAGAACCGGCTGCATAGCCGCCTGAGAAATCGGGTGTTTCACCGCCAATGGCGCTGTCATCAGCAGACCATACGGAGAAGAGCTCGCCAATATAGCCGCCTTCTTCAATGCCATACATCAGATTATAGCCAACCAGCCAATACATCAGACCGGCGATTGAGAACAATGAGATGTTTTTCAGGCAAATGGTTGCAACATTTTTCGACCGCACCATGCCGCTTTCGAGCATGGCAAAGCCGGCGGCCATAAACATGACCAGAAAACCGCAGACCAGAAACAGGAATGTGTTGAACACATAGGCTGTCTCAGGGCTGACTTCAGCCAGGGCCGGGCCGGCTGCCAAAGACAAAGCCGAACCCAGTCCCAAAATTTTGAGAGTATTTTTCAACATAGGTGGATTCCTTTAAAGAGCAGCCGCGCCGTTTTCACCGGTCCGAATACGGATCGCCTCATCGACATTGACTACGAAAATTTTGCCGTCACCGATTTTATCCGTGTTGGCGGCTTCGCGAATGGCGGTACAAGCGGCATCCACTTGCGCGTCATCGACGACAACTTCCAGACGCATTTTGGGCAGAAAATTGATTTCATACTCAGCGCCACGATAAATTTCAGTTTGGCCTTTTTGGCGACCGAAACCTTTGGCTTCGGTCGCCGTCATGCCTTCAATACCGGCTGCGGTTAACGCTTCGCGAACGGCATCCAGTTTGAAGGGCTTGATTATGGCAAGGATAAGTTTCATGGGAGGAACCTTGTTTTAATCAAGCTTAGAAGCTTGCGCCCCAGCTGACGATGGCGCGCGTGTCGTCGCCTTCATCACCTGAAACAGTGAATGTCATGTCACCTTTTGACAATGAGATTGATGTGTCTTCATCATCTTCAGCAGTCTCAAATGACTCCATGCCGTAATGCAGGGTCATGGTCCAGTCATCGCCAAGATCGTAATCATAATCCAGCGACAAGTATGTACCTTCTTCCGCATCCACAGCGTCATCTTCCGGCAGAAGCCAGCATGTAATAGCTCACGCCGATCCCAGCAATACTTGTGCTGACATAAATATCTGCAAAATCCAAAGTTGAGTCCGCAGCGCCTGGGTACATGTAGGAAATGTAACCGACTTCTAACGGATAGCCTGCAATTTCGGTCGAGTAACTTGCATAAAGATCTTGCTCATAATTTGCGTCAGCACCACCGCCGCCAAGCGAACCGGTCCAAGTACCAACTGCGAAACCATTACCAAAATCGATGTCAATGCCGCCTGACAAGCTAACGTCACCGCCCGCTTGTGTATTGCCACGCCAGATGTAATCCGTGGTTGCTCCGACATTACCAGAAATTTCAGCTGCCGATGCAACACCGGTCAAAGCTGTACCCGAAACCAGCAGGGCTGCCAGCGTGCGAGTTGTTTTCGTGAATTTTTGCATAATTAATCTCCTTATAGACTTACGCCCGACTACCTAATGCAAGATTCGTGCCAAATTAAAATTGAAAAAAGGGCGGGATAATGGCGTCAGTTGAGTATTGTTGCAATAAAACAACGCACTATTATGCCTAAATAATAGGCATAATTTCATATTTTTAAATAATAGCCTATTTTTTAGGCATTTTTATCGTGCTATTTCTGGGGCACACCAGCAGCTTTAAGTGCCGGTCCAATTCGCCCGCTAATGAAAAGGAAATACATTTTAAAATCGCCAATCAGAGACCACAGCGGATAGGTGAAGGTGGCGGGCTTGTTTTTTTCGATAAAGAAATGCCCGACCCACGCAAAGAAATAGCCGACCACAGGCATTCCCCAAAGATAGATCGGCTCGCCTGCATAAATCGCATAAGCTGCAATGACGAAAACCAGACTGGTGCCGATATAATGCAGCGCGCGGCATAAAGGATGTGCGTGTTCGCGCAAATAATACGGAAAAAAGCTCTGAAAATCGGTCGGCGGCTGCGCCTCATATTTATCGGCCATAAAATCTCTCCTTGGCTGGCATGATATTACGTTGCAGCGCCGTTTGCGGCAAGCCGCGTCGCAAGGGTGCAGCCCATAATATGCGCGATTGACACCGTGTCGGGCAAATTGTTGAATACCTCCCTATTGATTTGCTCTGGGAGAAAGAAATGAGTGACACGCAGGAAGTAATCGTTGATGTCGAAAACGGCGTCATGACCATCACCATGAACCGGCCGGAAGCCAAAAACGCCATGAATAAATCCATGGCAGAAGGCATGTCAGCGGCATTTGACCAATTTGAGGCCGATAGCGATATTCGCGTCGCCATATTGACCGGCAATGGCGGTACTTTCTGCTCGGGCATGGACTTGAAAGGCTTTTTGAAGGGTGAATCGCCATCGGTCAAAGACCGCGGCTTTGGGGGGCTGAGCCATTATGTGCCCGCCAAACCGCTGATTGCCGCAACCGAAGGCTATGCGCTGGCCGGCGGTTTTGAACTGGTTTTGTCATGCGACATGGTGGTTGCCTCGCGCGCCACAAAATTCGGCCTGCCCGAAGTCAAGCGTTCGCTGGTCGCCGGTGCGGGCGGCGTGTTCCGCCTGCCGCAACAAATTCCCGAGCGCATCGCTATGGAAATGGTGATGACGGGTGACCATTATTCAGCCGAGCGCATGTATGAATGCGGTCTTGTCAATGCGCTGACCGATGAAGGCAAAGCTCTGGAAGGAGCTAAAGAATTGGCCGCCCGCATCGCCATTAACGGCCCGCTGGCAACCGCCGCGTCAAAAAAAATCATGAAGGAATATAAAACCTGGCCGCATGATGAGATTTGGCAACGCCAACAGGAAATCATGAATCCGGTTTTTGCATCAGATGATGCGCGCGAAGGGGCGACCGCTTTTGCTGAAAAACGCGCCCCCGTATGGAAAGGCAAATAAGTTTGCCCAACGAAAAGCAGAAGGGGCGCTTAAAGGCGCCCCTTTTTCACCGGTGCAGCCAATTTCAATATCGCTGAAGAAACCGAGCCAAAGCGAAATGGTTACGGCCGACATTATGGTAGTCACAACAATTGTGCTGGCGGCTTCGGCTTCCGCGGTTTGGTAATGGGCGGCAAACACGGCGGTAAACACCCCTGTCGGCATGGCTGACAAAACCGTGATTGTGGCAACAAAAAGAGGCTCAAGTCCAAAAACATATTGCGCCGTCAAATAAACGGCCAACGGCATCAGCCCCAGTTTAAAGACGGCGACATAGAGTGACGGAAGCAAATTATCGCCGACTTTGATATAAGCCAGCCGCCCCCCGACCGCGACTAAGGCAACCGGTATGGCGGCGCTGCCCAAAAGTCCAGAAAACGGTCAATTGACGCGGCCAAACCGAGGCCGGTGAAATTCCATATCACGCCGGCGGCCAAAGCTATTACCACGGCCTGGTCACGCATGGCCATGGCCAGCTTTGGCGGTATGTCTTTCAATTTCAAATCGGGATTGGTTGTCGCTTCCAAGCAAATTAGGGCAGTGGTGAACACCAATAAGCCGTGAAAAGCCAAAATCAGAAACAGCGGCAGGCCGGCAGCGGACCCGAAAGCGGTGAGAATAATCGGGATACCCAACATGACCGTATTGGAGAAACAGCCGCCAAATCCGATAATCACATATTCAGACGCCGCACGGCCGGCAAAAAGCGGCCGCGCCAAAAAGGCGGTCACCGCCATGACCAAAAGCATGGGCGCATAATAAGACACCCAAATGCCGAGTGACAGGTTTTCGGGAAATTCGGTCAGGGCAACATTGCGGAACAAAAGCGCCGGTGCCGCCAAGGTAAAAACAAAGCGATTGAGCGTCGCCACATTATCCTCGCTAACAGGCCGCGACGGGCGACGCCATAGCCAATGGCAATCACCGCAATGACCGGCAGCACAACGCCAAGTGCAATCAACATATTTCCCTCATCAATCTTTTGCCTGTCATAACAGAAATTATGTCGCAGCGCGAAATATCTGCTGTGGCTGGAATTTACCCCGCATAGCGCTACCTCCGGCATATGGAAGCCCAAAAGAAAACATTCCCCGACCGCGCGGCCCTGATTGCACATGTCAAAAGCTTATCACCCGGTCACGATGGCGAACCGGTAAGCGATATGGTCGGAGGGCGCATAGCGGCTGAAGCTGCTTTGGCGCAGATTGACCCCATCGCCTATGGCGCTAGCCGCAATTATCTTGACGGCGCGGTGACGCGGCTGTCGCCCTATATTCGGCACGGCATTTTGAGCCTCAATGAAGTGCGCAATCATGCGCTTCAAATGGGCGACGGCAAGGCGGTTGAGAAATTCATCCAAGAGCTTGGCTGGCGTGATTTTTGGCAGCGCATTTATGCGCAAAACCCGGATTGGCTATGGGCGATATTGAAGATTATAAAACCGGCTTTGCGGCCTCAGATTATGCCGATGAATTGCCCGATGATATTGCCAATGGCGAAACAGACAGCGCGGCGATGAACCATTTTATTGCTGAATTGAAAACCACAGGCTATTTGCACAATCATGCGCGCATGTATTTGGCCGCCTATATTGTCCATTGGCGGCGTATTAAATGGCAGGCGGGTGCCGCTTTTTTCTTCACGCATTTGCTCGATGGCGATGCCGGCGTCGAATAATTTTTCTTTCCAATGGGTGGCCAGCACATTTGCCAATAAGCCGTATTTTTTCAATCTCGACAATTTGCAGAAATTTGCCGGCATGCAGGCGCCGTGCGATTATCACAGCAAATAAATGCTTCGCCGGCACTTATGATGATGTGGCGATGCGCCTGTTCCCCAATATGGAGGCTTTATGATGCGTCCGCTGATTTGGCTGCACGAAGATTGTCTGCGCGCCTCGCATAATTTATTTGCCCATGCGCCCGACGCAAAAGCGGTTTTCATTTGGGACGATGCATATATGAACGCCATGCATTACGGCCTGAAACGCCGCGTGTTTATTTATGAAAGCCTGTGCCAATTGCCGGTCGAGATTTATGCCGGTGATACCGCCACGAGCTTGGCGCAATTGGCGCAAGACGGGCGAAACATCATTACCGGCAAAACGCCCAATCCGGCTTTGAAGGCAATCATGGCGGTCATGCGCGAAAACACAAAGCTCAGCGCCATTGCCGATGTGCCCTTTGTGCAAATGGACAGCCCGCCCAATTTGCGGCGGTTTTTCAAATATTGGAACAAGGCCAAAAAACACGCCTTCTCATATGATGGACGGCCTTAAGCTCATTGCGGCAACACCGCTTCCACCGGCACGCAATAATTTTTTGATTGCGGTTTGGTGAGCGATGAAAAATCGCGCACGGCGCCGGCCATTGGGGGCAATGAGAAATTTATGGAAATTCCATTTTGGTGTCGCGCCGGTTTCCGCTTCCAGCCATTTATAAAAAGGATGCGCCGCAGCCCCTTTAACCACGATTTTGTCACTCATTGGAAAATCAACATCAAAATTGACGCTGCAAAATTCCTTACGCCGCGCCGCGCATCTCATCTTTGCTGCCCGGTTCTTGGCCACCGAAATCATTGCTCGGCACGCCCAGCACAATCAGCCCCTTATCGCGGTAATTTTGCCACAGCGCCTGCAGGCCGTCATATTGCTTGGTGAAACCGCAATAAGAGGCCGTATTGACGACCAATATGGCTTTGCCGCGATAATCGGCCAGATTGAGGTTTTTTCCGTCAATGGCGGGCAAAGAAAAATCATGCGCCGTTTGTGGCTCAGCCGCCACCGGCGTCATCAAAAACAACAGTAAAATCAACGCATATCGCATGAGCCAGAGATAGCGCCGCGGCGCCTTGTTTCAATAGCGCGCGCGATATTATTTGAACTTTGATGCAAGCCGGTTCTAAACTGAAGCTGAGAGTAGCGTTTATGTTTTTATATCAGTCAGAAAATGACAGCCATTTTGAGTGCCCGCAATGCGGTCAGCACGGCACAGTGCCGACCGCACATCTTGATGCGGTTTTGCAGCGCAATGAACATGCCGTTATCAGCTGCACCAAATGCATGACCCGTTTTGCGCCGCATGCGCCGACCGCCGACAGATTGCGTGTCACCGAAGCCGCTGCATGATGAAGATATCGGCATGCCGCAAATGGCGCTGGAAGAAGCCGGTGATGAAGGCAGCGATGACGACGCGGCTGTGAACGAAAAGGGCAGTTTGCCCGAATTACAAGCGCATTGGCGGCGCCATGAAACAGACCCTTTGGCCATGCCGCCCGCACCTGACCAAGCGCACGAAGAAGCAAAAGGCGCGCTGCCGCTGTGGCTGCAACCGCAAAGCGACAAAAAAGATTAAAGCCAGCGCCGCACTTTGATTTTATAATTGCGGTAAATCTGACCGAACTCGGCTTCGAGATTTTCTTCTTCTTTGACAATCCAAATTTGCTGCACCAGCAGCACGAATAAGGGCACGACAATCAAAGCCCAAATATGCCCGATGGCAAGGCCCGAACCGATAAGCAGCACCGCCATAGCGACATAAATCGGATTGCGCGAATAGGCAAACAAGCCGCCCTCCATCAGCGTTGATGGCTGACCGTCGGGAATAATCGTGGTTTCGTGTTTGCGGAAACTGCGCGCCGCCAGCAAAATCGTGGCAAAGCCCAGCACCATGAGGGCAATGCCGATATATTGCCATGTCTCGCTCAATATTGGTTGCACCGGCGCGATATAGCCGATGAGCAATTGCGTGATGATGCCGGCCAGCACCATAAGCGGGGGATAGATTTTCATGCGCCTTCTCCTTTAGGCTGAGACGGAAAGAGGTTGCCAAATATCGCAAATGCGGCGGCCGTCAAAAATCGCAATTTTGGGAAATTGCAGAAAAATCGCCTCGCTTTGCGTCGGACGCAAAAACACGAAATCATCAACTTTGAGGGGCGTGTTACGCGGCCCCATGAGAAATTCCTGATTGGACGAGCGACCAAATAGCGGGCTGGTTTTCAGCCCTTTCGGCCATATGGGCGCGGCCATCCAATAGCCGCCATGAATGAAAATGCCGGTGCCTTTTTGGGGGCGACCGACAATAGTCTCGCCATGCTCCCAAGCGGCAATGGCCAGCTTCATCTGACAGTTTCAAAGCCGGTGTGGCGATAAAGGCAGCCGCTTCAAAATCCTTCAAAATCGGCATATCAAAATCGCTCGGCTTGACCAGCGCCGAACCGGCCGCCAATTCATTGGCCAGCGCAGTGTCTTTATAAAGACCGAAAGTCGGACTGCCCGCCATATTGCGCACCATAGCCTCAATATGTGCCGTGCCGAAATGCGCGCGCCCCTGCGCAATGGCCTGGCCATAGGCTTTTTGCGCGCCCTTTTTGGCGCGCCCGCGCCAACCGTCAAGCGTCGGAATTTTCGTCAAATGCGGCTCATAGCCCAAATAACCGGCCAAGCTGAGATGGTTTGAAGCGGCCAATATTGCCAATGCCGCATCAAGCGCATCGCCCGGCATCATGCCGCCGCGATGCAAGCCGACATCGACCTCCAAATTAATGCGCAATTTCAGCCCCAGTTTTTTGGCCAATGCCTCATATTGTTTGAGGCGTTGCGGCGTATCGATAAGCCATTGAATGCGCCGCGCCGCCAACTTGCCTTTGGCCGCGGGCAGCGCATCAAACAAGCCAGCGACAGCAGCGACCGGCAAAGGCTTGCCCAAAAGCTGGTCGGCCTGCGGCAAGGCGGTCAATAATTGCTGGCTCATTTCGCGATTGAAACTCATCAGCCGATCGGTCTGCGCGGCCTCGGCAATATGCGCGAGCAGCGGCGCACAAGGCAGCGATTTGGCGACAATGCGATAGGCCATATGGGGCGGCAGCATGCGTCTTAATTGTTTGATGTTTTTATCAAGCTTGGGGCGGTCGATGAGCAATACCGGCTCGGCCAAGCCGGCGGCGGCCAGCGCTTTTTGCAGCTTGGCAAAATAGCCCTGCATCACGCGACCCCGAACAGGCGGCGCAAATAGGGATTTAACAAACGCCCCTCAGGGTCAAATTCGGCGCGCAATTTGGCAAAATCGTCAAATTTCGGATAGGCCGCGCGCATGTCATCGCCGGAAAAACGATTGAGCTTGCCCCAATGTGGCCGCCCGCCATAGCTGCGGAATATCGGTTCAATTTCGGTGAACAGAAATTCATATTCATCGGGCGCATGGGTGTGCACGGCAATTGAAATGCGCGGGCCGGCATTAAACGGCGACAGCCATGCCGTATCTTCTGCCGTCATGCGGCACTCAAAGGGGAAAAACACATCGCGGCGATGACGCTCAATATGCGCGCGCACCGCCTCCAAAGCCTCAAGCGCGCGGTCGGGCGGCAGATGAAATTCCATTTCATTGAAATGCACATTGCGCGCGCTCGATAATAATTGCCAGCTTTCGCCGACCACATCTTCCTCCGGCGCATCGGCAATGGCGGCCGACAATAATTTTTTCCTGAGATAGGGGAACCAACCCAGCCAATCGCGCAGGGCTTTTAGCTGCATGACCCCGTCATCGCTTTCATCTTGCGGCACGCGGCGTATCTGCCGCCTCGGTGATATTATGGGTGATGCACATGGCTTGGCCGGAAAACGGCAAATAGAAAAATTCGAAATTACGATTGTCGCGCCATAATTGCGCGGCATCGGACAAGAACCTGATTGTAGGGCGCAAACCAGACGCGGCGATGCAGCTTATGACGCGCCACTAATTGCATTTGAATTTCCGTATAAATGCCGAGCGCGCCCAGCGCCACTTGCGCGGCAGGCAGCATATCGGCATTTTGCGCGGCGCTGATCTCCACTTCCTCACCGGCACCGGTGACCATACGCAGGCCACGAATTTCTGCCGCCAAACATGGCAGTTCGCGCCCCGTGCCATGCGTTGCCGTGCTGGTTGCACCGGCCAGACTTTGCACGTCAATATCGCCGAGATTGCGAAACGCCAAACCATGCTCGGCCAAAGCAGGTGACAAATCTTTGAGCCGCGCACCGGCACCCAGCCATGCCGTTTGTGCTTGCGTGTCGACCGCCCCGACAGCGTTGAACCGGTCAAGCCTTGACAATCGCCCCATCGCACGGCACCAGTCCGGTCCAACTATGGCCCGAGCCGACCGGACGCACCCCGCCTGCGGTTTCACCGATCAGCTTTTTGAGCGCCGCCACATCTTGCGGCACGACAATGCCGGCTTTTTGCGGCACGATGGAGTGCGACCAGTTTTGCCAGCCCGTTTCGACTGCTTGATTTGGCATGTCTTTGGCCTGAACCGGCATCACCACACTCGCCCCCATTGCGGCCAGAAGGGTTCGTCTCTTCATATGGCCTTCCTTCATTTAAGAAAAAGGCTATAAGCGCGCTGTCGGCTTTGCAAGCACTAAGCGCTGTGCCGATTTGTCCCGTCGCGGCGGCTTAGCTGCCCATGAAATTACGAATGGCGTAATTGGTTGTGGTTTGCGCCACCAAAGTGCCGTTTTCATCTTTCAAATCGGCGACCAAAGTAAAATCATAGCGCCCGTCTTTTTCCAATGCCGCATTCATCTCATCGGCTTGCGCTTGGCTGAACACGGTCTCTGCCGTTACCGAACTCATGGCCGGTGCTTTAAACTCAATCTTCAAATCGCGCACCACAGGCTGAAATTTTTCAGGCTTGGCGAGATGGCGCATCGGCACCAGGCCGCCAAGAAATTCCCCACCGGCAAACAAATAGGCAGCATGCATCATCTGCACATGGTTTTCCGTTTGCGGATTTAATTCGACTTTCACTTTGAAGGTCTCATCGGCTTGTAAAATCTGCAAACCGGCATTGCCATAAAGCGAATAAGTCTCACGAATATTGGCCGCTAATTTTTCTAAATCCATTTATCTCTCCCGCTTTATCGCCTCAAACGTTACCTTTTCTGATCGGCAAAAATTTGATTGGCTTTGGCCAGTAAATAAGGCAATAGGCCGATAATCGCCAAGCCAAATAATGTGCCAAAGCCATATTGCACCAGCGCATTATCTTCAGCCAAAGCGCGCGGCAGGCGCGTTGTGACAATCATCAAGACAAAGCTCAGGCCGGTCAAACCGGCGGCCATTGCCAATTGGACAAAAAGCGGGCCGGGCAATTGCACTTCTTCATGGCCGCGCCAATAACGCCCGACAAGCCAGCCGGTGGTCAGGCCGATAAACCAATAAGGCGCCGCATGGCCGATATGGGCCGGATAAAAGGCGACATAAAGACCTTGCAGGGCAAGCAGGGCCAGCGCGATTTGCGGCAAAGACAATGCGGCCAGACGCGTGCGGCTTTGCTCATGACCTTGCACCGCAATATAGGCGGCGAGGCATAAAACGCCGAACACGAAACCCCAAAAAACATCCCCCAAATCATGCACGCCCAGATAGAGCCGCGAAAAACCTTGCAGAGAGATAAAAATCGCCGCCGCCGCATAGGCCCAATTTTGCCGCATGGTGTAAGCCAAATAGCCCCATAAGACGACGGCAATTTGCGTGTGGCCGCTGGGCCAGCCATAGCTGTCGCCGACCCGCCCGTCGAGCGCATAAAGCGCATCGGGACGCGGGTCTTGTCCGAAATCCTTGAGCCAACTGTTTAACAGACCGGCCGCCATCAATAACATGGCGGTATGGAAAAACCGTTTTGAGCCAAGCGCAAAATAGCCGAAACACAAAAACATAATGAGAAATAAAGGGTAGCCGGCCAAAGTGACGAGCTCGAAAAACCCATTGAAAAACGGTGCGCGCAAGGGCAACACCCAGTCCATTTGCTGCCAAATTGTCATGAAATTCCTCCCCCAAGAGCCGCTAAATTAGCATTGGCCACCGCACGGAACAAGACCGGGCGCGCCTGATTGCCGCTAAGAAAATGCTGCTTTGGGAAGAAAAATGGCGCACCGGGGAAGATTCGAACTCCCGACCCCTTGATTCGTAGTCAAGTACTCTATCCAGCTGAGCTACCGGTGCGTCGCTCAGGGTTTTACTGGCTGGCCTGTGCGATTGCAAGGGGCGATTACAATTTACCCGTCAAAGCGGTCGCGATAGGCAGGCACCCCACCCAGAGCGGTCGCTTCAAACACGCCGCGCGCCACGGCACGGGTCACACAAATCAGCCGCCAAAGCGCCCAATTCAGCCAAAGCCAAGGGGGCGCGCTTCTTGCGTCTCGGCCAATTTCTCGGCCCCTGTCGCCAGCACAAAAATCGTGTCACCGTCAAACGGCGTATGCACCGGACGAATGGCGCGCGCCAGCCCGTCATGCGCCATAATGGCGACGCGGCGCGCTTCCGCCACCGTCAAATCAGCGGCCACGGCGACCACACCGATTGTCGTATTGGTTAAGGCGGCCGCCAATTTACTGTCGGTCATTGGATGCGCGCTTGCATCGGCCGCTTGGCCGATAAGCGACGGCAAACCAAATTCCGACGCACCGTCCATTGCCAGCGCGTGCCCTTGCGCCCAAAAACGCCCCGCTTCATCAATCACGCTGCCGGGAGGTTCATTTTCGCCTTCGGGTAATATCCGACCGGATTGACCGCCATCAGGGCGCCTGCTTTAACAGCACCGCCAAGCGCTACTGAGGCGCTGCCCAGACCGCCCTTCAACTGACCGGCCTGTGCGCCATATCCGGCACCGACATTGCCGAGCGCAAAATCACGCGACAGCGCGTCATAAGCATCGCGCCCCAATTGCCCATAGGGCGGGGTGTCGCCCCAATCCTTATCGCCGCCATTGGCGACATCGAATAAAATCGCAGCCGGCACAATCGGCGAAGGTTTCGGTGCACCGGTTTGAAAACCACGCCCGTCAGCCCCCATGGCGGCGGTCACGCCCGAAGCCGCATCAAGCCCGTAAACCGAGCCGCCTGCCAAGACCACCGCATGCGCCTCGCTGACCAATGTTTCGGGTTTGAGTGCATCGGTTTCGCGCGTGCCCGGCCCACCGCCGAGACTGCTGGCGGCAATCACCGCCGGTGCATCAGGCACAATGACGCTGACACCGCTGCGCAGATTTTCATCGGCAAAGCGCCCAATACGGCCAAAGCCATCGGGCGCGCTTCTTGCGTCTCGGCCAATTTCTTGTTCCGTCGCCAGCATGGCCGACTTGAATGCCGGCAATATCGGTAATCAAATTTTTCGACCCGGGGGTCATTGGCTTCTCCCTTTGCGCGACGCTAGCCGCGCCATCGGTTTGGGTCAAGCATGGGTGGGCAAACACGGGAGGTCAAAAGCTGGCGGTCACGCCTCCGCCGACAGCGATGGCGACGCTTCCAGCGCCGCCGCCTCATCGCCATCCGCCTCATCGCGCGGAGCGCCCGGCGCATGGTGCGGCAAGGTGATTTGAAACGGTGGCGATGAGTCAAAGCGCCCGCCCCCGCCAGCTGATTGCGAAATGCCAGCCATATGCGGCAATCAAATTTTTTCGATTAGGCCGGGCCACGCTTTGGGTCGCTGATGCGGATAATGCAAGCGCGGAGGGTCGGCGAATACGAATAAAATATATTCGCAATTTACTCATGATTAACCTTTAACGCATAAAGCTTAACAAAAGGTTAACGGCGCAATAAAGACAAAAGCCCGACTATTTTGCGGGTGCGCGGGCCGAATAAGGTCGGTGTGTAATAATCACCGGCGGCGCGCTTAGAAGCCTCACCGCGCGTCGGATAGGGGGATATGACCCCGGCCATAGCGGAAATTGGCAAGCCTTGCGCCAAGGCCATTGTCCACGGGGCCAGCAAATCACCGGCCCCTTTGCCGACAATCGATGCCCCCAAAATACGCCCATTGCGCGTTGTCACCACTTTCACCATGCCGCGCATATCGCGCTCGGCGCGGGCGCGGTCATTTTCTTCAAACGGCCAGCGCAGCACTTTTATGGCAGCGTATTTTTCGCGCGCCTCGGCTTCGCTCAATCCGATTGATGCCAGTTCAGGATTGGTATAGGTGACGCGCGGCAGAGCGGAGAAATTGACCTTGGCGGGCAGGAAAAACAAAATATTGCGAATGACCAAACCGGCTTGATAGCCCGCCGCATGGGTGAATTGCGGCCCGCCATTGACATCGCCAATGGCAAAAATCTTCTTATTGCTGCTGCGCAATCTTTTATCGACTTGAATATGCGGCACCGGCCCGTCGCTAATGCTGACGCCTGCTTTGGCCAAATCCAAAGCCGCCAAATTGGGCCTGCGACCGGCTGCCACCAATAAGGCATCGCCCGTCACTGGCGCGCCATTTTGTAATGAAACGGTAATTTTTGTTCCTGCGCCCTTGCCGCTCGCGGCGACCGAGGAAATACGCACGCCCTCCCTTAAAGCAACACCGTCTTCGTGCAATTGGCGTTTGACATGGGCTGCGGTTTCAGGGTCGTCGCGCCCCAAAAAGCGGTCGGCCTCCAAAACCGTCACCTGAGAACCGAGACGGCAAAAAGCTTGCGCCATTTCAGCGCCGATCGGTCCACCGCCAATAATCAGCAAATGTTTGGGTTGGCGCGACAGGCTGAAAACCGTTTCATTGGTCAGATAAGGCACGGATTTCAGGCCGCGAATATTGGGCAGGCCGGCGGTTGAGCCGGTCGCAATGACAAAGCGCTTGGCGCGAATAATCGCATTTCCTGCTTTAAGGGTTTTGCGGTCGATAAATTTGCCCGTCGCTTCCACCACCCGAACGCCGAGACCGGAAAACCGCTCAACGCTATCGACCGGCTCAATCGCTTCAATGGTCTCGCGCACATGCGCCATCACCGCTTTGAAATCGACTTTCGGTCTGGCCGCAGCAACCCCGAAAGGCTTATTGGAACGCCCCATATGCGCGCGCTCAGCGGCGGCGAGCAGCGCCTTTGACGGCACACAGCCATAATTCAAGCAATCACCACCCATTTTATGACCTTCGACCAAAACCACTTGTGCGCCCATTTGTGCCGCACCGGCGGCAACAGACAGGCCGCCCGAGCCGCCGCCAATAACGCAAATATCGGTCTTAATATGCTCAGCCATTTTCTGTCCCTTTCATGCGCCGCCATAAAATCGGTGCCAATGACAAAACCGCCAACGCGACAAGCGGCCCCAATATTTCAGGGCTTTGCATGACGCTCAAATCAGGGCGTTCGCCCGATTGCAATAGAACCGAAATACCATTGCCGATGGAAGCAAAAACAAATGTCCCCGGCATAATGCCGAAAAAAGTGGTCAGCAAAAATATCGGAAAGCGCACCCCGACCAAGCGCAGCCCCCAAATTGACGATAAAAAACGGAAAAATCGGCAAAAGCCGCAAGACCAGCATATAAGACCAAGCATCGCGGTTAAAAGCCGCTTCGAATTTCTGCAAAGCCGGACCGGCACGTGCGCGCAATGCGTCGCCGATAATATAGCGTGCCGCCACAAACAATCCGCTGGCTCCCAAAGTTGCTGAAATAACGATAATTACCCCGCCGGCCAAAGTGCCGAACATCAGACCGCCGGCCAGGCTGAGCCATAAAGCGCCGGGCAGGGAAAACGCGACAGCGGTTATGTAAACCGCCATATAGGCCAAAATGGTAATCAGCCGATTTTCAGCGACGGCGCGCTTTAAGGCGGCCTCATTTTCGGCCAATCCTTGATAGCTGATAAGGCTGTCCAAATCGAAAATGAAAAAGCCGACCAGCAGAGCGCCAAAAAGGCCGATCAGAGCCAATTTCTTGGGTGGCGATGCAGCGGCCAAGCGATTATTGTTGTCGTTCATTGTCATGCGCCCCCTGCGCGCAAAAACTAGCCCATAATCAAGCCAAGAAGATTGACTTTGAGGCTATTTTTAGCTAAATCCGCCCGAGATATAAACGGAACTCAGCAGAAACACACTATTTTTCTGTTTCGTGAAGGAGTGGGTCAGGTGAAAAGAACTTTCCAACCAAGCAATCTGGTGCGCAAACGCCGCCACGGTTTCCGTTCCCGCATGGCCACCAAAAACGGCCGTCTGGTATTGGCGCGTCGTCGCGCGCGCGGCCGTAAAACCCTGTCGGCCTAAGATTTTTTCATGACAAGCACAGGTCACGCGCTGTCAAGCTTGCGCGTCAGGCGCTTGTTTCTTGCTGCCGCCAAGGCTGACAAAGAAGTGCGGCGCGGCCTGATTGTGCAAGCACGCGCGCGCGGCGATGATGAAATATCACCGACACCGGTGCGTTATGGGCTGACGGCCAGCAAGAAAATCGGCAATGCGGTGGCGCGCAATCGGGCCCGGCGACGGTTGCGCGCGGCGGCGCAAGAAATTTTGCCGCTGGAAGGCCAAGCCGGTTTCGATTATGTGATGATAGGTCGGGTGCATACCGCGCCGCGACCCTGGCAAAACTGAAAAATGATTTGCGTTCGGCTCTCAAAGCCCTGCACAAAAATGCGCCTAAATGGATAAATGAAAGGATATGACATGAATGACCAAAATAATTTTTTAATGGCCATTATTTTAAGCCTTGCCGTTTTATTGGGATGGCAGTTTTTCGTCACCGAGCCGCGTCTGGCTGAAGAACGCGCACGCCAACAAAAGCTGGAAAACACCTCGCCGACGACCGATAATGCAACAGCCGCGCGCTGACGGGCTGGCAGCAAATATGGCACCACAAGCAGCCACAGGCAAATTGCCCAACCGCAAGTGGCGGCCAATCTTATCACGGAAGGTTTTGCCGAAGCGCCGCGTCTCACCATTGAAACGCCGCAATTGACCGGTTCAATCGCGCTCATGGGCGCCCGTTTTGATGATTTGGTGCTGACCGCTTACGGTGCCGATGCAAGGGAAAATGCGCCGCGGCAAATATTGTTGCAACGCGAGGGCCAAACCGGCCATTGGCAGGCGCAACACGGTTTTGTTGCCGCCCCCGACAGCAAGGTGACCTTGCCCGATGAAAAAACCGTCTGGCGAGCCAGTGGCGACGGGCGACTGACCCCGTCCACGCCGGTGACGCTGCGCCATGTCACACCGGAAGGTTTGGTTTTGTCGCAAACCATCAGCGTTGATGAAAATTATATGTTCACCATCACCCAGCGCGCGCAAAACGGTTCGGGCGAAACCCTGACGCTCTACCCGTTCGGACAAATAGCACGCACCGGCACACCGCAACTCACCGATTTGTTCATTTTGCACGAAGGGCCAATCGGCTTTTTCGGCGAAGAGGGCCTTACCGAGATTGACTATGATGATTTGCTGAGCGACGGGCCGGTCAAGCAAAGCGCCACGGGCGGCTGGCTCGGCATCACCGATAAGTATTGGGCCGCCGCGCTTATTCCGCCGCAAGACCAAGCTTTTACCGGCCGCTTTACCGGCCGCGCAGATGATAGGCTGGGCGGTCAGGCAGCCCCCGGCTATCGCAGTGATTTTCTGCTCGCCGGACAAACATTGGCACCGGGCCAAAGCTTTGAAAGCACGAGCCGGTTTTTTGCCGGTGCCAAGCGTGTTGATGTGATTGATGCCTATGCCGATGCCGGCGTCACCCGTTTTGATCTGCTGATTGATTGGGGCTGGTTTTACTTCCTGACCAAACCGATGTTTAACGCGCTGGCGCTGTTTTACGCATTTTTCGGCAATTACGGCATTGCCATTTTGCTGGTCACCGTGCTCATCAAGCTGGCTTTTTTTCCGCTTGCCAATCGCTCTTACGAAACCATGGCGAAAATGAAGAAATTGCAGCCGCGCATGTTGCAAATCCGCGAAGTCTATAAAGACGATCGGCAAGCGCAGCAGCAGGAATTGATGAAAATTTACCGCGAAGAAAAGCTTAATCCGCTGGCCGGGTGTTTACCCATTCTCATTCAAATACCGGTGTTCTTCTCGATTTATAAAGTGCTGTTCGTGACCATTGATATGCGTCACCAACCTTTCTTTGGCTGGATTCAAGACCTGTCAGCCCCTGACCCGACCTCGCTGTTCAATTTGTTCGGGCTATTGCCTTATGATGTGCCGAGCTTTTTGCTGATCGGCATTTGGCCGGTTTTGATGGGCTTTACCATGTATGTGCAAATGCAAATGAACCCGCCGCCGCCCGACCCGATTCAGGCGCGCATGTTCCAAATCCTGCCCATATTCTTCACCTTTATTCTTGCCGGTTTCCCGGCCGGTCTGGTGATTTATTGGGCCTGGAACAATTTCCTCTCGCTCTTGCAGCAGGGTTATATTATGCGCCGCCACGGTGTTGAGATTGAGCTTCTACAAAATCTCGGCTTTCGGCGCAAAGCCGCACAGCAAGGCGACAATGATGACGGATCAACAGGATAATCAGACTGCCGCGCTGGTCGAGGCCGGTCGCTGGCTCTTGGCGCAAGGCACGGAGTTCAAATTCGGTGTCGTGGCGCTTGAGGCCCTGCCCGCCCCTGACCGCATTGAAATTGCCTTTGCCGGACGCTCAAATGTCGGCAAGTCATCGTTGATCAATGCGCTGACCGGCACCAAAGGATTGGCGCGCACCTCCAATACGCCGGGACGCACACAAGAGCTGAATTTTTTCCTGCTCGCACCACAGCGCAATGACGGCGCGGCATGGCTGGTTGATTTGCCGGGCTATGGCTATGCGCGCGAAAGCAAAGCCAAAATCGCCGCCTGGAATAAATTGCTCAATGCTTATTTGCGCGGGCGCCCCAATTTGCGGCGCATTTTCATGCTGGTCGATAGCCGTCACGGGCTGAAGAAAAACGACCTCGCCATGATGGATGATTTGGATATGGCTGCCGTGTCTTATCAAATCGTGCTGACCAAAACCGACAAGCTGAAAAGCGGCGCGCTCAATGCGTTGATTGAGCAAACCCAAACGGCGCTGCAAAAACGCCCGGCTGCCCACCCTGAGATAATCGCCACATCGAGCGAATAAATTCAGGGCATTGAGCTTGTGCGCGCGGCCATTGCAAGTCTGGTTGATTTGACCGAATTGGGATATAAGGCCTGATAGAATTTGGAGTTTGCATGGCAAACAAAGTGAAATCTCCGTCAAAAAACAAACCGGCCAATCCGTCAGATTGGCTGGCCAAAGCCCATGTGCTGAGCGAAGCGCTGCCTTTCATGCAGCTTTACGACAAAAAAACGGTGGTCATTAAATATGGCGGCCACGCTATGGGCGATGATGTGCTGGCGCGCCAATTTGCGCATGATGTGGTGCTGCTCAAACAATCGGGCATTAATCCGGTCATTGTGCATGGCGGCGGCCCGCAAATTGCCGCCATGCTGGAACGGTTGAACATTAAAAGCAGTTTCAAAAACGGCTTGCGGGTCACCGATGCGCAAACCATTGAAGTGGTCGAAATGGTGCTGGCCGGCGCGATTAACAAACAAATCGTCACCGCACTCAATGCGGCGGGCGGCACGGCGGTCGGCCTGTCGGGCAAAGACGGTGATTTACTGGTCGCCAAAAAAACCCGCAGCAAGGCCAAAGACCCGACCTCCAATGTTGAAAAAGCCGTCAATCTCGGCTTTGTCGGCACGCCGCAAAAGGTCAATAGCCATATTCTCGATGTCATGCTGGCCTCGGATATTATTCCCGTCATTGCACCGATTGCGACTTCGGCAAACGGCCAGACCCTCAATGTCAATGCCGATACGGCAGCCGGTGCCATTGCCGCCGCTTTAGGGGCCGAGCGCTTGCTGATGCTGACCGATGTCGATGGCGTGAAAGACAAAAAGGGGAAATTGATTGAACGCTTGAGCAAAGCGCAAGCGGCGCGGCTGATTAAAAACGGCACGGCGCAGGGCGGCATGATTCCGAAATTGCAAACCGCCATTGATGCGGTGAAAAACGGTGTTGCCGCCACCGCCATTCTCGATGGCCGCGTGCAGCACGCCATTTTGCTGGAACTGTTTACCGAGCTGGGTGCCGGCACATTAATCGAGTGACAAAATGCGCATCGCTCTCTTTAGCCTGATTTTCAGTCTCGGCCTTTTTGTCGTTCCATCAGCGGCGCGGGCCGATATGCGCCTGTGCAATGAAACCTCTTATGTGCTGCAGGTTGCGGCCTCGGTGCGCCAGGGCGTGGTCAGCAAAACCGAAGGCTGGATAGAGCTTCTGCCCGGCGCATGCGCCATTGCTTTGGCCGATATGCCCGATGATGCGCAAGCCTATGTCTATGCCAAATCAGATGAAGCCCATGCCGGTGAGGGGTTGGTTTTTGACGGTGGCGAGCGTTTTTGTGTCGCCGCCGAGAACCGCCAATTCAGCATTGAGGGGCGGCGCGATTGTCGCCGCCGTGGCCTGATTGAGGCCGATTTTGCCGTTGTCGCCGGCAGTTCAGGACGGCGCTTGGTCGAGTTTACCGAAAAAAGCAATTATGGTCGCCGCCGCGCCCGCATGGCCGGTATTCAGCGCCTATTGAGCGATTTACAATATGATATTGGCCCGATTGACGGCTTTGGCGGTGAGCGCACGCGCGAAGCCGAAGCCGCCTATAAATTGCGCTATGGCGTGAAAGGCAATCCGAAAGGTGAAGCCCTGCTGGGCAAGCTTATCCAAACCGTGCAGAGCGAGGCCGGTGAACGCGGCCTCACCTTATGCAATCGCACCGCGCATTTGGTTTGGGCCGCGACCGGCCAATTGAAAAATGATCGTTTTCAAAGCCGCGGCTGGCGGCGTGTTCCGGCTGATGAGTGCACGCAAGTGATCAATGAGAGCCTGAGCGATCGTTATTATTTCTACTATGCCGAAGCGGTCGGCGAAGATGGCCGCTTGGTGCGCGAGGCGGGACGCGCCAAAATTTGGAGCGGCGAGCGCGAGCTGTGCACCAAGCCGACACGTTTTGCCATTGACGGTGAAGAAAATTGCTTGGCGCGCGGCTATGACCGACATGGCTTTACCCGCATCGACACGGGAGCGGCGCGCCGTTGGACGATTAATTTGGAGTAATGATGCAGCGTTTTGCCACTATTGAGGGCTGGGTATTTGATTTGGACAATACGCTTTATCCGGCCAGCCAAAATTTGTTCGCACAAATTGACAAACGCATGACCGCCTTTATCGGCGAAGCATTGGCGGTTGAGCGCGATGAAGCTTATCGCCTGCAAAAGCAATTTCTCGGTGAATATGGCACGACCTTGGCCGGTTTGATGAATAAGCACGGATTGCCGCCCGGCCCGTTTCTCGACTTTGTCCATGATATTGACGTTTCGGTATTGGCCCCCGACCCGTCCTTATCTGCGGCGCTGGCCGCCCTACCCGGCAAAAAATTCATTTTCACCAATGGCACGGTGGCGCATGCTGAGCGGGTGATGGGGCAGCTTGGCGTGGACGCGCATTTTGACGATATTTTCGACATTGTGGCGGGTGATTATTTACCCAAACCAAATCCTGAAATTTATCCTTCCATGCTGGCGCGCTTCGGTTTGGAAGCCGAAAACACGGCATTTTTCGAAGATATGGCGCGCAATCTGACACCGGCGCATCAGCTTGGCATGACCACGATTTTGGTCGCGGAAAGCGGCAATGACTCGCTGGAAGCGATGAACATGCCGCTCGAATATCGCGCGCAAGACGACACGCATATTCACCATAAGACCGATAATCTTGCCGATTTTCTGACAGAATTGACGAAATCAGCGCGATGACAGCTTCGCCTTTGACTGTTTTCGGACATGTGCTTGACTGCACAAAAAGGCCTGCTAATTTCCCCCCCAATGGCCGCGATAAAGGCGAGAGGAAAGAGTGATGGATAATCAGACCATGCAGCAAATCATTGATGCTGCTTTTGACGATATCGGCAATGTATCAGCCGACACGCAAGGTGATGTGCGCGAAGCGGTCAACGGCGCATTGGACGCGCTCGATGGCGGTAGCTTGCGCGTCGCCGAAAAAACCGATGGCGATTGGCAGGTCAATCAATGGCTGAAAAAAGCCGTGCTTTTATCTTTTCGGTTGAACGATATGAGTGCTCAATCGGGCGGCCCGCAAGGCACCAGCTGGTGGGATAAAGTGCCGTCAAAATTTGCCGGTTGGGGCGAAGATGAATTTGCCGCTGCCGGTTTTCGCGCCGTGCCCAATTGCGTGGTGCGCCGCTCGGCCTATATTGCGCCCGGCGTGGTGCTGATGCCGAGCTTTGTCAATCTCGGCGCTTATGTCGATAGCGGCACAATGGTCGATACTTGGGCAACCGTCGGCTCTTGCGCGCAAATCGGTAAAAATGTCCATATTTCGGGCGGTGCCGGTATTGGTGGCGTGCTGGAACCTTTGCAAGCCGGACCGGTGATTATTGAAGATGACTGCTTTATCGGCGCACGTTCGGAGGTTGCCGAAGGGGTGATTGTGCGCGAGGGCGCGGTGCTCTCTATGGGTGTGTTCATTTCCGGCTCGACGAAAATCGTCGATCGCGAAAGCGGGCAGATTTATCGCGGCGAAGTCCCGCCCTATGCGGTGGTCGTGCCCGGCACATTGCCGTCGGAAAATGGCGGCCCGAATTTGGCTTGCGCCGTGATTGTCAAAACCGTCGATGCGCAGACGCGCAAAAAAACCTCGGTCAATGAGCTGTTGCGCGATTAGGATAGTCTCATGAGCCAATCGCTAGACCCTGTCGAGCTTGCCGCGCAATTGATACGCTGCCCTTCGGTCACACCGGCCGAAGCGGGCGCGCTCGACCTGTTGCAAGCGGTTTTAGAAAATCTCGGCTTTGTCTGCACGCGCTTGCCGTTCCAAGAAGACGGCACGGAAGCAGTTGATAATCTCTATGCCCGGCGCGGCAGTGACGGCCCGCATATTTGTTTTGCCGGTCACACAGATGTCGTGCCGGTGGGCAATGCAGATGATTGGCAGACAGACCCGTTTGCCGGCGACATTCGTGAGCAAGCTCTTTGGGGGCGGGGTGCTGCCGATATGAAAGGCGCGATCGCCGCTTTTGTCGCCGCCGTGGCGGCGCATCAGCAAGCGCAGGGCGATGTCGGCGGCTCGATTTCCTTTCTCATCACCGGCGATGAAGAAGGCCCGAGCATTAACGGCACGCGCAAAATGCTGGGCTGGCTTCAAGAACAGGGCGAAATTATTGATGATTGTCTGGTCGGTGAACCGACCAATCCTGACGTGTTGGGTGATATGATAAAAATCGGTCGCCGCGGCTCGGTCAATGGGGTGGTCACGGTGACCGGCACGCAAGGCCATGTCGCCTATCCGCATTTGGCCGATAATCCGGTGCCGCAATTGGTCACGCTGATGGCGCATTTGGCGGCCGGCCCGCTTGATGACGGGTCAGAGCATTTTCAACCGTCCAATTTGGAAATCACTTCGGTCGATGTCGGCAATGGCGCGACCAATGTCATTCCGGCGCAAGCGGTCGGGCGTTTCAATATTCGCTATAATGACCATTGGGATAAAGACAAAATCAGCGCGTGGATTGAGGCGCGGCTTGATGAAGCGGCAGGCGAGGCCGGTTATGCGCTTGAGCTGTCGCATACGGGCGATTGCTTTTTGACCGAGCCCGGGCCTTTTGTCGAAACATTGAGTACGGCGATTGAAGAAGTGACGGGCCGCGCGCCGATTTTATCAACTTCGGGCGGCACCTCGGATGCGCGTTTCATCAAAGACATAAGCCGCGTTGTCGAGTTCGGGCTGGTCGGCAAAACCATGCACAAAGTCGATGAGCATGTGCCGGTCGATGATATTCGCCAGCTTGCCAAAATTTACGAAAAATTGCTGGCCGGTTATTTCGCCTGAGCCGCTTCCGGCGCGGCCAAAAGCGCGTCTGGATAATCCACCTGCATGAAAGTCAACCCGCAAGCCGGCGCGACAGGCGGGCATTGCGCACGGTCGCAGGCGGCCAAAGCGGCACGCGCATCATCCGGCGTCCATTTGCCCTCGCCGACATGTTTCAACGCACCGGCCAAAGAGCGCACTTGATTGTGCAAAAAAGATCGCGCGCTGGCGGTGATGATGAACTCATCCCCCGCCGCATCAATGCGCAGACTGTCCAGCGTTTTGACCGGCGATTTGGCTTGGCACTGCACCGAGCGAAAACTGGTAAAATCATGCTTGCCGATAAAATGGCCTGCCGCTTCTTGCATCGGTTCCAGTGCCAATTTTTGCGGCACGAACCAAACCCGCTCGCGATCCAAAGCGGGCACGGCGCGGCGACATAAAATGCGATATTGATAATGCCGCGCCACGGCTGAAAAGCGGGCATCGAAATCATCGCGCGCATAGGCGGCCCCAATCACCGCCACGGGTTGCGGCTTTAAGTGATAGTTCAATCCGGCCATCAGCTTGTCGGGAGTTGGCGCGCTTTCAAGGTCAAGATGCGCCACTTGCCCGCGCGCATGCACACCGGTATCGGTGCGCCCGGCCCCGAAAGCCGTTGTCGTCTCGCCGCAAAACCCTTTGACCGCAGCGGCCAATGCATCTTGCACGGCGCCGCCTTCGCGCTGGCTTTGCCAACCGCAAAACGGTGTGCCGTCATATTCTATGGTCAAGCGGTAGCGCATTAATCCAGTTTCTCGCCCGCCACGAGGCCGCGCCCGCGCAACCATTCATCGCCGCTCATTGCCGCCTTGCCCGCCGGTTGCACGCGCACAAGCCGCAACGCATCTTGGCCGCAAAACACAATGGCACCCTTATCGGCAAGCTGAGCCACCGCGCCTTGTTGCTCGACCGCTTTGGCGGCCAGCACTTTTATCCGTTTGCCATTGGCTTCAAACCACGCGCCGGGAAATGGCGACAGGCCGCGAATATGCGCGTCCAATTCTTTCGCCGGTCGCGAGAAATCGAGCCGCGCTTCCGCCTTGTCAATCTTCTCGGCATAAGTAATGCCGTTTGTCGCTTGCGGCACAGGCGTCAATGTTTCTGCCGCCAAAGCTTCGGCAATGGCTGCGCCGCCCAATTGCGCCAGCTTGTCATGCAGGCTTTGCGCCGTGTCATCATCGGCAATGGCCAGAGGTTTTTCCAGCAGCACATCGCCCGTGTCCAATCCCGCTTGCATCTGCATGACAGCCACACCGGTTTCACTGTCACCGGCCATAATGGCGCGTTGTATCGGGGCGGCGCCGCGCCAGCGCGGCAAAAGCGAAGCGTGAATGTTCCAGCACCCCATAGGCGGCACATTGAGCCAGTCTTGCGGCAAAATCATGCCATAGGCGACGACAATGGCGAGCTCGGGCGCCAGCGCGCGAAAACGCGCCAATTCGTCTTCATCTTTCAGGCTGGTCGGGGTGAAGACGTGAATGCCTGCCTCTTCTGCCGCCGCATACACGGGCGAGGCTTTCACATGCTGGCCACGCCCTTGTTTGGCGGGCGGGCGCGTATAGACGGCGATAACATCATGCGCCGCGCGCACCGCCTCAAAGGCCGGCACGGCAAAATCGGGGGTGCCCATAAAGATTATTTTGCGGCTCATGGGCACGCCCTCAAACGCTTGCGCCTTGCGTCGCTTTTTTGAGTTTTTTCAGCGCCATTTGCCGTTTCAGTCGCGACAAATGATCGAGAAAGACAATGCCGTTCAAATGGTCCATTTCGTGCTGAATGCAGGTCGCCAAAAGCCCGTCACAGTCAATCTCTTGAGGCTGCCCGTCATAGTCGAGAAATTTGACTTTGCATTGGGCGGGGCGCGCGACATCGTCATAAAAACCGGGCACGGAAAGACAGCCCTCTTGATAATTGCGCGTCTCATCAGCCGTCCAGATAATTTCCGGATTGACGAAAAAGCGCGGTTTTTCGTCTTTCAGCAAATCGCGCAAACGCTTGGCTTCCGCTGCCTCTTCATCGTCTTCCAAACCCTCATCAGCCGCTTCATCTTCGCTATAGGATTGCGAAATATCCATCACGATAATGCGCTGCGCCACGCCGATTTGGATGGCGGCAAGGCCAATGCCATTGGCGTCATACATGGTTTCCAACATGTCATCCATCAGCGCGCGCGTATCGTCACGCACTTCGGCCACCGGCGCGGAAATGGTTTTCAGCAGCGGGTTCGGAACTTCAATAATCTCTCTTACGCTCATCACTTTGAATTAAGCCTTGCAAGCGCCAGCGTCAAGCTGGCCGAATCGGCGCACTATGCGCGGCATGGATATTATACTCATTATTTTCGCGCTTTGTTTCGGCTTGGCCGTGGGGCTCGGCCTTGCTTTTATGCTGCGCGGCAAGCGCAGCGATGGCGATGACCAAGCGCAAATGCTGGCTTTGATAGATGCCATGCGCAATGAGCAAAACCAGCTTGCCGGTCGACTTGGCGCGCTGGCCGAAAACCAGCAACGCACACAGGGCGAATTGGCCCGCACCATGACCGAGCAATTGGGCCAGGTGAGCAAAAACATGGCCGATAATCTGACCGAAAGCCGCGAAAAAACCGCCAAATCTTTGGGTGATTTGGGCGAGCGACTGTCTTTGATTGACAAGGCACAGCAAGAAATTACCGCCCTGTCGAGCCAAGTTGTCGAATTGCAGCACATTCTCGACAATAAGCAGGCGCGCGGCGCTTTTGGTGAAAGCCAACTCAATGACATTGTCGTCGATGGCCTGCCCGACAGCGCCTATGATTTTCAACACACATTATCAAATGGCAAACGCGCCGACTGTCTCATCAGATTGCCCAATCCGCCCGGCCCTGTTGTCGTTGACAGTAAATTTCCGCTCGAGGCCTATCAGAAATTGCGCGCCGCCGAAGATGAGGCAGAAACACGCGCCGCATTGACACAAATGAAAAGCGACACACTGAAACATGCGCAAGATATTGCCGCAAAATATATTATTCCCGGCGAGACGGCCGATGCGGCGCTGATGTTTTTGCCGTCCGAAAGCATATTTTCCGAATTGCATTTGCGCCTGCCTGATATGGTTGAAAAATGCCGCGCTTTGCGCGTCTATCCGGTATCGCCAAATACCATGTCGCTGACGCTCAATACGGTGCGCGCCATTATGCGCGACGTCAAAATGCGCCAGCAGGCCGGGCTCATTCAAAAGGAAGTGGAAAGCCTGTTGCTCGATGTGACGCGACTGGATGAGCGCATCGGCAAATTGCGCGGCCATTTTGACCAAGCCAATAAGGATATTGAGCAAATTGAAACCTCCAGCCGCAAAATCGGTTCGCGCGGTGAAAAAATCACCTCGCTGGAGGTGGAAGCGGAAAGCGGCAGTGATTTACTGGACAATAAGGGCTGACGCCGCCTATCAGCGCGCCTTCACCGTCTCGACTTCATGGCGGCCAATAAAGTGCCGTCATCGAGATAATCCAATTCACCGCCGACCGGCACGCCATGCGCCAGCCGCGTAATGGTAACATCCAAATCGGATAACATATCGGTAATGACATGCGCCGTGGTTTGCCCTTCCACCGTCGCATTGGTGGCGAGAATGATTTCTTTCACCGCATCATCAGCGCAGCGTTGTTTCAGCCCGCCCAAATTCAAATCATCAGGGCCGATGCCGTCGAGCGCCGATAAAGTGCCGCCCAAAACATGATAGCGCCCTTTGACCGCTTGCGCGCGCTCCAGCGCCCATAAATCGCCGACATCTTCAACCACGCATAAAACCGATCCGTCGCGGCGGCTATCGGCGCATATGGTGCAGGGCGACAGCGTGTCGATATTGCCGCAGCTTGTGCAATTGACGATTTTATCGCGCGCCACCATCAATGCCTCGCTGAGCGGGTCAAGCAGGGTTTCGCGGCGGCGCATCATTTGCAAGACGGCGCGCCGTGCTGAACGCGGCCCCAGCCCCGGCAACCGCGCCAGCAATTTCACCAAATTTTCAATTTCCGCCCCGGCCATAAAGCGCGCCTAATCGCTGTCCATATCAGGGGTCTCGCCATCATCGACCGGCATGGCGGCTTCAAAATCGCTGATCGAAACAATCTCGGCTTTTGGGAAAGCCGATAAGGCCGCTTGCACAAACGGGTCTTTTAATGCCGCTTCTTCGCGGCGGTCGGCGGCACTTTGTTTGACCGAACCGAGCGTTGCCGCGCCGCCTTCTTGCGACAGCGACACGACCCAATTTTTCCCCGTCCACTCACGCAATTTGCGTGTCAAATCTTGCGCAATATTGTCTTGCCCCTCGGCCAAGCGCAATTCGATGCGACCGGCGCGCGTCCCCTGCCGCGCTTTCAAACGCCACCAAATGAACACCGTTTTCGAGCGCATGCTTTAACCCGATATCGCGCTTCGCCGCCGCCAAATCGACAATGGCCTGAAAATTTTGCAACACCGGCGAGCTATGCATTGCCGTTTCTTGTGCCGTTTCTTGTGCCATTTCTATTCGGGCTGACGCGCGCGGACCGGCCCCGCCATTATGGGGCGGCATGACCGTCTCGCTGACCGCGCCGGAAGCCCTGCCAGATGGGGCAGAAGGTGACGGTGCAGCATTAGGCGCGGCAGATGTCGATGGTGATGCGGCAGCACTGTCATATTTTTTGATGAGCTCTTCGGGCGACGGCATATCGGCCAGATGGGCCAATCGGATAAGCACCATCTCCGCCGCGGCACGCGCATTGGCGGCACGCGCCGCTTCATCCGCGCCGGCCAGCAAAACCTGCCAAACCCGCGACAAAATGCGGGTCGATAATTTTTCTGCCGCTTCCACGCCGCGACTGCGCAATTGCGCCGAAAAAGCAATATCTTCTTGCGCGGCCGGCACGAATTTCAGCCGTGTCAGCCAATGCGTCAGTTCGGCCATATCGGCCAAAATAACGGCCGGATCGGCGCCCATCACATATTGCGCTTCAAACTCGGCCAATGCCGCGCTCACCGAACCGGCCATGACCAAATCAAACAGGTCGAAAATGCGTCCGCGATCGGCCAGCCCCAAAAGCGCGCGCATGGTCGCCTCATCGACCGCGCCATCGCCGGCCGGGTCAATATGCGCCAAGGCGCGATCCAGCAAAGACAGCGCATCGCGCGCCGAACCGTCAGCAGCGCGCGCAATCAGTTTCAACGCTTCTTCCGGCAAGCTGACATTTTCAGCCTTGCAGGTGCGGCTCAAAAGGGTTTGCGTGTCGTCCAAAGTCAGGCGGCGCAAATCAAAACGCTGGCAGCGCGACAATACGGTGACCGGCACTTGGCGGATTTCCGTCGTCGCAAAAATGAATTTCACATGCGCCGGCGGTTCTTCCAGCGTTTTCAGCAATCCGTTGAAGGCGGCTTTCGACAGCATATGCACTTCGTCAATAATATAGACTTTGAAACGCGCCGCGCTCGGCGTGTAGCGCACATTATCGATAATTTCGCGAATATCGCCAATGCCGGTGCGCGAGGCGGCATCCATTTCAATGACATCGACATGGCTGCCATCCATAATCGCTTCACAATGCGCGCCATCTTCGGCCAAAGCCATGCTCGGCGCATTAATCGCTTCGGTTTGGTAATTGAGCGCGCGCGCCAAAATGCGCGCCGTGGTGGTTTTGCCGACCCCGCGCACGCCGGTCAGCATAAAGCCATGCGCGATACGTCCGCTGTCAAACGCATTGGTCAGGGTCTGCACCATGGCTTCTTGGCCAATCAAATCGTCAAAATTGCGCGGCCGATATTTGCGCGCCAGCACTTTATAGCTGCCGTCATCGCCGCTTATTGGCGCGGCGTCATTTTCGACTTCATTATCGGCATCGGCATCGGCCAACATGTCGAACCCCGGCGCATCGGCGGTAAACTCCGGCGCTTGCGCGCCCTCATATTGCAGTTCGGAATCGGCATGTTCTTCGGTCGGCTCGGCGGCAATATTATCTTCTGTTTGTTCTGTCATTTGTGCCCCAAAGCTGCCCGTATCAATCATCATTGCCGCCTCGGGACCCCAATGGTTCGGTCCGCGGCATGAGAGGTGAGAGACTGGACAGGCAACCCGCACCGAACTCGTTAGGGCTGCTTCCTTCCGGATCTGACCCGGTTGGCGAGGGATGCGTCTGCCGCCAATCTCTCCCTCTCTTTATAGCAGAGCCAAGCCGGTGATACAGCTTTTTTGCCACATATTGGGCGATGATTGACGGGGATAGATTGCAATGGCACTCTGCCCGCTATTTGACAGGAGAGAGTTTATGGCGCTGCCGGAAAACCCCATAATGTTTGCCAATAATCCGCTCGACCGTGCCGGTCATCAACGCGGCAATGCCGATTGGCTGGCCGCGCAATTGGCCATCAGATGCCGGCGCTGATTGTGCCATTGTGGAATTTGCAGCCTTTGGTATTGCCGGAACTGCAAGCGGGCGACGGGCGCGATGTCGGCTATTTGCCGAAAGCGGCTTTCGCGGAGGCTTGGCGCGACGATATGGCGGTGGTTTTTTTGGGCCTTAATCGCCGCGGCAAACCGCTTTTTGCCGCCGATATCAGCCATATGAGCAGCCCTGAAGAGTTCGGCCCGTTCAAAGGCATGGGGCAATTTGAAGATTTGCGCGCTTTGGCGGCCGATGGCGATATGGCGCGCACTGAATTGGCGATTTTGGCGCAAGCCAAAGGCATGTTGGATTGGCATTTGCGGCACGGTTTTTGCGCCCAATGCGGCAGTCCCACACATATGCTGGAAGGCGGCTATAAGCGCCAATGCGGCAATTGCGGGGCCGAGCATTTTCCGCGCACCGATCCGGTGGTGATTATGCTGGCCACATATGGCGAGCAATGCTTATTGGGTCGCCAGCGCGGTTGGCCCGAGGGCATGTTGAGCGCTTTGGCCGGTTTTATGGAACCGGGCGAAACCATTGAAGAGGCAGTGGCGCGCGAATTGCAGGAAGAAGCGGGCCTTGAGATTGACAATGTCACCTATCTCGGCACGCAGCCCTGGCCGTTTCCCGGCTCTTTAATGATTGGCTGTCTTGCCGAAGCAAGCTCACTTGAGGTCAGCGTCGATGAGGTGGAATTGGAAGAAGCGCGCTGGGTCAGCCGCGATGATGTCATCTCATCCATGCGCGGTGACGGCCCGCTGGGTGTGCCGCCGCAAATGGCCATTGCTTATCAATTGATGCAGGCTTTTGCAGAAGGCCGATAAGAGCGGCTAGCTGTCTTGCAAAGCGGCGCGTTCCGGTGCGGCGCGATAGACGCCCAAAATATCCATTTCAGAACAGTAAAAGCTCAGCTCTTCCAAAGCTTGGCGCACCGGCTCGCTTTCCGGATGGCCTTCAATATCGGCGTAAAACTGCGTCGCCAGAAAACCGTTGGGCTGATAGCTCTCAAGCTTGGTCATATTGACCTTATTGGTGGCAAAGCCGCCCAGCGCTTTATAAAGCGCGGCGGGCACATTGCGCACACGGAAAATGAAACTGGTCATGACATTTTCTTCATCCGGCTCGGCATCATCGGGGCTGGCCGACATGATGAGAAAGCGCGTCGTATTGCTGGCACTGTCTTCAATATTTTCGCGCAGCACATTAAGGCCGTAAATTTCGGCTGCCAATTTTGAGGCAATGGCGGCATGGCCGGGCGTTTTCGCTGCCGCCAAATCGCGCGCACTGCCCGCCGTATCGGCCGCCACTTGCGGCATCAGCCCCAATTCGGCGATTAATTTGCGACATTGGCCGAGCGCCATTTCATGACTGTGCACATGGGTCAGAGCGGCTTCATCGCTGTCGGGCAAGGCCAACAGACAATGATTTACGCGCATGAAATGCTCACCGACAATATACAGCTTGGAACCGGGCAAGAGCCGGTGAATATCGGCGACGCGACCGGCCACCGTGTTTTCAACCGGCATCATGGCCAGCTGCGCCGCGCCCTCGCGCAATGCGGCAAAGGCGTCATCGAAACTGGCGCACGGCATCACCGCCATGTCGGGATAAGTGTCGACACAGGCAATATGGCTATTGGCGCCCAATTCACCTTGAAAAGCGATTTTACTCATAGTGATTGTTCTTTTAGCACGGCTTCGGCATGCGCCAAATCCTCCGGCGTATCCACCCCGACCGGCACGGTGTCAACAATCGCGGCATTAATGGTGAAACCGGCCTCCAAAGCGCGCAATTGCTCGAGCTTTTCGCGCTGTTCAAGCGGCGATGGCGGCAAAGCGACAAATTTGTCCAAAGCGGCGCGTTGATAGCCATAAATGCCGATATGGTGATAAAGCGGCCCATCGCCATGAGGCGCGGTGGCGCGGGTGAAATAAAGTGCGCGGGCTTTTTTACCGCTGGTCACAGACAATACCGCTTTCACCACATTGGGGTTGTCGCGCTCTTCAGGGTTGTTGATTTCGGCCACCAAAGTCGACATATCCGCACCTTCCAATGCAGCGAGGCAATCGCGCACCAAATTCGGCGCCAAACTCGGCAAATCGCCTTGCAAATTGACGATGACGTCATGCGCGCCATCGCCATCAATGGTTTTAAGCGCGGCATGAATGCGGTCAGAGCCGGACGGCAAATCCGGATCGGTCAAAATCGCTTCGCCGCCCGCATCGGCCACCGCATCAGCAATTTCTTGCTCAGCCGCCGCCACGACAACACGACCGCAATCGGCTTCCTGCGCGCGTTTGAGCACTTGCACAATCATCGGCACGCCGCAAATTTGTGCCAAAGGCTTGTTTGGCAGGCGCGTTGAGGCCATGCGTGCCGGTATTAAAATTATCGGGTTTTGGCCTACCATTTGCTGTTTCTCCGCCATTGCGACTCACTGTTTGTTTTCCTAATCTCTTCCTAATTTGTGCGACGCTAGGCCGCAAGCGGAAACAATGGGGTTGGCAGCAGAAATTGCGTAAAGTGCGGCCAAATTCAGGGTCGTCATGCGGCTCATCCTTTCGCATTTTGGGGGACATAATGGATAGTTTTGAACTCAATAAAATCGCCGGCGCGGTGCTGTTTACCTTGCTGGTTTATCTCGGTGTGCAAAACCTCGGTGCCATTATGTTTGACCCGGCACCGGCCAATCCTGAAGCCTATGTGGTGGAAGGGGTTGAAGAAGAAGGCGCGGTATCGGTTGCTGCCGTGGCTGAAGAAGTAGTGCCGATTGCCGATATGCTGGCTACCGCCTCCATCGATAAAGGCATTAAAGTGGCCAAAAAATGCGTCTCCTGCCACAGCTTTGAACAGGGCGGCGCCAATAAAATCGGCCCGGCCCTTTATGGCATTGTTGACCGCACCATTGGTCAGCATGACGGCTTTACCTATTCCGGCGCTTTGGCCGATATGGGCGGCGCTTGGGATTATGACGCGCTGAACGGTTTCTTAGAAAATCCGAAAAAATATGCGGCCGGCACTAATATGGCCTTTGCCGGACTGCGCAAAGCCAAAGACCGCGCCAATATTATTGCCTATCTCGACAGCCTGAAATAAGCCGATTTTTCTTTTAAGGCCGCGACACATCATCTTGTGCGCGGCCTTTATTTTTGCTTCGATAGGTGGCTTTCGTCTGATTTTATCATCCGATTTGGAGATATCATGTCCCTGATGCCACCCTTTGCACGCCTGACAGCGAGCGCCGCGTTTTTTCTGGTAAGCCTGCTTTGCGCCCGGGCCCATGCGCAATGGCAACACGGCTTGTCGCTTTTTGGCGAGCCGCAATTGCCGCGCGGCTTTGCCCATTTTCCTTACGTCAATAACAAAGCCCCAAAAGGCGGCGCGCTGCGCATTGCCGCCATCGGTTCTTTCGACAATCTCAACCAGTTCACCATTAAGGGCAATACAGCAAGCGGTTTGGGGCTCATTCATGACACGCTGATGACCGGCTCGCTCGATGAGGCAAGCGCCGGTTACGGGCTGATTGCCGAGGCGGTGAAACATGCGGCCAATTATTCTTCCGTCAGCTTCCGTCTCAATAAAAACGCGAAATTTTCAGATGGCAGCCCCATCACCGCCGATGATGTTGGCTTTTCGCTGACCGCTTTGAAAAAGGCGCATCCTTTTTACCGCGCCTATTACGCTGATGTGGTCGGCTATGAAATTGCCGATGCGCATGAGATCAGTTTCCGCTTCGGGCAAAAGGGCAATCGCGAATTGCCGATGATTTTGGGACAATTGCCGATATTGAAAAAGCCTATTGGAATGGCGAGGGGCGCTCTTTGGCCGAAACCAGTTTGGACATCCCGCCAAGCTCGGGCGCTTATAAAATAGCGAAAGTCGATGCCGGACGTGCCATTACCTATCAGCGCCGTGCTGATTATTGGGCCAAAGATTTGAACGTCAATATCGGCAAAAACAATATTGACCGCGTGACATATGTCTATTTCGGCGACGACACGGTGGCGTTTGAAGCGCTGAAAGCGGGCGAAATTGACTTTCGCCGCGAGTTCTCCTCGCGCGTTTGGGCGACCGGCTATGACACGCCTGCCGTCAAATCCGGCACCATGGTGAAAGAGACGGTGACGCTGGAAAACTCGGCCGGCATGCAAGGCTTTGTCTTTAATTTGCGCCGCCCGCGTTTTGACAATATCCATGTCCGCGAAGCGCTTAATTGGGCTTATGATTTTGAATGGACCAAAAAGAACCTGTTTTACGGCCAATATGCGCGCAGCGGTTCGTTTTTTCAGGGCTCGGAATTATCGGCACGCCGGCACACCATCAAAAGAGGAACTGGCCTTGCTCACGCCGCTGCGCGATAAACTGCCGGCCAAAACCTTTGACGCGCTGTTTGAAAATCCGGTGACCGATGCAAGCGGCAATATTCGGCAAAATTTACGCAAGGCGCGCGCGCTGTTTGAAAAAGCCGGTTGGACCATTCAAAGACGGTAAATTGCAAAAAGACGGGGTGGTTTTCACCATTGAGTTTTTGCTCGTGCAGCCTGCTTTTGAGCGCATTGTCGCCCCCTATATTAAAAACCTCGCCAAGCTCGGCATTGAGGCGAAATTGCGCTCCATTGACCCGACGCAATATCAAAACCGCGTCACCAATTATGATTTTGACGCAGTGGTGATGAGCTTCGGGCAATCCTTGTCACCCGGCAATGAGCAGCGCGATTATTGGTCGTCAGCCGCCGCTGACCGCCCGGGCGGGCGCAATTATATCGGCATTAAAGACGCGGCGGTCGATGCGCTGATTGAAAAACTTATTTTTGCGCGCTCGCGGCAAGAGCTTGTCACTGCGACGCGGGCGCTGGACCGGGTATTGATTTCCAACCATTATATCATGCCGCAATGGCACGCCCCGCATGAGCGACTGGCCTATTGGCAGGGGCTGGTGCGTCCCGCTAATATGCCGAAATACGGGCTCGGTTTCCCAACCATTTGGTGGAAGGAAAAACAATAATATGGCCGCCTATATTCTTCGCCGCCTTTTGCTCATGGTGCCGACCATTTTCGGCATTATGGCCATTAGCTTTGCCATTGTGCAATTTGCCCCGGGCGGGCCGGTGGAACGCGTCATTGCGCAATTGCAGGGCCATGATGTCGGCGCGACCTCGCGCTTTACCGGCGCGCAAGACGGCAGCACTTTGGGCACCAATGCGGCGGCGCAAGCCGCGGTCAATTCCAAATATCGCGGCGCGCAGGGGCTTGACCCTGAATTTATCGCCGAATTGGAAGCCCAATTTGGTTTTGACAAACCGGTGCATGAGCGATTTTTCAAAATGGTCGGCGATTATGCGCGCTTTGATTTCGGCGAAAGCTATTATCGCGATATTCCCGTTATCGATTTAATCATGGAAAAACTTCCGGTCTCCATCACTTTGGGGCTTTGGACGACGCTGTTGACCTATCTGATTTCCATTCCATTGGGCATTGCCAAAGCGCGGCGCGACGGCACGCGTTTCGATGTCTGGACCTCGGCGGTGATTATTGTCGGCTATGCCATTCCGGGCTTTTTATTTGCCGTCATGTTGATTGTGTTGTTTGCCGGCGGCTCTTATCTCGACTGGTTTCCCTTACGCGGTCTGACCTCGGATAATTTTGACGAATTGTCAGCGCTGGGGCAAATCGGCGATTATCTCTGGCACATTACATTGCCGGTCATTGCCATGACGATTGCCGGTTTTGCCACCACCTCGCTTTTGACCAAAAACGCGTTCCTTGATGAAATAAGAAAACAATATGTCGTCACGGCGCGCGCCAAAGGGCTGGATGAAACGCGCGTTCTATACGGCCATGTGTTTCGCAATGCCATGCTGATTGTCATTGCCGGATTTCCCGGCGCTTTTATCGGCGCGTTTTTCACCGGCTCTTTATTGATTGAGACCATATTCTCGCTCGACGGGCTTGGCCTTTTTCCTATGAGAGCATCATCAATCGCGATTATCCGGTGGTTTTTGCCTCACTTTATATTTTCGGGCTTATCGGCTTGCTCGTCACTTTAGTGTCCGATTTGACCTATATGTGGGTTGACCCGCGCATTGATTTTGAAGCACGAGGGCAAGGCTGATGACCACCCTCTCCCCACTCAATCACCGGCGTTGGCGCAATTTCAAGGCCAATGGGCGCGGGCTTGTGTCGCTTTGGCTGTTCGGCATTTTGTTTTTCGTCACCCTATTTGCCGAGTTTTTGGCCAATGACAAACCGCTGCTCATTCGCCATGAAGGCGCGTTTTACATGCCGGTTTTTACCGCCTATGCGGAAACCGAATTTGGCGGCGACTTCGCCACCGAGGCCGATTATCGCGACCCGTTTGTTATTGCCTTGATTGAAGGCGAGAATGGCGAGAAGGACGGTTATATTATCTGGCCGCTGCTGCGCTATAGCTATGACACGATAAATCTCAATCTCGACCGTCCGGCCCCGGCCCCACCCAGCACCGAAAATTGGCTCGGCACGGATGATCAAGGTCGCGATGTGCTGGCGCGGTTGATTTACGGCTTTCGCATTTCGGTTTTATTCGGTCTGGCTTTGACCATTGCCTCCTCGCTTATCGGCATTGCGGCGGGTGCCGTGCAGGGCTATTTCGGCGGCTGGACCGATTTGTCCATGCAACGCTTTATCGAAATATGGACCTCTGTGCCGTCGCTTTATTTGCTGATCATCATTGCCGCCGTTATCGAACCGGGCTTTTGGATTTTGCTCGGCATATTATTGCTGTTTTCGTGGGTCGCATTGGTCGGCGTGGTGCGCGCCGAATTTTTGCGCGCGCGCAATTTTGAATATGTCGAAGCGGCGCGGGCTTTGGGCGTTTCCAACATCACCATTATGCACCGCCATTTGCTGCCCAATGCTATGGTGGCAACGCTCACTTTCATGCCGTTTATTTTAAACGCCTCCATTACCACATTGACCTCGCTCGATTTTCTCGGCTTCGGCCTGCCGCCCGGCTCACCCTCTTTGGGTGAATTGCTGGCGCAAGGCAAAGCCAATTTGCAAGCGCCCTGGCTCGGCCTATCGGGGTTTTTCACCATTGCCATTATGTTGAGCCTGCTGATTTTCATCGGCGAGGCGGTGCGCGATGCGTTTGATCCGCGCAAGACGCTGATGTGAGGCGCGACATGTCGGAACTCAGCCTCTTAAATGTTGAAAATCTGTCCGTGTGCTTTATCAGCGACCGGCAAAGCAGCAGCGCGGTCAATGGCGTATCCTTCCATATCAAACATGGCGAAACGGTCGGTTTGGTCGGCGAAAGCGGTTCGGGAAAATCGGTCAGCGCGCTGTCCATTTTGAAACTGCTGCCCTATCCGACGGCTTTTCATGAAAGCGGCAAAATTTATTTTGACGATGTCGATTTAATGGCCCAGCCCGACCATGTGCTGCGCTCGGTGCGCGGCAATCGCATTTCGATGATTTTTCAAGAGCCCATGTCGTCGCTCAATCCGCTGCATTCGATTGAAAAACAGATTTCGGAAATCATTGAATTGCATCAAGGGCTGGACCGCGCCGCCGCACGCGCCGAAGCGCTACGCCTTTTGACCCGTGTCGGCATTCCCAATGCCGAAAAGCGTTTGAAAGCCTTGCCGCATGAATTATCGGGCGGCCAAAGACAACGCGTGATGATTGCCATGGCGCTGGCCAATCAGCCTGATTTGCTGATTGCCGATGAACCGACCACGGCGCTTGATGTGACCATTCAAAAGCAAATTCTCGACCTGCTGCAGGAATTGCAAAGCGAGTTCGGCATGTCGATTTTGCTCATCACCCATGATTTGGGCGTGGTCAAGAAAATGGCCGACCGTATGTATGTCATGCAAAATGGCAATATTGTCGAAGACGGGCCGGTTGAGGCGATTTTTGACGCGCCGCAACATGATTATACCAAGCAACTCATCAATGCCGAGCCAAGCGGCACGCCGCCGCCATTGGCCGCGCAAGATATATTGGTCGAGGGCGAGAAATTGCGCGTTTGGTTTCCCATCAAAACCGGGTTTTTGCGGCGCACAAGTGACCATGTGAAAGCGGTCACCGATATGGATTTCGCCATTCATAAGGGCGAAACATTGGGCATTGTCGGGGAAAGCGGCTCGGGCAAAACCACTTTGGGGCGCGCGCTTTTGGGACTGCAAGCGGCGCAAGGCCAAGCCAAATTTAACGGACAGAAAATAATCGGCGTATCGCGCAAAGCGCGACAGCATTTGCGCAAAGACATGCAAATTGTCTTTCAAGACCCGTTTGGCGCGCTAAGCCCGCGCATGAGTGTCGGCGACATTATTACTGAGGGTTTGAAACTGCACGAACCGCATTTAAGCGCAGCCGATATGGCGGCGCGGCGCGACGCGATGATGCGTGAAGTCGAATTGGAGCCGTCACTGGCAACGCGCTATCCGCACGAATTTTCCGGCGGTCAAAGGCAGCGCATTGCGATTGCCCGCGCGCTGATTTTAGAGCCGCAATTTATCGTTTTGGACGAACCGACCAGCGCGCTGGACCGCTCGGTGCAGGCGCAAATCATCGATCTTCTGCGCCGCTGCAGGCGGAAAAAGAACTGACTTATTTATTCATCAGCCATGATTTGAAAGTGGTGCGCGCTTTGGCGCATCGCGTCATGGTGATGCAAGACGGCCATTGTATTGAAGAAGGCGCAACAGAAGATATATTCACCGCGCCGCGTCAGGCCTATACGCAAAACGCCTCGCTGGCGCGCCGAAACGTAAGGCGACGATTTTTTATAGCCGCTTCATGGCCGTGACACCGCCGCCGCCCGCCGCTTCAATACGCGCGCAAGCGGCATCAAACGGCTCTTCGGCCACCGCCATATGATGGGCATTGGCGTGCAGCAATAAATTATCGCCGGATATAAAGCCGACATGGCCTTTCCAAAAACAATATCGCCATATGCGGGCGCGCTGACCGCTTGACCCAAAACCGCCTCTTGCATATCGCTGTCACGCGGACAGGCTTGGCCGCATGCCATCAAAGCCAGTTGCACCAAAGCCGAACAATCAAGGCCGGTGGCTTCACGCCCGCCCCATAAATAGGGCGCGCCGATAAAGCGCCGCGCCACCGCCACCGCATCGGCCTCATAAACATCAAGCGCGGCCATATGGGCGGCATAGACAAAACCGCCGGTGGCCAATTCGGCAAAGCCGTTTTCGATGCCATGCACCGGCAATGGCGCGCCATATGACAGCGCCATAAGCGGACGAGTTTTAATATCGGCCTCGCGATAGACAAAGCTTCTGAGCGCGATCAGCTTGTGGCTGACCTTATGCGGCGCGCCAAAAGCATCAACCGGCACATAGCCGACATAATCATCGCGCGCCGCTTGACCCCACGCCCAGCCGTTTTTCTCTTCATAAATGCAAAATGTCTCGCCATAGAGCAGCTGGCTGTCTTGCATGGCGCCATCGGCCGGAGCTGCGCCGCAAAGCGGCAACCGGCGCGGTCACTTGTTTGAGCGTGCCGTCGACAAATTTCGGGGCTTCCACTTCACCGCGCAAATGCGCCGCCGCCAAATCATCGCGCCAGGGATTGAGGCGCGGATCGGGCTTTTGCTTAACCGACAAAGCGCGCTTCCAAATAATGATAAACGGCGCGAATGGCTTGCGCCTCGCCGCCGACCGGACGACCGGCGCGTGCTTTCAAATTCCATGCATAAGTATCGAAATGCACCCAATCGGGGCAATTATCGACAAAGCGCGCCAGAAATAAGGCGGCGGTGATGGAGCCGCCCATAGGTGAAGATGAAATATGACTGACATCGGCAATCGAACTGTCGAGCCATCCATCATAGCCGGGCCAAAGCGGCATGCGCCAAAGCGGGTCA
Organism: Rhodobiaceae bacterium; assembly: GCA_038143435.1. Classification (GTDB taxonomy): domain Bacteria; phylum Pseudomonadota; class Alphaproteobacteria; order RS24; family RS24; genus UBA8337. The sequence continues at coordinate 331,442 of JAYQLX010000003.1, read as the reverse complement.
TGTGCGGCATGCGCAGCTTCTGCCAGCCCCGCCGCCAAGCCATCACTATGGGTGTAAAACGGGGTCACTTCCGGCCCCATAGCGACGCGCGCCGCGCCGGTCAAAGTGGCAAAATCGACCATCATATCGGGGCTTTCATCATCGGCTTCGCTCAGCATATCGGCCAGCACCAAACGCCCTTCGGCATCGGTATTGCCAATCTCGACGCTCAGCCCCTTGCGGCTGGCCAGCACATCGCCGGGGCGAAACGCATTTGGCCCGATAGCATTTTCCACCGCGCCAATCATCAAACGCAGACGCACCGGCAAGCCGGCATCCATCACCGCATCGGCCAGCGCAATGGCCAAAGCCGCGCCGCCCATATCTTTCTTCATCAAATCCATATAATTGCCGGGCTTCAAATTGAGACCGCCCGTGTCGAAACATACGCCCTTGCCGATAAGCGTCAGTTTCGGCGCTTTCTCATCGCCCCAAATAAGGTCGAGAAAACGCGGTGCTTCCTGGGCGGCGCGGCCGACAGCATGTATCATCGGATAGTTTTCAGACAATAAATCATCGCCGCAAATCACCTGCAATTTGGCCTTGTGGCGCTTGGCGAGGTTTTCCATCACTTTTTGCAATGCGTCGGGCCCCATATCGGCGGCCGGTGTATTGATGAGATGACGGGCCGAATAAACCGCGCGATTGAGACGGTCAATGCGTGCCATATCGGTATTCTTATCAAGCACCAATTTCGGCCATTCGGTCTGCGCTTGGCCTTTTTTATAGTGCTTGAACTGATAAGCCCCCAAAGCCCATGCCAAAGGGGCCATCTCGCGCACCGCATCAGGCGCTTTCGCATCCAGCCGATAAGCGCCGCGCGGCAGTTTTTTCGGCAAGGCGGCCAAAGCCATCGGGTCAGGCATTGCCCCCAGCCCCAATAAAACCGCTTCCAAACCGCCCGCACTGTCGGGCAGCAGCAATATTTCTCCGGCCGCGGCGATGAAATGGGCGGTTTCCATCCATGCCAAATGCGGACCCGCCAGCGTGTCGCGCCAATCGGCCAAAGCGGTTGGCGTCAATGCGCGAATAAGACAGGCCGGTTTGCCCTTATCTTTTAAGTAAATATCATCCGGCATGGCCGGAAAAATGCCGTCAACAGACATGACACATCCCGTAAGTGAGAAAAACTAATGGCAGACTATCGCGCCGTCATGGCGTAATCAATGACCAGCTCGGAGCCATTGACATAAGAAGAGGCATCAGAGGCCAGATAGACCACGCCATTGGCAATATCGTCAGGGTGACCGGCTTTCCCGCCCGGCACACCCGCCGCGACCAGATTAATATCAATACGATTGCCCCCTTCGGCCATCATCTCAGGATTATTGGCGGCAATACCGGCAATCTCACGCCCCCAAATATCCGTGTCGATAATGCCCGGATGCACACTATTGCAGCGGATCGGCAATTCGGCGGCAGCGCATTCCGAGGCAACAGATTTCGACAAAAGCCGCACCCCGCCTTTGGTCGCGCAATAACCGGCCAGTCCGGCCGCGCCGCGCAAACCGGCGATTGATGAAATATTGATAATGGAACCGGCGCCGCTTTCCGCCATGAGCGGAATGGCGTGCTTGCAGCCGAGAAACACCCCGTCCAGATTAATCGCGCTTTGGCGGCGCCAATCATCCAGCGACATTTCCAAAATAGACGCGCCAATGGCGATGCCGGCATTATTGACCAGCACATGCAGCGCGCCTTCTTGCGCCTTAATATCGGCGATAATATTTTGCCAGACGCTTTCCTCGGCGACATCTTGTTCGCAGGCGCGCGCCGTGCCGCCCGCTTCGGTGATAAGGGCAACGGTTTTTTGCAACCCTTCTGCATCAATATCACTGGCGATGACGCGGGCACCGGCCTCGGCCAATTTTTGCGCGCAAGAGCGTCCAATACCGGTTGCCGCGCCGGTAATCAGCGCGACTTTACCGCTGCAATCATTCAAAAGGGTCATTGCGCTAGTCGCGGCAAATGACGTTCATTTTGGTATAGCCTTTGACAAAGCTGGAAATATTCCGGCTCGGCTCGCCAACCACTTCAACTTTTGAGAAGCGCTTGAGCATTTCATCCCACAAAATTTGCAATTGCAATTCGGCCAGACGGTTGCCGAAGCAACGGTGAATGCCGAAACCGAAGGAAATATGATTGCGCGCATTGGCGCGGTCGAAAATCAAGGCATTGGGATTGTCAAATTTGCGCTCATCGCGATTGCCCGAAACATACCACATGGCAACCTTGTCGCCTTTTTTGATGGTCTTGCCGTGCATTTCGACATCTTCCAATGCGGTGCGGCGCATATAGGCCAAAGGCGTTTGCCAACGAATAATCTCAGCCACCGTATTGGGGATAAGGTCACGATTGGCGCGCACTTTTTCCCATTCGGCGGGGAACAGATTGGAGCCGTAAATCGAGGCCGACATGGAATTACGCGTGGTGTCATTACCGCCGACAATCAGCAAAATCAGATTGCCGAGATATTCCATCGTATCCATATCTTTGGTCTCTTCGCCATTGGCCAACATGGTGATGAGATCATGGCCATCTTTACCGACACGCTGCTGCCAAAGCCCCATGAAATATTCGACACATTCCATCAATTCGGCGCGGCGATGGTCTTCGCTTTCGACAATGCCGGTTTCCGGACCGGCTGTTGCAACATCTGACCAACGGGTCAGCTTGCGGCGGTCATCAAAGGGGAAATCGAACAATGTGGCCAACATCATGGTGGTCAGTTCAATCGATACCGTATCGACCCAATCAAATTCTTCATTGACCGGCACGGTGTCCAACAGGTTTTGCGTGCGCTCGCGAATCAGGGTCGACATTTCCGCCAAGCTCATCGGTGAGACAATCGGCGCTACGGTTTTGCGTTGCACATCATGTTTCGGCTGGTCCATAGCGATGAACATGGGCAGGGTGAAATCTTCAGCCGGATTGGGCAACACAATGGCGGGCTCGGAAGAAAAACGCTTATGGTCCGTATCAATCGCCATAATATCGTCATAGCGGGTCACCGACCAATAAGGGCCAATCGGCTCATCCAATTCGGTGCGGCCTTCTGACGTCCAGCCATCTTTGCAATAATGCAGTGGGTCTTCATCGCGCAAACGCTCAAAAATCGGGCCACATTTCTTGTGACGGCCAGAGATGCGGATTGGAAACATCCAAATCCTCCAACGGCGTATTATAGGCATAATCATGCCCCGGCACGGTTTCTTGTTTAATCGGCTTCGCTCATAACCCACTCCCGGTCAAATATTCGTGCGTCAAGAAAGGTGACGCATGCGTCATAAATGATAACCATTAAAAACTCGGCAACTCAAGTATTTTCCGCCGTAACACACGGGTTTTTTAACGCCCCGTCTTGCGCACGCGCGCCGCGCCATTTAGGTTAAAAAACGCACGGGGGTCCGGCAATGAGCTTGTGGCCGGTGAGAGCATACCCTTTGTACCTGTTCACGGATTATGCCGCTGCAGGGAGTGCCTGTTTCATGCACCCTTGTCGCTGCGTAGCCAGCTTTCGCTCAAGGATTGATGCCATGTCACAAAACAAAATGTCACAAAACGAGATGTCAAGGCCCAAACCTCAAATGATAAAAAGGCCGGTTTTTCACGCGATGCGGCGCGGCTTGACGATGCCTCGATTGCCCCTTTGCCGATGAGCGAAAAAATCTATGTCACCGGCTCGCGCCCCGATATTCGCGTGCCGATGCGCAAAATCAGCCAGCATGACACGCCGACCGATATGGCGCTGTCGGGTCACACAAGCGAGGAAAACCCGCCGGTTTATGTCTATGACACATCCGGCCCCTATACCGACCCTGACGTAACCATATTGATATTCGTGACGGGCTTGCGCCTGTGCGGCAAAATTGGATTGAGGAACGCGGCGATACGGAGTTGCTGGACGGGCCCAGCTCCGATTTCGGGCAAGCGCGGCTGCACGATGAAAAATTGGCGGCGCTGCGCTTTAATTTGCAACGCACGCCCCGACGCGCCAAGCGGGCAAAAATGTCAGCCAAATGCATTATGCGCGGCAAGGCATTGTAACGCCGGAAATGGAATATATCGCCATTCGCGAAAACCAAAACCGCCATGCCTATATGGAAAGCCTTGCCGCGAGCGGCGAAAAAGGCAAGCGCATGGCCGATATGTTGACGCGCCAGCATGGCGGCGAAGCCTTTGGCGCAAATTTGGTCACTGAGATTACCCCCGATTTCGTGCGCGAAGAAGTGGCGCGCGGGCGCGCCATTATTCCCGCCAATATCAACCATCCCGAAAGCGAACCGATGATTATCGGGCGCAATTTTCTGGTCAAGGTCAATGGCAATATCGGCAATAGCGCGGTTACCTCATCGATTGGCGAAGAGGTTGATAAAATGAGCTGGGGCATTCGCTGGGGCGCCGATACGATCATGGATCTATCGACCGGCAAACATATTCACGAAACCCGCGAATGGATTTTGAGAAATTCACCCGTGCCCATCGGCACAGTGCCGATTTATCAGGCGTTGGAGAAAGTCGACGGCAAGGCGGAAGAACTGACTTGGGATATGTTCCGCGACACGCTGATTGAGCAAGCCGAGCAAGGGGTGGATTATTTCACCATTCATGCCGGCGTATTGTTGAAATATGTGCCGCTGACGGCTGAGCGGATGACCGGCATTGTCTCGCGCGGCGGCTCGATTATGGCCAAATGGTGCTTGGCGCATCATGAAGAAAGCTTCCTCTACACAAATTTCGAAGAGATTTGCGAGATTATGAAAGCCTATGATGTCTCCTTCTCATTGGGCGACGGCCTGCGCCCGGGCTCGATTTATGACGCCAATGATGCGGCGCAATTGGGTGAGTTGGAGACGCTGGGTGAGCTTACGCAAATTGCTTGGCAGCATGATGTGCAAGTGATGATTGAAGGGCCCGGCCATGTGCCGATGCAGCTGATTAAAGAAAATATGGACAAGCAACTCGACTGGTGTGACGAAGCGCCGTTTTACACGCTTGGGCCGCTGACCACTGATATTGCACCCGGCTATGACCATATCACCTCGGCCATTGGGGCGGCGCAAATCGGTTGGTATGGTACCGCCATGCTGTGTTATGTGACGCCGAAAGAGCATCTCGGCCTGCCCAATAAGGATGATGTCAAAACCGGCATCATCACTTATAAGCTGGCGGCGCATGCCGCCGATTTGGCCAAAGGCCATCCCGGCGCACAAATTCGCGACAATGCGCTCAGTAAAGCGCGCTTTGAGTTTCGCTGGGAAGACCAGTTCAATCTGTCGCTCGATCCCGATACGGCGCGCTGTTACCACGACGAGACCCTGCCCAAGCAATCGATGAAAGTGGCGCATTTTTGCTCCATGTGCGGGCCGCATTTCTGCTCGATGAAAATCACCCAAGATGTGCGCGACTATGCCGCCAAGCTCAATATGAAGCCTGAAGAGGCACTTGAAAAAGGCATGGCCGAAAAATCCACCGAGTTCCGTATCGGCGGGGCGAAGGTTTATAAGAAGGTTTAGCCGCTATTGCTTTTACAGGCTGATTCGGTCCGTCCTCGCATTCATAAACGCGCGCACATAATCCACTTCCATTTGGCGTGGGAAATTTTGAAACGTCAGTTATCAATTGCGGCCATTGCCTCCCAATGGCAAGATTTAAGATCAATGTGAAAATCTTGGTCAAACGGGGCATTGGGATCGTTTGGACGGCATGCGAAAACCATTGATTGGTTTTTGCGGGCGATCCAATAGGGCTGTCCGTTGAAAACCAACGGATTTCATCGGGATACCATTCAACCGCGGTAAGTATGAAATGCGTTAATGGCGTTTATGTCCAGTTCCGTTCAGTTTGCCACTTAGTTGGGCCATATGCGGCCGTCTGCAGGACTCAAGAATATCTTTACACGGCGCCCCCAATTGCCCAAGATTGACCGCCATTCTCCATGATATCAATTTCGCCTGAGTTAGGCCAAAACCCATAGGTGTTCGGTCAGCTTGGCAACATCCAAAAAGCCGGCCAAGAACCCTGCCCAGTGGGCAATTTTATGCGCGCCTCAAAACGTCCATAGGTAAAATCACCCTTGCCGTTTGAATGTCGCCCGGATGTATAGTCTCGCGTAGCTGGCTGACCAAGATTGCTGGCGGTTGCCGCGATTAAACCAGTTAACTCAAATTGCCATTGCTGAAAGAGAAATTTTTGCGCCGGTCGGTATAGCATTGTTGCCTCATTATTGCCACCGCCAAAACACGCCGTCGCGGGATCAGCTGTCTCGCATTCCATTGGCTGTAATTATTCAACGCCAATGAATTACCATCAAACTCATCATTCCAAACCATATTCCAGCCATCATTATCTGGCGAGGCTGACTATCACCGGTATCATCATCTCCATCATTATGCTGGCTGAGGTTTGAGGCAAAGAAACGCCATTAGTGTCCTTCCAGATCCTTATTTAAGCGCCACCGCAAAAGCCGGCAGCAATTGGCCAGAACCGAACCGCCACCTTTCCGCCTTTTGTTCGCAAATTTTCAGGAATATTCGGTGCGCCTTTTCCTTGATTAGCACCGAGGCGGCCATAATGCCAATTTTCATGATGGTTTCCGCAAATGCGAAAAATTGAATGTTAAGCCCGACAAATTCATCATCTTGCCTTCCAAAACGGTCAAGGCGCCGACCCGCCTCAAACGTCAGTCCGAAAGGCAAATGGGCTTTCACCGAGCCTCGCGCCGCCACTTTGCCAGCCATCGCTGAAAGGGGTTTTGGTTCATAGGCATGACGATGATAGCTCAGTTTCGGCAAATAAGGCAGGGCCGGAAAAGGGATAGAAACATCAAGGCTTCGAAAATCATCGGAGGCATGGCTCTGCAATTCCATCTGCCCCCAAAGAGGGACGGGTTGGCGAAGATCGGTTTCGCCGCGCAGCCCACACTGCAAACCAAGTCAGACCCAAAAGCAACGATAAAATTTTTCAATTAAACGAGCCTCCATTTCAGGCTACGTGCTTACCAGAAATAGGCATAAATTGCCATGAGAATGACACAGTCAAGCCAATCGCCGATTGGTTAAAAACCGCGCGTCGTAACAAATTCATACCACCCAAATCAATGGCGCGGACCATCATCGCCCTTATTGATGTTTGAGATCGACATAGCCGACCACCAAACAACTCAAGAAAACAATCCAAATGCGAATGACAAAAGCCAAATCAGGGGTGATGAATTTCAGCGCAATATTGGCCAAAACCGAGACAATCAGCATGGCAAACGCGCCTTGCGCATTGCAGCCCTTCCAGAACATGCCGAGCAAAAATACCGAAACAATGCCCGGCGCGATAAAGCCGGTATATTCCTGAATGGCTTGAAAGCGCTTTCCATGCCGCCGAGAAACGGTCGCGCCAAAATCACCGCAATGACAATTGCAACGGCCGAGGTGAGGCGACCAACACCACATAATGCGCTTCCGTGCGCCCCGGCGAAATTAGGTCACGATAAATATCCATCGTGAAAATCGTCGAAATGGAATTCATCATTGACGCCAATGATGAGACAATCGCCGCAATCAGAGCCGCAAAGACCAGACCACGCAGGCCTTCAGGGCACAAGCGCCATTAAAATGCCATAGGTCGAGTCAGGGCTGGCCGCCAAACGCGCCATATCCAATTGCCCTTCACGCGCCAAATAAAGCGCGGCAATGCCCGGAATGACGACAATAATCGGTATCAGCAATTTCAGCGCGGCGGCAAAGGCCAGACCTTTTTGCGCCTCGGCCAGGCTTTCCGCACCCAGCGCGCGCTGAATAATATATTGATTAAAACCCCAATAGGAGAAATGCAGCACCCAAAGCCGCCCAATAAAGTCCAAATGCCAGGAAGATTATTATAGCTCGGGTTTTCCGGTGCCAAAATCATTTTGAAATGGCCGGGAATTTCGTTCATCAAAGTGCCGAGACCGGCAAAAATACCTGCCCCATCGCCGACCAGAGACAGAACTATGCCGGTAATGGCAAACCCGCCAGCGATCAGCACCACCACTTGAATAATGTCGGTCAGCGCAACCGCCTTCAGCCCGCCATAAAGCGAGTAGATCACCGCAAAAGCAGCCAGACCCATCATTGCCGCAATCACGTTCCAACCGGTCAGCGCGGTCAAGGCCAACCCGCCAAGCCACAAAACGGCGGTCAAATTGACGGCGGTGTAAAGCACCACCCAAAAAACTGCCATCATGGATTTAATGGTATTGCCGAAGCGCAATTCCAAAAATTGTGGCATGGTGTAAATCTTTTTTCCAAGAAAATTGGCAAGAAATATTTGGCAACAATAATCAAAACAATCGCCGCCTGCCACTCATAAGCGGCGATGGCAAGTCCAACAACAAAACCCTGTCCTGATTGGCCGATAATTTGTTCAGCCGAAATATTGGCGGCTATCAGCGATGCGCCAATGGCCCACCAGGGCAATGATTTTCCTGCCAGAAAATAATCTTCACTCGACATATCCGCCGGACTTTTGCGGGTCGATACATAAAGGGCAACGCTCAATAAAACGACCGCGTAAATCCCGATAACGGTTAAAATCAATTGATGAAAGCATTGGTCTCCTCCCCCTTAAACTGCCACAAAAGAGATAAAGTTATTGTGACAGCGTTGTCATTGTTTCAAAGAATGACGCAAACCAAAGCCTCAGATTCAAGCGTCGATTTAGCCTAATAGCTCAGGCCGAACCCGCGTTTGAAGCGCTCTGGCTGCCGGCGTATCGGCAGTGCCGCCATTGGCAGGCCATGCAAATGGCAAGCGGCCCTGAAAATCAAAATTCGCTTTGCCATTTTCGCCAGCCACCAGTACATCGGCCACCCCTCCGCCCTCACTGCCGGGCAACCAAGCAACCACAAATGCATCGGCCAAATCAATTAATCGGTCGACACCAGATGGGCGACCGGTCAAAAAGACAGCCACCGTTTTGACGCCTTTGGCCTTCATCTTCTTCAAAAACGCAATATCCTGAGATTAATCTTGTCAAAATCGGTGCTATCTTTATCACCTTCGAATTCGGCATAAGGGGTTTCACCAAATACATAGATGGCGGTATCGCCCGACTTCAAATTCTTTGTATCACCTACAAGACTGATATTATTTTTACTGAGCGCTTCCCTTAGGCCGGCCCCGACAGTAGTGAAGCCCTTGTATTTGACGGCTGCAACGTCGCGGCCTTGCCAGTCCATTGTCCAACCACCTGATTGCATTCGTACATCATCAGCGCCGGGGCCCGGCAATAAATACCCGAGACCTTCGCTAATGGGCAGAGCTCCATTATTTTTCAGTAAAGTCAATGATTTTCGAACCGCTTTCCGCGCAACTTCGCGGTGCGCCGCAAATCAATCAGCGCGTCACGACCGGCAAGAAAACGCTCACTGGGCGCCTTTCCATTCATAAGACCGGCTCGAAATTTGACGCGCAAAATGCGGCGCACCGCATCGTCAAGGCGGACACGGGAGATGTCGCCACGCTTGACCTGCGAAATCGGTGTTTTCAAGAAATTTCTTCCAATCATAGGGAACCATGATCATATCCACGCCAGCATTAATAGCCTCAGCGCAATTGGATGGCGAACAACCGGGTACTTGCTCATGACCGTTCCAGTCGCCCACAACAAAGCCATCAAAACCCATGCGGCCTTTCAGGATGTCGGTTAGCAAATATTTGTGATGATGCATTTTCTGCCCATTCCAACTACTGAAACTGGCCATGACAGTCTGCGCGCCAACACCCAACACATCGATATAGGGACGGCCATGAACATCAGCTAATTCCTTTTCGCTAATGGGAACGTCACCTTGGTCAATTCTATTATTTCGGCCTGTTCCGAAAACGGGACCACCATCGCCCACGAAATGCTTTGCGGTGGCAACTACTTTTTCTTCAGACAGAAAATTGTCAAGCGCAGGGTGACCCTGCAGACCCAGCACAATCTCTTTTGACAAGCTGGCAACAATTTCTGGGTCTGAGGAGTAACCCTCATATGCACGCCCCCATCGAACGTCCTGGACAACAGCCAAGGTCGGCGCAAATACCCAATCCACGCCAGTCACGGCAACCTCGCGCGCTGTAACTGTACCAATATCGCGCATTAGATCAGGATCATTCGCTGCACCCAAACCTATGTTGTGAGGAAAGACCGTCGCGCCAGCCAGATTATTATGACCGTGCACTGCATCCGTGCCCCATATAAGCGGGATCTTAGACTTAGAACGGGCACTTTCCTTATAGAATAGATTGGCCATTGCCAACCAGTCAACCGGCCGAGAACCTGGCTCCTCTGTTGGCCATGAACCTCCAGCGTTCAAGAGACCGCCTACGCCATTACGTTTGGCATCTTTCGGAGAAATAGCCTTAATTTCGGCCATAATTAGCTGGCCTACTTTTTCTTTTAGGCTCATATCCGCCATGAGGGCAGTAATTTTGTCCTCCAGCTCCTGATCCACCGGAATGGTCGACTTCACTCGAGGCCAGAGGCTTTCTTCCGCGCTGAGAGGTGATATCGCTGCAGTGCATACAAAAGCAATAACCAAAATTTCTTTGATTAAACGATTGAAGATTGTCATTGCGGGAGGACACCTTAATTGCTCCCCGAACATTAAATCCGGGGAGCGATAATTTTTTAAAAAGCCTAGAATTTAGTCCGAAGTCTGGCACCAAAGGTACGCTCGCGATTAAAGAAACGCGTGTTATCGTACTGGGTAATGATGATCGCCTGAGGCTGGATCTCATTTGTCACATTATTAACGTAGGCTTCAATGCGCAGATCTTCGTTGTGGAACGGGTTCCAACCAATCCCGGCGTCAAAGGTCCAATATCCCTCGACCTCTTCATGAACGCGATCCGCTTGAGGGTCTTCCCCGGCACCGCGATAAATACGGCCATTGTATATGGTCATAAAGTGGTCTGATCGGTATCCGGCAGACACGACCCAGTCAAATCGACCGTTATCACCTAAGTCCTCTGAACGGCTTACATTAGCGCGCAGTTGGAGATTAGGAGAACGAGGCAGCTCGTGCCCGTCAACGCTCCGCATTTCTGCTACAATGAAATTGCCTACGTAAGTTTCATAGCGGCTATCGTTGATAAGCTCCGGAGCATTTATTTCGGTGTCCATGAGAACTGCCGACACATCCAGGTTCACCCCGTTCTCAAAATCAAATTTTGAATCAAAGTGAACGCCGTAAATCTCAGCCTCAGCAGCATTGTAACTATAGGAAACAATTTGGTTTAGCCCACCATTTGTCGAGACCGATCCGCTTGAAATATCTGACCCATCCTCAACAGTATCCACGATAGTTGAGAGGTCCACGCCTCTAGAGCTCAAAATCGAACCAACTGAAGTAAGCGTTGTCACAATCATGTCACTATAGTCGTAGTAAAATGCCGACGAATTAAAGGTGACGGCTGTTGAGCCTAAATCAAATTCTGACTTTGACCCTAACTCGTAGTAAATAACACTCTCACCATCATAGGCGGGAGCTTCAGTCGTTGAGTCAAACTCTATGGGAGCGGTGCCCGCTCGGCCAGATGAAACCTCAGCAGTCGTTCCTGCAATATTGTCGTTAAAGCCGCCAGACTTATGACCCGATGAGGCCGTGAAATAGGCAGCCAGTCGGGATTGACATCATATTCAAAACGGATACGCCAATCGTCGAAATCATTATCAATTCGCCCGTTTTGCATAGAAATAGGACCGTATGCAGTAGCATAAGTATAAATGTCATATCCCAACGTCGCATTATACAAGGCAACCTTCATCACGAATTATGCCGTCGTCATAGTCATATGTCCGCTCGGTGTTGCCGTCTTTGCATTCACCGAGGCGAGGATTGGCGGCCAATGCCGCCGCGCCAACATAATCCGCATTAGCAGGATCCCACCATCCGCCTTTCAACTCATCGTTATTGGCAAAGGTGTTCTGCAGATTGTCATCAACCCCCCAAGTAGCCACACCCTCTAAGAAAAACTGCACCCGCTCTTGTCCTGAAAGCTGACCGTCATTGTTATAATCGGGGTTTAAGCCATTTGGGCGGTTGTTTTTTGCAAACTCGAAACCAGATGTCCCATAGCGCGAGCTTCCATTGTCTCCCTTACCCTCATAATCATCATACACATTTGCGTATCCCCAGCACCTACCAGGAACATTGCCCGTGGCGCCGCCACCGGCGTTGAAGGCCTCGCTATCGACAACTTTAGATTCGCAATTACCCAAAGCGAAGGAATGCATTGCGTTCACGCCGTAGCGTTCCACAAATTCATTACTGTGGCGATAGCCGGCCGTCACACGGAAATTATCGGCAACATCATAGGTTCCATCAAAGTAAAGTGCCTTGCTTTCAGATTTCGTGACCGTATTAAACTCAAATCCCAGATAGTTCGACCGGACCCTATCTTCGGTGGCTCCCAGAAACACTGTTTGATCTTCCTCAAAGAAAAAGGCACCCGCCGTCCAGTTTAAGGGTAATCCGAATGATGAGGTCTCGTTGCTAATGAAGCGATACTCAAACACATCCGAATCTGACGTCGTTTCGGAATTGAAGAATGAATGCGTGTCATAGACCTCTGATGCTGGACGCGCTTGGACAGTCCCATCGTCAGCACTACCAGCAGGATTTTGTACGGGGTAATCGAAATTTGAGGCAACGCCAGTGGGTGCGTAGGTAACTGGATCAAGCTCAAAAACCTTACCCGAACCATTTGTAACTGGCACGGCAGCAGCAGGCGCAAGAGTGTCGAAGACGCCTGGGTAATATGGCGAAAGCGGCGTAGCTGCGCGATAGTCGTAGCTAGCCTCCCTACGGCTAGCAAGAATTTCAAAGTCTCCCCAATCGGTTGCTATCTCGGCAAACAAACGAACACCCTCATGGTCAACATCTAACTCGGGGTCATCAGTAAGCCTCAAGACCACATCTCGAGGCTTGTCAATTGAGTTGGGATCAATACCGTTACCCAATGGATTAGCGAAATTAGTACCCGTGTAACCGGTTCCATCCTCTTGAATATTATCGTGGGTAAGCGTTAGGGAAACATTATCAGTTGGCTCAATTAAATAAGAGAAGCGATAGGACAGATTATCCTGACCCTCCGCACCCTCTTTGGCGCTTGGTCCCTCCGAAGACATACCAAGATCCGCACGCGACGGGCCCCTATTTTTATAAAGCGGGTCTGAATCAGCCGTGTAGAAGGCAAAGCGCGCTGCACTATTGTCATTAATGCCGAGGTTAAGCACCCCTTCGGTCGTAAATAGCGCCTCAGCACCGACACCGACTTCAAGCATACCGTCTGTCTGTCCAATGCCAGGGGCCCACGGGATCACGTCCACGGAACCCGATAGAGACTGGCGTCCTCTCAATGTACCTTGCGGGCCAAAGTTAACTTCAACTCGCGCAATATCAAAAAAGGCCGATCCAAAACCCGACGGTCGAGGCACAAAGACGCCATCCATATGCGTCGCGGCAGACGGGTTGCCGAGCTCGGTGTTATTGGAGTTACCTATACCGCGAATCCAAACCTCAATATTACCGCCGCTATTGGCAATATTTAACCCAGGGAACGCCCCATCCAAATCAGACATTTTGGTCAAATTAAGGTCTTTAAGGGCTTCTGTATCTAAGACACCAGCGGTAGCCGCCAGGTCTTGGAGGTTTTGAGTTTTACGCTCTACAGTTACAATCACTTCGTCTACAGAAGGTTCTTCACTTTCTTGAGCCGACGCGGCAGACGCCAAAATACTTAAAGTTAACGCTGATAAACCAACAAAAGCTCGACGTCGAGAAGACGCGCCAAAATTGAAACTCATGATTGAATTCTCCCTCTAAAAACCCTGCTAAATCCAGAGTGGCTCGGAACTCCCTATCCGAGAATGGCCTAGTAAACAAATTTTGTCCATCGCTGTCAATACTTAAGTATCGATCAAGAGATAAGCATCGAAAGCGAAATACTACAGTAAAAACAATGCGTTAAAAATTTTTCGGGCATTGCGGACCAAAAACTATGAACATATTATTACATTTACCATGGGGAGCTAATATTTTCTTTTTGCGGCACCAAATAGAACCTTTGCATCTCCATAAATATGCTGAAAACCCCGTTAAGTAGTTACTAAAATTCGTCGATTTGAACACCGCACGGCAAAACAAATATCTAGTGCGCTATCGCTCGCCCATTGACTCGAATAGTGCTTTCGTTACTGGCTTCATAAGGTAATTTAATATTGTATTTTTACCTGTTTTAATCTCAACCATGGTCGTCATCCCAGGCAAGATCTGGAGATCATTATCGGTATTACCTGAAAAATCGCGGCCCTTTGTGCGAACATTAATTTTGTAAAACGAAGGCTCACCGTTCGGGTTGTTATCATCAAGGGTATCGGCACTGATATAGACAATATTTCCCTCTAGACTCCCATAAATTGTAAAATCAAACGCATCTACCTTGACCGAAGCTTCCTGATTAATATGAACAAATCCAATGTCAGATGGCGAGAGCTTTGCTTCTATTACAAAGTCCTCTTCAATAGGAACTATTTCCATTACATCCTCACCCGGACGAATTACCCCCCTCAGTGGTCACGCGAATATTTTTGACAACCCCGCCAAGGGGGGCAAGTAGTGTTTTTTGCTTAAGTTGCCTTTCCTTTTGGACCAAGGCCTGCTTAACACTCTCTAGCTCTTCTTCGGTTTCATTAAATTCAGCCTGAGCATCCTTAAAATATTTATTTCTTTTGTTTGTGATTTCGGCCGTCAACTCGGCTTCCTGGCGCCGCAGCCTAAGAATTTCAGTGCGGCTTACATCACCAAACTTCAACAATGGCTCATTCATCGAAATTTCTTCTTTAACTAATTCGAGAATCCCTTCCAAGGCTGTTAATTGTTCAGCCTGAGAGGCCTTTCTTTTTTCGAACAATGACATTTGGCTCTTCACAAACTTTGGAAAGTCCTCGACTTCCTTTGAGAAAATAGGAGTTTCACCAAAAATTTCTGCATTTAGCCGTGCCATATTTGCCGCCAAGCTGGCTGCCTTTGATCTAGCCTCTTCATAGTCCGCTAGCGCATCTGTATCATCAAAGCGGGCGACGACCTGACCCTTGGTCACTCTATCGCCGGCCTCCACTGGTAATGAAAGAAGCACCCCACCATCTTTTGATTGAACAATTTGAACCTTCGAGCTCGGCATGACCACACCAGGCGCCCGCGCTACCTGATCAATTTCGAAACTGTAAGCCCAAATTAAAAAGGTAGCGAAAGCTAGTGCAGTCAATCTTAGCACCCACCTGGGGTTTTTAAGATCTTTGTCAAGGCGGGATAACTCCTTATCCGTCTTCTTGGTATTTAGAAAATCGAGAAACTTCAATTCGAACTCCGCTCGGCAGCTTGACGGTTTAATTCAGCAATAACTTTGTCGCTCGGCCCATCTATTATTATGCGCCCCTCATCTACTACTAGCACTCGATTAACATGTTTAATTGCTGCAGATTTATGGGTGGCCATAATAACCACGCTACTATCGTCAATTTCTTGAAATAGAAAATCCATAACCTTGGTTTCTAATTGGCCATCCATTGAGGCAGTAGGTTCGTCAAGCAAAAGCACCTTTGGCTTTGCTAGCAGCATGCGAGTGAGCCCCACCAGCTGCCTTTGTCCCCCAGACAACCCCCTGCCTCCTTCAGAAATCATAATGTCCAGACCTTGTTGATGGCTCCGTATTACTTTGTCGAGACCAGTTTTAGAGCATGTGTCCAAAATCTGGCTATCACTCAAAACAGGAAGGCCCAGCACTAAATTTTCTCGAAGAGTTCCGTTAAACAATCTGACTTCTTGAGGCAAGTAACCTATTTGCTCTCGGAGGAATTCCACTGCAATGAGTTGCATGTCGGTGCCGTCCAAAAAAGCGCGCCCCGTTTGTGGGCGGTAAAGCCCTGCCATAAGCTTTAATAAAGTGGACTTTCCCGAACCGACCGGTCCAAGCACAGCAATACGATCTCCAGGTTTTATATCGAGTTTATCTACCTCTAGCGGGCGCGCATTCATTTCATAGGTAAAAGCGACCTCAGAAAATGCTAACCTTCCGTCGCAAGCATCGGGAACGGTATGTCGATCAGCATTTTGTTCACTAGGCATCGCCATAATCTGGTCCAAAACCTTCAAAGCAATTTTAGCCTGCTTCCATTTCACAATCATATTCGGGATTTGAGCCAGGGGTGTTAGGGCCCGCCCTGAAATAATCGAACAGGCAATTAGCGCACCCATTGTAAGCTCGCCTTGAGAAATAAAATAAGCACCTGTAGCAATAACTCCTACATAACTGAGTTGGTGCACCATCTGTGTCGAGCTTGTAGCAATCGATGTAACCAGTTGAATTTTGAGCTCACTAGAGCTGATTTGCGCAGTTAGCTCCCGCCATCGTTCTTTTATTTTCCACTCAGCTGAAACAGCTTTTACTGATTCTATTCCGTCAATGGCTTCAATCAGTAGACCATTTTTCTTATTGGATTCTTCCATATTTTCAGCGGTATATTCTTCTACTCGCCCCTTCATGGCCAACCCCAAAACCACCCCAACCGGCAGCAAAAGTAGCGGCACTAATGCCACCTCTCCTGCTAATAGGTAAATTACAAAAATGAAGAAAAGAGCAAATGGGGCGTCAGCCAAAATGAAAAGCGTGGTCGACGTCATAAAATTCCGCACAGATTCAAAGTGTTTGAGCTGAGCGGCAAAAGTTCCCACAGTTCGGGGCCGTGCTTCGGCCCTTATGTCTAACGCTTTTCCAAAAATACACTCGACAACTCAATGTCGATGGCCTTGCTCGCCCTATCTACCATTTGAGCTCGGACGACTTTCATTATGAATTCAAACAAAATGGCGAGTAAGACGCCAATTGTTAGTACCCACAAAGTGCTGAAGCCGTTAGTAGGAACCACGCGGTCATAAACTTGCATAGTATAAAGCGCGGACGTTAGACCAAAGATGCTCAGCATGAATGTTGCAAAAATAGCTTCAAAAAATATGGAACGGCGTTCCTTGATCGCTCTATAAAACCATTGTTTGGCTGTGTAACCGCTTTGCTCGTCAACAAGCAACTCTGAACTACCGACCGACAGCTTCAGTGTCTTTCCAGCCGAAATTGCCTCCTTTTCAAGAAAGCTTGTTTCACCGTCGACGCCCTCGACCAGGAACCCTCGATTTTGAATTCCCCTAATAATACCAACGGTCAACTCGGTTTTTGCTTCACCAATCCACAATAGTGGAAGCGTTGCCTTGGATATTTCTTCAAATCTAATCGCCTGAGCCTCTCCGTCTAAAAAACGAGCCTTCCAGAGTTCTACAGCCTGATTGGCCGGGGCCAATTTCGGAAATTCGATTCCGTCTGAGCTCTCTCTCGGAAAGGCAAACCTGTTCAACGGAACAGCCACGCCTGCCAGGGCTGAAAGCTTGACGAGCAGCGGCGCCAGCTTATCTGCTGTTGCTTGGTCCTTTTGAGAAGGACCAGCATCTGCCGATTGGGGTTTAATCATTTTGATTGTCCATTTCTCGACTATGCATACCGCCTGTTAGAATCTGGATCTTATACGATGCAGAAATCAACTGCGCCTCGTGGTCTGCAAGGGCGTACTTCGCTTGCACTAGCTCTCTTTGAGCATTCAAAACATCAAGCCATGATTTTCTGCCCACTGTGTATTGACGCAGGTAAGACTCCTTAACATCAGACGTGGTATCCACAAGAAGTTTGGCTGGATTTAGTTGCATCTCTGACGCCAAAAATTCGCGCCAAGCAATTTGAATATCGCGCCTAACTTCTCTTTTTAACGCCAAAAGTGTGTCCTGCAACGCCGCAGCTCTTTCTTTGTTGGCAGTAAAGGAAAAGCGAGAGGAAAGGCCCGCTCCCGGCTGAAATTCAAGGCCAATAAAAACCTGTTCATCGTCCTGATTGGCGGACAATTCTCCATATTTTTTTTCATAGCCTATCGATAACTGAGGAAAAAGAACGGAATTAGCCACTCTTCCCGACGCTTTCAGGCCTGCAATTTCAAAATTAACTCTTCGGATAGTCGGCGAGAACAAGAGCGCAGCCCTTTCAATTTCCTCCAAAGAATTCTTACTTTTTTTGTGAGCTTTAGGAGATTGAATCCGATAGATAGGCTCGCCAACTAACTGCTCCAGTCTCGCCTTTGAGACGCTCACCGCATTTTTGTTCTGCAGTAACTGAGATCGCGAAAAAGCCAATCTCGCACTAGCTAATCGAGCATCTACCTCGGGGCTGGTCGACGCACCAACTCTCCTGTCAATTATATTGGAAAGCCTCTCATGCTCTTCAACATTGCTCTGAGATATAGCTAGCTTCGACTCAGCTTGATTGAGCTCAACAAAGGCTCCAACCGTATCAATAAAGAGAGATTGTTCGGCCTCAATAACCCCCAACTTTGCCACTTCAAGCTTAGCCTTGGCCAAATCCACATTGCCCGCAATCCTACCGCCCGTCCAAACTGGCTGAGAGAGCGTGAGAACTTCCTCGTCGCGATTTGTTCCACCATCACCATTTTCTTCAAAGCCCGAAAACTAAAACTCGCACTCGGAAACGCCTGCCATCTAGCCCCTGTTAGGTCATCCTTAGCGGCCTGTACCTCTTTTTTCTTGGACAAAACTATAGGGTGAGACCTAATCGCCAGCTCAAGTGCCTTGTTTAGGCTGATCTCACTTTCGCTCGACAACACGTTACTCCGAGCGGAATTCCATGAAAAAAGTCACCAGCAAAATGGAAAAAATAAGGCAGATAAATAAACGCCTAATTTTTGCCTCAAAGACTATTGTGATCCTAAATTCCGACATAGTGCTAGATTTCACTCTCTGAATAGTCGTTTTCCTGAATATCTATTTTGTTTCATACTCGAACGGCGAAAATTTTTCAAAATCAGAGCGTGTAATAGCCCGGGAAAGTAACCTGTCGTAAACAACCATAAAGAAACGGCGGGATTATGATCCCGCCGCCTCGATTACTTTCTCCTAGAGCCCAATTTTTTGGGACAATTAGGAGTCTAAAAAATTAAACCGCGAAGTACACGTCATCAACATAGAGGGTTTGAAGGCCGTCAACCGAGTCAAGAATAACTTGACTAGCATTAGCCAGGTCTCCAATACCCGCAAACTGAGTTAGGTCAAGCGAGACCTCCGTCCATGCATCCTGAACCGCTGTAGAAACGGTGAAAGTGCCTTCCGTGTCGTCACTGCCGGCGGCTCCAACACCCTGCCAGGCTCCATCGGCACCCAGATCATATATTTTAACCAGAATATCTTCGGCTCCAGTTTTGTAGACGCTGAAATTTAGGGTACTCGCCGCTGATGCATCAAAGGCATCCGCTTCCATGATAATATAATCAACTGCTTCGTACTTTTGAATTTCATTATTATTATCGATTGTTAACTGCGAATTTTCACCGCCACTAGAATACTGACTTCTGGGATTGAAGTTAGTTACGTCGGCAGCGTAAGTGTCACTGAAAAGCGATACAACATCAGCCTCGGCAGCAGTTGGCGCGTCACCGCCGCCCAAGAACTCCGTAGTCGTGGGGTCGTTTGGCGGCAGAACGATGGTAGCATTCGGAAAATGAACATCGTCAATGTAATAGGTTGCATCAGAAGCCTGAGCCTGCTGGCCATCTGCATCAGGGCGAACCTGAAATTTATGCCAGTTTACCGAGGCATCAGCTCCACTGACGTCAATGCTTATATTGTTCCAGCCCGCAGTCACGGTTTTATTTACAACAAAAGCCTGACCTCCAGCATTAGGATCGCCATCTTCTAGTTCAAAGTTTAAGTTACCATCACGAGAAGCATGCAGGCGTAATGTGATCGGGGAAGTTCCGTCGCCGATCAAATCAGTTCCGGTAAATTCGTTCACCAAAGTTACACCACCCCACCAATCTGCGCCGGTAGGTTTCACAATTTCCATCATAATGCGGTCTGTGCCATCGGCCTCAAATCCAGCCTTTGTTACGATGCCAGCCGATACACTACCATAGGCGTTGATCGCTTCATCTGGCGTGTGCGTTCCATCGCCATTATCGGTATAGCCAGCCCCTTCAAATGTAAGAACCAACCCGCCAGTAGGCGTCGCTGGGACTGTATCACCACCTGTGTCACCACCT
The DNA here is from genome assembly GCA_038143435.1 of Rhodobiaceae bacterium. GTDB lineage: Bacteria > Pseudomonadota > Alphaproteobacteria > RS24 > RS24 > UBA8337. The sequence continues at coordinate 311,234 of JAYQLX010000003.1, read as the reverse complement.
GTGTCACCACCTGTGTCACCGCCTGTGTCACCGCCTGTATCACCACCTGTGTCGCCACCTGTGTTACCGCCCTGACAACGCTGTCAGCTTTTGCCTAATTTGGCGGGAAGCGCAAATTCGCCCAAATAAACGGGTAATCCGTCGGGTAAATTTATGGGGGCAAAATGATAAAGCAAACACGCCAGCACACCGAGCAATCGGTTTTTCCGAATCGACAAAAAAATTTTGTCGTTGCGCCAATGGCGCTGGTTCTGGCCGCCATCGGCCTTTTCGCCTGCAGTCCGGCCGACAAGGCAGTCAAACGGCGCGCAGAAATTCTGTCGCAAATGACCCTGGAGGAAAAAATCGGCCAGGTCATTCAGGGTGATATTTCCACCGTCTCCCCGCAAGACGCCAAAAATTATAATTTGGGCTCGGTTCTAAACGGCGGCAATTCAGCACCCGGCGGCGGCAAAACCGCAAGCTGGCAGCAATGGGTCGATGCGGCGGATGCTTATTGGCGCGCTTCGACCGACACGTCAGATGGCGGGCTCGGCATTCCGCTTTTATGGGGCACGGATGCGGTGCATGGTCACAATAATCTGCAAATGGCGGTTATTTTCCCGCATAATTCGGCCCTCGGTGCGACCGGCGATGCCGATTTATTGCGCCGCATCGGTGAAGTGACGGCGCATGGTGAAAGCGACGGCGCTGGATTGGGTGTTTGCCCCGACATTGGCAGTGGCCCGCGATGATCGCTGGGGTCGCGCCTATGAGAGCTATTCGGAAGACCAAAACCTGGTTTCCGATTTGGGCGCAGCAATTTTGCAAGGCCTGCAAGGCGCGCCCGACAGCGAGACATTTTTGGGCGACAAACGCGTTATCGCCACAGCCAAGCATTTTGTCGGCGATGGCGGCACCCAATATGGCATTGATAAGGGCGACACGATCGGTCGCATTGGCGATATTAAGAAAGTCCACGCCTATCCCTATCGCGCCGCCATTGATAATAAAGTGCAAACGGTGATGGCCTCTTTCTCCAGCGTCAATGGCGAGAAAATGCACGGGTCAAAAAACCTGCTGACCGATGTGCTGCGCCGCCAAATGGGCTTTGAGGGTTTTGTTATCGGCGATTGGAACGGTCACGCCGAAATTCCCGGTTGCACCGCAACCGATTGTCCCGATGCATTGCTGGCCGGGGTCGATATGTATATGGCCCCCGATAGCTGGAAAGGGCTTTACAATTCACTGCTGGCGCAAGTGACAGACGGCACTGTGCCAATGGCGCGGTTGGATGAAGCGGTGACGCGCATTTTGACGGTGAAAATCCGTGCCGGCCTGTTTGAGGCGGGCCTGCCCTCGAAGCGGCCTGGAGTGGCGCGCGCCAATTTGGGCAGCGCCGCCCATCAGGCGGTCGGACGCGAAGCGGTGCGCAAATCGCTGGTGCTTTTGAAAAACGATAATGGCCTATTGCCGTTCAATCCGCGCCGCCATATTGCAGTGGTCGGTGAAGCGGCAAATTCTATGGCGCAACAGACGGGCGGCTGGACCTTGTCATGGCAGGGCGATGACAATGCCAATGCGGAATTTGAAACCGGCCAAACCATTTATGCCGGTCTGAAAGAAAAAGTGACGGCCGCGGGCGGCACAATCAGCTATGCCAAATCACCCGCGGCGCTGCGCGGCTCACCGGATATGGTGATTTACGTATTTGGCGAAAAACCCTATGCCGAATTTAAAGGCGATATGAGCGATTTGGTGTTTGAGTTTGATGACGGCCAAGCGCTGGCCGATTTGGCGGCGCTGAAAAAACGTAATCTGCCGGTGGTCTCGGTTTTCCTGACCGGGCGTCCTTTATGGGTCAATGGCCATATTAATCGCTCCGATGCATTTGTTGTCGGCTGGTTGCCGGGCACACAAGGCGGCGGCATTGCCGATGTTTTGGCGGGCGATGAAAACGGCGCGCCGGTGCATGACTTTACCGGCACATTGTCATTTTCTTGGCCATCAGACGGGCGCGGTGAGCCGATTGATGCGCGCAGCACAAGCGGCGTGCAATTCCCGTTCGGCTATGGGCTGACATATCAAAGTGGTGTCGCGCCAATGGCGAAGCTTTCTGAAAATGCCGGCGTGGCCGCGCCCAATGGGGCATTTGACGGCATCATTATGGCGCGCGGCGCGGTGCAAGCTCCGTTCAGCCTGTTTCTCGGCGACAGTTCCAATTGGAAAACACCGGCCAAATCATTTTTGACAGCCAGCTTGGGCAAACCTTTTAACTCGCGCGGCATTGATTATCGTGCGCAAGAAGATGCGCGGCAATTGAGCTGGCGCGGCGATGGACGCGGGCTTTTAAGCGTGCAGACCCAACGCTCAGCCGATTTTACCGCGCTTGGCAAAATTGCCGAATCTCAATATGACCGTGCAACTCCGCCTCGATAAAAAACCCGATGCGCCGGTATTTTGGGCTATGGGGTGCGGCGATAATTGCGGGGCCAAGCTCGATATTACAAAAGCGCTGGCGCAAAGCCCGCTTGGAACATGGCAAGAGCTGAGCGTGCCATTGCGCTGTTTTGCCGAGGGCGGCCTCAATGCCCGCGCCGTCAATGCACCGCTTTTGCTGGAGACACATGGCGCCATGACATTGACCGTGACCGGCATATTGGTGACAAAAGGAACACATGAATGCCCATAGGGATGGCAAAAGGGCGCAATTGACTTGCGGCCTATGAAATAATGCATAATTTGTAGCTGGGGGGTTATATGTCTGCAAAAAAGAAACTGACAATTGAAGATATTGCGGAAACCGCAGGCGTGTCGATTAAAACCGTCTCGCGCGTCTTCAATAATGCCCCCAATGTGCGCCAACAAAAACGTGATTTGGTTTTGGGCGTGGCGCGCGATCTCGGCTATCGCCCGAATATTTCAGCCCGCCAATTGGCCAGTAAACGCAGTTTTGTCATTTCGCATTTTCATGACAATCCGAATACGGATTATCTCTCGGAAATATATGAAGGCATGCGCCGCGCCTGTTCCGAACAGGGCTATTATGCGGTGGCGGAAAAACTGGCGCCGCAAAAAGGTTCCTATCGACAAGCGTTGCTTGACTATTTGGTACGCTTTGAGGTCGATGGGATGATTTTATCGCCCCCGGTCAGCGATGATATGGCGGTGATAAGGGAAATCGAAAAACGCGATATTCCCTATGCGCTCATCTCGCCGGGCAAGAAAAAGAAAAACGCCATTAATGTTTTTATTGATGAGAAAAATGCCGGCCGCAGCATTACCGATTATTTGATTGCCCGCGGCCATGACCGATTGGCCTTTATCAGCGGGCTCGACAGCCATGCGGCCAGTCGCCAGCGCGAAGCCGGCTTTTGGGAAGCCATTGAGGCGGCGCAATTGCCGAAGAAAAATACCGTGCGCCTGGCCGGTGATTTTTCCATGCAGTCGGGCTTTGCCGCTTTTGACATGCTGATGAAAAAAGCACCAAATGTCACCGGCATATTTGCCGCCAATGATGAAATGGCGGTTGGGATAATTGTCGCCGCATTGGGCAATGGCAAAAAAGTGCCGCAAGATTTAAGCGTGGTCGGTTTTGACGACAGCCCATTTGCCCGCGCCATGTGGCCGACCATCACCTCTTTGGCGCAGCCGGTTGATGACATGGCGCATTTATCGACCAAAAAACTTATTGAATGGGTGCATGCGGAAAAACTTGAACAATCGCGCTTTGAATTCTCAACCGAAATCATCATTCGCGAGAGCTGCCCGTAAATTTCTGGCGCATTATCGCAAAGAAAAAAGCATTTTTACACGCCGTTTGACAACGTTGTCATCTTAGCGCTATTTTGGCGCTCATTCTTTGGCTAGGAGATTGCCGTGGCAGAGTTCGTGCCCGTCGAACCTTTTGATATCGTGATTTTCGGCGTCACCGGTGATTTATCGCGGCAAAAACTTTTGCCGGCTTTATTCCACCGTTATTGCGACGGCCAGATTGACGATACCAGCCGCATTATCGGCGTGGCGCGCGGTGCCATGCAGGCCGATGCGTTTCTCGATTTGGTGCGCGACAGTTGCAGCGCCGCAACCGACAGTTTCGAGGAAGATAAATGGCGGAAATTTGCCGCGCTTGCTTGTGCTATTTCGACATTGATGCCACAGATGCAAAGGCCGATTGGGATGGCGTGAAAAATGCGCTTGTCACAAGATGCGCGCCCGCGCATTTTTACCTCGCCGTGGCGCCGCGCCTTTATGTGCCGATTTGCGAAGCGCTCGGCAAGGCCGGTTTGAAAAATGCCGGCGCCCGCGTGGTGTTGGAAAAACCCATTGGGTCGGATTTGCAAAGCGCCGATGAGATTAATAAGGGCGTCGGCGCGGTTTTTGACGAGCATCATATTTTCCGCATGGACCATTATCTCGGCAAAGAGACGGTACAAAATCTGCTGATTTTGCGTTTTGCCAATATGCTGTTCGAGCCGCTTTGGTCGAACCGCTCGATTGATCATATTCAAATCACCGTTGCCGAAACGTTGGGCGCTGAAGGGCGCGATGCATATTATAACAGCGCCGGCGCGGTGCGCGATATTGTGCAAAATCATTTACTGCAATTGCTTTGCCTGATTGCTATGGAGCCGCCCAATTCTTTGGATGCGGAAAATGTGCGCGGCGAAAAAATCAAAGTGCTGCGTGCGCTGAAAGGGTTTGATGCCGCCAATATCGCCAATGATACGGTGCGCGCGCAATATAATGCCGGTCACATCGAAGATAATCGCGTGCCGGGCTATATTGACAGCCTGCCCGAGGCCTTGAAAAACAGCCGCACCGAAACCTATGCCGCGATTAAAACCGAAATTGCCAATTGGCGCTGGGCTGGCGTGCCGTTCTATTTGCGCACCGGCAAGCGCATGGCCAAGCGCCGCTCGGAAATCGTCATCCAGTTCAAATCAACGCCGCATAATCTCTTCGGTGACGGCTTCAACCAGCCCAATCGTCTGGTGTTGCGTCTGCAACCCGATGAGGGCATGCAGCTTTACATGCAAGTCAAGGAGCCGGGCCCCGGCCATATGAGTTTGAAATCCATACCGCTTGACCTGTCTTATGCGCGCAGCTTTTCTACCGTCAAATATCCCGATGCCTATGAACGGCTGTTAATGGATGTGGTGCGCGGCAATCTCGCTTTGTTCATGGGCCAGGAAGAAGTGCGCGCCGCATGGGCGTGGACCGATGATTTATTGTCAGCATGGGACCGCGCCGAGCAAAAATTGGAATATTATGCGGCCGGCACAGATGGCCCGCTGCAAGCCTCGCTGCTGCTCGACCGCGACGGGCGCGCCTGGTGGCAGCCTGAGGAGATGACCGCCCAATGACCGCAGCGCATACGATTTCCCTGTTCAACAGTAATGCCGATATGACCGCCGCTCTGGTCAATGATGCGTGTTTTGCTTTAGACGCGCCCGGTCCGCCATGGGCTTTTATTATCGGGCGGCAGCAGCCCTTGCGATTTTTATGCGGCGCTCGGGCAAGTCGAGCTGGCTTGGCAAAACATTGATGTGGCTTTGGTCGATGAGCGTTGGGTCGATGAAGATGATGCGGGCTCCAATGCCGCATTGGTGAAACGCACGTTAATGACCGGCGCCGCCAAAGCGGCGCGCTTTCACGCCGATGAAAACACCCGCCACCACGCCGCATCAAGCAGCTGATGAAATCGATGCGGTTTATCGCGCCTTGCCGCAGCCCAGCCTGTCCATTTTGGGCATGGGGCCCGACACCCATACCGCATCATGGTTTGCCGAAGCGGCTGAATATGAAGCGGTCAGCAGTGCCGATGCGCCGCAAATGGTGGCCGGTTTGACCGCGCCGCAAAGCACGGTGACCGGCGATTATGTGCACCGTATGACCATTACCGGTGCCATGTTGGCGCTCAGCCGCAAGGCCTTTCTCATCATTAAAGGCGACAGCAAAATCGCCCTATTGGAAGATTGCTTATCATCACCATCGCCAGCCAGCCCGATAGCCCGCGCCGCCGCCATTTTGGGCGCACGCTTGCAAATTTTTGCTTTGCGGGGGGACGGCTAATGCACGCCGCATTGGAAAAAATCACCGCCCGTATCATTGCGCGCTCAGCGACGACACGGCAGTCCTATTTGGATGGCGTCGCCGCGGCGCGCGATTTGCCGAAAGGTCGCGATACGCTGTCGGCCGGCAATCAGGCGCATGCTTTTGCCGCCTGTCCGGCGCATGACAAAAAGGCTCTGCTCGGCGGTGATTGGCCGAATATTGCCATTATCAGCGCCTATAATGACATGCTGTCGGCGCACCAGCCCTATCATCGTTATCCCGATCTGATTCGTGAAGCGGCGCGCAAGTGCAATGCGACGGCGCAATTTGCCGGTGGCGTGCCGGCCATGTGCGACGGCGTCACGCAAGGCCAGCCGGGCATGGAATTGTCTTTATTTTCGCGCGATGTCATCGCCATGAGCACGGCCATTGCCTTATCGCATAATAGTTTTGATGCCGCGCTTTATCTCGGCATTTGCGACAAGATTGTCCCCGGCTTGCTCATCGGCGCATTACAATTCGGCCATTTGCCGGCCATTTTCGTACCGTCAGGCCCGATGGCATCGGGATTGCCGAATAGCGAAAAAGCCCGCATTCGTAACCTTTATGCCGAAGGCAAAGCAAGCCGCGAAGAATTATTGCAAGCCGAATGCGACAGCTATCACAGCGCCGGCACATGCACATTTTACGGCACCGCCAATTCCAATCAAATGCTGATGGAATTTATGGGGCTGCATATGCCCGGCGCCGCCTTTGTGCCGCCCGATACGGATTTGCGCGACGCGCTGACCCGCGCCGCCACAACGCAAGCGGCAGCGCTGTCATCTTATGGCGAGCGCCCATGCGCATTGGCCGATATTATTGACGAGAAAGCCGTGATTAACGGCATGATTGGACTGTTGGCCACGGGCGGCTCGACCAATCATACCTTGCATTTGCCGGCCATTGCCCGCGCCGCCGGCATTTTGATCGATTGGCAAGATTTCGACGATTTGTCGAAAATCATTCCGCTCTTGGCCAAAGTCTATCCCAATGGCCAAGCCGATGTGAACCATTTCCACGCCGCCGGCGGTATTGGTTTTGTTATTGGCACATTATTGGATAATGGCCTTTTGCATGATGACGTGCAGACCGTCTTTGGACACGGTTTAAACGCTTATCGCCAAGAGCCGGTATTGGAAGACCGGCAGCTTGTGTGGCGCGACGGGGCCGCACGAAGTGGCGATAAGGATATTCTCGCCGATTGCAGCGCCCCGTTTGACGCGGAAGGCGGCATGCGTTTGCTCGACGGCAATTTGGGCCGCGCCATTGTCAAAGTCTCGGCGGTTGCCGATGCGCATCGCATTGTCGAAGCACCGGCGCGCATTTTCCACGACCAAAACGCCGTGCAAGAGGCGTTTGAGGCCGGTCAATTGGATGGTGATGCGATTATCGTTTTGCGTTTTCAAGGACCGGCGGCCAATGGCATGCCGGAATTGCACAAGCTGACGCCTGCTTTGACAGTGTTGCAGGAGCGCGGTTTCAAAACTGCATTGGTGACCGATGGGCGCATGTCGGGCGCTTCGGGCAAAGTGCCGGCGGCCATTCATGTCACGCCGGAAGCGGCGCAAGGCGGGCCATTGGCCAAATTGCGCGATGGCGATGTGATCCGTCTCGACAGCGAAAGCGGCGAATTGAGCTGTGCCGAAGATTTATCGGCGCGCCCGCTTGCCGCGGCCGAGGTCAAAAATTTGGCGCCGGGATTGGGGCGCAATTTATTCGGCTTGTTGAAAAAACAAGTCAGTTCAGCAGAACAGGGGGCGTCTTTAGTGGCGTTTGAGGAGGGGTAAATGTTTCTGGTAGGTGATATTGGCGGCACAAATGCACGTTTTGCAATTGCCCGCACAACTGATGATCAAGGAATTGTGATATCCGATTTTGAAAAATTCAATGCGCAACAATTTGACCGCTTTGACGATACGATGAATGAATTTGTCGAACGTATCGGTGTGCGGCCTTCTTTGGCCGTGCTGGCCGTGGCCGGTCCGATTCATAATGGCGAGGTCAAGCTGACCAATCGGTCATGGCAGCTCAATGCCAATGATTTGGCGCAAAGCTGCCGCATTGATGAAGTGTGCTTGATGAATGATTTCACCGCAATGGCATTCTCCGTCACCCGTATTGGCGATGACAGCTATATTGATTTGAAACAGGGCGAGGCGCTGGATAATGCGCCGATGCTGGTCGCCGGGCCGGGCACCGGTTTCGGCTCCTGCCTATTGATACCCAGATGACGGAAAATGGCAAGCGCTGGCCTGCGAAGGCGGGCATAGCCTATTTGTGCCGCGCAATGATTTGGACCGCGCCGTTTTGGATATTCTCTCGCGCAAACATGATGCGGTATCGGTGGAACGCATTTGCGGCGGCGGCTATTTGGACGAATTGACGGCTGCCATTGCCGAAATACATGGCGTTGAAGCCCCGGCCCTATCGCCGCAAGAAATTATCGAAAATGGCGAAGCCGGTGACGCGCTATGCCGCGATGTGTGCCAAATCAGGGCCGATGCAATCATTTCCAGCCTTGCCAATATGGCGCTGGTCGGCGGCGCGCGCGGTGGCATTGTCGTCGCCGGCGGTGTGGCGCGGCATTTGTCAAATTCCTTGACCGATAAAGAAACCATTGACCGTTTTGCCGCAAGGTGATTTCTTGCGGTTGCTGGCAATCCGCTGGCACCACTGGCGATTTTCAATATGAGAAATAAAATGCATATCCCCTTTTCAAATGTCCCATTGTGCGGTGTTGACTTGACGCCGGTCAATCCGCTGGCCTTTCCGCTGGTTGCCGCCATGGAACATTGGCGCCGGCACGATTACCGCCAGAAACATTATGAAGCATGCAATTTTCTGAAAATGCGGCTTTATTCGATTTATTTGAAACCGCGACCGTGCCGGTTTTTCCCGGCATTGCCACACCAAGTGAGGCACTGACCGCTTTGTCGCATGGTTATGAGGTTCAAAAATTTTTTCCGCCAGCGCCAATGGCGGCACCGCCATGCTGAAAGCCATGTCCGCGCCTTTGGCTGAAATTTCTTTTATGCCAACCGGCGGCATTGATCGGGAAAATATGTTAGACTATTTGGACTTGCCCAATGTGGTTGCTGTGGGCGGGAGCTGGATGATTGACAAAACAGCCCTCGCCAAAGGTGAATGGGAAGCTCTGGGCTCATTCGCTGAACAACAAATTCGCGCTCTGAGGAAAGAAAAATGAGCCAATCCCTGAATAATGCAGCCGCGTTTAGACGGCAGCTGATGAATTATTTGCCGATGCGGGCGCATGATCCGCATGCCAATGCCGCCAAATTGTTGGCCTATCGCTTATCCGATGAATTGGCGGGCAATGCCCTCAATCTTGATAATCTTGAAACCATTTTGACCGATTTATGCACCGCGGCCGCGCGCGATCGCGGTCAGAAATTGGCGGCGCGGGCCGGACTTGCCGGAATTGGAAAACTGGCAGCGCAAATTCAAAAAAATTCTCGCGCAGCAGGCCAAAGGCGGCTTTGCCGCTTATCGCAAATGGGCCGAAAGCGAAGCGGTCGGCCTGGTCGCCACGGCGCATCCGACCTTTGCCATGACCGATGCCATGCGCGACCATGTGCTGGCCGCCGCCATTGGCGCGCCGAAAAGAAAGAAACTTTCCGCCGCCGCGATTATTCGCCAAGAGCCGCCGCGCTTGCGCGATGAGCATGCCGATGCGCAAGCTTGCATCGCCACCATGCATGAGGTGATTGACCGCGCCAATGCCATGATATTGGCGCAAGCGGCCAAAAGCTTTCCGCGCCAATGGCATCAATTGACCCCTCAATTGGTCACTGTGGCAAGCTGGGTCGGATATGATTTGGACGGGCGGCGCGACATTCAATGGAGCGATACCATTCGTCTCAAAATCGATGAGAAAGTAGCCAAGCTGGCCGATTATTGCGCCAAAGGCGAAGCAATTGCCGCAAGCGAAACCGCGCCGCCCAAAGGGCTTGTCGATTTTATCGCCCAAGCGCAAAAAGCGCTGGCCATTGCGCAAGCCGAGCAAGAGGCCTTTGCGCAAGATTTGACCCGTGATGATAATTTGGAGGCCGCCGCCAAATTGCTGACCACGGCGCAAAGCGGGCGCTGGCTCGATAGCGCGCCGGCTCTCAAAGCACTCAATGCGGCCATCAAACAGGCAAACAGAAGCAAAACCAAACACCAGCTGTTGATTTTGCGCGCCCATATTAAACGCTGCGGCCTTGGCACGGCGCGCCTGCATTTGCGGGTCAATGCGCAACAGGTTTTGACGGCCATTGGCGCGCATATGCCGGTGACCGGCGATGACCGCCTAAACTCGCGCACTTTCTTGCGCCGCGTGTCAAAATTTGCCGAAAAGGTAAAAGCCACAAAAAGCGATTTCGCTTTGCTCGACCGACAAGAAAGCACGGTCAATCGCCAGCTTATTCTGGCCGCGCAAATTCTCGCCCATATTGACCGCGATATGCCGATACGGTTTTTAATCGCCGAATGCGACCAAGCCAGTATTGTTTTGAGCGCTTTGGCTTTGGCGCGCTATTACGGCGTCGCCGCGCAATTGGATATTTCACCGCTTTTTGAAACCCCGCATGCTTTGCGCAATGGGGGACGCGTGGTGGCGCAAATGCTGGAGCAACCGGCCTATCGCGCCCATGTCAAACAGCGCGGCGTCATTGCCGTGCAAACCGGCTTTTCCGATGCCGGACGCTTTATGGGCCAAATCGCAGCGGTTTTGGCGGTGGAAAGGCTGCAATCGCATCTCGCCAGCGCCATTGCCGATAGCGGTTTGACCGATATGCGCGCTTTGGTGTTCAACACGCATGGCGAGTCCATCGGGCGCGGCGGCCATCCCGGCACACTGACCCAGCGCATGGATTATATTATGAGCCCATGGGTGGTGGACCGCTTTCGCCGTCATCATATTGCCCTGACCCATGAGTTTAGCTTTCAAGGCGGCGACGGGTTTTTATGGTTTGCCGACAATCAATTGGGCGAAGCGGCGCTGATGCAATTATTATGCGCGCGCTTTCAGCCGACCGAGGCGGCCGGCGACGATGAATTTTATGCCGATGCCGATTTTGTCTGGGATTTTTATAATGAGGTCATCAACCAGCAAGACAGTCTCTATCATGATGATGATTATCGTTATGTCTTGTCCGGCTTTGCGCGTAATTTCCTCATTCCATCAGGCTCGCGACCGGAAATTCGCCAAGCCAGCGGCCCGCTGGCGCAATCGACTTTCACGCCGCGCCGCATTCGCGCCATTCCGCATAATGCGATTTTGCAGCAATTGGCCATGCCGACCAATGTGATTTTCGGCATTGGTCGTGCCGGTCGTATTGACCCGAACCGCTTTGATTTGATTTTCCGAAAATCGCCGCGCGGGCGCACCATTATGGATATGGTAATGGGCAGCTGGCACAATACGCATTTGCAAATTCTTGCCGCCTATGGCGATTTCCAAGATCCGAATTTTTGGATTTCGCGCTCCATCGCGCATGGCAATCAACCGACGCATTGGCAATATCGCACGGTTGCGCATCAACTTTACCAGCGCAATGCCAATCCGCGTTTGCGGCAATTGCTCTATCGCTTGCGCGCCGATGGCGATTTGCTGAGCGGCATTATGCAGGCGGAGAAAAATGACATCAGTCTCAGCCTGTCACCGCAAGCCGATACGGCAACACAAAACCAAATATTGTTTCACGGCATTCGGCTGGCCATATTAATGCACGCACAATTTGCCAGCGCCGGCCTGCCGATCAATGCCCCGCCCGGCGCCACGCGCGATGAGATTATGGAACGCATTTGCAATTTTGATTTCAATCATGTGATTGATACTTTATCCGCCACCTATCCGGCCTCGGCCAATGGTCAAGAAGATAGGGGTCGGCAAATCCTGCATGTTTTGGAGCATTGCCAGCGCCTTGTGCAAATGACCAGCCAAGGATTGGCACAAAGTTTCTCGGCCTATGGCTAACCGCTTCAGAGCGACAAGAGCAGCGGTTTTTCGACATAATCGGCGAGCGTCGCCAAAAATTGTGCGCCAATGGCGCCGTCAATGGCGCGATGATCGCAAGACAGGGTGACGCGCATATCGGTCTGTTCGAGCGGCGCGCCATCGCGCCATCATCAGTTTCTTCACCGGCCCGCCAACCGCCAAAATCGCCGCTTGCGGCGGATTGATGACGGCGGTGAATTGGTCAATGCCGAACATGCCCAAATTGGAAACGGAAAAAGAGCCTCCTTCATATTCTGACGGCTTTAACCGTTTTTCCGCCGCGCGCGCCGCCAAATCCTTAATCTCGGCGCTGATGGCGCGAATGGGTTTTTCATCGCATTTGCTGACAATCGGCGTAATCAGCCCGTCGGGCAGCGCCACAGCGACGCCAATATCAGCATGATGGTGGCGCAAAATCGCATCGCCGGCAAAAGACACATTGACCTCAGGCACATCGATAAGGGCCAATGCGCAAGCGCGGACAATCAAATCATTGAGCGATATTTTTTCTACTTTACCGTCCGCCAAAGGGCGCTCGGCCAAAGCGGCATTGAGGCGCCCACGATGCGCCATCAGCGCGTCAATATTCAGCGTGCGCGTCAAATAAAAATGCGGCACTTGCTGCATGGATTGGGTCAGCCGCGTGGCAATCGCCCCACGCATCATATCCAAAGGCAGCTCATCATATTGGTCGGGCCGGTAATAAGCGCGCGCATCGGCCAAGGCCGGCATAATGCCATCATGCAAAGCGCCACCTTCCCTTTTGGATAGTGTCGGCGCGGCGGCTTTTATGGCGCCACCGGCTTTTTGCGCCGCTTCAATATCGCGCTTAATGATACGCCCATTGGGCCCGGACGGGGTGACTTTTTGTAAATCAAGCCCAGCCTCATCGGCCATATGGCGCGCCAAGGGCGATGCTTTTACGCGATTGGCGCTCATTCGGCGGCGTCTTGAAAATAGGCGGCGCGTTTGGCCGCGGCAATAATATGCTCAAGCTGCGGCAAGGCCAGTTTTTCCAAATTAACGGCATAGGGCATGGGCACATCGGCGCCATTGACCGCTTCAATCGGCGCGTCCAAAGCATCAAATGCATGGCGTTGCACTTGCGCGGCAATCTCCGAGCCGACCGAGCAAATCGGCCAGCCTTCTTCAATGGTCACCAAGCGATTGGTTTTCTCAACCGAGGCAATCACCGTATCCATATCGAGCGGGCGCAGGCTGCGCAAATCAATCACTTCCGCGTCCAAGCCCAATGGCGGCCAATTGCTCGGCCGCTTGCAACGCCATGGCGACGCCGCGCGCATAGGCGACCAAGGTGACATCATTGCCCGGGGCGCACAATGCGGGCGCGTCCGATGGGCAGCACAAAATCATCATAATCAGGCACAGCGCCAAGCTCGCCATAAAGCAATTCATGTTCCAAAAACACCACCGGGTTGGGGTCACGAATGGCCGCTTTCAACAGCCCTTTGGCTTCCATCGCATCGGCCGGCGTGAGCACCACAAGCCCCGGCACATGGGCATACCAGCTGGAATAATCTTGGCTGTGCTGGGCGGCAACGCGGCTGGCCACGCCATTGGGGCCGCGAAACACAATCGGGCAAGAAACCTGACCACCCGACATATAGCGCGTCTTGGCCGCACTATTGACGATTTGGTCAATCGCCTGCATGGCGAAATTAAAGGTCATAAACTCGACCACCGGCTTCAATCCGGCAAAAGCCGCGCCGACACCGAGACCGGCAATGGCGTGTTCGGTAATCGGCGTGTCAATCACGCGCTTGGCCCCAAACTCGGCCAGCAGGCCTTGCGTCACCTTATATGCGCCCTCATATTCGGCCACTTCTTCGCCCATGATAAAGACATCACCATCGCGCCGCATTTCTTCCGCCAAGGCGTCGCGCAAAGCTTCGCGCATCGGAATATCGCGAAAATTTGTGCCTTGCGGCAAAACCGTTTCTTGCGGCGCGGCGGGGAACGGGTTTTGGGAGGTCTTGTGTAACTTTGTGGTCCGCCAGGGGAATGACCGTATCTTCCGCCGCCGTTTCAGAAGCGGCCGCTTCCACCGCAGCCGACGGTTCGGCATCAGACAAAGCCGCCTCAATGGCGCTGGCATCTTCGCCTTCGGTCAATAACACGGCAATGGTGCGATTGACGTCAATTTGGTCGGGGCCTGCTTCGATGAGGATTTTGCCGATGGTGCCATCGTCAATGGCTTCCAATTCGACAATCGCTTTATCGGTTTCAATCTCGGCGAGAATATCGCCCGAGGCCACAGTGGCGTTTTCAGCGACCAGCCATTGGGCAATCTTGCCGCTTTCCATGGTCGGCGACAGGGCCGGCATCAGAATTTTAACGGCCATTTTGGCCTCCCTTAATTTGGCTGCTATCGGCGAGAATATCGACCATCAGCTCGCTTTCCGGCGGCAGCGCCGCATCGAGCGCGAAATCAACCGCCACTCAATTTCTTCTTTAATCAGGTCACGCTGTGTTTTGGCTTCGGCCTCATCCAATATGCCGCGTTCAATAAGCCGCGCTTCCAACAATTTAATTGGGTCGGTTTCGTCGCGCACTTTGTCGACTTCTTCGCGCTTTCTGTATTTGGCCGGATCCGACATGGAATGACCGCGATAGCGATAGGTCAGCATTTCGAGAATATACGGGCCTTTGCCGGTGCGAATATGAGCCACGGCGTTTTGTGCCGCCGCGTAAACCGCTTCAACATCCATGCCGTCGACTTGCGTGCCGGGAATGCCGAAACTGGCCCCGCGCTGCGATAAATCGGTTTGCGAGGAGGCGCGCTCAATCGATGTGCCCATGGCATAGCGATTGTTTTCAATGACATAAAGGCAAGGCAGGTTCCACAGCTTGGCCATATTGAAGCTCTCATAGACTTGGCCCTGATTGGCCGCGCCATCGCCGAAATAGATGAAGGAAATATTGTCATTGCCGCGATATTGATTGGCAAAAGCGAGGCCGGTGCCGAGCGGCACTTGCGCGCCGACAATGCCATGGCCGCCATAAAAGTTTTTCTCGACCGAGAACATATGCATGGAGCCGCCCTTGCCTTTGGAATAACCGTCCATGCGCCCGGTCAGCTCGGCCATAACGCGCCCCGGTTCCATGCCGCAGGCCAACATATGCGCATGGTCGCGATAGCCGGTAATCACTTGGTCGCCCTCTCGCGCCACCGCTTGCAGGCCGACAACAACCGCTTCTTGCCCGATATAGAGATGGCAAAAACCGCCAATTTGGCCCATTGCATAAACTTGGCCGCAGCGCTCTTCAAAACGACGAATGCGCGCCATATCGCGCCACATGGCGACCAGCTTATCGTCCGATAAAGCTGCGCCGATTTTTTTGTCGATTTTTTCCTCTTTTGCCATAGCTTCCCCTCTCCAAAGGGTTGACGCTTATAAACGAATAATGCGCCTTAAAGGCAGCGCCTGTCCAGCGCTGTCAAAAATTAGCAGAATTATTACCCGGCATGGTAAATTTGGGTAATTTTCAAACTTTTAATTGTCATTTTACGCCAAAAGATTACCTGCCCGCCGATAATCGCCTTATTTGCGATTTGACTTTTCCAACCGCGCGGATTTTTTTCATTTCGGCATTTTTGGCATCTAGCTGCGCTTTCATGCGCGCCGCCATATCCGGTTTGTTGCATGGAAATATCATAGGCTTCTTGAGGGTCGGCGCGCATATCAAACAGCCACGGGCCATGCGCCTGCCAAATCGGCAAGCGCACCGGATCGGTCGGATAAGCGACCGCTTTGCGGTCGCGATATTTATGCGTCGCACTGCGCACTGCCATCAGCGTGCCGGCGGCGTAATGATAAAGCACTTCATGTGGGCTTGGCCCGCCGCGCAGACTGGCCGCAATGGACTTGCCGTCCAGCACGCGGTCGGGCGGCGACGGCACATTTAATTCATCGAGCATGGTCGGCAGTAAATCCGTGCCCATAACCAGCGCCTCAGAGCGCGCCGGTTTTATCTGTTGCGGCCAATGGGCAATAAAGGCACGCGAATGCCGCCTTCAAAACTGACCCCTTTACGGCCGCGCCCGACACCGCGCCCTTCCCACCATGGGCCGTTATCGCTGGTGATGAGAATAAGCGTATTGTCCAAACGCCCGCGCTTTTTGAGCGCCGCCACAATACGCCCGACCGTATCATCCAGACCTTGCACGACATCGCCATAAAGACCGGCATCGGAACGCCCCGCTTCAGAGGGCGCGGCATAAAGTGGCACATGCGGGAAATTATGGGCGAAATAAAGAAACAGCGGCTTATCGGTCGCCGCTTCGGCAATAAATCTTTCCGCCGATTCGGCATAAAGCCGATTGAGTTGTGTCTGGTCAAACGGCGCGGCATGGCTGATTGCTTCGCCTTTATCTGCCGTGCCGCTGACCAGCGTGAACGGGTTCATATCATTGGAATAATAAGTACCGAAAAAGCGTTGAAAGCCAAACTGCGTCGGCACCGAACCGGCATGGTCGCCCATATGCCATTTGCCGACCATTGCGGTTTCATAGCCGACCGCATGCAAAATATCGGCAATGAGAATTTCCTCGCGCGGCAAGCGCACCGGATTGCCGAAAAACCGGTTGAGGCGGTCAAATGTGGTGCCCGACGGAAACGGCACATGGGTGAGCCCGGCGCGCGGCGCCATGCGGCCGGTCAACATGGCGGCACGCGACGGCGAACAGACCGGCGCCGGCGCGTAATAATTTTCCAGCACCAGGCCATTGGCGGCCAGCTTGTCCATATGCGGCGTGGCAATCATTTGATTGCCGGTAAAACCGACATCGCCATAGCCCAAATCATCAAACAAAATCACCACCAAATCAGGGGCCTTGTCCGGCGCGGCGCGGGCAATGGATTTCAAATAATCGGCTTTTGACGCCATATGGGCAGCGTCATCAAGCTGCTGATAAGTGGCGATTTTGACGCTCACATAACCGATAGCGAAAATGACGGCCAGCACCGGCAAAGCCAGCAAAAGGCCGAGGCGTTTAAGCCATATTTTGAGCCTTGCTGACATTATGGCAGGCATTATTGAATGCCCAAATCGACTTCCAAATGCGAAATCGCATTGACGAAATTATTCGGCGCATGGCGCTGCTTGCCGGTCCATTCAATATTCGGGAAACGGTCAAGAATACGCTTATAAGCGGTTTCCAACTGCATATTGGCAATGCGTTGGCCGAGACAAACATGCGGGCCGGTGCCGAAGGCCAAATGGTCTTGCACATTATTGCGGTGCATATCCATTTTATCGGGATTTTGAAAAACCTCCGGGTCACGATTGGCGGCGCCATAATACATGATGACTTTCTCACCCGGCATAATCTGTTGGCCTGAAAACTCGGCCTCGGCCAAAGCGGTGCGGCGCATATACATGACCGGCGAAACCAAGCGCAGCGCTTCGGGCACCATGGCCGGCACCAAATTGGGGTCATCCAACAGCATTTGTTTTTGGTCTTTAAATTGCGTCAAGAGCCGCATGGTGCCCGATAGTGAATTGCGCGTCGTGTCATTGCCGGCGAAAATAATCAGCAACCATGAACCGTCGAGATAAGACTGGTCCATCGGCTCGCCATCGACCTCAGTGGTGGCAATCACCGTCAATAAATCATCGCGCGGGTTTTTGCGGCGGTCTTGCAGAACCTTTTGCCCGTAATTGAACATTTGCCGAATATTCCAGAGGAATTTCATGATGAACCACGGGCTCACCTTGGCATCGGGATTGCCGATAATATATTGCGCGTGCTCCAAATAATGCATCCAACGGACGATTTTATGCCGGTCTTTTTCATCAATGCCGAGCATTTCGCACAAAGTATACATGGGCAACCATTCGGAAAAATTGGTCACCATATCGACCTTGCCGTCATTTTTCTTGGCAATCGCTTCCATATTATCGAGCAAGCGGTCAACCTCACCCTCAACACGGGTTTGCAAATGAGCAATATAATCGGGCGTAAAAAACGGGCGATGCGCCATGCGCAGCGGAATATGAAAGGGCTGATCCATATTAATCATCGAGTTCAAGGCCGCCCCGCTCAGCCTTTTCGGGCCCTGCTGGCGGGCGCTATAGCCCATTAAAATGCCGCCTTTGCCGGAAGAAAACGTCTTGGCATCAAGATCGCATTTTTTGACGTCTTCATAGCGTGTCAGCGACCAAAAACCGGCAACATCGGTCTCTTCAGGCGGCTGCCACCAAGCCACCGGGGCGTGTTCGCGCAATGTGTGGAAATAGTCATATGGCTGACCATGCTCGGCAAAGGCCATAATATCCATTAAATCAAAGCCTTGCGGCGTTTGATATTTAATATGTGGCGGCCGATAGCTATTATCTTCCGGTTGAATCATATCTGACAGCGATTGCATGATTAATCCCCAAAAAGTGACGCTTACGTCAAGATTATAGGCGGGAAAGCGCAGCGGGCAAGTAACAAGCGCTTTTGCCCCCGCGACATTATTGCGGCATTACAGGGCCAGCAAAATCAGCAGACCGGTGCCGCCCATCAAAAACGCACCCGGCAAACGAATAAGTGCTTTATGCCCGCTAAGGATTAAGAAAAGAAAAACACCGGCCCCGCCCAAATGCATCGCCATAATGGGGTAAACCATAGCCAGCATTGACGGATGATAGGCAACATAGAACAGCGCCGCGCCGCTGACCGCCAGCATGACGGAAAACACATCCCATGACACCAAGCTGACCGCTTTTTCACGCACCGGCAAATTACTGTCGCTGATAAAGCCGGTATAGAGCCGGCGGCCCCAAACGCCGTGCACATATACGCTGGCGATACAAACCGCCCCTGCGGCCATAAGAAAATAATAGCTCATATGCCTGTCCCCCGTCACATCTCAAAAAAGCGTCGCATGGACGGCGAGTGCCGCGCAAGTGAGATAATCGGTTTTTGTTGCGCAAAGCGCGCAAGGCTTTATACAAAACTCCTGGCTTGGCCAGATGGAGAGGTGCCGGAGTGGTTGAACGGGGCGGTCTCGAAAACCGTTGTGCGCGCAAGCGTACCGAGGGTTCGAATCCCTCTCTCTCCGCCAGTCAACACCGAACCCGCCCCTTGTGCGTCTCCGGCTGGCGCGCTAGCCTTGCAGCTCTTTGTGGAGGGGCAGTCATGAAAAATTTCACGGATAAAGTTGCGGTCATTAGCGGCGGGGCCAATGGCATTGGCCTTGATATCGGCAAATGTTTGGCGGCCGAAAAATGCCATGTGGTTATTGCCGATATTGACCAAGCGGCGTGTGACGCGGCCGCTTCTGCCATCAGCGCTTTAGGCCATGGCGGCGATGTGGTCGGCATGGCCTGCGATGTCACCGATAAAGACCAAATCACCGCTTTGGCCGATAAGGCCTGGGCGCATTTCGGCCATGTTGATATTTTGTTCAATAATGCCGGTGTCGGTGCCGGTCTCAAGCCCGGTGATAAAACCGAAGATGATGATTTGCGCTGGATTTTTGAGGTTAATTTTTTCGGCAATTGGAATATGTGCATGGAGTTTCTGCGCCGCTTTAAAGCGCAAGGCAGCGAAGCGCATATTTGCAATACGGCTTCCGAAAATTCCATCGGCTGGCCCATGCCTCTAATGTCGGGCTATAATGCCTCAAAAGCTGCCGTGCTCGGCTATACGGGCATGTTGCGCATGGAATTGCCGGAACATATCGCCATCTCACTTTTGTGCCCGGGCTGGACGCGCACCGATATCGGCAATTCAGGCACCAAGCGACAAGACAAATTTGGCGGGCCAAAACCGGCGCGCCCGCATTATCCGCAAGAGGGCGATCATATGCCCTATGAAGTCGAGACCGTCGGCGCGCATACTCTGGCCGAAATCAAAAACGGCTCATTTTATATTTTCCCGCATTATGCATCGCGCCATTTGGCCGAAGAGCGCAATGATGAAATCATCGCCGCATTTGACGCCCAAACCAGCCCGTCAGAGGATTGGCAAAAAAACGATACGCGCAGCTTTTATGAGGCGCTGCGAGCACAGCGCGAGCGACAGAAATAAGGGCGCTTACATATGAAAGCATTACGGGTCAATGAATTGCTGCCCGATTTGGCGGGCGTGGCGCTGGAAGAACTGGCGACACCCAAACCGCAAGCGGGCGAGGTGTTGGTCAAAATACGCGCCGCCACGCTCGGCTTTCCCGATTTTTTAATGACCCATGGCGGCTATCAATTAAAGCCGCCCGTGCCGTTTTCGCCGGGCATGGAAGGCGCCGGTGAAATCGCCGCATTGGGCGCCGATGTTGAGAGCTGGGCCGTCGGCGATAAAGTGGTGTGCGGCGGGCTTGGCACATTTGCCGATTATATGGTAATGCCCGCCGAGCGCTTGCGCAAAATACCCGACACTCTCGATTTCGCCGCTGCGGCGGCCACCGGCTCGGCCTATCTCACCGCCTATGTCGGGCTGGTGCGGCGCGGGCTTTTACAAAAAGATGAATGGCTTTTGGTGCATGGCGCAGCCGGTGGGGTCGGCTTGGCGGCGGTTGATTTGGGCAAATATTTGGGAGCCAAAATCATCGCCACCGCTTCTTCTGACGAAAAACTGGCGCTCATTGAAGAGAAATTCGCCCCCGAAGCGGTGATAAACATTAATGACGGCTTTCGCGAAAAAGTGAAAGAACTGACCGGCGGCGGGGCCGATGTGATTTACGATCCGGTCGGCGGCGATGTGTTTGATGAAAGCGTGCGCTGCATTGGCTGGGATGGCCGTTTTTTGATTATCGGTTTTGCCGATGGGCGGATTCCGAATATTGGCGTTAACATGCCGCTGATTAAAGGCTTTTCCGTGGTCGGTGTGCGGGCCGGTGAATATGGCCGGCGCAATCCTGAAAAAGGGGTTGAAAACCAAGAAGCGATATGGCGTTTGGCGGCGCAGGGTGAAATAACCCCGCATGTGCATGCGCGCTTACCCTTGTCCCAATGGCGCGACGGTTTTGCCATGATGGCAGGCCGGGAGATTGTCGGGCGGGTGATTTTTGAGCCTGATGGCTAGGCGCTAATTTTTATCGAGATAATCAATGATTAAATCAGCCGCTTCTTCGGCGCTCAGCTCGGTCGTATTGACGGTAATTTCAGGCGCTTCAGGCGGCTCATAAGGGCTGTCTATGCCGGTGAAGTTTTTCAGCTCACCGGCACGGGCTTTTTTATACAAACCTTTGACATCGCGCTGCTCGGCCACATCAAGCGGCGTATCGACATGAATTTCGACAAAATCGCCGTCATCCACCAATGGCGCGCGCCATATCGCGCTCGGCACGAAACGGCGAAATAAAGGCGGTCAGCACAATCAAGCCGGCATCGCTCATCAGCTTGGCGACCTCGCCAATGCGGCGGATATTTTCAATACGGTCGGCATCGGTAAAGCCCAAATCCTTATTCAGGCCGTGGCGCACATTATCGCCATCGAGCAAAAACGTATGTTTGCCATTGGCGTGTAGTTTTTTTTCCACCGCATTGGCAATGGTCGATTTGCCCGAGCCTGACAAGCCGGTGAACCAGAGAATTTTGGGCCGCTGGCCTTTCAATGCGGCATGGGCGGCGCGGTCAATATCGACCGCTTGCCAGTGAATATTATGGGCGCGGCGCAAAGAAAAATGCAGCATGCCGGCAGCCACTGTGGCATTGGATATTTTATCAATCAGCACAAAACTGCCGAGCTTATGACTGTCGGCATAGGGCGCAAATACCACCGGTCGGTCGGTCGCCAATTCGACCACACCGATTTCATTCAAGCCCAATGTCTTGGCCGCCAAATGTTCCATATTATTGACATTGACGGCATATTTCGGCGCTTGCACCCGGGCCGAGACGGCTTGCGTGCCGAGGCGCAGCTCATAGGCGCGGCCGGGCAACATTTCCGCTTCATCCATCCAAACCAGACTGGCTTCAAAGCGGTCTGCCGCCAAAGGCGGATTATCGCCTGCGGCAATGACATCGCCGCGCGAACAGTCAATTTCATCATTGAGCGTCAGCGTCACCGATTGACCGGCCAATGCTTCGGACAAATCGGCGCGGCTACCATTGGCCGCCATGGTGACAATCTCTTTTACCGTGCTGGTCTTGCCCGAGGGCACAATGCGTATCTTATCGCCGAGCTTGACCGTGCCGCCCGCCACGCGCCCGCTAAATCCGCGAAAATCGAGATTGGGCCGATTGACCCATTGCACCGGCATGGCAAAGCTTTGCTTTTGCGCCGCATCTTCAGCCAGTTCGAAATTATCAAGATGCGCCAAAAGCGACGGCCCTTTATACCAAGTCGTGTTGTCGCTGAGGCCGGTAATATTGTCACCGGCCAACCCCGATATGGGAATGGCCAAAGGCGGCGCCATATTGAGATTGGCGGCAAAGGCATTGAACTCATCGACAATGTCGTGGAAGCGGGTTTCGCTGAAATCGACCAAATCCATTTTATTGACCGCCAAAACAGTATGTTTAATGCCCAATAAATGCACCAAATAAGCATGGCGGCGCGTTTGCGTCAGCACGCCCTGGCGCGCATCGACCAGCAGCACCGCCAAATCGGCGGTTGAGGCACCGGTCACCATATTGCGGGTATATTGCTCATGGCCCGGCGTGTCGGCGACAATGAATTTGCGCTTTTCAGTGGCGAAAAAACGATAGGCGACATCAATGGTGATGCCCTGCTCGCGCTCGGCCGCCAGCCCGTCCACCAAAAGGGCAAAATCAATCGCATCACCTTGCGTGCCGGATTTTTTCGAGGCCGCTTCCAGTGCGCTCAGCTGGTCGTCAAAAATCATTTTGCTGTCATATAAAAGCCGCCCGATAAGGGTTGATTTACCGTCATCGACCGAGCCGCATGTGATGAAGCGCAGCATGGTTTTTCTTCATGCGCTTTTAAATAAGCAGCAATATCTTGGCCGATTAAAGCTTCAGCGCGATAGCCGGTGTCAGAAGCGGACATTAAAAATACCCCTGCTGTTTTTTTACTTCCATAGACGCACCGGCCTCTTGGTCAATGGCGCGGCCCTGGCGCTCTGATGTGGTGGTCAAAAGCATTTCTTGAATGACCTCATCAAGTGTCGTTGCGTCGCTTTCGACCGCGCCGGTCAGCGGATAACAGCCCAATGTGCGAAACCGCACCGAGCGCATGACCGGCGTTTCGCCCTCATTTAATGGAAAGCGCTCATCATCGACCATTAAAATCAGCCCGTCGCGCTCGACCGTCGGGCGCGGGGCGGCAAAATAAAGCGGCACAATCTCAATCTTCTCAAGCCGGATATATTGCCAAATATCCAGTTCGGTCCAATTCGACATGGGAAAGACGCGCATGCTTTCGCCGGGCTTTTTGCGCGCATTATATAAAGACCATAATTCAGGACGCTGGTTTTTCGGATCCCATTGATGGTTTTCGCTGCGAAAGGAAAAAATCCGCTCCTTGGCGCGCGATTTTTCTTCATCGCGCCGCGCCCCGCCAAACGCCGCATCAAATTGATATTTTTCAAGCGCTTGTTTCAACCCTTCGGTCTTCCACATATCGGTGTGCAGCGCACCGTGGTCAAACGGGTTAATGCCTTGCGCTTGCGCGTCCGGATTTTGATGGACAAGCAACTCCATACCCGCCTCATCGGCCGCTTTTTGGCGCAAATTATACATGTCTTGGAATTTCCAAGTCGTATCGACATGCAAAAGCGGAAAAGGCGGCGGTGCAGGGAAAAACGCTTTTTTGGCAACATGCAACATGGCCGCGCTGTCTTTGCCGATGGAATAAAGCATGACCGGATTGTCAGCCTGCGCCACCACTTCGCGCATAACCTCAATACTTTCCGCTTCCAATTGCTGTAAATGGGTAAGAACTGCCATTTTTTCCGTCTTTTGATGAAAAACTGCCTTTCTCTATTACATAAATAACATTTTTTCAATGGTATTTATTTTTATCTACATTTAAATTTGTATAAATAGGGCGAATCCCCTTTCGTCAGTGCTTTTAAACCGTGCCTTTTGTCATTGAGTTAGCGCTTGACTTGCCCTGCTGGCTCAGTATATTCGCCGCTCAATTGCCGATTTCAGCGTTTTCGCCCATCGGCATGATTTTGTTGGATACGAAGGTGGATAAACCGATGTACGCAGTTATTCGCACCGGCGGCAAGCAATATCGTGTAGCCAAAGACGATATTATTGCCATTGAAAAACTCGACGGCAAAGCCGGCGATAAGGTGAAATTTGACGAAGTTCTGATGCTGGGCGAAGCCGGTAAAGAGCCGAAAATCGGTGAACCTGTGCTCAAAGGAGCCAGCGTGACAGCCGAAGTGCTGGAACAGGGCCGCGCCGATAAAATCAGCGTCATCAAGTTTAAGCGTCGCAAGAACTACCACCGCAATAAAGGTCATCGCCAGCACGAAACCGTGCTGAAGATTACCGGCATTTCAGCCAAAGCGGCGGCCAAAAAGGCCGCGCCGAAAGCCGAAGCTGCCGATGATGCGGCAGAGGAGTAAGATAAATGGCTCATAAAAAAGCAGGCGGTTCATCCCGCAATGGTCGCGATAGTGCCGGTCGCCGTCTTGGCGTCAAAAAATTCGGCGGCGAGCACGTCATTCCCGGCAATATCATTATTCGCCAACGCGGCACCAAATGGCACCCGGGCGACAATGTCGGCATTGGCAAAGATCACACGATTTTCGCTGTCGTCGAAGGCAATGTACAATTTTCACAAAGCCGCGGCGGCCGCACCGTCGTCTCTGTAGCGCCATTGGCCGAAGCAGCAGAATAGCGGGCCATCAAATAATGGTGACAGCCCGAACCGGCGGTCATTGCAAAATGAGAGAGATGACCGAAACGTCATCTCTCTTTTTTTGTGGCTTTCGCTTTTCGGGCAAATGCCGTTAATTTGGCAAGGTAAGGATTGAGCAAATGAAATTTCTCGACCAGGCAAAAGTCTATATTCGCTCCGGCGATGGCGGTGCTGGCTGCGTTTCGTTTCGGCGCGAGAAATATGTCGAATTTGGCGGCCCTGACGGCGGCGATGGCGGGCGCGGCGGCGACGTCATTGCCGAATGCGTCGATGGTTTGAACACGCTGATTGATTATCGTTATCGCCAGCACTTTAAGGCCGGCACCGGCATTCACGGCATGGGGCGCAATCGCTCAGGCGCAGATGGCGATGACAAGATTCTTGCCGTGCCGGTCGGCACACAAATTTTTGCTGAAGATAATGAAACCCTTTTGGCCGATTTGACCGATATCGGCCAACGCGTCACCCTCGCCAAAGGCGGCAATGGCGGTTTCGGCAATGCGCGCTTTAAAGGGCCGGTCAATCAAGCGCCGCGCCATGCCAATCCCGGCCAAGACGGGCGCGATGCATGGGTTTGGCTGCGCCTCAAACTGATTGCCGATATTGGCCTTATCGGCCTGCCCAATGCCGGCAAATCGACCTTGCTGGCAGCGATGAGCCGCGCCAAGCCGAAAATTGCCGATTATCCGTTTACCACTTTGCACCCCAATCTCGGCGTGGTCGGCCCGCCCGACCGCAAGGGCGGGCGCCAAGCCGGGCGTGAATTTGTCATGGCCGATATTCCGGGCCTGATTGAAGGCGCGGCTGAAGGCGCCGGTCTCGGCCATCGCTTTCTCGGCCATGTCGAGCGCTGCACGGCGCTCTTGCATCTCATTGATGCGACGCAAGATGATGTCGTCCATGCTTATCAGACAATACGCAGCGAACTGGCCGCTTATGATGACGGGCTGGCGCAAAAAACCGAGCTGATTGCGCTGACCAAAACGGATGCGCTTTTACCCGATAGATTGGCCGAGGTGACGGCGGCGCTGGCACAAGCGACCGATGCCGAAATAAGCACCATATCGGCCGTCAGCGGAGATGGGTTACAATATTTATTCGACCGTTTGGTCGCCCATATTGACGGCGCGCGCGACGATAATGGCGCCGCTTTTGACCATGAAGCGGGCTGGCACCCGCTCCGGGAGGGCTGATATGAGCACGCCCATAGAAACGATAAATCAAGCGGCACGGCTGGTCGTTAAAATCGGCTCTTCGCTGCTTTTGCAAAATGATACGCTCAATCGCGATTGGCTGGCCGCTATGGCCGGTGATTTGGCCAAGCTCAATAAAAGCGGCAAAAAGCTGATTGTCGTCAGTTCCGGCGCGGTGTCGCTGGGTTGCGCGGCGCTTGGCCTCAAACGCAACCAATTGACGCTGGAAGAAAGCCAAGCGGCAGCTGCCGCCGGACAAATTGAGCTGGCGCAAGGCTGGCAAGCGGCGCTGGCCGAACAGGGTTTGGCGGCGGCACAAATTTTGCTGACGGCTGAAGATACCGAACAAAGGCGGTGCTATTTAAATGCGCGGCAAACCCTGTCCACCTTAATGGCGCATGGCGCCGTGCCGGTGATTAATGAAAATGACACAGTGGCGACACAGGAATTGCGCTATGGCGATAATGACCGGCTGGCGGCGCGCGTTGCGGCTATGGTGTCGGCCGATTGCCTGATTTTGCTATCCGATATTGACGGGCTATATGATGCCGATCCGACGCAAAATGAAAATGCCAATTTCATTGATAAAGTGCCGCATATTAATGCCAAAATTGAGGCAATGGCCGGCGGCACCGGCTCAAGCCACGGCTCGGGCGGCATGGTGACCAAATTACAGGCCGCACAAATCGCCCAGCGCGCCGGCTGCCATATGGTGCTGGCCAGCGGCCGCGCCATGACGCCTTTATCGGCTTTGGCCGAAGGCGCGCGCGCCACCTTATTTGAAGCGCATGACAATCCGCATAGCGCCCGCGCGGGCGTGGATTGCCGGCGGGCTGCAAACCGAGCGGTTCGCTGCATCTCGATGCCGGCGCGATAAGCGCCCTTTATGCCGGCAAATCGCTTTTGCCGGTCGGGCTGACCTCGGTTGCCGGACATTTTGAGCGCGGCGATTGCGTGGCGCTGATGGCAGCTGACGGGCAAGAGATTGGCCGCGGCTTGAGCGCCTATGCAAGCACGGAAGCACAGCGTATGATTGGTTTGAGCAGCGATGCTATGGAAAATGAGCTGGGCTATCGCGGACGCGCCGAAATGGTGCATCGCGATGATATGGTGCTGCACGGCAAAAGCGAGCTATCGAAAAAGGGCGAAAGCAATGAGTGAAGCGCAAAAAATGGATATGACATTGGCCGATATGATGGCGCAATTGGGCGTTCAAGCGCGCCGCGCCGCACGGCAATTAACCACCGCATCGACAGCGCAAAAAAATGCTGCTTTGCAGGAAGCGGCCAATGAATTGCGCGCCGATGCGGCCAATATTCTCGCCGCCAATGGCGAAGATATGACTTTGGCCGAGGCGCAAAATGTCGGCAAGGCACGGCTTGACCGCATCATGCTGGACGAAGCGCGCCTTGAGGGCATTGCGCAAGCATTGGAAGCGATTATTCGGCTTGACGATCCGGTCGGACAAAGCATGGCCCACTGGCAGGTCGATAGCGGGCTGGATATTACCCGCGTGCGCGTGCCTTTGGGCGTCATTGGCGTGATTTATGAAAGCCGCCCCAATGTCACGGCCGATGCGGCGGCGCTGTGTTTGAAAGCGGGCAATGCGGTGATTTTGCGCGGCTCGTCGGAAATTCAAAATTCGGCACGCCTCATTCATGGCTGTTTTGCCCGCGCTTTGAAAACAGCCGGTCTTGATGAAAATTGCGTGCAAATTGTCGATACGCCCGACCGCGCCGCGGTCGGCATGATGCTGGGCGGATTGGACGGCAATATTGACGTGATTGTGCCGCGTGGCGGCAAAGGTCTGGTCGGGCGCGTGCAAGAGGAAGCGCGCGTGCCGGTCTTCGCGCATCTCGATGGCGTGTGCCATGTCTATGTGCATGAAAATGCATCGCTCGATATGGCGCGCAATGTGCTTGCTCAATGCCAAAATGCGCCGCACCGGCATTTGCGGCGCGGCTGAAACCCTCTTGGTCGATAAAGCCTGCGCCGACACCCATTTGGCGCCGCTCATCGCGGCGCTGATGGATGCCGATTGCGCTGTGCGCGGCGATGAAGCGGCCCAAAAAGCCGATAGCCGCGTCAGCGCGGCCAGCGAAGATGATTGGTATGAAGAATATCTCGATGCGGTGATTGCGGTAAAAACGGTGAGCGGCATGGATGAGGCGGTTGACCATATTGCGCAATATGGCTCAGGCCATACCGAAGCCATTATTACCGATGACGGGCAAGCGGCGGAAGATTTCTTGAACCGCGTCGACAGCGCCATTGTCATGCATAATGCCTCCACGCAATTTGCCGATGGCGGCGAATTTGGCATGGGTGCTGAAATAGGCATTGCAACGGGACGCTTTCACGCACGCGGGCCGGTCGGGCTTGGAACAATTGACCAGTTTTAAATATGCCGTGCGTGGGCAAGGCCAGACGCGACCGAAATAAGCTGATGAGCGCTCCCGCCACAGGCAAATTTTTTGACGGTGCCAAAGTGGCGCTTTGTTTGGCGGCAGTTTTGACCCGCCGCATGACGGCCATAAGCTGGTCGCCAAAGCGGCGTTGCGCGCGCTCAATGTCGATTATGTATGGTGGTTGGTCAGCCCGCAAAATCCGCTCAAAAGCCACAAGCCGAAAGCCATCGACCGGCGCGTGGCGGCGGTGCAAAAACTTGCCGATGACCGGCGCTTTATCGTCAGCGATGAAGAAACCGTCTCGGCACTTTCTACACCATTGATACGGTGCGGGCGCTGCAAGCGGCTTATCCGCAAGTCTCGTTCATCTGGCTTATCGGGGCCGATAATCTGGTTGGCCTGCATCGCTGGAAAGATTGGCAAAGACTGATGCGCGAAATCCCACTCGCCGTTTACCCGCGCCCCGGCGCCGCGCATAAGGCGGCTTTGTCACCGGCGGCGCGGGCTTTTGATTATGCCCGGCTCGACGCGGCGGCGGCGGCGCAATTGCCGCTTTATCAAGCCCCGGCATGGGTGATGCTGGACGGCGCGCGCTCATCGCTGGCCTCTTCGCAACTGCGGCAAAACGGCGAATGAAAGATGATTGAAACGGGCCGCAAATTATTGCTATTCTCAAATCATGGGTGAATTTTCACCCTATTTTGTGTCAAGCATAGTGAGGAAAACGCTCTGAGTGACAAACAGCCAAAGGCCAATGCGCCACAGGCACAGACGGAACCGCCCCGATCTTGAAGACGGCGCGCTCCACCAAATGGTTCTGACCAGCCTTGATGATGATCTGGCGCAGGACATTGTTACCATTAATCTTGAGGGCAAATCGGCGCTGGCAGACCATATGGTCATTGCCACCGGACGCTCGCAACGCCATGTCGGCGCTTTGGCCGACCATTTATTGCGCAAGTTGAAAGAGAGCGGGCGCAAAAATATCCGCACGGAAGGGCAAAATACCGGCGATTGGGTGCTGGTCGATGCCGGTGATGTGGTGGTGCATATTTTCCGCGAAGAAGTGCGCGCCTTTTACAGTATTGAGAAAATGTGGGCGACCGAGGCGGAAGCGCAGGCCTATAAACCTGACCCGGCGCGACCGGCCGGTCTGACCCCTGACCCCCATGCAATTGGCGGTCTTGGCGGTCGGGCAAATGCGCGGCATGGACGAAGCGCCGCTTTATCAAAATTATGCCAAGCGGATCAGCCAAAGCGGTCGACAAATCGGCTTTGACGGGCTGCATCTTACTGAAATCAAAGAACATGCCGGTGCATCGGAAAATTACTGGCTGCGCTGGACAGCCATAACGGGCTTGTTGTCTTGCTGGATGAAGACGGGCGAAAATTGGTCAAGCCGCCAATTTGCCGACAGGCTGGGCGGCTGGCGCGATGACGGGCGCGGCGATATTTTATTTGCCATCGGTCCGGCTGACGGTTTTGACGCCGAGATGAAAGCGCGCGCCGATGTCACTCTGTCATTGGGCAAAATGACCTGGCCGCATATGCTGACCCGCATCATGCTGGCTGAACAATTATGGCGCGCCATTTCCATTTTGAGCGGGCACCCTTATCATCGCGATTGAGATGAAACGCGCTCTTATCATAAGTTTCTTGCTTTTTGCCGGCCCGCTTGGGGCGCTGCCCGCGGCAGCGAATGATAAGCTGGAGGCACTCAATAGCGAAATTGAGAACCGCAAAAACCGCCAAGCCGAATTGCAGGCCGAGGCGCAAGCCCTGCAAGCGCAACAAAAGGCGCTGCAAAAACGCACCATTGCGCTGGCCCGTGATTTGCAAAATATCGATGCCGAGCGTGATCGATTGGAAGACCGCCTTGCCGAATTGGCGGTCAGCGAAAGCCAGCTTGACGAAGCCTTGCAAAATGACCGCGCCGCTTTGGCCAAATTATTGGCCGGTTTGCAAGCCATGCAAAAACAACCGGCGCCGGCTTTCGCTGTGCATGCTGAAGATGCGTTATCGGCCGTGCAGGGTGCTTTGGTCATGGCCTCTATTGTGCCGAATATGCAAGACCGGGCCGATGAATTGCGCGACCGTTTGACCGAATTGGCGGCCCTGCGCGCGCGCATGGACCGTCAATCGGAGGCGCTGATTATTGCCGAGCAAGATGCCGCCACGGCGCGCGCCGACCTCGATACGGCATTGGCGGCCAAAGCTCAGGCTGAGAAGAAAATTCGCCGCGCCGCCCGCAGCGAAGCGGCGGCTATTGCCCGTTTGGTCGACGAGGCACGCGATTTGCGCGACTTGTCGCGGCGATTGCAAAACCGTCGCGGCAGCACGGCCTTTGCGGGCAGCGCCTTTGGCAATGCGCGCGGGCTTTTGCCCCTTACCGGTGACCGGTCGTGTGGTCGGACGTTTCGGCCAACGCAATGAAAATGGGGTGCGCCAGCAAGGCCTGTCCATTATGGCACGCGCCGGCGCGCAAATCAACGCGCCTTATGACGGGCTGGTGCTCTATAGCGGCCCGTTTCGCCAATATGGCGAAATTGTCATTCTCAATCTCGCCGACGGTTTTCAAATGATATTGGCCGGTCTCGCCGATAGCGGGGTGTTTGTCGGCCAAGAAATTCTTGCCGGCGAGCCGATTGGTGTTTTGGCGGGTGATGATTTTGTGCATGAGGGGCATGAAAATCACCAATTGGGGTCTTCGACTTCGGGCCGCAGTCAGCTATATATGGAGCTAAGATTTGACGGTCAGCCAATTGACCCATCGCCCTGGCTGAAAAGCGGCTAGGGCTCAGACAAAGTCGGAACAGACCGCCCAAAGGGTGGAAAGGATTTGATATGGCATTTTTGATGACAAGGCTCAGCGCTATGGTTTTGCCTTTTTTGCTCGGCGCATGTTTGGCCGTCACCGCCACGCCGACGCATGGCGAAAACCGACAAGATGAGCAAGAATTATACAATCAATTGACCCTGTTCGGCGATGTGCTGGAGCAAGTGCGGCGCAATTATGTTGATGCCCCGTCAGACAAGGAACTGATTGAAGCGGCGCTGTCGGGCATGATGGCGTCGCTCGACCCGCATTCGGCCTATTTGCCACCGAAAAACTTTGAAGATATGCAGGTTGAAACCAAAGGCGAATTTGGCGGTCTCGGCATTGAAGTGACAATGGAAAACGGTTTGGTCAAAGTCATTGCCCCGATTGATGACACGCCGGCCAGCCGCGCCGGCATGCGCCCCAATGATTTAATTTCTGAACTGGACGATAAGCCGGTTTTGGGCCTGACCTTGTCGGAAGCGGTTGATTTGATGCGCGGCGAAAAAGGCAAACCCATTACGCTGACCGTATTGCGCGAAGGCGAAAAAGAGCCTTTGAAATCACCATTATTCGCGACACGATACGCATTCGTGCGGTGCGCACGCGGGTTGAGGGGCCGGATAAGAATATCGCTTATATTCGCCTGACCACGTTTAACTCACAAACCTCAAAGAATTTGAAAAAGGCGTTTAACGCCCTGCCCGCTGAAATTGGCAAAAACCAGCTGGCCGGTTTCATCATTGATTTGCGCAATAATCCGGGCGGTTTGCTGCGCGAAGCCATTTCCGTGTCCGACACCATGCTCGATCGCGGCGAGATTGTCTCAACGCGCGGGCGCAATGAGGATGACAGCTCGCGCTTTTCGGCGCGGCGCGGCGATATGGCTCGCGGTCTGCCCATTGTCGTCATGATTAATGGCGGTTCGGCCTCGGCGTCTGAAATCGTCGCCGGAGCGCTGCAAGACCATCACCGCGCGGTGATTATGGGCACACCCAGTTTCGGCAAGGGCTCGGTGCAGTCGATTATGCCGCTGGGTAATGACGGTGCGCTGCGCATGACCACGGCGCGTTATTACACGCCATCAGGCCGCTCCATTCAGGCCAAAGGCATCACCCCCGATATTTTCGCCGAGCAGCAATTGCCGGAAGAATTGCAAGGCCGCGAAGGGCGGCGCGAAGCCGATTTGCGCGGCGCGCTGGACGGGCAGAATATTGATGGCGCGTCAAACAACGATGCGCCCGAAACCGATGAAGAGCCGAAGCGCAAAAATCCGATAGCCTATATTCCCGGCGAACCGGAAGACGACAAGCAATTGCAAGATGCCATTCAATTGCTCATTGGCCTGCAAAAATCGGCTGCCGGCAAAACGCAACCGAATTCATAAGGGCGGCATAATGACTTATGAGGTTCCCGATTTTCCTGAAAATCACCTAGCCCATAAATTGGCGTGGCGACCCTGCGCCGGTATTGCGCTGTTTAATGATGCGGGAAAAGTATTTTGCGGCAAAAGGCGACCCGATAATTTGCCGCCCGATGCACCACTTTGGCAATTGCCGCAAGGCGGCATTGATGCGGGCGAAGCGCCGCTGGATGCCGCTTTTCGCGAATTGGCCGAAGAGACCGGCATTGCCTCGGCTCAATTGATTTATGAATTGCCCGATTGGCTGCGCTATGATTTGCCGGAAGATTTAATCGGCAAAGCGCTGAAAGGCCGTTTTCGCGGGCAGAAACAAAAATGGTTTGCCATGCGGTTTACCGGCCAAGAAAGCGAAATTGACCTCGCTGCCCATGCGCAAATTGAATTTGACGACTGGGCATGGCGCAGTTTGGACGAATGTGTCGATGCCGTCATTGCGTTCAAAAAGCCCATTTACCGCCAATTGGCTGCGCGCTTGGCGCATTTATCACGTTAATGTCATGAGCGGCGCGCTACCCATGATTGATTTCTCCGCTTTTGGCGATGACAGCGCGGCAAGCCGCGCGCGCCGCGCCACCATTGCCGGTGAAATTGGCGCGGCCTGCCGCGAGACCGGTTTTTTTGCCCTGACCGGTCACGGCATTGACGCGACCATGATTGATGACGCATTTGCGATGGCGCAAAATTTCTTCGACCTGCCGGAAGACAAAAAACGGGAGATTGCCATTGAACGCTCGCCCTGCCATCGCGGCTGGTTTGCGCATGGCGGCGAGGTGCTGGATAGGACCAAACAGCCGCAGGGCGATTATAAAGAAGGGCTGAAAATAGGCCGCGATTTGCCCCCTGACCATGCCCGCGTGAAAGCGGCGATGCCATAGCACGGGCCCAATCAATATCCGCATGAAAGCGGCGCATTGGTCGGCTTTCGTACGCACATGGACACGCTATACGGCGCTTGCGAGGCCTTGTCGCGTCACCTCATGCAAGCTTTTTCCCTATCGCTCGATTTGCCGCCCGACCATTTTGACCGCTGGCTCAGCGAGCCAATGGCCACTTTATCGCCCTTGCGCTACCCGCCCATGCAAAAAGCGGCAGAATTATCGGCCGGCGCGCATAGTGATTTCGGCTGTCTCACCCTTTTGTTCCAACATGATGTGGCGGGTTTGGAGATTAAAACGAAAAAAGGCTGGCAAGACGTGCCGCTTTTGGATGGCGCGATTATCGTCAATATTGGCGATATGATGGAACATTGGACCGGCGGGCTTTACGCCTCAACCGTGCACCGCGTGGTCAATCGCAGCCAAACCACGCGCCACTCTATGGCTTATTTTTTCGACCCTGACCCCGATGCCGATTTAACGCCTTTGCCCAATTGCGGGGCAAGCGCGGCCGCGCCGCTGAGCGCGCTCGAGCATTTGCTCAATAAAATTGACGCCAGTTTTGACTATCGGAGCGATTGAATGACGTCGCTTATTCTCACCCTGACATGCCCAGATAAGCCGGGTATTGTCGCCGCCCTGTCCAGCATATTGGCCGAGAACGGCTTTAACATTACCGAAAGTCAGCAATATAGCGATATGGAGCATAATCGGTTTTTCATGCGCGTGGCGTGTGATGGTTTATTGCCGCAAGCCGATTTGGAAACCGCGCTGGCGCCCATTCGCGGCGCGTTCAATATGCAATTGCAGCTTTATCCGGCCGATGCACGCCTGCGTGTCTTAATTCTCGTATCCAAATTCGACCATTGTTTAATCGATTTGATTTACCGCCAACAAAACGGCTCTTTAAACATGGACATTGCCGCCATTGCCTCCAATCATGAAATCGGGCGCCAATGGGCCGACAATGCACAATTGCCTTATCACGCGCTTGGCGGTAAAGAGGCGAAAGCCGAAAATGAAGCCAAATTGACCGCATTGATTGACCGAGAAAATATCGATTTGATTGTTTTGGCGCGTTATATGCAAGTTTTGACCGCCGAGTTTGTCGATCGCTATGGCGCGCAAATCATCAATATTCACCATAGCTTCCTGCCCAGTTTCAAAGGTGCTGAGCCATATAGCCAAGCGCATGCGCGCGGTGTCAAATTGATCGGGGCAACGGCGCATTTCGTCACCGCCGAGCTTGACGAAGGGCCGATTATCACTCAAGGCGTCGAGCCGGTGCGCCATGATATGTCTGTCGGCGCGTTTATCGATGTCGGGCGCGACACGGAAAGACGTGCTCTGGCGCGTGCCGTGCGTCTTTATACCGAGCGCCGGGTATTTTTGAACGGCGGCAAAACCGTGATTTTTGACTGATTTATCGCAAAGAAAAGGCGCCCCGCGGGACGCCTTTTTTCAGAATATGAGAAAACGCTTAGGCCTGTGAAATGGTCTCGGCCAACACCGTCACCCCTTCCGGCGTGACATCGACAAAACCGCCATCCAGTTCAAAGCTTTGGCGTTTGCCGTCGCTTTCGACGGTCAATGTGCCGGGCCGCAACATCGCCATCACCGGACTGTGATTGGGCAAAACGCCGAAATCGCCTTCAGCGCCCGGCACTTCAACCATATCGACCTCAGCCGACAGCACCAGCTTTTCCGGGCTTACCAAATCAAATTTCAGTCTCTCGGCCATCCGTCAGTTCCTTAAGCAGCTTCCGCAGCCATGCTTTCGGCTTTGGCAATGGCATCTTCAATCGTGCCGACCATATAGAAAGCGGCTTCCGGCAAATCGTCATAATCACCGGCGCACAGGCCTTTAAAGCCTTTAATCGTATCGGCCAAATCGACCAGCACGCCCGGCGAACCGGTAAAGATTTCAGCCACATGGAAAGGTTGCGACAAGAAGCGCTCAATTTTACGGGCGCGGCTCACCACCAGCTTGTCTTCTTCCGACAATTCATCCATGCCGAGAATGGCGATAATGTCTTGCAGAGACTTGTATTTCTGCAGAATTTCTTGCACTTCGCGCGCCACTTGATAATGCTCGTCACCGACAACGCGCGGCTCCAAAATACGGCTGGTTGAATCGAGCGGGTCCACCGCCGGATAAATACCTTTTTCCGAAATGGCGCGTGACAGAACCGTGGTCGCGTCCAAATGGGCGAATGAGGTGGCCGGGGCCGGGTCGGTCAAATCATCGGCCGGCACGTAAATCGCCTGCACGGATGTAATCGAGCCTTTGGTGGTCGTGGTGATACGCTCTTGCAGCGCGCCCATATCGGTGGCCAATGTCGGCTGATAGCCCACTGCTGACGGAATACGTCCCAACAGCGCCGACACTTCCGAACCGGCTTGCGTGAAGCGGAAAATATTATCGACGAAGAACAACACATCTTGGCCTTCATCGCGGAAATTTTCCGCCACTGTCAGGCCGGTCAAGGCGACACGGGCACGCGCGCCGGGCGGCTCGTTCATTTGGCCGTAAACCAGGGCACATTTCGAGCCTTCACCGCCTTTTTCGACATTCACGCCCGATTCAATCATTTCCCAATAAAGGTCATTGCCTTCGCGCGTGCGCTCGCCGACACCGGCAAATACCGAATAGCCGCCATGCGCTTTCGCGACATTGTTAATCAATTCCATAATCAGAACCGTCTTGCCGACACCGGCACCGCCAAACAGGCCAATCTTACCGCCTTTGGCGTAAGGGGCGAGCAAGTCAACAACCTTAATGCCGGTGACCAGCAACTCTGCTTCCGTCGATTGCTCTACAAATTCCGGCGCGTCTTGGTGAATGGCGCGCGAGGTGCTGGCTTCCACCGGCCCGGCTTCATCAACCGGTTCACCGATAACATTAATGATACGGCCCAATGTCGCTTCCCCGACCGGCACGGAAATCGGCGCGCCCGTATCGGCCACCTCTTGACCGCGCACCAGACCTTCGGTCGAGTCCATCGCAATGGTGCGAACAGTACGCTCGCCCAAATGCTGTGCCACTTCGAGAACCAAGCGAATATCGCCATTTTGCGTTTCCAGCGCATTCAGAATTTCCGGCAATTCGCCGTCAAACTGCACATCGACAACCGCGCCGATGACTTGGCTGATTTTGCCCGTTCCTGCTGATTTCTGCTCTGCCATAATCTTATCCTCGTCCATTAATCCCTAAAGCGCTTCCGCACCGGAGATGATTTCAATCAATTCTTTGGTAATTTGAGCCTGACGCGATCGGTTATAAGTGATGCTCAGACTGTCAATCATTTCGCCCGCATTGCGCGTGGCATTATCCATCGCGGTCATGCGCGCGCCCTGCTCGGAAGCGGCATTTTCCAATAATGCGCGCAAGATTTGCACGGCAATATTGCGCGGCAAAAGCGCGTCCAAAATATCGTTCTCTTCCGGCTCATAATCATAGGCCGCCCCGCCTAAATCAGGGGTTTCGCTGTCATCGAAACTGGCCGGAATGATCTGCAGCCCGGTCGGCACTTGGCTGATGACATTTTCAAATTTTGAGTAATAAAGCGTGCACATATCAAAACTGTCCGCGTCAAAATCTGCCAAAACGCGGCTTGCCACTTCTTGCGCTTGGTCAAATCCGATGCTTTTCAAGCCTTGATAGCTCACCGGGTCCAGCAATTCCTTGTCGAAATAGCGCTTGAGCACATCATAGCCTTTGCGCCCGACACATAGAATTTGCACCTGCTTGCCCGCCGCCATCAGTTTTTGCGCATCTTCGCGCGCCAGACGCGCAATCGATGAATTAAAGCCACCGCATAGGCCGCGTTCAGCGGTTGCGACAATCAGCAAATGGCGCTTATCGCTGCCCGTACCCGCCAATAATTTCGGGGCGGTCTCCACATCATTAATGCTGGCCGCCAAATTGCCCAATACCGCGCCCATGCGGTCGGCATAGGGGCGCGCCGCTTCCGCCGCCTCTTGCGCGCGACGCAATTTCGAGGCCGCCACCATTTGCATGGCGCGGGTAATCTTCTGCGTGGCCTGCACGCTGGCAATCCGGTTACGGAGCTCTTTCAAAGATGCCATAAGGCCGTCCTCTCGGTTGCGCTATTTACGCAAAACTCGCCGCATATTCATCGACGACTTTTTTCAAAGCCGCTTCTGTGGTTTCGCTCAATTCCTTCTCGGCGCGCACCGCGTCGAGAATTTCGCTATGGCTGCCATGCACTTTTTCCAGCAAGCCCTGCTCAAAAGCCCCGACTTGCGAGACTTCCAAATTATCCAAATAGCCGTTCACACCGGCGTAAATCACCACTACTTGCTCTTCCACTTTGAGCGGCGAAAACTGCGCTTGCTTGAGCAATTCCGTCAGACGCTCGCCGCGGCGCAGCAATTGCTGGGTCGACGCATCAAGGTCAGAGCCGAACTGCGCAAACGCCGCCATTTCGCGATATTGCGCCAGCTCACCCTTAATCTTACCGGCAACCTGTTTCATCGCCTTAATCTGCGCCGATGAACCGACCCGCGACACGGACAGGCCGACATTCACGGCCGGACGAATGCCTTGATAGAACAAATCGGTTTCCAAGAAAATCTGGCCGTCAGTAATGGAAATCACATTGGTCGGAATATAGGCCGACACGTCATTGGCTTGCGTCTCAATGATCGGCAAAGCGGTCATTGAACCGGCACCGAAATCATCATTCAGCTTGGCGGCGCGCTCCAACAGGCGCGAATGCAAGAAGAACACATCGCCCGGATAGGCTTCGCGGCCCGGCGGGCGGCGCAGCAAAAGCGACATTTGGCGATAGGCCACGGCCTGTTTCGACAAATCATCATAGGTAATCAGCGCATGCATGCCATTATCGCGGAAATATTCCGCCATGGTGCAGCCGGTAAAGGGTGCCAAAAATTGCAGCGGGGCCGCTTCCGAAGCGGTGGCCGCGACGACGATGGAATATTTCATCGCATCATTTTCTTCCAGCGTTTTCACGATTTGCGCCACGGTCGAGCGCTTTTGGCCGATTGCGACATAAACGCAATACAGCTTGGCGCTTTCATCATCGCCATCATTAATGGCTTTTTGATTCAAAATCGCGTCAATGGCGATGGCTGTTTTGCCGGTTTGGCGGTCACCAATAACCAGTTCGCGCTGGCCACGCCCGACCGGAATAAGGGCGTCGACCGCTTTCAGACCGGTTTGCATCGGCTCATGCACCGATTTGCGCGGAATAATGCCCGGCGCTTTGACATCCACTTTCATATTGGCTTCCGCTTCAATCGGCCCTTTGCCGTCCAGCGGATTACCGAGCGGGTCAACGACGCGGCCCAACAGGCCCTTGCCGACCGGCACGGAGACAATATCACCGGTCCGCTTGACCGTGTCGCCTTCGCGAATATCGCGGTCAGAGCCGAACACCACGGCACCGACATTATCTTCTTCCAAATTCAAGGCCATGCCGCGAATGCCGCCCGGGAACTCAACCATTTCACCGGCCTGCACATTATCAAGGCCATAAATACGGGCAATGCCGTCCCCGACCGAGAGCACTTGACCGATTTCGGAAACTTCCGATTTCTGGTCAAATCCTTTGATCTGTTCCTTGAGAATGGAAGAAATTTCAGATGCTTTAATATCCATCAGTCTGGCCTCACCTTTAACGAGCCGCTTCAGCCTTCATTGAGAGCGGTTTTCAGAGAATTCAATTTAGTTCTAAGCGAACCGTCAATCATCCGGCTGCCCAATTTCACGACCATGCCGCCCAATAGCGCGGCATCGGTCTCATTTTCAACAATCACATTTTTGCCGACGGCTTTTTCAAGCTCGGCTTTCAGCGCATCGATTTGCGCGGCGCTCAAATCGCGGGCCGAGGCGACGCGGGCCACCACTTCATCGCGCGCACCGGCAACCAGCGCACCATATTGTGCGGCCATATCGCCCAGCGCGAAAGCGCGGCGCTTATTGACCACCAAAACGGCAAAATTTTTGACCAATGGGTGCGTGCCGGCCTTTTCAAGCACGGCCGCCAAAGCGCCCGCTTGTTCATCGGCACTGATAACCGGGCTTTTCAGCAGTTTCTGCAAATCATCGCTGCCGGCAATCAGCACTTTCAACGCCGCCATATTATCGGCAAGCTGGCTCTGATCATCGGCTGACAGCTCTTGCGCCAATTCGAAAAGGGCGACAGCATAACGTCCGGCCAGCCCTCCAATCACACTTTCATCAGCAGACAAGAATTTATCCCATTTATTGGGCGGTCGGCCTTCAACTGAACAGCTTTCAAACCCACACCGCAAGAGCAAATTTTGAACGAAAAACACGTGTTTTCGCCATTTCTGGCATGTGCAATATCACGTCAGAAAGGCGCTTGCAATACATGTTTTGGGGTTATTTACAGGCGTTTCAAAAGGTCACAGTCAGAGGAAATTATACGGGTCAATATCCACGGAAAGGCGCACGGAACCGCGTGTTTTGAACGGTTTCAACCATTGCGCAATATAGCCCTGCAGCGGCGCTTGGCGCGGCGCTTTCAAT
Organism: Rhodobiaceae bacterium; assembly: GCA_038143435.1. Taxonomy (GTDB): domain Bacteria; phylum Pseudomonadota; class Alphaproteobacteria; order RS24; family RS24; genus UBA8337. Next base: position 271,116 of record JAYQLX010000003.1, on the reverse strand, counting down.
AAAAACCGATAACGATAACGATTGCGGATGCGAGCAATCGGCGCCGGTGCCGGGCCGAGGACGCGAATCTCTTTATGCGGCGGGATTTTTGCCGCCATTTGGCGCACAAAAGCCAGCCCCTCATCGGGATTTGTGGCCGAGACAATCAATGCCGCCAAACGCCCGAAAGGCGGCATTTCGGCCATTTCCCGCGCCGCAATCTCTCTTTCAAAAAACCCGTCGCGGTCACCCGAAGCCAAAGCCTGCAAGACCGGATGTTCGGGCATATGGCTTTGCAGCATGGCAAAACCCCGGCTTTCGGCCCGCCGCCCCGAGCGCCCCGCGACTTGGCTCAATAATTGATAAGTGCGTTCGGCGGCGCGCAAATCACCATTGCCGAGCCCCAAATCGGCATCGACGACACCGACAAAGCTTAATTTCGGAAAATCATGGCCTTTGGCGATAATTTGCGTGCCGACAATAATATCGGCCTCGCCTGCACCAATGCGGGCAATGGCCTCACGCTGCGCCGCCACGCCGCCCATATCGGAAGATAAGCCAATGGTGCGGCCTTCAGGAAAATGGCCGATGATTTCTTCGGTAATGCGTTCCACCCCGGGCCCGCAAGCGGCCAGCTTTTCGGCCTCGCCGCAGCTATGGCAATTTTGCGGCACCGGCTCCATATGGCCGCAATGATGACATTGTAATTGTTTGCGAAACCGATGCTCGACCATCCATGCATCGCAATCGGGGCACGCATAACGGTGCCCGCAAGCGCGGCATAAGGTGAGCGGCGCATAGCCACGCCGGTTCAAAAACAACAGCGCTTGCTCATCTCGCTCAATGGCCGCGCCGGCTTGCGCCACCATTTGCGGCACCAACCAGGCGCCTTGCGGCGGCGGTGCGGCGCGCATATCAACCAGTTCGATTTGCGGCAAACGCGCCGCGCCGTGGCGCGCCGTCAGCCGATGCCCCTCATAGCGCCCGTCGCGCGCATTGACATAGCTTTCCAAAGACGGCGTCGCGGTCGATAAAATCACCGGACGCATCAGCCAATCAAACCCGCACCACCGCCATATCACGCGCATTATAGACCACCCCATCTTCTTGTTTGAAACCGCCATCATGCTCTTCATCGACAATAATCAACCCCAAATCGCGCCACGGCAAAAACAAGGCCGAGCGCGCGCCGACCAATACGGAGACCCTATTTTCAGCGATTTCACGCCATGTGCGGCGGCGCTCTGCCGCCCCGAGGCCGGAATGCCATAAAGCGGGCGGACAGCCGAAACGCGCTTCAAAACGTTGCAAAAACTGCCCGGTCAAGGAAATTTCCGGCAATAGAATCAGCGCCTTTTTGCCCGCCTCCAGCGCCGGCGCAATGGCCTCAAAATAAACCTCGGTTTTGCCCGAACCGGTCACCCCGTCGAGCAAATGAGTGGCAAAGCCCTGTCTGGCAACCGCTGCGGCCAGCTTGTCGGCAACGGCTTTTTGCTCATCCGATAAAGCGACGCGCTGATGCGCTGCTGCGGGGGCCGGAAAATGTTTGTCACCGGGCAAATCATGCGCCGCCAAATGACCGGCTTGCGCCAATGTTTTCACCACCGAAGCACTGACACCGGCAGCGCGCGCCAATTCGGGCGCAGCCATAGCGCCGCGCTCGGCCAATGCGTCAAATACGCGTTGGCGCGCCGCCGTCATGCGCGCCGGCGCATCAGCCGCTTCAAAGACGGTCATCGGTTTGGGCGGGGCGAAAGCGTCAGGCACGCGCATGACTTGGCGCAAGACCGCGCCCGGCGGCGCCATCACATAATTGGCCACCCAATCGACAAATTGGCGCAATTCTTCGGCCAATGGCGGCACTTGGCAGGCTTCGACTATCGCTTTGATTTTATGTTCCGGTGTGGCCCCTTCGGCGCCCCCCCACACCACGCCATAGACGTGGCGTGGCCCCAAAGGCACGCGCACAATCGAGCCCGGCACCACCGCCATATGCGGCGGCACAGCGTAATCATAAGGGCCGGGCAAGGCCAAAGGAATCAATACGGACACATTGGGCATGGAGCGACTTTCGGGCATGTGCACGATAAATTCAAGACGCAGCACGCAGCTCTTGCCTCGGCTCTTGCGCCCGGTTGAGGGCTGGTGCAAGCTGGCGCAAACAACAAGCGATTCTAAACAGGAGCAGCGCATGAAGTTTTTTGTCGATAGTGCAGATAGCGAGGCCATTCAGGAATTGGCCGCCACCGGCATGGTAGATGGGGTGACGACCAACCCGTCACTGGTCGCCAAATCGGGGCGTGATTTCAAAGAATTGGTGGCGGAAATTTGCGACATGGTGGACGGGCCGGTATCAGCCGAGGTGACGGCGCTCGAGGCCGACGCCATGTTGAAAGAAGCCGATGAGCTTTTGGCCATTGCCGATAATGTTTGCATTAAAGTGCCATTGACATGGGACGGCTTAAAAGCCACGCGCGCGCTCGCCGATAAGGGCAAAATGGTCAATGTCACTTTGTGCTTTTCGGCCAATCAAGCGCTGCTGGCGGCCAAGGCCGGCGCCGCTTTCATTTCACCCTTTGTCGGACGGCTTGATGATATCGGCGCTGACGGCATGGGCCTGATTGCCGATATTCGCCAGATTTATGACAATTATCCCGAGCTTGAGACCGAAATACTTGTCGCTTCAGTGCGCAGTCCTGAGCATATGCGCGCCTCGGCATTGATCGGTGCCGATGTCGCCACTTTGCCGCCCGATGTGCTGAAAAGCCTGATTAACCATCCGCTGACCGATAAGGGGCTGGACGCGTTTCTCGCCGATTGGCAAAAATCCGGCCAATCCATCGCCTGATGGGCAAAGCCGACAAGCGCGGCACACAAGACGCGGCGCATTTGCTGCGCGACTGGCACAGCGTGTTGCAGAACCAATTGCGTTTGAGCGCGCATACGGTCAATGCCTATCTCAGAGATGTCCGCAGTTTTTTGGCCTTTCTTGAAAGCCATTTGGGCCACCCCCCGCAAACGCAAGATTTTGCCGATTTGCATATGCGCGATCTGCGCGCTTTTATGGCGGCGCGGCGCGCGCAAGGGGTCTCCGCCCGTTCGCTCAATCGTGCCTTATCGGCCTTGCGCCGTTTTACCGCTTATTTGAAAGAATGCGACCTGCCGGTCTCCAATGCATTTGATACCGTTCAAACGCAAAAAACCCCGGCCAGCTTGCCGCGCGCCGTGGCCGCAAAAGATGTTTTATTGCTGACTCATCGCCTGTGCGCTGGACGGCCCGAAAGACAAATGGCTGGGCTTGCGCGACAGCGCCTTGCTGACGCTTTTATACGGCACGGGCTTGCGCATATCCGAAGCGCTTAGCATTACGCGCCACGATATTGAAACGGCGCATGACATGTTGCGGGTGACCGGCAAGGGCGGCAAGCAACGCGATGTGCCGCTTTTGCCGCTGGTCACGCAAGCGCTTGATGATTATCTTGCAGCGCAGCCTTTCGGCCTGCGCCGCGAAGACAAAATATTCCGCGGGCAGCGTGGCGGGGTGATGACGCCGCGCCAAGCGCAAGCTCTGTTGAGCCGCTTGCGCCGCGCTACCGGGCTTGATGAAAGCGTGACGCCGCATGCTTTGCGCCACAGTTTTGCCAGCCATTTGCTGGCCGGAGGCGGCGATTTGCGTACCATTCAAGAATTGCTCGGCCATGCCAGTCTCAGCTCGACGCAAATTTACACCCAAGTCGATGAAGCCGCGCTGCTGGCGGTTTATGACCGCGCCCATAAGCGCCGCTAGTTTATTTTTTTGACGGCGCAAAACCAATGCGATTGCATGACGCCGAGTTTTTGTGTTATGGCAGCAATGTTGACCTATTAAGACAGAGTGCCTCCCATGACCCGAACAGCAGAAATCGTCGACATGCAAGAAGGGCAACAATTATTGCACTTGGTGTTTGGCGGCGAATTGACCCATGTAAATGACATTCGCTTTCGCGATTTGGACAAGCTCGACATTGTCGGCATTTATCCCGATTATGAAAGCGCCCATTGTGCTTGGCGCGCGGCTGCGCAACGCACAGTGGACAGCGCAGTGACGCGCTATTTCATTGTTCATTTGCACAAATTAATGCGGCCTTAGCGCCTACATATGCAAAGCGCGTTTGTCGACATCAAGCGCCGCCTCTTTGACCGCCTCGGTCAGCGTCGGATGGGCATGGCAGGTGCGCGCAATATCTTCGGCGCTGGCTGAGAACTCCATGGCAACCGCCGCTTCGGCAATCATGTCTCCGGCTTGCGCACCCAAAATATGCACGCCCAATACTTTGTCGCTTTTGGCATCGGCGAGAATTTTCACAAACCCGTCCGTCGTGCCATTGACTTTGGCGCGCCCATTGGCGGTGAAGGGAAATTTACCCGTATTATATTCAATACCGGCCTCTTTGAGCTCTTCTTCCGTGCGCCCGACCCAGGCCACTTCCGGCGCCGTGTAGACGACGGAGGGAATGACATCATAATTGACATGGGCAGGTTTGCCGGCCAAATGCTCGGCCAAAGCGACGCCTTCATCTTCCGCCTTATGGGCCAACATCGGCCCGGCAATAACGTCGCCAATGGCATAAATGCCGTCAATATTGGTTTTGAAATGCGCATTGGTTTCAACGCGGCCCGCGCTGTCCAGCGCCACCCCGACCGCTTCCAAACCAAGCCCTTGCGTATGCGGGCGGCGACCGATGGCGACCAAAGCGCGGTCGGCGGTCAGGCTTTCTTCTTCGCCCTCGCCCGAAGCCGGTGCCAAGCTCAGCTTGACGGAATTTTTCAACGCTTTGGCGGCGGTGACTTTTTTACCGAGCATGAATTTAATGCCCTGTTTTTTCAAAACACGTTGGAAGTTTTTCGCCATATCGGCATCCATGCCGGGCGTGATGCGGTCGAGAAATTCAATCACCGTCACTTCCGCGCCCAGCCTTTTCCAAACCGAGCCCAATTCCAACCCGATAATACCGGCCCCGATAATCGCCAAATGCTTGGGCACTTTGTCAAAAGACAAGGCGCCGGTTGACGAAACAATGCGCTCTTCATCTGTCTCAATGCCCGGCAAAGGCGTTACTTCCGAACCGGTGGCAATAACAATATGTTTGGCCGATAATTGCCGCGTGCCACCGGCCAGCAAAGCGACCTCAATGGCACCAGCTGCGGTCAACTTGGCCGCGCCCTCAATTTCTTCGACATTATTTTTCTTCAGCAAATAGCGCACGCCATCCGTATTGCCGGTAATGCCTTGCGCCTTATAGGCCATCATTTTTTCGAGATCCAATTTCACCGCGCCGAAATCAATGCCCATATCGGCTGCATGCGCCGCTTCGGCATAAACTTCAGACGCGTGCAAGAGCGCTTTTGAGGGAATGCAACCGACATTCAAACATGTGCCGCCGGGCGCGCCGCGCTTGTCAATGCATGCCACTTTCATGCCCAATTGGGCCGCGCGCAAAGCGCAGACATAGCCGCCGGGACCGGCCCCGATAACCACAATATCGAAATTATTCTCGTCGCTCATTTTTTCCTCTTAATCGGCACTAAATATTCAGCAAAAGGCGCTCAGGGTCTTCCAAAGACTCTTTCACGCGCACCAAAAACGTCACCGCCTCTTTGCCGTCAACAATGCGGTGGTCATAAGACAGCGCCAAATACATCATTGGGCGCACAACAATCTGACCGTCAATTACAACCGGACGCTCTTGGATTTTATGCATGCCCAAAATGCCCGATTGCGGCATGTTCAATATGGGCGTGCTCATCAAAGAGCCATAGACGCCGCCATTGGACATGGTGAATGTGCCGCCTTGCAAATCATCAATGGCCAATTTGCCGTCGCGCGCCTTGCGGCCCATTTCGGCAACCGCCAATTCAATATCGGCCAACCCCATATTCTGCACATCGCGAATGACCGGCACCACCAGCCCTTTTTCCGTGCCTACGGCAATGCCCATATTGACGTAGTTTTTATAGATGATTTCATCTTCCGTCACTTCCGCATTAATGGCGGGAATTTCAGATAATGCGGTGACACAGGCGCGGGCGAAAAAACCCATAAAGCCAAGCCGCGCACCGTATTTTTGTTCGAACAAATCCTTATATTCGCGCCGCACATCCATCAGCGCGCCCATATCGACCTCATTGAAAGTGGTCAATTGCGCCGCCGTGTTCTGACTTTCTTTCAGCCGCGCGGCAATGGTTTTTCTGAGCCGCGTCATTTTCACCCGCTCTTCGCGCGCGCCTTGTTGCGCCGCCGCTATGAGCACAGCCGCGGCAGATGGCGCAGGACTTGCCGGCGCGGCTTGCGCACCGCTGGCTGCTTTCAACGCATCTTCTTTGGTCAGGCGGCCATCTTTGCCGGTGCCGGTAATTTGCGCCGGATCGAGCCCATGTTCTTCAACCACACGGCGTGCGGCCGGTGATAAAGCGCTGGTATCGACCGATGTGCCGCTTGATGCAGCCGGCGCGGCCATTTGTGTCGGCGCTGCCGGAGACGGGGTCGGCTCTTGCGGCTTTTCGGCTTCAGAGGCTGTTTCAGCCTGTGGCGTTTCGGCTGGCGCGGCGGCGGCTTCAGATGCAGCCGGTGCCGCCGTTCCGGCGCCCTCCCCGATAGAGCCCAAAAGCGCACCGACCTCAACCGTTTCGCCTTCATTAACGACAACTTCGGCCAGCACACCGGCGCTTTGCGCCGGCACTTCAATGGTCACCTTATCGGTTTCCAATTCGCATAGCGGCTCATCCATCGCCACCGCATCGCCGGGTTTTTTATACCATTGCGCAATCGTCGCTTCGGTTACCGACTCGCCCAATGTGGGCACGCGAATTTCACTGGCCATATTTTTTCTCCATCTCGCCTATCTGTCGATAGGGTCAATCAATGCCGCGTTCAACAACGCTTCTCTTTGTTCCAAATGGCGGCTCATCAAACCGCTCGCTGTCGAGGCCGAGGCGCGCCGCCCCGCATAGCTGACACGTTTATGCTTGGCGTCCAGCGTCGTCAACACATCTTCCAATTCCGGCTCGATAAAGCTCCACGCCCCCATATTGCGCGGCTCTTCTTGGCACCAGACCATTTCGGCATGCGCCATCGGCTCCAGTTCGGCCAATAAAGGCCCATGCGGCACCGGATAAAGCTGCTCCAGACGCATCAAATAAACATCGTCAATATTTTCCGCTTCGCATTTTTCCAATAGGTCGAAATAAACCTTGCCCGAGCACAAGACCACACGGCGAATGTCTTTGGCCGCTTTCAACACGCCGCGCCCATCCGCCAAATCGGCATCGGGCATCCGCGCATCGCGGCCATCCCACAAAACGCGGTGGAAGGATGAGCCGGTCGTCATATCGCTAAGATTGGAAACGCATTTTTTATGCCGCAGTAGCGATTTCGGGGTCATCAAAATAAGCGGTTTTCTGAAATTGCGCTTCACCTGGCGGCGCAAAATATGGAAATAGCTGGCCGGTGTGGTGCAATTGGCGACTTGCATATTTTCTTCCGCGCACATTTGCAAATAACGCTCAAGCCGCGCCGAGCTGTGCTCAGGTCCCTGCCCTTCATAGCCATGCGGCAAAAGCATGACCAGACCTGACATGCGCAGCCATTTATTTTCGCCCGATTAAATAAACTGGTCGACCACCACTTGCGCGCCATTGGCGAAATCACCGAATTGCGCTTCCCACAAAACCAGCGTATTGGGCTCGGCCAGCGAATAGCCATATTCAAAACCGAGCACGGCATTTTCCGACAACATGGAATTAATCACTTCGAACAAAGCCTGCTCATCGCGAATATATTTCAGCGGCTTGAAACGGCGTTCGGTTTCTTGGTCAATCCAAGATGAATGGCGCTGCGAAAACGTGCCGCGCTCGCTATCTTGGCCGGCCAAGCGAACCGGATGACCTTCCAGCAAAAGCGAGCCGAAAGCCAGCGCTTCGGCAGTGGCCCAGTCAAAACCCGTACCGCTTTCAAACATTTGGTCTTTGGCTTTTAATTGCCGCGTCAAAGCGCGGTGCAGATTAAAACCGTCGGGCACGCGCGTCAGACCGGCCCCGACTTCTCTTAACAGGCCTTCGTCAACGCCGGTATCGCCGCGCACAAATTCTGCGCTTTTTCTTTCCAAGCCCGACCATTTGCCATCCAGCCAATCGGCCTTATTGGGTTTGAACCCATTGGCCGCTTCAAACGCCTTATCAAGCTGGGCGCGATAATCGGCTTTCGCCGCATTGAACGCTTCTTCGCTCAACAGACCCTCATCGACCAAACGACGACCGTATTTTTGCACCACGGAATCATGTGCTTTGATTTTTTTATACATGGTCGGCTGGGTAAAGGCCGGTTCATCGCCCTCATTATGGCCGTGGCGGCGATAGCAGAACATGTCGATGACGACAGGCTTTAGGAATTTTTGCCGAAACTCGGTTGCCACTTTGGCGGCAAACACCACCGCTTCAGGATCATCGCCATTGACGTGAAAAATCGGCGCTTCGACCATTTTTGCCACATCCGACGGATAGGGCGAGGAGCGCGAAAAGCGGGGATTGGTGGTAAAGCCGATTTGATTATTGACGATAAAATGAATGGAGCCGCCCGATTTATGGCCGATAAGGCCGGATAGGCCAAGACATTCGGCAACCACGCCTTGACCGGCAAAAGCCGCATCACCATGCAGCAAAAGCGGTATCACCGTGCCGCGATCGGCCATAGCGCGCGGGTTTTCCTTATATTGGTCTTGCTTGGCGCGCGCCTTACCCAACACCACCGGATCAACCGCTTCCAAATGCGACGGATTGGGCGAAAGTGATAAATGCACCCGATTGCCGTCAAATTCGCGGTCTGATGATGCGCCCAAATGATATTTTACATCACCCGAGCCCTCAATATCTTCCGGATTGGCCGAGCCGCCCTTAAACTCATGGAACAGGGCCTCAAACGGCTTGCCCATCACATTGGTCAGCACATTCAAGCGCCCGCGATGCGGCATGCCCAGCACCACCTCTTTGACGCCGAGATTGCCACCGCGCTTAATCACTTGTTCCAGCGCCGGTATCAGCGCCTCACCGCCATCCAAGCCGAAGCGTTTGGTGCCGGTATATTTGACATCGATAAATTGTTCGAGGCCTTCCGCCTCGACCAGTTTTTGGAAAATCGCCTGCTTGCCCATATCGGTAAAGGCGACTTCCTTATCGGGCCCTTCAATGCGCTCTTGGAGCCAGGCTTTTTCTTCCGGGTCGGAAATATGCATGAACTCCAGTGCCACTGTGCCGCAATAAGTGCGGTGCAAAATATCCAGCATTTCGCGAATGGTGGCGCTTTCAAGACCCAATACATAATCGATGAAAATCGGGCGGTCATAATCGGCTTCAGTAAACCCATAGGAGGTCGGGTCAAGCTCAGGATGCGTGCCCGGCGGTTCAATGCCCAACGGGTCGAGATTGGCCGCCAAATGGCCGCGATAACGATAGGCGCGGATCATCATAATGGCGCGAATACTGTCCAAAGTGGCGGCGCGCACCGCTTCGACATCTTGTCCGTCCAACCGCGCTTCAATTTTGCCGGCCAAGACTTGCGGGCCCGGTAAATCATCCAGTTCCGTGGCCGGCCAATTGCCGTCCAAAGCAGCCGTCATGTCACCGTTAATTTTCGGTGGCCAATCATCGCGTTGCCAGCTGGGCCGATGCGGTGCAACGCCGTCATCAAGCGCGGCAAAATAGCTTTTCCAACCGGCATCCAAACTGGCATCACCGGCTTTATAGCGCGCATATTGCTGCTCAAGATAAAGCGCATTGGCCCCGTCAAAGTGAGACTGGGAGGGATCTGAGATATTATTGGCTGGCGAATTCTTATCCGACATTTGCCTATCCATTTAAGGCCTCTCGCGGCCTGAAAAAATATTAAACGCTTTGCCCGATAAGAGCAATGACCAGCGGCATGTGTAGGGCTAGCCCTTCAATACGTCAACCAAAGTCGTACCCAAAGAGGCGGGCGATGGTGAGACGGTAATGCCGGCCGAGCGCATGGCTTCCATTTTATCATCCGCGCCGCCCTTGCCGCCGGCAATAATCGCACCGGCATGGCCCATACGCCGCCCCGGCGGGGCCGTGACACCGGCAATAAAGCCGACCATTGGCTTTTTCACTTTCGAGGCTTTTAGAAATTCGGCCGCTTCTTCTTCCGCCGACCCGCCAATTTCACCGATCATGATAATGCTTTCGGTTTCATCGTCACCGAGAAACAAATCCAAACAATCGATAAAATTCGTGCCATTGACCGGGTCACCGCCAATGCCGATACAGGTCGACTGACCGAGGCCGGCGGCGGTGGTTTGCGCCACCGCTTCATAAGTCAGCGTGCCCGAGCGCGACACAATACCGACCGAGCCGCGGCGGTGAATATGACCCGGCATAATGCCGATTTTGCACTCATCAGGGGTGATGACGCCGGGGCAATTGGGGCCCACCAGACGCGTGTCAGAGCCTTGCAAAGCACGCTTGACCTTAATCATATCGCTGACCGGAATGCCTTCGGTAATGCAGACGGCCAGTTCAATACCCGCCTCAATGGCTTCCAAAATAGCGTCACCGGCAAATGGCGGCGGCACGTAAATGGCAGACGCCGTGGCGCCGGTTTTTTCAACCGCTTGCGCCACCGTATCGAAAACCGGCAGGTCCAAATGCGTAGAACCGCCACGTCCCGGTGTCACCCCGCCGACCATTTTGGTGCCATAGGCAATCGCCTGCTCGGAGTGAAACGTGCCTTGCGAGCCGGTGAAGCCCTGACAAATGACTTTTGTGTCCTTATTGACCAATACCGACATTACGCGGCCTCCTTCACGGCAGCGACGATTTTCTCGGCTGCATCGTTTAAATCATCAGCGGCAATAATCGGCAGGCCCGAATTGGCCATAATCTCTTTGCCCTCATCAACATTGGTGCCTTCCAAACGCACCACAAGCGGCACATCAAGGCTCAATTCTTTGGCTGCGGCGACCACGCCTTCGGCGATAATATCGCAGCGCATAATGCCGCCGAAAATATTCACCAAAATGCCTTCCACATTGTCATCGGACAAAATGATTTTGAACGCTTCGGTGACTTTTTCTTTCGTCGCACCGCCGCCGACATCGAGGAAATTGGCCGGTTCAGAGCCATACAGCTTGATGATGTCCATCGTCGCCATGGCCAGACCGGCGCCATTGACCATGCAACCGATTTTGCCGTCCAGTTTGATATAAGACAGGTCATATTTTGACGCTTCAATTTCGGCCGGATCTTCCTCGGCCAAATCGCGCAGCTCGACAATATCTTTTTGCCGATAGAGCGCATTGGAATCAAAATTTACTTTGGCGTCGAGACAAATAAGATCGCCCACGCCGGTCACCACCAAAGGATTAATCTCCAAAAGCGACATGTCTTTTTCGACAAAGGCCTGATAGAGATTGCCAATCAGCGCATTGGCCTGCTTCACTTGTTCGCCTTCCAGCCCCAACGCAAAGGCAATTTGGCGACCATGATGGCCGGATATGCGACTCGCCGGATCGACGCTAATGGTGAGGATTTTTTCCGGCGTTTTCTCCGCCACTTCTTCAATATCCATGCCGCCCTCGGTCGAGGCGATGAATGAAATGCGCGATGCGGCGCGGTCAACCAGCGCCGAAAGATAAAGCTCGCGGGCAATATCGGAACCTTCTTCAATATAAACGCGCCCGACCTCTTTACCCTCAGGGCCGGTTTGATGGGTGACCAATGTCATGCCCAACATGCGGGTCGCTTCGGCGCGCACCTCATCGATGGATTTGACGACTTTCACGCCGCCGCCCTTGCCTCGCCCACCGGCGTGAATTTGCGCTTTCACGACCCAGACGGGCCCGCCCAATTTCTCGGCCGCCGCGACCGCCTCATCGGCGCTAAAGGCAACAAATCCGCGCGGCACCGGCACGCCAAATGAGCCGAGAACCTGTTTGGCTTGATATTCATGAATATTCATGGAGAGAGCCCCTCATTGCTTCGCAAAACATGAGGGGGAAACTAGCCCAAGCGCGCTTTTGTCTCAACCGAAAACGGCTATTTTTCGACGGAAATAATCTCGCTATTGCCGGGCAGGCGAATATGGGTGCCGTCGCGTGCCGCCAGCACGCCTTGCGGGCGAACCGCGTCAACGCCGCGCATGAAAATGCGGTCCATAATGGCGTTTTGCGGCACCGGTGCGTAATGATAATAGACCAGCAAATCAGCATTGGCTTGATTGGCCGCTTCGGCCGCTTCCACCGGCGAGGCATGATATTCATGCGTGTCCTCGATGATTTTACCGAGATTGCCTTGACCATTATCGCGCAAAGCCTGCACGAAAATATCAACCAAATCACGCTGAATGACTTCGTGAATGAGCACATCGACATTTTTTGCCGCAGCGATGAGATTATCGTCTTTCACCGTATCGCCACTGATGAGCACGGAGCGCCCTTGATAGTCAAAGCGGAAAGCCAAAGCCGGCTCAATCGGCGGGTGATAAACCGTAATGGCGGTGATTTTAATGCCGTCTTCATCATAAATCACACTATCGGCCTGAATGGTTTTGGCGACCAGACCGGCCTTGCTGGACGGCACATAATCTTCGCCATGATGGTCGGTGCGATAGCCATAATCTTGCCCATAGGCGAGATTGAACCCGTCCACCACGCGATCGACACCGGGTCCGCCATAAACATCAAGCTTGGCCGGACGCCCGCGCACCCAGCTGTTTAAATGCATTTCCCCCAGAGCGGCAATATGGTCGGAATGAAAATGGGTCAGCAAAACCGCATCGAGGCGTTCCAGCGGCAAGCGCAAGGCTGCCGCTTTATCGGCTGAGCGCGCACCCGTATCGACGATGAAAAACTTATCGCCGAGCAAAACCGCGACGCAAGATTGCGCCGAGCCGCGCGGACCGGCCCCACCCATAGGCGAGGCGGTGCCGCAAAACACCACATCAATATTGTCGCCGCCCAGCGTGGTCAGCGGCGCCGATAACAGGCCGTCAATGGCGCGCCCCACCAAGCGGTCTTGCAGGCGCTCGCTATTGCGCACGGCCCCGATAAGAGCCAACGCCAAAACCAGGAAAACGGCTGCCATTGCGCCGCCTATTTTTAGGATTTTTTTTCTTTTTTCGCTCACCAGGCATCTCCCGTTTTCGGCACACTAACTATTGGCAGTCTTATTGTCAATAGTTGAAGGGGACAAAAAAGGCGCAGTCGCCCGCGCCTTTATGTTGTTCTGACAAAAGCCGAAGCGGCTTATTTCAGTTTCGGATTAATCTTGCGACACGCATCCAAAAGACCTTTTACCGCTTTCACCGATTTGGTGAACATGGCTTTTTCTTTGGCATCGAGCTTAATCTCGACAATGCGCTCCACGCCTTTGGCGCCAATCACGGTCGGCACGCCGACATAAATGTTTTTCTGGCCATATTGACCGCTCAAATGGGCAGCACAGGGCAGCACACGCTTTTGGTCTTTCAAATAGGCTTCGGCCATTTCAATGGCTGAGGCGGCCGGTGCATAAAAGGCCGAACCGGTTTTCAACAGGCCGACAATTTCAGCCCCGCCATCGCGCGTGCGCTGAACAATCTCGTCAATTTTCTTTTGCGTCGTCCATTTCATCTTGACCAAATCGGGCAGCGGAATACCGGCCACGGTAGAATAACGCACAGACGGCACCATGGTGTCGCCATGACCGCCCAAAACAAAGGCCGTGACGTCTTTCACCGAAACGTTGAACTCTTCGGCGAGGAAAGTGCGGAAACGCGCACTGTCCAACACACCCGCCATGCCGACCACTTTGTTTTTCGGCAGGCCGGAAAATTTCTGCAAGGCCCAAACCATCGCATCAAGCGGATTGGTGATGCAAATGACAAAGGCTTTAGGCGCATATTTTTTAATGCCCGCACCGACTTGTTGCATCACTTTCAGATTGATCTCAATCAAATCATCGCGGCTCATGCCGGGTTTGCGCGGCACACCGGCGGTGACGATCACTACATCCGCGCCCTTAATGGCGGCATAAGATTTGGTGCCTTTCAGGCTGGCATCGAAATGGCTGACCGGCGAGCTTTGCAACAAATCCAGTGCCTTGCCTTGCGGAATACCGTCAACAATATCGAAAATCACGATATCGCCCAATTCTTTAAGACCGGCCAAATGAGCCAAAGTGCCACCGATTTGACCGCCGCCAATGAGGGCTATTTTATTGCGCGCCATGAAATACGTCCTTCTTTCAAAATTTCTGGCCTGTGGGTAGCGGATTATCCGAGCGCTGGCAAGCCTCAGTTGGTCGCGCCGTCACCCGCATCGGGCTTTTCGCCAATATGCGGCAAAGCGAGATAATCATGGCTTTGCATTTCCATCAAACGCGACACGGTGCGCTCAAATTCAAACGCCTCATCGCCTTCAGGGTAAAGCTTTTGTGGCGGCCCGTCAGCCGAGGCAATGAGCTTTACTTTGGCCTCATAAAGCGCGTCAATGAGCGTGACAAAGCGCACGGCCTCATTTTTCTTTTGCGGCTGCAAAAGCGGAATATTATCCAGCACCAAACTATGAAAATGCGCCGCCAGCGCCAAATAATCGGCGGCCCCGCGCGCTTCGACGCAAAGCGCGTCAAAGCCGATACGCGCCACCCCGCCCGCCGCGCGCGGCACATTAAGCGTGCGGCCATTCAGCTCAATCACGGCCGGTGCCACCGCCACCCCTTCGGTCAGGCTTTGAAAACGTTCATCCAGCGCGGCGCGCGCTTTGGGCCCGCATGGGGTGAACCAAACCGGTGCCGCAGTGAGGCGCGCCAAGCGGTAATCTTTTTGCGCCGCCACTTCGTGCAGCATGTGGCGTTGTTTCATCATTTCGATAAAGGGCAAAAAGCGATGGCGGTTGAGACCGCCCTTATATAAATCGTCCGGGTGACGGTTGGAGGTTGCGACCACGACAATACCGGCATCCAATAAAAGCGCGAAAAGACGCCCCAGAATCGACGCATCGGCAATATCTTTGACCTGCATTTCGTCAAAACAGAGAAGCGTTACTTCTGCGGCAATGGCTTTGGCAATGGCCGGCATCGGGTCGCCCGATTTCGGATTGGCTTGGCGAAACGCGTGAATACGCGCATGGGTTTCCTGCATGAAAGCGTGAAAATGCACGCGGCGCTTTTTGGTGACCGGCGCATGGGCAAAAAATAAATCCATCAGCATGGATTTGCCGCGCCCGACCGCGCCATAGAGATAAAGACCTTTGGGGGCGGGTTTTTCGCGCACGCCCAATTTGGCAAGCAGCCCGCCGCTTTTTTGCGGGCGATAATTTTCCAGCGCTTGAAACAAATCAGCGAAACGCGCCATGGCGGCGCGTTGAGCCGCATCGGCTTCTATTTGGCCGTCGGAAATAAGGCCGCGATAGGCCGTTTCAATCGGGGTCGTCATCTGGTCTGCCGTTTCTATCCGCCAGCCTAAGTCTAAACCTCGCGCGCCACCATCATTTTTTTGATCTCGGTAATCGCTTTGGCCGGTGACAAGCCTTTCGGGCAGGCTTTGGCGCAATTCATAATGGTGTGGCAGCGATAAACGCGGAACGGATCTTCCAAATCATCGAGCCGCTCGCCGGTTTTTTCATCACGGCTATCGGCCAGCCAGCGATAGGCTTGCAGCAAGACGGCCGGGCCCAAATATTTATCCGAATTCCACCAATAGCTGGGACATGAGGTCGAACAGCAAGCGCACAAAATACACTCATACAAGCCGTCCAATTGTTCGCGGTCTTCGCGGCTTTGCTGCCATTCATTTTGCGGCTTGGGCGTATCGGTTTTGAGCCAGGGTTCAATCGCCTGATATTGCGCATAAAGGCTGCTCAAATCGGGCACCAAATCCTTAATCACCGGCATATGTGGCAGCGGATAAATGGCAATATCGCCCTTAATCTCGTTCAAACCTTTGGTGCAGGCCAGAGTGTTTTGCCCGTCAATATTCATCGCGCAAGAGCCGCAAATGCCCTCGCGGCATGAGCGACGGAAAGTCAGGGTCGAGTCAATCTCGTTTTTCACCTTGATGAGCGCATCGAGCACCATCGGCCCGCAATCATCGGCATCGATCGTATAGCTGTCGACGCGCGGATTATCGGCATCGTCCGGATTCCAGCGATAGATTTTCAGCGTGCGCGGTTTTTGCGCCGCTTCGGGTGCCGGATGCGCCACCCCTTTACCGATTTTCGAATTGGCCGGAAGTGCAATCTCAACCATTATCGCCCCCTAATATACGCGAGCCTTAGGCTCAATATAGCTGACCTCATTGGTCAGGGTGAAATTATGTACGCCGCGATAATCAATATTGGCTTTGCCTTTGGCATCGACATAAGCGAGCGTGTGTTTCATCCAGTTTTCATCATCGCGATCGGGATAATCCTCGCGCGCATGGCCGCCGCGGCTTTCTTTACGCGCATTGGCCCCTTCCACTGTGGCAATGGCCTGCACAATGAGATTGTCAAATTCCAATGTCTCAATCAGGTCGGAATTCCAAATCATTGAGCGGTCGGCAATGCCGATATCATCCATCGCATTGACCACTTTTTGCATACGTTGACAGCCCTCTTCCAACACATCGCCGGTGCGGAAAACAGCGCAATTTTCTTGCATGGCTTTTTGCATTTCAAGACGCAGCTCCGCCGTCGGCGTTGAACCATTGGCATTGCGGAAACGCTCAAGGCGCTCAATCGCATCATTGCCGGCGCTGGCGGCCAAAGGCGCAAAGCCTTCAGACGGGTCGACAATTTCGGCCGTGCGCAGGGCCGAAGCCCGGCCAAACACCACCAAATCAATCAGCGAATTGGAGCCCAAGCGATTGGCCCCATGCACCGAGACGCAAGCCGCTTCGCCAATCGCCATCAGGCCGGGCACGACGCGCTCAGGGTCTTCGTGCCGCTCGGGTTCAAAACCTCGCCATGATAATTGGTCGGAATGCCGCCCATATTATAATGCACGGTCGGCAGCACCGGTATCGGCTCTTTGGTGACATCGACACCGGCAAAAATACGCGCGCTTTCTGAAATACCGGGCAAGCGTTCGGCCAGCACATCCGGGTCCAAATGGTCGAGATGCAAATAAATATGATCATTATTCGGGCCGACACCGCGCCCTTCGCGAATTTCAATGGTCATGGAACGCGACACCACATCGCGCGACGCCAAATCTTTGGCCGACGGCGCATAGCGTTCCATAAAGCGCTCGCCCTCCGAATTGATGAGAATGCCGCCCTCGCCGCGCGAACCTTCGGTAATCAGACAACCGGCGCCGTAAATACCGGTCGGGTGAAACTGCACAAATTCCATATCCTGCAAGGGCAGACCGGCGCGAATGACCATAGCCGAGCCGTCGCCCGTGCATGTATGCGCCGAGGTGGCCGAGAAATAGGCACGGCCATAACCGCCGGTTGCCAAAATCACCTGCTTAGCCTGAAAGCGGTGCAGCTCGCCGCTCGCCATATCAAGCGCGGTGACACCGACACAACGGTCATCTTCCATCATCAAATCAAGCGCGAAATATTCGATGAAAAATTCCGTTTCATGGCGCAAAGACTGGCCGTAAAGCGTGTGCAAAATGGCATGGCCGGTGCGGTCGGCGGCGGCGCAAGTGCGCTGCGCAATGCCTTCACCGAAATTGGTCGTCATGCCGCCAAACGGGCGTTGGTAAATCTTGCCTTCTTCCGTGCGCGAAAACGGCACGCCGAAATGCTCAAGCTCATAAACCGCTTCGGGCGCATTGCGGCACAAATATTCAATCGCATCTTGGTCGCCCAGCCAGTCAGAGCCTTTGACCGTGTCATACATATGCCAGCGCCAATCATCATCGCCCATATTGCCGAGCGCGGCAGAAATGCCGCCCTGCGCCGCAACCGTATGCGAGCGTGTCGGGAAGACTTTGGAAATACATGCCGTCTTCAGGCCACGTTCAGCGCAGCCCAATGCGGCGCGCAAACCCGAGCCACCGGCCCCGACAACGACGACGTCAAATTGATGATCGATAAACGCATGAGAACTCATTTTTATCTCCTTTGCCCGACCCTAGCCGATAACCAGCTTGGCAACAGCCAATGCGCAGGCAACGGCAATGGTCAGGGTGAAAAACTGATTGGCAATCAGCGCCAATAATTTGGTCGCTTCGCCATGCACATAATCTTCAATCACCACTTGCAGGCCGAGGCGCATATGATAGCAGGCCGAAAAAATCAACAGCAGCATGACAACTCCGATAAACGGATGGCCCAAAAAGCCGGTCATGGTGGTGTAATCGCTGCCCGCATGGACAACCAATGCGCCGACCAGAAAAACCGTCAGCGGAATATTGGCCAAAGCGGTAACGCGCTGCATCCAAAAATGCTCCGTGCCCTTTTTGGCCGAGCCGAGCCCGCGGGCCCGCGATAAAGGGGTGCGCATATCTGCCATTACAAAACCCCCAAATAAGCATAGGCCGCGCCCCAGACCCCAAGCGTCAAAAGCGGCGGCACAAAAGCGGTGATGCGCGCGAGAATTTCGACATGTTTCAAGTCAAAACCGCGCCCGGTATCCCAAATGAAATGGCGAATGCCGCCAAACATGTGGTGAAACAAAGCCCATGTATAGCCGAACAAAACCAAGCGCCCATACCAGGCCGACGAGACGGCCTGCACTTGCGCATAGGCCTCAGGGCCCGAAGCGGCAGCCAGCAGCCACCAAGCCAAAAGGGCGGTGCCGGCATAAAGCGCAAGTCCGGTGGCGCGATGCAAAATCGACAACATCATGGTCAAGGTCCAGCGGTAAATCTGGATATGCGGCGATAATGGCCGCGCCGGTTTGCTTTGTTCGGACATGCACTAAGCTCCTAATTAATGGGCTGACTATACACAAAAAACCGTGCCTAAGGCCAATCCGATGACGCGACAGGCAGTCGCATGAAACGCCTCAGCGCCGTTTGGCGATATAGGCCCAAACATCAATATCGAGCACCACATCTTGGTGCACATCACCATTTTCCGTCTTATCGATAAAATCGCCGTTTTCAGCCTGTTGGCCTCGGTTTTTCAGCACAATATGGCGCAAGCGCAGCGCCCCGACATCGCCGCGCCCGTCAAAAGCGGCCTTGTCCAAAACCTCACTCCAGCCATAAAGCGTATCACCGGCAAAGCACGGGGCAGCATGGCTGCCGCCATTCAGTGCCGCATAACCGGCCAAATTACCCAACCCGTTAAACGCCATAGAGGCGACATGCGATATTATATGACCGCCATAAACCAGCCTTTTGCCGAAACGGCTTTGGCTTTGCAAATGCGCATCAAAATGCACCGCCGCATTATTTTGATAAAGCCGCGTCGCCAGCATATGTTCGGCTTCTTCCAAGCTCGTGCCGTCACCATGACTGATTTTCATGCCCGCCTGATAATCTTCAAAAAACATGTCGCTGCCGGTATCGCGCGCCTGCCACTGGGAAAAGTCGCCTTGCGGCGGCGGCACTTGGGCGGGGGCGACCGCGGCGGCCATATCGGGCCAGACGGTTTCGGGGGCGGCGAGACTTGTGTCGCGCTTTTTCACCATCACCCAGCGCACATAAGACAAGACCGTCTCGCCATGCTGGTTCATGCCGCTTGTGCGCACCATAACCAGCCCGCTTTCCCCGCTTTTATTTTGCCTGAGACCGATGACTTCAGAGCGCGCGGAGAGCGTATCGCCGACAAAGACGGGCGCATGAAACAGCCCTTGCGCATAACCCAAATTGGCCACCGCATGGCGCGAAATATCGGCCACGGTTTTGCCGAAAACAATATGAAAGACCAGCCAGCTATCGAGCGGCATATCCTTAAGGCCAATGGCCTCGGCGACAGGACGCGCGCAAAACAGTGGATTGCGCCCGCCATAAAGCGCTTGATAAAGGCTTGCGTCGCCGCTTGTCAGCGTGCGCGGCACGCCATGCACAATCATGTCACCGAGGGTGAAGTGCTCAAAATAACGCCCGTCCATCATATACCCGTCCCCCATTAGGCCTCCTGCCGTGCCGCAATGGCGGCATCAATCGCCAATAGGCGCGCGGCCATATCGCGGTGCAATAATTCGGTCATTTTGCCATTGACCTTCAGCACACCTTTGCCGGCGTTTTCAGGATCGGCAAAGGCGGCAACGACATCGCGCGCTTGCGCCACTTCTTCTTCAGATGGGGCAAACACCCCATTGCACACGGCCAATTGGCTTGGATGAATAAGCGTCTTGCCGTCAAAACCCATATCGGCCCCCTGCCGACATTCGGCCGCGAACCCTTCTTCATCGGCAATATCATTAAACACGCCATCCAATATGGTAAGCCCATATTGGCGTGCCGCCAAAAGCGCCAAAGACAGCGCCGTCATGAGCGGGGCGCGGCCTTTAACCAAAGCGGCGCGCATTTCTTTGGCCAAATCATTGGTGCCCATAATAAAAGCGGCAAGCGGCGTGTCAGCAGCTTTGGCCGCCAAGCTTTCAATATTAAAAATGGCTTCAGGCGTTTCGACCATAATCCACAAAGCGCAATCCTCGGGCATGCGTGCGACCAGCGCATCAATTTGTTCAGCTGTCGATATTTTCGGCGCGAGAATGGCATGCGGGCGCGCCGCCTCAGGCAAATCCGTGAGCGCCGCCACATCATCTGCGCCCCATGCCGTATCCAGCGCATTAATGCGCACCACCAGCTCGCGCGCGCCATAGCCGCCCTCGCGCAAAGCCTCGCAAATTTGCACGCGCGCTTCTGCTTTAGTGTCAGGGGCGACCGCATCTTCCAAATCGAGCAGCAGGCAATCAGCATCCAAGCTGCGCGCTTTTTCCAGTGCGCGCGCATTGGCGCCCGGCATATAAAGCGCCGAGCGGCGTGGCCGCAGGGCAAAGCCGTTTTCAGATGTCTGTTTTTCCGATGTCAATGGCCTGCAACTCCCTTTAATATGAAAACCAGTTTAACGGCTTGCGTAAGAGGAGCAAGATGCAAGGGGCAAAAGCCGGTCACGGCAGTATATTCGTCATGTCGAGCCAAGTGGTCAGCGGCCAGGTCGGGTTGAAAGCGACCATGCCGGCATTGCGCGCCATCGGCCATGAAACCGTCACCTTGCCGACCACTTTATTATCGGCCCATCCGGCCGCTTTTCCCGAAAACGGGGCACCGGCCGGTGGCCCCATAAAGCCGATGCAAATGGTTGAGATTGCCGATTGGTTATTGACCGCTGGCGCGCTTGATAATTGCGCTGCCATTTTGACCGGCTATTTACCCAGCGCCGCCCATATTGATGCGGCGGCGCAGATTATTGCCAAAATAAAAGCCGTCAATCCGCAGGTGTTTTATTGCTGCGACCCGATTTGCGGCGATGAAGGGCGCCTTTATTTGCCCGAAGAAGTCATGCATGGCTTACGCGACCGGCTTTTGCCTTTGGCCGATATGGCAACCCCCAATTTATATGAATTGCAAAGGCTGGCCGGACGCGACGGCTTTGCCGATGAGGTCGAAGCGGTCGATGCGGCGCGCGATTTGGGCGTCGCGCATATGGTCGTCACATCCGCCCCTGCCGCTGCCGAGCGCATTGCCGCTTTGGCGGTGACCGCCGATGAGGTATTGCGTTGCGAAACGGCGCGCGCGCCCAAAGCGCCTTATGGCATGGGTGATTTTTTTGCCGCGCTTTATCTCGGCCTGCATTTGGCTGAAGAGCCGAAAGCGCTGGGCATTGCTTGCGCCACTTTGGCGCAAATGGCCGCCGCCAATATGGAAACCAGCACCTTGCCGCATGGGCCGGTGCACATTGCCGCCGCCGCCATTCAAGACAAGTTGAATATTTAAGCCGTTACGCCTCGGCCTTGATGCGGCTTTCCGTGAGATGTTTCTCGGTCAATAATTCGGCAATTTGCACAGCGTTTAAGGCTGCGCCTTTGCGCAAATTATCTGACACCACCCATAGCGCAAGACCGTGCTCGACACTGTCATCGACGCGCAAGCGCGAGACAAAAGTCTCATATTCACCGACACATTCGACCGGCGTGACATAGCCTTCATCTTCGCGCCGATCGACGACCAAAATGCCCGGCGCTTCTTCCAATGCGGCGCGCGCAGCATCTAAGGAAACGGCGCTTTCAAATTCAATATGCACCGCTTCGGAATGGCCGACAAATACCGGCACCCGCACGCAAGTCGTGCTCATGGCAATATCGGGGTCGAGCATTTTTTGGGTCTCGACCACCATTTTCCATTCTTCTTTGGTCGCGCCGTCTTTCATAAATACGTCAATATGCGGAATGACATTAAAGGCGATCTGCTTGGTGAAGTTTTCGCGCTTCATCTCATCATTGACGAAAATGCCGCGCGTCTGGGTAAACAGCTCATCCATTGCCGCATTGCCGGCCCCCGACACGGATTGATAAGTCGCCACCACCACGCGTCTAATTTTGGCCAAAGCGTGCAAAGGCTTCAAAGCGACAACCAGCTGCGCGGTGGAGCAATTGGGATTGGCGATAATATTGCGTTGCGTATAACCGGCAATATCTTGCGGATTGACCTCGGGCACAATCAACGGCACATCATCATCCATGCGATAGAGCGATGAATTGTCAATCACCACACAACCGGCTTTGGCGGCAATCGGCGCATATTCTTTGGCCGGGCCGGAACCGGCCGCAAATAGCGCAATATCGGCTTTGCCGAAATCGTAATTTTCCAGCGCTTGGCATTTCAGCGTTTTATCGCCAAAGCTCACTTCGCGACCCTGGCTGCGCCGCGAGGCAACCGCATCAACCCGCGAGGCGGGGAATTTGCGCTCATCCAAAATATTGAGCATTTCGCGTCCGACATTTCCTGTCGCACCAACCACAGCGACCACATAAGACATGGCTAAGCTCCCAATTCTTCTAAAGCGGCGAGGACTGCATCGCCCATGCCGCTTGTGCCGACCAATTGCATATCGGCCTGCATAATATCACCGGTGCGCACGCCCTTATCGAGCACGGCGGTCACCGCATTTTCCAATAAATCAGCATCACCGCCGCGGTCAAACGTATAGCGCAATGCCATTGCAAAACTCATGATTGAGGCAATCGGATTGGCTTTGCCTTGACCGGCAATATCCGGCGCCGAACCGTGCACCGGCTCATAAAGCGCTTTGGCGCGGCCGCTTTCTTCATCGGGCGCACCCAAAGAAGCAGAAGGCAACATGCCCAAAGAGCCGGTCAGCATGGCGGCAATATCGGAGAGAATATCGCCAAACAAATTATCGGTGACCAGCACATCATATTGCTTGGGATTGCGCACTAATTGCATGGCGCAATTATCGGCCAGCACATGCTCCAATTCAATTTCGGGAAATTCTGCGCCAATCACGCGGGTTACTTCTTCGTTCCACAAAAGGCCGCTTTCCATGACATTGCGCTTTTCAGACGAGGCCAGTTTTTTGCCGCGCTTCATCGCCAAATCACCGGCAACACGCGCAATACGCTCAATCTCATATGTTTCATAGACTTGCGTATTGACGCCGCGTCTCTGGCCATTGCCCAAATCTTCAATGCCGCGCGGCTCACCGAAATAGACCCCGCCGGTCAGCTCGCGGACAATCATAATGTCGAGGCCCTCAACCAATTCGCGCTTCAGGCTGGAGGCATCGGCCAAAGCGGGGAAACAAATGGCCGGACGCAAATTGGCAAAAAGCTGCAAATCGGCGCGCAAGCGCAACAACCCTGCTTCGGGACGCGCTTCATAAGCGACATTATCCCATTCCGGACCGCCGACCGCGCCCAGCAAAACCGCATCGGCCTCATGGGCTTTTTGCATGGCGGCATCGGATATGGCCTGCCCATGTGCGTCATAGGCGCAGCCGCCGACCAAATCTTCATCAAGCGTCACTTGAAAGCCGCGCTTGTCGCCGAACCAGTCAATGATGCGGCGCACTTCGCCCATCACTTCGGGGCCAATGCCGTCGCCCGGCAGAATAAGAATTTTTTCCATTATGTTTTCCGTATCAAAAGCGGCGGCTAACGCCAGGGCTGCGCGTCAAGCGTTTCTTCGTAAGCGTCAATGGCTTGCGCTTTTTGCAAAGTCAGGCCGATATCGTCCAAGCCTTCCATCAAGCATTGTTTTCTGAAACCATCGATCTCGAAGGAAATCGTACCGCCATCCGGGCCTTGAATGGTTTGGCTTTCCAAATCGACGCTGATCGTTGCATTGGCACCGCGTTTAGCATCATCCATCAATTTATCGACTTCAGTTTGCGGCAGCACAATCGGCAAAATGCCGTTTTTGAAGCAATTATTGTAGAAAATATCGGCAAAGCTCGGCGCGATAATGCAGCGAATGCCGAAATCCAACAGCGCCCAAGGGGCGTGCTCGCGGCTCGAGCCGCAGCCGAAATTATCACCGGCAACGAGAATTTGCGCCTCGCGATAGGCCGCTTGATTGAGCACGAAATCGGCTATCTCTTGGCCGTCCGGCGCATAGCGCATTTCGTCAAACAAGTTTTTGCCAAGCCCCGAGCGTTGAATGGTTTTCAAAAACTGCTTGGGAATGATCATATCCGTATCGACATTAATAATATCGAGCGGGGCGGCAATGCCGGTCAATTTATCAAATTTTTCCATTTACGCCTCCGCCTTGAAATCGCGAATATCGACAAAATGACCGGCCAATGCGGCAGCCGCCGCCATTTCCGGCGACACCAAATGGGTGCGCCCACCGCGTCCTTGTCGGCCTTCAAAATTGCGATTGGAAGTTGAGGCACATCGCTCGCCCGGGGCCAGCTTATCGGCATTCATCGCCAAACACATGGAGCAACCCGGCTCGCGCCAATCAAAACCGGCTTCGATAAAGATTTTATCGAGCCCTTCTGCTTCCGCTTGTTGTTTGACCAGACCTGAGCCCGGCACCACCATGGCATTGACGCTGGCCGCGACTTTGCCGGTTTGGGCAATGGCGGCGGCGGCGCGCAAATCTTCAATACGGCTATTGGTGCATGAGCCGATAAAAACGCGGTCAATCGCCACTTCCTGCATCGGTGTGCCGGCTTGAAGCCCCATATAATCGAGCGCGCGCTCGGTTGCCTTGCGGCGCGCTTCATCATCAATGGCGGCCGGGTCGGGCACATGGCCGTCAATGGAAATGACATCTTGCGGGCTGGTGCCCCAGGTCACCAGCGGCGGCAGCGCGGCCGCATCAATGGTGATTTCCTTGTCAAATACCGCATCATCATCAGATGTCAGCGTCTGCCAATAGGCCACCGCCTTATCCCAATCCGCGCCTTTGGGTGCGCGTGGGCGGTCTTTTAGGAAAGCAAATGTTTTTTCATCCGGCGCCACCAATCCGGCGCGCGCGCCGGCTTCAATCGACATATTGCACAAGGTCATGCGCCCTTCCATCGACAAAGCCTCAATCGCTTCGCCGGCATATTCCAGCACATAGCCGGTGCCGCCGGCCGTGCCGATCTCGCCGATAATGGCCAAAGCAATATCTTTCGCCGTGACATGGGCGGGGGCTTGGCCGACCACATTAATGCGGAAGTTTTTGGCTTTTGATTGAATGAGGGTTTGCGTGGCCAGCACATGCTCGACCTCGGAGGTGCCAATGCCATGCGCCAAAGCGCCAAAGGCACCATGTGTGGAGGTATGGCTGTCGCCGCACACAATGGTCAGGCCGGGCAAGGTAAAGCCCTGCTCGGGCCCGGCAACATGGACAATGCCCTGGCGAATATCATCCATCGGCAAATAATCAATGCCGAACTCGGCGCAATTTTTTTCCAGCGTCTCGATTTGCAGCTTGCTTTCCGGGTCGTCAATCGCGTCCAAACCGCCAGCGCGGTTTGTCGTCGGAATATTGTGATCGGCCACGGCCAAAGTTTTATGCGGCGCGCGCGGGCTGCGTCCGGCCATGCGCAGGCCTTCAAAAGCTTGCGGGCTGGTCACTTCATGCACCAAATGGCGGTCAATATAGAGAAGCGAATTGCCGTCGCTATCCGCTTCCACCATATGGGCATCCCAGATTTTGTCGTAAAGAGTGGTTCCGCTCATTATCTCGCCTTTTCTGCCTCTCATTTTTGAGGCGGCGAGGTGATGCCGGCCCCTTAAATCTATGGCTTTGGGGTGGCTTTGAAAGAGAAAGTCTTACGCTTCGCTTTCGCTGCCGCCTTCCTCTTGTGTCGTTTCCGCTGCGCTTTGTGTCGCTTCGGAAACGGCAGGCGCCGTCACCAAATCAGTGTCAATCTTATTGGATTTGGCGCGACGCTCTACAATGCGCGCTGCCTTACCGGTCAGACCACGCAAATAGTAAAGCTTGGCGCGGCGCACACGGCCACGGCGCAACAATTCAATGGAATCGACCAAAGGCGAATAAATCGGGAAGACCCGCTCCACGCCTTCGCCATAGGAAATTTTGCGCACGGTGAAGTTTTCATTGAGACCGCCACCGGCGCGGCCAATGCACACGCCTTCAAAAGCCTGAATACGCTCGCGCGTGCCTTCAATCACTTTGACGTTTACTTTTACCGTATCGCCGGGCTGAAAATCAGGCACGGATTTTTCCGCCGACAATTCGGCCATATGCTCAGCATTAATTTCATCAATCAAATTCATTTGCCTATTCCCTTTACGGGCGCCGCGCCCTTTTGGAACGCTTGGCGATTTACGATAAAAAACGCGCCTTGCGGCACGGATTGGGGCGATTTAGCACGCACTCGCGGGCTTGTCACCCCTTTTTGCACGGAAAATATACAGAAAAAACATGGAAAAGGATTGCCCCTCAGTTTTTCTCATCTTCGCGCTTGCCCGCCAGCTTGTCCCATAAATCGGGTCGCCTTTTCTGCGTCAAGGCCTCTGCCTCAGTGCGTCGCCATGCGGCCAATTTTTCATGGTCACCGGCGGTGACAATATCGGGAATAGCGCGCCCTTCCCATTCTTGCGGGCGGGTATAATGGGGGTATTCCAACAATCCATCATTGGCGGCGGAAAAGCTCTCATCCGTGCCGCTTTCGGCTTTGCCCATAACCCCGGGCAGCAGTCGCAACACCGCCTCCAACATGGCCATTGCCGCCAATTCGCCGCCGCCCAGCACATAATCACCAAGCGAGACTTCCAGCGGTCGGCGCGCCTCGATAAAACGTTCATCAACCCCTTCAAAGCGGTTGCACAGGAAAATCAACCCGTCAGCCTCAGCCCAATCGCGCGCCATTTCTTGCGAGAAGAGCTGCCCGCGCGGGCTCGGCAAAATCACCGGCAACTTATCTGCCCCCTTCACATTATCCGTCACATTATCGAAGCGCGCCGGCCGCCACATCGGCGCGCAGCACCATGCCGGCGCCGCCGCCGGCCGGCGTATCGTCAATATTTTGGTGTTTGCCATGCCCGAAATCGCGCAAATCATGCGTTTGAAGCTGCCACAGCCCGTCCTGCAAGGCACGCCCGCTCAGGCTTTCGCCAAGCGGCCCGGGAAACATATGCGGATAGGCGGTGATGATATGGGCGGCAAAACGCATCGGCTTATTCTCCCTCCACCTCAGATGCGTGCGCCGCATCTTCTTTTGGTGCCAGCAGCGTCAAGCGCCCCTCAGCCACATCAATTTCCGGCACCACCGCTTTGGTGAACGGGTAAAAGGCGGTTTTGCCGCTGGGGTCGGCAATCTCCAATAAATCACCGGCCCCGAAATTATGCACACCCTGCACCGCACCGATTTCCTCATCTGCGCCGTTAAAAGCAATAAGGCCGACAAGGTCGGCATGATAAAAATCATCCTCATCGGCCAATATCGGCAATTTATCGCGCGCCACAAACAGCGCCGTGCCGCGCAAAGCCGCCGCCGCATTGCGGTCATTGACCCCTTTCAGGCTCAGCCTTGCGCCCAGCTTGTCGGGCTTGACGGAAGTGACCTCAAAGGCGCGGCCATCGCCCGTCACCAAAGGCCCATAAGCGGCCAATTCGGCACTGTCTTCGGCAAAGCATTTCACCTTGACCGCGCCGCGCACGCCATGCGGCGGCCCGATAATGCACAGACAGACAAAGCCCGCAGGCGTGTCAATACGTGCCATATCGGGCCGGTCGGCCATTTACTCGGCCTTATCTTCCTCAGAAGCGTCCTCTTCGGCAGCCTCTTCAGCAGGGGATTCTTCGGCGGGTGCTTCTTCAGCTTGCGCCTCTTCAGCAGGGGCTTCCTCAGCAGGAGCTTCCTCAGCTTCCTCAGAGCTTCTCAGCAGCAGGAGCTTCCTCAGCTTCCTCAGCCTTCTTCAGCAGGAGCTTCCTCAGCTTGAGCCTCTTTCAGAAGGGGCTTCCTCAGCAGGAGCTTCTTCTTCTGCCGGAGCAACAGCTGCCTCTTCAGCCGCCTGCTTGGCCGCTTCTTCAGCTTCTTTCTGCGCTTCCAAGCGCTCTTGCGCTTTTACGCCGGGTTGGCCTTTTTGCGGATTATTGCGCGCTTCACGCTTCCACAGACCGGCATCGTCAAGAAAACGTGCCACGCGGTCAGACGGTTTGGCACCCTGGTCAAGCCAATGCTTGGCGCGGTCAGTATCCAATTTGACGCGCTCGCCGCCTTCTTTTGGCAAAAGCGGGTTATATGTGCCCAGCCTTTCGATAAAGCGACCGTCACGCGGCATCCGACTATCGGCCACCACAATGCGGTAAAAGGGACGTTTTTTCGAGCCGCCCCGCGACATACGAATTTTCAGAGCCATTTCAATTTCCTTTCATCAAACAGCATTTCATCGGGTCTATTTCTTTTTCGGCCCATTATCGGGCAGACCCAAACCTTTCAAAAAATCGGGCGGTGCATCGCCGCCAAGTTTACTCAAATCGGGCAAATTATTCGGATCAAGTTTCGGCATTTGCGGCATGGCGCCCGGCATTTGGCCACCGCCACCCATGCCACCGCCGAGACCGCCAAGCATATTGGCCATGCCAGCAAGTCCCCCCTTGCCCATTTTTTTCATCATATCGGCCATTTGCCGGTGCATTTTCAGCACTTTATTGACGTCCTGCACGCTGGTGCCCGAGCCACCGGCAACGCGGCGTTTGCGCGACGCATTCATCATTCTCGGATTGTCGCGCTCGGCCCGCGTCATGGAAGAAACAATCGCCGCTTGGCGCAGCAATTCGCGCTCATCCATGTTGAGCGCCGCCAATTGCTTTTTCATTTTACCCATGCCGGGCAACATGCCGAGCACGCTGCTCATGCCGCCCATAGCCTGCATTTGTTTTAATTGTTCGGCCATATCCTCCAGCGTGAACTGGCCTTTCTTCATGCGGGCTGCGATTTTTTCGGCTTTTTCCGCATCCATGGTCTCGCTGGCTTTTTCCACCAGACCGACGACATCGCCCATGCCGAGTATGCGATTGGCGAGCCGCTGCGGGTCGAAAATTTCCAGCCTGTCAATCGCTTCGCCGACGCCCAAAAATTTGATCGGCACGCCGGTGACATAACGCATGGACAAAGCCGCACCGCCGCGCCCATCGCCATCGGCGCGCGTCAATACAATACCCGATAGCGAAACTCGTGCCGCAAATTGACCGGCAATGGTCACCGCTTCCTGGCCGGTCAGGCTATCGGCGACCAATAGGGTCTCAGTCGGGGCCGCGGCTTGTTCAATCGCCGCCATTTCTGCCATCAGCGCTTCATCAATATTGGTCCGGCCCGCCGTATCGAGCATCACCACATCAAAACCGCCCAGCTTACCGGCTTGCACGGCGCGTTTGGCAATATCGACCGGCGATTGGCCGTCCACGATAGGCAGGGTTTCAACGTCAATCTGCTCACCCAAAACCGCCAATTGCTGCATGGCGGCAGGGCGTTGCGTATCGAGCGAGGCCATCAGCACTTTGCGCTTTTCAGTATCGCTGATGAATTTGGCAATCTTGCCGGTTGAAGTGGTTTTACCCGAGCCTTGCAGGCCGACCATCATCATGACCACGGGCGGCACGGCATCAAAAGAAAGCGGTGCCGGCGCACCCAGCATGTCGATGAGCGCATCATTGACGATTTTGATGACTTGCTGGCCCGGCGTCACCGATTTCAATACTTCCGCGCCGACCGCCACAGGGCGCACTTGGTCGATAAAGCTGCGCACCACGGGAAGCGCGACATCAGCTTCCAAGAGCGCCGTGCGAATTTCGCCAAGCGCCTCTTCCACTTGCGCTTCAGACAGCGCACCGCGCCGTGTCAGCCGGTCGAAAATCGACCCTAATCTGTCGCTCAGCGTGTCAAACATGACCCTTCAACCAATATTGCACCCGTGGGCAAATCTTGCTGACGGGTGGCGATTTCGCCCCAAACGGGCTGAAACCAATTCAAATTTCGCTTCTGTTCAAGAAGTGGCGGCAAAATAGGCGGGACAGGAGGCTAAGTCAAGCCGTGCATTTGCCACCACAGCAATATGGCGTTTCGCGGCTGAACCGCCTATATAGGCAGCATGAGTGAGACACGCACCATCGCCTTTGCCAAAATGAACGGGTTGGGCAATGATTTCGTCATTATTGACGCGCGCGACAATGCGCTTTCATTGTCGGGCGATGACGTGCGCGCATTGGCAGCGCGCGCGCACGCGCAAACGCAAGGCTGTGACCAGCTTTTGGTCATTCATCCGCCGCGCAATTCGGGCGATGCCTTTATGCAGATTTTCAATGCCGATGGCGGCGAAGTAGAGGCTTGCGGCAATGGCACGCGCGCCGTGGCCGCTTATTTGGCGCACAAGGGTATGGCGGCGGTCAAGATTGAGACTTTGGGCGGCATATTGGCTTGCACGGCGACACTGGCTGACAGGCAGGCAAGCGCACAAGTAAGCATGACGCTGCCGCAAATCGGCGCGCCGATAAGTCTGCACCAAGATTTACCCGAGGCGCTGCCGGTCAATATCGGCAATCCGCATGCGGTGATTTTCGTCGAAACCGGCACGGCCGGTCTGGCCGCGCAATATGGCTTTCAATTGGAACGCCATAAAGCTTTTCCCGAACGCGCCAATATTAATTTCGCCAGATTGCAAGGCGACAATATTTTGCGTCTTGATACGTGGGAACGTGGCGTCGGCCTGACCAAGGCCTGCGGCACCGGCGCGTGCGCCAGCGCCATTGCTGCCGTCACGCAAGGTCGGTGTGCCGCCGGAGAGGTGGTTGTGCGCCCGCCCTTCAATCAAGACGATAATGATATGCATGTGCTGACCATTGACTATCAGCCCGAAAGCCATGTTTTGATGCGCGGCCCTGTCGCTTTTGAGTTTGACGGGGAAACGAGCCTATGAGCCTGCGCGTTGAAAATTTCGGCTGCCGCTTAAACGCGCTGGAAGGCGATAGCGTAGCGGCATTGGCCAAAGCGGCCGGGCTTGAAAAAACCACCATCATTAATGGCTGCGCGGTAACCCAAGAGGCTTTGCGGCAAGCGCGGCAAGCGGCGCGCAAAGCCAAACGCGACGGGCAAGCGGTGATTGTCACCGGATGCGCGGCGCAAACCGATGCCGAAAATTTCGCCGCCATGCCGGAAGTTGACCGCGTTTTGGGCAATGAAGAAAAATTGCAAGCGGCCAGCTATCGCAATAGTGACACGGCGGTTAGCGATATTATGCAAAAAACCGTCGCCAGCCCGCTGCCGAAAGCGGCGCAAAGCTCGCGCGCGCGCGCTTTCGTGCAAGTGCAAACCGGCTGCGACCATCGCTGCACATTTTGCATAATTCCCTATGGGCGCGGCAATTCGCGCTCCGTGCCGGTCGCCGATGTGGTCGCGCATTGTCGCGATTTGCTGGCGGACGGGCATAAGGAGATTGTGCTGACCGGTGTCGATATCACCTCTTACGGCCCCGATATCGGACTGGGTGAACCCGGCCAATCAGGGCTTGGGCTTTTGGTGCGCGCCATTTTGGACTGCGTGCCAGAACTGCCGCGCTTGCGGCTGTCTTCCATTGATGCGGTAGAGATTGACCAAGCGCTGCTCGATATGGTCATTCACGAACCGCGCCTGATGCCGCATTTGCATTTATCGCTGCAGGCCGGCGACGATATGATTTTGAAGCGCATGAAGCGCCGCCACAGCCGCGCCGAAGCGCTGGCGTT
Source organism: Rhodobiaceae bacterium (assembly GCA_038143435.1). Taxonomy (GTDB): domain Bacteria; phylum Pseudomonadota; class Alphaproteobacteria; order RS24; family RS24; genus UBA8337. The sequence goes on along the minus strand of JAYQLX010000003.1, from coordinate 239,076 downwards.
TTGCGAGAAATTGAAAACCGCGCGACCCGATATTGCCTTTGGTGCCGATCTGATTGCCGGTTTTCCGACCGAGACCGATGCCATGTTTGAAAACTCACGCCGCCTGATTGGTGATTGCGATTTGAGCTTTGTGCATGTGTTTCCGTTTTCGCCGCGCCCCAACACACCGGCGGCACGCATGCCGCAGCTTGACGGCGGATTGATAAAACAACGCGCCGCCAATTTGCGCGAAACCGCGCAGAGCCAATTCAGAAATTGGCTGGCGCGCCAGCACGGGCAAACGGCCCGCGTGCTGGTCGAAAAACCGGGCGAAGGACGGGCTGAAAATTTCGCCCGCATTCGGCTCGACGCAAAACATGAAAGCGGCGCACTGGTCGATGTGAAAATTAACGGCGATGACGGGCTGATGCTGATCGGGGAAACATTATGAGCCTGTGGTCGCGTTTGAAATCGGGCCTGTCGCGCTCATCGGACGCATTGGGCAGCAGCCTGTCAGGGCTGATGGGCGGCAAAAAACTGTCGCCCGAAACATTGGGCGAATTGGAAGATGCGCTCATTATGGCCGATTTGGGCGTTGCCACCGCCGCCACCATTACCGAAAATTTGCGCGCACGGCGCGATTTGGCCGAGCTTGATGATGCCGCTTTGCGTGCCGCTTTGGCGCAGGAAATCAGCGCGCTTTTGCAGCCGGTTGAGAAATCCTTTGCTTTGCCTGACGGTTTGCCCGACGGGTCGCCCAGCGTCATTTTATTGGCCGGGGTCAATGGGGCGGGCAAAACCACCACCATTGGCAAGCTGGCCAAGAAATTTCAGGCCGAGGGCAAAAGCGTCATGCTGGCCGCTTGCGACACGTTTCGCGCCGCCGCCGCCGAACAATTGCAAGTGTGGGGCGCGCGCGCCAATGTGCCGGTGATAAGCGGTGCGCCCGGAGCCGATGCGGCAGGGCTGGCTTTTCAAGCCCTCGAACAGGCGCGGGCCGAGAAAATCGACATATTGATGGTCGATACGGCGGGGCGCTTGCAATCCAATGACAATCTAATGGCCGAGCTTGGCAAAATCATCCGCGTCGTCAAAAAGCTCGATGAGACAGCGCCGCATGAAAGCCTATTGGTGCTGGACGCGACGACCGGTCAAAACGCCATTGCGCAAGCCGAGGCGTTTTTGGCCGCCGCTGAAACCACCGGCCTGATTATGACCAAGCTGGACGGCACCGCACGCGGCGGCGGGCTGGTCGCCATTGCGCAAAAACTGGCTTTGCCGATTTACTTTATCGGGGTCGGCGAACAAGCCGATGATTTGCAAAGCTTTGGCGCCGATAATTTTGCCCGCGCTTTGGTCGGGCTGGAAGACGAGGCATAATATGGCGAAATTTCTTGAAGATTTCGGGCCGCTTTTGGTGTTTTTTATATTAAACGCGCGCGGCGCTGAATGGCTGGGGCGCGTGGAAAGCGACAGCCTGCTGATTGCGACAGCCGGTTTTATGGCAGCGCTGGCGGCTTCGCTCATCGTCACTTATGGGCGCGGGGCCAAGCCCAATAATATGACTTTGGCTTCGGCCGGTTTTGTCTTTGTGTTTGGTGGGCTGACCTTGTTTCTGCAGGATGAGACTTTCATCAAAATCAAACCGAGCTTGGTCTATGTGCTGTTTGCCGTCATTCTCTCTTTCGGGCTGATGCGCGGGCAGAGCTATCTCGAAATGCTGATGGGCGAAGCGCTGAAAATGCAACAGTCCGGTTGGCTGATTTTGACGCGGCGTTGGATTTATTTCTTTATATGCCTCGCCCTTTTGAATGAATTTATCTGGCGCAATTTTTCTACCGATGCATGGGTCAATTTCAAAGTCTTCGGCATTTTGCCATTGACCTTTATTTTCATTGCGGCGCAAATGCCGCTTTTGAAACGCCACGGCGCATTGGACGAAATACAAAAAGATTAAAACGGGGCGGTAATCTCCATATCCCGCCCATGCGGATGGCAGGGGCCGAGTGTCACTTCTTCGCCCTCAGGGCCGTTATCGCCGGTCCATATGCGATAAGAAAGCTGTGCAATCGTACCCAATTCGCGGCCATCCATTTTCAGCCAGACCAAAGGGGCATCGGGGCGCACCTCTTCCGCCGCTTGCGCAAAGGCGCTTTCAATGGCGAAACGCTGCGACACGTTCAAATAAGGCCAAACAATGGAATGATAAAGCACGGTCGCTTGGCCGCTTGGCCGCGCCATAATTTGCGCCGCCACCCAACCGGCGGCATCGGCGCGGTCAATCTCAGGCGGCGCTATATCGGCGATTTCAAGCGCCGCCAAAAGCCGCGCGCGGCGGTCGGGCATATCGCCCCAAACCCAGCTTTGCAATTTCATGCGTTCATCTGCATCGGCAATATTGACCGGAAACAAATCGCACCCGCGCCGCGAGGCAATCTCAATTTCATCGGCCAAAGCCGGCGGCGTGCCGCGCCATTGCGCGACGAGGGATAGCGGGCTGTCCGCCCTGCCCCAATCCATATCGCCCCTATCCGTGGCGAGACGATAATGAAATTGGTCAAAAAACAAATTGAGCCCAGCGCTGGCCCCCATTTCCCGCAAGCGCAAAGGCAAGCCGAGCCGTTTGGTAATTTCGGAAAACCCCAAAAGCAACATGGCGGCGCGGCCTGTCTCATTGGTTTGCGGGGCACTGCGCAAAAAACGGCGGGCGGTTTTTTCTTCGCGGGTAAATAAATCGGCCAAAGCCCCGGCCAAAGCGGCGCGGTCAGTGTCTTGATAGCGCCCGCCACAGCTTTCATAAAAAGCAGCAATGCCATCGCCGCGCAGCGCGGCATAATGGGCAAAACCGGCCAAGCGCAAGGGCACATTATCATTGAGCGGGTCGCCCTGCCAGCCGCGCACCAGCTCGGCAATAATGCCATTGGCAGCAAAATTATCGGCGCAAAAACCGACCACATCGCGCGTCAAAGGCGAGCCGAGCATTTCGCAAGCTTGGCGCTGAGCCTCAAAAGCGGTGGTGATTTTTTTATTCATGGCGCGGCCTGACGGTTTATTCGGCTTTTTTACCGCGCTGCTTATCAACTTGTTCATAGCGCGCGCGCAGCGCCTCAAAACCCGGTGTATCGGCCCAATTTTCCGGCTCGGAAAACGGCGCGAAAGCCGCATCATCTTTTGTCGCGTGCCAGTGTTGCAGCGCATAATAAACCGCCGGAAAGGCCAGCTCGTCCCACGGGATTTCATCCCAAGACATCAACGCCACTTCTTCGCTTTCCGGTCCGGCAGCAATTTCAGGCGACCGCAAACGCCCGCGATAAAACATCTGCACTTGTGCAATACGCGCGACATTATAAACGCCGATAAGCGCATCGGTTGCGACATCGGCGCAAGCTTCTTCTTTGGCTTCGCGCGCCGCCCCTTCAGCCACCGTCTCGCCCTGCTCCATAAAACCGGCGGGCAAGGTCCAAAACCCTTTGCGCGGCTCGATGGCGCGTTTGCACATGAGAATTTTGTCTTCGCCATCTTCATGCCAAATGGCTACAACCCCGGCCACCAGTTTCGGATTGACGTAATTAATCAGCCCGCATGTATCGCAGACATCGCGCTCAAAACTGTCATCCTGCGGCACGATTTTGGAGAACGCCAATTCTTGCGCATATTGGCGCGACTTATCGCGAAAGTGCATTATCTGTCTCCTCACCTTGCCCCGTAAAATAGGGCAAAAGCTTCTCGCGCACATCTTGCGCACTCAACGGCCCGACATGGCGCATTTGCACGCGCCCTGCAGCGTCAATAACAAAGGTTTCGGGGACGCCGTAAACCCCCAAATCAAGTGCCGTCGCCCCGTTTCCATCATAGCCGATAGCGCGATAGGGATTGCCGAGGCGGTTCAAAAAACGCTGCGCGGCGGCGCGCGAGTCTTTATAATTAATCGCATAAATCGGCACACCGCGCGCTTTTAAGTCCATCAACGCACTATGTTCAAGGCGGCATGGCGCGCACCAGCTGGCAAAAATATTCAGCAAAATCGGCTCACCGCTTCGCAGGTTTTGCGCTGTTAACCCATCGCCGCCGTCAAAAAGCGGTCCGAGGGTAAAGGCGGGCAAGGCCTTGTTCTTATAGGCACTGTCAATGTCTTGCGGCGACCCCAATGTCAGCCCGATGGCGAAGAGCGCCAAAAAGCCGATGCCGAAAACCACCGGAACAAAGCGTCCCCAGACAGGCATTAGGCGGTTTCTGCCAAAAGCGCCACCAAACGGCGCGCTTCTTTGAGCTGTTTGAAGCTGACACTGATGAGCACGACCAGCGGGACAAAAGTCGCGGCATAGCTCAGATAAATATATGTGTCATACATCGGTTTTCCTTTACGAGCGGCGGCGCAATTTTTGCCGCAATATTTCCATTTGCATACGCGTCAAAGTGAGGGCCAAGAACAGCAATAAAAATCCGACCCCCATAATCAAGAGCGGATAAAGAAAATCGGCATGCAAAGCGGGCCGCGCCAAACGCGACACGCTGGCCGGCTGGTGCAACGTGTTCCACCAATCGACGGAGAATTTGACAATCGGCACATTGATGAAACCGACAATCGCCAATAGGGCGGCGGCGCGCGCCGCGCGGGTCGGCTCATCAATCGCCTGCCATAGCGCAATATAACCGAGATAGATAAAAAACAAGACCAGAACCGAAGTCAGGCGTGCATCCCATACCCACCATGTGCCCCAGATGAGCTGCCCCCACAGGCTGCCGGTCACCAGCGCAATCAGTGTGAACACGGCGCCGACCGGGGCAGCGGCGCGGGCTGCGACATGGCCGAGCGGATGGCGAAACACCAAAGCGGTGACCGAGGCGACAAAAATAAAACTATAGCCGAACAGGGCCATCCATGCGGCGGGCACATGCACGAACATGATTTTCACCGTCGCGCCTTGCTGATAATCATCAGGCACATAGGCGACGCGATAAAGCCCATAAGCCAAACACAAAGCGGCCAGCCCCCAAAGCGGCGCGTGCAATTTCGCAGCCAGCGCCATGAAGCGGGTCGGATTGGCATAAATGGCCGAGATATTTTCAAGCGCTTTCAGCATGTCATCTCACATCTCAATCTTGCGCCGCGCGCAAGGCGGCGGCAATGGCAAACGGGGCCAGCAATATGGTTGCCGCGCTCAGCGCCGCCAAAATACCCAAATAGGGCCATATGGATGTGCCGTCGCTCAGCGCCGCTTGGCTGGCTGCGGCGCCGAAAATCAGCACCGGCACATAAAACGGCATGGCGATAAGCACCGTCAACAGGCCGCCGCGTCGCACGCTGACGGCAAGGCCCGCGCCAATACCGCCCAACATCACCAAAGCCGGTGCACCGCACAACATGGCGGCCAATAAAAGCGGCAAGCGCGCGCCGTCAATATTCAACAAAAGACCGGCCAGCGGCACCGATAAGATGAGCGGCAATACCAAAGCCAGAAAATGACCGCTTAATTTGGCCAAAAGCGCCGCCTCGAAAGCCAGCGGCAAAAGCCGCAATCGGTCGAGCGTGCCGTCCTCAAAATCGGCCTGAAACAGCTTGTCCAATGTCGTCAACAGGCTGATGGCCAGCACCACCCATAAAAGACCGGGGGCCAATGCGCGCAGCAATTTCAATTCCGGCCCCAAGCCGAAAGGCAAAAGCGTCACCGCGATAAACAAAAAACTGACCGCCAAAACCGTCTGACCGCCACGCCAAGCCAGCTTTATATGGGCGGCGCATAATGTCATAAACAAGCTCATGCGCCCGCCCCCAAGCGCAATTCTTGCGTGGCAAAAGCCAGCGCCTCATGGCTGGCCGCGATAATCATGCCGCCGCTGGCGAGATGCGCTGCTGCCAAATCCTCAACCAGCTTGCGGCCCCGTGTATCGAGCGCGGTTAGCGGTTCATCAAGCAACCAGAGCGGGCGCGGGTCGAGCAATAGACGCGCCAAAGTCAGGCGGCGTTTTTGTCCGGCTGACAAATCGCCGACAAATTGCCAGGCGCAATCAGCCAGCCCCAAATCGGCCAAGAGAGAATCGGCCATATCGGTTTGCGCCAATGCCGCTTCAAAAGCCAATGTCTCGGCAACGCTAAAGGCCGCTTTCAGCCCGTCATCATGGCCGAGATAATGCATATGGCGCGACGACGTGAAAGGATGCGCCAGCGAGCCCGCGGCCAGCGGCAACAGGCCCGCCAATTGCCGCAAGAGCGAAGACTTGCCGCTGCCATTGGCCCCGGCCAAGCGCAGCGCATGGCCTGCCGATAGGTTGAAAGACAGATTTTCGAAAACCAACCGTCCGCCGCGCTGACAGGCCAGCGCCTCGGCGCGCAAGAACGCCTCGCCCGCAAAATCGGTATCAGAATCGAAATTTACGCTGTCAGCCATAGCACATGATTATGGCACGAGATTTACGCCGGTGGGGCAAATTTGGTCAAATCAATGCCTTTAACGGCGCTTTGATACTCTTCCAAAGTCGGCGTGCGGCCCAAAACCGTCGACAACACCACCACCGGGGTTGAAGCTAGCAGCGACTCGCCGGCTTTGTCATCGCTGTCTTCAACCACGCGGCCTTTGAACAATCGGGTCGAGGTCGCCATGACCGTATCGCCTTTGGCGGCTTTTTCCTGATTGCCCATGCACAAATTGCAGCCCGGGCGTTCCAGATAAAGCGTGTTCTCATAGGCCGTGCGCGCCTCCTGCTTGGGCGCGTCATCGTCAAATTCAAAAGCGGCATATTTTTGCAAAATATCCCAATCGCCTTCGGCTTTCAGCTCATCGACAATATTATAGGTCGGCGGCGCAATGACCAAAGGCGCGTTGAACGACACATGGCCATTTTCGTTCTCCAAATTGCGGAACATTTGCGCGACGATTTTCATATCGCCCTTATGCACCATGCACGAGCCGACAAATCCCAAATCAACTTTCTTCTCAGCGCGATAATGCGAAATCGGACGTATCGTATCATGCGTATAGCGCTTGGAAATATCGGCATTTTCAACATCGGGGTCGGCAATCATCGGCTCATTAATGGCATCCAAATCGACCACCACTTCGGCAAAATAAGCGGCATTGGCATCCGGCGTCAGCGCCGGTTTGTTACCTGATTTAATCTCGCCAATGCGCTTATCGGCAATATCAATCAGCCCTTGCAACATATGCGCGTCATTATCCATGCCCTTATCAATCATCACTTGAATGCGCGCTTTGGCGATTTCCAGCGAGCCGATCAAGGTCTCATCATTGGAAATGCAAATCGAAGCTTTGGCTTTCATCTCCGCCGTCCAATCGGTGAAGGTGAAGGCTTGGTCAGCCAAAAGTGTGCCAATATGCACTTCAATGACGCGGCCCTGAAACACATTATCGCCGAATTGGTCGAGCATTTGCGCCTGCGTCGCATGCACCACATCGCGGAAATCCATATGCTCGGCCATGCGCCCCTTAAAGGTCACTTTCACGCTTTCAGGTATCGGCATGGTCGCCTCACCGGTGGCCAGCGCCAAAGCCACTGTGCCGCTATCGGCCCCAAAGGCAACGCCTTTCGACATGCGCGTATGGCTGTCGCCGCCGATAATGATTGCCCAATCATCGACGGTGATATCGTTCAGCACTTTGTGAATGACATCGGTCATGGCGTGATATTGGCCTTTCGGGTCACGCGCCGTAATCAGGCCAAACTTATTCATAAAGGCCATGAGGCGCGGCGTATTGGCCTGCGCCTTAGCGTCCCAAACCGACGCTGTGTGGCAGCCCGATTGGTAAGCGCCATCGACACTGGGCGACAAAAGGGTCGCCGCCATGGCTTCCAATTCCTGCGAGGTCATCAAACCGGTCGTGTCTTGGCTGCCGACAATATTGACCTGTACGCGGACATCGGAACCGGCATGCAGCGGCTTGTCTGAGCTGCGCCCCAGCGCATTGGCGTTAAAGATTTTTTCAACCGCGGTCAGCCCCTGCCCGTCATGCGAAATTTCTTTCGATGGAGCAAACACCGATGTCAGTTCAACGCCCAATGTCTGGCAGGCAAAGCTTTGCAGTTTTTTGCCGAAAACAATGGCGTAAGAACCACCGGCTTTCATAAATTCGATTTTTTGCGGCGTGAAACTGTCGGCCATATCGACCAATTCTTCATTGCCATTTTCGCTATAGAGTTTTTTCTTGGCCGTATTGATGGTCAAGACCGTGCCGGTTTCGACCGCATATTTTTGTTCCAAAACCGCATTGCCGTCATTGTTCAAAAGTGGCTTGCCGTCCTCGCCGATTTTTTTCACCCAGTTTTTCAAATCGACACCAATGCCGCCCGTAACCCCGACCGTGGTCAGGAAAATCGGTGAAATACCGTTTGTGCCGGCGACAATCGGCGCAATATTGACAAAGGGCACATAGGGGCTGGCTTGGCGGCCGGTCCAAAGCGCAACATTATTGACCCCTGACATGCGCGATGAGCCGACGCCCATTGTGCCTTTTTCGGCAATCAGCATGACCCGCTTATCAGGGTGCTGCAGTTTCAGCGCTTCAATTTCTTTCTGAGCGGCCTCTGAAATCATGCATTTGCCATGCAATTCCCGGTCCGAGCGCGAATGCGCTTGATTGCCCGGGGACAATAAATCGGTCGAAATATCACCCTCAGCGGCAATATAAGTGACGACCTTAATTTCTTCTTCAATATCGGGCAGCTTGGTAAAAAACTCAGCCGCCGCATAGCTTTCGAGAATATTTTTGGCAATCTCATTGCCTGCAGCATAAGCCGCCTGCAAGCGCGCCATATCGGCCTCATAGAGAAATACTTGCGTCTTCAATACGTCAGCCGCCTGCGCGGCCAGCGCGTCATCATCGCCAAGCGCCACATCGAGCAGCACGTCAACCGACGGTCCGCCCTTCATATGCGACAAAAGTTCAAAAGCGAAATCGGTTGAAATTTCCGCAACCGTCGCCCGGCCGAGAATAATCTCTTTCAAAAACGCCGCTTTTTCACCGGCCGCGCTGGTTGTGCCGGGCAATGTGTTATAAATGAAATGATGGAGCGCATCGGCGCGGTGCCCATTATCGGGCTGCTTTATCAAGCGCGATGATTTCCGCCAGCAAATCGCCATCATCAATCGGCTTGGCGCTCAAACCTTGCTGTTTGCGGGTTTCGATATTTTCCAGATATGCGTCATAAAGGGCCATCATCTCGCTCTTGTCTTGTTGCCTTGAAAAGCTCTTACTGCGTCGATTTCGATAAGTCAAATCACCGCGCGGCCATAAGGCTTACCCTTCAAAGTCGCGCTTGGCGGGCAGCAAAAGCGGCGTGCGCTCAGCCGAAAAACGCAAAGCCCAGCCCTTAAAGCGAGCATTTAACCGCGCCGCCAAAGCCTTAATCTCGGGCCTGGCATTGGCTGCGGCGCGCGCTTCCATGCGGCTCCAAATCACCGTTGCCGCGCCGACATTTTCATAAGTCAGGCTAAGCCCGTCCTCATAAACCAGCATGAATGGGCGTGCGGTGGCAAAATCAATCGCCTCGGCGCGCGCCACATCATCGGGACGCAAAGCGTCAAAGCGTTCGAGCCAGTCTTGCGCCCCGCCCATTGACCATACGCCGCCGACACGCCGCATTGAAAACGCCTCATCACCGCTCCCAAAGCGCAGTTTTTGCAATTTATCGCCATCATGGCGCGGCAGGCGCGGGTCTATCCAGGCAGCAATATCGGGATTGCGCGGCAAGCGCCCGCGTGCCAGCCAGCTTTGGGTGCTGTCTTCGCGGCGCACATAAAACTGGCGCAATTCGGGCCCGTAATTCTTCACTTCTTGCGTCGCTTCGCTTTCGCTTTGCTGCTCTTTGCCGAGCAAGAGCGCGGCCATTTCGCGCCCCGCCCCATCGCTGACGCGAAAGCGCACCGCCGCGCCCAAATTTTCCGGCACAACAAGCCCCAAAGAGCGATGCCAATCCGTTTGCGCGGTGCGCGCTTCCAGCGCTTTCAAATCAGCCAGCGCCAACAGCGTCTCATTAACCAGCTCATCATTGGCCGGATAGTTCCAGCGTTCATCCAGCGTCCAACCGGAATCGGTGCGGCGCATAAGCAGACGCCGCGCGCCCGACAGCCCGCGCCCATGCGTCACTTCCAGCGTAGCAGCTTGGTCGAGCCGCGCCGCATAATCGGCCAGCAGCACTTGCGGCGGGGCGGCCGCATTGACGGGCCGTTCCCCAAGCAGCGCCGTCAGCGCCAAAACCAGACTGGCGGCGGTCAATAGTGCCAGCGGGCGTAAAAGACGGGTCATATCCATCAGCCTGCCCCTTGTTCTCGGCCGCCGGCCGTTTCTTCGACAATCAACCCGCCGGCTTTTTGCGTCGCCAAACGCTGGCGCCTTTGCCGCCATGCCAAAAGCACGGCGAGAGCAGAAATCATCAGCGGCATGATGATGATATTGGCCCATGTGAGGCGGCTTTCCAGCGCCTCAATATCGCGGCGCAAATCGCCCTGCACGCGGCGCAAGGCTTTGCGCGCTTGTACCAATTGGGCGCGATAGGCGCTTGCCGCCTTATCGGCTTCGGCCAATTGCGCGCCTTGTTCCAAACGGTCAAGCTCGGCCTGCGCCGCCTCAATACGGGCCACCAGATTTTGCTGCTCGGCGAGATATTCGGTTTCCGCCACGCGCCGCAAATCTTCAATACGGGTGAAGGGGCGCGCCGCTTTCTCGCGCCCGCGCAAGGAGATTAAATCATTTGACCCCATGAGATTTTCCACCGCATTGAGCAGAAATTTACCATTATCGGCAATCGGCACGCCAAAACGCTGGCCGAGATAATTTTGTTCCGACACCCAAAACCGGTCATCGAAAAAATCGCTATCGGCAAAGACAATAATATTGGCCGCATCTGTGCGGTTTTTATGGTCTTGCGGCTTGGCGCGCTCGCCTTTTTCGGTCGCCGCTTCGGGCGGTGCGTCAAAGGCACTGACAATCGGCCCGGCGAGGCGCGCGGCAATGACATAGGGCGCTTCACCGACCGCAAAACGGCGTTGCAGCGCATCAGGGGTCGGCGCGCTCAGCACATAATCGCGGGTCATCAGACCGGCATCATCGGAGGAGGTGACGAGCGGGGTGAAGCTTGTGCTGGCCCCGTCCAGCGGCCGCAAAGCACCGACCGTGCCGATATTCAGGCGGTCAATATTACCGGTCACCGGATCATCGCCATTCATTTCAGACGGCCCCAGCCCCATCCATAGAATATAATCGGTGAGCGCGCGGCGCGCATCGCGACCGGCGGCGACGCGCTGGGCGCGCTTGCGGTCAGCGACAATCATATCGCCAAGCATGCGCACGCCCCATTGCCGCATCAAAACCGGCATATCGGATTGCTCTGAATAGCCGCGCAAAGGTTCGCCATTCGGCCCGGCCGTCAGGCTGACTTCCGATTGCGGGTCCAGAAAGGCAATGACGCGACCGCCGCGCATGACAAATTGGTCAACCGCATAAGTTTGAATATCGCTAAGCGGACGCGGATGCGCCAAAAGCAGCACATCGACCCGATTGGGTATTTTCACACTATCGGGGGCGATGAATTCAATGGCGAAGCGGTCAGCCAATTCGGCATAGATTAAAAACGGCTGCGATTGGCCGCGCATCGCCGCCATAATGCCGCCGGCGCCGGTATCGAGCGGCAAATTGGAAATAATGCCGAGCACCGGTTTTTGCGGGCGCGCCAAATTATGCAATAGCCGCGCCACATCATATTCCAAATATTGCTGCCGCTCGGTCGCAAAATAGGGAATGATTTCGACATTATCGACCAGATTGGTGCCGACAAGGCCGAAATAGACGACCTCACCCTCAGCCACCGGACGCGCGACCAGACCTTGTGCCACGGCCTGGTCTTCGGCCTCGGAAAACGGCTCAGGATCGATAATCTCCAATTGCACCATGCCGTCCGCCGCCATGGTGATTTCTTCCAACATATCGCGCACGCGCTGCGCCTCAACCCGCAAGCCTGGCTGATTGGCGGCAATGCTGCGCGAATAATAAAATTTCAAGCGCACCGGTTCTTGCAAACCGGCGACAATATTGCGCGTGCCGTCGCTCAGCGTGAACAACCCGTTTTCGGTCAAATCGAGCCGCGCATTGCGCAGCGCCAAATTGGAAAACAGATTGAGGCTCAAGAAAATCAGTGTCAGCAAAACCAACGCCACGCCATGCGGGCGGGCTGTAAAAATTTTCGAAAGCGCCGCCCTCATTACGCGCCCTCGGCTTTTTTCATATCGACGACAATCACCGTTGCCGTCAAAAACACGCCGATAAGGGTGGCGAAAAACATCACATCGCGCATATCAATCACCCCGCCGGTAATGGCACGAAAATGAGTGAGCAAGGAAAAGCCGGCCAGCGTTTCAATCAAGGCTTGCGGGGCCCAACCGTCAAATAATTCCAACACCAAAGGCGCGCCCGATACGGTGAATAAAAAACACACGACCACGGAAATCACAAAGGCAATGACTTGATTGCGCGTCAGCGCCGACAGGCACGAACCGATGGCGAGATAGCCGCCGGCCAGCATGAGCGAACCGACATAGGAGGCGAAAATGACACCATTATCCGGCTCGCCCAAATAATTGACGGTCAGCCAAATCGGAAAAGTCAACGCCAGCGCCAGCGCCGAAAAGGCCAAAGCGGCGAGATATTTGCCGATGACCACGGCGGTGAGCGGTATCGGCAAAGTCAATAAAAGCTCAATCGAGCCATTGCGGCGCTCTTCGGCCCAAAGCCGCATGGATATGGCGGGCAGGAAAAATAAGTAGAGCCAGGGGTGGAACATGAAGAAGCTGGTCAAATCGGCCTGCCCCATAGCGAAATAAGCACCCAAATAAAACGTCGCCAAACCATTGGCCAATAAAAACACAATGATGAAGACAAAGGCCAAAGGAGTGGCGAAATAACCGGCAAATTCGCGCGCGGTTATGGCTGTCAGCGCGCGCATCATGAGGCCACCCCCTTATCTTGCGTCTCAAACACCGCGTCAAAGCGTTCAGCCGCAGGACGCGCCTTGCCGGTCAGCGCCCCGAACACGTCATCCAGTCGACCGGTCTCCAAAGCTAAAGCGCGCGGCGACAGACCGGCCGCGCCGATGGCGGCGCGCATATCGGCCAAAAGCGCTCCGGGCTCAGTGCCGTCAGCGGCAAATATATGCAAATTGCTTTCATCGCCGCGCGTCACCAATTCGGCGCTTTGATGGTTTACCTTTTTCAATAAGGCTTGCGCGGCGGGCAATTCTTGCCGCGCCAAAGTCAGCGTCACCGAGCCGCTATAGCGCGAGCGCGCGGCCAAAGCGCTGGGCGTGCCTTCGGCGACAATTTGCCCGCGATCGATAATCATTGCCGCGCCGCATACCGCATCGACTTCTTCGAGAATATGGGTGGAGATGATGATCGCCTTATCGCGCGCCATATCGGTTATGGCGCGGCGGACTTGAAATTTCTGATTGGGGTCAAGCCCGTCTGTCGGCTCATCCATCACCAAAACATCCGGGTCATGGACAATGGCTTGCGCCAGCCCGACACGACGGCGATAGCCTTTCGACAATGTATCAATCGGCTGGTCCAACACGCCGTGCAATTCGGTCATCTCAATGGCGCGCGCCTCAGCAGCGCGCGCCGCCGCTTTATCGAGGCCGCGAATTTGCGTGATGAATTGTAAAAAGGCGCGCGGGGTCATATCGGGCCATGCCGGTGCGCCTTCGGGCAAATAGCCGAAATGGCGCTGCGCCGCCAAAATATTGTCGCAAATATCCATGCCCATAATGCGCGCCGTGCCGCTGCTCGGGCGCAAAAAGCCGGTAATCATTTTCATCGTCGTCGATTTGCCTGCCCCATTGGGCCCCAAAAAGCCCATCACCTGACCGCGCGCGACGGTGAAGGACAAATCATTGACGGCGGTAAAATCACCGAATTTTTTGACCAAATGTTCGACTTCAATCATGCGCTTTACTCTTTTACCCCTCGAAAGCTTTCTACCTTTAGGTGAAGCAAGCGATGCTGGCAATGCGCTTTTATGTCCAAAATTCGCGGCCTCCCAGCCATGCATCAAAAAAATGCCCGACGCGCCAGTCATGGGAGGAGAGAACGAGGCAGCGCGTCGGGCGAGGCTTATCAAGCAGTTTCCATCATCACCGTGAATGCGACAAGAAAAAGACCGAAATGGGGCAATTTCGAGGCATTTTTGCCCATTGTGCAAAATGGTAAAACTTGCATTCGGCGCGCCAAAGCGTCACCATGTCTCAATGAGCAAATCAACCAGGCAATTGGTGATTGTCGGCAACGCCTTTGAACGCGAACGCCGCGCCGCGCAAGCCACCCCCAAACGGGTTATGTGGACGCGCGATGAGTTGGCTGATTTATTGAACGTCTATGGCCGCATGGTGGCGGCGGGTATGTGGCGCGATTATGCGATTAATGATGGGCACGAGGCGGCAGGATTTTCGATTTTCCGCCGCGCCAGTGAAGTGCCGCTTTTCCGCATTGATAAAATTCCTGCGCTCAAACGCAAGCAAGGCCAATATGTCTTGCACGCCATGGATGGGCGCGTCCTACGCCGCGGCCATGATTTGGCGGCGCTGATGCGGTTTTTCGACCGCAAAGCCTTTCGTCTTGTCGATTAAATGCAACAGTGATGAGCGCTTCAACAAGGCAAAATAAAACCCGGCATGAAAGCCGGGTTTTAGGTTTTGAAAAGCCGTGCTACTACTCACGATTGCCGAGAAATTGCAGCAGGAACAAGAACATATTGATGAAATCCAAATACAGGCGCAGCGCCCCCATAATGGCTTTCTTTTCGGCGATGTCGCGGCTGTCACCGGCGAAATAAATACGCTTAATATCTTGCGTGTCATAGGCCGTCAGTCCGGCAAAAATCAGCACACCAATCACCGAAATGGCGAAATGCATGGCCGGGCTTTGCATGAAGAAATTGACGATAGACGCCAAAATAATGCCGATAAGCCCCATAAACAGGAACGAGCCCATGCCGCTCAAATCGCGCTTGGTGGTGTAGCCGTAAAGCGACAAAGCGCCAAAAGAAGCGGCGGTAATCAGGAAAGTGCGGACCACGGAAACGCCGGTAAAGGCGAGCAATACATAAGACAGGGAAAGCCCGGTCATGGCGGCGTAAATCCAAAACGTTGTTTTCGCCGCGCGCTCGCTCATGCGATGCAGCCGCGCTGATAAATACAGCACCATGCCCAGCGGTGCGAAGACGACCAGCCAAATCAGCGGCGTTTGCGCCAAAGCGGCATAAATGCCCGATGCCGCACCAATATAGGCGGTCAGCGCCGTAGCCAGCAGACCCAGCCCCATATAATTATAGACTTTGGTCATATAAATGCGCAGACCCTCATCAACCGCTTGCGCGCGCGCCTCGGTCGCCTGCGTGGTTTGATTATTCGACCAGTTCTCAGCCATTTCTCATATCCTTTCGAAATTGCGTTACTGATTATATCACCATAAATCTTGTCATTTTCAAGACGTTTCGCGTGAAATTTTGCCTATTCACTGCGTAAAACCGGCGCAGCCGGCGCGCCCAGCGCCCGATATGTGCCCAAAAGCCCCAAAGTGACGGTCAAAAACACCGCGCCCAGCACGGTCAAAGCCAAAGTGGCGGGCAAAAAGACAAATTCCGCCTGCATGGCACCGACAATCAGCCCATACGCCGCCAGCGTGCCGGCCGCTGCCGCAATCAACGCTGCGCCCAGCCCCATGAGCGCATATTCCAACGCAAAAGCCAGCATAATACGCGCCCGCGTCGCGCCCAGCACTTTCATCACCACCGCATCATAAACCCGCGCGCGATGACCGCTCGCCATCGCACCGGCCAAAACCAGAATACCGGCCAGCATGGTCACCAAACTCATGGCGCGAATGCCGAGGCCGAGATTGTTCAAAATATCGCGCATGGTGGCCAATGCCTCTTTGACGCGAATAATCGTGATATTGGGAAAATCGCGCGCCATAATGCGCGAGAACCCGACCTCATCTTGCGCCGCAAGGCTCAGCGAGGCGAGATAGCTATGCGGGGCATTTTTCAAAGGCTCGGGCGAAAACACCATGAGGAAATTCATCCCGCCGGAGGCCCAATCAATATGTCGCAAATTGGCTATTTCAGCGGTCAACGGACGGCCCAGCACATTGACCTCAATCATATCGCCGACACTCAGCCCCAACTCACCGGCTTCTTCCGCAGCAAAAGAGACAAGCGGCGGGCCGGCATAATCTTGCGGCCACCAAGCACCGGCAATGATTTCACCGCCATCGGGCGGCAGCGCGGCATAGGTCAGACCGCGATCGCCGCGCAGCACCCAAGCGGCCTCGGGCGGGGCATTATAATCGGCCGCAGCAATGCCTTTGAGCGACAAAATTTGCCCGCGCAGCATGGCCGCTTGCTCAATCGCTGCGACCGAGGGCTGGCTCTCAGCCACGCGCACCACATCGTCAATTTGCTGCGGCCCGATATCGAGCAGGAAAAAGCTCGGCGTGCGCTCGGGCAAATCGCCGCTGATTTGCGCATTAATATTGCCGTCAACCATAGAGATGGCCGATAACAGCGTCACCGACAGGCCAATGGACAGCATGACGGCGCGCACCGGTGCTTGCGGGCGCGTGATATTGGCCAATGCCAAGCGCAATTCGGGTCGTTTGGGGCGCCCGACCCGTTTTGCCAACCACACCAAAAGCGCGGCGGCGGCGCGCAGCGCGAAATAGGCCGCGGCGACGCCAATGGCAAACCATAGGGCGACATCGCGGCGCTCGGATATCAAAAGCGCCAAAGCCGCCAATGCGGCAAAACAAAAGCCGATGGCAGCAATATAGGGCCAGGGCGGGGCTTGATAACGTTCTGCCGCATCGGCGCGGAACAAAGCGGTTACCGGTGTCAACTCAACCTGACCCAATGGCCAAAGGGCGAAAGCCGCCGCCGCCAATAAGCCGAAGCCGCTGGCCGCCAAAAGCGGGGCGGGGTAAAGCCCGATGACCAAATCGACCGGCAGCATGGCGGCAAAGAAATATTTGACCACGGCCGGTGTCGCAGCCCCAAAAGCAAGGCCGATAAGCAAGGCGAGCACGCTCAAAAACCCGATTTGCACGGCATAAATGCGGAAAATAAAGCGGCCCGATGCGCCCAAAGCCTTTAGCACGGCAATGGTCTCGCGCCGCCTTTGCAAATAGGCGTGAATGGCATTACCGACGCCGACCCCGCCGACCACCAAAGCGGTGAGGCCGACCAAAGTCAAAAACAGGCCGAGGCGTTCGATGAAACGGCGCATTGAGGGCGAGGCATCGCTGCGGTCGCGCAGCCGCCATCCGGCCAAAGGAAACCGTTCTTGTGTTTCGCCGACCGCTGCCTTGACCGCACCATTATCGGCATTATCTGGCAGGCGCAGGCGATAGTGATAATTAATTAGCGCACCGGGGCGCAGCAGACCGGCGGCTTTTAGGGTCTCGTGGCGCACCATCAAACGCGGGGCCAACGGAAAACCGCCGGCATTGCGGTCCGGCTCTTTTTTGATAACCCCGTTCAAGCGCAGGGCAATATCGCCCAATTTTACAATCGCGCCGCTTTTGAGGTCGAGCCGGTCGAGCAGGCCTTGCTCGACCACCGCGCCATATATGCCGTCGCGTTTGGCCAGCGCCGCCGCCAGCGTTTTGTTTTCGACCTCGAGCGTGCCATAGAGCGGATAGGCCGCATCGACCGCTTTGGCTTCAACCAGAATGGCTTCATCTTGATGGCGCAGCATGGCGCGCATGGTGGCGATTTCCGACAATCGGCCATTGCCCGACAGAAAATCCCTTTCTTCCGCGCTGGCCGGTCGATGGATAAGACGCACATCAATATCGCCGCCTAGAATGCTCTGTCCTTGCGCCACCATGCCGGCGACCAAAGCGGCCGACAGCGAGCCGACGCCGGATATGGTGAATATGCCCAATATCAGACACAGTAGAAAAATACGAAAACCGGGGAGAAAGCCCCATTTGTTGCCGCCGCCGCCATCGCCGCGCAGTTCGCGCTGCGCCAGCCGCGCGGCCAGCCCCCAACCCAATCGTTTCGGCGTATTCGGTCGGTCGCGCATCAGGCCAATAACCCGTCGCGCATGGTCAATGTGCGGTCGCATTTTTCAGCCAAAGCGCGGTCATGGGTGATGAGGAAAAGCGTCGATTGACGATTTTTGGCAAGGTTTAAAATCAATTGCATAATGCTCTCGCCGGTCGCTTGGTCGAGATTGCCGGTCGGCTCATCGGCAAATAAGACCGGCGGGTCAGCCACCATAGCGCGCGCCAAAGCCACGCGTTGCTGTTCCCCACCCGACATTTGTGCCGGATAATGGTCATATCGGTCGGCGAGGCCGACCTCGTCCAAAATCGCGGCGGCGCGGGCGCGGCAGTCCTTTTCACCGGCCAATTCCAAAGGCAGGGCGGTGTTCTCCAATGCCGTCATGGTCGGCACAAGATGAAAGCTCTGAAAAACAATACCGATATGGGTGCGGCGAAAGCGCGCCAAATCATCTTCGCTCATCGCACCGTAATCGCAGCCCGCCACCGCCACAAAGCCGCCGGTCGGCGGCTCCAAACCGGCCAAAACCATAAGCAAGGTGGTTTTGCCCGAACCTGACGGGCCAATAAGCCCGACCGTTTCACCCGCCGCCACCGATAAATCAATACCGCGAAGTATATTGACGTCTCCGGCGCGACTGGGCAGGGTAACGGTCAATTTTTCGGTTTCAATCATTGCGAGCAATCTCTTTCATGGTTCCCAAATCAATGGCTGGTTTGTCCTATATAGAACGCGCCCATGCGTCAAATCCGTTGCCAGCATGGGCAGGCCGGGTCACGGCGCTTTGTTTGTTTGTTTACGCTGATTTTCGTCTTATGGATGAGCGCAAGCTCTACCGCATGGGCACAAAGCGACACCAAAACCATTCATCTGGTCGCTTTGGGCGACAGTTTGACGGCCGGTTACGGTCTCGCTCCGCGCGACGGCTTTACAGCGCAATTAGAGGCTGCATTGACGGCCAAAGGCCATCGCGTGCGCGTGCATAATGGCGGCGTGTCGGGCGATACCAGCGCCGGCGGCTTGGCGCGGCTTGACTGGGCCGTCGGACGCGAAGCGCAAGCAGTAATTGTCGAGCTGGGCGCCAATGATATGTTGCGCGGCCTGTCGCCCAAAGTGACGGAAAAAAACCTTCGCCAAATCATCGAAAAACTGCAAGCGCGCGGGCTTGAGGTGATGCTGGCCGGCATGCTGGCCGCACCCAATTTGGGGCCGAGCTATGGCGAAGCCTTTAACGGTCTTTATCCGCGCCTTGCCAAACAATATGGGCTGGTATTTTATCCGTTTTTCTTGGATGGTGTAGCCGGAGACCCGCGCCTCAATCTGGGCGACCGCATCCACCCCAATCGTGACGGCATTGCCGTCATTGTCGAAAATATTTTGCCGACCGTTGAGAGGCTGTTGGCACGCATTGAATCATAAAACAAATAGGGAGGTTTTATGGAATATCGTCGTCTCGGACATACTGACATTGACGTCAGCGCCATTTGCTTGGGCACCATGACATGGGGGCAGCAAAACACCGAAGCCGAAGGCCATGAACAAATGGATTATGCGGTTGAAATGGGGATTAATTTCTTCGATACGGCGGAAATGTATGCCGTGCCGCCTAAGGCGGAAACGCAAGGCAAAACCGAAGAAATTATCGGCACATGGTTTCAAAAAACAATAATCGCCAAGATATTATTCTCGCCACCAAAGTGGCAGGTCGCGCGCCGATGAATTGGCTGCGCGATGACGGCAGCGGCACAGAGCAAACACCGGCACAAATTCACGAAGCGGTCGATAAAAGCCTGAAACGCTTGCAGACCGATTATATTGACCTGTATCAGCTGCATTGGCCCGACCGCCCAATCCGTATTTTCGGCGGCTTGGGACATAAGGAAATGGGCGGCGAAATCAATAAAATTGAAGATATTTTGGGGGCTCTGGCCGATATTCAAAAAGCCGGCAAAGTGCGCCATTTCGGCCTGTCCAATGAGACACCCTGGGGCATTATGAAATTTCTGCACCATGCGGAAATGGATAAAAACCTGCCGCGCATGGTGTCGGTGCAAAATGCCTATAATCTTTTGAACCGCATTTATGAGCTTGGCTCGTCAGAAATTTTTCACCGCGAGGGCGTCGGCCTATTGGCTTATTCGCCATTGGCGCAGGGCTATTTGACCGGCAAATATCAAGGCGGGGCCATGCCACAAGGCTCGCGCAAACAATTATTCGACCGCCTGCAACGCTATGAGGTGGACGGCGCGGAAGAGGTGATTGACAGCTATCTCGACATTGCCAAAAAATACGGGCTTGATGCCTCGCAATTGGCCAATCAATTCGTCACCACACGCGATTTCGTAACCTCCAATATTATCGGTGCGACGAGCATGGAACAGTTGAAATTGGCGGTGACCAGCATAGATGTCGAAATGACCGATGAGATATTGGCCGATATTGACAAAGTGCATTTGCGCGCACCGAATTTGTGCCCGTAAGGGGGAAATATGGTTGAGAAACTGACTGCCGCTGAAAAGAAAAAAGCGATGGGCCGGCTGTCCGGCTGGAAAAAAGTCAGTGGCCGCGAGGCCATTAAAAAGACTTTTGTCTTCGCCGATTTCAATGCGGCCTTTGGCTGGATGAGCCGTGTCGCCATGCAGGCGGAAAAAATGGACCATCACCCGGAATGGGACAATGTTTATAAAACCGTCAATGTGGTGTTGACCACACATGATGCGGGCGGGCTCTCTGCCCTTGATGTGAAGCTGGCCGGTTTTATGGACAAAACCGCCGGTGCGGCGGGCAAAGCGCGCGGCGCAAAAAAGGGACGCAAAAAATAAATGCGGCGCGGGCGCATCGGCTTAGCTGATATAGGCGTCCTCGCTTTGCTGACGGCATTGGCGGTCGGCACGGCATTTTTGCAAAATCGCCATCAGCCTTTAGCGCTTTATGACCAAAATATCCGCGCCACAATTGAAGCCCAAATCGACGCGTTTCGCGCGCAAGATGATGTCGCTGCTTTCGGCTTTGCCTCGCCCGATTTGCGCGCCCAATTTGTTGCCCCCAATCGCTTTATGGCCATGGTGCGGGCCCATTATCGGCCGGTCTTTACGGCGCAACAATTCAGCTTTACCGGCCGCGCCCGTGCCATATCGCAAACCCCGCAGATACGGCTGCAAGATGTTTATTTGGTCGATGATCGCGGCACCAGCCATAAGGCGCGCTATATGATGCAAAAACAGCCGGACGGATCTTGGAAGATCGCCGGCTGTCAATTGCTCGCCTCAAACCAAATGGATATTTGAAGCGCTTATCCCTAGCGGGGGCCATGCCATGCGAATGGCGCCGTCAAGGCGCACATCTTCGCCGTTGAAATAATTCACCTCGCACATGGTCGCGGCCAATTTGGCATATTCATCCGGCAGGCCGAGACGTGACGGATAAGGCACCATAGCGCCCAAAGCTTGGCGCACATTTTCCGGCGCACCGGCAAGCAGCGGCGTATCAAAAATACCCGGCAAGATGGTATTGACGCGAATGCCTTCGCGCGACAAATCGCGAGCAATCGGCAAAGTCATGCCGACCACGCCGGCTTTTGAAGCTGAATAGGAAGCCTGACCGATTTGCCCGTCTTCTGCCGCCACTGAGGCCGTGTTGACGATGGAGCCGCGATCGCCGCAAGGCAGCGGGTCAAGGCTCATCATGCCGGCTGCCGATTTGGCAATGCAGCGAAATGTGCCGACCAGATTAATCTGAATGATGAGATTAAATGCATCGAGCGGGAAGTGATTAATGGCGCCGCTTTCCTTGTCGCGTGAAGCGGTTTTCACCGCATTGCCGGTGCCGGCGCAATTGATCAAAATACGCTCTTGGCCGAGGGCTTCGCGAATTTTGGCAAAACCGGCATCGACCTCTTCATCTGAGGTCACATTGACTTTGGCAAACGCGCCGCCAACCTCTTTGGCAACCGCTTCGCCTTTTTCTTCATTCAAGTCGAAAATGCCGCATTTCACGCCTTTTTCAGCGAGCAGACGCACTGTCGCCTCACCCAGACCTGACGCGCCGCCAGTGACAATGGCGGTAATGTTTGAATCCAATTTCATAATTTCTCTCCCACAAAATGGCCTCGCATAGGGGCAAACCATATTCAGTCATAGGGCGGCGTGCAAGCCCCATTTCGGCCGATAAAGCTTACGGCGCAGGCGGTGCTTTTTCGCCCTCGCCTTTTTGCAAACCGGCTTCGCGCCGCACAATATAAAAGCTCGATGCCACAATAATGGCGGCGCCGATAATGGTATATATATCGGGCACGCTGGCAAAAACCAGCCAGCCCGCCAAAGCGGCAAAAATCAGTCGCGAATAATCGACCGGCGCAATGACGCTGGCCTCGCCCATTGCAAAGGCGCGGATAAAACAATTATGCGAGGCCGTGGCCAATACCCCCATCGCCACCAGCATGGCAAGTTCGGTCATATTGGGGGTCTGCCAGACGAAAATGGTCGGAATGGCAATCAACGTCACCGAGACGATATTGGTGTAAAACATCAGCGTCACCGGCCCGTCATAGCGCGAAGCAATATTGACCAAAACCGTAGCCAGCGCGACCAAAAACGCATGCCCCAAAGCGGCCGCTGCGCCGAGGCTCAAAACCATCCCCACCGCTTCGCCGCGCCCGCCTGCGCCATGCCCGTTTCCATGCCGGGGCGCAGCATGATGAGCACGCCGACAAAACCGACCGCCGCCGCAATGGCACGCCGCGGCCCGACCGCTTCGGCCAGAATAAAAGCGGCGAGCGGCACCAGAAACAGATTGCGCGAAAAGCTGATGGCTTGCGCATCGGCCAGCGGCAAAGCGACAATCGCATAAAAGCCCAAAAACATGGCCAGCGAGCCGACCACGCCGCGGGTCATTTGCAAAAGCGGGATTTGCGTTTTCATCCCCGCGCTTATGCCGCCCGTGCGCGCAAATATCGGTAAAATCACCGCCAATGCGACAAGTCCGCGAAACAGTGAAATTTCAAACGGGTGCAAAGTCTCGCCCAAAGTCTTAACCAGCACACCGGTAAAAGTGAACATGACGGCCGATGCCAAAAGCCATAAAGCGGCTTGACGATTATTGACCGGCTGGCGCTCCGGCTGCGGAGGGGTTCCGGACAAGGGGGCTAGCCTTCGCTGCGCCCGGTGGTCAAAATCACTTTACCCTTAACTTGGCGATTGGCCATTTTATTGAGCGCATCGGCCGCTTGTTCCAAAGGAAAACTGTCTGAAATATGCGGTCGGATTGTGCCCGCCTTATACATTTCCATCAATTCCTGCAAATTGGCCTGATTGGCTTGCGGGTCGCGCGCCGTAAAAGCGCCCCAAAACACGCCGACTATCTGACAGCTTTTCAACAGTGCCAAATTGAGCGGAATTTTCGGAATCTCACCGGCCGCAAAGCCGATAACCAAATAGCGCCCTTCCCAATTAATGGCGCGCAAAGCCGGTTCGGCATAAGCGTCACCGATCGGGTCATAAATCACATCCGCGCCGAGCCCGCCGGTTTTTTCCTTAATCGCATCGGAAAAGGCTTTTTGCTGGTCGCGGTCAAGCGCGCCTGAAGGATAAAGAATCGTGTCATCGGCACCATGCTCGACACAGACATCGAGCTTGTCTTGCGTTGAGGCGGCGGCAATGACACGCGCGCCCATAGCCTTGCCAAGCTCAACCGCCGCCAAGCCGACACCACCGGCCGCGCCCATGACCAGCAAGGTTTCACCGGCCTTTAATTGTGCGCGGTCTTTCAACCCATAATGCGAGGTGCCATAGGTCAGCACCAAAGCCGAAGCGGTGTGCAAATCCATTTCATCGGGCACCGGCATGCAGGCCATTTCATTAATGGCAATTTCTTCAACAAAGCCGCCATTGCCGCATGAGCCGATAACGCGGTCACCGATTTTCAGATTTTTCACCCCATCGCCTAATTTGGAAACAATGCCGGCCACTTCCCCGCCCGGCGAAAACGGCAATGGCGGTTTGAATTGATATTTGTTTTGAATGATCAACACATCGGGAAAATTGACGGCTGCCGCGTGCACATCGAGCACCACTTCGCCCGGCCCCGGCTCGGGTGAGGCAATATCTTCCACCACCAGGCTTTCCGGCGGGCCAAACTCTTTGCATAAAACGGCTTTCATTTTTGTCTCCCTTAATCGCACGCCCGCCAGCAAGCGGGGTTTTCTTTCTGCGCCGCAGCTTTTACCATGCGGCTGGATAGGCACTCATCATAAGCCAGACGTGCTTAATGAGAAGTGGAAAATGAGACATAAAGCGGGAAAAAGGCGAGGAAAATGAAGGGCTATTTTGCCATTGGCATTGAAGGGGCATCGAAGCCAATGAATACCGGCAATCTCATGCGCTCGGCGCATGCTTTCGGCGCCGCCTTTATCTTCACCGTCAACGCCCATTTGAAAGTGCGCGAGGCGCGCTCCGATACGTCGAAAACGCAAAGCCTCCGTGCCGTGGTATGATTGGGACAATATTGCCGATATGCAGCTGCCCCAAAAATGCCAATTGGTCGGGGTCGAGTTGACCGAGCAAGCGATTGATTTGCCAAGCTTCACCCATCCGCGCTGCGCCGCTTATGTAATGGGCCCCGAGCGCGGTGATTTATCGCCCGCCATGCGCGAGAAATGCGCCCATATAATCCGCATCCCGACACGCTTTTGCGTCAATGTGCAAATTGCCGGTGCCATTGTTATGTATGACCGTTTGCACAGCCTCGGGCAATTTGCCGACCGGCCGGTCATGCCGGGCGGCGAAAAAGGCGCGCAATTCACCCCTTAAGATGAGGGGACTGAGGGTTAAAGACGCCCTTCCAATTCATTGCGCAAGCGCGAAAAGGCCAGCCGCAAACGCGATTTGACCGTGCCCAAAGGCAGATTGGTATCTTCGGCAATTTTTGAATGCGACCAGCCATTGTAAAATGCCAAACGCACCAATTCGCGTTGTTCTTCGGGCAGTTTTTCAAGCGCCAAACGCACCGCCTCGCCTTCGCGGGCGCCAATGACTTCCTCATCCGGCGCGCGCGGCGCATCGGGCACAGGCTCGGATCTTCAGCGTCAATTTCAGGGAATTTGCGCTTGCGCAAAATATCAATGCGACGATTGCGGGCAATGGTGAAAATCCATGTCGAGGCGGCGGCTTTTTTACGGTCAAACAAATCCGCTTTACGCCATACGGTGAGCAAGGCTTCCTGCAAAACCTCTTCGGCCTGCCCGTCTGATGCGCCCAAACGCAATAAATAGCCCTTTAGGCGCGGCGCAAAATGCGCGAACAACGCGGCAAAGGCGTCGCGATCTTTGGTTTCGGCGATCTTTTCGATAAGACCAGCAAAATCGGTTTTACTTCCGGTTTTTGCGACATCGGCGCTCTGTAGCTTGCCGATTTGATCTACTTCTACTTCGTTTCGCGCGGAGCCGGTGTTCTGGCCACTCGCTGACATGGTCTTAAGACCTCTCTAACACGCACAAAATTCCGTGCGCTTGTTCAGTAGAGGCTATTGGACGGCTAAAAGCAAGAAAAAGCGGTCTGGGTAAGACGCGCCAAATCACCATAAATTGCGATTCATGTTGAAAATCACCATTTTCGCCGGATTTCTGGGCGTTTCGTTGGTTTCGCCCGGATTTGCCGCCGACCCAGCCGGTCGCCGAATATGGCGATTGGCGTATGTTTGTCAGCGGCGCGGGACAAAGCAAAAATTGCTATATTGCCGGTGAGCCGAAGCGCTCAACACCGAAAAATGCGCGGCGCGGCGATGTTTTCCTGATTGTCGCCCATCGCCCCGGACAAGGCGTGCGCAATGAGATTTCGGTGCGCATCGGCTATCCATTTTCGGCGACATCAGAACCTTTTGCGCGTGTCGGCAGCGATGAATATGGCTTTTTCACCGGCGTGCAGGTGGAAAACGGGGCCGATGAATGGGCCTGGCTGGAAACGCTGGACGACCAACGCCGCCTCGTCACCGCCATGAAACGCGGCAATGAGCTGGTTTTCAAAGGCACATCGGCGCGCGGCACGCTGACCACGGACAGCTATAGCCTGAAAGGCGTCACCGCCGCCATGAAGGCGCTGGACGCGGCCTGCCCCGCCCCGTAAAACCATTTAATGGAAATTTCCAGCGAGACACGCAAAGCCAGCCTGATCGGCATGACACGCGCTGAACTAGCCGCGGCGCTGAGCGCGCTCGGGGTCCCCGACAAGCAATTGCGCATGCGGGTCAGCCAAATTTGGGGTTGGCTTTATGCGCATGGGGTGCGCGAATTTGACCAAATGAGCAATGTCGCAAAAGATTTGCGCGAAAAACTGGCGGCGCATTATTCATTGGCGCGGCTCGAACTGGCCGATGCGCAGCATTCCAATGACGGCACGCGCAAATATTTGTTCCGGCTTGATGACGGGCAATTGGTCGAGACGGTCTATATACCCGAGCTTGATCGCGGCACTTTATGCGTTTCCAGCCAAGTCGGCTGCACATTGACCTGCCGCTTTTGCCATACCGGTACCCAAAAATTGGTGCGCAATCTGACGGCGGCTGAAATTACCGGCCAAATGGTGGCGGCGCGCGATGATTTGCAAGATTGGGGGACAGCCGGCCCGTCCAATAGCGGCACCCGCAAAGTAACCAATGTGGTGATGATGGGCATGGGCGAGCCGCTTTATAATAGCGACCATGTTGCCGAAGCCTTGAATGTGATGAGCGATGGCGACGGACTTAGCCTGTCAAAACGGCGCATCACCCTATCAACCTCGGGCGTGGTGCCGGAAATTGCCGCTATGGGCGAGAAAACCGGTGTCATGCTGGCCATATCACTGCATGCAGTCACCGACACATTGCGCGATGAGCTTGTGCCGCTCAATAAAAAATACCCGATTGCCGAACTCCTGGACGCATGCCGCAATTGGCCCGGCCTCTCCAATGCCAAACGCATCACCTTTGAATATGTCATGCTGAAAGACGTTAATGACAGCGATGATGATGCCCGTGCTTTGGTGAAATTACTGGCCGGCATTCCCGCCAAGATTAACCTTATTCCGTTCAACCCCTGGCCCGGCGCGCCCTATCAATGCTCCGATGACAAACGCATGCAAGCCTTTGCCGATATCGTCAATAAAGCGGGCTATGCGAGCCCGGTGCGCC
Organism: Rhodobiaceae bacterium; assembly: GCA_038143435.1. Lineage (GTDB taxonomy): Bacteria > Pseudomonadota > Alphaproteobacteria > RS24 > RS24 > UBA8337. The sequence goes on along the minus strand of JAYQLX010000003.1, from coordinate 211,867 downwards.
GCCCGCGCGGGCGCGATATTATGGCGGCGTGCGGCCAGCTTAAATCGGATAGCGTCAAACAATCGGCGGCGGAAAAGAAAAAAGCCGAATTGGCGCAACGCAATCTGGGCCGCTAGCGCAATTTTGCGCGCTCCTAAAGATGTGAGAGACCAAAAGAATAGTGACAGACAGGCAACAATAAATCCAAACAACAATTACGGCCAATTTACGACCTCATAGACACAACAAATAGCCTCGCGTCCCGATTGCCACCGAAAGGCGGAAATCGCCTACCGGATACATAGTTATGCGTGTTTGCCTCGTTTCACCACACGCATAGGTTGAAATGCGAAAATATTTTCATGACGCCAAATACTTTTCTTTTTCGCTATTGAGCGTATAAAGGCGCAAGATATGGAGAAATCGATGATCGATAAAAGCGTCATCAAGAAAGTTGTGCTGGCCTATTCGGGCGGTCTGGATACCTCAATCATTTTGAAATGGTTGCAGGAGACCTATGCTTGCGAGGTTGTCACTTTTACCGCCGATCTCGGGCTAGGCGAAGAGTTGGCGCCGGCGCGGGCGAAAGCCGAAATGCTGGGCATTAAAGAGATTTATATTGAAGATTTACGCGAAGAATTTGTTCGCGATTATGTCTTCCCGATGTTTCGCGCCAATGCGCTTTATGAGGGCGTTTATTTGCTGGGCACCTCGATTGCACGGCCTTTGATTGCCAAACGGCAGGTGGAAATTGCCGCCGAAACCGGCGCCGATGCGGTGTGCCATGGGGCCACCGGCAAGGGCAATGACCAAGTGCGCTTTGAGCTTGGCTATTATGCCTGCAATCCCGACATTAAAGTGATTGCGCCATGGCGCGAATGGGATTTGCAAAGCCGCGAAAAACTCATCGCCTATGCCGAGAAAAATCAAATTCCGGTGCCGAAAGACAAGCGCGGCGAAGCGCCGTTCTCGGTTGATGCCAATTTGCTGCACACATCGAGCGAAGGCAAAGTGCTGGAAGACCCGGCCCAGCCCTGCCCCGAATTTGTTTATCAGCGCACGGTTGCGCCGGAAGACGCGCCCGATAAAGCGACAGAAGCAACCATCGGTTTTGAAGCCGGGGACGCCGTATCGATTGACGGCGAAAAACTGTCGCCCGCCGCACTATTGACCAAGCTCAATGAATTGGGCGGGGCCAATGGCATTGGGCGGCTCGATTTGGTCGAGAACCGCTTTGTCGGCATGAAATCACGCGGTGTGTATGAAACCCCGGGCGGCACGGTTTTGCTCGCCGCCCATCGCGGCATTGAAAGCATCACGCTCGACCGCGGTGCCATGCATTTGAAAGATGAGTTGATGCCGCGCTATGCCGAGCTGATTTATAATGGCTTTTGGTTTGCGCCGGAGCGCGTCATGCTGCAAGCGGCGATTGATGCCAGCCAGTCTCACGTCACCGGCGAGGTGGTGCTCAAGCTCTATAAGGGCAGCGTCGCCGTGGTCTCACGCCAAAGCCCCTATTCGCTCTATTCAGAAGCACATGTGACCTTTGAAGAAGATGCGGTTTATGACCAGTTTGACGCGGAAGGCTTTATCAAATTCAACGCGCTGCGGCTGAAATTGCTGGGTCGGCAGAAGTAGTTAAACCTCCGGCTCCTCAAAGCCGTTTTGGCGGCAAAAGGCGGTCAGCGTGTTGCGCAACAAGCAGGCAATGGTCATTGGGCCGACACCACCGGGCACCGGCGTGATATGGGCGGCGATCTCTGCCGCTTCCGCATAAGCAACGTCACCAACCAAACGGGTTTTGCCTTCGCCCTTTTCGGGTGCGTCAATGCGGTTAATGCCGACATCAATGACACAAGCGCCGGGCTTGACCCAATCGGCCTTGACCATTTCAGGAATGCCGACGGCGGCGACCAAAATATCGGCTTGGCGGCAGACGGCCGGTAAATCACCTGTACGCGAATGGGCCGTGGTGACGGTGCAATTTTCGCGCAATAAAAGCTGCGCCACTGGCTTGCCGACCAGATTGGAACGGCCAATGACCACGGCATGTTTGCCCGTCAAGTCGCCTAATGTTTCTTTGGCGAGAATGACACTGCCCAAAGGCGTGCATGGGGTCAGCGCATCCAGCCCTGACACCAGCCGACCGGCATTGGCCGGATTGAGGCCATCGACATCTTTCGCCGCATCAATCGTATCAATCACCACTTGTTGCGAAATTTGCGCGGGCACGGGAAATTGCACCAATATGCCATTGACCGCAGGGTCGGCATTTAATTCGTGCAGTTTGCCGAGCAGCACCTCTTCCGGCGTGTCTTCGGGCAGGCGAAACTCCAATGAGGTCATGCCCGCCTCTTTGGTCGCAATGCCCTTATTTTTTACATAAACTTGACTGGCTGCATCTTCCCCGACCAGCACCACGGCCAGCCCCGGCGTTTTGCCATGCTGTTTTTGCAAATCTTGAACAGCCGCGCCAATGCGCCCGCGCAAAGCGGCGGCAATGGCTTTCCCGTCAATTTTTTGTGCCGTCATTTATCCGCCATAAACCGAAGGGCCCAGCACTTCCCACATTAAATTGCGCAGGAAAATCAGGCCGAAAATGACAATAAGCGGCGACAAATCAAGACCACCCATATCGGGCAGAAAAACGGCGAATGCGGGCATAGACCGGCTCGGTCAGGCGATTGAGCGCATCGCCAAGCATAAACACAAAGCGATTGCGCATATTGATGACATCAAAAGCAACCAGCCAGCTAAGCACGGCCGAGGCAATAACAATCCAAATATAAAATTCAATCAGCTGCGAAATCAGCGTCAGTAAGGCGCCCATAAAACCCTCTTACCCCTAAGGTGGCCAGGCGAAACGCTTAAATCACTGCTTCGCCGTCTTCTTTCATATAAATCGAGTCGCGCGGACGTGCCATAACGCGGCGCACCATCGGCTCGAAAAATTCAAGCGGATAGGATTCATATTCCGGATCAAAGCTCGACTGGTCATAAAGATGACAGAACTGAGCGGTATATTCAAAATGCTCGCTATCGCGGAACGCTTCACGCGCATCGCGGTCGAGCCCGATATGATGGAAGAAATAATAACCCTGAAACACGCCATGATTTTGCAACATGAAATAATTCTGCTCGGAAATAAACGGCTTCAAAATAGCCGCGCCCAATTCGGCATGATTGAACGTGCCCAAAAGGTCACCAATATCATGCAAAAGCGCGCAAACGACATATTCCTCATCGCGACCGTCTTTATGGGCGCGGGTTGCGGTTTGCAGGCTGTGTTCCAAACGGTCAACGGCAAAGCCACCAAAATCGCCTTTCAGCATTTGCAAATGAGCCAGCACACGGTCAGGCAAGGTTTTTGAAAAATCGCCGAAAGCGGCGGAAATTTTTTGATAATCCTCTTGCGTGCCATCAATCATGGCAGAGAATTGCGCGCGATCCGTATCATCAAGCATGAGCGTCTCCCTATTTGCAGAAATTGTGCCGCAACTGCTCCCGAAAGGCAAATGTTTTACCGTCGCCCGCGACTATCCGTCTTGCGGCGCCGGTTTATTGGGGGAGGCGTAATTTTCTGGCCTGACCCCGCGCACATTGTCGAAAAAGGCATAAATTTCAGCCATATCGGCATCAATATCACCCGACGGATAGATGATACGGTCAACCCCGACACTCCTCTTCTCCGTATTAATGCCGGCCAAAATAATCGGCACACTGGCAGCCATCGCAATATGATAAAAACCGGTTTTCCAATGGGTGCGCGCGCTGCGCGTGCCTTCCGGTGTCACCACAAGATGAAAAACATCGTTTTTTTCAAATTGTTCGGCCATCATCCCGACATAATCGCGCGCCGCGCGGCGGTCGATGGGAATGCCGCCGCAATAGCGTAAAAACCAGCCGAGCGGGCCGATGAAAATCGTGTGTTTGATGAGCACGCGTACATAGAGATTGAGGGCAAAAACCAGCGGCAAAAATAATCCGAAATCCAAATTCGAGGTATGCGGCGCCGCCACCACGACGCATTTTTTAATGTCTTTGGGAATGCTGGGCCCAGGGCGCCAGCCAATCACCAGTAACACCCCCAGGCGATGATTTTGAAAAACTGGCTTAAAATCGGTGTGTTGAAAATCGTCATGGCGCGAAAGACCCCCAAAGCTGAATCAGGCCGCTAAATTAGCGCCAATGCGTCGAGATGCAAGGCCTGCCAGCCCGAACGCTCGGCCATTGTCGCAAACATTTCATCGCCCCGTTCCGTGCGCTCGACAATCATCGCCGAAATGACGGCCATAATGAAACCGGCAAAACTGGCGCGGCGATAATCAGCCCAAGCGGCATCAAAATCATAAGCCTCGACGCACGCGCCCAATTGCGCGTGATAAGCGGCGACCAGTTTTTCCTCATGGGCGGCACGTTCATCGGCCTGTTTCAGACTGGTCGAAATACAATAGGCAATATCACCCATAGGCGGGGCCATTGAGGCGGTCTGCCAATCAAGCAATATGACCCGCCCTCGCCTATCGGAAAACAACATATTATCGAGCCGCATATCGCCATGCGCCAGCACTGACGGGCCTTCACGCGGGGTCACATAAGCGTCGAATTTGGCCACCAAAGCCGCTCCCATATCGAGAATATCGGCATCAATGCGCCCCTCATAACGCGCCCGCCATTCAGGATAGACCGCACCCATCAAGCCGCTGACAAAGGCGCGGCGCTCTTCTTTTTGGCCAAAAGTCAAAAATTCATGGGCCGAAAGCGCATCATCATTCCAATGGCTTTTGTGCAATAAAGCCGCTTCGCGCAAAACCGCTTCCACTTGCGCCACCGAACAGCCATCCATTTGCGCAATTTGCTCGGCCGGTGCCATATCCTCAAACAATAAAATGCCATCCCCGCTAGCCGCATCATAATCGGCCAGATAAACATGCGGCACGCGCGCGCCGCAGCTGGTGCCGAAATGCTCGTAAAATTTAGTCTCGATTTCATAAAGATTCATATTGCGCGCCGTATCGCGGCTCACCGCATCAGCGGCCGGACATTTGGCAACCAGCGTTCCGGGCAACGCCACATCATTGACCGCCCAATCCAGCGCGACGCGAAAACTGTCACCGACCTGGCCGGTGCCGACCGGGGCAAAGTCAAAGCCACGCAATGCATCACCATGTTGCCCGAACAGGCCGGCGAGAAAATCATTGTCGAATTTTTCAGGATGGTCGCGAAAACTCATGGCCCAGCCTCAATCCATAATGCCGTCAACAAGGTCTTGAAAGCCGCTCGGCGCATGCGGGCCGATAAATAGCTGCTCAATCACGCCCCGGCCCTTATGCATTGTTCCGTTCACCTCTAGCACAATATCCGACAGGCTTTGAATGTGCAGATTTTCCATTTTGCCGATTTTGAGATCGCCCTCTGCTGCGGCCAAATCAATCTCGTCAAAGCCCACCCGCAAAGCGCCGTGATGCGTGCCATGATTCCATTCAGGATGAATATAGCCGAGCCCCTGCATATAAAATATATGGCCGGTCGGGGTGAAACTTGCTTTGACCCCGCCGCCTTGCATTTGCAGTTTTGCCACGCGGCGCGTGCCGGCATGATATTCGGTTGTTACCTCAATCTGCGTCATTTCCAAGCGGCTGTGATTGGCAAAATCATCAAACACCGCTTTACGGTTCCACGGCGCACCTGCGCCATCATCATTGGTGTGGCAGAAGAACGCCGCTGCATCGAAATTGCTCGGCGTCCACAGCCAGTAAAATTGCTGCGGCGCAGGCGGCACCGGCGCTTGCGGCTCGGCCATGCCAATTTGGCGAATGCCCCAGCTGCGGTCGCGCGTGCCGCGACAGCCATCGACATTAATTTTAGCCCCGCGCAAATCAAGCGTGCCCGTCCATTCAATATTTTGCGTGGCGCGCGTCAAATCCATCATCATGCGCGTGCCCTGGCGACGGGTGAAACGCGGCTCTTCAATGACTTCATGTCGCGCAGTGGCTGTCAGACTGCCAGTCAAGCTGCCCTCATTGTCAGCCAGTGTGATGCGGGTTTCTTGCATCGGTCTAATAATTTCAATGCTGAGCGGGCCAATGCTCAGGGCGAGCCGGTCACCAAGCATTTCTTTCGAGGCACGCAAATTATACTGCCGACCCTCATAGGATAGCGAAAAACTCGCATCCATTATATTCAATTGCGGATACACACCGAGCGCGGCGGCGAAAAAAATCGTGCCATCGGCGCTATAGCCGTTAAAGAAAAAACGGTCGTAAAAATTGCGATCGCTGCCCGCATATGCCATTGGCTCGGGGGTTTGGTGCAACGGATAATCATCAGCCGGTGTCAGCATTTATCAACTCTTTTCCCGTTTACCAAAAACTGCGCGCACCGCCGCCTTGTTTTCATCTGAACCGGTCAGCAGCGCATATTGTTCGCGGTCCATAAAAGATGAGAGATGATTGAGCGCATGGGCATGCGCATTAATCGCTTGCTTGCTCATGCGCACCGGGACGGGCGGCAAGGCCAAGACTTTGGCGGCCAGCTCTTGCGCCGCTGCCAGAGCCCCACCTGCGGCAGTGACCTTATCTATAAGCCCCCATTGCGCGGCCGTCTCAGCGCCGATATTTTCACCCAAAATCACCAATTGCTTGGCCCGCGATGGGCCGATAAGCGCAGTGATGCGTGGATTGGCCTGCCAAGACATGTTAATGCCAAGCGGCACTTCAGGCAGGCGAACATCACAATCTTTGGAAGCGACGCGCCAATCGCACGACACGGCTAACGCCAACGCCCCGCCAATGGCATAGCGCTCCATTGCGCAAATGGTTACTTGTTCCAGCGCCTCCCAAGCGGCACACATATCAGGGCCGAGCAAAAGTTTTTGCCGCTGCGTCAGGGTGTCAAGACCATGCGTGTGCATATCGGGGTCTTTCAAATCGGCCCCGATGGAAAATACGCGCGCGCCGGTGACGATCACACAATGGGTTTCAATATCACCTTTTAGCCACCGCGCCACATCGCGCAAACCCTCCATCGCCTCCGCCGAAAGCGGGTTCATGCCTCCGCCATAACTGCCACGATCGAGCGTGACAAGGGCCAGGCCATTAGAGCGTTCAAGCGTCACGCAATCGGGCAATTGCACTGTTTCCATAACACCCCTCCCCACTGGCGTATTGAGATGATGGTAGAGAGGACGCAACTTTTTGCAAGGGAGAAACGAAAGCAGAAACGGAAAAAAGCAAGCCGGTAGCGCTTTTCCGGGCGAAGCTAATAAATCAGCGCGTGTTTATAAAAAAGAGGTGGCCGAAGCCACCTCTTGTCATGTTAACTCCCCTTTAGGGAGCGCATCGCTCAAAAGCATGATTTATTGTGCCAGATTATGGTCCTTAATGCCTGGGTCGCCCAGCAAGATAATCTCATCGCCGGTTTTGCCGATGGCGGTGGCGAAGCTCAAACGGTCGGGACGCGGCTGGTTGGTGAAGCTTTTGCCGCCATCGCGGGAGACCAGCACCGTGCCCGAGAGGCCGGCCAGAACAATGCGGCCATCATCCAATTGCGTGCCGCCTGAGACCGATTGGTCCGTGCCGGTATTAACCTGCTTCCAACTGGCGCCTGCATCAGACGAACGCCAGACATTGCCGCGCATGCCAAACACCAGAACATCGCCATTGGCGAGGCCGAGGCCGCCCCAAAAGGAGCCGTCATAGCCAGTTTCGATGGCTTGCCAGTTTTGCCCGCGGTCGCGCGATTTATAAACCGTGCCAAATTCGGCGGGGATGTAGACATTGCCTGTTTTGTCGGTGAATAAATCATTCAAATGAAAATCGTCATAGCTGTCTTCGACCAAAGCGCGCTGTGTCCAGCTTTCGCCGCCATTTTTGGTTTCAAATGTGTACGAAAAACCGCCAACCGCAATGCCATTTTGCGCATCGGCAAAATATACCGCGAAAAGCGGGGTTTCGCCGCGCCGCTCAGTAAATTTCAATGTCCAATTGTCGCCGCCATCCGAGGTTTTCAAGATCGTCGCCGCATGACCGACCGCATAGCCGGTTTGATTGTCGATAAAAGTGACGCCGACCAGCGTGTTGCGCGTCGGCACAGAAGTCGCCTGCCGCCAGTTCTCACCATTATCATCAGACAAGAGCACATGGCCGAATTCACCAACTGCGACCAAACGCGAACCCGCTCGCGCAACATCGAGCAATAACGCCTGCTCGGCCATATCGCTGGCTACTGCATATTCAAAGGCCTGCGGCTTTTCCCCATGATCATCGGCCAACGACGGTACGGCTAGGTTTGCACTTATGGCAAAAGCAAAAGTCAACGCCGCAACTTGGCGGACGGTCAATCGAACATTAAACATTGGTTTCCTCCCGGAAAACGCGCGTTTATTAAACGCCATCATACTTGGATACACCTTAAAAACTCACGCGACAAAGGGCAAGCGACAAAACCGCGCGAGCACGAACTAATACCACCGAACTAATTAGCGACCAAGACGGCGAATATTGCTAGGCGTATAGCGACCGGCATCTAGATGGCTGGCGTCGAAATCAATCGGCTTTTCTTCGTTGATAAGACCGACCATGAGATAACGTCCGACCATGAGATCATAAATGGTATCGCCTGAACCGCCGCACAGGGGCAATTCATATTGCACGCCGCCGCCCAATTCCTGCACTCGCCATAGCTGACCGCGACCGTCATAGATTTCCGTCGCAACAATGCCTTTGGTGTCCTCATCTATATAGAACACGCGGCGCGAATAGACATGGCGGAAATTATCTTTCAAATTGCCTTCCACCTCCCAGACGCGATGTTTTTCATAGCGCATTAATTCCTGGTTTACGTGTTTTTTGCCCACCAATTCTTGATAAGGCAGCCAGCACGCGGCGATAATTATTATAGGCAATAAATTTTTCGCTGCGCCCGCGCGCAGTCCAATCAAAACGGTCTGGTGCCCCATTGAAGCCCCCAAAACTGTCTGAGGTGGTGATGCCGTCACTGTTAGTGCCAGGATTGTCATAGGCAATGGTCGGGGCGCGGCGCACTCGGCGTGTGCCTGGACTATAGGTCCAAGCGCGGCGCGCCTCGACCGACATGTTAAGGCTTTCTTGAACCAAAACTACATAACCGGCAGAGCGTGCCGGCGCTTTGGTTTGCAGCAAATAATAAATCGAAATATTGTCCAGTTCTTCGGCATTTCTTTTTTGCGGGTCCGACCACCGCAAAATAGCATCATCATGAACGGTGATTTGATAATAATCACCTGATTGATTCACCGGAATAGCGGTAAATTGGCGTTGCAATTTATAGCCGCGATAGCGCAGCGTGTGGTTCCAGACAAGCTCCAACCCATTATTAGGAATCGGGAAAGGCGAGGCCATAATCGCCTTGGCAACGCCATTGCCGTCCGATACCAGTTCTCCAATCAAGGCGTTATTGCGCGCCGCCTTATAAACAAAGTCAGGAAGGGCACAAGAGCGGCGCGTGGGATAGACATCTAAGAAATAACTATCATGGCGCTCCAACAGGGCTCTTTGGCCCCGCGTAATAAATTGGTCATAGTCGTCGGCATTAGCCCCAGTAACGCGAAATAGCGGCTTGTCAGCGGCAAATGGGTCTGGCAAGTGCTTTCCCTTTTCGTAGCCAATACCTTCAGGCGGGCTAGTCAAGCCGCCAGTCCACGCCGGAATTGATCCGTCTTTATTGGCGCCGCGCTCAGACCCTAACGGTGTCAAATCTTGGTCCAGCCGTGCCATTTGTTCGGGGGGCACTTTGGCCTGCGCCGTGGCCATAAGGGTGCTCAAGCTGAGCGTCAAAAAGCTTTTACAAAATGACATAAAACAACTCCCAATACATTGGCGCTAGCAAGGCATAAAGAACGCCGGCGCGCAATAAAAAAGGGCGGGCCAAAAGACCCGCCCCTTCAGATTATTTACACGTTTCCGATTAACGGCCGAGACGACGAACGTTAGCAGGCGTGTAATAGTCAGGTGTCAAACGCTCCAGACCGGTCACGGCATTGGCCGGACGACCTGATTTCAACTGCAGCGCAATATAACGACCGGCCAACAGGTCATAGATCCACTCGCCACCGGTGGTCCAACATGTGGTCGCTTCCGGACGATAATCCGGAGCCTGACCCACTTCTTGGACGCGCCACAGCTCGCCGCGGCCGTCATACATTTCACCCGCCGTCATTTGACCGCTATCTTCGTCCATGCGCAGCACGCGCTTGGCATAAATGTGACGGGCTGACCCTTTCAGATTGCCTTCCACAACCCATTGGCGACGCATTTCATAGCGTACCGGGTCTTGTTTAGCGTGACCGGGTTGCAGCATGTCTGAAGACGGCGTCAGATTGACCTGATAGTTGTTTTGGATCGACAGTTTTTCCTGCTTTCCAACAACCGTCCAATCATAACGGTCAGGCGCACCATTATAGCCGTCATATTGGTCCGATGTGCCCAAGACCGTCACCATTGGTGAGCGGATTGTCATAGGCAATATTCGGCGCACGACGCACACGACGCGTGCCCGGGCTATAGGTCCAAGCCTTACGGCCTTCTTTGGCCATATTCAGCGTTTCGTGCACCAGCACCACATTACCGGCACGGCGTGCCGGCGCTGAGGTGTAAGCCACGAAATAGATCGAAATATTGTTCAAATCTTCCGCGCGCTGGTTTTGCGCATTGGAATAAGGGAACACCACTTCGTCACGCGTATAGGTCAGCACATAGTCGCCACCGACCGTCGGGGCAGCATAGTTGAAGTCGCGCGCAATCCGCTCGCCGCGATAACGCAGCGTGTGGTTCCACACGATTTCAAGGGCTGAATTTGGGATCGGGAACGGGCCCGCCATAATGGCTTCGGAAATACCGTTACCGCCGTCAACGACTTTACCGACCGTGGCATTGCGCTTGGCTGCTTTGTAAACAAAGTCAGGATAGACGCAAGAACGGTTTGATTTATAAACATTCAGTTTATAAGTATCAGGATAAGTTGCCAGCATGGCCTTCTGTCCGACTGTCAATTGGCTGTCATATTGAGCCGCATTGGAAGCCGTGACGGTGTAAAGCGATCTGTCGCTCATCGGGTTTGGCAGCGCACCGCCATCCCAACCGGACAACAAGCTTGCCCCGTCAATGCCGCGACCGGTCCAGGCAGCAACACCTGAGCGTGATCCGGCTTTTTCAGCACCGGTCGGTGTCAAATCAGCCCCTAAACGGGCCGCTTGACTGGCCGGCACATCAGCATATGCAACACCTGCCGCGAGGCTCAGTGTCAATGCCGTGGTTATCATTTTGGTTTTCATTTTCATCTCCATCGAAAATAAATTTGGCCCTCGGGGGGCGGCACCCGCCCCGAGGGACACTGATTAGAAAGCGTAAGACAAGCTCACAGACAAGTGCTCACGGTCTGAATTTTTGGATTGTACAGATCGTCGCCTTGATAGGTGACGTAGCTGACTGAACCATTCAAACTTCCGAGATAGTCAAAGCCGAGCGACAAAGCTGTCGAACCGACTTCTTCCTTCCAAGAACCGAGCGGGGAAGGCGAGAATCCTTCCAGTCCTTCACGGTAAACAATGGTCGGAGACAATGAAATCGGGAGTTCCGAAACATTGTTCCAAGTTGCACGTCCGAGCAGAACCATGCCAGACGATGTTTCAGTCGCACGGCACTCTCTCGGATTTCTCTGATCAATGCCGAGCACTGAGTTAAGAGCCAAGTCACTGCCTGACGTGCAGACATTTGACAGCGGCACTTTATTCAACGTTGTGCCAGGCGTGGCACGATCGTCAATACCGTCAACGATAAGGCCTTGGAATTCGGTCAAAAGAATGCCGATATCCGCGCCAATGGCTGAAATAATCGGGTTTGAACGGGTAAAGGTAGCCGTCGTCCCGATATCCCAAGTGATAACATCATGTTCAACCCATCCTTCAAAGGTCTGAGCCGTCGGTGTGCAACCGCCAGTCTCAGATCCCAAGAATTCATTGTTATAATGCTCTAGTCCCATATAAGAACTCTCAGCGCCACCGGCACCGATGGCCGCACATTGCTGGAACAAGCCTGCAATTGTAAGCACGTCAGTGTCGATTTGAAGCGGCGCATCTGGACGGTAGGTAAAGTCACCCTGCACACCCCAACCCGCAATAACGGTGTTGAAGCTCATGCCTTATGTTTCAACCTCAGGGTGCTCAAGGAACAAGTCAAGATTTTGCTCATAACCAAGCCCAACGGCACCAGTTCGCAGCTGACCATATGCGTCAAACGGATGACCACCAGTCTGCGCCAAATTGCCAAAGCCTTGCATGATGTTGGCCGCACAATTAGCCTGCTGAACCGCAGCAATTGTTCCCGCGGCAGCATCACCATAGGTGGCAGCCGACTGAGTCGCCATAAGGCCAACTGTCGCTGTAACAGCATCTGCCATTTCCGAATTACCTTGAGCGGCATCATATGCTGCAATCATGGTTGTATTGCTTGCGAATACTTCTACGCCAGCGCCAAAACGCTCAACGTTGGCAGCAGTTCCAGCTCCACCATTGGCAACATATTGAATATTTTCGCCATAATACCCAAATACTACATAGGATACAGCGTCACATCATCTCGCCTCTTTTCTCAGCCGCATCAATGGCGGTGGCATTATAAGCTGCAGTTGTCGGCTCTGGAATACTCCCACCAAACAATCCACCCAGCAGGCCGGCTGACTTCTTGCAGCAGTAGGTCCGACACCCGCAACAGCGACGTCATCTCCTGGTCCGTCAAGGTCCGGAAGTCCGATACCCAGAGCATAATTAATGCAATTAACCCATCTGGGTCCGAAATGTTACCTTTCTCCAGATTCCGGGCGATAATGCGCAGTTGCGCCAAGTCAAACTTGGTTTCAGCCGCAACTGTTTCAGCGTCGTCATCAATAATCGAAACATTAAACGCTACTCGTCGCGCCCGCCAGGGCGGCGAATATTCGCAAAACAATTGGGTGAATACCAGTTTCCGCCCACGCGTGACCTGACCTGCCAGTTAATAACACCAACAACCAGACGGTGCCAATGTGGTCGGATTAGCGCGATAGGACACATAAGGCAGGCGACTATCAATGTTTTTTGATAGTAAAAACCAAATTCAGTTGAATTCAAGTTCTCTGCATAATAGCGAACGGCAAGAAACCCATGGCCTCGTCAAAGCCCTCTTTATCCAGCCAATCGACCGAATACCCTCATCAGGGTAAATCGCCGCTGTCGAAATTCAAACATGCCATCATCGCCAAATGCTGTATAATTGGCGAAAATATCGGCGTTGGCGCTGCCCGCAAGGGATCTTTGCTCCAAGCCGCGATTGTTCAGCAGTATAAAGGCCGAAACCAGTTGGGTTCACGTCTTCCGCCATTGACCGGTGGTTCCCGTCAGCAACATACCCACCCACAGACCGTTATCGATTTGAATGCCACGCCGACAAATTAAGCATTAACTGGTCGACCGGCATCAGCCCCGCACCCACGCTGCACTCACCTGAGCTCAAACGCATTTTACTTTTTAACATAGAGCCCTCCTCAAAACGTCCCAAAGCCAACATCCAGTTTGTAGCGTTCCCAGCTTTTTCAACCTTTGAAAGCCTGCAATACAAAAATTGCATTCGTCAACAATAATTTTTCCGAAAGCGATATTCAACAGGAAAAATAATGATGCATAATTGCAACACCAGGGCGTCGAATAGCAGCTGGACATCAATTGGGTTTTGCTGAGTTGCCGCCCGGAATCGAACGTTGCTTTAGCTCAGTTGATAGAGCACATCATTCGTAATGAATGGTCGCTGTTCAAATCCGCAACGTCAAAATCATAGCCAATAAAAGCATCAAGCAATTCAATATGAGAACCGGCCAATTCCTCGCCGTCATCAGTCAGCTCGCCACCTCGGTTAAAGCTCTCATCATCCATCAAAACTGCGTCGTAAAACGCCTTAACACGGAAGAAACCCTGAACTGGGCCCTGATTGACCTCAATGTCTGAAACAAATTTAATTGGCGCCGATACAGCATTGCGGTCCATCCTTTTTGCTTTACCAAGTTCGACTTATCAAAAAGCGCTTTAAAGAAAAATCCGATGTTTGGTTGCCTTTTTTCAGTAACAATCACAGAGCCGGTCTTTTGTGTCATCAGTATCAGATCGTTTGGCTGTCATAATTATAAAAGCCAGCTTGCAAATATTAGCAACAGACCGGCTTTTGATCAATATGCACCGATAAAAGAACACCAAATGTTGGCGTACAGTTATTTACAGCACCTGTTTGTTGTCCTCGATGTCTTTAGTTCAAAAAAATGTGGCTTAAACCACCTTTGAGCAAATCCCAGCGCCCGTAGCAGTATCCGTTGGCTTGGCGCGAGTTCCATTTTCTAGGGGCATCTTCTGCACCCAATAGTAACCGGAGCTCAATCGCACTGACGCGCTTTTTGTTTTGCGATAAAACCGCATGGCGAGCATTTCGGAGCACGCATCCGTGCCCAGCCGCCGACGATAAAGGATCGACCAAATATTTGATGGCAATGGCCGTTCCCAATCGTCTTATTGCAAAATCGAAATTCGGATTTAAAGCTCTGCGAAAATCCATTGGCTTCCGATAAAAGATTATTGAAAATTTACTTTCTTTCATCTGCCAGCGTCATGCCGACAACATGGTGGTGTCAATTTGAAAACACCTCCATAAACGCCGTTATACTCGTCGACTGAAAACAGGCGATACATCACCAAATGCGCCGCAGTAACGGCACAAGCGCTTTTCACGCTGAGCAATCGTTCATTTGCCAAAACAAATCACCCAAGCGGCCCAGCCCTCAATACGTCTCTATTAAATCAGCGATTGCAGCCACCGTTTCGACTTTGCAAACCCATACGAAAAAATGCCATAATTTATAACCGACCACAATCGCAATTCGGGCACGATTGACAATCATCATCACGCTAACGGCAAAACAGAGCAGCGAAATAATCAATTTATTTTTTTTAAATTGATGATAATGTCGGTCTGAACATCATTAAGTTGCCGACCATATAATCCTCAAAGCGCCACGCCCATGTGCGGTAATGCAAACAAAAGGTAAAACCCCAAGCACCGCATATCATGCCCGTCGCGTTTTGGTGTTTCAAAAAGTATAAGCGCCGGCCAATAACAACATCGGCAATGCAATCGGGCAAATAGCCCAAAAAACTTTGCCCGACAAATTTGTGTAAGCGGTCTCCAAAACAAAATGCATGCGCCGCCGGCGCACAACTCACAAAGGCGAAATTTCTTTTGAAACGCACAGTGAAAACCATCTCACGAAACACCATAGTCACGTCTCCTATCGCGCCAGCTGCAACCGCTTAAACCGTCAATAGCGGCGCTTGCGTGCGCGGCGCATGCCAGCAACCCCGCCCAAACGGCCGGTCACCGGACAAATGGCCTGCCATTCGTCAAGCCGCATGCCGCCCCCGGTCCAGCCTGCCTCGCCGGGCGCGCGGCGGGCTTTTTCGCGCCAGCCATGCGCCTCAATATCGCGCTCCAGCCCGTCTTCAATATCGGCCATCAGCAAACATAAACGACGCGATGGTGTGTCGCTGTCGATAAACGGCGCCAATAAATTGGCCGCTTGGCGAAAGCGCCGCGTCGCCAGTGCAATGCGGGCGCGCAAAATCGCCGCTTCTTCATGTCCCCTATGTTTGCCGATGAACCGCCCGACGGCGCGCATGCGCCCGGCCGCCGGTTGGTCGCCATGACAATCAAGCCAGGCTTCGGCAAGCACCGCATGCGGGGCTTTTTGCCAAGCCTGTTTCAATATTTTACGCGCTTGGCGCATATGCCCGCCGCGCGCCAAAAGCCGCGCCGCCAAAGCCGTGGCCGGCAAAAGTTTGGCGTCGAGCATGGCCGCCTGTTCGGCTTTTTTGACCGCCGCCAATTGCGCCGCCGGGTCCTCTTCGGCCAATAGGCTTTGCGCTTCGGCAAGCGCCAAAATGGCGCGCCTTTGTTTAATCTCGCCCCGAGATTTACCGGCGCGGCCCCAGCGGCGAAGCCATTTCTCTGCCGCCGGCCAATCGCCGATTTGCACCGCCAATGTCATTAACCCGTCCAGCGCCCACAGCGCTTTGCCATCAACTTCAAAACCTGCAAAGCATAAGTGCCGGCCGCCTCATTGTCGTTTTCGGCGCGCGCCAAATAATAAAGCCCTTCCAGCCCCAAGGATATATGTTGCGGGTTTTGCGCGCCGCGGCGCTCATCGCCCAGCATGGCGTGATAATTGGCCGCCGCATCATCGCGCCGCCCATCCAACAGGGCGGCTTGCGCCGCCATTAAGCGCGGCAAAGTTTGATGCGGCATTTTTTTGCGCGCCAAACGCGTCGCTTCATCAGCGGCGCGAGCATCGCCCCGCGCCAAAGCCATCAGGCCACCGGCTAGCGCCGCTTCACCGTCTTTGCGGTTTCGCGCGCGCTGCGCCGCTCAATCTGCTGCGGCACATGCCACAGCCAATGGCCGAACGCGGCCAGCGTCAAAAGGGCGAGCACCAAGGTCAAGACCGCACCCAATAAAACCGTCAATTGCATATCGACCATATGGCCGGGCAGTGCGATGGATACGGTGCCCGGCAAATTGGCGAATCAAGGCCACCAGGCTGGTCAATAGCCAGCACAAAAACCAATGTCAAGACAAAAACGCATCATGGCCGCGCTCCGGCCATATAATCATCGCGCAAAGCGGCCAGCATGGGTGAAATTTCAGCCGCTGCGCGCGTGTCATCATAAAGCAATTGCAAGCTCACCATATCGGGATGGTTGACGCTGCGGTCGCTTTCCATGCGGCGCAATAAAGCGCCCATGCGCCAAGATGCTTCATCATGACGGCCGCGCTCAAGCGCCGCCGGCAATCATCGCAATATCGCCATCGGCCGTGGCCAGTGGGCGCGGCGCGCACCGTCACCAAACCGTCGGCGCGCGTGCGCAGCCAATCCAGCACGGCGCGATAAAACCCATTTTCGACGGCCGCATGCGGCGTGCCCTCGTTGAAGCGCCATGCTGTTGGCGACCCATAATTCAAAACGCGTCAATAAAGCCGGGCGGGTCGGCATGCCGCTATCGGCATAAAGCGCCAAAAGCGTCCATTCCGAGCGCCGCAGCACCCGCGCCAAATCCCCGCCTTCCAATAAATCATCATAGGCCGCGCCGCTGTCCAGACGCAGCAGCAAATCGCCCAAAGCGACACGCGCCAATAAATCATCTTGCGCCTCAATTTGTGTGCCGCCCCACGCGTCTTTGGCCTGTTTGCGCATATTTCGCCTGCAAGTCGGCATATTGGGTTTCCTGCACTGAGCGCGGCATATTTGCGCCGTGTCAGCCGTGCCGATTATGGCGGCCTTGCATTGGTTTGGTTATTGACGGCCTAATTCAAGATTGGATCGTTTCTTGAGCGGCTTCAGGCACATCAAGCGCTTGTAATTGGCGCTGCAAATCGGCCAAATCGCCGCTCGCGGTAAATCCGTCAGGCGCGGCCGGCAGATTTTGCTCACCCGCATCGGGCGCAAGCGGCATCTCCGGTTCGGCAAGTGCCTCATTTATCACGCCGCTCATGGCCTGTGCAATCGCCGTATTTTTCTTTAAACCAGAAACTGTCAAATTGCGGCAGCGCCATATGGCGCGCTTGGTAAATGCCGTATCCGGTAACCGCCAGCGCCGTGCCGACCAATGCCACAAGCAGTCAGCCGATAAAGCAGCCCGCCAATCAGCTTTTTGCCGCCCGCGATAATAAGGCGGCAAAAAACGCCGATAGCGGCGTGCCCCGACAAAGCGCGCCAGCCAGAAGCGCGCCAACCGCCTTCATTGTCGATCAAAGGCGGCATGCGCAAATGCGCGCCGGCGCGCCAGCTGCGGCCCGCGCTGTGGCATCGTCATCCTTATCGGGCGGAATAATTTCCGCTTCTTGCTTGGCTTTGGCCATAATTGAAAAATTATGCGTCTATTCGGCCAATTTGGCAATCAAACGGCCAGCAAGGCCAAAAGCGCTTCACTCTCGGCCCGGCGCGGGGCCATCGCCTGAAAACCGGCTTTCGCGCATGGCGTCGGCAATAGGTTGCGACAGGCAAAAGGCGGTCGGGCGTGGCGCTTGATGCGGCGACAAGGTTTCATATAGCGCCAAAAAAATCGCCGCCGAGCGTTGCGAATATAACAAAACACCATCAACCGGCTCAGCCGCGTCGCGCAAGGCGGCAGCGGCCGCATCGCTAAAAGCGTTTGCCGCATCGGCCCGATACAGCACGGCGCGGCTTGCGGCGACGGCTTTTTCATCGAGTAATGCGGCCAAATCACCGGCGCGGGCGCGACCGGCAATGTGCAAAACCGGCGCCGCCTCATCCTTATGGCGGGCAATCAAGGCGGCCAAGGCGGCAACATCGCCGCCGGCTTGGCGAATTTTCGCGAAACCGGCCGCTTGCGCCGCCGCCGCGGTTTGCGGCCCGACGGCGAAAACCGGCAGATTGCGCCATGCCGCCCGATCAGCCGATGCGAGATTGCCGGCCTGTAATTGCGCCATCAGGGCGCGCACGCCATTGGCGCTGGTAAAAGCCAGCGCCCTTTGCGCGTCAAGCGGCGGCAAGACGGCCTCGCGGTCCAGGCTAATGTCAATCAAGGGTGAGAGCAGCACATCATGGCCTTGCCCGGCCAATTGCTCGGCCACCACCATGGCATCGGCCAATGGGCGGGTCAGCAAAAGCCGCATTAGCCGGTCACCAAATGCGGTGCCGTGCGGCGTAATTCTCACCGGCCTCGCCCGGCCGCTGCCGCCTCATCAGCGGCGCAGCTGATGCGGGTTTCGACCATATCGCTGCCATCGGCCGCCAACAGCCGACCATGCATATATAAAGTGTCGTTTTTGATGGTGCCAAAGCGGCAATCGGGGTGCGGCACGAGCCGTCCAAAGCATTTAAAAAAGCACGCTCGGCGGTGACACAGGCTTGCGTTGCGGCGCAATTGAGCGGTGCCAAAAGCGCCAATGTCGCTTCATCATCGGCGCGGCATTGCACCGCCAAAGCGCCCTGCCCGGCGGCCGGCAACATGGTGTCGTCGTCCAGTTCAACGGCACCGTCCGGCACCATATTGAGGCGCTGCCAAACCGGCCGCCGCCAATAAGGTGGCATCGATATTTGACGCTTCGAGTTTTTTCAGCCGCGTGCCGATATTGCCGCGCAATAAAGAGATTTTGATATCGGGGCGGGCGCGTAAAAGCTGCGCTTGGCGACGCAAGGAGGCGGTGCCGATGTGACTGCCATCGGGCAAGTCAGCCAGGCCGTTAACCGTTAGACCGGCGCGCGCAATCAGCATATCATGCGCCGAAGCGCGCGGCAAAATCGCGCCCAAGGTCAAGCCCTCAGCATTTTGTGTCGGTAAATCTTTTAAAGAATGCACCGCCAAATCCAACGCGCCGCTGCGCAAACCGGCTTCCAATTCTTCGGTGAACAGGCCTTTGCCGCCCAATTGCGATAATTTCTCATCAAGGGCGCGGTCGCCCTTAGTGGTGATTTCGGTCAGCGCAATGGCCGCCTCTTCAAGCTGATGCGCTGCGCGCAAAGCGTCAGCCACCATTGCGCTTTGGCGCACGCCAAAGGTGATGCGCGCGTGCCGATCGTCAAAGACGTATTTTTACTCATTATGCCGCCTTGTCCTTGCGCCCGTTTCCCACTCATTTATATATGGGCAAGCACTCTTAGCAAGGAAAGCGATGGCGGAAAACACAATATATGTGCTGGGACTGGAAACCAGCTGCGACGAAACCGCCGCCGCCATTGTCGAAATGCCGGTTGATAATGGCCGCGCCATCGGCTCGGGTCGCATATTGGCCAATCAGATATTGAGCCAGATAGAGACCCATGCGCCCTATGGCGGGGTCGTGCCTGAATTGGCGGCGCGCGCCCATCTCAGCCATCTCGACCGCCTCATCGCCGCCGCGCTTGAAGAGGCTGACTCTGACGCTGGACGATATGGATGCGATTGCCGCCACCGCCGGACCGGGGCTTATTGGCGGGGTTTTGATCGGCCTGACCACCGGCAAGGCTTTGGCGCTGGCGGCGCAAAAACCGTTTATCGGCATTAATCATTTGGAGGGCCATGCACTGTCAGCACGGCTCACCGAGGCTGTCGATTTCCCTTATTTATTATTGCTGGTGTCCGGCGGTCATTGCCAATTGCTGGCCGTTAACGGGCTCGATGATTATACGCTTTGGGGCAAACGCTGGATGATGCGGTCGGCGAAGCCTATGATAAGGCCGCCAATCTGATGTCGCTTGGCTATCCGGGCGGGCCGGAAATCGAAAAACGCGCGCGCCTCGGCAATCGCATGGCGCATAAATTGCCGCGCCCTTGGTTGAATGATGCAAAAATCCGTCATCGATTTTTCCTTTTCCGGTTTGAAAACCGCGTTGCGGCAAGCAGCTGAAAAAGCGGCGCCGCTGGATGATGATAAAGTAGCCGATTTGGCCGCCTCATTCGAAGCGGCGGTCGGCGATTGTCTGGTCGACGCAAACCAGCCGTGCCATGCGCCACTTTCGGCGCACTGCAATAACCATGCCACTGGCCGCACCGACGCACACGCTCAATCTTGGTCGTGGCGGGCGGGGTTGCCGCCAATCTTTATTTGCGCCCCGTTTGACGAAGCGGCAGCGGCGGAAAATTTTACCCTTTTCGTGCCGCCCCGGCACTGTGCACCGATAATGCGGCGATGATTGCGCGCGCCGGAGGCGAACGCTTCGCCGCCGGCTTGATTGAGGCCCGGCCCATGGCCACGCCGGCGCGCGCGCGCTGGCCGCTCAGCCGATAATTTAACCAAAAAAATGGCTCCGATGGGGGAGGACCATCGGAGCCTGTTTTGGCCTGGAGGGAGGCCATATGCAACCATAATGGGAGGGTTATGGTTGCGCTGTATCGTCTCTCGGGGGGAGGGTCCCTTAGACGATGGTAATACCTGCGACCGTATGGGTGACCAGAGCCACACCATAAAGAGCGAGAAGGGCTGTTGCGACAGCCGGCGCGCTCACATTGGTGGTCAGGGAGAAAATTTGTTTCAACATGGATCTGCTCTCACTGCGTTTCGGGTTCATCTTTATAACGAGGCTTGACACAAGATAACCTGTCTTTCCGCTATGCCCATTATATAGCATGCCTTTTAATAAAAAACAATGAATAAATTGAAATTTATTCAATATTTTTTAAAAAAGTTTTGTTTCAGACTATCTATTGATTACAACATAATTTAGATTTTAGAAAATTCGCTTTCTTACCGATAAAATCATGTTTTTATGATTTTTTTTCGGTGATTTTTTGGCGTTCGCTGGAAAAATAGCGCCTGAAATATTAAGAAGCGCTGGCCAAAGGTGCCGTTTCTTCTGACGGAATAACCGTTTCGGCAACCGGCTTGCCATTTTGTGCCGGCATCAAACCGCGCATAATCACCGTCATGACATGCGCCAATTCGCGCTCCAATTCCGACAAAGTCTGGTTGGTAAACAGCTGCGCATAACGATATTTGGTGGTCGCCGCATGCAGGGCAATGGTGGTCGCCGCCACATTATCAACGTTAAACTCGCCTGAAGCTTGCCCTTCGTGCAAAATGCGCTGGAACACGCGGCGCTCGCGGCGCAGGCTTTCAATTTGGAATTGCGGCCGATCGGAAACAACAATTTGCGCCAATTCCAGCGTTTTCGGTCGGTTTTCTAGCAAATGAAACGTATAGCGCAAATCGGCAAACACCACTTCTTCCAGGCGCTGGCGCGATGAGCGCACCGGACAATCAAGCACCGCCTCAATCACCTCCACCGCAGACAATGCCTCGCGCCGGGCAATCTCGACGGCAATATCAATCTTGCCCTTGAAAAAGCGATAAATATTGCCCGGCGACATGGCGCAATCATCGGCCAGTTCGGCAATGGTGGTTTGGGATAGCCATAATGGCTGAAACGCTCGCGCGCCGCGGCAATGATCTTTTCGCGTGTGGTGTCTGATTCGGACATGACCCTTAATGTAACTAGAAAAAAATGAACAATCAATAAATTATTCACTAATTTGGCAAAAGCTTTCCACAGCGGTGGATAAGCTCCCTTTTCCCTTATCGCCCAAGCGCTCACGCTAAGGGCTTGCAACTTGCTTGGGGGACGGCTATGCGTGATGGAGGAGTTAGGGGTTATGACAAAAGCGCAAAACCAACCACATATGGCGGTGCTCGGCGGCGGTGCTTGGGGCACGGCGCTGGCCTGTGTATTGGCACAAACACATGCGTCGGTCACCCTGTGGGCCAATGAAGGCCGAAACCGTCAACGCCATTAATCAGAGCCATGAAAACCCGCAATTTCTGCCCGACATACCCCTGCCCGCGGCCATTGGCGCGACCGAAAATCTCGCCGATTTAGCACATGCCGATATTATTCTCATGGTCGTGCCGGCGCAATTTGCTCGTCCGGTGCTGGCCCAGCTGGCGCAGCACAATAAAAATGCCGCGCTAGTTTTATGCGCCAAAGGCATTGAGCGCGAGAGCCTAAAGCTGATGTCGGATGTCGCCGCCGAAACTTGGCCGCGCGCGCAAATCGCCGTCTTGTCAGGCCCCAGCTTCGCCGCTGATGTGGCGCGCGGCCTGCCGACCGCCGTTACCTTGGCGGTCGCGGACGATGCGCTGGGCGATTATTTGGCGCGCCATATCGGCACGGCGCATTTTCGTCCCTATTTGAGCGATGATATTATCGGCGCTGAAATTGGCGGGGCGATTAAAAACGTGCTGGCCATTGCCTGCGGCATTGTCGCCGGTAAAAAGCTGGGCGAAAGCGCCCGCGCCGCGGTGACGGCGCGCGGCTTTGCCGAAATGAGCCGCTTGGGGGCGCATTGGGCGCGCAAGGCGAAACTTTAGGCGGCCTGTCGGGCCTCGGCGATTTAATATTGACCTGCTCAAGCACTCAATCGCGCAATTTTTCCCTCGGCCATGCGCTAGGGCAGGGAGCCGATGCGGCCAGCGTTTTGGGAGCGCGCCATTCGGTCTCGGAAGGCGCGATGAGCGCCGCCGCGGTCGCCCAATTGGCAGATAAGCATGCGCTCGACATGCCGATTTGCCGCGCCGTCAACGCCATTGTCAGCGGCGCGATAAGCGTTGATGATGCGATTGCCGAATTGCTGGCGCGTCCGATTACCCGCGAGATTTAAGGAGCAAAAAATGTATGTGATTATGGCCTTCGACAAACCCGACAGCGAAGCTTTGCGGCTGGAAAACCGCGCCGAGCATGTCGCTTATGTGTTGGCGCAAGACGGGGTGAAAACCGCCGGCCCGTTTACAAGCGATGATGGCGAGACCATGATCGGCACTTTATTGCTGCTCGATGTGGCGACGCGCCAAGAGGCGCAAGCCTTTGTCGATAATGACCCCTATCATAAAGCCGGTCTGTTTGAAGCGGTGGAAATTCGCCGCTGGAATCATTTGATCGGCGGTCTTTCTGACCCCAATTCGTAAGGAAGCGTGAAAATGGCTTATTGGCTTTTCAAATCCGAACCCAATACTTGGGGCTGGCAAGACCAGCTTGACCGCAAGGGCGGGGGCGAACATTGGGACGGGGTCAGGAATTTTCTCGCCAATAAACATATGAAGGCGATGAAGCTGGGCGATAAGGGCTTCTTCTATCACTCGGTCAATGAAAAGCGCATTATGGGCTCGGTCGAAGTGATTAAAGAACATTATCCCGACCACACCGACCCGAAAGGCCGCTTCGGCATGGTCGATATTGTGGCGCTGGAAACCGCCGCCCATCACGTTACTTTGGCCGAGATTAAAGCCGACCCGAAATTGGAAAATATGGTGCTGGTCAATAATTCCAGGCTTTCCGTGCAGCCGGTGACGGCCAAAGAATGGGCATATGTTTGCAAAATGGCCGGCCTCAATCCGAATGCCGAAAATCCCTATAAATAAAACCCCCATGCCTAAAACCACCCCCGCTTGGTGGCCCGATGCGGGGCAGGTAATTTGTGCGCTGGCCGATATGCCGGTCAATAAGGCACGCGGCTTTACCCTTTACGGCGACGATGATGAAAAGCTTGAGCTCATCATATGGCGCCGCGGCGACGCGCTCACCGGCTTTGTCAATCAATGCCCGCATATGGGGCTGCCGCTGGAAACTTTTCCCGACCGTTTTTTAAGCGCCGATGGCGATGCGCTTATTTGTTCGGCGCATGGCGCGCGCTTTCGCTTTGACGGGGCGTGTTTCAGCGGCCCGTGCAAAGGCCAAAGCCTGCAAGCGCGTCACCTTGAGCGTGCGCGACGGGCATATTTACCTTGCCGCCAATCAGCCGTGACAGGCTTGCAAGAAGCGGCTTTCTTCCTCTAATCTTCTGCCTCACTCGCAAACGGAGATGTCATGTCCGAAGATCAGATTTTTGAAGTGCCGCAAGCCATTGCTGTTAAGGCGCTGGTGAATGACGCGCAATATCAAGACATGTATGCGCGCAGCCTTGACGATGCGGACGGGTTTTGGGCCGAGCACGGCCGGCGCATTGATTGGATAAAACCGTTTTCAAAAGTCAAAAACACCCATTACGGCAAAGATGATGTGTCGATTAAATGGTATGAGGACGGCACGTTAAACGCCTGCGTCAATTGCGTTGACCGTCATGTCGAGACGCGCGGCGAGCAAGTGGCGATTATTTGGGAAGGCGATGAACCCGACCAAGACGCCAAAATCACCTATCGTCAATTGCACGAAGAAGTGTGCAAATTCGCCAATGTGCTGAAAGCGCAAGGCGTCAAAAAAGGCGACCGCGTGACCATTTATATGCCGATGATAGCCGAGGCCACTTATGCCATGCTGGCTTGCGCGCGCATTGGCGCGGTGCATTCCGTTGTGTTTGGCGGCTTTTCACCCGATGCCTTGGCCGGGCGCATTCTCGATTGCGACAGCACATGCGTCATCACCGCCGATGAGGGCGTGCGCGGCGGCAAAAAAATTCCGCTGAAAGCCAATACCGATGCAGCGCTCGCCCAATGCCCCGATGTCACCAGCGTGATTGTCGTGGAGCGCACCGGCGCCGGCGTGGCCATGCAAGACGGGCGCGATGTTTGGTATCACCAAGAAAAAGAAAAAGCCGATAAAGATTGTCCGGCCGAAGAAATGAGTGCCGAAGACCCGCTTTTCATTCTTTACACCTCCGGCTCGACCGGCAAGCCGAAAGGCGTGCTGCACACGACCGGCGGCTATATGGTCTATGCCTCGATGACGCATCAATATGTGTTCGATTATAAGGATGGCGATATTTATTGGTGCACCGCCGATGTCGGCTGGGTGACCGGCCACTCTTATATTGTCTATGGGCCGCTGGCCAATGGCGCGACGACATTGATGTTTGAGGGCGTGCCGAATTACCCCGACAATTCACGCTTTTGGCAGGTATGCGACAAGCACCAAGTCAATATTTTCTACACGGCGCCGACCGCTTTGCGCGCCCTGATGCGCGAAGGCGACGGGCCGGTGAAGGCGACCAAGCGCGACAGCTTGCGCTTGCTCGGCTCGGTCGGTGAGCCGATCAATCCGGAAGCTTGGCTGTGGTATTATAATGTCGTCGGCGAAGGCAAAAGCCCGATTGTTGATACATGGTGGCAAACCGAAACGGGCGGCATTCTCATCACGCCTTTGCCCGGCGCCACCGCGTTAAAGCCCGGCTCTGCGACACGGCCTTTCTTTGGCGTCAAACCGATGCTGGTCGATGCCGATGGCAAGGAATTGACCGGCGCGGCCTCGGGCAATTTATGCATTACCGATAGCTGGCCCGGGCAAATGCGCACCGTTTATGGCGACCATAAGCGCTTTATCGAAACTTATTTCTCGCAATATCCGGGCTTTTATTTCACCGGCGATGGCTGCCGCCGCGACGAAGACGGCTATTATTGGATTACCGGCCGCGTCGATGATGTGCTGAATATTTCCGGCCATCGGCTGGGCACGGCGGAGGTCGAAAGCGCTTTGGTGGCACATGCGCAAGTGGCCGAAGCCGCCGTGGTCGGTTATCCGCACGATATTAAAGGGGCAGGGCATTTATTGCTATGTCACCTTAAACGCCGGGCTTTCGGGTGATGATGATTTGAAGGCCGAGCTCGTCAAATGGGTGCGGAAAGAAATCGGTCCGATTGCCTCGCCCGACCTCATTCAATTTGCCCCCGGCCTGCCGAAAACACGCTCGGGCAAAATCATGCGGCGTATCTTGCGCAAAATTGCCGAAGATGATTTTTCCAATTTGGGCGATACCTCAACATTGGCCGACCCGGCCGTGGTCGATGATTTAATCGACAACAGACAAAATCGCGCTTAACGGGAAATTTGTTTAAGCACACCATTGGGCGCGCCGCCCGCGATAAGGCTTGGCGAGATTTTCAGCCAAAAGCGCCGCCGACAGGCTGTCGCCGTTTTTGATTTGCGCCGTGGCCAGCACGCGCCCCGCATAAGTGCCGTAATGGACATTGACCAAGTGCACTTGGTTTGTTTTGAGCCAGTTTTCGGCAAAGGCTTTGGCTTGCCGCGCCAGTTTTTTCTCCGCCGCGCATTTGCCGTTCATCTCCGGCGTATCGACGCCTTGCAGCCGCACTTTCACCGTGACGCTTTGGCCGAGCCAAATATCGACACGGGCGCGAAACGTATCGCCATCAATCACCTCGACAAGCTCAAAAGCAAACGGGCCGGGCAAAACCTGTTTGGCCGCAGCCGCGCTTATCAGCGGCGACAAAAATAAAACACAAATCACACTCAAAACGCGCATTTTCAAACTCCCTCAACTTTCGGCCTCAGTCCGACAAAAGTGTCGGGCCGGGCCCCAACTTTGCGCAGGCAAAGAGGTCCTGCATATTTCCCTCAAGGGTCTTGTGTTCAGCAGAAGACCCGACCCAAAGGTCGGCTCTTTGCCTTTGCAAGGTTAGGGCCAAAAATAAGTTAACGCGATTGCTAATGCGCTACCAGTAACCTGCCGTTGAATTGAAAATCGACGCCCTAATCGGCGAGCGCGGCAAACACGGTGTGCAGCAGGCTGATGGCGCGCATATCGCCGGTCGTGCCCTGGCCCATTTTATTCATGACAAATGACGCGCACAGGCGCGCATCTTGGTCAACCACCACCAGCGACCCGCCCCAGCCGCCCCAAAAACAGGTGTTTTTATTCGGCGCCAAAGGCACATCATCAGATACAATGCCGTAACCAAGCCCGAATTGGACGGGAATTTGCAACACCATATCATGGCCCGAAATGCGCGGTGTCATGACCGCTTTGGCCACTTCAGGCGACAGTAAATCAACCCCGAAAGCGCTGCCGCCGCAGGCCAAAGGCGTGTGGGTGCGCACCACTGAGCGGGCATTGCCATGCCCGTTCAAAGCCGGTAATTCGGCGCGGCGGAAATCATCGGTCCAACTATATCGGGCGGGCGAGAACGGGCTTCGAAACGTGCGCGCGGCAATCGACGCGCTGTCACCAATCGCTTCGGCTTCACCATCGCCAAAGGGTGTCAGATTGCCGATGCGCGGAAATTCACTATCTGGCACGCCGATATGGAAATCGGCGGCAAGCGGCGTGGCAATCTCGTCACGGAAAAACTGTCCCAATGTTTTGCCGCTAATGCGCCGGGTAATCTCGCCGATTAAATAGCCTTGCGTAATGGCATGATAGCCGACCGCGCTGCCCGGTTCCCACCAAGGCGCTTGTGCCGCCAAAAGGCCGGTCATCTTATCCCAATCATACATTTCTTCCGGCGTAACCATGACATCCATGCCCGACAGGCCAGCGGCATGATCCATCACGTGCCAGACTTTAACCTCTTCTTTGCCGTTTTCGGCAAATTCGGGCCAGTAATGCGCGACATTTTCATCAAAATTCAAAAGACCGCGGCTTGCCAAAACCAGCGCGCATAGAAAAGACATGGGCTTGGTGGTTGAATAGACATTGACGATGGTGTCTTGCTGCCAGGCTTGCGTGCCTTCCGCATCCAGTGTGCCGCCCCAAATATCGACCGCCATCTCACCGTCAAGCGAAACGGCAAATGACGCACCAATATCGTCGCCCGCAGCAATTGATTGGGTCATCACATCTTTGACCGCGTTGAAGCGCGCGTCGCACTGCCCTGAAATTTCGACCATGACATACTCCCTTAAAAGATACCCGTTGAAATGCTAGGCGAGCAACGCTCTAAAGCTCAAGTCCCAAAGAGGTTTTTCCTGCAGACGGCGGCGCAATATACGGGCGGGCCGACGTTAAAAGCTAAAATGAGAAATCAAAAATCAGAAACAATGCCGGCTTTTTCCCAATCGCCATAGCGCGTCGGCTCGGGGCCGTCTTGCCCGCCCTGTTCTTTCGGGCGCGGGCCGGAGGTCAAGGCGGCGCGGCGCTGTTCGGCCTCTTTCAAAGCCGCTTGTTGCGCCGCTTGGCGTTTTTCTGCCTCTGTTTTATCGGTTTTTTCCATATGCGAGATATGGGGGCTTGCGGGCGGCTTGCCAAGATGGTGTAACCGCGACATGAGTTCGCAAGCACAAGAGCCGCGCAAAACCGGCAAAAGCCGCCATAAAGGGCGCGGCAAAACCAATGCACGGCGCGCCGCCGCCGCCCTATTGGGGGCCATTATGCGCGGCAAAACGCTTGATGAGGCGCGCGATAAATTGAGCGATTTAAACGATAGCGAGCGCAATCTCGCCGATGCGATAGGGCAGGCGGCGCTCCGGCATTATGGCGAGATTGACGATCTCTTAAATCATTGGTCAAAAAAATGCCGCCGCGCAACTCTCTGGCGCAGCCGCTTTTATTCATCGGCGCGGCACAGCTTCTCTATATGAATGTGCCCGCCCATGCCGCATTGCACGAAACCGTGGCCGCGACAGGGCGGCGCGAACAGCCCTATCGCGGACTGATTAATGCGGTGCTGCGCAATATTGCGCGCGCGCAAGAAAACGGCACTGTGCCGGTGCCCGACCCGCTGGCCAATATTCCCGATTGGCTGCGCGCCAATTGGCAGGCATTTTACGGGGCCGAGAAAACCGCCGCCATCGCCGCAACATTGGCGACCCCGCCGCCGCTTGATTTATGCTTCAAAAATGCCGTCGCCGCCAAAGACTGGCTGGCGCAACATGGCGGGCAATATGCGGGGCAAAGCGTCAGCCCGACCCATATCCGCCTTGCTGAAGGCACCAATATAACCAAGCTTGCCGGATTTACCGAAGGCGATTTCTGGGTGCAAAACGCCGCCGCCGGTGACATGGCGCTGGCTTTGACCGCTGTGCTGGACGGCGCGGCAGAGGTGCTGGATTTATGCGCCGCGCCGGGCGGCAAAACGCTGCAATTGGCGGCTGCCGGTCACAAGGTAACCGCGCTCGATATATCCAAAACGCGGCTTCAGCGTCTCGCCGATAATCTCAAGCGGACAAATTTATCGGCCGAATGGATCAGCTCCGATGCGCTGGATTGGGTCGCGCCCGCCGCCTATGACGCGGTGCTGCTGGACGCGCCATGCACCGCCACCGGCACGCTGCGCCGCCACCCCGATTTATTGCGCCATCGCAGCGCCGCCGCTATGGCCAAGCTGATGGAACTGCAAGCCGCGCTTTTGGCGCGCGCCGCCGATTGGGTGAAACCGGGCGGGGTGCTGGCCTATGGTGTGTGTTCTTTGCAGCCGCAAGAAGGCGAAGCACAAATTGACGGCTTTCTGAAGGCGCGTGATGATTTCACCCTTGATACGGCCGCGCCGCCCAAACGCTTCACGCCGGATGACAATATGGACGGGTTTTATCTGGCGCTGATGCGCAAAGGCGGCGATGGGTGACATGGAAAAACCTCTGAATAAGCGCACCGTTTTCGCCGCTTTGGCCATGCATAAGCTTGTCGTTTGACCCAAAACCCTTTACAGAAAAACAAAACGGGTCGCGCGCTGACAGCGGCTCTTTGAGACGGGCGAGAGACAGATGACCGACATCAAAATATCTCCTTCCATTCTTTCCGCCGACTTTGCGCGGCTCGGCGAAGAAGTGGCCGCGATTTGCGAGGCGGGTTGCGATTATGTCCATGTCGATGTGATGGACGGGCATTTTGTTCCCAATCTGACCATTGGCCCTGATGTGGTGAAAGCCATTCGCCCGCATGCCAGCAAGCCTTTGGATGTGCATTTGATGATTGCGCCGGTTGACCCCTATATCACCGCCTTTGCCGAGGCCGGGGCCGAAATCATTACTTTTCACCCTGAAGCCGGGCCGCATCCGCATCGCACGGCGCAAGCCATTCGCGCCGCCGGTTGCAAAGTCGGCATTTCGCTCAATCCGGCCACACCGGTATCGGTGCTCGACAGTCTGATGGGCGATATTGACCTCATTCTTGTCATGTCGGTCAATCCGGGCTTTGGCGGGCAAAGTTTCATTGAAAGCCAGCTCGACAAAATCAAGACATTGCGCGCCATGATTGATGCATCGGGCCGCGATATTGAGCTGGAAGTTGATGGCGGCGTCAATCGCGAGACGGCGGCCAAAGTGATTGCCGCCGGCGCTTCCATGCTGGTCGCCGGCACGGCGACCTTTCAGGGTGGGCCTCAGAAATATGCCGAAAATATTGCCGCCTTGCGCAGCGCGGGGGTTTAATGGCGCGCGCGCGTCTCGCCTCGCGCTTTGAAACGCTGTCTGCCGGCTTTGCCAGGCTGCGCCAAAATCTGACTTTCTCATTTTATCGTTCGCCCTTTGGGCGCGGCCTGTGGCGCGGCGTCAATGAGCCGACCTTGTTTGATTATCCGGCCGATTTGCGCCCCGGCAATCCGCTGCGCGGCGAAAGCTGGCTGGCCGGAGATTATTCTTTGCGCGGCGGCGTGTTGCGCGGCCTCGGCCATTTGCCCTTTGACATGAAACCGCCGAGTAACGCTTGGCGCGACAGCCTGCATGAATTTGTCTGGCTACCCGATGTGTTGGCCGTGGCCAATGGCGGCGGCCATAAAGCGGTGCGCGAAGCCATATTGCATTGGGCCGTCGGCCCCTATCTCTATCAACGCGCGCCCATGCAACCGGCGCTGGTCGGGCGGCGGCTCATGCGCTGGGCGCAAGCGCTGTCAGCAAATCAAAAGCGGTTTTGACGGGCAAGCTTTGGCGCGCATTCATACCAGTTTTTCGGCGCAAACACGCTGGCTGGAAAACTGGCCGGACAATGCGATGACGGTGTCGACCGGCTGCAATCGGCTTTAGGCTTGGCATTGGCGGCTTGCGCCCTGCCACAGCAAGGACAGATTTTGCGCCACGCCATGGATTTGCTGGACCGTGAAATGCGCCGCCAAATTCTTCCTGATGGCGGTCACGCCTCGCGCAATCCATCGCTTTTGGCAGATTTATTGGCCGATCTTTTGGCCTTGGAGGCGGTGCTGCAAGCGCGGCAAGTGGCCTTGCCGCCATCGATTGTTGCGGCGCGTCAGCGCATGCAGACCTTATTGACCATGCTGCGCCATAAGGATGGCCGCCTCGGCGTCTTTCATGGCGGGCTGGAAAGCGATGCATTGGCGCTTGATGCAGTTGTCGGTAAATCCGGCAAGCCGATCAGTTTCGCCCAGAAAAGCGGCTATCAACGCCTCGATGCGGGGCAAAGCTGTGTGCTGGTTGATGTCGGCGATGCGCCGCGTGGCGCCCATTCCATTGCCGCCCATGCCGCCCCTTTGGCGTTTGAAATGAGCCATGGCGGCGACCGGCTGATTGTCAATTGCGGGCCCAATTTGGTGCATGGCACGGACTGGCAATTGGCGGCGCGCGGGCTGGCCGCCCATTCGACATTGGCCTTTGACGCCGATGTCACCGACCCGTTTATCCGCCATGGCATGGCCGCCAAGCGGCTCGGCCCGCGCGTAAAAGGCGATGCATGGCAAGTGACCGGACGCCGCGTGGAAGACACGACCGGCATTTGGCTGGAAACCAGCCATGCGATTTTTCTTGAAACCCATGGGGTGCGCCATAATCGTCGTTTTTTCATCGATGCGGCGGGTGAAGATATTCGCGGCGAAGATTTGCTGCTCGCCGATATGAACCACCAGCCGCGCGAAGGTGCACCGTTTCATCTGCGCTTTCATCTTCATCCGCAGGTCAAAGCCAGCCTGCAAAGCGGCGGCGATGCGGTCTTATTGCTGACGCCAAACGGGCCATGGGTGGCAATTTCGCTTGGCCAGCGACGCCACTGAAGCGCTGAAGATTGAAGAAAGCGTCTATATGGGACAAAGCGGTATTCCGCAGCGCTGCCAACAAATGGCGGTGCAGGGCCGCCTCGCGCATGGCGATACGCTGATGCGCTGGGCCTTGCGCTATGCCGGACG
Source organism: Rhodobiaceae bacterium (assembly GCA_038143435.1). Classification (GTDB taxonomy): domain Bacteria; phylum Pseudomonadota; class Alphaproteobacteria; order RS24; family RS24; genus UBA8337. Next base: position 179,552 of record JAYQLX010000003.1, on the reverse strand, counting down.
CCAAAATGGCGGCGCCGACGTCGATAAATGAAGAAGCTGAAACATTCGACAAAACAAAGGAAAGCAAATGTCTGATGTAAAACCCGTTCACCGCGCCCTCATATCGGTCTCCGATAAGGATGGCATTGTCGCCTTTGCCGAAAAATTATCGGCCCTCGGGGTCGAGCTAATATCGACCGGCGGCACGGCATCGCTTTTGGCCGAAAACGGCCTGCCGGTCAAAGACGTGTCCGAATTGACCGGCTTTCCCGAAATGATGGATGGCCGCGTCAAGACATTGCACCCGATGGTGCATGGCGGACTGTTGGCGATACGCGACAATCAAGACCATCAAGCGGCCATGCAGGCGCATGGCATTGGGCCGATTGATTTGCTGGTGGTCAATCTCTACCCGTTTGAAGCGACCGTTGCGGCGGGCGGTGATTATGCCGCTTGCGTTGAAAATATCGATATTGGCGGACCGGCAATGATCCGCGCAGCGGCGAAAAACCATGAAGATGTCGCCGTGCTGGTCGATGGTGATGATTATGACGAGGTGCTGGCGGCGCTGGCCGATGGCGGCACGACGCAAAAACTGCGCCGTCGCTTGGCGCAAAAAGCCTATGCCCGGACAGCCGCCTATGATGCCGCGATTTCCAATTGGATGGCGGCAGAGCTGGATATTGATATGCCGCCCTACCGCGCCTTTGGCGGCAAGCTCAACCAAGCTTTGCGCTATGGCGAAAACCCGCATCAGCAAGCCGGTTTTTATGCCGGTGACAAGGCCCGCAAAGGGGTCGCCACGGCGCGGCAAATTCAGGGCAAGGCTTTGTCGTACAATAATATCAATGACACGGATGCCGCCTTTGAACTGGTCAGCGAGCTTGACCCTGACAGCTTTTGCCTGCGCCATTATCAAACACGCCAATCCGTGCGGCGTCGCGCTTGGGCGACCGGCGGCCGATGCTTTTGCCAAAGCGTTGCGCTGCGATCCGGTTTCGGCTTTTGGCGGCATTATCGCCATGAACCAAAAGCTCGATGCCGCCACCGCCGAAGCCATTACCGATATTTTCACCGAAGTGATTATCGCGCCTGATGCCGATGAGGCGGCATGCGAGATTATTGCCGGCAAGAAAAATCTGCGCCTGTTGCTGAGCGACGGCCTGCCGGCACCGCATGATGGCGGCCTCAGCGTGCGCAATGTGGCTGGCGGCTATTTGGTGCAAAATCGCGATAATGGTCATATTGATGTCGGCGATGTGAGCTGCGTGACCAAAAGACAGCCCAGCGCCGCTGAAATGGCCGATTTATTATTTGCGTGGCGGGTCGCCAAACATGTCAAATCCAACGCCATTGTCTATGTTAAAGATCAAGCCACGGTCGGCATTGGCGCGGGGCAAATGAGCCGCTCGACAGCTCGCGCATTGCCGCGCGCAAAAGCATTGATGCCGCCGAAGCCTGCGGCGCATCAGAGCCTTTGGCGACAAGGCTCAGTGGTTGCTTCAGATGCGTTTTTCCCATTTGCCGACGGTCTGTTGAGCGCGGCGGAAGCGGGGGCCACGGCGATTATCCAGCCGGGTGGTTCAATTCGTGACGATGAAGTCATTGCCGCCGCCGATGACGCCGGTCTCGCCATGCTGTTTACCGGCATGCGCCATTTCCGCCATTAAACGCAGCGCGTCAGCCGCAATAATGGTCCGTGGTTTTTTGCCAATCCTTTAAAGGAGGAAAAGCCTGCGCCGCATCGCGCCAGCGTGCTTCGGCTTGCGGCCGTGAAAATATTTTTTCCCGCATGGCACAAGCTTGCGCGCCGCGTTCGAGATCGACAAACAAGGCGGCAAGACCGAGCCGCGCGCCCATGCCGACCGGATCATCGGACGGGGTGCGCTGCGCCAATGAGGATAAAGCGCGCGCCGCTTCCAGCCCGCGCTGATTGGCCTGCAAGGCCGCGGCGCGCCAAAACCAAGCCGATGGGCGGCGCGGGAAATTGGCGGCCAATGTTTCAGCGTGGATAAGCGCCTCAACCGGTCGCGCGCGCGTCAAATCATGTTCGACCAATGCTTCCAACAAAACCGCACGCGGGCGACCCTGCATGTCGGCCAATGCGCTCAAAAATTGATAGCGCCCGTCAAAATCAGGTTTTTTGAGACGCGCGCTCAAATGTCTTTTCCATTGACCCAGCGTAAAAGCCGCCAAATCCTCATTATCGCTTTCCAGCATCGCCATCAGCCTTTCACCATCGGCTTTATCGACCAAATAAGCCAAAGCCTGTTTTGACAAAAGGTCTGATGTCGCCGCCCTCATTAACAAAACCGCCCCAAGCAAGGCCGAAAGCGCTGCTGTTAAGTCGGCCCATCAGCGCGATTTCAAAAGCCGCGCGATGCACGGCGAGGCGATTGCTGCGCGGACAGCCGGGCAGGCAATCGCTGTCGTGCCAAAGGCGATAAAGAATATGCCCGCCGCGCGCAATGCCTCGCACCGCCTTGACGCTTTCGCCTTTTTTCAAACGCCCTCGTACCGCTTCGGCCAAGAGCCGCACCCGCATGCCGAGAAATAATTGATAGGCCGGTTGCTCGGTCCCGATACCGGTCAAATATGCATCGGCTTTTCGCCCAATCAGACCGCGCCGCCGCGTGACGCGCCAGCACAATGCGCGCGCGCAAATCCAGCATCTCATCAAGCGCTTCTTCCGGCGATGGCGGCGGGTCGTCCAAGGCGCGTTGCTTTTCCGCCGCTTTGGGCGGGCGCATATATTTCTCGGCCAAAGCAATCAGCGGTGCATCGCGCGCCGCATCAACTGATTTATCGACCGATAAACGCGCCAGCATAATCAGCTTATCGAGGCGCACCGCCTTCACCCCGCTCGGCGTCGCTTGGCGCGCCGCGCGCAAATGGTCAAGCGCCAAAACCAATTCACCCAAATTGAGCCGCGCCACCCCATCTGATAATCGACCTGCCGCTTCAAACCTTCGGGCAAAAGCGGATAATAAGGTTTCAAATCGGGCCAGCTGGCCACCAATTGACCATATTGCCCATCGCCAAAGGCGCGGCGCATGACCCGCAATGACGGCCCGGGCGCATAATCCATCGCCTTTAACAAAAGCTGGTCGCGCGCAATCAGCGCCAAAGCGGCGCGCGCGCTGTCCCGCGAGCCGCTCAAAGCGGGCTCCAAAATGCCGATAATCTCCGACGCCGGACGCGCTTCAGCCATGGCGATGCGCGCCAGCTTGACCGCGTCATCGCCGGTTTTGCCGGTCAGGGCCAATCGGCTTTTATCGGGAGCGGCACCTTCTTTCGCTGTCTCGAATAAGGGAGCCGGTGGCTGATAGCCGGGTGCCGTGATGCGGGCATAAAAACCATCAACCGATTTTTGAAATCAGCATCACCGCCAATGGCCAAAGATTGTTTAAGCCGCGTCAAGGTCGCCACCGCTGCCGCCAAGCGCCCAGCCTTCAATCTGCGCTGTCGCCAAACCATACATGGCGCGCTGCACCAAAACCGGATGCTTGAACTCAAATGTCAATTGCCGCATTGCCTCGCCGGCCAAGTCGAGCGCTTGTTTTTTGTCTTCGGCGGAAATATGGCGCACCGCTGCCGCCAAAGCGCCCCACGCGGTCGGCATAGGCGGCAGCCACCCGCATGGCTTCAATATCGCCCCAAAGCGGGGATGATAACAGCGCCTCATAATCAAACTCATCATCGCGCACCTTATCTTCGGCCAAGCGGCGCATGGCGACAATATTGGCCTCCAACAGATTCGCCACTATGATATGCGGGGCCAATTCCAGCGGCCCTTGCGGGCCGTCATAACACGCTTCCATCGCGATCGAATAATCATCCATAGCGGCCAAATAAGGCGCATTGTTTTTCTCAAGCCCGCGCAAAATCTGTTGTGGCGGCGCCGTCAAAAGATCCGGCGGCGCGCCGCAAGCCAGCGCCGCAGAAAGGCGCAAAGAGCAAACGAAAAGGCTCATCAACGCGCCATCAGCTTATTCCAAATTTGCCAGAAACGGCGCCAGCTCATCGTGAAATCGGTCGTCAAAAATCAATAAGGCGAGGGTCTTCATCAATTGCCGCTCGGCTGCCAATGTCGCCGCCGTGCCGCCGCCCAAACGGGCGAGCCTGCGAAATACCGGCATCACCCCCTGCTTGACCAAATCGACGCCCGAACCGGTCGGCTTGCCGCGCCCCAATAGGGCGCGATTGGCCTCAACGCGACTGTCCAATAAAGACAAGCGTCCGCCGCGTGATTTAAAGCGCTCAGCAATCTCTGCCGCCTCATTCATTTCGCGCGCATGCGGCGGCGCATCACCGATAATAATGACGACGCGCTGCGCGCCACTGCGCCAGCCAATGAGATTTTCACTGTCGCGCAAGGCTTGCGTCACCGCTTCGGGATGGTCGCCGCCGCCCAAAGCGTCAATGCCGCCCATAAAAAGCCGCGCCCTTTCAATGTCGAAACTGGGCTGCGAAATGCGGGTGACGAAATCAATATCATTATAATCGCGATAAGCGATAATGCCGAAACGCGCCAAGGGCACAAGCCCACGCACATAGGCCGCCAATTGCGTCATGCGCTGGCGCACCGTTCGATGCACCCATACCATCGAGCCGGTGGCATCAATGGCAAACACCACATCAATGCCGGTTTTTTGCAAATGCTGGATATAATCGGCAAAACTTTGCGGCACACCGGAAATCAGCCCGCCACCCGACATGGCGCGTTGGGTGACGGCGGCGCTGGGCAGCGGCATGGCCGGGGCAATTGCCGCCATTTGCGCATTATCCATCATCAAATCATTGAAATCCGCCTCCAGCGGCACTTCCAAAAGTTCCGACAAATCGAGCTGCGGCCTCGGCCATGCGCGGCGTTTCAACCGGCATATTTTGCGGCAAATCGAAGATCAATGTCTTCCGGGCGCCGCTTCACCCGACGAAATAACCAAACTGTCCGAGGCATCGCCGCCGCCGCGCTCGCCGCCAAAAGCAAGACCAACACCAGACCGACAGCAAAATATGCGCCGCCAAAGAGGCGGCCAAAAGGCCAACCAGACGCGCCGTGGCACCGCCATCAGGCGCGCGCGCATACGGCTGAACCAGCCGCTTTTCTCAGCGTTTTTATCCATTTCCATGGCTCACTGTGCCTCATTAAGCCTCACTGTGCATTTGTCGCCGAGCCCGCGCATGAGCTCGGTTTTCAATCTTATTTCACCAACCGGCGCGCGCCATTGCGCGGCGAAAGGCCAATAATTCCTTGGCATGGGCGCGGCGGTCGGCAATCAGTTCCAAAGGCAGACCCTGCGCCGCCAGACCTTTTTCGGCGACCAATTGGCTCAATTCACCCAAAGCGTTACCGGCTTTGCTTTCCGACAGATAAAACGTCATCATCTTGCTTCAGCCAGACCGACAAGCGCCGCCCCCTGATGCGTTGTCTCGACCGTGCTGCGCGCGACCTCCAGACCGGATGGATGATTGGTCGACGGGCGTCCGGCAATCAGAACAAATAAGATCAACAGGAAAACGACATTGATAAGCGGCAGCAAATCGATGGATTTTATTCTCGCGGCGTGTGTCTTTCAGCTGCATGTCAAAAATCCGCCAAATCAATATCAAACACGTCGCGTTCCAGCGTGATGGCTTGCGCTCCGGCGCATGATGCAGCACATCCATAATATCGCTGACTTGCTGAATATTGGCCGCGCCGGCCGGCATCAGAACCATTGGTCTGCTCTTCATTCAGCGCCACCAAACGCGCCGTTTCGCGTGACAGAAAAGCTTTATCGGCAGGCGCGCCGTTCCAGCTCAGCGCCCCGGTTTCAGGCCAAAGTAATCAACACAGGCGGAGCGGCACTGGTTTCGCCACCCGTGCCGCGTGGCGGCGCCAAACGGCTTTGGCCATAGGTCACGAAATCGGAGCCGAGCAGGAAAAACAGCAGCAGCAAAAAAATCATATCGATAAGCGGGGTCAGCCCCATAAAGGCAGCGCGGCGAGGACGGGCAGCCAATCGCACGGCCTAGCCCTCGCTTGTTTTGGCGCTTCGGCCTTCGGCGCGCACCACGATTTCGGTCAGCGCGTCTTCCACCATATCGCGCACCCCATCGACCGCATTATTGAACACGGCGGCGAGAATTGAAAACGGTAAAGCGACGCCCAAGCCCGAAAGCGGTGGTCAAAAGCGCTTCCCAAATGCCGGCCGCCAAAAGCGCCGTATCGGCGCCGCCAACCCCTTGCCCGACACCTTGAAAGGCGACAATCATGCCGAGCACCGTGCCCAATAGGCCAAACAAAGGGGCTGAGGCGGCGATTAATTCGAGCACCCAAATATGGCGGGATAAATGGCGCACCAAAAATTGCGCGCGCCGCGCCAGCTCTTCACGCAACAGACCGGGGCGCAAACGCGCAGCGCTGCTTTGGCTCAGCGCAAAGGCAATAAGCGGTGCGGCCGGATGGGCCAATGCATCAAGTCGCGCCGCCAGACCCGCCGTCTTGCCGCGCCGCATATCGTCCAATGCCGCCTCAAAAGCGTGCGGGCGAAAAATATCCATGCGGTAAAATTCATAAAGCTTAATGGCAGCAATCGGCAGGCCGACGGCCGATAAAAGGGCAATCACCCATGTCACCACCCCGCCTTTGGAAAACAAAAGCGCCCAAAATCCGGGCGCTGTTTCGCCGGTCAATTCAGCGCTTTTGCGCCATTGAAATGTCGGCGAACAAAATCAATAAGGCCAGAACAAAAATAAAAACCGTTTTTTCTAGCAGAATCATCAGGCGAGCCTCCAATTCTTTCAGCTTACCGAAAAGAAAAAGCACTGCCAGCGAAAACCGGCAAAAATGCGGGTTTTGCTAAAGCGCGCGCGCCACCAACATGCGCATGATTTCATTGGAGCCGCCATAAATACGCTGCACACGGCTATCGGTATACATGCGGCTGATCGGATATTCATCCATATAGCCCCAACCGCCGAAAAATTGCAGGCAGGTATCAATCACCTGATTTTCGCGCTCGGTGCACCAAAATTTCGCCGCCGCCGCCGTATTGGCATCAAGCGTGCCGTCCATGAGTTGCTGCGTCAACTGGTCGACCATGGCGCGCGCCGCCATCCAATCGGCCTTGCACTCGGCCAGTTTGAACTGGGTGTTTTGATAATCGAAAATCGCATTGCCGAAGGTTTCGCGCTCGCGCGTATAATCCAGCGTCAATTGAATGGCGCGCTCAATCGCAGCCACCGCACCATTGGCAATGACCAAACGCTCGGCAGGCAATTGCTGCATAAGCTGATAAAAGCCTTGCGCCTCTTCACCGCCCAGAACACTATCGGCCGGCACACGCACATCGTCGAAAAACAATTCCGACGTATCGGCAGCATGCTGCCCCATTTTGTCAAGATTGCGCCCACGCGCAAACCGTCACTTTCGGTTTCGACAATCATTAATGAAATGCCTTTGGCGCCCTCGCTCGGGATCGGTTTTGGCAACCACCAAAACGACGTCACAATGCTGGCCATTGGTGATGAAGGTTTTCGAGCCATTGACGACATATTCATTGCCGTCTTTGAGCGCTGTGGTTTTGACCGATTGCAAATCAGAGCCGGTGCCGGGTTCGGTCATGGCAATGGCGCAAACCATTTCGCCGCTGGCCATTTTCGGCAGATATTTTTTCTTCTGCTCCTCCGTGCCATAGGCAAGGAAATAATGTGAACAAATCAGCGAATGCACGCTTTGCCCCCAGCCGCCAATGCCAAGCCGCGTTTGCTCTTCCGTCAAAATCGCCTCATGGCGATAATCGCCGCCGCCGCCGCCATATTCTTCCGGTATTGAGGTCAAAAGCAGGCCCGCTTCACCGGCTTTGTTCCAAGCTTCGCGATCGACCATGCCCTGGTCGTGCCATTTATCGGCCAGCGGCACAAATTCGGCCTTGCATGAATTTACTGGCCGCATCTTTGAAAATCGTCAAATCCTCGGTCATCCAAGGCGATGTGTAATTACCAAGCATGGCAACCTCCCAAAAGTTTCTTCCTAAGGTTAGTCGGCTCGCATACGGCGCGCAAGCGGTGCGCTTGCGACAAACTGGCTGGTTCGATTAAAGCTGCATGCCCGGATGATAACCGCCAAGCAAAACGCGGCCGGTCATTTCATAGGTTGTGGCATTGGTAATCATATGTTGCGTCATGGTCTGCGCATCGCGCAAGCGGCGCTGAATGGCACTGGTTTTATAGACCGATGTGCCGCCGGCAATATCATGCACACGGCGCACCACCTCTGCGCAGCTGCGCACCGCATGGGTCGAGGCGAGGCGCAAATCGGCCTTTGTTTCCGGCGCGATGACTTTGTCTTGCGCCGCTTGCCAACAATCAGCCAATGTCGTTTCATAGAGGGCTTGGGCGGCGCGCCATTCCGCTTCGCCTTGCGCCAGAGCCGCCTGCACGCCGCTGCGTTCGGCCAAGCTGCGGCTATGGCCTTGCGCCGTTTTGGCGGTGACCAGCTCGATTACCTCATCCAGCGCGGCGCGCGCATTGCCCAAAGCGACCGCCGCCACGCCGGCCGCCAAAAGCGCAAAATACGGCATTTGATAAAGCGCCCCATCGGCCCAAGGCGTATCGGTCGCCAGCGAATAGCTATGCGCCATCGGGATGCGCGCCTCTTGCAATTCAACATCGCCGGAAGATGTGCCGCACAGCCCCATTGTGTGCCATGTATCGTGAAAAATGATTTTGTCGCGCGGCTCCATGAGCAGGCGTATTTTCTTGCCTGACGGTTCGTCATCGGCATGTTCGAAAGTCATGCAGCCCAAACCGATATAATCGGCATTGGCCGAGCCTGACGCCCAGGCCCAACGGCCGGAAACAATGTAATCATCGCCATCGCGCATCGCGCGTCCATTGGGGGCAAATATGCCGCATGTAATGCGTTCGCTGGCGGCGAACATGTCGCGGCCAATAGCGCCGTCAATATAGGCCGCACCCAGAGCGGTGGTCGCGCCGATCATGGTAACCCAAGCGCTCGCCGCATCATGACGTGCCAAATAATGAAAACGGGCCATGGCGTCAGGCGGTGATAATTGCTGACCGCCCAAAGCGTTCGGCACAAACATGTTGAAATAGCCCGCCCGCGCCAAAGCGCGCGCCAGCTCCGGCGATAATTGCCGCGCCGTTTCCGTCGCCTCGCTCTCAGCCGCAGCTTGCGCGCACACCGCCTTAATGTCACCAGTCATTGCTGCATGCATATTCATAATGCGCCTCCCTCATCTCAGTGTGGGGGAATTAGGTCTTTAAATCAATCCATAGCGGCGCATGGTCGGAGGGGCGCTCCCAGCCGCGCGCCGCGCGCAGCACGCCATAATCCGACACGGCAGGCGATAAATCCGGCGTCACCCAAATATGGTCGAGACGACGGCCGCGATCGGAGGCGGCCCAATCGCGCGCCCGATAGCTCCACCAGCTATAAAGTTTCTCTTCAGGCGGCACAAAGCGGCGCGCCACATCATCCCATTGCGCCGCCGCCTGCACTTTCGCCAATTCGGCAATTTCCACTGCCGTATGGCTGACCACATTTTTAAGCTGTTTTGACGACCATACATCATGCTCACCGGGGGCGATATTCAGGTCGCCCAGCAGCACTTGACCAGCCGCTTTTCCTTGCTTTTTCAGCTTTTTAAAAGCGGTTCTGCATCTCACCCAAAAAAGCCAGCTTATGGGCAAATTTTTCATTGATATCGGGGTCGGGTTCATCGCCGCCGGCCGGCACATAGAAATTATGCACGGTGACCGGCTTGGCCTTTTTACCCGCCTGCACCGTCACCGCGATATGGCGCCCGTCGCCCTTGCCGCAATAATCGACAATGTCACTGGCAATGATGTCATGTTTCGACAAAGTGGCGACGCCGTGATAGCCCTTAATGCCGTTTTTGGCGATATGGCTGAAGCCCGCTTTGGCAAAGGCTTTTTCAGGAAATTGATCATTCGGGCATTTGGTTTCCTGCAGGCAGATAATATCCGGGTCGAGCTTTTTCATCAGCTTGAGCACCAGATTTTCGCGCAAGCGCACCGAATTAATGTTCCATGAGACAATCCGCATCGCATTGCCTCCCAAGCGCATAAGTTAAAATAAATTGAGGCTGCGCCCGCTTAAGGCCAATGGCCAGCGGCCCAGTTCAAAAGCCTGTAACGTAGCAAAAGCGGGTGCTCCAGCGCTTCCTCGCCGGCCTGCTGATCATCCGCCTCGGCCATTTCAAGCGCCGCCGCCGCCAGCGCCAAAGCGCCGCCAAAAGCCGCCTGCTGTGCCGCCCCGACAGCCAAATCGCGAATGGCGTCGGGCGGCTCATCGGCCATCATCAGCGCTTCATCGGCCATTTCCGCCAAAGGGCTCGGCCAAAGCGGCCGATAAATGCGCCAGCATAACGCCAAGCCCGTCTTCCGATACGCCCTCCAAGACGCGGTCGGTCAACGCCGCGCGCAATTGCTCTTCGGCTTCCCAGCCCTCACTGTTCAAATCGCCGCTTTCTGCCGCGTCGAGCGCATCATCCCAACTCAAAACCGGCAGCGGTTCGGCATCGGGGAATCCCAGAGCGTCCAAATAAAGGCGCGCCAAATGCGCCGTCTCGCCGTCAATCGGCTCGCCCAATTCGGCAAACCAACGCGCGCGCGCGGCGCGTTCGGTAAATTCGCGCAAGGCAGACAAAAGCGGAATTTCCGCCTCCAGCGCCAACAGGCTCTCGGCGCTGGCCTGCCAATCATCGCCATTTTGGGGGGGCTCACGCATGACTTAATAATCATCCTCTTCAATTTGGATAATTTCAAAATGGCTGGCCGCCAGTTTTTCATGAGTGATGATTTCCGACAGGCGCACCAATGTCACCAGATTTTGCACATCGGTCAGCCGCCAAGCATAAAGCCGGTCGCCCTCGACAGCGCCGCTATGGCGGGTGAAAAACAATTGCGCCGTGCCCGGCAATTCACCGCTCGGGTCTTGCAAGGTGATGGAATAATTATTTTCGCGCAGCGTCAAATCGATGACCATATTGGCAACAATGCCTTGCTCAATGGCATTGCGCAAAACCGATAAAGGGGTCAGCGCCACGGGGAACCAATTCGGCTCGCCGCCCGGCTGTTCTTGCACGGCAACGAATTTACCCTTCACCGTCACAATGCCGCCATCGCCATCATAGGCGAAGCGCAATCGGCTCGGGCCAATCAATTGCATAGCTGCCCGTCGCATGGCCGCCATTGGGCAGCTTTTGTTCAAAGCGCCCGCTCATCGGCGGCAAAGCTTTCAGCGCCTGATTGATGCGCGCCAGAAACGGCTCGTCTTGCGCGTCGAGCGGCGCGGCCGCCGGCGTTATAATCGGGCCCCAATAAAGCCCATCAGGCCATCCCGACCAAAGCCAGGGCTTTGAAATTTGTCTTTGCGCAATCCCATTAATGTTTGCCTGCCAAAATTTCGCGCTTGCCGGCATGGTTGGGCGGAGAGATAACCCCTTGTTCTTCCATTTGCTCAATCAATCGGGCGGCGCGGTTATAGCCGATGGACAGCCGCCTTTGAACATAGCTGGTCGAGGCGCGCCCGTCGCGCGTCACAATGGCGACCGCTTGGTCATAAAGATCGTCTCCGCTCGAGACTTCCATATCGGGCGCTTCTTCAGGCTCTTGCGTCACTTGCTCAATATATTCCGGCACTCCTTGTTTTTTCAAAAAGCTGACCACTTTTTCGACCTCTTCATCGGAAACAAACGGCCCATGCACACGCTGCACGCGCCCGCCGCCGCCCATATAAAGCATGTCGCCCTGCCCCAATAATTGCTCGCCCCCCTGCTCGCCCAAAACCGTGCGACTGTCAATTTTCGACGTCACTTGAAAGGAAATGCGGCTCGGGAAATTGGCCTTAATGGTGCCGGTAATGACATCGACCGACGGGCGCTGCGTCGCCGTAATAAGATGCACGCCGGCAGCGCGCGCCATTTGCGCAAGCCGCTGCACGGCGGCTTCAATTTCTTTCCCTGCCACCATCATCAAATCGGCCATTTCGTCAATCACCACAACAATAAAGGGTAAAATTTCCGTTTCGATTATCTCATCTTCGTAAATCGCCTCGCCGCTTTCCGGGTCAAAGCCGGTTTGCGCACGCCGCGATAAGGTTTCACCGGCGCTTTGCGCATCGCGCATACGCTCATTAAAGCCGTCAATATTGCGCACGCCGATTTTGGCCATTTTGCGGTAGCGGTTTTCCATTTCCTGCACCACCCATTTCAAGCGCGACCACGGCTTTTTTCGGCTCGGTCACCACCGGCGCCAGCAAATGCGGAATATCGTCATAGACCGATAATTCGAGCATTTTCGGGTCAACCAGAATAAGCCGACATTGATCGGGCGTCAGACGATAGAGCAAAGACAATATCATTGTGTTAATGCCGACTGATTTACCCGAGCCGGTGGTGCCGGCGACCAATAAATGCGGCATTTTCGCAAGGTCCGACATGACCGGCGCGCCGCCAATATCTTTGCCCAGCGCCATTGTCAATTTCGACTTGCCGCTTTCAAAATCCCTGGACCCTAAAAGCTCGCGTAAAGAAACCAATTCGCGCGTCTGATTGGGCAGCTCAATGCCGATGACATTGGAGCCCGGCACCGGCGCAACGCGCGCCGAGACGGCGCTCATAGAGCGCGCAATATCATCGGCCAGACCGACCACGCGCGACGAGCGCACACCGGCCGCCGGTTCCAATTCATATAGTGTGACAACAGCGCCCGGGCGCACTTGCCCGATTGTGCCCTTAATGCCGAAATCGGCCAAAACCGTTTCCAACATGCGCGCATTGGCCTCCAGCGCATCTTTGCTGAGATTGCTCGTCTGGCGCGGTTTTTTATGCTCGGTCAAAAGCCGCAAGGGCGGCAATTCATATGTTGATTTGTCAAAAGCGAGGCTGGCTTGCGCTTCGCGCGCGGCGCGCCGCCCCGTTTTGGGGGCCGGTTTTTTATCAGCCACATGCACTTGGCCGGCGCTTGATGCATCATTATCGGTTAAGCCCGCATCAATATCATCGCCCGCCTCAAATGCGGCAGCCGCATCACCCGGCTGGGCCGCGCGCAAAGGCAGCCAGTTTCTGAGCGCGTTTGGATGGAGTGCTGCGACCATGCCGCGCAAGGCCGTATAGGCGCGCGGGCCGTGTCGCAAATGCCGCGCCCCGCGCAAAACGCGCCATGCCGCTTGCCCCGATAAGCGCACCAAGCCGCTGCCGAACAAGGCAGCCAAAACTGCCAAGCCGCCCAAGCCATAAGCGGCGGTCAATTCAATTTGAGGCGACATGAACAATGAAAATGCCGCCAGCACCGTTTCAACCCCATCGGCCAGCAAGCTCGCCCAGCGCGCCGCCCGGTATCGGCGCCAGCGGGTCAACTTGGCGCCCGCCCAAAGCCAGCGCCAAAGCCATAAAAGCGGTGCCATAATGGCGGCGATGAAGCGCCAATGGGGATGGCCCAAAACACTGCCGGTCAATTGCCGCGCCGCGCGCGCGCCGAGCGGCAACAGCATCAACCAGACGGCGAGGCCGAAAAGCTGCAGCACCATATCAGCCGCAATCGCGCCGGGCATGCCCAGCCAATTGCCGACCGCCGTCCCGCCGCTGCTATTAAGGCTGCTGTCTTGCGGCGCATAGCTGAGCACGGCCAGCGCCAGAACAAACACCAAGAGCAGGCTGATGGCGGCAGATAAGCGCAACCAGAGATGGCCGACCAAAACGCGCAAGCGCGTGATAATATCTCGGCCATCTTCATGCCGCCGACCCTTTGCTGGCGCTGGAAAAATCATCGAGCCCGGTTTTTAAACGCTGCAAAGCCGATTGTGTTTGCGCCATATCGGCGACCAGCGCAACGCGAATATAGGGCGCGGCATGGGGCGCGTTTTCAAGGGCCGAAAGATAAGCCCCCGGCAAAACCCGCACCCCTTGTTCGCGCCATAAATGCGCCGCCGCGGCCTCGCCATTGGCGACATTGAGCCAGAGAAAAAACCCTGCCGCCGGACGCTCGAAATCATAGGCATCGGCAAATACGGTCTCGGCAAAGTCAAATTTTTCGGCATAGAGGCGGCGATTGTCGGCAATATGCGCGTCATCACCCCAGGCCAAAGCCGCGGCGGCTTGTGCCGGCAGCGGAGATTGCGGGCCGGCAATTTGACGCAAATCGGAAAGCGCCCGCATGGCGCTTTTGCCGCCGGCGACAAAACCGCTTCTCAGCCCCGGCAAATTCGAGCGTTTGGACAAAGAGTGAAAAGCCAGCACCGGCGCATCGGCAAATTTTTTCTCCTGCATGATTTGCAAAATCGATGGCGGCGGCGCGCCATCAGGGTCATAAATTTCGGCATAACATTCATCGACCATTAAGATGAAATGATAATGCTGCGCCAATTCCAGCGCCTTTTCCAAATAAGCCTTATCGGCCACCGCCCCTTGCGGATTGGCCGGATTGCAAAGATAAAGCGCACGCAAGCGCGCCAGCGCATCCTCACCCAAATCATCAAGCGGGGCGATAAAACCATTTTCGCGCGTGGCTGCGAGATAATGCGGCTGCGCCCCGGCCGCCACGGCGGCGCTGGCATAAATTTGATAAAACGGGTCGGGCATGGCCATCAGCCCATCCGCTATTTTTGCGGCGCGATTTGCGCGGCCAGAAACAACCCTTCACGCGTGCCGTTAAGCGGCAATATTTGCGTCGCCTCGGCCAGCACATTGTCAATATGAAAGCGCCGCTTGAGCCAAGAGCGCACTGCCGCCTGCCAAGCGGGCGTGCCGCCAATCGGCGGGTAGCGCCCATAATCATCGAGATTTTGCTTGAGCGCTTCCAGCACGAAATCGGGTGGCGCATGTTGCGGTTCGCCCAAAGCCAAAGAGACCGGCGCGAGGCGCGGCGTCACATCATCCAACAGGGCGCGCAGGCGCGCAAAGGGCGAAGCGGGCAGGGTGTCGAAAACCCTTTTTTGCATGTCGGTCTCCAAACGAAAGACCCGAGCGCAGCCGATAGGCCCGCTCGGGTCGTTCACGAATCAGCCTTTAGAAGACTAGCGCAGCCGCGCCGCTTTTAGCAAAGGCTAAAGCGGCGCGACGCGTGGTTCGGCTGAGGAGGAGGATTAACCGATGCCGGTTTCCGGATTGGCCGCGATTTTGTGAATGGAGAGATCAGCACCTTGCTGCTCTTCTTCCTCGCTCAACCGAATGCCGATGCTTTGCTTCAGCGCACCATAGACAATGGCGCCGGCAATGGCCGCAAAACCGCAGCCGACAAGCGTGCCGATGATTTGTGACATCAGGCTGACGCCGCCGAGGCCGCCAAGCGCCTCCATGCCGAAAATACCGCAAGCAATGCCGCCCCATGCACCGGCCAGACCGTGCAGCGGCCAAACGCCCAAAACATCATCAATTTGCAATTTTTCCTGGCAATAGACGAACATTTTGACGAACAACACACCGGCAATCGCACCGGTGACCAAGGAACCGCCCGGATGCATGACATCGGAGCCGGCGCAAACGGCCACCAGACCGGCCAAAGCACCATTATGGACAAAGCCCGGATCGTTTTTGCCGACAAATAAAGCGGCCAAAATGCCACCGACCATGGCCATTAGCGAATTGACCGCAACCAGGCCGGACACGCCTTCCAGCGATTGCGCACTGACTACATTAAAGCCGAACCAACCAATGCACAAAAGCCAGCTGCCAAGGGCCAGCCACGGAATGGAGCTGGGGGGGAAGGCCGACCCTTTCGGGCCATAACGGCCGAGCCGCGCGCCCAAGAGAATGACGGCCGAAAAGGCAATCCAGCCGCCGACACCATGCACCACGACAGAGCCTGCAAAGTCATGGAAAGCTGGCCCCGAAGCTGGCTTCGAGCCATGCTTGGAAACCGTAATTGCCGTTCCAAATCATGCCTTCAAAAAACGGATAGACCAAAGCGACAATGACCCCGGAAGCCAAAAGCTGGGTGCCGAATTTGGCGCGCTCGGCAATGCCGCCGGAAATGATTGCCGGAATGGCCGCCGCAAAAGTCAGCAGAAAGAAAAATTTAATCAGCGACAGGCCTTGCGGGCCATAAGCTTCATCGCCGCCATCGCCGCTAATCGTTGCGGCGGAAGACAAAAAGTCCATACCATAAGCGACCGAATAGCCGATGAAGAAATAAGCCAAAGTCGACATGCCGAAATCGGAAAGGATTTTGACCATTGCATTGACTTGGTTTTTCTTGCGTACCGTGCCCACTTCCAAAAAAGCAAAACCGGCATGCATGGCGAACACCAAAATGGCGCCCATAAGAATAAAAAAGACGTCACCGCCTATTGCACTGTTTTCCATTGATACCCCCTAGGTAATTCCCTAGTTTTATGCAAAAAACGTGCCAAATGAAGCACGCGGCGGCGGCGCTGGCACAGCAGCTTGCGCGCGCCGCCCAATAAAAAAATTGCTATAATTTTGGGCATGGGTTCTTCTGCTGGCTAATTTTTAAGCAATAATCGCGGTTTCATGGCGGCAAAACCGCGCTGCCGGCCTCAACACTGGACGCGCCGCCATTTTTACGGCACTTTGCCGCTCATCAGCCACGCGCAGAAGCAAGAGGCATTTCATGAGCGGCGCTCAAGATCGACCGATTATCGTTTATGGCACGGGCAGCACGGCGCGCATGACCGGCTTGGCGCTGGCCGCTGCGCAGCTGCCGGTCATTCTGGCCGATGCGCCGCAGGCCGAGACGGCTGACCGTGAAACACCCGAAATATCAAAAAACCCCCAAATGGCGGACTGGCAAAGCGTTTTGGCCTTGAGCCCGGCCGCCAAAACCATGCTGGAAACGCTGGGCGTCTGGCAAAAACTTGACCGCCCGAGCGCGCCGATTTGCGATATGGCGGTATTTGGCGACAAGACGGCTTTCGCCGCCGGTCTCGGGCTGGGTTTTGCCGATGCCCGCCAAAAAGACGATAATGCCACAACGCTTGCGGTTTTGGCGCATATTGTATGCCGCGCCGCGCATTGACCGCGCCATTGAAAACGCCTGCGATGAGCGCTGGCGGAAAACGAATAAAGCGCCAAGCGACACCCTCTCCGCCTTTGACAAAACCACCGGCCAGGCGCAATTTGCCGATGGCAGGTCGCAATATGATGGCGGCGCTTCTTGGTTGATTGCGCGCGCGCGCCCCGGCAAGCTGGCGGCGCGACCATGCAGCAAGCCCTGCTGCGCCATGATTATCGCGCCGGAGCATTGGTCTGTGCGCTCAAAGGCGACACGCCGCACGGCAATCAGGCGATACAAATTTTTACCCCTGACGGGCCGCTCGCCCTGTTGCCCTTACCCGACCCGCATGGCCGCGCCCTGATATGGAGCGTGCCGCAAGCGCGCGCCGCCGCGCTGGCCGAGATTGACGAAAATCTATTGGCCTATGAGCTGATAAAGCGACGACGGGCAAGCCGGTGCAGCTGCGCCCGTAACGGCGCGCGCCGTGCAGCCCCTCGCCTTGGCGCTGGCCGAACATTATGTCGATGAAAAACTGTGCCTTGTCGGTGAGGCGGCGCATATCATCCACCCGCTGGCCGGCCAGGGTTTCAATCTCGCTTTGCGCGATGCGGCGCAATTGGCCGAAGCGCTTTATGAGGCGCGCCGCTTAGGTTTGGCTTTTGACGCGCCGGGCGCGCTCGACAGCTATCAAAAGCTGCGCCGCGCCGATGGCGGGGTGATGGCCGCGACCACACATATTCTGGCCGAAATATTTTCCGGCCAAGCCAAAACATGGACCCGCCCTGTGGCGCGTTTGGGATTGGCCATGGGTCGGAATCACCGGTCGGAAAAAAGGTCGGCAATCGCCTCAATAAGCGCTTTCGCAATCAGGCCAATGGCGGCATCAGCCATGATGATTTGCCGCGGCTGATGCGCGGTCACGGTTTTGAGAAAGCCGATTTTGAAAAAGCCTAATCGGCCAGCTTGCGCGCTTCTTCGGTCAACATAATCGGAATGCCGTCGCGCACCGGAAAGGCGAGGCCGGCTTCTTTGGAAATCAATTCGCCGGCTTTTTCATCATAAGATAAGCGGCCCGTGGCTGACCGGACAGACCAAAAGCTCCAAAAGCGCCGGATCGAGTTTTACGTTTTCGCTCATATCAACCCCTATTGCACCGCATTATCATTGGCACCGCCCGATTGCGCCAATTGCGCCAGCACCATTTCGGTCAGCGCGATAAGGATTTCGGCCCGCTCGGCCAGCGTCGCAGCCTCCAGCATGGCCTGTTTTTCCTGCGCCCCATAGGGGCTGATAATGCACAGTGAATTGACCAAAGCTTCATTGTTCGAACTCTCAATGGCAGGCCAATCGGCCTCCATGCCATTGGCATCAAGATAGCGTCTCAACACGTCAAGCACGCCGTCGCGATTGACATCTATGCTGCCGACATCGGCGATTAAATCGCTTTCATAGGGACGATAATCGGCGCGGATTTGCCGATAGGGCGTCAGCACGTTCAACTCTTCGGCAATGGCAAAGCGCGCCACGCCGGTCAGCGAGACAATCATCCGCCCGTCATCGGTCTCGGAAAAAGACGATATGCGACCAAGGCAACCGACTTTTTGCAAACCTTCGACCCCGCTTTCATCGCCATAGGGTTGCACCACGCCCAAAAGCCGTCCTTTGGCCAACGCATCTTCAAACATTTGCAAATAGCGCGGCTCGAAAATATTCAGCGGCAATTGCCCGCGCGGCAAAAGCAATACGCCTTCGAGCGGAAATACCGGCACGGTTTGCGGCAATTCATTAATCGTTTCAGGGTCAAAAGACATATAACACCAGCCTATCAGCTAAATAAAAGCGAGGACAGCCGCTTGCGCGCGGCAATTACCAATTCATCTTGCGCGCCATAAGCGTCGAAGAATTCAAGCAATTGCTTGCGTGCTGCCTCTTCATGCCAATCGCGCTGACGCGCGACAATGTCCAATAGCGCATCCAGCGCCGCTTCGCGCCGCCCGGCCGCATGATGCGCCAAGCGCCAAATCAAAACGCGCTTGATGATTATTTTCGGGTCAGCCGCAAGGGCGCCGCCAGCAAGGCAGCATCCGCATCTTCTCCGCCCATCATCGCTGTTTTTTTCGGCGATTTTTTGCGCCAAAGCGACGGCCGCGCGCGCCGAGGCCAAAGCCGGATCATTATCATGCGGCGGCTCCGCGTCCAAAATGGCGGCTGCCGCCGCGCTATCGCCCCGGGCCAAATGGCATTGCGCCAGACCGGCCTGAGCTGCCACATTATCGGGCTCTTGCGCCAAAGCCGCCGCATAACATTCCAGCGCATCATTTGTGTGACCGGCGGCCAATGCCTCGGCTGCGGTTTCCATCAAGGCCTCGGCGGGCGAGGCAGCCAAGCCTTCCTCCAAATGCTTGTCGAGGAATTTTTTAACCTCGCTTTCCGGCAGCGCCCCCATAAACCCGTCCACCGGCTGGCCGCCCTTAAAGGCAAAGACGGCCGGGAATGGATTGCACCTGCAATTGCTGCGCCACCGCCGGATGCTCATCAATATTCATTTTGGCAAGCCGCACCGCACCATCGGATTGCGCCGCCAGTTTTTCCAAAACCGGGGTCAATTGCTTGCACGGGCCGCACCACGGGGCCCATAAATCAAGCAGCACAAGCTGCGCTTGCGAAGCCTCAATCACTTCGGCCATGAAATTTTCGCTCGTCACATCGACGACGCTATCGCCCGCCGCGGCGGCGACGGGCGGGGTTTCATTTTGCGGCGGCTCAAAAGCTGTCGACATGGTTTATCTCCTACCCTTTAAATGGGGGTCGCAGGCCATTTGCCAAGAGGGGCGCAGGGCGCGGCTGAAAAATATCAATTCGGAGCGCACTATCTGCGCCTCTTGACGACTTGTCAAATGGCCACTTGTCAAACCTCTAATGATGGTGCATAACGCAATCCGTTCTGACAAAGCGGGCGTAGCTCAGGGGTAGAGCACAACCTTGCCAAGGTTGGGGTCGTGAGTTCGAATCTCATCGCCCGCTCCAGAACGCTCCAAACCATCAATCGGATTTTTTGAAGCGCGGCGGGAAGGCCGGCATGGCCGCCGCTTGCCCTGACCGTGGCGCGCAAAAGCCGCCTTATGCTCAGCCAGACCAGCGGCACGGTGATGGCCACCAATGCTAAATTGACAATGAGCGGGTCGAGCGCCGGCTGTTTGGCCAGCACCCAATCGGCCGGTGCGCGCAATAAATTGACCAGATAATAGGAAATGGCGACGGTCGAAACCCCCTCCACCGTGTGCTGCAAGCGCAATTGCCGCTCGGCCGCATGGTTGAGCGAGGCCAGCAAATCGGCATTTTGCTGCTGCATATCCAATTCAATGCGGGTTTGCAAAAGCCCCGTCATGGCGGCAATTTGTTCGGCCAAATCATGGCGGCGGCGTTCGGTCGATTGATAAGTGGCAATGGCCGGTTGCAGGCGGCGCTCCAAAAACCCGCCAATGGTGATGCGGCTGTCAAAGGCCTGCTCTTGCAAAGAGGCAAGGCGCGCCGTCACCAAATCCCAATAGGCGGTGCAGGCGGCAAAGCGAAATGAGGTGCGTCGCCATATCTCTTCCAACTCGCCGGTCAATTGGCTGAGCAGGTCAAAACGCTCGCTATCGGCGCTGCCGGCGGCTGAAATGCTGGTTGGCACACGCGCGGCAACATCGGATAATTGCGCTTGCGCGGCGCGCGCGCGATTGAGCCCAATGGCGGCAAAAGAACGATAGGTTTCAATTTCCACCACTTGCAAAGCAATGCGGCCGACATCGCGGACATCACAATCGGGGGCGAAATCAAGGGCAATTTTGGTGTGCCCGTCTTCCGCCACTTTAAAATCGAAAAACCCGTCAGCCAGCCCGTTTTCCAACCGGCTGGCGCAGGTCCAGCCATCGCGCGCCGTGCCGCGTATGCTGCATTGGCAATCGACCGCCACCACCACTTCGCCGCGGTTTTTATCGAGCCAATCGGGCGGCAAATGCTGCGCCGCCGAGCCATTTTCGGCCTTTTCATCAATAATGGTCAATGAGACGAATTCGGTATGGCGCTCAATATTGAACTGCACCCCGTTCTGGCGGGCGCGGATGAGGCGGCGTTGCGCATCGGCGTCCCAATCAATATCGCTCAGCGTGCCGCGCAAAGCATCGCGCAAGCCGTCAAACGCTTCTTCGCCCGACAGGCATAGGCGAAAAATCGCCGTCGGCAGGGCAAAGCGCGGGAAAGGCCGCGCGTTCAACTCGTCGGTGACCTGCCGCAAGCGCCATTGCGATTTATGCATTTGGCTTCGATTGTCGTTTTCACTCATGCTTTCAATACGTTATTTATGCCGATCTGGTTTCCATCCATTGGCCAAAAGATGGCTTTCGGCATAAGCCAGCGGGCTGTCTTCCAATTCGGTGGCCAGCGTATCATTCCAGCGGTTGAGGAAGCCAAATGTCGCTATCACGGCGACAATTTCGCAGATTTCGGCATCGGAAAAATGCGCCTTCAGCTCGTCAAAATGGGCTTGCGTGGCGCCATTGGGCTGGCGCGCACCGGCCTGCGCCAGCGCCAAAGCGGCGCGTTCAGCCTCGGAAAATTGCGCATCGGTTTCAAAAGACCAAAGATTGGCGATTTTTTCATCGGCCACGCCGCGTTCATGCGCGCCATGTGCGGTATGCGCTTGACAATAATGACAGCCCGCCGCGGCGCTGGCAATATGGGCTATCATCTGCCGCAAGCCCGGCTCAAGCTTGGCATCGGGCCCCAAAACCGCCGCGCTCAAAGCAAGAAAGCCGCGCAAAATCTCGGGCCGATGCGCCATGATTTTCAAACTATTGGGCTCAAACCCCATCACCGCAGCGGCCAGGGCCAGCTCATCGGCCACTTCGGCCAATTGCGCCGTTTCAGCGTTTTTCAAATGCGCCATGCGCGCCTCCTTTGACGGGGTTAACTGTCGCGCTTTTTCAGCGTAACAAAATTGGCGGTCGATGAGCCGGTGGCCAATAATTGCCCTTCCGCATCATATAACATGCCCTCAACAAAACCGACCGAGCGCCCGCGCCGCACCACTTGCCCGACCGCGTAAAGCCGCCCCGGGCGCGCCGGTGCCAGCATCGATACTTTCAATTCCAAAGTCGGGCTGATTTGCCCCCAATCGAGATTGAGGCCAATGGCAAAAGCCATGGCATCATCGAGCATGGCGGCAACATTGCCGCCCTGAATGCCGCCCCATTTATTGCATAATTTATCGCCCGCATTAAAGGCCATCTCAACCGTGCCGCCGGCCTTGTCGACGGCCAATAATTCAAGCCCTAAATGGGCCGAGGTCGGTGACGGTTTTTCATGCGCCACTTTGACATTGGGCGGCCAATTTTCGGCATTGGTATCAAAATCATCGCGCGCCGTGCCGAGGCGGGCGACATTAATCGCAGTGGCACTCATGCATAGTCTCCCTAAACTGCCGAGAGACTAAGCCTGCACCGCCCGTCTTGGCAAGCCTCTATGCGGGCTGCTAATGTCGGCTCATGAGTGAGCCCGTCAGTGCCCCCGCCCCGCCGCCAGAGGCGTTTTTATTGCCACCGCAATTTACCCTCAGCCTCGCCGTGCAAGAGGGCGATATTGATGATTTCAATCACGTCAATAATGTCGTTTATCTGAACTGGATGGCGCGCGCCGCCTGGGCCCATTCGAAAGCTTTGGGGTTTGATTTCGCCGCCTATCGCCAACGCGATTGCGGCTTTGTCGTGACCCGCCATGAAATTGACTATAAGGCGGCGGCGCTGGCCGGTGAGCGTGTGCATATCGCCACTTGGGTGAGCGTCAATGATGGCCGCTTGCGCCTGCGGCGGCGCTTTCAAATGCTGGCCGGAGACGGGCGCGAATTGGCGCAAGGGCTCAGCGATTTTGCCGCCATGAAAATCTCGACCGGACGCGCCATGCGCATGCATGAAGATTATGTGACCGGCTATCCGATTGCCGTCGGCGCGGAAAATCTATTTGTCTCGGCTTAAGGTTTAATTACGCCAAATGAGTGCGCCAAATTATTGCGCCAATGCATAGCCGCCCTCCAGCGTCAGCAGCAAAGTGGCTTCTGACGGGTCGGCCTCTATCTTGCGGCGCAGCCGATAGATATGGGTTTCCAGCGTATGCGTCGAGACTTGCGCATTATAACCCCACACTTCATGCAGCAGCGTGTCGCGCGCCACCGCGGCGCCGCCGGCGCGGTGTAAAAATTTCAAAATATTGGTTTCTTTTTCGGTCAGGCGAATTTTCGCCGCGCCGTCTTGCGGCTCCAATATTTTCAAGCTGGGGCGAAAAACATAAGCCCCGATTTGCAGCTCCGCCGTTTCCGCCTGTTCATGGCTGCGCAATTGCGCGCGCATGCGGGCCAATAAAATACCGAAGCGGAAGGGCTTGGTGACATAATCATTGGCCCCCGCATCAAGGCCCAAAATCGTATCGGCCTCGCTGGCCGCGCCGGTCAAAATAATGATGGGCGTGGCAATATTGTTTTTGCGGATGATTTTACAGGTCTCGCGACCGTCTTGGCCAGGCAGGCCGACATCGAGCAAAATTAAATCATAGCCCTTGCCCGCCGCCGCAAGCGCCGCCGCAGCGGTTTCGACACGGCTCAACTCAAACTCTTCATGCAGCGCCAATTGCTCGGCCAATACCTCAGCCAGAGCATCGTCATCTTCCACCAGCAATATTTTTTGCTTCGCCGCCATCGCTCATACCCTTCATCGCTGCGTTGAATTTGCCCAATATGGGCGCGCAAAACAAGCCCTTGCGGCGGGCCGAAATTTGGCTGAATTTAGAGGCATGAAAGATATTTATGTCAGTCCCTGTGCTTCTGCCCCGCATCACGGGCTGTTGCGCTTTGGGACGCATCGCAGCCGATGCGCGCTGGGCAAGGGCGGGGTCACAAAGACCAAAAAAGAAGGCGACGGCAAAACCCCCATCGGGCGCTATCGGCTGCGCCGCATTTGGTATCGGCCAGATCGCACTATGCGCCCGCAACGCCCGCTCCCTATTGCTGAAATTTCCCAGAAAAGCGGCTGGTGCGATGATGTGCGCAGCAGCCTGTATAATATCCCGATAGAGCGCCCCAGCGCGGCCCGGCATGAGCGCCTATGGCGTCACGATCGGCTATATGACGTGTTTTTCGAATTGGGCATGAATGATGCACCGACCGAAAAGGGCGCGGGCAGTGCGATTTTTCTGCATTTGGAGAAAAACAATTTCCGCCACACTTTGGGCTGCATTGCAGTCAATCATGCGACCATGCGGTTTTTGCTGCACCACGCCAAACCGACCACACATATTGCCATTGCCGAAAGTTAAAGGCTAAGAAAATCAGTCTCTTGCGCCAAAAAGGGCGGTGCCGACACGAATATGCGTCGCGCCCAATGCCAGCGCCGTTTCAAAATCGCCCGACATGCCCATTGACAGCGTGCCCAGCCCCAATTGCGCCGCCAATTTGCCGAGCAAGACAAAATGCGCCCCGGCCGGTTCATCTTGCGGCGGCAGACACATAAGCCCGTCAATGCGCAAAGCCAGCTCATCACTGCAAAACGCATAAAAAGCGGCTAGCTCAGAGGGTGTTATGCCGGATTTTTGCGGCTCGTCTCCGGTATTAACCTGTATCAATAAGCGTGGAAATCCGCTTTCACCTTTCAGCTCGGCCAGCTTGCGCGCCAGTTTTTCGCGGTCCAGCGTTTGGATGACATCGAACAGCGCCACCGCTTCTTTCACCTTATTGGTCTGCAGCGGGCCGACCAGATGCAATTCGGCGTCGCCATATTGCGCCTTGAGTGGCGGCCATTTGTCTTTCGCCTCTTGCACGCGGTTTTCACCGAACAGACGATGGCCGGCCTGTAAAAGTGGCGCAATCTCTGCAGCCGGTTTGGTTTTGGAGATGGCGATAAGCTGCGCCGCATTGGCGGGCCGACCGTTTTCTTGCAGGGCTTCGGCCATGCGCTGCCGTATTTCCGCGAGGCGCGGCGGCACATTCATTTCGGGCGGCACAGAACTCATAACTCTGTCTTGCCAGAGCGCGGCGAAACAGCCAAGCTGAAATTAATGGTCGCACGAGGCAAAATATCGGAGGCAAGCGCTCACTCATGATGCACGCGCCGAAGATTTATATGCTCAGCGACGCGCAACGCCAGCCCGATTGGCGTACCGCATTGACCGCACAGCCGCGCCATATCGGCCTTATTTTGCGCGATTACCAACATGATGCGCGCGCCTGCTTGGCGACGGAAATGGCGGCGCTTTGTCGCCGCCAGGGCCGCGCCTTTGCCATTGCCGGCGACCGCCGCTTGGCACGCAAACATGGTGCCGGTTTTCATTGCCCGTCTTTCATGCTGCGTCGCGCCGCCCTGCGCGGCGGCAAAAGTCGCCCCGGTGACAGCGCTGCCGTGCACAATATGGCCGAGCTTTTGGCCGCCAAACAGGCCGGTTTCGGGCGCGTCTTCATTGCGCCGGTCTTTGCCACGCAAAGCCATATTGGCGCGCGGCCATTGGCCCTTTGGCGCGCTTTGCCGCTTTTGCGCGCAGCCCGCCGGGGCGGCATGACGGCCTATGCTCTGGGCGGCATGAATGCGGCGCAGTGGCGGCGCTTGGGCGGCTTTGCGGCAGCCGATGGCTATGGCGCAATCGGTGCGTTTGGGCCTGCGGCGCGCGCCGATGGGGTGATTGAACATGGCTGAAAATGGCTGAGGAACGGTCTTTACTTTTGCGCGCGGCCATAATAGTCATGGGGCTGATTTGATAAATTTGGAAACTGCCATGCGCTCTTCTTTTTCGGCTCTGCGCCGCTCATTTTTTTCTTTGTTGCTGGTCTCCGTTTTGGCCGCTTGCGGCTCACTTAATGTCGAAGCCGATTATCCGCAAAATGATAATCTGGCCAGCGAAGAAAGCGGCTCAATCTTTGATTTTTTCCGCCGCGATGAGGTTGATAAGGCGGGCGGGCGAACCTCCGCGCCGGTCAGCGCGGGCGGGCTCGGTGTTAATGCGCTGCTGTGGCAATCAAGCCTTGATATTTTATCTTTTATGCCACTTGCCGCCGCCGATCCGGTCGGCGGGGTGATTATTACCGAATGGTATAATGACCCAAGCGCTACAGATGAGCGGGTCAAGATTAACCTCGTTATTAGCGGGCGCGAATTGCGCGCCGATGCACTGCGCGTCAGCGTGTTTCGCGAAACCAATCGCCGCGGCCAATGGGTCTCGACCGCCGCCTCATCAAAAGCGGCGCGGCAATTGGAAAACATTATTTTGACGCGCGCCCGCGATTTGGCAACGGCGCGCCGCGCCAGCCAATAGGCCATTATGAGCGATATTTCGCGGCCCTATGACCCCGCCAAGCATGAGGCGCATTGGCAAAAAGCGTGGCAACAAGAAGACTGCTTCAGCGCCGGCGCGCCCGATGACGCGCGCCCGAAATATTACGTCTTGGAAATGTTTCCCTATCCGTCGGGGCGCATTCATATGGGCCATGTGCGCAATTATGCCATGGGCGATGTGGTGGCGCGCTTTAAAAAAGCGCAAGGGCATAATGTGCTTCACCCTATGGGCTGGGATGCGTTTGGCATGCCGGCGGAAAATGCCGCCATGGAGAAAAACACTCATCCGGCAAAATGGACCTATGGCAATATTGACGCCATGCGCGCGCAGCTGAAAAAGCTCGGCCTGTCGATTGATTGGGCGCGCGAATTCGCCACTTGCGACCCAGAATATTACGGCCATGAACAAGCCATGTTTCTGGACTTTCTGGAGGCCGGTCTGGTCGACCGGCGCGAAAGCATTGTCAATTGGGACCCGGTCGACCAAACCGTTTTGGCCAATGAACAAGTGATTGACGGCAAGGGCTGGCGTTCGGGGGCGCCGGTCGAGCAGAAAAATTTGACGCAATGGTTTTTGCGCATTTCCGATTATGCCGAGGATTTGCTGGCGGCGCTGGACACCCTGGCGCGCTGGCCGGAAAAAGTGCGCCTGATGCAGGCCAATTGGATCGGCCGTTCGGAGGGGCTGGAATGTCGCTTCGAGCTGAGCCAAGCGGTCGGTGAAATGGCAGCATTGGAAATTTATACAACGCGGCCCGACACGCTTTACGGTGCCAGTTTTTGTGCCATTTCGCCCGACCATCCGCTCGCCGTTCAGCTGGCCGAAAACGATGCGGCTTTGGCCGCGTTTCGCACCGAATGCGCGCAGCGCGGCACGTCTGAAGCGGATATTGAAGCGGGTGAAAAATTAGGCTTTGACACCGGGCTGACGGCACGCCACCCGCTCGACCCCGAATGGCATTTGCCGGTCTATGTCGCCAATTTTGTGCTTATGGGCTATGGCACTGGGGCGATATTTGCCTGTCCGGCGCATGACCAGCGCGATCTGGATTTTGCTTTAAAATATAAATTGCCGGTGACCACAGTGGTGCGCCCGAAAGATGAAGCCGGTTTTTCCGTCACCGACACCGCCTATACGGGCGACGGGGTGATGGTCAATTCGGGCGCGCTTGACGGCCTCACCCCTCAAGCGGCGCGGGAAAAAATCATTGCACAATTTGAAGCGCAAGAGCGCGGTCAAAGACGCGTCAATTTCCGCCTCCGCGATTGGGGCATTTCGCGGCAACGCTATTGGGGCTGCCCGATACCGATTATTTTATGCGACACATGCGGCTGTGTGCCGGTGCCGCGCGCAGATTTGCCGGTGACGCTGCCTGATGATGTCAGCTTTGACAAGCCCGGCAATCCGCTGGCCCATCACCCGACATGGAAACATGTCGCCTGCCCAAAATGCGGCGGCGCGGCGCAGCGCGAAACCGACACATTTGACACATTTGTCGATTCCAGCTGGTATTTTGCGCGCTTTACCGAGCTTGCCGACGATGCCCCGACGCGGGTCGCTGCGGTCAATCACTGGCTGCCGGTCGACCAATATATTGGCGGCATTGAACACGCCATTTTGCATTTGCTTTATGCGCGCTTTTACACCCGCGCCATGCACAAGACGGGCCATTTGGCGGTTGACGAGCCGTTTGCCGGCTTGTTCACGCAAGGCATGGTGTGCCACGAAACCTATCGCGACGATACGGGCTGGCTGGCGCCTGATGAAATCACCCGCATTGCGGACGGGGCGGTATTGGCGGCTGACGGCACGACGCCGGTGACGGTCGGGGCGGTTGAAAAAATGTCGAAGTCGAAAAAGAATATTGTCGATCCCGACGATATTATTGCGCGCTATGGTGCCGATACGGCGCGCTGGTTCATGCTGTCAGACAGCCCGCCCGAGCGCGATGTGCAATGGACACAAGACGGCATTGAAGGCGCGTGGCGCTTTGTGCAAAAAGTCTGGCGCTTATTCGATAAAAACATGACCTTTACCGATACGCTGGCCGTGCCTGAGGGGGCCTCGGCGCGGGCACTTTATGCGCAAGTGCAAACCACCATTGATACCGTGACCCGCGAATTGGAGGCGCTCGGTTTTAACCGCGCCGTGGCGCGGCTTTATGAATTGGTCAATGCGCTGGCCGCTTTCAAACCCGCTAGCGCGGAAGACGAAAAATGCCGCGCTTATGGGCTGGCGCAATTGATGAAGCTATTATCGCCAATGATGCCGCATTTGGCCGAAACCGGCTGGGCCGAATTGGGCGGGGCAGGGTTGGTGGCCAATGCCGCTTGGCCTGAGGCCGATATGTCGGTTTTGGTCAGCGATGACCTTGTTTTGCCGGTGCAGGTCAATGGCAAAAAGCGCGGTGAAATTTCCGTGTCGAAAACCGCCGACGCGGCTATAATTGAAGAAATGGCGCTGAGCGATGCGGGAGTGAAAAAATTTATTGATGGCAAAGAACTTCAAAAAGTCATCATTGTCCCCGGACGGATTGTCAATCTGGTGGTCAAATAGGGTTATCGTTTCGGCCCTGCTGGTCGGCGCATTAACGCTGTCAGCCTGCGGTTTTCGCCCGATTCACAAAGTGACTTTGGCAGCGGACGGGCCGATCGCTTTGGTCGCCCTGGCCGTGCCCGATACGCAAAACGGGCGGCTTTTGGCCACCGCCTTGCGCGGACGATGGCAAGCGCGTGCCGATGCCGCTTTCGATGTCAGCGTGGTGCTGGAAGAAACCGCGCGCAACACCCAGCTTGATGCGCGCGGTGTCGCCGCCCGTATTGAGTTGGATTATGTTTTGCGCGTGACGCTGCGCATGCGCGCCACGCCAGATGAGAGCGCAGCATCCGTCGGGCAAAGCAAGGGCTTTGTCTTGCGCCACAGCGAAAGCATGGCGCGCAGCGATAGCGGGGCTGCCGATTTGACACAGCAGCGCAATTTGGCGCGCCTCGCCATGCAAAATCTGGCCGAGCGGCTCATCTTGCGCCTGTCGCAGGAGGTCAAGCGGTGAAACTGAAGGCGCATGAAGTTGACGGCTGGGTGAAGGGGCTGAAGCCCGATAAGGCGCCGGCATTGGTGCTGGTCTATGGCCCCGATCGCGGCGGGGTGCATGAAACCGCAAAAGCGCTGCGCCAAGCTTATTTGGGCCGCGATTATGACCCATTGCAATATGTCGCTTTGGAAGAAGGCGCGCTGGCCGGACAGGCCGGTTTGCTGGCCGATGAGGCGGCGGCCATGCCGATGTTCGGCACACATAAGCTGGTTCATGTCAGTGGCGCCAATGCGGCGGTGCAGGCGGCGGTTACATTTTATCTCGCCAAAACAGATGAGGGCAACGCCCCACAAGGGGCGGCGCTGGTCATTATCGAGGCCGATAATTTGCGCCCGACCGCGCTTTTGCGCAAAGCGGCCGAGAACCATAGGGCGTGTATGGCCCTGCCTTGTTATGCGCTGGAGGCGCGCGATATTGGTCGCCTCATCCGCCAGTTTTTGGAGCAGGAAAATTACCGCATTGAAGCGCAGGCGATGGATTTATTGACGGCGCGGCTGGCCACGGATCGCGGTGTCATTCAGCGCGAATTGGAGCGGCTGGTGCTTTATAAGGGCGTGCGCGACGCCAAAGCCGAGCCCGGTGTGGTAACCGGCGATGATGTCGAAGCCGCTTTGGGCGACCAGACGCAGGGCGATTTTGACCGCTTGATAGACAATGTCGCGCTAGGTCGTCTCGACGAGGCCGACCGTGCATTGGCGCGGCTTGAGGCGGCGGGGACAAATGCCGCCAGTGCCCTGGCCGTTGCGCGCATGCATTTCCAAACCTTGCATTTGGCACTCGGGCAAATGGAGGGCGGCACGGCGCAAGCCAAAGCGCTGGGGGCTTTTCGCCCGCCGCTGCATTTTCGGCGCAAGCCATTGGTCGAGCAACAAATGCGGCTCTGGTCGAGCGGCAAATGCGCGCGCGCTTTGGAAATTCTCAATGCGGCGGAAAAAGCCTGCCGCGGCAGCGCCGGTGGCTTGGCGCAGGCTCAAGCCGGAAACGCGCTATTGCGCATCGCGCGCGCCGCGCAGCGGTGAGCGCGTTATAAAAAATCAGCCGCGCAGCAAGCGGGCAATAAGCCCGTCCAATTGCTCCAGCGTCTTATAAGAAATGTTGAGCACGCCGCCTTTTTGGCCCTTATCGTCAAGGCTGACGGCCAGCCCCAAAGCGTCGGCCAGCTGTTTTTCCAGCTGGCGCGTATCGGCTGATTTGTCTTGTGCGCCGCTTTTTGCGGACGGCGCTTTTGCCGGTGCCGACGCGCCCTGCGCCGCGACCAGCTTTTCAACCGCGCGCACACTCATGCCGGTTTTGACAATTTGCCGAATGAGCGCGGCGGCTTGATTTTCAGGATTGGCCAAGCCCAATAGGGCACGCGCATGGCCCATAGACAGCCCGCCCTCCATCAGCGCTTGCTTGATGACAAGCGGGGCGCCGGTCAAACGCAGCAAATTGGCAATATGACTGCGGCTCTTGCCAATGGTCTCGGCCAGCTCTGCCTGCGTATAAGCAAATTCATCGATAAGCCGTTGATATCCTTCGGCTTCTTCCATCGGATTGAGGTCGGCGCGCTGGACATTTTCGACCAGCCCAATCTCCAAAGCGGTGACATCATTGACCGGTTGCACAATCACCGGCACTTGATGCAGTCGCGCTTGCTGCGCTGCCCGCCAGCGTCTTTCACCGGCAATGATTTCAAAACCGTCACCTGCCGGGCGCACCAGCAAGGGCTGCAGCACGCCCGATTTTTCAACCGAGGCGGCGAGCGCGTCCAACTCTTCTTGGGCAAAGTTTTTGCGCGGCTGAAACGCACCGGCGCTGAGCTGGTCAATGCCGACATAACGCAGGCCGCCCTGTTTTTCCACCGCCGCCGTTTCAGCCTTTTCGATCGGCGGCACCACCGCCACAGGGGTCGGCGCGGCATCGCCAATCAGAGCCGACAGGCCGCGCCCCAAACCGCGCCCCGGCTTGCGCCCCGCATCACTCATTGGGGTTTTCTTGCCGCCCGGCTTTTGTGCTTGTGGTTTATTATCGCTCATATGATTTCCCGTTAAGCTGCTTGCCGCGCGCGTTCGCGGCGCACCAATTCGCCGGCCAATTGCATATAAGCCAATGAGCCGCTGCATTTATGGTCGTAAAGCAAAGCCGGCTTGCCAAAGCTCGGCGCCTCCGACACCCTTACATTTCTTGGGATGACCGTGTCGTAAACCAGCCCGTCAAAATGGCTGCGCACATCGGCATCGACCTGCGCCGACAGATTATTGCGCGCATCATACATGGTCAGAACAATGCCTTGAATATCAAGCGCCCGATTGAGGCTGCCCTTGACCTGCTCAATCGTGCTCAATAATTGGCTCAGCCCTTCCAGCGCAAAAAATTCGCATTGCAGCGGCACCAAAACCGATTGCGCCGCCACCATAGCGTTTAAGGTCAACATGTTAAGGCTGGGCGGGCAGTCGATAAAAACATAGGAAAAGCGGCTGGTCGTATCGTCTTGGCCATATTCGGCCAACGCATCGGCCAAGCGGTGAATGCGCCTTTCATGGTCAGATAATTCGACCTCGACACCAAGCAAATCCATGCTGGCAGGGACCAGATGAAAGCCCGGCACGGCGGTTTCGCAAATCGCCTCGGCCAAGCTTGCCTCGCCAAGCAAAACATCAAAGCTGGTCGTGGTGCGCGCGGCGCGGTCAATACCTAAGCCGGTCGAGGCATTGCCCTGCGGGTCAAGGTCAATCAGCAAAACCGTCTCGCCAATGGCGGCCAGCGCCGTGCCGAGATTGATTGCCGTGGTGGTTTTGCCGACCCCGCCTTTTTGATTGGCCAAGCACTTAATGCGCGGCGCAAACGGCGCTTGCGATAATGATGACGGGGCGGGTGAATATGCGCTCACACGGCGTTCCTTATGTGTCGCGCCCAAAGCTGTAGCAGCCGCTTTTAAACGCCGAGCTGGCTGAGGGCGGTGATTTCGATAAGGCGCGCATCGGCATCGGTATCGCTGATATGCGCCTTATGCGACATTTTCCAATATTGTTCGCTCAAGGTCAATTCTTCGTGCCAATTGCGTCCCTTATGCAAGATCGCAACTGTGGATGAATTGCAAAACGGCTGCAAAAGTCTCAATAAATCATTCAAGGGCGCCAAAGCGCGCGCGGTAACGACGTCAATTTGAGCAAGCGCCGCCGGTGGCGCTTCGGCCAAAGCCTCAATGCGGCTGTGATGGACATGCGCCGACACACCGGTATCGGCAAGCACGGCACGCAGAAAGCTGGCCTTTTTTCGGTCGCTTTCGACCATATGCACGCGCGCATTGGGGGTTTTTTCGGCCAACATAATTGCCAAGACCAGCCCCGGCAGGCCGCCGCCACTGCCCAAATCGAGCCATGTTTTGGCAGCTGGCGGCGCATAACGCAAAATTTGTGCCGAATCGGCGGCGTGGCGCTGCCAAAATGCGGCGAGGCTGGTCGGGCCGACCAGATTGACCGATTGCTGCCATTTGCCAAGCAAGGCCTGATAGGCCATCAGCTTGGTCAATGTTTCACGTGAAACATGATAGGTTTGGGCGAACTCTTCTGCGTTCATCGGGGCTATTCGGCCGCCTCAGCATGGGCTTTGCGCGCATGGTGCAGCAACAGGGTCAATGCCGCCGGTGTCATGCCGTCCAGCCGCGCCGCTTGCCCCAATGTGACGGGCCGCGCCGCCGCCAATTTCTGCCGCACTTCCGTGGCCATGCCCTCCAGCGCCAAATAATCCATGTCGACCGGCAAGGCCAGCGCTTCATCACGGCGAAACGCGTCAATATCAGCGCGCTGGCGGTCGAGATAACCGGCATAGCGCGCATCGGTTTCAATCTGAAAGCGAATATCCGCATCCCAGCCGGCCATGCCAGGCCAAATGGCCGCCAAATCATCCCAATCGATGGACGGGTAGGCCAAGAGCTCGACCATATTGCGGCGCACCCCATCGGCGCGAATATGCAGGCCCTTTTGGCCCGCCTCATTGGGGGTCATTTGCCATTGGGCGGCCTGCTCCCGCGCCGCATTGAGCTTGTCCATTTTGGCTTCAAAATGCTTGCCCCGCGCCGCGCCGACAATACCCGCCGCGCGGCCCTTGGCGGTCAAGCGCTGGTCGGCATTATCGGCGCGCAAGGTGAGGCGATATTCAGCCCGCGCGGTGAACATGCGATAGGGCTCGCTGACCCCCTTGGTCACCAAATCATCTATCATCACGCCAATATAAGCTTCGGCGCGGTCGAAGATGACCGCATCCTTGCCAGCCGCGGCGCGCGCCGCATTCATGCCTGCGACCAGGCCTTGACCGGCGGCTTCTTCATAGCCCGTCGTGCCGTTGATTTGGCCCGCCAAATAGAGCCCCGGCATGGCCTTTAATTCAAGGCTCGGCAGCAGGGCGCGCGGGTCAACATAATCATATTCAATGGCATAGCCGGGCCGCAGAATATGGACATTTTCCAAGCCCGGAATGGTGCGGATAAAAGCGTCTTGAATGGCTTCGGGCAATGAGGTGGAAATACCATTGGGGTAAACCGTCGGATCATCCAGCCCCTCCGGTTCCAGAAATATTTGATGCGCGACGCGGTCGGGAAAGCGCACCACCTTATCTTCAATGGCCGGGCAATAGCGCGGCCCGACGCCATCAATTTGTCCCGAATAGACCGGCGATAATTTGACGTTTTTCTCGATAATATCAAACGTCGCCTGATTGGTATGGGTGATGTGACACACGGTTTGCGGCACGGTTATCTTATCGCTCATAAAGGAAAACGGCACCGGCTGCGCGTCGGCCGGCTGCGCTTCCAAAATATCGGTATTAATGGTGCGCCCATCAAGCCGCGCCGGAGTGCCGGTTTTCATCCGCCCCAATGTCAGCGCGCCGCTTTCTTCGGCGAGCGCATAAAGCCGTTTCGACAGGGTCACGGCCGGGGCTTCGCCGTGCCGACCGGCGGGAATGCGCTGTGTGCCGATATGCACAAGGCCGTCGAGAAATGTGCCGGTGGTCAGCACCACGGCGGCGGCGCGAAGAGCGGCGCCATCCGCCGTCACAATACCGACGCAGCGGCCATCTTCAATCAGCACATCATCGACCGGCTGCGCCAAAACATCGAGATTATCGGTTGCCGCAATCGCCGCCTGCATGGCCTTGCGATAAAGCTTGCGATCGGCTTGCGTGCGCGGCCCGTGCACGGCCGGGCCTTTGCGGCGGTTGAGCAAGCGAAACTGAATGCCTGCCGCATCGGCGACACGGCCCATCAGCCCATCCAACGCATCGATTTCGCGCACCAAATGGCCCTTACCGACACCGCCAATGGCCGGATTGCACGACATTTCACCAATCGTCTCCAGCCTATGGGTGACCAAAAGCGTGGCCGCGCCATAGCGCGCCGCCGCCGCCGCAGCTTCGCATCCGGCATGGCCGCCACCAATGACAATGACATCATAATCTGTTGTTTGCGCCTTCATGCTGGCGTGATAGCGCATAAGCGCCAATGCCGACAAGCTATTTCATCTGATGGGGATGGGGCCTTATTGTTTCACGTGAAACAGGAGCCCGTTATCGCGCGCGCCTATTTGCCAATGCAAAAATCGGCAAACACCACATCGAGCAATTGCTCGACATCAACCGTGCCGGTCATGCGGCCCAGCGCACGCTGCGCCAAGCGCAAATCTTCCGCCGCCAACTCCAGCGCATCGGCTTGCTGCGCCGCCTCAATATGCGCCAGCACCTCGCGCAAAATGGCGACATGGCGCGCCCGCGTCACCGGCGCGCTTTCGCCGCTGCCGGTTTTTTGCAAGACCAGCCGACCCAATGCCGCCAGTAAAGCCTCTGCGCCGTCACCGGTTTTGGCCGACAGGCGGAGCGCGCCGTCATCGTCAAGCCGCTCCACATCGCTTTTATTGGCGAGGCGCATATCTGCCGCGCTGCGCCAATCACGCGCCATATCATCGGCCGCTTCATCGGCAACATCCGGCGCATCTACCCAAATGACAATATCGGCCTCTTCAGCCGAGGCGAGGGCGCGCCTCACACCCTCACGCTCAATATCATCACCGGCGGCGCGCAGGCCGGCCGTGTCAATCAAGGTGAGTGGCACGCCCTCGAGCAGCATGGCAACCTCAATGGCGTCGCGCGTGGTGCCGGCGCGGGCCGAGACAATGGCAGCAGCGCGGCCAGCTAACATATTGACAATACTAGACTTTCCGGCATTGGGCGGGCCGACAAGCGCGGCCCGTAAGCCGTCGCGCAGGCGCAGGCCGGTATCATCGGACAGCGCCCCGGACAGCTCGGCCTGGAGAGCGGGCAGGCCATCCAGCGCTTTTTGCCCGATGCCGCC
The DNA here is from genome assembly GCA_038143435.1 of Rhodobiaceae bacterium. Taxonomy (GTDB): domain Bacteria; phylum Pseudomonadota; class Alphaproteobacteria; order RS24; family RS24; genus UBA8337. The sequence continues at coordinate 143,814 of JAYQLX010000003.1, read as the reverse complement.
GGGCAGGTCTTCATCGGCAAATTCCAAATCGGCTTCCAAATGCGCCAATAGGGTTTTCAACCCCTCGCGCCAGCCTTCGGCGCGTCGCCGCAAGCCGCCGCGCAATTGCGCCAACGCCTGTTTTTGTTGCGCCCCGCCTTCGGCATCAATCAAATCGGCAATGGCTTCAGCCGCGGTCAAATCCATTTTGCCATTGAGCACGGCACGGCGGGTAAATTCTCCGGCCTCTGCCGCGCGCAATCCCGGCAAGGCCGATAAAGCGGCAAGCACGCTTTCCACAATGGCAAGCCCGCCATGCAAATGCAGTTCCGCCATAGCCTCGCCGGTAAAGCTGTGCGGCGCCTGAAAGCGCAGCACCAAAGCCTCATCGAGCAGCGCGCCGTTTTGGGGCGCGGCCAGCGCCCGCAGGCCAGCCATGCGCGGCGGCGGCAAACGGGTGACGCCCAACGCCACCAAAGCGCTGTCGCAGGCCGGACCCGACAAGCGCACAACCGCCAATGCGGCGCGCGCCGATGCCGTCGAAAGGGCAAAAATAGTCTCGTCAGACACGTCTTTAATCGCCTTTTAAACCGTCTTGTGCAGATGCAAATTTCGGGTAACCTGCACGACATGTCCGACAAAGGCAATGGCGCATTTGCACGCAATCGGCTGGCCGAGGCGACCAGCCCTTATTTGCTGCAACATAAAGACAATCCGGTGCATTGGCAGCCCTGGGAAGCTGCGGTTTTTGCCGAGGCGCGGAGGCGCAATGTGCCGGTGCTTTTGTCCATTGGCTATGCAGCGTGCCATTGGTGTCACGTGATGGCGCATGAAAGCTTTGAAGACGAAGAAGTGGCGGCGCTGATGAACGCCAATTTCGTCTGCATCAAGCTCGACCGCGAGGAGCGGCCCGATTTGGACGAAATATATATGAGCGCGCTGGCCATGATGGGCGAGCAGGGTGGCTGGCCCTTGACCGTTTGTCTTAATGGCGATGGCGCGCCGTTTTGGGGCGGCACATATTTTCCCAAAAATCCGCAATATGGGCGCCCGGGCTTTCTGCAAATATTGACTGAAATCAGCCGCGCCTGGCGCGAGACGCCAGATAAAATACAGACCAATAGCAAAGCCCTGACGCAAGGCTTGCGCGCCAAGGCAGAGGCCGATGCGCGCGGGGCCATGCCCGCCGATCTGCCGCAGCGTGCTGCACAAAACCTCAGCGCACATATTGATTTGGACAAGGGCGGGCTCGCAGGCGCGCCTAAATTCCCGCAGCCATTCTTGTATAAATTTATCTGGCAGCAAGCCCAGCTCAGCGGCGACACGGCCATGCGCGCGGCGGTGCTGGTAACGGCGCGCAAAATCTGTCAGGGCGGTATTTACGACCATTTGGGCGGGGGCTTTTCGCGCTATAGCGTCGATGCCGATTGGCTGGTGCCGCATTTTGAAAAAATGCTCTATGACAATGCCCTGCTGATTGAGCTTTTATGCTTGCTTTATCGCGACACTAAAGAGCCGCTTTTTGCCGCCCGTATTGAAGAAACCATTGGTTGGCTCGAGACCGACATGGTGACCGCAGAAGGCGCGTTTGCGGCCAGCCTCGACGCCGATAGCGAGGGCGAAGAAGGCCGCTTTTATGTCTGGGACAAGCACGAAATAGAAAGGCTTCTGGGCGGGGCGAGTGATGCTTTTTGTGCCACCTATGATGTCTCGCCACGGGGCAATTTTGAGGGCCGCGCCATACCGCATTTGCTGGCCGCCGATGATGTGCCGCAAGACAGCCTGTCCGAGGCCCGCGCGATTTTGCTGGCGGCGCGCAAGCAGCGCATTCACCCCGCTCGCGATGATAAGGTTTTGGCCGATTGGAACGCCATGATGATTGCCGCGCTGGTGCAGGCGGCGCAAATTTTTGATCGCCCCGACTGGCTGGCATTGGCCGAGCGCAGCTTTGCCGCGGCGCGCCATGCGCTTACCGATGCAGACGGCAAGCTGTGCCATGCCGCGCGCGACGGGCAGCGCCTTGCCGTCTCTCTGGCCGGTGATTATGCCTTTATGGGGCAGGCCGCGGCAGCGCTCTATGCCGCCACTGCCAAGCCATCCTATTTGGCAATGGCCGAAGCCGATGCGCATCGCCTCGAGGCAGGTTTTGCCGACCCTGAGCGCGGCGGCTATCGCACCAATGAAGCCGACGAGGCCGCCCTCTTGGTCAATAATCGCGCCGTGCAGGACAATGCCCAGCCCTCGGCCAATGCTGCGGCGCAAGCGCTGTTCAACAGCCTCGCCGTGCTGACCGGCAATGGGGCGTGGGACGAGAAGGCGGGGGCTGCCTTTGGCGCACTGGCCGGCCATTTGGCACAAAACTACCCATCCATGACCGGGCTTTTATCGGCCCATTATGAGCGTCAATATCCTCTTTCAATCATCATCATCGGCGCGGGGGCCGCCGCCGATCGGCTGGCGCAGGCGGCCCATCGCCACCCACTATGCCATCGCCATATTTTGGTTTTGACCCCCGATGCCACCTTGCCGCGCACGCATCCGGCACATGGCAAGCAAATGATTGACGGGGTGGCGACAGCCTATATTTGCCCCGGACAAAGCTGCTTGGCACCGCTTACCGCGCCCGATGAGCTGATTGCCGCGCTTGACGGTTTGCTAGCGCAGCGACAGGATGGGAACGACAAGATTGAGGGGGGCCAAGATGGCCGAGACCACGCATGACAATGTACAAATAACCGTAAATGACGATCAGTTTGATGCCTATTTGGCGCGCCCCGATAATGTATCGCAGGGCGCCCCCAAAGGCGGCATTGTCGTCATTCAAGAAATCTTCGGCGTCAATGAAGATATAAAGCAGACCGCCAATTGGTTGGCCGGTGAGGGCTATTGGGCGCTGGCGCCGGATTTGTTTTGGCGCCAAGAGCGCAATGTGTCGCTGAGCGATGGCTCGGAAGAGGAATGGCAAAAGGCTTTTGCCCTGATGACCGGCTATGATGGCGATGAAGGCATTGGCGATATCCAAGCCGCGATCGATTATTTGCGAGCGGCCGGCTGCGCCAAAGTGGGCACTATCGGTTTTTGTTTGGGCGGGCGCATGGTCTATCTCGCGGCGTGCCGCACCAATGGGGATGCCCATGCTTCTTATTACGGTGTCGGCATTCAAGACATGCTGGGCGAGGCGGATAATATTACCGCGCCGACACTTATACATATTGCCGCGCAAGACGAGTTTGTGCCCAAGCCGGCGCAAGCCGCAATTGCCGACGGGCTGGCCGACCATGAGCTGGTTGATGTGCATATTTATGACGGCCAAGACCATGCTTTTGCGCGCCATAATGGCATGCATTATGACGCTGCTGCGAGCCAATTGGCGCATGGCCGTACATTGGAGGTTTTTGCCAAAGCGCTTGGTTGACTTCGGCTGCCCCGGGGCTTGAATATCGCCCTATGTGTTCATCGAGTCGAAAAACTCATCATTGTTTTTGGTGTTTTTCAGCTTGTCGATTAGGAACTCGGCCGCATCGACCGCGCCCATCGGATTGAGAATGCGGCGCAGCACATAAATTTTTGCTAGCGCGCCCGGGTCGACCAAAAGCTCTTCTTTGCGCGTGCCCGATTTCATAATATCAATGGCCGGGAAGACGCGCTTGTCGGAGATTTTGCGGTCCAGCACAATCTCGCTATTGCCGGTGCCTTTAAATTCTTCGAAAATCACCTCATCCATGCGCGAGCCGGTTTCAATCAAAGCGGTTGAGATAATGGTCAACGAGCCGCCCTCTTCAATATTGCGCGCCGCGCCGAAAAACCGCTTCGGCCGTTGCAACGCATTGGCATCAACGCCACCGGTCAATACTTTGCCCGAGCTCGGCACCACCGTGTTATAGGCGCGCCCCAAACGGGTAATGCTGTCGAGCAAAATCACCACATCGCGGCCATGCTCAACCAGTCTTTTGGCTTTCTCAATAACCATTTCGGCGACCTGCACATGGCGGGTTGCCGGTTCGTCAAAAGTTGACGACACCACTTCGCCATCGACCGAACGCTGCATATCAGTGACCTCTTCGGGTCGTTCGTCAATCAGCAGCACAATCAAATAACATTCGGGATGATTGGCGGAAATGGATTTGGCGATATTTTGCATCAATACGGTCTTGCCGGTGCGCGGCGGCGCGACAATCAAGGCGCGCTGCCCCTTGCCGAGAGGGGCAACAATATCAATAACGCGGGTCGACAAATCTTTGCGTGTCGGGTCATCGGTTTCCATGCGCACGCCGGCATCAGGATAAAGCGGCGTCAAATTGTCGAAATGAACTTTTTGGCGCGCTTTTTCCGGGTCTTCAAAGTTAATCTTATTGACTTTGAGAAGGGCGAAATAGCGCTCACCATCTTTCGGGCTTCTAATCTCGCCTTCCAACGTATCGCCGGTTCTCAACGCAAAGCGGCGTATTTGGCTGGGGCTGACATAAATATCATCCGGCCCGGGCAGATAATTGGCATCAGGTGAGCGCAAAAAACCAAACCCGTCCTGCAGCACTTCGACCACGCCCTCGCCGATAATCGTCACATCATCATCAGCCAGCTTTTTCAAAATGGCGAACAACATGTCTTGCTTCAGCATGGCCGAAGCATTTTCAATTTCATGGGTTTCGGCAAAGGCCAATAATTCGGTCGGCGATTTTGCCTTCAGCTCTTCCAGTTTAATTTGATCCATAATCATGCTCACGAAAATTCGGGATATACCATGCGCCGTCCGACAGACCGGACCCTCAACAATTTTTACGAAAAGCAAAAGTGCCGACGCGCGGCCCTCGGTAGGAATTTATCTTATAGGGCAAACAATCTTGCGGCTCAAGCAAAGTTTCAAAACGGCTGCACAACCACCAAAATAACGATAATCACCGTCAATAGGGGCGGCACTTCATTAATCATGCGGTAAAAACGCGACGGACGCGGCAATAGGCCTGTCGCCAATAGCTTGCGCTGCTTGGCCAAAAACCCGTGATAGGCAGTCAAAAGCAGCACGGCTGCCAATTTACCGATAAGCCATATATCGACCACCGGCCAATGGCCGCCAGCAAATATCAAAGACAGGCCCAAAGCCCATGCCACCAGCATGGCCGGTGTCATAATGATGCGCAGTAATTTTTCTTCCATCACCGGAAACATGTCATGCGCCGTGCCGTTTTCCAATGCCTCTGCGTGATAGACGAAGAGCCGCGGCAAATAATACATGCCGGCCATCCAAAACATCACGGCGATGATGTGAAAGGCCAATAGCCAGCGATAATATTCGGCCAATATCTCCATCAATTTTCCCCGCGCACCAGTTCGATAAGCCGCGCCACATGTTCGGGCGGTGTTTGCGGCACAATACCATGACCGAGATTGAAAATATGTTTTGTGCCACGGGTTTTTTGCAAAATCGCCGCCACCTCACGCTCCAATCTCGCCCCACCCTCAACCAATGCCATCGGGTCTAGATTGCCCTGCAGTACCAATTCAGGGCCGGTTTCAAACCGTATCGCCTCTATATCGGCGCTGGTATCAAGGCTCAAAGCATCGCATTTCACAGCCGCGCAATAATCGCCCATATGCGCTTTGGCGGCGCGCGGAAATGCGATAATTGGCACATCCACCCCTTTGGCGCGCAAGCCGGCAATAATGGCTGCCACCGGCGCCACGCACCAGCGCTCAAAATCATCGCCTTGTAAAGAAGCGGCCCAGCTTTCAAAAATTTGCAAAACTTCGGCCCCGGCCTCAACTTGTGCAGCCAGATAATCAATCGTGGCGACGACCAAAATATCGATAATCGATTGGAACGACACCGCATCGCGCCGCGCCAAATCACGCGCCGGTGCTTGATCTGGCGTGCCGCGCCCAGCCACCATATAGCTGGCCACTGTCCACGGCGCTCCGGCAAAGCCGATAAGCGCGACGTGGGGCGGCAAGCTTTGCGACAAACGTTTAACCGTTGCCGATATCGGTGCCAGATGTACTTGCGCCCCATGCAAAGATAAATCATCGGCATTGGATATGGGGGCCAGGCGCGGCCCTTCACCGGTTTCAAACCATAATTCTTGTCCCAAAGCCTGCGGGATAAGCAAAATATCGGCAAATAAAATGGCGGCATCAAAACCATAGCGGCGGATCGGTTGTAAGGTGACCTCTTCAGCCAGCTCCGGCGTGTAGCAGAGATCGAGAAACCCACCGGCCTGTGCACGCGTTGCTTGATATTCGGACAGATAGCGACCCGCCTGGCGCATTAACCAAATCGGTTTCGGAGAGCTACTTTCATAGGGTGGTTGCTTTTCAAAGACTTGTAAAAAAGGCTTTGATGATGGTGGCGTCAAACTCATGCCCCTCATTAACCCTTTTTCTTATTTAAATAAATAAAGGATGTTGTTGTTGTTGTGCTGCGGGTTTTCTGTTGATTACCCGATTGACGCTGCGTCATGCACAAATGCCCTATGTGGATAAATATGGTGTGAATTATGTGCATCAAAAGAGATATCCTGAAATCATCCCCACGACCCCAGAAAACCAAACCTGCTCGGCAAAAAACAGAATGGGAGTAACGGGGATAAAATAATTGAAAAGGGGATAAACATTCATCCCCATAACCCCCAAATAGGGGTGTTGCATTTAATAAATCCGGTATGAAAAAAGGGTGGTTTGGGTAAGACGGGGACAAAATTTCTTGGCTTCGCGGGCAGCGCAACTTATCCTCATTATCCACATTATTCAGCACGCTCAAGGCGCATCCATTTATGGCTTCAACGCAGTTTCATTTGCACCTCATTTCAGACAGTACGGGCGAAACCGTGCAGGCAGTGGCGCGCGCGGTATGCGCGCAATTTGTCAATGCCGAGCCGCAAGAGCATATTTATGGCTTGGTGCGCGGTAAAAAAGCGCTGGCGCGGGCGCTTGAAGAAATGCATGAAAACCCGGGCCCGGTCCTCTATTCCATTCTCGACGAAGGTTTGCGCAGCGAGCTGCATGCGGCGTGCGATAAAATGGCGGTTCCGTGCCTGTCGCTTTTGCAGCCTTTTGTCAATTCGCTGGCGCCGTTTTTGAAAGTTGAAATCGCCAATAAGCCGGGCGGTCAACACGCTTTGGACACGGATTATTTCCGCCGCATTAATGCGCTCAATTACACCATTCAGCACGATGATGGGCAAAGCCAGGGCGATTTGAACGAAGCCGATATTGTTTTGACCGGGGTCAGCCGCACCTCGAAAACCCCGACCTGTATTTACCTCGCCAATCGCGGCTATAAGGCGGCCAATATTCCGCTGGTGCCGGGCATGGACCCGCCCAGCGAATTATTGGAAGCCCGCCGCCCGCTGATTGTTGGCTTGACCAACAGCCCCGAACGCTTGCAGGCCATTCGGCGCAATCGCTTGCTGACGCTGAATGAAGACAGCGAGACCGAATATATTGACCCCGAGCTCATTCGTGGCGAGGTGGCGGAGGCGCGACGCTTGTTCACGCGGCAAAAATGGCCGGTCATTGATGTGACGCGGCGCTCGGTTGAAGAAATTGCCAGCGCTATTTTGAACCTTTACCAAGAGCATGAAAAAACCGCCAAGCCGCAAGCAATGGTGGAAGCGATGATGGCGGGGCGAAGGCATGAGGCTGGCAAAAAACGTGATATTGGCCTCGCAAAGCGGCGTGCGCGCCAGCGTGTTGCGCGGGGCCGGGCTTGATTTTGACGTGCAGGTTTCCGGCGTCGATGAGGCGGCGCTGAAACAGGCCCATAGCGGCACGGCAGAAGATTTGGCGCTGGCGCTGGCAGAAGCGAAAGCGTGCGCCGTTTATGATGTGGCACCGCGCGACGGCCTCATTATCGGCGCCGATCAGATACTTGAATGCGATGGCGTGCTCTATGACAAGCCGGACGACATGGATGAGGCGCGCGCCAATCTGTTGACCTTTCGCGGCAAAACCCATTTTCTGGTCGGCGCGGTCGCGCTTATAGAAAATGGCGATATGGTGTGGTCGCATTGTGGCCGCGTGGCGCTTACCATGCGCGATTTTTCAGACGCCTTTCTCGACACTTATTTGGCCGAGGCCGGACCGGCCATATTGAGTTCGGTCGGCTGCTATCAATTGGAGGGGTTGGGGGCCCATTTGTTTGACGCCATTGACGGTGATTATTTTTCGATTTTGGGCTTGCCGCTATTGCCCCTGCTTGACGGCTTGCGCGCGCATGGCGGGCTTGTGGCATGAGGGGAGCCTCATGAGTGCGGCGGGCAAACTGGCCATTATCGGCTGGCCGGTGGCGCAATCGCGCTCCCCGCTTATCCACAATCATTGGTTGGTGGCGCGCGGCGAGGAGGCGGTTTACCAAACCTACCCCATCGACCCGCAAGATGATTTTCGCCAGGCCTTGCAGCATATGGCGGCCAGCGGTTTTGTCGGGGCCAATGTCACGGCGCCGCATAAAGAGGCGGCGTTTGCGGCTATGGATATGTTGAGCGCGGCGGCCCAGACATTGGGCGCGGTAAATACGATTAGCTTTCAAAACGGGCAAATGGTCGGCGCCAATACGGATGGTGCCGGGTTTATTGCCAGCCTCGATGAGGCGGCGCAAGCGACGGGCTGGCGCGCGCGGCCGGCATTGGTGCTGGGCGCGGGCGGTGCGGCGCGGGCCATTGTCGCCGCTTTGGGCCATGCCGGCGTGACCGATATTCGCTTGGTCAACCGCACCCGCGATAAAGCCGAAGCCTTATCAGGCTTGGCTGAAAACATGCAGATAGAAGATTGGCATGCCTGCCTTGATATGGCCGACGGGGGTGGCCTGATGGTCAACACCACCAGTCTCGGCATGGTCGGCAAGCCGCCTTTGGCGTTGCCCGAGGCGGTGTTTACGGCGCTGTCGCCTGAAGCGCTGGTTTGCGATATTGTTTACGCGCCGCTTGAAACGCCGCTTTTGCAGGCGGCGCGCGCGTCCGGCCATGTCGGCGTTGACGGTTTGGGCATGTTATTGCATCAAGCCGCGCTGTCATTTGAAATTTGGCGCGGCACGCGTCCGCAAATTGACACGGCATTGCGCGATAAATTGATTGCCGATTTGGCGCAGGAGGGCTGAACATATGTATATTATCGGGCTCACCGGCTCTATCGGCATGGGCAAATCGGCGACGGCGCAATTATTTATTGAGGCCGAAGTGCCGGTTTATGATGCCGATGCGGCGGTGCATGCGCTTTATGAAAAGGGCGGTGCGGCGGTCGCGCCGATTGGGGCGCTGGTGCCGCAGGCAATTGTCGATGGGGCGGTGGACCGCCAAATTTTGGGGCAATATGTTTTGCAGGACGGCGATAAGCTGAAACAATTGGAAGCGATTGTGCATCCGCTGGCCGGACAAAGCCAGTTTGACTTTTTAGGTGCGGCCAAAGCCGATAAGGCGCCAATTGTCGTGCTCGATATTCCGCTTTTATTTGAAACCGGCGGTGACGGCTTTGTCGATTGCGTGGTCGTGGTGTCGGCTCCGTTTGATATACAAAAGCAGCGCGTTTTGGCGCGCGACGGCATGAGCGAGGTGCGGTTTAACGATATTTTGGCCAAACAAACGCCTGATGCGGAAAAGCGCCGGCGTGCCGATTTTATTGTGGATAGCTCAATATCCATCGCAGACGCGCGCACCCAAGTGCGTGCTATTTTAGATGCGGTAGAGGGGCGCGAAGGGGTTGCCTATGCGTCGCGCATGGCCCGCTTTGAAAACGCCCAAAAGGATAAAAAACAGGAGAAAAGCGGCTAATGCGCGAGATTGTTTTGGATACGGAAACGACCGGCCTCGACCCGTCCAATGGCGACCGGATTGTTGAAATCGGCTGTCTTGAGCTGGTTAACCGCCTGCCGACGGGCAAAACCTATCATGTCTACATCAATCCCGAGCGCGATATGCCACGCGAGGCGGAGGCGGTGCATGGTTTGAGTGCCGCCTTTCTCGCCGATAAGCCGGTTTTTGCCGAAATTGCCGAGGAATTTATCGCTTTTGTTAAAGGGGCGGCGCTGATTATTCACAATGCCGCCTTTGACATGAAGTTTCTCAATGCCGAATTGGCGCTGATGGGGCGTGATGATTTGCGCGGTGCGGAGATTATCGACACATTGACAATGGCGCGGAAAAAATTTCCCGGCGCACCGGCCAGCCTCGATGCGTTGTGTCGCCGCTTCGGGGTTGACAATTCGGGCCGCGATTTGCACGGCGCGCTGATCGACAGCGAATTATTGGCCGGGGTTTATTTGGAATTGTCGGGCGGGCGTCAGCCCGGCTTGGTGTTTCAGGCCGATGGCTGGCCTGTCGCGGCTGAAGGCGCACAGACGCCTGATGCGCGCCCGCAACCGCGCCGCGCCGCGCGCCAACGTCGCGAAACCGCCTTGGCGCCCCGGCTCAGTGCCGCAGAGCGCGCCGCCCATCACGCATTTTTGCAGGCCCTGCCGCAGCGTGCCATTTGGCTGCAAGATAATAATGGCCGGCCCGGAAGAAGAGCGATTAAAGCGCGCGCTTAAAGCATTGGTTTAATTGACCGGCGTCGCCCGCCTCAGGCGCGTCCTTATCGGCTTCGGCGGCTTGGTTTTGTTGATAAAGCGCCATGAAATCAATCGGGTCCAGCATGATGGGCGGATAGCCGCCATCGCGTGTGGCATCGGCCAAAACGCGCCTCGCAAAGGGGAAAAGTTGACGCGGCGCTTCGATAAGCAGCACCGGCTTGGTGTCGTTTTCGGGAATATTGATGAGGCGAAACACACCGCAATATTCCAGCTCTGCAATGAATTGCACATTATCGCCGGTTTTCGCCTCAATGCGAAACTTCAATCCGACCTCATAATCCGTGTCGGATAATTTGCGCGCGCCGACATTGGCATTGACGCCAATATCGGGTTGAATATCGGCAAAATTCGGCGCCCCGGGATTTTCAAATGATAAATCACGCACATATTGCACCATGATTTGCAGGCCCGGCGCAGCATCCGCCGCGGTCAGTGGCGGTTTCGTTTGAGCTGTCAGACATGTTTTTCTCCTTATCGGTTTGGCGACCATAAACGCTTTTTCGCGCAAGAAAAGCCGAAATTATGCTAGCCGCCGGCCTTTTCGGACTTGCTCATTCATCATCAATGCGAAAATCACCCTCAATGGTTTTGCCGTCATCAGCGCGCTTTGGCTGGGGTGGCGGCGCGCGCGCCGTGTTTGGGCGCATGGTGATAATATGCGGCAGCAAAGCCTCCAAAGCAGCACCGATAAAGACCGCGCGCGCCGGTCGCCACAGGCATAAAAGCCCGATTGCGTCGGTGAAAAACCCGGGCGCCAGCAAGAGCCCACCGCCCAGCAAAATCAGCACGCCATGCGCCACGGCAGCCAGCGGCGGGCGACCCGCATTTTGTGCCGCTTGCGCCTCCTGCAAAACCGCCAGACCTTGTCGCCGCATGGCCGACAGGCCAATGGCCGCAGTGATGAAAATCAGCACAATGGTCCAGCCGGCGCCAATGGCGGCGCCGATTTCGATAAACAGATAAATCTCAATGACCGGCAGGACAATGAAAAGAATTAATGCGAGCATGCCCATAAGCGCCCCTTTCCTGCGCCAGCATAGCGCAGCGGGCCGGAAAGGCCAGCGCTTTGCTTTTGCATGAAAAAAGGCCATTATGGCGACGGAAAAGGACAGATAAATGGATCCGCTCAATCTTATATTATTAATCATTGTTGTGCTTGTTGGCTGGCGTTTGCGTTCGGTTTTGGGCACGCGCAATGATGATGAAAAACCGGGCAGTCGCGCTGATGCGTATCGCCTCAATCGCGATGCCTATGAAAATCCGCCGCAATCGGCAAAGTCGTCGCGCGATGCAAATGATAAAGAAGGGGCGCTTGATGCGCCGAAAGCGCCGATGCAAGGCGATGGTGACGCGGCGGCAGATGACCATGCCCCGCAAATGGGACGCGGCCTGGCTTATTTGCGCGAGATTGACCCGGGCTTTGACGAGGCCGGCTTTCTCGACGGTGCGGCGCGCGCCTATGAAATGATTTTGACGGCCTTTGCCGATGATGATTTGACCTCCGTGCAGGGCTTTTTGGGTGATGAGGTGGCGGCCGGATTTGAAGGCGCCATTCAAGCGCGCCAAGCGGCGGGGCAAAAATTGGAAACCCGGATTTTGCGCCTCGACCGACCGGCCCTTGACGATGCCGAGGTTGACGGCGAAAAACTGCGCCTCGATGTGCGCCTGCGCGCTGAGATCATATCGGCCAGCTATCCGGCGGATACGCCATTGGACGAAGATAATTTGCCTTCACCGACCACCAGCGTCGATATTTGGTCATTTGAAGGGGCGCATAACAGCGCCAATCCGAATTGGAAATTAGTGGCGACGCGCGCCGATTGACGGGCTGGTTATGGCGCCTAAAACCGACAAGCAGAAAATCGGTACCGGCAATGCGGCCGATGATTCAGCTTGGCAAAGGCTGGCCGAGGCGACCAACCCGTTGCCGCGCGAGAGCCGCAATCGCCATATTGCCGAACCGCCGTCGGGCAAAGCCCCAGCAAAGGGTAAGACAGCCGCGAAAACCGATAAAAGCGCCGCGCCGCCGCCCCGAAAAATGCCCGCCAGAGGCGGTGCGCCCTTATCGGGCAAAACAAAACCCCTGCCGCCGCAAGCCGATATAATGCCGCGCACGCGCCGCCGTTTGGCGCGCGGCACATTGCCGATTGCGGCGCGGCTGGATTTGCACGGCCTCAGCCTCGCCGAAGCCGAGCGCGCCGTGTCGGCTTTTGTGATGCAGGCGCGCGCGCAAGGCCAAATTTGGCTTTTGGTGATTACCGGCAAAGGCACACGCGGCGAAGGCAAATTGCGCCGCGCCCTGCCCGATTGGTTGGCGCGCGGGGCTTTGGCCGGCCTGGTGGTTGAATATGGCCCGGCCGCTGCCAATCATGGCGGGGCCGGCGCCTATTATTTACGGCTGCGCCGCGGGCCGCCAAAGGCTTGAGGGCGGACGCAGCAAAGCTTTGAAAAGCCCGCGAATTTTGCTAGAAGGAGCGGGCTGGCAATAGGAGTGCATCATGGCAGCTCGCATTGGTGAAAAATCGCGCGCCACCAAAGAGACGGAGATTAAGGTCAAAGTCAATTTGGACGGCAACGGCACATATAATGTCTCAACGGGGATCGGCTTTCTCGACCATATGATGGAGCAATTATCGCGCCACTCATTGATTGATATTGAGCTTGAAGCAAAGGGCGATTTGCACATTGATTTCCACCACACGACGGAAGATACAGGCATTGTGATGGGCGAGGCGGTGCGCGAGGCGTTGGGCGATTTTAAAGGCCTGACGCGCTATGGCAGCGCCACCATTCCGATGGATGAAACCTGCACGCGCGTGTCGCTCGATGTCTCGCAGCGCCCTTATCTGATTTGGCAGGTCAATCTGACCAAGCCGAAATTGGGCGAAATGGATACGGAATTGTTCAAAGAATGGTTCCAGGCTTTTGCGCAAAGCGCCGGGATTACCCTGCATGTCGAAAATCTTTATGGTGAAAACAATCACCATATTGTCGAGAGCTGTTATAAGGGGCTGGCGCGGGCGTTGCGCCAAGCCATTGAAATTGACTCGCGCAAGGCCGATGAAGTGCCATCGACCAAAGGTGTTTTGGGCAGTTGAGCCAAGCAGGTGATTTGATTGTCATTATCGATTACGGCTCGGGCAATTTGCGCTCGGCTGAAAAGGCCTTTGCGCGGCAAGCCAAAGGGCGTCCGGTTTTGGTCTCGGGCGCGGCTGATGATGTACGCCGCGCCGCGCATATTGTTTTGCCCGGGGTCGGCGCTTTTGGCGATTGTGCACAAGGCTTGCGCGCCATTGACGGCATGGTTGAAGCGCTGAACGAAGCGGTCATGGATGAAGGCAAGCCGTTTTTGGGCATTTGCGTCGGCATGCAGCTTATGTGCCGTCACGGGCTGGAGCGCGCTGAGCCGGAAAGCCCGCATCACGGATTGGGCTGGTTTGACGGGCGAGGTATGCGCGCGCTGGATGTCGCCGCCGACATTGAAAGTGCCGCATATGGGGTGGAATGAAATCAGCGTCCGGCAAGACCAGCCGGTTATCGGCCCGCTTGCCGGCGAGGATGTCTATTTCGTGCACGGCTATGGTGCTGGTGATGGATGATGGCGCCGCAAAATGATATTGCCGCGATAACCGATTATGGCGGCGTGGTAATCGGCGGCTTTGGCGCGCGACAATATGATTGGCGTGCAGTTTCACCCCGAAAAAAGCCAAGCCGCAGGGCTGGGCCTGATTGAACGGTTTTTGGAGTGGCGGCCATGATATTGTTTCCGGCTATTGATTTGAAAGACGGCCAATGTGTGCGCTTGGAGCAAGGCGATATGGCGCGCGCCATCGTGTTCAATAATGACCCGGGCGCGCAGGCTAACGCCTTTGCCGGGCAAGGCTTTTCACATTTGCATATTGTCGATTTGGACGGCGCTTTTGTCGGTGCCAGCGTCAACCGCCAAGCGGTCGCGTCAATTGTCAAAGCCTGCCAAGCGGCCAATGTCACCACCCAGCTCGGCGGCGGCATTCGCAGCTTGGAAAATATTGAGGCATGGCTGGCGGCCGGCATTGACCGCGTCATTTTGGGCACGGTGGCGCAGCGTGACCCGGATTTGGTGCGCGCCGCCTGCCGGCAATTTGCCGGGCGCATTATTGTCGGCATTGATGCGCGCGCCGGCTTTGTCGCGGTTGAAGGCTGGGCTGAGGCGACCGAGATTACCGCCATTGATTTGGCGCAGCAATTTGAAGATGCCGGTGTTACGGCGATAATTTATACCGATATTGACCGCGATGGTTTGCTCAAAGGGGTCAATATTGAGGCCACGCAAAAACTCGCGGCAAGCATGTCCGTGCCGGTCATTGCTTCAGGTGGGCTGGCCGGGCTGGATGATGTGAAAGCGCTTTTGGCGCTGGAAGACAGCGGCATTATCGGCGCCATTTCGGGGCGCGCGCTTTATGACGGGCGGCTCGATGCGGCGGCCGCTTTGGCGTTGGACGGGGTGCGCTAGACCATGCTGAAAATCCGCATCATACCCTGCCTTGATGTGCATGAGGGTCGCGTCGTCAAAGGCGTTAATTTTGTCGATCTGGTCGATGCAGGCGATCCGGTTGAGGCGGCGCGCGCCTATGATGCGGCCGGAGCGGATGAATTGTGCTTTCTCGATATTTCGGCCAGCCATGAAGGGCGCGACACGCTTATTGATGTGGTGCGGCGCACGGCCGAGCAATGCTTCATGCCGCTGACCGTTGGCGGTGGGGTGCGCGAAGTGGGTGATGTGCGCAAATTATTATTGGCCGGTGCCGATAAAGTGTCGTTCAACACGGCGGCGGTCAATAATCCCGATATGATTGACGCCGCGGCCGAAAAATTCGGCAGTCAATGCATTGTCGTGGCGCTCGATGCCAAACAGGTTGATGAAGATGAAAACGGCGCGCGCTGGGAAATCTTCACGCATGGCGGGCGCGAAGCAACCGGCATTGAGGCGATCGGCTTTGCCCAAAATATGGCGGCGCGCGGGGCCGGTGAAATACTTCTCACCTCAATGGATCGCGACGGCACCAAATCGGGCTTTGATTTGAAGCTGACGCGCGCCATTGCCGATGCCGTGTCGGTGCCGGTCATTGCCTCAGGTGGGGTCGGCACTTTGGAAGATTTGGTTGACGGCGTGCGCGATGGCCATGCCAGCGCGGTTCTGGCCGCTTCGATATTTCATTTCGGCACGCATACGATTGGCGAAGCGCGCGCCGCTTTGGCCGCCTGCCGGTGCCGGTGCGGCAGTGACAGTTTGTTTGAACGGGGCGCTAAAAAACCGCTAACAAGGCAAAGCGGGGAGCGATAAGAGGACAGGCTGATGGATGATCTGGCTTTTTTGAACGAATTATTTGCCGAGATTGAAGCGCGCCGCGCGGCGGCGCCCGATACCAGCTATTCGGCGCAATTGCTGGCCGATTTGCCGCGTGCCGCCAATAAGCTGGGCGAGGAAGCGGTGGAGACGGTGACCGCCGCCTTGACCGGCAATGATGAAGCGCTATTGGCCGAAAGCGCCGATTTGATTTATCACTGGCTGGTGGTGTTGGCGGCGCGCGGACTGACGCCCAAACAGGTGGTCGAGGTGTTAAAGGCCCGCGCCGGCACATCAGGGCTGGCCGAAAAGGCGGCGCGCGGGAAATAGGGACAATGTTGGAAAACGAGTTTTCGCCCTATCGGGCACATTTAGCGCTGATGAATGGGGTAAATTGCGCGAGGGCGCTGAAATGACCTTGACCGAAAGCGAATTGGAAAATTTGCGCGGCCTGGGCGAAACCATTTCACTGGCCGAGGCGGAAGAAATCTATCTGCCCTTGTCGCGGCTGTTGAGCCTTTATGTTGAGGCCACGCAAACCCTTTACGGTGCGACCAATGAATTTCTCGGGCGCGAAACCAAAGTGCCCTTCATTATTGGTGTGGCCGGTTCGGTGGCGGTCGGCAAATCAACCACATCGCGTATTTTGCGCGAAATGTTGGCGCGCTGGCCGTCGCATCCGACGGTTGAGCTGATTACCACGGACGGGTTTTTATTTCCCAATCAGGTTTTGCAAGAGCGCGGGCTGATGGAACGCAAAGGGTTTCCCGAAAGTTTTGATTTAAAGCGCTTGCGCGGCTTTTTGGCCGATGTTAAATCGGGCCGCGCGGCGGCTGAGGCACCGGTTTACAGCCATATTGCCTATGATATTTTGCCGGAAGAAAAAATCCGCATCTCGCGCCCCGATATTTTAATCGTTGAGGGGCTGAATGTGCTGCAGCCTGCCGTGCTGGCCAAAGAGGGCACGGAAATTCCCTTTGTCTCCGACTATTTCGATTTCTCGATTTATATTGATGCCGAAGCCGAGATGGTGCAGCGCTGGTATGTTGAGCGCTTTATGGGGCTGCGCCAAACCGCCTTTCGCGCGCCCGGCGCTTATTTTGAACGCTATGCCGAGCTTGATGATAAAGAAGCCGAAGCCACGGCGATTGATATTTGGACGCGCATTAATTTGAAGAATTTGAAGCGAGAATATTTTGCCGACGCGGGCGCGCGCCGATTTGATTTTGCACAAAGGCGCCGACCATCGCATTGACCGCGTCTTGCTGCGCAAAATTTAACGCCTTTTAATCCAGCGGCGGGCGCGGCCCGATATGGCGAATGACCGCGCTGGCCGCATCAATGCCCATTTGCGCCGCGGCCTCCATCGCCTTGCCTTGATGCAGACCGGCCAAAAAACCGGCGGCGAATTGGTCGCCCGCGCCGGTCAAATCAACAATATCATCGGCCGTTAATTGTTGCGCCGGCACATGGGCGCGCGCCGTTTTGTGAAATAAATGCGCGCCGTCAGCGCCAAAAGTCACCGCCGCCAAAATATCATAAGCGGCCAGCTTCTCGGCAATTTCATCGGGCCATCCGTGCCCAAAAGCGCTTCTATCTCGGCCTCATTGGCCAGCAAAATATCAATGTCATCCAGCAAGCCCATAAAGGCCTGATGATGGCGCGCCACGCAAAGGCCATCGGCCAATGAAAAGCCCAGCTTGCCGCCCTGACCGCGCACCTGCTCGGCTGCCGCCAGAAAAGCGCGTCGCGCGCGCTCGGGCTGTCCCATAAATAGCCCTCGCCAAATAACAAGCCGGTATCGGCCAATAGCGCGGCATCCAAATCTCTTGTTTCGGTGGTCACTGAAGCGCCCAAAACCGTGTGCATGGTGCGCTCGGCATCGGGGGTAATGAGCACCAGAGCAATGGCCGGTCGGGGCTGTTGTCATGGGCGTGGTGGGAAAGCGCACATGGCCTTTCATAAAGGCATCGGCAAATACCCGCCCCAAATCATCATCACCGATTTTGCCGATAAAGCCGGTCGCCATGCCAAGTGCGGCCATGCCGGCAATGGAATTGGCAATGGAGCCGCCGGGCTGGCGCGTATCGACATTGGCGTTTTCTTGCAGTGCCGATGATTGTGCCGCATCAATGAGCGACATGGAGGCTTTCGGGCTGCCCAATGCGGCAAGCTCTTCTTCGCTGACGGCGGCAAATAAATCGACCAAAGCGGCCCCCATGCCGGTGATGAGGCCGTTTTCGGGCTTTGCGGTTGCGCTGGCTTGGCTCATATCATATCCTTTATTTTCCCTTTATCCTTAAAGCGGCAATAATCATATACCGGACAAATATGGCATTTCGGCTTGCGCGCCAAGCAGACATAGCGGCCATGCAAAATCAGCCAATGATGGGCGTGCATGCGGTACGGCTCGGGCACTTTTTTGTCGAGCTTTTTCTCGACCGCCAAAACATCTTTACCGGGCGCCAAACCGCTGCGATTGGAGAGGCGGAAGACATGCGTATCGACGGCAAAAGTGGCGATGCCGAAAGCCTCATTCATCACCACATTGGCGGTTTTGCGTCCGACCCCGGGCAGGGCCAGCAGCTCTTCCATCGTCGCCGGCACCTGGCCGTCATAATCGGCCAGTAATTTTTGCGATAAGAGAAAAACATTTTTCGCCTTATTGCGATAAAGCCCGATGGTTTTGACCGCATCGCGGATTTTCGCCTCGCCCAGCGCCACCATTTTTTTGGCGCTATCGGCTTTTTCAAACAGGCCTTTTGTCGCCCGATTGACGCCAATATCTGTCGCCTGGGCCGATAAAACCACCGCCACCAAAAGGGTAAAATGATTTTTATAAGCGAGCTCGGTGCGCGGCGCCGGATCGGTCTCCGCCAGCTTGGCGAAAAACGCAGCAATATCGTCAGCAGGCATTTGGCGCGAGCGGGTCATGGTCTTGTCATAAACCAGCGCGCCGCCCGCGACAATCCTTCCCTTTTGTTTCGGGCCGGCGCGCCCTAATTAAATGCATATGGAAAAACCGACACTCCTGCCGGATAATTTTGACCTTGTGCTGCGCCCCAATATGTCGCTGTCACGGCGTGGCTTTTTTTGGTTGATGGTTTTTTTTACCGCCATATCGGTGATTGTCGGCGGCTATTTCTGGTCGCTCGGCGCATGGCCGGTCTTCGGCTTTTTCGGTCTTGATGTCGCGCTGCTGTATGGCGCGTTTCGGCTCAATTATCGTTATGGCAAGCGCTATGAGACGCTCAGCATGGCTGAGGAAAAACTGGTTTTCAGCCAGGTCACCGCTTTGGGCACGGCGCGGCAATGGGAGTTTGACCCTTATTGGGTGCGCGTCACTTTGGAGCGTTTCGGCGCGCATGGGCGAAGATATTGGCGCGCTGATTTTATCGAGCCATGGCAAATATGTCTCGGTCGGCGCGTTTTTGGCTCCCGAAGAGCGCGAAAGCCTGGCCGGCAGCTTGCAGGCAACATTGGGCGGCTGGCGCAATCAACTGGCCGCGCATCCCGCTTCAGCCTGAGATTTGGCGCTAAATTGGGTGGGCTAGCGCGATAAAATGGTCTTGTCTTGCACCGCCCCGTCAGCGTCCATTTGGTAAATATAAGGCACGCCGGTATCAATATTGACGTCAAGAATTTCGGCGCTGCTCAGCCCCTCAAGGCGCATCACCAAAGATCGCAAGCTATTGCCATGCGCCGCGATGAGAATATTTTTGCCGGTTTTGACATGCGGTAAAATGGCGCTGTCATAATAGGGTAGAACCCGGGCGCCGGTATCTTTCAGGCTTTCCCCGCCGGGCGGCGGTGTGTCGTAAGAACGACGCCAAATATGCACTTGCTCAGCCCCCCATTTTTCGCGCGCATCATCCTTATTCAGCCCTGCCAAATCGCCGTAATCGCGCTCATTAAGCGCCTGGTTTTTGGTCGTCGGCAAATCGCTTTGCCCCTGTTCGGCGAGCAAAAGCGTCAGGGTTTTTTGCGCCCGCTGCAAATCAGAGGTAAAGGCGAGGTCGAAAACCAGCCCCTGCTGTTTCAGCGCTTGCCCGGCCGCTTTGGCCTCATCAATTCCTTGCGCCGTCAAATCAGGGTCACGCCAGCCGGTAAACAGATTTTTTTCATTCCATTCACTTTGACCGTGGCGGACCAGCACCAAATGGCTCATCTCATTTTCCTTATTTGATTTCAGCGTTAAACGGTTCGGTCTTACAACCCCAAAACATCGCTGCATGGAATACAGCCCTTCGGATTGGTCTTTGGCCCATAAAGCGGCTTTCAGCGCCCCGCGGGCAAAAATATCGCGGTCTTCGGCGCGATGGGCCAAGCGTATGTGCTCATGCGTGCCGGCCAATATCACCTCATGGTCGCCGACTACAGAGCCGCCGCGCAGGGCGGCAAAACCGATATTGCCGGCGGCGCGCGGCGCGCCAATGCCGTCGCGCCCGCTTTCTTTGACATCGTCTAGGCTGACGCCGCGACGGGCAGCGGCGGCCTCGCCCAAAAGCAAAGCCGTGCCCGATGGCGCATCAACCTTATGGCGGTGGTGCATATCGACAATTTCAATATCCCAATCATCGTCCAATTGCGCCGCCGCTTGGCGCACCAATCCGGCCAGCATATTGACGCCGAGGCTCATATTGCCCGATTTGACAATGCGCGCATGGCGCGCCGCCGCGGCGATTTGCGCGTCTTGGTCAGCGTCAAAGCCGGTCGTGCCGATAATATGGACAAGCCGCGCTTGTGCGGCCAGCGCCGCCAAATCAACCTGGCGGCGGGTGTGGTGAAATCAATCACCCCATCGGCTTGGCTTATTAATGTCAGCGCATCATCGCTGGCGCTCAGGCCGAGCTTTTCGCCGCCCGCCAATATGCCCAAATCTTCGCCCAGCGCAGCACTGCCCGCGGCCTCCAATCCGCCGGCCAGCGTCACCACCGTCTTGTTCGTCAATCAGCTTTATCAGCGTCCGGCCCATACGACCGGCGCAGCCATTTACAATCAATCTCATGGGCTTTGTATAGCAGGGTTCGCGGCGCTGCTCTATCGCTTTGCGTCAGCTTTTTTGGCGCGCGCATTAAAATCGGCCATGTCGGGATAATTGCCCCATCAAACTTTCGGCAAAGGCCTCAAACAGCTTTTTCTGCTCGCGCGTCAGTCCGGTCGGGGTTTCAACCTCAATCTGCACATAAAGATCGCCAAATTTACGCGCCCGCAGGATCGGCATGCCCTTGCCGCGCAGGCGAAATTGCTGACCGGTGCGCGCACCGGCGGGAATCGTCAGCTTGACGGTTTTGCCGGCCATCAGCGGCACATTGACCGCGCCACCGCGCACCGCAATGTCAAACGGCACCGGCATGGCGCAAAAAAGATCGGCCCCGTCGCGCCGCAATATGCCGTGCGGGGCGATATTGACGAAAACATATAAATCACCATAGGCCGCACCATGGGGCCCGGCATTGCCTTCGCCCGACAGGCGAATGCGCGTGCCGTCTTCGACGCCGGCCGGAATGGCAACCGACAGATTTCGGCTTTCGCGGGTCTGGCCGCCGCCGCGACAATCGCCGCACGGATCGGCAATAATTTGGCCGCTGCCCTGACAGCTATGACAGGGGCGCTCAATGGTAAAAAACCCTTGCTGCGCGCGCACTTTGCCATGGCCCTGACAGGTCGGGCAGGTGCTGGGCTGGCTGCCCGGCTTGGCGCCTGAACCGCTGCAACCCCGGCAGGCGGCGGCGCGGGTCAAATTGACTTGGCGCTCGGTGCCGTCAAAGGCTTCTTGCAGGCTGATATCAACCTCGGTGCGCAAATCATCGCCGCGGCGCGCGCGTCGCTGGCCGCCGCGACCGGCGCTGCACCGCCGAAAAATTCTTCGAAAATATCGCCAATATCGCCAAAGCCGGAAAATCCCCGCCCATGCCGCCTTGCCCGCCAAAGCCGCCCATGCCGCCGGGGCCGCCCTGTTCAAAAGCGGCATGACCGAACTGGTCATAAGCGGCGCGCGACTGGTCGTCTTTCAGCACTTCATAGGCTTCCGATACATCTTTGAATTTCTGCTCGGCAGCCGCATCGCCCGGATTGACGTCGGGGTGGTATTTTTTTGCCAATTTGCGATAGGCCGATTTCAGCTCAGCCGCGCTGGCCGAACGGTCTACCCCCAATTGGTCATAATAATCGGCTTTGGCCATGCCGCCCCCTTTTGGCAGATTGTGCCTGCCCGTTAAGAGGCTTTCTGGTCACTTCCGTATCGGCCTCCGTCGCATCGGCCGCGTCGTCGTCATCGGCACTTCTTCAAATTCAGCGTCGACCACATTGGGTCATCGCCGTCGCCGTGCGCCATCGGCGGCCGCATCATTGGCAGCGGCTTCGGCTTGTTGCGCTTGATAGACGGCTTCGCCGATTTTCATCGCCGCTTGGCTCAAGGCTTGCGCTTTTTCATTAATCGCGTCCATATCCTCGCCTTCCAGCGCGGTTTTCAATTCGCCCATAGCCGCCTCGGCGGCTTCCTTATCGGCCGCGTCAATCTTATCTTCATTTTCAGCTATCGATTTTTCTGTTGCGTGAATCAGCGCTTCGGCATTATTGCGCGCCTCTACCTGTTCGCGGCGCTCTTTATCGGCCGTGGCATTGGCTTCGGCATCTTTCACCATTTGCTCAATATCATCATCGGACAGGCCGCCCGAAGCTTCAATGCGAATGGCCTGCTCTTTGCCGGTCGCCTTATCGGCAGCCGACACATTGACCAGACCATTGGCGTCAATATCGAAAGTCACTTCGATTTGCGGCACACCGCGCGGTGCCGGCGGAATGCCTTCCAGGTTGAACTGGCCCAAATTTTTATTGTCCGCCGCCATTTCGCGCTCACCTTGACACACGGAAATGGTCACGGCCGATTGATTGTCATCGGCGGTCGAAAACACTTGGCTCTTTTTCGTTGGAATGGTTGTGTTGCGGTCAATCAGACGGGTGAACACGCCGCCCAAAGTCTCAATGCCCAAAGATAAGGGCGTCACATCCAATAGCAGCACATCTTTGACATCGCCTTGCAGCACGCCGGCCTGAATGGCTGCACCCATCGCCACCACCTCATCGGGGTTGACGCTCATATTGGGCTCTTTGCCGAACACGTCTTTGACGAATTCACGAATGCGCGGCATGCGGGTTTGCCCGCCGACCAGCACCACTTCGTCAATATCTGACAATGAGACGCCGGCATCTTTCATCGCCGCCTCGCATGGGGTGCGGGTGCGTTGCACAAGATTTTCCACCAAACCCTCAAAGGCGGCTTTGGTCAGCTTCAAATTCAAATGTTTCGGGCCCGACGCATCAGCCGTGATAAACGGCAGATTGACTTCCGTTTGGGCGGCTGAAGATAATTCGATTTTGGCCTTTTCAGCCGCTTCTTTCAGGCGCTGCAGGGCGACTTTATCGCCGCGCAAATCCATGCCGCTTTCTTTTTGAAAGCTTTCGGCCAAATGTTCGACCAAAGCCATGTCGAAATCTTCACCGCCGAGAAATGTATCGCCATTGGTCGATTTCACTTCAAACACGCCATCGCCGATTTCGAGCACGGAGACATCAAATGTGCCGCCGCCCAAATCATAAACGGCAATGGTCTGCCCGTCCTTTTTGTCCAAGCCCATAAGCCAAAGAAGCGGCGGTCGGCTCATTGATGATGCGCAAAACTTCAAGACCGGCAATTTTCCCGGCATCTTTGGTCGCCTGACGCTGCGCATCATTGAAATAGGCAGGCACGGTAATCACCGCCTGGGTCACGCTTTCGCCCAAATAATCCTCTGCCGTCTCTTTCATTTTCTGCAAAATAAAAGCCGATATTTGTGACGGCGAGTATTTCTCGCCGGCCGCTTCAACCCATGCATCACCGCCATCGGAGGCAACGATTTCAAACGGCACCATTTCCTTGTCTTTTTTGGTCGCCGGATCGTCAAAACGACGGCCGATAAGGCGCTTAATGGCAAATAGCGTGTTCAGCGGATTGGTCACGGCTTGGCGTTTGGCGGGCTGGCCGGTCAGGCGTTCGCCGTCTTCGGTAAATCCGACCATTGACGGCGTGGTGCGCGCGCCTTCGGCATTTTCAATGACGCGGGCATTGGCCCCGTCCATTACCGCGACACAACTATTGGTCGTGCCCAAATCAATTCCGATAACTTTGCCCATAATCTCACTCCATAGACCTGCAATGCCTTGTTAAGGCACGCTTTTGCTTATCTGAGGCTCATATAGGAAGGCCGCGTTGCCGCTGCAAGCCCCCGCCCGGTTTTTGTCAATTTTTGGCAATGCCGACTTTGGCCGGGCGCAAAAGCCGCTCTTCCATCAAATAGCCGGTCTCAACAATTTCGATAATCGTGCCGTTTTCTTGCCCGGTGCCGGGCGCTTCAAACATCGCTTCGTGCATATTGGGGTCAAATTTTTCGCCCATCGGCACCAGCGGCGTCACCTTATGGCGCGCCAGCGCGGCCAATAAATCGCGCTCGGTCGCCTCGACGCCCTCTAAAAGGCTGCGCGTCGCGTCAGGCATATCATCGCCCAATTCCTGCATCACCTTGAGCGCGCGCTGCAAATTATCGACCACGCCCAGCATATCGCGGGCAAAGCTCATGGCTCCGAATTTCAAGCGCTTCACTGCGGTCGCGCGCGGCGCGTTTGCGGGTGTTTTCCAATTCCGCCAGGCTGCGCAAAAGCTGGTCATTAACATCGGCCAGCCGCTCTTCCGGCGTCGGCGCGTCTTCCGCTCTCCGCTTCCGCTGCGTCGTTGCGGGTGCTCTTTTCATCAAGCGGCGCGTCTTGGCCTGCTTGGCTTCGTTTGGCTGGTCGTCGGCGGCGGGTTTCCGGCGCGTCATTGGCGGCGGCGCCATTCAGCGCGTCATCTTGTGATTTTTCATTTTCACTCATGGCATTCCCTTATCGGTTTGCCCTATTGTTTTGGGGCAAGCTTTCGGTGAGGCTTAGTTAGGGTGCATGAGGGACAAAATCAAGCCTCGTTCTGACGCGACAATAATGTGCTGACCAGTTGTGCCGTGTGGTCGACCATTGGCACAAGCCGCGCATAATCGGTGCGTGTCGGCGCAATCACCCCCACCACACCGACCAAAGAGCGGCCTCATCTTGATAAGGGCTGATAATCAGGGACGAGCCAGAAAGCGAAAATAAAGGGGTTTGCGCGCCGATAAAATTTTTCACCCCATTGCCGGTTTCGGCTTCCGACAAAAGCGCCACCAATTCCCTTTGTCGGTCGAGATCGGCAAATAAATGGCGCACGCGCTGCAAATCTTCCATCGCTGCAACATCATTCAGCAAGTGATCGCGGCCATGCACAATCAGCGATTTGGTCACCATTTCACTATTGCTCAGCGTCCCTGCTGCCCTGAACCGCGTCTTGACCCGCGTTCTGACCCGCGTTCTGCCCCGCGTTTTGTATCAGGCCGCGGCGCACCAAATCGGCAGTCAATTGCCCCAAAGCCCCCTCCAATTTGGCGCTTTCGGCTTCGCTGTCGCGGCGCAATTCGCCCAAAGTGCGCCCGCGCAGGCGATGATTGAGATAATTCCCCGCCGCAATGAGTTTTTGCGGTGCCAGTCCGCGCGGGCGCGGGATCAGTCGATTTTCAACATGATTAGTGTCATCGACCAAAATTACCAGAATTTGTTCTTCGGAAATGGCGATGAACTCAATGTGTTTGACGGCGCGCTCGGCCAATGGCGCGACCACCAAACCGGCACAGGCGCTAAGCCCCGACAGACCTTGCAGCGCCTGTTTCAGCATATCTTCCATGCTTTCATCGCCGGTCAAATGCGGCGTCATGGCGGCGCGCTCTTCGGTGCTCAAATCGCCCAATTGCATCATGCCGTCAATAAACAGCCGCAAGCCGCTATCGGTCGGCAAGCGTCCGGCCGAAACATGCGGCGCATATAAAAAGCCCCATCGCCTCGAGCTCGGCCATGGCCGAACGAATGCTGGCCGGAGATAATTTCTCATCCAACACATCGGCCAGGTTTTTTGAGCCAATCGGCGCGCCGGTTTCAAGATAGGCTTCGACAATATGGCCAAAAATGGCGCGCGCGGGTCGTCAAATCGGCAAGCTCGGTCATAAGCGAATAGTCTAAGCGAGGCGCGCCGCCTTGCCCACAGCTTTATCTTGCTCCGCTTTTCCTTAAGCGTTAGATAAAGCGACAAGCAAAAGGAATTTTCATGACCACAACCCGCCCCTCCGGTCGCAGTGCCAAACAAATTCGCAATGTCAGCCTTGAAACAAACGTCTCAAAACATGCGGAAGGTTCTTGCCTTGTCAAATTCGGTGACACCCATGTTTTGTGCACCGCCTCTTTGGAAACCCGTGTGCCGCCCTGGCTGCGCGGCCAGGGGCGTGGCTGGGTGACGGCGGAATATGGCATGCTGCCGCGCGCCACGGGTGAGCGCATGCGCCGCGAGGCCAATGCCGGCAAGCAATCGGGACGCACGCAAGAAATTCAGCGCTTGATCGGTCGCGCTTTGCGCGCCGTCGTCAATTTGGAGGCATTGGGCGAAAACCAAATCTCACTCGATTGCGATGTCATTCAAGCCGATGGCGGCACCCGCACCGCCTCCATTACCGGCGGATGGGTGGCGCTTTATCTGTGCGTTGAAAAAATGAAAAAGGACGGCCTCATCTCAACACCGATTATGGGCGGCGTCATTACCGACCAGCTGGCCGCTTTGTCCTGTGGCATTTATCAGGGCCTGCCGGTCGCCGATTTGGATTATGATGAAGACAGCGTCGCTGATACGGATGGCAATTTCGTCATGACGGGCAGTGGCAAGCTGGTTGAAATTCAAGCAACGGCCGAAGGCGCAGCATTTGAAGAAGCCGAGTTCCAGACATTAATGGCATTGGCCAAAAACGGCATTTCAGAATTGGTGGCTTTGCAAAAACAAGCGGTCGGTCTGTAAATGGCGCGGCTTTTTACCGAGCCAAAGTTGATTGTCGCTAGCCATAATAAAGGCAAGCTGGTGGAGATTGCCGATCTTTTGACCCGCTTTGAGGTTGAGACGGTTGGCGCCGCCGCGCTTGGCCTGGCTGAGCCGGAAGAGACCGGTACAACATTTATCGCCAATGCCGAATTAAAGGCTTTGGCTGCAGCCATGACGGCCGGCCTGCCCGCCTTGTCCGATGATAGCGGGCTGGCGGTTGATGCGCTGGATGGCGCGCCGGGGATTTACTCGGCGCGCTGGGCAGAGACCGCCAATGGCCGCGATTTTGACTTTGCCATGCATAAAATCGAAATGGCGCTCCCCAAAAGGCGCAAACCCAAAAAAACGATGTCGCGCGCAGCGGCGCGCTTTGTCTGTGCCTTGTCGCTGGCCTGGCCCGATGGCCATGTTGAAAGTTTTGAGGGCACGGTGGAAGGCCATTTGGTGTGGCCGATGCGCGGTAAAAACGGTTTCGGCTATGACCCGATTTTTCTGCCTGAAGGCGGCGATTTGACCTTTGGCGAAATGAACCCGGATGCCAAACATGCCATATCGCATCGCGCCGATGCTTTTGCCCAATTGGTGGCGAGCTGTTTTGAAGACAAGCTGGCGTGAACCAAGCCAGCCAAAGCAAGGGCCGATATGCCGCCGCTTGGGCATTTATCTGCATTGGCCTTTTTGTTCGGCGATTTGCCCCTATTGCGATTTCAATGTTCACGCGGCGCATAAAAACACGGCGACACAAGAAGATTGGTTGGCCGCCTATTGTGGCGAGCTGACCCATGCGCATGGGCTGCGCCCGCACGGGCCGGTGGAAACCGTATTTTTTGGCGGCGGCACGCCATCGCTTATGCCGGCTGAATTGGTCGGCGATATTTTGAACCATATTGACGCTCTCTGGGGGCTCGCCGCGCAGGCTGAAATATCGCTGGAAGCAAATCCGATCAGCGCTGCGGCACCGCATATGCAAAAGCTGCGCCAGGCCGGCATTACGCGGCTGTCTTTGGGGGTGCAGGCATTTGACGATGATGCGCTCAGATTTCTCGGCCGCACCCATAGCGTCGCCGATGCACGCGCCGCTTTTGTTGACGCGCAGCGGATTTTCGACAGCGCTAGTTTTGATTTGATTTATGCGCGCCCCGCGCAGTCTTTGGCCGATTGGCAAAAAGAACTGAGCGCGGCGCTGGCGCTGGCGCCGCAGCATATGTCGCTTTATCAATTGACCATTGAGCCGGACACACCGTTTCACGCACGCATGCAACAAGGGCAAGCTCCCATGCCCGATGAAGATGCGGCGGCCGATTTATATGAGATGACGCAAAGCCTGTGCGCTGCCGCCGGATTGCCGGCTTATGAAATTTCAAACCATGCGGCACCGGCGCATATATGCCGTCACAATCAGGCCATATGGCAAGGCGGCGATTATGCAGGCATTGGGCCGGGCGCGCATGGCCGCTTGACGATTGGAACGGCACAAAACATGCCAGCCTGGCGATGCGCCAGCCGCAAGAATGGCTGGCCGCCTGTCGCGAAAACGGACATGGCTGGCAGCTCACTGAATTGCCCGCTATAGAAGCGGCAGAAGAGGCGGTGATGCTGGGGCTTGCGTTTGACGGAAGGGCGCGCCTTAACGGATTTGGCGGCGCAAGGGGTTATGCTGGATAAGGCCCGCATTTTGCCGCTTTGCAACAAGACGGGCTGCTGAGCGCGCAAAAAGATGATTTGCAGGCCAGCGAAAAAGGTCGCCTATTGCTGGATTATATTCTTGCCCGC
The DNA here is from genome assembly GCA_038143435.1 of Rhodobiaceae bacterium. GTDB lineage: Bacteria > Pseudomonadota > Alphaproteobacteria > RS24 > RS24 > UBA8337. Next base: position 115,215 of record JAYQLX010000003.1, on the reverse strand, counting down.
CTATTGGCGTGAGAAGTGGCTTCAAGAATGGTGTCGGCGTGAATGGCTGCCGGCGATAAGCGCGCAGCGCCGTCCACGCCGTTTTCCGCGCCCTCTGCCGTTGGCGCTCCTTCGGGCGGTAAAATTTCTTCATCGACCAGATCGCCATCTCCATTGGTCAGGGCGCGGTCAGGATTGGAGCGGCGCAGCGCTTCGGCCAAACTCATTGCCGCCTCAAGGCGCCGATCATGCTCGACAAAGCTTTTCGGCGGGCGGCTGATTTCGCGCGATTGCGCCCGCGTCACTTCCTGAACGGTAAGCCCGCGCTCATTGAGGCCCCGGGCTTCAATCGGAAAATACCGTCAATGCCGCTAAATCCGTTCGGGTCCATCAGCAGTTCGGTGGCGAAGGGTGCGTCGGTTTGAAACGCCGATAGCCGCCCCGCCAAGGCGACCGCATCATAGGCCATGCTGGCAAGACGTGGCGGCGCGGCATCGTAAATTGCCTCATAGCGCGCCGCAAAAGCACCCCAATTGGCGCTGGGCGCCGCCGCATACCAGCCGCCATGCAGTGGCGGTTCTTGGCGTAAGGTCGGGTCGTCCCACAGGCCGGTGCCGATAAATTTGACACGGCGCGGGTCGATATCAAAATAGGGCAAAAGCGGCGCCAGGTTTCTCAGCGCCAAACCGCCTTCGGGCATAAATACCGCATCATAGGGAATATCGCCCAAAGTCTCGACCAAGGCCAAAGCCTCATAGGCCGAGACCAGCTCCGGCGCATCATCGCCCAATAATTTGAACACCGCTTCAGCCTCTTCAGGCGGGGCAATCGGCAGGCCGGTTTCGTCGTCAATGCGGGTCGGCAAAAGCGCCAAAGCCTCATCGGTCAGGCGTTGCATTTCTGCCATATGGGCGGCTTTTCTATCGTCAAAACGGGCGAGGCGGCGCACCGGATCAAACATTCCCTCAGCCTCCGGCGGATAGGTCTCGCTTTGCACAATCGTGCCGCCAAAGCGGTCAACCGATGCGGCAAAACTGGCGGCAATGCGTTCCCCGAAAACCCCTTCCGGCACCAAAGCACCGAAGCGCGTCAGCCCCTGCGCGATCGCCTCAGAGACAATGCGGTCAATATTTTGTTCGGGCAAAAAGCCCATCAACCACAAGCCATCTTGCGCCGTGCTGGCATCATTGGAAAAGGCAAAGCCCGGCACATTGCGCCCGGCCAAAACCGGCTGAATGGCGGTGACGGAAGAGCCGAAAAGCGGCCCGACAATAATATCGGCACCGGCCGCAATGGCTGCTTTGGCCGCTTCCTGCGCGCCTTCCGCCGTGCCTTTGGTGTCGTGCAAGCTGATGACAAGATTTTCGGTCGGCGCATCAAACAGCGCCAATTGCGCGCCATTATATAAATGTCCGGCCAGAGAGCGAATGGTCTCGCGCGTATCGCCCAAGGGCAAAAGCAAGGCGACAATCTTCACTTTGGCAGGACGCGGCGGCGGTGCCGGATAAGCGCTTTTGTCGATGCTTATCGCCCGAACAGGCTTGGCTTTTTTGCCATGCTGGTTTTGGGTGCCGGGTCATTTTGCGCCAGCGGTGCCGGTGCACCGCAAGCGGCGACAAAAACCACGGCATAACCAGCGCGCCATAAAGGGCAACACGCCATTTGGCGCGGCGGGATGGCATTTTCGGCTTTGCGTTTTTCTTCATCATGCGCTTTGTTTCCGGTTTGAAATGCGACCCTATCGACAGCGGCGGTTTAAGTAAATGCATAATCAGACAATCTGTGACATGAGAATATGGCGGCTTTCGGGCACGGTTAACAGATATGAGATGGACATCAGATAGACATAAGATAGACATTGGGCAGACACGGGCGAGCGCGACTTAAGATGGGCCATGACTGATGATGCGCCAAACGGCTCTGCCATTGGGTCGGCGCTGGCCGCCGGATTATATATTGTCGCGACCCCTTTGGGGCATGCGCGCGATATCAGCTTGCGGGCGCTTGATGTGCTGGGTGCGGCCGATGTGATTTACTGTGAAGATACCCGCAATTCGGCCAAATTATTGACCTATCACGGGATAAAAACCCCGACCGCCGCCTATCATGAGCATAATGGGGCTAAGGCGCGCCCGAAAATTCTCGCCGCTTTGGCCGCCGGTCAAAAACTCGCTCTGATCTCAGATGCCGGCACGCCGCTTATTTCCGACCCCGGCATGAAGCTGGTGCGCGATGCGCGCGCCGCCGGCCATGCGGTGATCGCCATTCCCGGCGCTTCAGCCCCGATTGCCGCTTTCGGTTTCCGGCCTGCCCAGTGACCGCTTTACTTTTGCCGGTTTTTTGCCGCCCAAAGCGGCGGCGCGCCAAAGCGCGTTGGAAGGCTTGAAGGGTGCGCGCGGCGGCACATTGGTTTTGTTTGAGGCGGCACGCCGTTTGGCAGCCCTGCTCGATGATATTGAGGCGGTTTTCGGTGCTTGCGAGATTTGCGTGGCGCGCGAATTGACCAAAACATTTGAAGAAATAAAGAACGGCTCGATTGACGAATTGCGAGATTATTTTACCGCCCATCCGCCGCGCGGTGAAATCACCGTGTTGATTGCCCCGCCCCGCGAAGCAGCGGTGGACGGCGCGCAATTGGATGCCATGTTGCGCGATGCCATGACAAGCATGAGCCGCCGCGATGCGGTGCAGGCCGTGGCCGAGATGACCGGTCAGCCGCGCCGGGCGGTTTATGCGCGCGCCTTGACGATTGATGATGGCCCGCGCGACGCACCCGATAATGGTGAAAAAGAAGAAGAAAAAAATGCCGCCGCGACCGTCGAAAAAGAAAATTAAGGCCCGGCCGCATGGCCTGGGCGCAGGGGCGCCGTGCCGAGTTTTGGGCGGCGCTTTATTTGCGACTGAAATTTTATCGCATCATTGCGCGCAATCTGCGCCTGCCGGGCGGTGAGATTGATTTAATCGCCAAGCGCGGCGCGCTTTTGATATTTGTCGAAGTGAAATATCGCCCCAATCAAGCGCGGGCCCATGCCGCCATCAGGCCGCAGCAATGGCGGCGTATTGAGGCGGCGGCGGCGCAATTTGTTGCCAAACGGCCGGCCCTGCAGGCGTGTCGCTGGCGCTTTGATGTATTGGCCATGGCGCCCAAAAGCTGGCCGCTGCATCGGCGCAATGCTTGGCGCAGCCAATATTAAAATATCCGACGCAGCGGTGGCGCATTGGGTTTGTGCTTGAGTCAGCGGCGATTTGCCCGAAACTGCGCGCAAGTGAGGAAAGCTTATGACTGCCCATGCGGCGTTGAAAATCGCCATTCAAATGGACCCGATTGCCGATATTGATATTGTCGGCGACACCAGTTTTGCGCTGGCGCTGGAGGCGCAAGCGCGCGGCCATGCGCTTTATTATTACACGCCGGATGCGCTTGTCATGCTGGACGGCAAGGTCAGCGCCCGCCTGCACATCTCTGAAAGTGGCCGATAAGGCTGGGCGCGCATTTTGACGCTGGGGCCGCCAGAATTGACCGATTTGGCGGAGATGGATGTGGTGTTGATGCGCCAAGACCCGCCTTTTGATATGAATTATATTTCCGCCACCCATTTTCTTGAGCGCATTCACCCCGACACTTTGGTGGTCAATGATCCGGTCGCCGTGCGCAATGCACCTGAAAAAATCTTTCCGGTGCACTTTGACGGACTGCTGCCGCCGACTTTAATGACGCGAGACCGGCAAGCGCTGGAAGATTTCCGCGCCAGCCATGGCGATATTATTTTAAAGCCGGTTTTCGGCAATGGCGGGGCCGGTGTGTTTCGTGTGCGCGCCGATGATGAAAATTTCGGCTCGCTGATTGATATGTTCATGCAGACAAGAGAGCCGATTATCGCGCAAGCCTATTTGAAAGATGTGCGCGGCGGCGACAAGCGAGTCATTTTGGTCGAGGGCGAAGCGGTCGGTGCGCTCAATCGCGTGCCGGCGGAAGGCGATGCCGCGCCAATGTGCATGTCGGCGGACGCCCCGAGGCGTGCGAATTGGATGCGCGCGATTTGGAAATCGCCGCGCAAATTGGCCCGGCCTTGCGCGATAGCGGCATTATTTTTGCCGGCATAGATGTGATTGGCGGTTATTTGACCGAGATTAACGTCACCTCGCCGACGTGTATTCGTGAAATAAAAGCCTTTGGCGGGCCCGATATTGCGGCGCTGATTTTGGATGCGATTGAAGCGCGTCGCGCCTAATTTTGTTTTTTGTAAATCTCTTGGCAGGCCAACGCATCGCAGGCAATGACCCTTTGTTGGCCGTTTTCACTATGCGTCAGTTTGGCGTGCGGCAGGCCGTTAAATTGCAGCAATTCAGACACTTTCCAATAATTTAAAAACCTGTCAGACGGGGTGTTTTCGGCCAAGCCCAAAGCACGAAAAATGGATTTCTTGCCGGGTAAATCTTCGACAAAAACATCCCCCAACTCAACACTGACACGGCGACGATTGAACATAATGGCCTCAAGAAAACGTCGTCAGATTAATCATTCGGGGTGACAAAAATCAAGCCCCGCTTGTGATGGCGGCAATTTTTTCTTAAGCTTTGCGTCAAGAAAAGAAAAACAAGTCATGGTCGCCAATATTCAAACCATTGCCTTTCAAGGCGTCGACGCCGTGCCGGTCGAAGTGCAAGTGCACTTGGCGCCCGGTCAAAACGCTTTTAATGTGGTTGGCCTGCCCGATAAATCGGTCGCCGAAAGCCGCGAGCGCGTGCACGCGGCCCTGTCGGCCATTGGCCTTGCCCCGCCTTATGACCGCATCACGATAAATCTCTCACCCGCCGATTTGGCCGGTCGCGGCGGGGTGACGGATAAAGATATTGCCACAGCTTTGGTGTGGCGCGGCCATGCGTGATGCGGGACTAAAAGCTAAATGCTCTCCAGACCATAAGCGGCAATCGCCGCCATATTGAGCACTTCCGTTGCCGTCGCCCCGATACGGGCAATTTGCACCGGCTGCGCCAGACCGATAAGGATAGGGCCGATCAGCGTTGCTTGCCCCAATTCTTCCAACATTTTGGTCGAAATGGAAGCCGAGTGAATGGCCGGCATGACCAAAACATTGGCCGGCTCGGTCAAGCGGCAAAACGGATAGCGCTGCATGGCTTCGCGATTGAGCGCCACATCGGCGGCCATTTCGCCTTCATATTCAAAATCAACATTGCGCGCATCCAGGAGTTTGACCGCCTCGCGCACATAAACCGATCGGTCGCCTTCGGGATGACCGAAAGTGGAATAAGCGAGCATGGCAACGCGCGGCTCATGGCCCAAGGCGCGCGCCGTGGCGGCGCTTTGGCACGCAATATCGGCCAGTTCTTCGGCACTCGGCATATCAATGACATTGGTGTCGGCCACCATGACGGTGCGTCCGGGACGGGTGACCAGCATGGACATGCCCATCACGCGCTGGCCGGGGCGCGGGTCAATGACTTTCGAGACTTCTTCCAAGGTAATGGAATAAGAGCGCGTGACGCCGGTGACCATGGCGTCAGCATCGCCGCGCGCCAAAGCGCAAGCGCCGAAAATATTGCGATCATTGGCCACCATGCGCTCGCAATCGCGCATTAAGCGGCCGCGTCGTTGCAGCCGTTCGAATAAAAATCCGCTGTAATCGCCAACGCGATCAGAGGCGCGCGTGTCACGGATTTCAATATCGTCGCGTCCGTCAAGCCCCAAGGCCTTCATATTGTCGCGGACAATTTGCTCCGTGCCGACGAGAATCGGCTCACCCAGCCCCAAATCCTTATAGGCAACGGCGGCGCGAATGACCTGCTCTTGCTCGCCCTCGGCAAAAATCATCCGTTTGGCGTTTTGCTTGGATTTGTTCATGATGATTTGTATCGAGCTGGCGGTCGGGTCAAGCCGCGCTTTCAGGCGGTCTTGATAGGCCTCCATATCGACAATCGGCGCACGCGCCACACCGCTATCCATGGCGGCGCGTGCCACGGCAGGCGGAATTTCGCTGATCAGGCGCGGGTCAAACGGCACCGGAATAATATAGCGCGGGCCAAAGCGCGGGCGCTCGCCATCATAGGCAGCGGCCACTTCATCGGGGACATCTTCACGCGCCAGCATGGCCAGAGCCTCGGCGCAGGCAATTTTCATCGCATCATTAATGGTGGTGGCGCGCACATCCAAAGCGCCGCGGAAAATATACGGAAAGCCCAAAACATTATTGACCTGATTGGGATAATCCGAGCGTCCGGTCGCCATAATGGCATCGTCGCGAATGGCGGCAACTTCTTCCGGTGTAATCTCCGGATCGGGATTGGCCATGGCAAAAATAATCGGCTTATCGGCCATGGTTTTAACCATATCCTCGGTCACGGCGCCTTTGACCGACAGGCCCAAAAACACATCCGCCCCATTCATCGCGTCGGCCAGGCTGCGCGCTTTCGTGTCAGCGGCATGGGCCGATTTCCATTGGTTCATGCCCTCTTTGCGGCCCTTATAAATGACCCCTTTTGTGTCGCATAAAATCGCATTGTCATGCGCCACGCCCATGGCTTTGATAAGCTCAAACAGGCAATGCCGGCGGCGCCGGCGCCGTTGACGCAGACTTTAATGTCTTTCATTTCCTTGCCGGTCAAATGCAGCGCATTGATGAGACCGGCGGCGCAAATAATCGCCGTGCCGTGCTGGTCGTCATGAAACACGGGAATGTCCATCAGCTCGCGCAATTGCTGCTCAATAATGAAGCAATCGGGTGCCTTTATGTCTTCCAAATTAATGCCGCCAAAGCTCGGGCCCATATATTTGACCGCATCGACAATCTCTTGCGGGTCTTGTGTATCAAGCTCCAAATCAATGGAATCGACATCGGCAAAGCGTTTGAACAAAACCGCCTTGCCTTCCATGACCGGCTTGGAAGCCAGCGCCCCCAAATTGCCGAGCCCCAAAATGGCCGTGCCATTGGAAATCACTGCCACCATATTGCCGCGCGCCGTCAAATCATATGAGGCATCGGCATTTTCCGCGATCGCCTCGACCGGCACGGCGACGCCCGGCGAATAGGCGAGCGACAAATCCCGTTGGGTCGCCATCGGTTTGGTGGGGCTTATTTCAAGCTTGCCCGGCTTGCCGTTTGCGTGAAAGCGTAAGGCTTCCTCATCGGTGAAGTTTTTTTCCGTGTCACTCATCATGCGTCTCTGTTCTATCGGCTTTTAGGGCTTTGCCGCGGCAAAGACAAGGCGAGGGGCTGTCAAGAAAACAAAATAAATTCAACAGCTTTTTGTGCCCGAAACAGGCTCAAAGCGTGTCGCAAGGCGCGCTGCTTTGCTAAACTAAAGGCCATGTCCGCTTCCGCTACCAGCCCTGAAAATACCGCCGCCAAGGCCGCCAAGCCTGCCATGGGTGATAAGCCGACGCCGATGATGGCGCAATATTTGGCGATTAAGCAAGCCCATCAAGATGCGCTTTTGTTTTATCGCATGGGCGATTTTTACGAATTGTTTTTTGACGATGCGGTCGCCGCGGCCGCGGCGCTTGACATTACCTTGACCCATCGCGGCAAGCATTTGGGGGCTGCCGTGCCTATGTGCGGCGTGCCTTATCACGCCAGCGAGAGCTATTTGCAACGCCTCATCAAAGCCGGGTTCCGTGTTGCCATTTGCGAGCAAACCGAGGATCCGGCTGAGGCCAAAAAGCGCGGCTCAAAATCCGTGGTGCGCCGCGAAGTGGTGCGTCTGGTCACGGCCGGAACGCTCAATGAGGACAGCTTGCTTGATGCCAAGGCGGATAATTTCATCGCCGCTTTGGCGTGCCGCGGTAAGGCACCGAAAGCCGATTGGGCGGTCGCCTGGGCAGATATGTCGACCGGCGCGTTTTTTGCCAGCGCCTGCAATGCCGATGCGTTGCCGGCGCTGTTGGCGCGCTTGCGCCCATGCGAGATTATTGTCCCCGATGCGGTGGCCGCTGCCATGCCCGAGAGCCCTGCGCTCGGCGCGCTTTTGCACGACAGCCAAGGCGATGGCGCGTCCCCTGTGAGGCCCATGATATCGACGGTCGGCGATGTGACGTCAAAGCTGGCAGCCGAGAAAATCGCCGCCGATTTCGGCATTGCCTGCCGTGACGGGTTGGCGCATGAAGGCGCCGCCGTCAATCTCGCTTGCGCGCAGATTCTCAGCTATTTTAAAGCGACACAATATGACACGCAAATTTGCCTGAAAGCGCCGCAGGTGGAGCGTGATGCGCAAATCATGGCGCTTGACGCAGCGACGCGCAGCAATCTTGAGTTGAACCGCACCTTATCGGGCGCGCGCGAAGGCAGTCTGCTGCATGTTTTGGATGCCACGGTGACCGCCGGCGGGGCGCGGCTTTTGGCGTCGCGGCTTAATGCGCCTTTGACATGTCGCGATGATATTGAAGCGCGTTTGGCCGCGGTGCAGGCGTTTATGGATGCGCCTGATTTGGCCGATAGCGTGCGTGCTGCCTTAAAAACCGTGCCTGATATGGCGCGCGCCCTCAATCGTTTGGCCATGCAGCGCGGCGGCCCGCGCGACGCGCAAGCCATTGCGCTGGCTTTGCAGGCGGCGACGCAATTGGCGGCGGCGCTATTGGATAAAATGCCGGAAAATTGTGGCGAGCTGGCAGCGCAAATTGCCTGTCTTGGCGAACAGAGCGCGGCGCTGAGCGGCTTGCGCCAGCGCCTTGATGAGGCTTTGGACGACACGCTGCCCCTTTTGGCGCGCGATGGCGGCTTTATCGCCGCCGGTTTCCACGCCGGCTTGGATGAGGCGCGGGCATTGCGCGATGAAAGCCGTCGTATCATTGCCGCTTTGCAAAATCGCTATGCTGAAGAGACCGGCATTAAGGCGCTGAAGATCAAGCATAATGGCGTTTTGGGCTATCATATTGATGTGCCGGCCGCGCAAGGCGATAAGCTGATGCAAGCGCCGCATGAGGCGGTGTTTATCCATCGCCAAACCTTGGCCAATTCGATCCGCTTTTCGACCGCAGAATTGGCCGAACTGGCGGGGCAAATCTCGCGTGCCGGTGAAACCGCTTTGGCGCTTGAACTGCAATTATTTGCGCAGTTAAGCGACGATATTTTGGCGGCGCGTGACGCTTTGGATGGGCTGGCCGAGGCGCTGGCAATAATTGATGTCAACGCCGCTTTGGCGCAAATGGCGCGGTCGGAAAATTGGGTGCGCCCGCAGCTTTTTGACGATAAGCGCTTTTTGATTGAGGCGGGGCGCCATCCGGTTGTCGAGACGGCTTTGCGCCGCGACGCAGCGGCGCCGTTTATCGCCAATCCTTGCGCGCTCGATGCGGCGGGTGATGCGGCACCGCGCATGAGCCTCCTGACCGGCCCCAATATGGCCGGCAAATCAACCTTTTTGCGGCAAAATGCGTTGCTTGCCATTATCGCCCAAATGGGCAGTTTCGTGCCTGCCGCAAAGGCCGAGATCGGCATTATTGACCGGGTTTATTCGCGCGTCGGCGCGGCCGATGATCTGGCGCGCGGGCGCTCGACCTTTATGGTGGAAATGGTTGAGACGGCAGCGATTTTGAACGGCGCGGGACCGCGCGCTTTGGTGATATTGGATGAGATTGGCCGCGGCACGGCGACATTTGACGGCTTGTCTTTGGCCTGGGCGACCGTTGAATATTTGCACAATGTGATTGGCTGCCGCACCTTATTTGCGACCCATTATCACGAATTGACGGCGCTGGCGGAGCGCTTGGATGGACTCGCCAATGCTTCGATGAAAGTGCGCGAGCATGACGGGCAATTGGTGTTTTTGCATGAGGTCGGCAGCGGCGCGGCCGACCGCTCTTACGGCATTCATGTCGCCGAATTGGCCGGACTTGCCGCCCGGCGTCACTTTGCGGGCGCGCCATGTCTTGGCGCAATTGGAAGAAAATGATGCAGCACAAGGCGGAGATAAACTCAATGCGTTGCCGCTATTTGAGGCGCGCCCTGATGTCGGGGCGGCACATGAACAAACGCAAGATAATCTGCGCGCTGCGCTTGCGGCGCTTGAGCCGGATCGGATGAGCCCGCGTGAGGCGCTTGACTGGATTTATCAATTGCAAGAATTGGCCGATAAAAATGACGATACGGTTTAGCGGCGCGAGCGTTTTGCACCGTTTGATAAGCTTGTGACAAGGCCGTGATTTGGCCGCAATTCATGCTATATGAAGGCGATAGGAATAATGGCCCGCAGACGGGCGAGAAAGGATTGCCGTCATGGCAAAAAACAATCCGGCGAAAAACCGACAGCGGCCTTTGGCCGAGCGCTTGTCGGCTTTGGCGCAAACCCATCAGGGCGATGATAAAAGGCTTGCGCCTCGCCGTGCTGGATGAATTGCGTGCCCAAATGGCCGATGACCGCGCCGCCGCGCGCCAAGATCTGGAAGAAAAGCGCTTAAAAGGCGCCAAATGCGCCGAGACCTTATCGGCGCAAATGGATGCCATGCTGGGCGCCATTGGCTGATTTTGTTTCCACCCATGTGTTGTGTTCATCGCCAATCCGACGGATGCTGAAAAAGTCACTATGGTGGCGGTCGGGGGCTATGGCCGTGGCCGTTTGGCGCCGCATTCCGACATCGATTTATTGTTTCTCCTGCCCTATAAGCGCAATGCGACCAGCGAAAGTTTTGTCGAATATATTCTCTATATGTTGTGGGATTTGGGGCTGAAAGTCGGCCATGCGACGCGCTCGGTCAATGAATGTGTGACGCAAGCGCAAGCCGATATGACGGTGCGCACCGCCATGCTCGAAAGCCGGTTTTTATGGGGCAGTGCGCCGCTATTTGAGGCCTATAAAGAGGCCTTTCAAAACAAAATCATGGATGGCACGGCGCGTCAATTCGTGACCGCCAAACTGGCTGAACGCGATGAGCGGCATGAAAAAACCGGTCGTTCGCGTTATTTGGTCGAGCCCAATTTGAAAGAGGGCAAGGGCGGTTTGCGTGATTTGAATACTTTGTTTTGGATTGCGCGTTACAGCTATCAAGTCGAAGCGCTTGATGATCTGGTCGGCCTTGGCGTGCTGACGGCGGAGGAATTGCGCCTGTTTCGAAAATGCGATGATTTTCTCTGGCATGTGCGCTGCCATTTGCATTTTCTCACCGATATGGCGCAAGAGCGTTTGAGTTTTGATGTGCAAAAACCAATGGCCGGTTTTTTCTATCCGGCGGCGCAAGACAAAGCGGATGGCGGCAAAAAATCAGGCATGAAGCCGGTTGAAAAATTCATGCGGCGGTATTTTCTGGTCGCCAAAAATGTCGGCGATTTGACGGCCATTTATTGCGCCTCTTTGGAAGCGGCACAGAAAAAACCGCGCGCTGCCGCGCGTTTGCCGGCGCTGTTTCGACGCCAAAAACAAGTCGACGGTTTTACCATTGGGGCGAGCCGCCTGAAAATGGCGCGCGCCGATATATTCAAGCGCAATCCGGTCAATCTTATTCGCGTGTTCCATCTCGCCGACAGCACCGGATTGGATATTCACCCCGACACGCTGCGCGCCATCACCCAACATACGCATTTGATTGATGAGGCTTTGCGGCAAGATGAAACGGCGAATAAATTATTTCTCGACCTTTTGACCTCAAAGCGCGACCCGGAACGGATTTTGCGGCGCATGAATGAGGCCGGTGTGCTGGGCCGATTTGTCCCCGATTTCGGGCGCATTGTCGCGCTTATGCAGTTCAACATGTATCACCATTATACGGCCGATGAGCATTTGTTGCGCGCCCTCGGCCTGTTGCGCGAAATTGAAAAAGCGGTGCAGTGGCGCAGGCGCATCCATTGGCCACGGAATTATTGAATAATGGCGCGGTCAATCGACGCGTCATTTATCTCGCCACTTTGCTGCATGATATTGCCAAAGGGCGACCCGAAGACCATTCCATTGCGGGCGCGCGTATCGCCCGCAAGCTCGGGCCGCGTCTCGGTTTTTCAAAGGCTGAAACGGCATTGACCGAATGGCTGGTGCATGAGCATTTGGTGATGAGCGATGTGGCGCAAAGACGTGATTTAGCCGACCCGCGCACGGTCGAAGATTTTGCCAAAACCGTGCAAAGCATGGAACGCCTCAATCATTTATTCGTGCTCACTGAGGTCGATATTAAGGCCGTCGGGCCCGGCGTGTTTAATGGCTGGAAAGCGCAGCTTTTGCGCGAGCTTTATGCCGAAACCGCCTCGCGCTTCAATGCCGGCACGGCATTGGCGGCGCGCGGCGAACGCCTTGATGGGGCCAAAACCGCTTTTGCGCAATTGCTCGATAAGGATTGGAGCAAACGCAAATTAAACGCCTATATGCGCCGCCAATCCGACGCTTATTGGCTCAGCTTCCCGACCGAGGCGCAGCTGCGCCATGCCGATATGATTACGGCTATGGAAATGGCGGGCGAGCCGATGGCGCTGGAAGTGCATGGCGATAAGCTGCGCGATTGTTCGGAAATCACCATTATCTGCCAAGACCATGCCGGGCTGTTTGCCCGTCTCGCCGGGGCCTGCGCGCTGGCCGGTTTGACCATTTTGGACGCGCGCATCACAACCACGCGGGACGGTTTGGCCATCGATGCGCTGCATGTTGCCGATCGCGGTCAGCCGGGCCTTTATCATCCGATAAGGCAAGCGCTTAATTACCACCATGCGCGATGTTTTATCGGGCCAGGTGATTGTCCCCGACCGTTTGGATGCGGCCCCGAAACGCGCGCATATTGAGGCCTTTGATTTGGCACCGCAAGTGCGCATTTCCAACCAGCTGGCCGACCAATGCCAGCGTCATTGAAGTGAGCGGGCTTGACCGGCAGGGGCTGCTTTATGCGCTTTTGCGCGCTTTGTTTGATCTCAATCTGTCGGTTTCGGCGGCGCGGATTGCCACTTTTGGCGAGCGCGCGGTCGATGTGTTTCACGTTACTGATTTATCGGGCGCGCAAATTACCGAAGCGGCGCGGCAGAAAAAATTACGCGCCGTTTTGCGCCGCGTTATCGATAATCCGGTGAAAGCGGCGCAACCCAAAAAGCCGACGCGGCGGCCCGGTTCCGACAAGCGCGGCAAGTCAAAGGCCGCCTGATATGGCGCGCCCGAGCCGGGGAATTTTATCCAATGCCGCATTGGTTGGCAGCGCCACAATGGCGAGCCGCCTGACCGGCTTTATCCGCGATATTTTTCTCGCCGCCTTAATGGGGGCGGGGCCATTGGCGGAGATTTTCGTCATTGCGTTTCGCCTGCCCAATTTGTTTCGTCGGCTTTTTGCCGAAGGCGCGTTTAACGCCGCCTTTGTGCCGCTATTTTCAGAACGCCTTGAACCAAAAGGGGAAAGCGCGGCGCTGGCCTTTGCCGGTCAGATATTTTCCGTTTTGCTGGCCGCTTTGGCCGTGTTTACACTTTTGGCGGAAATTTTCATGCCCGCTTTGGTGCTTGCTTTGGCGCAAGGCTTTGCCGGTGATGATGAAAAATTTGCCCTCGCCGTGCATTATGCGCGCATCAGTTTTCCCTATTTGATTTTCATGTCCCTCATGGCGCTTTTTGCCGCCATGCTCAATGCGGTCAATCGCTTTTTCGCAGCCGCTTTTGCGCCGATTTTGCTCAATTTAGTGCTCATAGCGGCCATGGCTTTGGCGGTGCTTGACGGCGTGCCCATGGGCGATGCGCGCTTGCTCGATTATGTGATTTACGCCGTCGTGCTGGCCGGTCTGGCGCAATTTCTCTTTGTCTTTATGGCGGCACGGCGCGCCGCTTTGCGTGTTGCCTTATCGCGGCCGGTGCTTTCCGACGATGTAAAAAAAGTTTGGCGCTTGGCCGTGCCGGGCATTTTGGCGGCCGGTATCGGGCAGATAAATTTGCTGGTCGGCACCTCGATTGCCACCAACCAAGCCGGGGCGGCGGCGTGGCTTTATTATGCCGACCGGCTCTATCAATTACCCATGGGGGTTATCGGCGTGGCGCTTTCAGTGGCGCTTTTGCCGGAATTGGCGCGCCATTTGGCCAATCGCGAGACGGCGGCGGCGCATGGCGCGCAAGATATGGCGGTGCTGGCGGCCAGTGGCCTGACTTTGCCGGCGGCGGTCGGCTTGGCGGTTTTGGCAGCGCCGATTGTCAGCCTTTTGTTTGAGCGCGGCGCGTTCAGCGCGGCCGACAGCGCCATGACCGCGCAGTTGATTATCGTGTTCAGCTTCGGTCTGCCGGCTTTTGTTATGGTCAAGGCGTTGCAGCCCTCCTTTTTTGCCCGCCAAGACACGCGCGCGCCGCTGATTGACGGGGCCATTGGCGTCGGCGTCAATATCGCTCTATCTCTGGCCCTGTTTGCACGCTTTGGTGCTCCGGCCATTGCCTTTGCCACTGTCATGGCCGGTTGGGTAACCCTGACCTTAATGCTGTGGCGCATGGCGCGGCGCGATATTTATCATTTGTCATGGTCGCTGCTGCGTCGCTTGGCAGCGCAGCTTGTGGCGGCGGCGTTGATGGGGTGGGCGCTCTATCAGGGCATGGGTCTTTTGCCGCGGGATATTTTGTCCGACAGTTTATCGGGTTTGGCGGCTTGGCTTGCCGGGTTTATTGCGGCCGGGGCATTGGTTTACGGGCTGGCGGTGGTCGCTTTAGGCGGGTTGCGCCGCGGCGATGTCGGCCTCTTGCGAGGCAGCCAGTGATGCGCCATAAACGGGCTATGACCGCCTGCGCAACCGCCGCATGGGGCGGTGTGAGCAAAAAGGAAATCTGATGAGCGAGCCAAAGCTGCGCGTTTTGTCCGGTGTCCAACCGACCGGCAATTTGCATTTGGGCAATTATCTCGGCGCCATTCGCAATTTTGTCGCCCTGCAAAATAGCCATGAATGTCTTTATTGCGTGGTCGATTTGCACGCCATTACCGTGTTTCAAGACCCGCAAGAATTGGCCGCCAATACGCGTGAAGTGGCGGCTGCTTTTATTGCCGCCGGGGTCGACCCGAAAAACCATATTGTCTTTAACCAAGCGCAAGTGCCGCAACATGCCGAACTGGCATGGGTGTTGAATTGCGTGGCGCGCATGGGCTGGCTCAATCGGATGACGCAATTTAAGGAAAAGGCCGGCAAGGATCGCGAAAAAGCCTCGGTCGGGCTTTACGTCTACCCCAATCTCATGGCGGCCGATATTTTGCTCTATCAAGCGACCCATGTGCCGGTCGGCGAAGACCAAAAACAACATCTCGAATTGGCCCGTGATATTGCGCAAAAGTTCAATAATGATTTTGACGCTGAAGGATTTTTCCCGCTGCCCGAGCCGCTCATTCAGGGGCCGGCGACACGGGTGATGAGCCTGCGCGACGGCAGTAAGAAAATGTCGAAATCCGACCTGTCTGATTTGTCGCGCATCACCATGCTCGACAGCGCCGATGACATTGCCAAGAAAATCCGCAAAGCCAAAACCGACCCCGATGTCTTGCCGGACAGCGAAGACGGTTTGGACGGGCGGCCCGAGGCGGCCAATCTATTGGGCATTTATGCCGCTTTGGCCGAGCAGGAATTGGCGCAAATAATCGGCCAATTTGCCGGTCAGCAATTTTCCGCCTTGAAAGAAGCTTTGGCCGAGCTGGCCATTGCCAAAATCGCGCCGATTGGCGATGAAATGCGGCGTTTGAATAATGATCGGAGCGCCGTTGATGCGGTGCTGGCCGACGGAGCCGAGCGGGCCCGCGCCATTGCCGAGCCGGTGATGGCCGAGGTCAGAAAACATGTGGGGTTTCTGGGCAGCTGAGCCTGATTTTGCTTGTCTCTCCGCCCCCGCACTGGCAGCATAATAGCCATGGATATTAACCGCCATTTGCAACGCAAATTCCTGATTGTCGTTGACGGCACACCGGAAAGCCACGCCGCTTTGCGCTTTGCCGCGCGCCGCGCCCACGGCACGGGCGGCAAGGTTGCGCTTTTGCTGGTCATTGAGCCGGAGACGCATGACCATTGGCTGGGCGTGTCGACCTTGATGAAAGAGGAAGCGGAAATCGAGGCGGAAAAAATTCTCACCGAATCGGCCGCCTTGGTGGAAATGCTGGGCGGTGAAAAGCCCGAAAGCCATATTCGCCACGGTCAATTGGCCGAAGAAATTGCCCGGTTGATTGATGAAGACCGCTCCATTTCAACTTTGGTATTGGCCGCTGCGGTCGGTGCGGGTGGGCCCGGTCCGCTGGTCTCGGCCATTGGCGCGGGTAAATCGGCAGTGCATATTCCGGTCACCATTGTGCCGGGCGATTTATCCGATGATGAGATTGACGCGCTGACGTGATGGTCACGCGCTTGGTTTTGCGCGCCGCCCCGCTTATATAAGAGCGAGAATAAGGCTTAGAAAAGGAAAAGCCCCATGTTTATCCAAACCGAAGACACGCCCAATCCGGCCAGTTTGAAATTTCTGCCCGGCCGCGAAGTGACCGGCACCATGCCGCCGGTCGATTTCCCCAATGATGAAGCGGCGCAAGCCTCACCTTTGGCGGCGGCCTTATTTGCCGTTGACGGCGTTACCTCGGTGTTTTTCGGGGCCGATTATATTGTCGTGTCGAAACAAGACGGGCTGGAATGGCAAATTGTCAAACCGGCTTTGCTGACCGCCATGATGGAACATTTCATTGCCGAGCGCCCGCTTATGGTCGATGGCGCCGCTATCGGGGCCGATATTGCCGAGGCGGAGATTGCCGAAGAAGATGCTGAGACCGTGGCCATTATCAAACAAATACTCGACACGCGGGTGCGCCCTGCCGTGGCCCAAGATGGCGGCGATATTGTCTTTCACGGTTTTCAAGACGGAATTGTCTCTTTGCATATGCGCGGAGCTTGTGCCGGTTGCCCGTCAGCCACCGCGACCTTGAAACAAGGGGTTGAAAATCTGTTGAAACATTATGTGCCTTCGGTCAGCGAAGTGCGCGCGGTTTTGTAAAGGAATGACGATGCTCGACCAAGCTGCCCTTGATTTATTGTTTACCCAAGCGCGCAGCCATAATGATTTTGACCCGACACCGGTATCGGATGACAAATTGCGTGCGCTTTATGATGTGATGAAAATGGGGCCGACCAGTGCCAATTGTTGTCCCGCCCGTTTGGTTTTCGTCACCAGCGATGAGGCCAAAGCGCGGCTCATGCCGCATATTATCGAAAGCAATATTGAAAAAGTCACCAATGCGCCGGTCTGCGCCATCATCGCCAATGATGTGAAATTTTATGACCGCATCCCCGAATTGTTTCCCCATAATCCGAGCGCGCGCGATTGGTTCACCGGTTCGGAAGAATTTGCCGCCGAAACCGCGATGCGCAACGGCTCTTTGCAGGCCGCTTATTTAATGCTGGCGGCGCGCGCATTGGGGCTCGATGTCGGGCCGATTAGCGGCTTTGACCCTGATGGCCTCAATCAGGAATTTTTCCCCGACGGGAAATGGCGCGTCAATATGTTGTGCAATATCGGGCATGGCCGTCCCGAGGCGGTGTTTGAGCGTCTGCCGCGCCTCGCCTTTGACGATGCTTGTCATATTATCTGACCCTGATGACCGCTTGTGACCCTGCGCCGCTGATTCTCGCTTGCGACACCACGCAAGGGGCATGTTCGGTGGCGCTTTATCAAGACAAGGTGCTGGCCGCACAGATTGAGGAAATGAGCAAAGGCCATGCCGAAGCTTTGATGCCAATGCTGGAAAGCGTCCTGGCCGAAACGGCGATTGACCGCACGCCGTGACGTGACGCGACTGGCCGTAACACATGGGCCGGGCACTTTTACCGGCGTGCGTGTCGGCCTGGCGGCCATGCGCGGGCTGGCTTTGGCGCTCGACCTGCCGGTCAAAACCTATGGTTCGCTGGCTGTTATGGCGGCGGCCCATAAATTTGCTGATGACCCGCTTTTGGTCGCGGTCGATGCCAAGCGCGACACGTTTTATGCACAAGCTTTTGACGCTAATGGCGTGGCGATGAACGACCCGGCGGCCTTAACGGCGGCGCAGCTGGCCGCTTTGGCGCAAAGCACCGGAGCTGAGCGCATGGCGGTGTGCGGCACCGGCGCACCGCTTTTGGCTGCGCATTGGTCGGGCTTTTATGCCAGCCATGCCGCGCCCTATCCGCATGCCGTTTATTTGGCCGAAATGGCGGCGCAAGATGATGATTGGGCGGATTTGCCACCCGCCGAGCCGCTCTATTTGCGCCCCCTCGATGCGACATTGCCCGACCCTGACAAGCGCATAAAATGGCGCGGCGCGCGCCCAGCCTAAAGGGCATAAATCATGGCTGAGCGCCGACACCAAAACCTGCCAACACCCATTAAGGCACTGCATGATGCCGCCCATTTGGCGCGCCTGCATGGTTTGGCCTTTGACGATGGCGCATGGTCGGCGCGGGCTTTTGCCGATTTGCTGGCAGCAAAAAACCGTCACGGCTTTGGGCCATCAAAACGGTTTTATTTTGTTGCAGATTTTGCCCGATGGGGTGGAAATTCTTACCCTCGCCGTGCATCCAGAAAAACGCCGCCGCGGATTGGCGCGTCGCCTTATGGCGCATATGATAACGACTTTGCAACCGGCGCAAAATCTGGCTCGAAGTCGCGGCGGATAATTACCCGGCGCAAGCGCTTTATCAGGGTTTTGGCTTTGTTGAAGATGGGCGGCGCAGCAAATATTATAAAAGGGCTGGAAATTTTCCCGTCGATGCGGTTTTAATGAGGCTCGACAGTCAGGAAGGCGCACAGCATGAGCAAAAAATCGGCACGTGATATTGAAACGCTGGCCAGCGAGGCGGGCATGCGCATGACCGAGCAGCGGCGCGTCATTGCCCGTGTGTTGAGCGATGCGCAAGACCATCCCGATGTTGAAGAAGTCTATAAACGCGCCGCGGCGGAAGATGAGGCGATTTCCATTGCCACGGTTTACCGCACCGTGCGCCTGTTTGAAGAAGCCGGGATTTTGACGCGTCATGATTTCGGCGATGGCCGTGCGCGCTATGAACCGGCGCCGGAAGACCATCATGACCATTTGATCGATATTCAATCGGGCAAGGTGATTGAGTTTACCAATGATGAGATTGAGCGGCTGCAAACCGAAGTGGCCGAGAAATTGGGCTATCGGCTGGTTGATCATCGTCTTGAGCTTTATGCCGTGCCGCTTGACGCCAAAACCCGCAAATAGACCGATTTGGGCGCATTGCGGCAAGTCATCAGATTATTTTTCAGATTGAGCGGTTTTTTCGCCGCTTTGGCGGTGCTGGTGCCGCCGCAACTTGTCTTGATGCATGTGCCGCGCTGGCGCTTTGCCTTGCCGCTTGTCTTTTTCCGCCTCATGCTGGCGCTCCTGTCCGTGCGCGTCTCGGTCACCGGCCCGCTGCCCGAAAGCGGCAAAAAAAACGGCACGCTATTGGTTGCCAATCATGTGTCATGGTTTGATGTGGCGCTTATCGGCGCGGTTATGCCGGTCAGTTTCATGGCCAAGAGCGAGGTCAAAAAATGGCCGCTTTTCGGCCAATTGGCATGGCTCAACAATACGCTATTTGTGACCCGCCGCCGCGGTCGCCACACATTGCACGAAAGCGATGCGTTGGCTGCACGGCTGGCAAAAGGTGAGATTGTGGTGCTGTTTGCCGAGGGTACATCGAGCGACGGCTTGCGCGTCTTGCCGTTCAAATCGAGCTTTTTATCGGTGCCGGAAGGCAATGGCGATATATGCGTGCAAGCCATGAGCTTGGCCTATACAAGGCGGCATAATATGGCGCTGGGGCGGCGGCAGCGTATGGCCTATGGCTGGATTGGCGATATGACGCTTGTGCCGCATTTTCTTGCCATTTTTGCCGGACCGCCGCTCGGCGTTGATTTGGTGTTTCATCAAGCCGTGCCGCATCATCTTGCGTCTGACCGAAAGGTGTTGGCACGGGCTTTGCATCGGCAGGTCAGCCACGGCTTGGATGTGGTCATGCGCGGCGCGCCGCATCCCGTTCCGGTCCCCGATTTCGAGCGCTCTTGAAATCGCGCCGTAAAAAAGCTAAGGCCAATCCATGAGAGCATCTGAAAACAGTAAGACGCAGCAGCCAAGCGGCAAAACCGGTGATAATGACAAAACCTGTTTTATCAAGACCTATGGCTGCCAGATGAATGTCTATGACAGCCAACGCATGGAAGAAGCATTGGCCGAGGCCGGCTATCGCCCGGTTGCGGCGGCTGATGAGGCCGATATGGTGATTTTGAACACCTGCCATATTCGCGAAAAAGCGGCTGAAAAAGTCTATTCGGAATTGGGGCGTTTGAAACCGCTCAAGCAGCAAAACAAACATATGGTGATTGGCGTGGCCGGCTGTGTGGCACAAGCGGAAGGGGCGGAAATCATTGCCCGCGCGCCCGTTGTCGATATGGTGTTCGGGCCGCAAACCTTTCAGCAATTGCCCGCCATGTTGGGTGAAATTGCCGATGCGCGCGCACAAGGCAATAAGCCGAAATTGGTGCGCACGGAATTTCCCGCATCGGAAAAATTTGCCGCTTTGCAGGCTGCGCCGCGCAAGCCGGTGACGCGCAGCCCATCGGCTTTTGTCACCGTGCAAGAGGGGTGCGATAAATTTTGCACTTTTTGTGTGGTGCCCTACACGCGCGGCGAAGAAGTTTCGCGCGCACGCGCCGAAATCATTGCCGAAGCGCGCGCTTTGGTGGCGCAAGGCGTTTGCGAAATCACCCTATTGGGGCAAAACGTCAATGCATGGGCGCATGACGGCATGCGGCTGGACGGCCTGTTGGCGCAGCTCGGCGAGATTGAGGGGCTTGAGCGCTTGCGCTTCACCACCAGCCATCCGCGCGATATGGATGCGGCACTGATTGCGGCGCATGGTGATAATGAAAAGCTCATGCCTTATTTGCATTTGCCGGTGCAATCGGGCTCTGATGCAATTTTAAAGGCGATGAATCGCAAGCATACAGCGGCTGACTATTTGGCTTTGGTCAAAAAATTTCGCGCCGCGCGGCCCGATTTGGCGCTGTCGTCGGATTTTATTGTCGGCTTTCCCGGCGAGACGGAAGAAGATTTTGCCGCCACAATGGCGTTGGTCGAAGAAGTGCGTTATGCGCAAGCCTTTTCGTTCAAATATAGCCCACGCCCCGGCACACCGGCGGCCGATGCAGAAAACCAAGTCGATGAGGCGGTGAAAGCGGCGCGCTTGCAAGACTTGCAAGCCCTGCTCAATGCCCAGCAAATGGCCTTTCACCAAGCGCAAACCGGCAAAACCTTGCCGGTTTTATTCGATAAGCCGTCAAAAAGCGGCGACCAGATGAGCGGGCGCAGCCCCTATTTGCAACCCGTCCATGTGCCGCTTGGGGATGTCGATGCAGCGGCTTTGCGCGGGCGTATTTTGCCGGTCGAGATTGAGGTGGCGCATGCCAATAGCTTAAGCGGTATTTTGGCTATATGAGTGTCTCGGTTTGCCCATTGACCCCAAATCGGCGGCGCTTATCGGGGCTTGCCAAGCCGGTCATTTGCCCCGATACTCGAGCTAATGGTGCTTTTGATGATTTTAAAAAAATCGGAGCGCGCGCTTGAGCGGTTCTGACAAAAACCTCACCGGACATGAGGGCCTTATCGGCGAACCGCTTGTTCTTGAGTTCGACAATAATCGACTTTTGCCCGAGCTTTATGGCGAGCATGGCAAGCATTTGTCGCGCATTGAGCAAACGCTTGATGTGTCGCTGGCCAATCGCGGCAATCAGGTATTCGTCTCCGGCCAAGCAGAAAATTGCGCCCGCGCCGAGCAAGTATTGACCGCGCTTTACGCGCATTTGGAACGCGGTGCGGAAGTGACCGGCGGCGATGTTGACGGGGCTTTGCGTTTGAGTTTGGGCAGTGGCGGTCAAGCGGGGCAAGCTTCCGACCAATCGAACGGCAAAAGCAAGGCCGAAAGCAGCGGCAAAAATAACGGCAAAAGCAATGGCAAGGGTAAAAAGCTCTATGGTGGGGTTGCCCTGCGCACCCAACGCCGCGAAGTGTTGCCGCGCTCGGCCACGCAAGCCGATTATATTCAGGCGCTTTTGAAAAATGAGCTGGTGGTCGGCCTCGGGCCGGCCGGCACGGGCAAAACCTATCTTGCCGTTGCCGCCGCGGCGACCATGCTGGTCGAGGGCAAGGTCGACCGCATAATTTTGTCACGACCGGCGGTCGAGGCGGGCGAGAATTTGGGCTTTTTGCCCGGCGATATGCGCGACAAGGTCGACCCTTATCTGCGCCCGCTTTATGACGCGCTTTACGATATGCTGCCGGGGCCG
The DNA here is from genome assembly GCA_038143435.1 of Rhodobiaceae bacterium. Classification (GTDB taxonomy): domain Bacteria; phylum Pseudomonadota; class Alphaproteobacteria; order RS24; family RS24; genus UBA8337. Next base: position 93,015 of record JAYQLX010000003.1, on the reverse strand, counting down.
CAAGTGACGCGCTCTTTGGAAAGCGGCGAAATAGAAATCGCGCCGTTGGCTTTCATGCGCGGGCGCACCTTGTCGAATAGTTTTGTCATTCTCGATGAAAGCCAAAACGCCACGCCAATGCAGATGAAAATGTTTTTGACCCGTATGGGCGAAAATTCGCGCATGGTGATTACCGGCGACCCAAGTCAGATTGACCTGCCCTTTGGGGCCAAATCGGGCTTGCGCGATGCGATGGAAATTTTGCCGAAAATACACGGTGTCGATATTATCCGTTTTGGCGAAGAAGATGTGGTGCGCCATGATTTGGTCACCCGCATCGTCAAAGCCTATAATCGCCGCGATGCCAAATTGCCGACCGACAGGCAGAATAAAAAGGGCAAAAGCCGCAGCGAAAAACAAGATGAAGCGGAAGCGCGCAATGATGATTAAAACCACGGAGCCACAAACCGCCACAGATGCGGCGCTGGCCGCCGAGCCGGAGCCTGACAGTCCGGCCCATGACAGTTTGATGCCGGACGGTGCAACATTGAACGTCGATATTAATTGCCGCCATGAGGCTTGGCACGGGCTGGAAGCAATGCTTGCCGCGCAAGCCGATTTTGTCTGGCGCCATCTTGATTTGCCGCCGGCCGAAATCAGTCTGGTGCTGGCTGACGGCACATTTATCGCCACGTTGAATGAAACCTATCGCGACAAAAAAGGCGCAACCAATGTCTTGTCTTTTCCGGCGCAAGATTTCACCGCGCCGGTCAACGCCGCCGCTCTCAACAATGTGCCTTTGCCGCGCTTGCTTGGCGATATTGTGCTGGCCCATGATGTGCTGGCCGAGGAAGCGCAAGCGCAAGGCAAAGACAAACAAGACCATATGTGTCATTTGCTGACGCATGGATTGTTGCATTTATTGGGCCATGACCATGTGCAAGAGGGCGATGCGGCGCGCATGGAGGAATTGGAAAAAAACATTCTGGCCGTACAAGGGCGCGCTGACCCTTATGATATTATGATATTGACCTTGATGAAAAGGCGGCAGGGCGATGAGCGCTAACGGTTCACAGGGCGGCGTTTGGGGCGCGTTAAGACGGCGTGTGTTCGGCGCGCCCGAAGCCAATTTGCGCGAAAGTCTGGAAGATGTGCTGGAAGAGGCTGAAGGCGGACGCGATGATTTTTCCGATGAAGAACGCCATATGCTGAAAAACCTGCTCGGTTTTCGCGATGTGACTTTGGATGATGTGATGGTGCCGCTTGCCGAGATTGACGGGCTTGAAATTGACATTGACCCGCCCGTCTTGCTACCGCGTTTTGCCGAATGTGGTCATTCGCGCATGCCGGTCTATCGCGAGACTTTGGACCAGCCTTTGGGTTTTTTGCATGTCAAGGATTTGCTGTCGGTTTTGGAGCGTCAAGACGGGCTTGCCAAGCTTGATTTGACCAGCCTTATCAGGCCGCTCTTGTTTGTGCCGCCCTCCATGTCGGCAATGGATTTGCTTTTGAAAATGCAAATTACCCGTAGCCATATGGCTTTGGTGATTGACGAATATGGCGGCACGGACGGCTTGGTCACGATTGAGGATTTGATTGAAGAAATTGTCGGCGAAATTGAAGACGAGCATGATGAGGAAGAAGTTTTGTTGCGCCCGCGCGAAGATAAGGGGGCTGGTCATTGGCGCGCTTCGGCCCGTCTGCCGCTCGATGATGTGCATGCCGAATTGAAGCTCGATTTCAGCCAAATTGAAGAGATTGATGATATTGATACTTTGGGCGGTCTGGTATTTGCCCTGGCCGGGCGCGTGCCCGAACGCGGCGAAATAATCGCCTGCCAATTGGCCGATGGACAAAGCGTGGAATTCATCATTCGCGACGGCGATGCGCGGCGCATCAAAAGCCTTGATATGCGCATCATTAGCGGCTGAGGCGCGCCATGCCCTCTGCCCGCGCTATTTTTGACCGCCTCAGCGCCTTATGGCAGCGCCATATTGGCGCGCAGGCGGCGGTGCATCCGTTTTGGGCCGCGCTGCTATGCGGGCTGATATTGCCCTTGTCTTATCCGCCTTTTTTCCTGCTGCCGATATTTTATCTCGCCACATGTCTGGTGTTTTATCTGGCCGTGCAAAACCTTGCCGTCTTCTCGCTTTGGCAAATGGCGCGTCTGGGTTGGTGCTTCGGCTTTGGACAATTTGCCAGCGGTATGGCGTGGATCGGCGAGGCCTTTTTGGTCGAAGCCGAGTTGTTTTTATGGGCTTTGCCGTTTGCCGTGACCGGACTGCCGGCCGGTCTTGCCTTGTTTAACGCTGCCGCTTTTGCGCTGTTCGGGGCGCTGGCCAAGCACTTGCAGCCGTCCCGATTGGGGGCCCTTATTTTGCTCGCTTTGCTGCTGGCGCTCAGCGAATATGCGCGCAGCCATGTGCTGACCGGCCTGCCGTGGAATTTGCCGCTCATGGGCTGGGCCGGATGGCTTTATCTGGCGCAGCCGGTAGCGCTTATCGGCATTTACGGATTGTCGCTTTTGGCGCTGTTGAGTGCCGCTTTTATGGCTGCCGCGCGTCGCTCATCCGTGCTGGCGGCTTTGGCTTTGCCGCTCGTCGCTTTCGCTTATTCTTTATTTGCCCTATCGGGCGGCCCCGCCGCGCCGGCGGCAGGGGCGCTCAAAATCACTGTGGTGCAACCCAATTTGGCGCAGCATGAAAAATGGCGCCCCGAATTGCGCGACCGCCATATAGACAAGACCTTCAAAATGACGGCGCTGGGCTTGCAATATGCGCCTGATACCGACCTCATTATTTGGCCTGAAACGGCGATACCCGCTTTAATTGACGAAGGGTCGGGTTTTGCCGAAAGGCTGGCTGCCGCTCTGCCGCGCGCCGATGACGGTCGCGTTGCCTATTTATTGACCGGCGCCATTCGCCGCGAGATCGGCGCGCAAGGCACGGCTTTTTTCAACAGCGCCATGTTGTGGTCGGGCGACGGCCTCTTATTGGCGCGCAGCGACAAGCATCATTTGGTGCCGTTTGGCGAATATTTGCCGTTCCAATCTTTTCTCGAAGCCATTGGCCTGCAGCAATTGGCGCGCCTGCGCGGTGGTTATGCGGCCGGTCCGCCAGCGGCGCGCTTGAGTGCGGCCCGCTTGCCGCTTCTCGCGCCGCTTATATGTTATGAGGCGGTGTTTCCAGGCTTGGCGCAGGGCGGGCCGCGCCCTGCCGCTTTTGTCAATCTGACCAATGATGGTTGGTTCGGCACCAGTTTCGGGCCCTATCAGCATTTGGCGCAAGCGCGCTTGCGCGCCATTGAGCAAGGCATTCCGCTATTGCGCGCCGCCAATACCGGCATGTCGGCCGCATTTGATGCGCGCGGACGCCAGCTTGATCGCCTGCCGCTGGCCGAGGCCGGAGTGTTTTCATTGCCCTTGCCGCCGCCTTTACCGGCAGGTTTTTATGCCCGTTATGGCGATTTGTTATTTTGGCTCTTATGCGGCGGCTTGGTGATTTTTGTGTGGGCAACGCGGCAGCACCGGGGTGAAAGGCGGTTGCCCTGAGCACGGGGCTGGCGCATAGTCATCTCAATAATAAAAATAAGGGAGAGAGATTGTGCCACGCAAAAAAGAACGCACTTTAGACGCTTATATTGGCGCGCGGGTGCGCATGCGCGGCCTCATGCTGAATATGAGCCAAGAGGTTTTGAGCGGCAAATTGGGGGTCACTTTTCAGCAAGTGCAAAAATATGAAAAAGGGCTGAATCGCATTTCGGCCAGCCGTTTGTTTGAATTGGCGCAAGCCTTGCGCGTGCCGGTCGGTTATTTTTATGACGGCTTGATGAGATCGAACCTCTGCCGCATGCCAATGGGGTCAATGAAGGCATGCAGGATAACCCGCCCGTCTCGCCGCTTATGGAGTTTATGTCGAGCGGGGCAGGCGTTGAGCTCAATCAGGCTTTTTTGCGCATTGATGATGACAAAATCCGCCGCCGTTTGCTGGCTATGGTCAATGATATTGCCCGCGTCACCGGCGCGCCAAAAGGGTGAAACCGTAATATTACCTCTTGACCCTGACGCGTTGTCCTGACTAGAACAGGCGGTCAAAAGAGGGGCCCATATGTCAGATTTTGTTTTTACCTCGGAATCGGTATCCGAGGGCCATCCCGATAAAGTATGCGACCGCATTTCCGACACGATTTTGGATGCGTTTCTGGAGCGCGACGCGCAAGCGCGCGTTGCGGTTGAAACATTGACCACAACGAATTTGATTGTCATGGCTGGCGAAGTGCGCCCGGCCGGCTTGGTCTCTGATGAAGAGATGGAATCTTTGGCGCGCGCTGCGGTCAAAGATATTGGCTATGAGCAAGACGGTTTTCACTGGCAAAATGCTGAGGTGATGGTGCGCGTGCACGGACAATCGGCGCATATTGCGCAAGGGGTTGACGGCGATGGCGGCAATAAGGATGAAGGGGCGGGCGATCAGGGCATCATGTTCGGCTATGCCTGCCGCGAAACCGAAGAGCTGATGCCGGCACCGATTGCTTTTTCGCATAAAATTCTTGCCGATATGGCGGCGGCGCGCAAATCCGGCGCGGTTAAGGGCTTTGGCCCGGACAGCAAAAGCCAGGTCAGCCTGGCCTATGAAAACGGCAAGCCGGTGCGCGCCACTTCAGTGGTTGTCTCGACCCAGCATGATGAAGATTTGAGCCAAGATGATGTGCGCCAATTGGTGCGGCCTTTTGTTGAAAATGTGCTGCCCGAAGGCTGGATGTGCCCCGAAGAGGCGTTTTACGTCAATCCGACCGGCACATTTGTTATTGGCGGGCCCGATGGCGATGCCGGTCTGACCGGCCGCAAAATCATTGTTGATACTTATGGCGGCGCGGCCCCGCATGGCGGCGGCGCGTTTTCGGGCAAAGACCCGACCAAAGTGGACCGCTCGGCGGCTTATGCGTCGCGCTATTTGGCCAAAAATGTTGTGGCTGCCGGTCTGGCCGAGCGCTGCACCATTCAATTGTCATATGCGATTGGCGTGTCGCAACCCTTGTCGATTTATGTCGATATGCACGGCACCGGCACGGTCGATGCCGTGGCATTAGAAAAAGCTTTGGGCGCGGCAATGGATTTGAGCCCGCGCGGCATTCGCGAACATTTGGGCCTCAATAAGCCGATTTATGCGCGCACCGCCGCCTATGGCCATTTTGGCCGCGCCCCCGATGCCGATGGCGGTTTTAGCTGGGAAAAAACCGATTTGGTTGACGCCATTAAGGCGGCGCTATAGGGCGGAATGGCTATGGCCGAGCAGCCGCAAACGGAAAAATCCAACCGGCGGTTGATTTACGGGCGTCGTCAAGGACACCGCCTGCACAAGAAACAAGCCCGTTTGGTGGCCGATTTGCTGCCGCAAGTGAGCCCCGATTTGGCCGCATCTGCGCCGCCGCAGGCTTGGTTTGACAAGCCATTTTCGTCTTATGCGTTGGAAATCGGTTTTGGTGGCGGCGAGCATTTGGCCGCGCGCGCGGCGCAAAATCCCGATTGCGGCTTTATCGGCTGCGAGCCGTTTATCAATGGCGTGGCCAAATTATTGACCGTGATTGCCGATGAGGGGCGCGACAATATTGCGGTTTATCAAGATGATGCGCGCAATCTCCTGGATGCGTTGCCCGATGAGAGCCTGGAAGCGGTTTATTTGCTTTATCCCGATCCGTGGCCGAAAACCCGTCACTATAAAAGGCGCTTTGTGAGCGCAGACAATCTTGCCGCCATTCACCGCGTCTTGCGCCCCGATGGCATGTTTTTTCTGGCCAGCGATATTGCCGATTATATTGATTGGTCGCTGGTGCATGTCATGCGGCATGGCGGTTTTGACTGGGCGGTGACGCAGGCCGATGATTGGCGCATGCCGCCCACCGATTGGCCGGGCACACGTTATGAAGCAAAGGCGCGCGCGGCCGGACGCAAGGCCAGCTATTTGCGTTTCACCAAAAGCTGACGGAAAGGCTTGCGCCGTCGCCCTAAATCGCTATAAAGGAGCGCAAATTAAAGCTGCTTTTCAAAAAAGTGGGATGGCCCTCCGGCCCCCGCTTTTTTTCTTGCCGATTGGCAGGGCATGGCAAAAGCGGCTTGGAAAGGACGGTATGACGATAATGCGCATGCATGAAGAAATGAACGAGCCCGATAATGAGCGCGCCGATGGCAGCGCATGGCAGTCTGATGCGCCGAGCCAGCGAGCATCTCATCGCGCCCGGTCCGGCGCGCCCGTTTCTCGAACTGGTGCAGCCGCTGGTCGAGGGGTTGGGCTTTCAGCTTTTGCGCATTCGCATAAGCGGCGATGAAGGCAAAATGGCGCTGCAAATCATGGCTGAAAATGATGATTTCGGCCTGACCATTGATGAATGCGAAGCCATCAGCCATGCCGTATCCGATGTGTTGGATGTCGAAAACCCGATTGCCGGTGCTTATGCGCTGGAAGTATCGTCACCCGGTGTGGCGCGGCCCTTGACGCGGCCCGTCGATTTTGAGCGCTGGGCGGGCCATGAGGCCAAGCTGGGTTTGAAAACCGCTTTTGGCGGGCAGCGCCGTTTTCGCGGCACGCTGGACGGGTTCATGGATGGCGAAGCGCGGTTGCAAGTGGTGCTTGACGGCTATGAAGCGCCCCAAATTTTGGGGTTTTGCCATTGCCGATATTGCCGAGGCACGTTTGGTGCCCGATGAGGCGGAATTAAAGGCCAGCTTGAAAGCGGCCAAAGGAAAATAGGGTTTAACTGACGGGGCAAATGGACCCCTGCCAATTTTAGGAGACGAAAATGGCCAGTGGAATTAGTGCAAATAAGCTGGAATTGCTGCAAATCGCTGATGCGGTGGCACGCGAAAAAGGCATTGAAATGGATATTGTTTTGTCGGCTATGGCCGATGCCATCCAAAAAGCGGCGAAAGCGCGCTATGGGCAGGAAAACGATATTCGCGTCGATATTGACCCGAAAACCGGCGAGACCAAATTGCTGCGCGTGGTGACGGTGGTCGAGCTGGTCGAAAATGATGATACGGAAATCTCGCTGGCCATTGCGCAGCGCGACAATCCGGATGCCGCGCTGGGCGATGAGGTGATTGATGAATTGCCGCCGGTCGAGTTTGGCCGTATTGCCACGCAAGCGGCCAAGCAAGTGATTGTGCAGCGCGTGCGCGAGGCTGAGCGCGAGCGTCAATATGAAGAATTTAAAGACCGCGTTGGCGAGATCATCAATGGTGTCGTCAAGCGCGTTGAATATGGCAATGCGGTGCTTGATTTGGGCCGCAGCGAAGCGGTGGTGCGGCGCGACAATCTCATTCCGCGCGAAGTGTTTCGCCCCGGCGACCGTATTCGCGCCTATATTCAAAATGTGCGGCGCGAGCAGCGCGGCCCGCAGGTGATTTTATCGCGCACCGACCCGGCCTTTATGTCGAAACTGTTTATGCAGGAAGTGCCGGAAATTTATGATGGCGTGATTGAAGTGCGCGCGGTCGCCCGCGACCCGGGCAGCCGCGCCAAAATCGGTGTGATTTCCAATGATCCGGGCATTGATCCGGTCGGCGCTTGCGTCGGTATGCGCGGCAGTCGCGTGCAGGCCGTGGTCAATGAATTGCAGGGCGAGAAAGTCGATATTATTCCGTGGTCGCCCGACCCGGCGGCTTTCATCGTCAATGCGTTGGCCCCGGCGGAAGTGACCAAAGTGGTTTTGGACGAAGATGTGCAGCGCATTGAAGTGGTGGTGCCAGATGAGCAATTAAGCTTGGCCATTGGTCGCCGCGGGCAAAATGTGCGGCTCGCTTCGCAACTGACCGGTTGGGACATTGATATTATGACCGAGGCACAGGAAAGCGAACGCCGTCAGACCGAATTTGTCGAGCGCACGGCTTTGTTCATGGAAGCACTGGATGTCGATGAAATGATTGCCCAGCTTTTGGCTTCGGAAGGTTTTGCTACGGTTGAAGAAGTGGCTTATGTGCCGGTTGAGGAAATTACCTATATTGAAGGCTTTGACGAGGAAACCGCTCAAGAAATCCAAAATCGTGCCCGCGACCATCTTGACCGCGAAAATGAAAAGCTCGATGCGCAGCGCAAAGAAATGGGCGTCGGCGATGATTTGGCGGCGATGGAAGGGCTTACGCCTGCCATGCTGGTGCGTTTGGGTGAAAATGACATTAAATCGCTGGAAGATTTCGCCGGTTGCGTCACCGATGATTTGACCGGTTGGTTTGAAACGGTGGAACGCCGTCGGGTGCGCCAAGAAGGCATTTTGGACGGTTTCGACATTAATGCGGAAGAGGCCGAAAACATGATTATGGCAGCGCGTGTTGAGGCGGGCTGGATTACCCAAGAAGAACTGGACCAGCAACGCGCCGAAGAAGCGGCGCGCGCGGCAGAAGAAGCGGCGGCAGCGGCGGCGGAAGAAGCCGGCGACGGTGACGCGGCGCCCGAGACGGCTGAAAATCCGACGCAAAGTGACGCGTCGGCTGACCCCGTCGCAGAATAATGGTGAACGAACGAACCCGTGAAGATGGCCCATTCCAAAGCGCGACAGCCAGAGGTTCTCAGGCAATGTCATATTAGCGGCAAAGAAGATGCGGCCGCCAATATGCTGCGCTTTGTTCATGCGCCCGATGCGGCAGACGGCACGCGCGGTGTTTTGACCCCTGATTTGGCGCAGCATTTGCCCGGCCAAGATGATGTTTGGCTGGTCAACAGCCAAGCCCTTGTGGCGCAATTGGCGGTTTTGCCGGAGATGAATGCACCGCAGGATTTGGCCATGCGCGTGGAAAGTCTGATGCGGCAAAATCTCGCCGCATTGATATCTTTGGCGCGCAAAGCCGGTGTTTTGGTCAATGGGTTTTCGAAAACCGAAGCGGCGCTGAAAGCCGGGTCGATAACGCTTTTATTGGCTGCGCATGACGGGGCTGAGGACGGCAGACGCAAATTGGCGCAAAAGGCGCGGGCCATGAATATTGCGCTGTGCAGCCAATTGAGCGGTGATGAATTGGGCATGGCCTTAGGTCAGGAAAATGTGATACATGCAGGGCTGACCGATGTTGGCTGGGCCGCGCGTATTGACCGTGAAGCCAGGCGGCTTGCCGCCTATAAGGGCGACATTGATGGGAGAATGAGTGAATGAGCGACGCAGAAACCGGCGATGAAGGCCAAAAAGAAGATGGCGGCAAGTCAAAAACCCTGTCTTTAAAGCGTACTGTCGAAAGCGGGCAAGTGCGCCAAAGCTTTTCGCATGGCCGCTCAAAATCCGTATTGGTCGAAAAACGCCGCAAGCGCATTGTCAAACCGGGGCAGGAAAGTGTCGATGCGGGTGCTGTTGAAGCGCCGGCGGCTGCCCCGGATGCGCCTGAAGCGCCGCCGCAAATGCCCGATGGCCTGTCAAAAGCCGAGCAAGAAAAGCGTTTGGCAGCGGTTGCAGAAGCCAAAACCCGCGCCGTTGAAGAAGCCAAACAGGCGGAGATTGACGCCAAGCGCCGCGCTGAGGAAGATGCGCGCCGCGCTGAAGAAAAAGCCCAACGCGAAGCCGAAGATGCGCGCCGCGCTCAAGAAAAAACCCGCAAGGCCAAAGCCGAACCGGCAAGTGATGCGGCCCCGAGTGCCGACCGTTCGGCCAAACCGGCAGTGCGTCGCGCACCGGAAGATGATAAGCGCCGCCAAGAAGAGAAAAAGCGCCCGACCGCCGATAAGCGTGGCGGCGAACGCCGTCGCCGCGCCGGCAAGCTGACCATTAATGATGCGCTGAATGATGAAGAGCGCGTGCGCTCTTTGGCCTCCATGCGGCGGCGCCGCGAACGCGAAAAGCGTCAAGCGAGCAGTGCCGATAGCGGCGAGAAAGTATCGCGCACCGTGCAATTGCCCGACACGATTACCATTCAAGAATTGGCCAATCGCATGGCCGAGCGCGCTGTCGATGTCATTAAAGTATTGATGAGCCAAGGCGTGATGGCGCAGATTAATGATGTGATTGACGCCGATACGGCGCAAATTGTGGCTGAGGATTTGGGCCATAAGGTGCGCCGCGTCTCGGACAGCGATGTTGAAGATGCGATTGTTACCGCTGATGATGATGAGGGCGATAAAACCGCCCGTCCGCCGGTGGTAACGGTGATGGGCCATGTTGACCACGGCAAAACCTCGCTTTTGGATGCGCTCCGCAAAGCCAAAGTGGCTGATGGCGAGGCCGGGGGCATCACTCAGCATATCGGGGCCTATCAAACCGAAACCGCCAGTGGCGATACCATCACTTTTATCGATACGCCGGGCCATGCCGCTTTTACCGCCATGCGCGCGCGCGGTGCCAAAGTCACCGATATTGTCATTTTGGTGGTCGCCGGTGATGACGGGGTGATGCCGCAAACCGTTGAGGCGATTAATCATGCCAAAGCGGCACAAGCGCCGATGATTGTCGCGATTAATAAAATGGATAAGCCGGAAGCCGATGCGACGCGGGTCAAAAATGATCTGCTGACCCATGAGATTATTTCCGAAGATATGGGCGGCGATACGCAAATGATTGAAGTCTCGGCGCAGACCGGTGACGGGCTCGAAAATTTGCTGGAAGCGGTCGCGCTGCAAGCTGAACTGATGGAACTGAAAGCCAATGCCGCGCGCGATGCGGAGGGCATTGTTATTGAAGCCAAGCTCGATAAAGGGCGCGGTGCCGTGGCCACCATATTGGTGCAGCGCGGCACGCTCAATGTCGGTGATGTGTTTGTTGTCGGCCAAGAATCGGGCCGCGTGCGCGCGCTCGTCAATGATTTGGGCGAGCAGGTTAAATCGGCCGGACCGGCCATGCCGGTCGAGGTTTTGGGCGCCGGTGCCGCGCCGGGTGCCGGAGAATTATTGACAGTGGTGGAAAATGAGGCCAGCGCCCGCGAGGTTGCCGATTATCGCGCCCGCAAAGCGCGCGAACAGGCGACCACGACCGGCCCGCGTGCCGCCTCGCTTGACCAAATGATGAACCAATTGCAATCGGCCGAAAAAGCCGAAATGGCACTGGTCGTCAAAGGCGATGTGCAAGGCTCGGTCGAAGCGATTGCACAAGCGGCAGAAAAATTGGGCAATGATGAAGTATCGGCGCGCGTTGTGCATACCGGCGTGGGTGGCATTACCGCGAGCGATGTTACTTTGGCCGGTGCCTCCAATGCGGTGGTGATGGGCTTCAATGTGCGTGCCAATGGGCAAGCGCGCCAAGCGGCTGAAGCGGCAGGTATTGAAATTCGCTATTACAATGTGATTTATGATTTGGTCGATGATTTGAAAGCCGCTATGGCCGGCATGTTGTCGCCCGATTTGCGCGAAACCGCGCTTGGCAAAGCCAAAGTGCTGGAAGTGTTTGCCGTCGGCAAGGGCGACAAAGCGGCCGGTTGTTTGATTGAAGAGGGCATGGTGCGCCGCGGCGCCAAAGTGCGTCTCATCCGCGACGATATTGTCATTCATGAAGGTGAGCTGTCTTCTTTGCGCCGCTTCAAAGACGAAGTGAAAGAAGTGCCGTCGGGACAAGAATGCGGCATGGCGTTTGAAAATTACGGCGATTTGAAAGCCGATGACATTATCGAATGTTATGAAGTCGAAGAAGTCGCCCGCACATTGGATGATTAAAGCCTTTAGGCGCGCAGGCTTTCAACCCATGAGTAAGCCCGATGAGCAAACCGAGAGACGGTAAACAAATCAGCCAGCGGCAATTGCGCGTCGGTGAGGTTTTGCGCCAGCGCTTGAGCGATGTTCTGCACCGCTTCGATTTCGAACCGAAAATCTTAAAGCGCGCCACCTTGACGGTGACGCAGGTGCAAGTGAGCCCGGATTTACGCAAAGCCACCGCCTTTATCATGCCGCTTGGCGGCGACAATGCCGATGCCATTGTCACCCTGCTCAATGCGGAAGTGCCGCGCTTGAAAAAGCCGGTTTTGAGCGGCTTGCATTTGAAATATGTCCCCGATTTCAAATTTCGCGTCGATGACAGTTTTGACCGCGCCGCGCAAATGGACGCGCTTTTGGCCTCGGATGATGTAACGCGCGATTTGCCTGTCGATGAGGATGGCTAATGGTCGAGGCGAGACAGCGGCACAAAAAAGGCCGCGCCCTGTCGGGCTGGGTCAATTTCGACAAGCCTCTGAATATGGGCTCGACGCAAGCCGTCGGCAAAATCCGCCGCCTGTTTGACGCGCAAAAAGCCGGTCACGCCGGCACGCTCGACCCTTTGGCCAGCGGCATATTGCCGATTGCCCTGGGCGAGGCGACCAAAACCGTTTCCTTCATGCAAGATGCCGGCAAAAGCTATGAGGTGGTGGTGGCTTTTGGCAGCCAGACCACGACCGATGATGCGGAAGGCGAGATTGTGGAAGCCAGTGACATGCGCCCCGATGCGGCTGCGGTTGACGCGGCATTGGCGCATTTTATCGGCCTGATTGAACAAGTGCCGCCGCAATTTTCCGCCATTCGCAAAGACGGCCAGCGCGCTTATAAGCTGGCGCGGGCCGGTGAAAAAATCGATTTGCCACCGCGCCAAGTGCAAATTGACACCATCACCTTGCTCGATGTGCTCGATGAGGCGCATATGCGGCTCAAAGTCGATTGTGGCAAAGGCGTTTATATTCGCTCTTTGGCACGCGATTTGGGCCGGTTTTTGGGCACTTTTGCCCATGTCAGCGCGCTCAGGCGCACCCGCGTCGGCGGGTTTGACGAAAAAACCGCATTAGGGCTGGAAAAGCTCACCGCTTTAGGCCATAGTGCGCGCGATTTGGCGGCTCTGGATGCCTGCCTATTGCCGCTCGAAACCGCGCTGGACGACATCTCGGCTTTGGCTTTGAGCGATGATGCGGCATCCTGCATAAGGCAGGGGCAAGCCATATCACCGTCGCACCCGCCTATTTTGGCAAACCAAGAAAGCGGGGCGGTGCTGTTGACCCATAACGACAAGGCTTTGGCCATTGCGCAATGGGATGAAGAGGACGCGCTGTTAAAGCCGCGGCGGGTGTTCAATCTCTAAACCGGACCCTAAGGGCCGAAGGAGGATTGCGATGTCGATAACAGCCGAGCGCAAAGCTGCGCTGATTAAGGAATATGCCACAGGCGACGGCGACACAGGTTCACCGGAAGTGCAAGTGGCGATTTTGTCGGAACGTATCACCAATCTGACCGAACATTTCAAAACCCATGCCAAAGACAATCATTCGCGGCGCGGGCTTTTGAAACTGGTCAGCCAGCGTCGTCGTTTGCTTGACTATGTCAAAGACCGCGATGGTGCGCGCTATCAAGATTTGATTAAGCGTTTGGGTCTGCGCCGATAATGAAAAGCCGACTCTTAGGGGTCGGCTTTTCGTAACATTTTTGATGTTGCCCTGGGCCAGGCGGTTTTTTGACATGGGGTCGAAAAACAAATGGACGAGAACCGGCCCGTTTCGTGTTCTCTAAGATATGCCGCAAAGCGGCTCTATATGAAGCCGCAAAGCGGCGGCAATGCCGACATATGTAGATGTGAGGGTCGGGTTGCCGTTGAAGGATGACTTATATGTTTGAAATTACCCGTGAAGAATTTGAATGGGGCGGTCGCACGCTGACATTGGAAACCGGACGCATTGCGCGTCAAGCCGATGGTGCGGTGCTGGCCACTTATGGAGAAACCAGCGTTTTGGCAACCGTGGTTGCTGATAGAAGCCCGAAACCGGGACTGGATTTTTTCCCGCTGACCGTGAATTACCAAGAAAAAGCCTATGCTGCCGGTAAAGTGCCGGGCGGCTATTTTAAGCGCGAAGGACGCCCGAGCGAAAAAGAGACTTTGGTCTCACGCCTGATTGACCGTCCCATTCGCCCGCTTTTTGTCAAAGGCTTTAAAAACGAAACGCAAGTGATTGCCACTGTGGTCAGCCATGACCTTGAAAATGACGCCGATATTGTCGCGCTTGTTGCCGTGTCGGCCGCTTTGACGATTTCCGGTGTGCCGTTTCAAGGGCCGATTGGCGGCGCCCGCGTCGGCTTTATCGATGGCGAATATGTGCTCAATCCGACCATTGAGCAAATGGAAGAAACATCGCTTGATTTGGTTGTCGCCGGCACGCAAGACGCCGTGCTGATGGTTGAGTCGGAAGCCGATGAATTGTCGGAAGATGTGATGCTGGGCGCGGTCATGTTCGGCCATAAAGAGTTCCAGCCGGTGATTGATGCGTGTATTCGCATGGCCGAAAAAGCCGCCAAAGAGCCGCGCGACGTGCCGGAAAATGATGATAGCGAGCTGAAAGCAAAAGTTGCCGGCATTGCTGAAGACGGGCTGAAAGCCGCTTATCAAGAAGCGGACAAACAAACGCGTCAGGAAAAAGTCGCTGAACTGCGCGATGCCGTAAACGCCGAATTGGTCGCCGAAGATGCCAGCCCTGATGAGCGCATTGCCGTGTCGGGTGCGTTTAAGGGCCTTGAAAGCGATATTGTGCGCGGCGGTATTCTCGATACCGAAAAACGCATTGACGGACGCGGCCTGGCCGATGTGCGCCCGATTGTTTCAGAAGTCGGCGTATTGCCGCGCACGCATGGCTCCAGCCTGTTCACCCGTGGTGAAACGCAAGCTTTGGTGGTGGCCACTTTGGGCACGGGCGATGATGAGCAATTTGTCGATGCGCTGGAAGGCACATATCGCGAAAACTTTATGCTGCATTATAATTTCCCGCCTTACTCGGTCGGTGAAACCGGCCGTGTCGGCTTTACCGGCCGCCGCGAAATCGGTCACGGCAAGCTCGCTTGGCGGGCGCTGAAAGCCATGCTGCCGACAAAAGATGAGTTTCCGTATACATTGCGTCTGGTGTCTGAGATTACCGAAAGTAACGGCTCGTCCTCCATGGCGACCGTATGCGGTTCGTCTCTGGCCATGATGGATGCCGGTGTGCCGCTCAAAAAACCGGTCGCCGGTATTGCGATGGGCCTGATTAAAGAGGGCGACCGCTTTGCGGTTCTGTCCGATATTTTGGGCGATGAAGACCATTTGGGTGATATGGACTTTAAAGTGGCGGGCACGCAAGATGGTGTGACCTCGCTGCAAATGGACATTAAAATCACCGGCATTACCGAAGAGATTATGCAAGTGGCGCTCGACCAAGCGAAAGGCGGGCGCACCCATATTCTCGGTGAAATGGGCAAAGCGCTGACCTCGGCGCGCGATGAAATGGGTGAATATGCGCCCAAGATTGAGACCATCCAAGTGCCGCAGGATAAAATCCGCGAAGTTATCGGCACGGGCGGCAAGGTTGTGCGCGAGATTGTCGAAACCTCAGGTGCCAAAATTGATATTGGCGATGACGGCCTCATCAAAGTCGCGTCGGCTGATGCGGCGGCGATCAAATCGGCGCTCGACCAAATCAACTCAATTGTGGCCGAGCCGGAAGTCGGGGTGATTTATGACGGCACGGTCGTCAAGACGATGGATTTTGGCGCGTTTGTCAATTTCTTCGGCAAGCGCGACGGGCTGGTGCATATTTCGCAACTGGCCGATCATCGCGTGGAAAACACCACCGATATTGTCAAAGAAGGCGACAGCGTGAAGGTCAAGCTGGTCGGCTTTGACGATCGTGGCAAGGTGCGCTTGTCGATGAAAGTTGTCGACCAAGAGACGGGTGAAGACCTCGAAGGTAAGGCGGCGGAAGACGAGTAAAGCCTCTGCCACCTCAGAAATCAGAAGGGCGGGAGTTACTCCCGCCCTTTTTGTTTGTGCTTTTCAAGTCGCCTTAGACGCGGCGCATCACCCCTGCCGCGCTAGACGCGGCGCATAACAAGCGTCGCATTGGTGCCGCCAAAGCCGAATGAGTTCGACATCACCGTATTGAGACCGGCATTGTCGCGCGTCTCCTGAACAATCGGCATATCGGCAAAATCGGGGTCGAGCTCTTCAATATGCGCCGAGCCGGCAATGAAATCGCCCTGCATCATCAAAAGCGCGTAAATCGCTTCTTGCACGCCGGCCGCGCCCAAAGAATGACCCGACAGCGATTTGGTGGCCGAAAAGGCAGGGCAATCGGCGCCAAACACTTCGCGCAAGGCTTCGATTTCCTTAATGTCACCGACCGGTGTTGAGGTGGCGTGCGGGTTGATGTAATCGACCGGCGCGTCCAGCCCTTTCATCGCCATTTGCATACAGCGCACCGCGCCTTCGCCCGAGGGCTGCACCATGTCATGGCCGTCCGAGGTCGCACCATAGCCGGTCACTTCGGCGTAAATTTTGGCGCCGCGTTTCTTGGCGTGCTCCATTTCTTCCAGCACCAAAACGCCGGCTCCACCGGCAATCACAAAACCGTCGCGGTTTTTGTCATAGGCGCGGCTCGCCGTCGCCGGTGTGTCATTATAATTGGCGCTCATTGCGCCCATCGCGTCAAACAAGACTGACAAGGCCCAGTCCAATTCTTCGCCGCCGCCGGCAAACATCACATCTTGCTTGCCCCATTGAATCATTTCCGCCGCATTGCCGATGCAATGCGATGAGGTGGCGCAAGCCGAGGAGATGGAATAATTAATCCCTTTAATGCCAAAGGGCGTGGCCAAAGTGGCCGAATTGGTCGAGCTCATGGCTTTCGGCACGGCAAACGGGCCGACCCGTTTCGGGCTGGCATTGCGCGCCGTATCGGCCGCTGCAATCAGCGCTTTGGTTGACGGCCCGCCCGAGCCCATAATCAAGCCGGTCATCGGATTTTGAATGGTGTCGTCTTCCAGTCCGGCATCGGCTATGGCTTGCTCCATAGCGACATAATTCCACGCCGCGCCATCGCCCATAAAGCGGCGCACGCGTTTATCGACCGCCTCTTCAACATTTAAGCTCGGCTGACCCGCCACTTGGCTACGAAAGCCCATTTCGGCAAATTGCGGCATGGCGGAAATGCCCGATTTGCCCTCCGCCAAAGCGGTGGAGACTTCTTGCGCATTATTGCCGAGGCTCGACACAATGCCCATTCCGGTGATGGCGACGCGGCGCATGGCGGTTCTCCCAATTTACATTTGTTCGGGGCGGAACAAACCGACCCGCAGGCCTTCGGCCTCATAAATCATTTTATCATCGGCATAAAGGCGTGCGTCGCCTATGCCCATAACCAGCTTACCGGCGAGCACCCGCTTCATGTCAATTTCATAACGCACCAATGTGACATCGGGCATGACTTGGCCGGTAAATTTAATCGACCCGCCCAAGGCGCGCCCGCGGCCCGGATGGCCGAGCCAGCCCAAATAAAAGCCGATGAGCTGCCACATGGCATCGAGCCCCAAACAGCCCGGCATCACCGGATCGGTTTTGAAATGGCAATCGAAAAACCAAAGCCCGGGATGAATATCCAGCTCGGCTTCCATATGGCCTTTGTCAAACGCCCCGCCATCATCATAAATTTTGGTGATGCGGTCGAACATCAGCATGGGCGGCGCGGGCAGGCGCGCATTGCCGTCGCCGAAAACCTCGCCATTACCGCAGGCAATCAGTTCATCATAAGAATAGGTGTTTTGCCGTGACATGAAGCCCCCCTTTGGATTGACCCCTCAATAGCATGGATTTTGCCCCTTTGCCATATGCGGCGGCCATCAAAACGGGGCTTTTGGGGGCGGCTCTTGACACGGCCGAGGCGGCTTTGTATCTGTCAAAGGTATTTTTGGAACGGTTTTAAGAAAGACCGCCCAAGACAGCACAGATGATTGGAACGCTCCGCATGCGTTTAAACGAAAAAACCAAAGCTCTAATGGCCGATAAATTGAGCGCTGCCGGATTGCGCGTGACGCAAGCGCGCCTTGCTTTGGCGCATTTGCTGTTCGGGCAAGGCGACCGTCATGTCACCGCCGATGCGCTGCGCGAAGAAGCTTTGGCAGCCGGTCTCAAAATCAGCCAAGCGACGGTCTATAATACGCTCAATCAATTTCACGCGGCCGGTTTGTTGCGGCAAGTGCAAGTTGACCAAGCGCGCAGCTATTTCGATACCAATATTGACGCGCATCATCATTTTTATGTCGAAGAAGAAGCCCGCCTCATTGATATTGCCGCGCAAGAGGTTGATGTGGCGCGCCTGCCCGACAGCCCTAAAGGTTATGATGTCGACCGCGTTGAAGTGATTATCCGTCTCGATAAATCACCCAAAGCCTAGCATCGGTGCCGACCTGCCCAATTATGGGGCGTGAGACAATTTGCCCCCAATAATTCACTTTAGAATAATTCTAACCCAATTGACTTGGGGCTTATGGCTTTTATAGTGAGCGTTGGCATTCAGTGCCGCTTCATTAATAAACCCCAGGCGGCGCATAAATGAAAGAAGGGAGCCAGCACAATGGACGTTTCAAAATGCCCTGTCATGCATGGTGCGTTGACACGCAATCAAGAGACAGGAACCTCGAACCAAGACTGGTGGCCGAACCAGCTCAATCTGGGCATATTGCGCCAGCAGGATAAAAAATCGAACCCGATGGGCGATGATTTTGATTATCGTGAAGAATTCAAAAAAATCGATTATGCCGCGCTCAAGCAAGATTTGAAGGCGCTGATGACCGACAGCCAAGAATGGTGGCCTGCCGATTACGGTCATTATGGCCCGTTCTTTATCCGCATGACCTGGCACGCGGCCGGCACATATCGCACCGGCGACGGGCGCGGTGGCGGTGGCACGGGCGCGCAGCGTTTTGCGCCGCTCAATAGCTGGCCGGATAATGGCAATCTCGACAAGGCGCGGCGCTTGCTGTGGCCGGTCAAACAAAAATACGGCAATGCCATTAGTTGGGCCGATTTGCTGATTCTCGCGGGCAATGTTGCGATTGAAAGCATGGGCGGCAAGACCTTCGGCTTTGGCGGTGGTCGCCCCGATATTTGGCATCCGGAAGAAGATATTTACTGGGGTGCGGAAGATGAATGGCTCGGCGATAATCGCTATGCCGAAACCCGTCAGTCTTTGGAAAACCCGCTGGCCGCCGTGCAAATGGGCTTGATTTACGTCAACCCGCAAGGCCCCAATGGCAATCCCGACCCGCTTTTGAGCGGTCAAGATGTGCGCGAAACCTTCGCCCGCATGGCGATGAATGATGAGGAAACCGTGGCGCTGGTCGCCGGTGGCCACACATTCGGCAAAATGCACGGCGCCGGTGATGATGCGTTGGTCGGCCCCGAGCCGGAAGGCTCGCCGATTGAAGCCCAAGGCTTCGGTTGGGCCTCGACGCATAAATCGGGCAAAGGTGTCGATACCATCACCTCAGGTCTGGAAGGCCCGTGGACGGCCAATCCGACACAATGGGATAATGGTTATTTTGACCTCTTGTTCAAATATGAATGGGAACTGACCAAATCACCGGCCGGTGCCAATATTTGGCACCCGGTCAATGTCGATGAAGCCGATATGGCACCGGAAGTGGACGGTTCAGGTGTGAAAGTCATGCCGACCATGAACACGGCCGATATTGCGATGGTCACCGATCCGGAATATCGCAAGATTTCCGAGAAATTCCACAAAGATCCGGAAGCCTTTGCCGACGCTTTTGCGCGCGCTTGGTTCAAATTGCTGCATCGCGATATGGGCCCGAAACTGCGTTATCTCGGCCCGGAAGTGCCGGATGAAGAGTTGATTTGGCAAGACCCCGTGCCGGCCGGCAATGTCACATATGATGTCGATGCCGTCAAAGCGGCGATTAAGGAAAGCGGTCTCTCCATTCAAGAAATGGTCGAAACTGCTTGGGCCTCGGCGTCCACCTATCGCGGCTCGGATATGCGCGGGGGTGCCAATGGCGCGCGCATTCGCCTTGCCCCGCAGAAAAACTGGGCCGCCAATAAGCCGGAGCAGCTTGAAAAAGTGCTCGCCACATTGGAGACCATTGCGTCGGAAAACAATGCCAGCTTGGCTGATGTGATTGTTTTGGCGGGTGGTGTCGGCATTGAAATGGCCTCGGGCGCATCCGTGCCGTTTGCGCCGGGGCGCGGTGATGCGTCAGAAGCGCAAACCGATGCGGACAGCTTTGCGGTGTTGGAACCGGCAGCTGACGGCTTCCGTAACTTCCAGCGCACTTCCTTTGCCGTATCGCCGGAAGAAATGCTGCTCGATAAGGCCCAGCTTTTGGGTCTGACGGCGGCTGAAATGACGGTGCTGGTCGGCGGTCTGCGCGCGTTGGGCATTTCATCAGACGGTCATGGCGTGTGGAGCGACGGACAAAGCTTGAGCAATCAATGGTTTGTCAGCCTGCTCGATATGGACACGGCGTGGTCGCAAAAAGATGAAAATCTGTTCGAGGGCGCGAGCCGCAGCACGGGCGACGCGCTGGGCACGGCAACGCGGGTCGATTTGGTCTTCGGGTCAAATTCAGAACTGCGTGCCATTGCCGAGGTTTATGCACAAAATGACAATGGCGATAAATTCATTGCCGATTTCATCGCCGCATGGACCAAAGTGATGAATGCCGATCGCTTCGATTTGGCGGCCTAAGAAAAGGCTTTACCCAATAAACGGCCCGGCGTTTTCTCAAAAGAAGATGCCGGGTCTTTTTTTGGCATTAAATAATGTCAGTCGAGGCGCTCAAAAGCATAAACGCCCCATAAATTATCGCGCTGCAACCAGCCACGATAACCTTGCGCTTCTATTTCACACCATGCTTCGACGCATTCCTTGAGCCGCGCCAGTGCGCCTGATTGCAACAGCGCGACAACACCGGCGCCGGCATTTGCCCCATTGCGCAAAGGCAGCGCATTGGCCGCTTGGCGGATAATGACATGGCGTGAGGCGCGCAAGAGCCGCGCATGCATCCAGCCCTCACTGCCCTCATGGTCGCGCACTTGTCGCCATTGACCATATTCGGCCACCACTTCCATTGGCAGGCCCTGACGGCGATATTGATAAAGCAGCGGATAATCCTCACCCGGCCCGCGGCGCATATTGGCTTGTTTTTCGCTTATGGCGACAAAGCGCGGCAAAGGCAGGCCGCTCTCGCCCAACAGACGGTCATCGCGGCTGTTTTGCGCCGCAATGGAATAAGGCAAAAGGCTGACAATGCTGACCAGAAGCAACAGGCCGAGACCGACGCGGAAAAGCACCAAACGTTCCATTATTCTTGATACAAACTCCCACTGATTCCGGCAAGTCTTCTGATTATGGCAGGCCTTATGGCGGCGTTCACACAGCGCTTCCATTATTGGGATTTTGCGGGTCCCAGTTGAGTTTGACGCGGCGCATGGTGCCGCCGAGGCCGTCATAAATCAGCATATGCCCGGCCAGAGAAAGGCCGGCACCGGTGACTTCCTTAATCGCTTCGATAGCCATCAAACTGCCGATAATACCGGTCAGCGCGCCGACAATGCCGGTGGTTGCACAATCATCTTCTTCTTGCGGTGCGTGAGGCAAATAAGAGCGATAGCACGGCAGGGGCGTGCCGTCGGCTTGTTTGAGCCAGGGTTTGAAAGTCATGACATGGCCGTCAAAGCGTCCGACCGCGCCTGAAATGAGGGTTTTTTGCGCGTGAAAACACACATCATTGACGGCCAAGCGCGTGGCAAAATTATCGCTGCCATCAATCACCAGATCATAAGGGGCGAGCAGGGCTGCGCCATTATCATTATCCAGTCTTTGCTTGTGAATATGGCTTTCAAGATGCGGGTTCAGCGCGCCCAGCGCGTCGGCCACGGCTTGGGCCTTATCTTGCCCCAGCATATTATCGGTAAACAAAATCTGCCGCTGCAAATTGGACAGGCTGACAGTGTCATCATCAATCAGCCCCAGCGTGCCGACACCGGCAGCCGCCAAATATTGCGCCACCGGATGGCCCAAACCGCCCAAACCGACCAGTGCGATGCGCGCCGCTTTCAGTTTTTGCTGACCGGCACCGCCGATTTCCTTCAGCACAATATGGCGCTGATAGCGGGCAATCTCAGCCTCGGTCAGCGCCGCCATCGTGCTTACAGCCCTTCAAACAGGGCAGTGGATAAATAGCGTTCGGCAAAGCTCGGCAAAATCACGACAATATTTTTTCCGGCCATATCGGCGCGTCCGCCCACTTCCAAAGCTGCCGCCATCGCCGCGCCGGTGCTGATGCCGCCGGGAATGCCCTCGACACGCGCCAATTGGCGCGCCGTTTCAAACGCCGTTTCATTGCCAATGGTCACCACCTCATCGAGATATTGCGTATCCATATTGCCGGGCACAAAGCCCGCGCCAATGCCCTGAATTTTATGCGGGCCCGGCTCGCCGCCCGACAAAATCGGGCTGTCTTCAGGTTCCACCGCAATCATTTTCAAATCCTCATTGCGCGGTTTCAAAACCGAGGCAATGCCGGTAAAAGTGCCGCCCGTGCCGACACCCGAGACCACCACATCGACTTGGCCCTCCATATCGTTCCAAATTTCCTCCGCCGTGGTGCGGCGGTGAATTTCCGGATTGGCGGGGTTTTCAAATTGCTGCGGCATGACCCAATTTTCATTGCCGTCGAGCAATTCTTGGGCGCGCGCAATCGCCCCTTTCATGCCTTGCTCGGCCGGTGTCAATTCCAGTTTTGCACCCAGCAAAGACAGCATTTTGCGCCGTTCCAGCGACATGCTTTCGGGCATGCACAAAACCAATTCAAGCCCGCGCGCGGCACAGGCAAAGGCCAGCGCAATGCCGGTATTGCCTGAGGTCGGCTCGACCAAAACCGTATCCGCTTTGATTTTGCCTTGCGCTTCAAGCGCGTCCAAAATGGCCACACCAATGCGGTCTTTGACGCTGGCAATCGGATTGAAAAATTCAAGTTTGGCGAAAATTTTTGCGCCAATGCCATATTCGCCGGCCATGCGGCGCACTTCGACAATCGGCGTGTCGCCAATGGTTTCGGTAATGGAGGCGTAAATGCGCCCGCGTCCCGGTTTTTTATCTGTCTCGCTCATCTTTTCTCCCTCACTTATTCGGCTGAAATGGTTTGGCTCAAATGGTAAAATCAGCCTTATCATCGCCACCTGTGCTGTTGGCTTGGCTGCATAAATCGGCAATCGTCGTGTCGCCGACCGCGCCGATCAGCGCCTCTTGCATATTGGCGTGAAACGGCGCGATGACCACGCGCCCCAAATCCGATTTCGACAACATATCGACATCATTGCCGTCAATTTCTTCAATCACTTCGAAAATTTCGCGCACGCTGATGCGCCGTCTTTCGCGGGCCAGCCTATATCCGCCGCGCGGGCCGCGCACGCCGCGCAAAATACCGGCGCGCACCAAAGCCTGCATGACTTGTTCGAGATAACGCTGCGGCACGCCCTGGCGCGCAGTAATGTCGCGCGCTTGCACGGGGTCGGGGCGTGCATGCAAAGCCACGTCCAAAACCGCTTCCAAAGCGAGGAGAGATTTGCGCGACAGCCTTATCATTTCTGACCCGTTCCGGTGGAGCCGAAACCGCCTCACCGCGTTGCGTGTCGGACAGGCTATCGACAATTTGCGTTTGCGCCTGCACCACCGGCGCAATCACCATTTGCGCAATGCGCATGCCGCGCTCAATGACGAAATCGTCGTGCCCGAGATTGATGAGGATGATTTTCACCTCGCCGCGATAATCGGCATCAATCGTGCCCGGCGTGTTCAATACGGTGATGCCGTGTTTGGCGGCCAGCCCCGAGCGTGGGCGCACTTGCGCTTCATAATCCGGGCGGCAGTGCCATGGCAAAGCCGGTTTCAATCATTGCTTGTGCGCCCGGCTCTAAGGTCAGCGGCGCGTCTTCCGGCAAGGCGGCGCGCATATCGATACCGGCCGCCAAATCACTTTCATAAGATGGCGTATCCAGCCCGCGCCCATGCGCCAGCCATTTTATTTCCAATGTCGGGGCGCTCATTTTTCTTTTCCTTTACTCTTTTGGGCGGATGCGAAATGCGCCGCCATGCGGTCGCTCAACAGCGCCGCCACATCTTGCTTGCTCATAATGTCGAAATTTTCGACAGACGGTTTTTTATCGGCGGCACAAATCAGGCTGATGGCATTGGCCTCGCCGCCCATCACCCCGCCCTCTATGCCGCTATCGGCACCGACATTATTGGCGACAATCCAATCGCAGTTCTTTTTGGCCAGCTTGGCCGTTGCATGGGCTTCAATATTTTCGGTTTCGGCCGCAAAACCGATAAGCAAAGCGGGGCGGTTTTTGCCTGCCGCCAGCATCGCCAAAATATCGGGGTTTTCAGTGAGGTTGAGCGGTTCGGGCGCGTCACCGTTTTTCTTAATCTTTTGCACGTCGCAATCGGTTGGTCGCCAATCGGCCACCGCCGCCGTCATCACCGCCCCATCGACGGGCAAAACGGCTTCGACTGCGGCCAACATCTCGCGCGCCGTTTCAACCCGCACCATATGCACACCCTGCGGTGTGGCCAATGCGGTCGGGCCCGAGACCAAATGTACCTCGGCCCCTTTGGCGGCTAATGCGGCAGCAATGGCATAGCCTTGTTTGCCCGATGAGCGATTGGCGATATAACGCACCGGATCAATCGGCTCATGGGTCGGTCCGGCCGTGACCAAAAATTTGCGCCCCGATAATGTCTCATCCGCGCCGCCGTCAGAGACTTGTCCGGCCAATGCGGCGGCTGTGGCGGCGGCAATGGTTTGCGGTTCGCTCATCCGTCCCGGGCCATATTCGCCGCACGCCATATCGCCTTCTTCCGGGCCGATAATGGAAACGCCATCGGCGATTAATTGGCTGAGATTGCGCTTTGTCGCTTCGTGCTGCCACATGCGCACATTCATGGCCGGTGCCATAATAATTTTCTTATCCGTCGCCAATAGGCTGGTCGAGGCCAAATCATTGGCCAGACCTTGCGCCGCTTTGGCCATGAGATCGGCGGTGGCGGGCGCGACCAGAATAATATCGGCATCGCGCGATAATTGAATATGCCCCATTTCGGCTTCATCGGTCAGGTCGAAGAGATTTTCATAAACCTTATCGCCTGAGACTGAGGCCAAAGAGAGCGGCGAGACAAATTGCTCGGCCGCTGCCGTCATCAAGCAGCGCACGGCCAAGCCCCGGCTCCGCAATTGGCGCACCAATTCGGGGGCTTTATAAGCGGCAATGCCGCCGCCGATAATCAATAAAACGCGCTGCATCCATCTTTGTCCATTTGCGCCAATGCGTGAGTTTAATTTACCGAAGAAAAATGTAAATAAATATCTTTTACATAAAGCGATAGACAATCGCCGCCAATGCCAGCCCCAGCGCCGACAGGCCCAAAAGCCGCGCCAGCCTGTCGGTCGCTTTGGCCGGTTTTTCTGCCGCTTTGGTCTCGCCCATATGCTGCACCGCTTTGGCCCCGCGCTCCAATTCCTGCAGCGTGTCGGGCAGACGTTGCACCATGCGCAATGTGCGCCCCGCATTATCGGCCATATCCTGCAATACGGCTTGCGGGCCGATTGATTTTCTCAGCCAATCGCCGACCAGTTTTTCCGAGGCATCCCAAATATTGACTTTCGGGTCAAAGCTGCGCGCCACGCCTTCCACCGTCACCATGGTTTTTTGCAACAGCAAAAGCTGCGGCTGGGTGACCATGTCAAATTGCTCGGTAATGGCGAAAAGCTGCGCCAAGACGCGGCCCATTGAAATATCATCTGCATCGCGGTCGCGTATCGGCTCGCCGACCGAGCGCAAGGCTTGCGCAAATTCATGCACATCATGATGGTCGGGCACATAACCCGCTTCAATATGCACTTGCGCCAATTTTTTATAATCGCGGGTGATAAAGCCGTGCAGAATTTCGGCCAGAAAGCGCCGACTGTCATTATCAAGGCGACCACAAATGCCCAAATCAATGGCGATAATCGTGCCGTCCTCGCCAATCAGCAAATTGCCCTGATGCATATCGGCGTGGAAAAACCCGTCGCGCAAAACCAAAGTCAGAAAGATTTGCAACAGCCGCACCGCCAATTGCGACATATCATGCCCTGCCGCGCGCAGCGCATCGACATCCGAGGCCTTAATGCCGTCCACCCATTGCATGGTCAAAACGCGCCGCCCGCTGGCCTCCCAATAAAGCGACGGCACGCGGAAATCTTTCATGCCGGTAATATTTTCCGCCATTTCAGATAAAGCCGCCGCTTCCATGCGCAAATCGGTCTCGCCATTAATCGAGCGCGCCAGAGTTTCAATGCTGTCAAGCGGGCGCAAGCGGCGGGTGATGGGAAAATATCTCTCCGCCCAGCGGGCCAATTTGGCGAGCAAGGCCAATTCAGCGGCCAGTCTTGTCTCGACGCCGGGGCGGAGAATTTTGACGGCCAGTTTCTCACCCGTCTCGGCATGTATGGCTTGGTGCACTTGTGCAACGGAGGCGGCGGCAATCGGGGAGCTCAATTGGCTGATGACCGTGTCAGGGGCGTCCAATTCGGCGGCCAAAATATGCTGAACTTTTTGTCGCTAAAGGGTGGCAGGCGGTCTTGCAGAAAGGTCAAATCATGCGCCATGGCGGGGCCGATAATATCGGGCCGCGTGGCGAGAAACTGCCCCAGCTTGATATAGGTCGGCCCCAGCTTGCGAATGCGGTCGGATAATTTGCGGCCGCGATTATCATCGCGAAAGCGCGGCGCAAATAAGGTAAACAGGCGGCGTGCCAAGCGCACGCGGCGGGGCGCATCGGTAAAAAAATCGGGCGGCAAAAGCGCATCTTGCGCCAGCAAAAGCCGCGCCATGCTGAGCAATCGGAAAAACCGCCCCATCAGAGCCGCCAGCCCATATGCAAGGCCGCCACGCCGCCGCTTAATTGTTCATATTGTGCGCGCGCAAAACCGGCTTGTTCGACGTCGCTCAAAAATTCATCGGCACTCGGAAAGCGGCGAATGCTCTCGACCAAATATTGATAAGCGTCACGCTCGCCGGTCACCAGACCGCCCATTGGCGGGATCACGTTGAAACTGTAAGCGTCATAAATTTTCTGCAAAAGCGCGCTCGGCATATGCGAAAATTCAAGACAGACAAAACGCCCGCCCGGTTTCAATACACGATAAGCCTCGCGCAAGGCGCGGTCGCGATGGGTGATATTGCGAATGCCGAAAGCAATGGACACCATATCGGCGCATTGGTCGGGCACCGGCATGGCCTCGCCCGTGCCGGTGGTGAAATGCAAATGCGCCGCTTTTTTCACCGCGGCGCGTTTTTGCCCGGCCTTCATCATTTCGCTATTGGCGTCGATAATGTGGGCGCTTAATTGCGCCCCCAATTTTTGCGCCCGCGCTTGCGCCCGAAGCGCAATGTCACCGGTGCCGCCGGCCATATCGATGAGGTGCTGCGCGCTGCGCGGGCGGATGTGCAAAGCCTCAATCATCCGTGCTTTCCACAAGCGGTGCAGCCCGCCTGACATCAAATCATTCATCACATCATATTTATCGGCCACCGCATCAAACACGCCGCGCACCATGGCCTGCTTGTCCTCGCGCGCAACCGTACGAAAGCCGAAATCGACCGGCTCCGCCGTCAGATTGGTTATTTTGTGCCGTTTTGCTCATTGCGCGGCGACGATAGCCCATTGGCGCGGCTAAATCCATGCACGGATTGCCTTTGCGGCGCGTTATTTTCTGCCAAAACACTGTGGCCAGTTGTCGCTTGCGCTGCGCCAAGCGCCGCCTATGATGGAGGTCATGCCCGAATTACCCGAAGTTGAAACCGTGCGCCGCGGCTTGGCCCCGCATATTGAAGGCAAGCGCATTGTCGATTTCACCCTCCATCGCGCCGATTTACGCTTTCCTTTTCCAAAAAGGGTTTAAAAAGCGCATGCATGGGGCACAAGTCAAAAGCTTTAACGCGCCGCGCCAAATATTTATTGGCCGATATGCAAGATGCGCGTGGCGCTTCGTTTACCTGGCTCAGCCATTTGGGCATGACCGGTCGTTTTATGTTGTCATTGCCGCAACAGGGCAATATGGAGCCCGGCGCTTATGCCCATGAAGTGACGGCGCAAACGGCGCAAAAACATATACATGTCGAGATAGGCTTTGATGACGGCACGCATTTATCTTTCGCCGATCCGCGCCGTTTCGGTTTTATGGATTGTTTTACCGGTGATATGTCGGCCTCGCCCTTTCTGGCCGCTTTGGGGCCCGAACCTTTGGGCAATGATTTCAATGAAACGGGGCTCTTAGCGGCCGCGCAGGGGCGCAAAACGCCGGTCAAAAATTTTCTGCTCGACCAAAATGTGGTGGCCGGATTGGGCAATATATATGTCTGCGAGGCGCTTTTTATCGCCGGCATCAGCCCGCGCCGCCAAGCCGGCAATTTGGGGGCCAAACGCATTGCGCGTTTGGTGCCGGCCGTGCGTGGCGTTTTGGCGCGCGCCATTGAGGCGGGTGGCTCGACCTTGCGCGATTTCGCCCATGAGGACGGGTCTATGGGTTATTTTCAGCATCAATTTGCTGTTTATGGCCGCGACGGCGAAGCCTGTTCAGCCGCGGGCTGTTCTGCTAGGCTCAAACGCTTGGTGCAATCGGGGCGGTCGAGTTTTTACTGCCCGTCATGCCAAAAATAATCGGCGCAAGCGGATTTGGGACAGCAGAGGGTCATGGATAAATAAAACAGCCTTTAGCAGGCATTATTTTTGCGCTGTCTGTTATGTGTTTTGCGCCATTGGCCGAGGCGCGCGATTACCTTTCCACCATTGGTGATGTTCCTTTGGCCGAGGGGTTGCAGGAATTACCCGATGCGGGATTTGTTTTTGACAAACCGCAAGGGCGAATTGTGCAGCTGACGGCAAGCCATCAAGCCGGGGTGACGCAACAAGCCTTAATGGCATTTTACCGAGACAGCCTGCCCAATTTGGGCTGGCAGGCTCGCCAAGCCGCCCCCGGCCTGTTGACATTTTTTCGCCGCGGCGAAATTTTGCGGCTGACATTCACCGCTGATTTGGTGATATTTGATTTAACTCCAATGGTCAGCCAATAGGCCGGCCTTACCCCCAGCGAGACGGGAGCGATGTCATGAAATACGAAAACATATTGGTTGAGCAGCGCGATAATGTCGGCCTTATCACCTTGCATCGCCCGAAAGCGCTCAATGCATTATGCGCCGCGCTGATGGATGAGCTGACCCATGCGATTGAAAAATTTGACGGCGATGACGCCATTGGCTGCATGGTGTTGACCGGTTCTGAGAAGGCCTTTGCGGCTGGCGCTGATATTAAGGAAATGTCGGATAAGACATATATTGATGTGATGCGCGAAGATTTCATCACCGCCAATTGGGAGGCCGCTGCCAAAGCGCGCAAACCGATTATCGCTGCCGTGGCCGGCTATGCGCTGGGTGGCGGGTGCGAATTGGCAATGATGTGCGATTTCATTCTGGCCGGTGAAAATGCCAAATTCGGCCAGCCCGAGATTAATTTGGGGGTCATTCCCGGGGCCGGCGGCACACAGCGTTTGACGCGCTTTGTCGGCAAGTCAAAAGCCATGGAAATGTGTCTGACCGGGCGTATGATGGATGCCCAAGAGGCTGAGCGTTGCGGGCTGGTTTCGCGCATTATCGCCGATGAGGATTTGCTCGATGAAGCGGTCACTGTGGCGCAAAAAATTGCCGAAAAATCCCTGCCATCCGTGCTCACGGCCAAAGAATGCGTCAATGTCGCTTATGAAACCGGCCTGAAAGAGGGCGTGCATTATGAGCGCCGCGTTTTTCATTCGCTGTTTGCTTTTGACGATAAGGCGGAAGGCATGGCAGCCTTTATTGAAAAGCGCCAACCGAAGTTTTCCGACACGTAAAACACCGCTTCCGTGACGGTGACATTTAAGTTGACGGGTGGCCTTGCCGCCCCTATAACGCGCCTCATATGAGCCCTTTGGGGCGCAAGCATAGTGATAAGGTTGGAACATGGCTAATTTGAGTTCATCGAAGAAAATGGTGCGCAAAATCGAGCGACGCACGGCGCGCAATCGTGACCAAAAGTCCAAAATGCGCACTTTTATTCGCCGCGTTGATGAGGCGATTGCCGGCGGCGATAAAGCGGCGGCCGAAACCGCCTTGCGTGCCGCGCAGCCATTGATTGCGCGCGCCGGTCGCAAGGGTCTGATGCATAAAAAGACGGCCTCGCGCAAAGTATCGCGCCTCGCCAAACAGATTAGCGCCATCGTTTAATCATGTTTGGCCCCAATGCCCGATTTTGATGCGGGCTTGCGGCAACAGAAAACGAAATTTGCAAAACAGCCCGACGGAATCTCCGTCGGGCTTTTTCTTTTTTGCTGATTCGCAAAAAAAAATTAAAAAAAATGCAAAAAAAATCGCTGTTCTCATTTTCTTCCCGTTGTCAGGGTCGCGCCTTATTTGTAGTGTCAAATCGTCGCTGAAAGCCGCAGATTGACTGGATTTTTGGGGTAAACCAAGATTCGTGAAACAAAACAAAGGGCTAGGCGATTGGAGGGGAATGTGTCGGCTTGTTCATCCGCAGTCTTTAGGATGGCAGCCCAAAGAGGAGCGGTTCGCAACTTGCAGCGCTGACGGAAACCTAACCAAGAGACCGGTCATGGGCCGCTCTTTTTCCGACTGAAAAACGCGTTTGAGTTGCGATGATTGACCCCGCTTCCTGATGAGATGACGCGCTTTTGTCGCCTAGCGGCAAAGACACCTCCCCATCTTATGGTCATGGCATGCAATAGGTCATGGCCCGGGCGAAATGATTGACGCGTCTTGATTGGCATGGGCGCGAGACAGGATACGGATGATGGCGGATGCGAACGGCGAGACCGAAAAAGACAAAAACAAATTTTCAGTATCTTCAGATATCGGCGAGTCGTCGGGCGAAATAGGCCAAGAAGACAAGAAAAATCAGGCATTGGAAGCGCTTAATGGGCAATGGCATAAGGTGCGCTCGCGCCTGCGTGCCGAATTGGGCGAAGCGACCTTCAATAGCTGGTTCAAATTATTGGAAGTGGCCGGGGCGCAAAAAGGCCGCGTGGTGTTGCATGTGCCGACGCGTTTTGTGCGCAGCTGGATTGAGGCGCATTATCTGACGCGCATTCGCGACCATTGGAAAGCCGAAGATGCCAGCGTGCGGCGTATTGATATTGAATTAAAGCCGGAATGGGTGCCGAGCGAGAAAAAGCCGGAAGTGCGCGAACAAAAAGCCGTGGCCCCGCGCCGCGCGGCCGCGCCGCGGCGCCGCGACCTGCCATGCCCGACATGCCGGAAGCGGCGGGGCGCGACGATTTGGGCGCGCCTTTGGACCCGCGCTTTACCTTTGAAAATTTCATTGTCGGTAAATCCAATGAGTTGGCCCATGCCGCCGCCCATCGCTTGGCGGAAGGCGATGGCGTCGCCTTCAACCCGCTATTTCTTTATGGCGGGGTCGGGCTCGGCAAAACCCATCTCATGCATGCCATTGCATGGGAGATCCGCCGCCGCACGCCGGACCGCACCGTGCTCTATTTATCGGCGGAAAAATTCATGTATCAATTCATTCGCGCTTTGCGCTTTAAGGACACAGTGGCCTTTAAGCAGCAATTCCGAGAGGTTGATGTGTTGATGATTGATGATATTCAATTCATCGCCGGCAAAGATTCCACCCAGGAAGAATTTTTCCATACATTTAACGCGCTGACCGACCATAATCGTCAAGTCATTGTCTCAGCCGACCGCTCGCCGACCGATTTGGAAGGCATTGAAGAGCGCATTCGCTCGCGCTTGGGTTGGGGCTTGGTGGCCGATATTCACCCGACCGATTATGAATTGCGCCTCGGCATTTTGCAGGCCAAAGCGGAAAGCCTGTCGCGGCGCACCGATGGCAGCGCCGATAGTGCGCGCATTCCGCAACCGGTATTGGAATTTTTGGCGCAACGCATCATCACCAATATTCGCGAATTGGAAGGGGCGCTCAATCGCGTCATTGCCTATGCCAGTTTTGTCGGCCGTCCGGTGACGTTGGAAATGGCACAAGATGTGCTGCGCGATTTGTTGCGCGCGTCAGACCGCCGCGTCACCATTGATGAGATCCAACGCCGCGTGGCGGAATATTTCAACGTCAAAATGGGCGATATGTTGTCGGCAAGGCGCGCCCGTTCGGTCGCCCGCCCGCGGCAAATTGCAATGTATTTATCGAAGCAATTGACGACCCGTTCGCTGCCTGAAATTGGCCGTAAATTCGGTGGCCGCGACCATACCACGGTGATTCATGCGGTGCGCAAAATCGAACAATTGCGCGAAGAAGACCCGGCCCTGGACGAAGATGTCGATTTGCTGCGCCGCATGCTGGAAAACTAAGCGTTTCCAGGCTTTCGCGCGCTGCACTTTATTCGGGAAAAAGCGTCTTTGCGGGCAAAAAAACTGCCCCTTTAAGGCCGTGTTTCTGCTATATTTCTGACAAGAGATTCGCCGATTTTCGGTCGCTTTCTTTTGCCGTTGCGCTTGCCCTATGGGCCGCTTTTCGGCAGTCAAGCAAAGCGCAAACCATGTGTGATGATGAGAGGGTGACATGAAAACAATAATTGAACGCAGCGATTTGTTGAAAGCGTTGAACCATGTGCAAAGCGTTGTCGAGCGTCGCAACACCATTCCCATTCTCTCCAATGTTTTGCTGGAAGCCGATAATGGCGTTTTGGCGTTGACTGCGACCGATTTGGAAATTGAAATGCGCGAACGCGTGGAAGCGGAGATTGTGCAAGCGGGTTCGATTACCGCGCCGGCGCATATGCTTTATGATATTGTCCGCAAATTGCCCGATGGCGCGCAAGTGGAACTGGCAACCGATGAAACCGGCGGGCGGCTCAATCTGGTCGCCGGCAAATCAGCCTTTACTTTACAAGCCTTGCCGCGCGAAGATTTTCCGGCCATGGCGCAAGATGAAATGCCGGTGGCCTTTGCCCTGCCAGTCAATGATTTGCGCCGCTTGATTGAAAAAACCCGTTTTGCCATTTCGGTAGAAGAGACGCGTTATTATTTGAACGGCATTTATCTGCATGTCTTGGAAGATGGCGGGGCCAATTTGCTGCGCGCCGTGGCGACTGACGGCCACCGTTTGGCGCGGGTGGAAATGGCGCAACCGGTCGGGGCCGATAATATGCCATCCGTCATTATTCCGCGTAAAACCGTCGGCGAAGTGCAAAAATTATTGGAAGAAGCCGAAGGCGAAGTATCGCTGCAAGTGTCGGACACGAAGATTAATTTCGCCTTTGCCGAGATTGTGCTGACCTCCAAGCTGATTGACGGCAAATTCCCCGATTATACGCGCGTCATTCCGTCCGATAATGACAAGACGCTGAAGCTCGATGCCAAAAGTTTTGCGCAAAGCGTTGATCGCGTCTCGGCCATTTCCAGCGAAAAATCGCGCGCCGTCAAATTGGCGCTTGATAAAGACAGTCTGGCTTTGTCGGTCTCCAATCCCGATAGCGGCTCGGCCAATGATGAATTGAGCGTCGCTTATGCCGCCGATGCAATGGAAATCGGTTTTAATGCCCGCTATTTGATGGATATTACCGGCCAATTGGACGGTGAAACCGCAACTTTTGAACTGGCCGATAGCGGCTCGCCCACTTTGGTGCGCGATGATGAAGACGCGCAAGCGCTTTATGTTCTCATGCCGATGCGGGTGTAATGGCGGGGGTTTCAGCCAGCCTTGAACAGCCACAAGATTATGTGGCCCCGGCGCGTGCTTTGGCGCCTCATATTGAAGCTTTGCGGCTGACCCATTTCCGCTCGCATGAAAATCTGATGCTTGATTGCGCGCCGCGCGCCATGGTGCTGCTCGGGGCCAATGGCATTGGCAAAACCAATGTGTTGGAAGCTTTATCCATGCTGGCCCCGGGGCGCGGCCTGCGCGGTGCGGCATTTGACGATATGCGATTTGAGCACCGCTTGGGCTGGACGGTGGGCAGTGATATTGCCACCCCTGAAGGGCTGGTGCGCGCCGGTATTGGTTGGCGCGACGGGGCGCGCCGCGTGCGCATAGACGGGGCCAACGGCAAGATGGATGATATGGCCCATATGCTGCCGCAGCTTTGGCTGACCCCGTCAATGGACCGCCTGTTTGTCGATGGGGCGAGGGGGCGGCGCATATTTCTCGATCGCTTTGCGCAAAGCCTTAATGCCAGCCTGACAAAATCTTTGAGTGCTTATGAAAAAGCCATGCGCGAACGCAATCGGCTGCTGCAGGATAATGGCGGCGCACAAAACGGTTGGCTCGACGGGTTGGAAGAAGCGATGGCGCTTAATGGCGTGGCCATTGCGGCGGCGCGGCTGACCGCTTTGGATGCATTGGCGGGCGGTCTGTCGGCGATTCCCGAAGCGGCGTTTCCGCGCGCCGAGATTGCTTTGCTGGGCACGTTGGAAGCGTCTTTGCGGACGCAATCGGCGCTCGAAGCGGAAGACCAGTTTCGCCGCCATTTGGCCGCAGCCCGCGCTCTTGACGCGGCGGCGGGGCGTTGTTTGGACGGCCCGCATCGCAGCGATTTGCAGGTTCATTATGCGGCCAAAAACATGCCTGCTGCCGATTGCTCGACGGGCGAACAAAAAGCCCTTTTGGTCGGCTTGATTTTGGCGCAAGCGCATTGCGTGGCGGCGCAACGCGGCGCCGTGCCGATTTTGCTGCTCGATGAAGTGGCCGCCCATCTCGATGCGACACGGCGCGCCACCTTAGCGGAAATTTTACATGCTTTGGGCGGGCAAAGCTGGATTACCGGCACGGATGAACAATCTTTTGACGGCTTTGATGCGGTGTTTGGCGATGATTTTGCCGCGCTGCAACTGGCCGCCAATCATGCTCAGTGACGGGGATAATGACCGGCGGCATGAAGCCGCCAGCGGGAGAATGATATGAGTGACACACCGGAAAGCCCAGAAAATGGCGACCCGCAAGACGGCGATTATGGTGCCTCTTCCATTAAAGTCCTGAAAGGGCTGGAAGCGGTGCGCAAGCGCCCGGGCATGTATATTGGCGATACGGATGACGGCACCGGACTGCACCATATGGTCTATGAGGTGGTCGATAATTCCATTGATGAAGCTTTGGCCGGTCATTGCGATGAGGTTTCGGTGCGTCTTAACGCCGATGGCTCGGTGACGGTGTCGGATAATGGCCGTGGCATTCCGACCGAAATGCACCCTGAAGAAGGCATTTCCGCAGCGCAAGTGATTATGACGCAATTGCACGCAGGCGGTAAGTTTGACTCCAATAGTTATAAAGTCTCTGGCGGTTTGCACGGGGTCGGCATTTCCGTCGTCAATGCGCTGTCCGATTGGCTGCAATTGACCATTCGCCGCGACGGCAAATTACACGAAATGCGCTTTGCGCATGGCGAGGCCGAGGCCGATTTGGCGGTGATTGGCGAAGCCGAGTCGACCGGCACGGAAGTGACGTTTCACCCGTCTGATGCGACCTTCACCATGACCGAATTCAGCTTTGACACGCTGGAACACCGCTTGCGCGAATTGGCGTTTTTGAACAGCGGTGTCGGCATTGTTTTGGAAGATATGCGCCATGCCGAGCCGCGCCGCGTCGAGCTGAAATTCGATGGCGGCTTGGAGGCTTTTGCGCGCTATCTCGACCGCAATAAAACCACCCTGATTGACGCGCCCATCACGCTGCAATCGGAGGCTGATGATATTGGTGTCGAACTGGCGCTGTGGTGGAATGACAGCTATCACGAGACGGTATTGTGCTTCACCAATAATATTCCCCAGCGCGATGGCGGCACGCATTTGGCCGGTTTTCGCGGCGCGTTGCCGCGCACGGTCAATAATTATGCCAATCAATCGGGCATTGCCAAAAAAGAGAAAGTTTCATTAAGCGGCGATGATTGCCGCGAAGGGCTGACCGCGGTTTTGTCGGTGAAAGTGCCGGACCCGAAATTTTCCAGCCAGACCAAAGACAAGCTGGTGTCGTCAGAAGTGCGCCCGGCGGTCGAAAGCGTGGTCAATGATGTGCTCAATAATTGGTTTGAAGAGCATCCCAATGAAGCGAAAATCATCATCAATAAGGTGGTCGAAGCCGCCGCGGCGCGTGAAGCGGCGCGCAAAGCGCGTGAATTGACCAGGCGCAAGGGCGCGCTTGATGTCTCCAGCCTGCCCGGCAAGCTGGCCGATTGCCAAGAGCGCGATGCGTCGCGCGCCGAATTGTTTTTGGTTGAGGGTGACAGTGCCGGCGGCTCGGCCAAACAGGCGCGCAATCGCGCCAATCAGGCGGTGCTGCCTTTGCGCGGCAAAATTTTGAATGTCGAGCGCGCACGCTTTGATAAAATGCTGTCTTCCAATGAGATTGGCACGCTGATTACCGCGCTTGGCACCGGCATTGGGCGCGAGGATTTTGATGTCGAAAAATTGCGCTATCACAAAATCATCATCATGACCGATGCTGATGTTGACGGGGCGCATATTCGCACCCTGCTATTGACCTTTTTCTATCGGCAAATGCCGGAAATTATCGAGCGCGGCTATCTCTATATTGCGCAGCCGCCGCTTTATAAAATTCGTCGCCAAAGCGCGGAAAGCTATTTGAAAGATGACGCCGCTTTGGAAGATTTCCTGATTGAGGCGGGGCTGGGCGAGGCGGTGCTGACTTTGGCGTCGGGCGAACAAAGAAGCGGCCCTGATTTGGCCGAATTGCTGACACAAGCGCGGCTCATCAAATCCGTATTGTCGGCCTTGCCGCCGAAATATCCGCAATTCATTATCGAACAAACCGCCATTGCCGGTGCGCTCACGCCGGATATTTTGTCAAAATCGGAACTGGCTGCGCAAAGCGCGCAATATATTGCCGCGCGTTTGAACCGCATGGCCGATGAGGTCGAGCGCGGTTGGGAGGGGCTGCCATCGGGCGATGGCGGGCTGACCTTTGCCCGCGAATTGCGCGGCGTGCGCGAGGCGTTCAATATTGACGGTCCGCTTATTGCCTCAAAAGATGCGCGCGCGCTTGATGAATTGGCCCCGGCTTTGCAAACGGTTTATCTCGACCCCGCCAAGCTGACCATTAAAGATCGTGATATTGCCATTAACACGCCGAGCGAATTGCTGGCGGCCGTGCTCGATCAGGGGCGCAATGGCGTCGCCTTGCAACGCTATAAGGGGCTGGGCGAAATGAACCCCGAGCAATTATGGCAGACTACTTTGGATAAGGATGCGCGCTCCCTATTGCAGGTAAAAGTGCAAGATGTTGCCGAAAGCAATGATTTGTTTGAGCAGCTGATGGGTGATGTCGTCGAGCCGCGCCGCGAGTTCATTCAGAAAAATGCGCTGGCCGTCGCCAATCTTGATATTTAGGCGTGTCCCCCAATGAGCGAGGCTGACCCGCCGCGACGATTTTTGCCCCGTTTTGCCTATTGGGGGCTGGTCGGGTTTTTATGGCTCGGCCTCGCCATAGGCGCTTTGATTTTTTATTACGCGCTCGATTTGCCCGACACGGATGATTTGTGGAAGACGGGCAGTCAACCCGAATTGAGCATTTATGCGCGCGATGACGGTTTGGTGGCACGGCGCGGGCGGCGCGGCGGTCGCCCGATGCGCTTTGATGATTTTCCCTCGCATTTGGTCGAAGCGGTGATTGCTATTGAAGACCGCCGTTTTTTCTCGCATTTCGGGCTCGACCCGCGCGGGTTGTTGCGCGCGCTGGCGGTCAATATGAGACAAGGGCGCTTGGCGCAAGGTGGCTCGACGCTGACGCAGCAATTGGCGAAAAATGTTTTTCTGACACCGGAGCGCAGCTTTAAACGCAAAGTGCAGGAATTATTACTGGCCTTTTGGTTGGAGGCGCATTTTTCCAAACAAGATATAATGGCGCTTTATCTCAATCGGGTTTATTTCGGCAGCGGCGCTTATGGTGTGCAAGCGGCGGCCGAAACTTATTTCAGCCGTCCGGTACAAAATCTGACACGCGTCGAAGCGGCAATGTTGGCGGGTCTGTTGAAAGCGCCGTCGCGCTATGCCCCGACGCAGGACCCGGCCGCGGCGGCGCGGCGCGCGCGCATCGTCATTGCCGCCATGCAAGATGCCGGTTTCATCAATGCCGAACTGGCAGCCGAGATGGCGGGGCAAGATATCATCATCACCAATCGTTCGACCGATGGGGCGCATTATGCGGTCGATTGGACGCTCGACCAATTGCCCGATTTTGTCGGTCGGCCGCGCGCCGATCTGGATGTGATGACGACGCTTGACCGGCCCATGCAATTGGCG
This sequence comes from Rhodobiaceae bacterium, assembly GCA_038143435.1. Classification (GTDB taxonomy): domain Bacteria; phylum Pseudomonadota; class Alphaproteobacteria; order RS24; family RS24; genus UBA8337. Next base: position 54,978 of record JAYQLX010000003.1, on the reverse strand, counting down.
GCGGAGCGCGCCATTAATCAGGTTTTGGCGGCGCAGGGCGAAGCGCGCCAAGCGGGGCAAGCGGCGATGGTGGTGATGACGCCCGACGGGGCCATAAGGGCGATGGTTGGCGGGCGTGCTTATGGCAAAAGCCAATTCAACCGCGCCGTGCAGGCACGCCGCCAGCCGGGCTCGGCCTTTAAGCCGGTGGTGTATTTGGCGGCGTTGGAAAACGGCCTGGCAGCGGGCGATGTTTTCGATGATGCGCCGCTCAGCATTAATGGCTGGTCGCCGAAAAATTATGATGGTCGCTATCGCGGTGCGGTAACGGCAGGCGAAGCTATGGCGCATTCATTGAATACGGTGGCGGTGCAAATCAGTGAGCAAACCGGGCGTGACAAGGTGATTGATATGGCGCGGCGGCTGGGTCTGAGCGGTCGCCTGCGCGCCCATCCATCATTGGCGCTTGGTACTTTTGAAGTCAGTCTGCTGCAATTGACCGCCGCCTATGCGCATTTTGCCAATGGCGGCCAGCAAGTGGTGCCGCATATTATCCAAGCGGTCATCAGCGCCTCGGGGCAAAGCCTGTATGACCGCTTGGCGCCGGTCGCTTTGCCGGTGGTCGATGGTCGCCATATTGGGGTGCTCAATAATATGCTGCGTGCGGTGATGACCATTGGCACCGGGCGTGCTGCGCGGCTCGACGGGATCGCATTGGCGGGCAAAACCGGCACCTCGCAAAATTGGCGCGATGCATGGTTTATCGGCTATTCGGGTGCTTTGGTGGTCGGGGTTTGGGTCGGCAATGATGATGGTGCGGCGATGGCGCGGGTGTCGGGCGGCGGCTTGCCGGCAGAGATTTTTGCCGCCTTTATGGCAGAACAAAAAGAATTGGCCGCTTCGGTGGCTTTGCCCGAGGGCGCTTTGCCCAAAAGCGGTGGCATTGGTGCTTTGCTGCGTCGCCTGTTCGGCGATTAGCGTTTTTCGTTCAGTTTTTCAGCCAGCTTTTCGGCCAATATTTCGGGCGTGATGGCATGGTCGAAATGCGCCAAATAGCGATTATTTTCATCCATCAGATAAAAAAGCTCGAATGGTCGACATTATAATTGCCGTTTTCATCTTCTGCCGCACCGCGGGCGGCATAAATTTTAAACGCGCTTTTGACCGCATCAATATCGGCTTGAGAGCCGGTCAGCCCGCTCAGACGCGGATGAAAATAGGCCAAATAATCGCGCAAGACAGGCGGCGTATCGCGCGCCGGATCAACCGAAATAAAGACCGGCTGCAGGCGCTCATAGGCAATCGCATCGCGTTGCTGCAATGCGTCCAATGCGCCGCCCATAATATCCAATGCTGTCGGGCACACATCGGGGCAATAGGTAAAGCCGAAATAAATCAGTAAGGGCCGACCGGCAAAATCGGCTTGGCTGCGCCTGATGCCGTTTTGGTCGGTCAGCGCAAACGCGCCGCCGATTGACGCGCTGAGCCGCGTTTCGGCTCCTTGTCGCGCGTCTGTCCCGGCCGTGCGCAATTCGAAAAGCAGCAAAAGCACAATCGCGGCCATGCCGAGCGTGGCAAAAATCAGGCTGGTTTTCACATTGCGGCTCATAATGGGCTTTCGCTCTCGTCACGCTCTCAGCTGTCGGCGCGCATTGGGCATTTGCCGTTTTACGCAAGGCGGTTATATCTTGAGCCAAAGGGGTATGCAATGAGCGACACAAGGGCAATTAATTTTGACGGCGGGTTGACCGATATGAATGTCGGGGCGGCACCGGCCGTGCGCTTGCGTGTGCAAACCGCTTTGCGCTGGATGGCGATTATCGGCCAATCGGCGGCGGTGGCGCTGGTTTATTGGGGTTTTGGCTTTGACCTGCCGCTGGCCCCGGTGCTCGGCGTTATCGGCCTCGCCATTGCGCTTAATGTGGTTTTGCAAGTGGTTTTTCCGCGCAATCATTTGCTGACCGAACAGCAAACCGCGTGGTTTCTGGCTTATGATATTGGCCAGCTCGGTCTTTTATTGTTTTTGACCGGCGGTTTGCTCAATCCGTTTTCCTTGCTTTTGCTGGCTCCGGTAACGATTTCGGCGAGCCTGTTAAACGCCCGCACGACCGCACTTTTGGTGTTGTTTGCCGGTGTGCTGGCCTCGGCTCTGGCGCTGTTTCATATCCCTTTGCCCTGGCTCGGCGTGGCCCCGCAAATTCCCGAATTATTGCGCATCGGCATGTGGGTGGCACTGCTTTTGGCAATGGTGTTTATCCCGACCTATGTTTGGGGGGTAAGCCGCGAAGGGCGGCGTATGTCGGCCGCTTTGACGGCCACGCGCTCGGTTTTGGCGCGCGAACAAAGGCTCTCGGCATTGGACGGTTTGGCGGCGGCGGCGGCGCATCAGCTGGGCACGCCTTTGGGCACGATTGTGCTGGTCTCGGGTGAATTGGCCGGTCGCGATGATTTGCCCGAAGGTTTGCGCCAAGATGTCGCGCTGATGCGCGAAGAGGCGCTGCGCTGTCGCGATATTTTGGCCGAATTGGTGAACGAAGAAAGCGATCCGGTAGTGGCGCAAACCAGCTTGCGCGGCTTGATGGAAGAGGCCGCTCTGGAAGCCGGTCCGCATAATAAAGACATCATCATATCGTGCCGTCCCAATGGCCTTTTGGCGACCGGCGAACCGCAGCTTTTGCGCCAGCCCGAGCTGATTTACGGGCTCGGCAATTTGATTGAAAATGCGGCGGAATTTGCCACAAACTCGGTCTATGTGGCGGCCACTTATTCGGCCCAGCAAATCGTGCTGGAAGTGGCCGATGACGGCCCCGGCTTTGCCTCTGACATCATGTCCCATTTGGGCGAGCCCTATACATCATCGCGCAGCTCGCGCGGCGGCCAGCGAAATGATGAGTTCGGCCTGGGCCTCGGCTTTTTCATTGCCCGCACCCTATTGCAAAGAAGTGGGGCCAGCGTTTCGGCACGCAATTTGAAAACCACGGAATTGGTCGATGGGGCCATGCCGGGTGGCGCTTGTGTGCGCATTGAGTGGTCGCGCGGGCGATTGGAAACAAGTGCGCTCTTGAGTTGAAATTCATTTTTATGAACCTATATCTCCATCAGATAGGAAGGTTCACATGACGCTGGCACAACAAGTGATGGAAACCCAAGAAAACGCCCATCAAGGGGCGCATTTGCTGATTGTCGATGACGACCAGCCCTGGCTCAATCGGCTGGGCCGCGCGATGGAGAGCCGCGGCTATGTGGTGCACGGGGCCGGTTCGGTCAGCGAAGGCATCAAGCTTGGCAAATCGGTGAAACCGGCTTATGCGGTGGTCGATATGCGTCTGGAAGACGGCAATGGGTTGGATGTGGTGGAAAATCTGCGCGCTGAAAACCCTGATGCTCGCATCATCATGCTGACCGGCTATGGTAATATTGCAACAGCCGTGGAAGCGGTGAAGCGCGGTGCGGTGGATTATCTCGCCAAGCCGGCTGATGCTGATGAAATTCATGCCGCTTTGGTGGCCGATGATGGAGCGCGTGCCTTGCCGCCGGAAAACCCGATGTCGGCCGACCGCGTGCGCTGGGAGCATATTCAGCGCGTGTTTGAATTATGCGACCGCAATGTCTCGGAAACGGCGCGCCGTTTGAACATGCATCGGCGCACCTTGCAGCGTATTTTGGCCAAACGCGCGCCGCGCTAGCCGTTAGCGCGTTTCTCCATTAATCGCGACCAGCGAAAGCCGCCAATGCGCGCCATGCGTCGCATTAAAAGATGGCGCCGCGCCGCCGGCAGTTTGTCTTGCTGACTATCGCGCATAATTTCAGCGCCATAATTATCGGCAAATATCAGACCGGCGTTTGCAGGCAAAACATCGGTCGGAAAATCGGGCGCCACGGCGAAGTAAAAACGGTCGCAATAGGGCAGATATTCGGGCCATTTATCATCGGCTTGGAAATCGGCAAGCCCGCTTTTAATCTCGATAATCCAAATTTCGCCTTTATCGGTCAGCGCCATTAAATCGGCGCGGCGATGATTGGGCAGCACCACTTCCGGCAAACAGGCAATATTGATCTGCGCCAAGAGCCGTGTGACGCCGCGCTGAATGGCTAAAGCGGCGGGCGATTGGCGTCCATCTTCAAGTGCGATATCAGCGGCGGCGAGGCCGTCTTGCTGGTTTGATGCGGTCATTTTACCCAAGCTCCAAAAACGCCCAACCCCACCCCATGCTGCGGCATTTTGCAAGGGAAATCGGGTAATTTTTCCTTGTCATCATGGCTGTTTAATGGGAAAGTCTGCCGGCATGCGGCGCGTTTTTGCCGCGCAGCATCAGGCTTTGGGAGGGCCCAATGGTAGAAAAATTAGAAACTTTGGTTTTCCGTTTTCGCGGGTTGATTTTGGCGGTTTTTGCTGCCTTTACCCTGTATAGCGGTTTTTATGCATTTCAATTGAAAATGACCGCCGGCTTTGAAAAGCAATTGCCGGCCGGGCATGAATATATCCAGACCTTTCAGGAATATCGTGACCGTCTGTTCGGGTCGAACCGCATCATTGTGGTTCTCAAAATGCGCGAAGGGCAGATTTGGAACCGCGACTTCTTTTCTACCTATAAAGACCTGACCGATGCCCTATTTTATATGCCGGGCGTGGCGCGCCATACGCTGACCTCGCTATGGACTCCCAATTCGCGTTATTTTGAGATTACCGAAGACGGCTTTGTTGCCGATGACGTCATCCCCGGTACCATCACGATTGATAATATTGACAGCCAATGCGTATCGCGGCTGAAAACCGCCAGCTTGGCGACGAAATGCGAACCGGCGCTGCAAATCATTGAAAACAATGTAGTTCGGGGTGGTTTTGTCGGTCGCTTGGTCGCCAATGATTTCTCCGCCGCTATGGTGCGCGCCGAATTGCTGGATTATGACGTGAAAACCGGCGAACGGCTCGATTATTTCGACCTCGCCGACAAGCTGGAAAGCGAAATTCGCGACAAATTTGAAAGCGACGCTTACGAAGTTCAAATTATCGGCTTTGCCAAGCTCATCGGTGACATTGCCGATGGCGCGGGCACGGTGGTGCAATTCTTTGCCATTGCCTTCCTGCTGACCATTATGTCGGTTTATGTTTATGCGCGGTCGGCGATTTTGACCTTCCTGCCGCTGTTTTGCTCATTGACCTCTTTGGTCTGGCAATTCGGCATTTTGAACATTCTCGGCTATGGTCTCGACCCGCTGGCCATTTTGGTGCCGTTCTTGGTCTTTGCCATTGGCGTCAGCCACGGGGTGCAGCAAATCAATCTGATTACGGCGGAAATTTCTTCCGGCAAATCGGCCGATGAAGCGGCGCGGTCGAGCTTTCGCGGTCTGCTGATTCCGGGTTCAATGGCGCTGGTCACCGATTTGGTCGGTTTCGGCACATTGATCCTCATCCCCATCCAAATGATTCAAGAATTGGCCATCACCGCTTCTATCGGTGTGGCGCTGAAAATCTTGACCAATTTGGTGATGCTGCCGGTTCTGGCCAGCTATTTCAAAGTCGATGACGGCTTTGTCGCGCGCGCCGCCAAAGCGCGCGAGACACGCATGCGTTTGATGCAGAAATTGGGCAATATCGCCAATCCGCGCGCCGCCATTGGCGTGGTTATTGTGGCGGTGATTTTGTTCATCACCGCTTTCACTCAAAGCCAAAACCGCCATGTCGGGGCGCTGCATGCGGGCTCGCCGGAATTGCGCAAAGAGGCGCGTTATAATCAAGACAGTCGCCAGATTGCCGAAAAATTTGCACTCGGTCTCAATCTGTTGACGGTGATTGTCGAAACCCCGCGCGAAGCGTGCATCAATTATCCTTATATGAAATACCTCAATGAGTTCACTTGGTATTTGCGCAATGTGGAAGGGGTCTCGCTGGTCTTGTCCCTGCCTTATGTGACGCGTCAATCCAGTGCCGGTTTCAATGAGGGTAATCTGAAATGGCAGGCCCTGCCGCGCAATAAATACGCATTGGTGCAATCCTCATCACCCATCGGGGCCTCGACCGGCCTGTTGAATGAGGAATGCACTTTGTTGACGCAGCTGGTGTTTTTGGAAGACGCCAAAGCAACGACCATTAAGGGTGTGACCTCGGCCATTAAAGAGTTCCGCGATACGCGGCCCGCGCCGATTGCCGATTTGTTGGTGGTCACTGACCCGCCCATGCGCGATGCCGGCAATATCAATCTCGGCATTCGCACCGATGTGGTTGATGACGGTGTCTCACCGGCTTTGGCCATTACCTATGATGTCGAAACCGACTCGCCGGAAGCCTTATTGGATGCCTTGCGCGCGCAAGGGGTGAAGATTGACAAGCACAGCGTCTCCGCCGTCAATATTCGTCTGGCGTCAGGCAATATGGGCGTGCAGGCGGCGGTCAATGAAGAGATTGAAGTCTCTGAATTGCCGATGATGATTTATGTTTATATGACCATTATCGCGCTCGTCTTGTTCACCTATCGCGATTTCCGCGCCACTGTGGCGTGTTGTGTGCCGCTGACTTTGGCCACCTTTCATGGGCTATTGGTTCATGGAATTATTGGAAATCGGGCTGACCGTGGCAACTTTGCCGGTGATGGTGTTGGCCGTCGGCTTGGGTGTGGATTACGCGTTTTATATTTATAACCGCATCCAATATCACCTCTCGACCGGCCTTGATGTGACTTCAAGCTTTAAGCAGACGCTGAATGAGACCGGCATGGCGGTGGTGTTCACGGCGCTGACCTTGGCGGTCGGCGTGTCAACCTGGGCCTTCTCGGCGCTTAAATTCCAGGCTGATATGGGGCTGCTTTTGACCTTCATGTTCATGATCAATATGGTCATGGCGGTCACTGTCTTGCCGGCTTTGGCCGTGGTGATGGAGCTCATCATGCCGCGGCGCGAGCCGCCCAAAGCGCCGAGCGGTGCGCTGGCACATTAAACTAAAGCGCAGAAACAACAAACCCCGGCAAGCAATTGCCGGGGTTTTTATTTCCGCTCAGCTGTCGGTTTTACGGCAAGTCATGGCCCAAAAGCGCGGCCAAATCGGTAATCGCTTGCGCCGCGCTCAGCACTTTTACCGTGCCCATGCCCATACCGCGCGCCGGTTTCAAATTAACCCCCAAATCATCGAGAAATATGCACTGATTGGCGGCCAGACCGAGTCGGTCGCAAGCCAGTTGATAAATCGCCGGATCGGGTTTGCGCACGCCCTCAACCGAACTTTCAATGACCAGTTCAAAGCGCGCCATCACATCGGCCACTTGCCGGGCCTTTTCCACACTGCGCGCCATGCCCGGATTGGGCGCATCATCATTGCCGGTTTTGACATTATTGGTAATGCAGGCAAGGCGGTAATTGCGTGCTTTCAGCCCGTCAAGCACGGCCACCATTTCGGCGCGAATATCGCCTGCCAAAAGCGCCAAAACATCGCTGCCCGGCACATCGTGACCGGCGGCCAAAGCCTCGCTGCGAAAGGCGGCGTCAAATTCATCAGCGCTGATGGCGCTGCGCTCAAAGCGGGCCCATGCATTGGTGTCAGGATTGGTCGCATTAAGGGTGCGGATGAAATTTTCCGGCAGGCCCTGCGCCGCTTCATAGCGGTTAAAGGCCTCAAACGGGCTGGAAGTAATGACCCCGCCAAAGTCCCAAATGATTGCTTTATAATCGGTCATAGGAAGCCCCTTGCGCTGGTTGCAGGCCGGTGTCATGCTGGCCCCTGATTGCGCCAAGAACATAACAAGGAGGCATGGTTTTGCAATATTCTTTCATCACCCGTCTTGATGCGCTGAACGGGTTGTTGACGCGCCGTACCAGCATGGTGGTCAGCTTTCTGCTCGTCATATATTGCATTTTGGGCTTTCAGTGGTTGAAGACCCGTCTTGGCGGCTTGATGCTCGACGAATTGCAAGGCTATGACCGCGAAGATATACGCAGCCAAATGCTGCTTTATGGCGAGGCCGGGCGGTCTTTGCATCTGCGCTTCACCCTGCTGCTTGATATGGTGTTTCCTTTCGCATATGGCGCGTTTTTCGGCGGACTTTTAATCGTGGCGGCGCGCGGCCTATTTGACCGCGCCATTTTGCTGCCGGTGGTCGCGGTCATGGTTTTGGACTTTACCGAAAACATTCAATTGGCACTCATGCTGGCGCAATTTCCCGAATTGGGCGAGCGCCAAATCGCATTGGCCAGCGCCACCACTTTGGCAAAATTTTGGGCCATTCGCTTTTTTCTCTTATGGCTGAGCGGGCTGGTGGTTTGGAAAATTTTCACTGCCGCGCGACGGCGCGGCAATTAATCGGCAGTCTTATCGACCGCATTATCACCCGTGGCCATGATTTTTTTCATTTCCCTTTGCCCGCGCAAAGTGATGGGCAATTGCGCCATCATGAACAAGCCGGTGGCCGGAGCCATAATCAAGACGCGAAAACTCACCCACTCATCATCGCTCAAAACCCGCCACGCCACTTCATTGGCCAGCGTGGCAAACAGAAAAAACAAGCCCCAGCGTAAAGACAGGCTGTTCCAAACTTTTTCGGGCAGGTCGAATTGCGCTTGGAAAAACACTTTCATCATGGCGCGCCCGCGCAGCCGACCGACAAGCAAAACCGCGGCAAAAGCGCCGGAAAAAAGACTGGGCTGAATTTTGATATAGGTTTTTTCCTCGGCCAAAATCGCGGCCAGGGTCAATAGCGCGGCAATGGAAGTGGCGAAAATGGCAAAACGGGCCAAGCGTTTTTCCAACACCCATGTGACCGCCACCAATAAGGCCGAAGCGCCAATGGCGGCAAGTGCGGCGGCATAAAGCCCATAGGCTTGGTTGACCAGAAAAAACGCCGCCAGGGGAGCGATTTCGCTGAACATGGACATGAAGCGAACTTTCGGGCGCGCCGGTATATTGGTGGTTTGTGTCTCCATGCGTTTTATACGCATATGCGGCGCTTTGGATGCCTAGCCCTCGGCCACCAAATCATCTTTCAAATGGCGTCCAGCGATAAAATAATGCGCGCCCGCCCAAATATTGACCAGCGAACATACCAGCAGCGCATAGCGCAGGCTCTCCGTGCCATAGCGCGCGGACAAAATATCGGAAATCACCCCGACCACTTGCGGCCCGAAGCCAAGCCCGATGATATTGATGATGAACAGCAAAATACCGGCGGCGACGGCGCGCATGCGCAATTCGGAAATACCCTGGGTTTGGCTGAAAGTGGTGGCTTGATAGAAATTGCCCAAACAGAACCGGAATAATCATGCCCAATAATGCCATCGTGCTGTCGGTTGCAAGATAGACGATAATATTGAACGGGGTCACCAATATGAGCGCAATGGCGGTGGTCCAGAGATACCATTTCGGGTCTTTGGCACCGAATTTATCAGCCAGCCAGCCGCCCATGACAATGCCAATGCCGCCGGGAATGCCCAGAATGAGCCCGAACCATGTGCCGATCTCGCCGGTTCCCATGCCGAATGAACGGATGAGAAAAGCCGGCGCCCAAGTGACAAAACCATAGCCGACAAAAGCGGTCAGTGCGGCGGCAAAGGACATATGGCGAAAAGATTTTTTCTGCCACAAATAGGCCAATGTTTCGCCGACGCCGGGCTGCGTGCCGCTATCGGCGCGCCCTTCGGCCATCCCGCGCGGTGGTTCGGCCAGAGAAAACCGCACCACAAGGGCAAGAATAATGCCGGGCACGCCGACCACGAAAAACGCCATGCGCCAGCCGAAAAGCTCATTGATCCAACCGCCGGCAAATAGTCCGAACATAATGCCGATGGGAATGCCCAAAGAATAAATCCCCAAAGCGGTGGCGCGTTGCTCGGCCGGATAATAATCGGCAATCATCGAATGGGCGGGCGGCGAACAGCCGGCCTCGCCAACCCCGACCCCGATGCGCGCAGCCAGCAAATGCCAGAAATTTTGTGCCACACCCGATAGGGCGGTGAAGAAACTCCAAATGCCCAAAGCCAGCGCAATGAGATTGCGGCGATTGGAACGGTCGGCATAGCGCGCAATGGGAATGCCCAAAGTGGCGTAAAACATGGCAAAGGCAAAACCGGTCAACATGCCCATCGCCGTATCGGAGAGGCCCAAATCGGCCTTTACCGGTTCCAGCAAAATGGACAGGATTTGCCGGTCGATAAAGTTGAAAGTGTAAACGACGACCAGAATGCCGAGCGCATAATGACGCGCCTTATAAATCTTATCGCTTTGGCTTGCCGATGACATGAAATTCCTCCCCGAATAAGCCGAAAGACTAGCAAAAGCGGCGCAAATGAAAAGCGGAATTTAACGCTTTTGGCCTTGCGCCAAAGCTGCATGCTTTTAAACTCTTAGGCCGAAACGGGAGGCTTATCTGATGAGTGAAAGAGAATTCGACATTATCGTTTATGGTGCGAGCGGTTTTACCGGTCGTTTGGTGGCGGAATATATGCAGCAGCAATATGGCCGCAGCGTCAATTGGGCAATGGCCGGACGCAGCACCGAAAAACTGGCGCAAGTGCGCGATGAAATGGGCATTGATGCGGCAACGCCTCTGATTGCCGCCAATGCCGATAATGAGGCCGAACTGGCCGCCATGGCCGCGCGCACCAAAGTGATGATTACCACGGTCGGCCCCTATCAACTTTACGGGTCAGCTTTGGTTGCCGCTTGTGTGGCGGCGGGCACGGATTATGTCGATTTGTCGGGTGAGCCGGGTTGGATGCATGAGATGATTGAGGCGCATGACGCGGCGGCCAAAGCCTCGGGCGCGCGCATTGTCCATAGTTGCGGCTTTGATTCCATCCCGTTTGATTTGGGGGTTTATTTTCTGCAACGGGCGGCGCAAGAAAAATTCGGCGCGCCGTGCACCCAAATCCGCACCCGTGTGCGCGCCATGAATGGCGAGTTTTCAGGCGGCACGGCGGCCTCATTGGGCGCGACCATGGCGGCGGTCAGCAAAAATCCCGATTTGCTCGGTATTTTGGTCAATCCGTTTTCACTGGCAAATGGCCATGAAGGGCCCGCGCAACCGGCCGATAATACGGTTTATGAAGATGAAGCGACCGGCCAATGGGTGGCGCCCTTCATCATGGCGGCCATCAATACCAAAAATATACACCGTTCCAATGCGCTTTTGGGCCATGCCTATGGCGAAGATTTTCTGTATGACGAAATGATGCTGTGCGGGCCCGGCGATGAAGGCAAGGCTATGGCTGAATTTGTCGCCGCCAGCAATCCATTGGCCGGTGATGATGTGCCGCAGCCGGGCGAAGGGCCGTCCAAAGAAAGCCGCGAGGCCGGCAATTATGATGTGCTGTTTATCGGCACCACGGCCGATGGCGCACGCATGGAAGCCGCGGTCGGCGGCGATATGGATCCGGGCTATGGCTCCACCTCAAAAATGCTGGCCGAAAGCGCCATCTGCTTGTTGCAAGATTGCGATATTGGCGGCGGGGTTTACACGCCGGCACCGGCTATGGGCGACAAGCTGATTGCGCGCTTGGTCGATCATGCCGGGCTGTATTTCCGCATGGAAAAATAAGCAGGATAGGAAGGCTCAGCATGCCGCATTCAAAATATCTTGACCCGCAATTGGCCGACGGCTTGCAGCTCATGCAAGCGCTGACCGGCGATAATGACATCACGCAAGATTTGGCCGGCAGCGCGTGCAGCCGCCAATGCGCGCGATGAAACATTATTGGCCAATATGGATGTGCCCGACAGTTTGGCGCAAAGCGTCGAAACGGCGCGAGGCGGTGACGGTCATGACATTGAGATGCGCATTATGCAACCCAAAGCCGACGGCAAAAAACCGCTTTTCTATTGGATGCATGGCGGCGGCTATGTGCTGGGCCAAGCCAAGCAGGGCGACATGTTTTGCTTACGCGCGGCTGCATTGGGATGCTATGCGGCATCGGTGGAATATCGCTTGGCCCCCGAAACCGCCTATCCCGGGCCGTTGGAAGATTGTTATGAAGGGCTGGCCCATTTGCTCGCCCATGCCGATGCGCTGGGCATTGACGCCAATAAGGTGATTATTGGCGGGGTCAGTGCCGGCGGCGGCCTATGCGCCGGTCTGGCTTTGCTGATACGCGATCGCGGCCTGTGCAGCCCTTTGGGGCAAGTGCTGATTTATCCGATGATTGACGATACCAATATTGCGCCTGCCTCTGACGCCTTGCCCGACACACATGTCTGGTCGCGTCACTATAATGCGTTTGGTTGGCAGGCTTATTTGGGCGATTTATGCGGCAGCGATGCGGTGCCGATTTATGCCGCACCGGCGCGCGCCGATGATTTATCGGGCCTGCCGCCGACCTATATGCCGGTCGGTGATCTGGATTTGTTTTTGGACGAGAATATTGCTTATGCGCAAAAATTGACCCGAGCCGGCGTGCCGACGCATTTCCATATTGTGCCCGGCGCGTTTCACGGCTTTAACGGTTTTGTGCCCGATGCCGATGTGTCCAAAGCCATCAATCATGAAATTTTCGGCTTTGTCGAAAAATTACTGGCCGAAGCCGAATAGGGCTTAATGGCAGGCCTTGCCGTATTTCTTCAAACGCCAATAATTATAGGGCAGCGGTGTCAAAAACCCGGCCAGCCACATAAGCGGCAAAACCGTGAGCGTCAGCTTGGCCCCGCCGGTCACCCAATAATCGACCAAATTCATCGCCGCTTCCATCGCAATCATCGAGATCAGCGACATGCCGATGGCGGTTTGAAAGGCTGCTTTCAACGCCATCTGGCGGCTCAAAATAACCGTTTCCAACATGATTGAGGTGATCAGGCCGTTCATGATGGCCAAGCTCATAATGGCCAGACCGGCCAATCAATGCCGCTCAATTGAAAAAACAAAATCGTTCCCATATCGCCGATAGAACAACCGATAAGACACCACATGGTATTATATGCGGCGGTGCGCCAAGTGGCGCGGCAGCGCCAATGAAAGGCTGCGCACTGGTTTCGCTCTTGCTCATGGCGTCAATCTCGCATGTGAGCCGATTTTGCGAAAGGGTCTAAAGCGCCGCAATTTGCCTTTCGGTTGCTTCCCAAAGCTGCGCGGCTTGCTCTTGGTCAACCGCCCAAGGCCGCACGCCGTCATAATCGGCACTGTCGGCGGCGACCGGTTTGGCAATATTGCAATCTTCGCAATAAACCCCACCCAGCCCGTCCAGCTTGGGTGAGGTGGCAGCAAACAAGCTTGTGCCGGCCCCTTGCGGCGGTGTTTTGAAACCGGCCGCAGCCAAATCTGACGGCGAGCCGTCTTCCTTGGTCCAGCCCAGCGCGACCATTTCCTCATTGTGCAAATGGCGTTGCAGCGGGGTGAAAATACCACCCGGATGAACGGAAAAAGCACGAATGCCTTTTTCTTTGCCGCGCCGGTCAAGCTCAACCGCTTGCAAAGCTTTGGCGGTTTTCGACTGGCCATATGACTGCCATTTATCGTAATCGCGGCTGGCAAAATGCATATCGTCAAAATCAATAGCGGCAATGCGGTGGCCGATTGAGGATAATAAGACCACGCGCGCGCCATCGGCTTGCCCGGCTTTTTCAAGCGCCGGCATGAGTTTTTTGACCAAAGTGAAATGGCCGAAATGATTGACGCCAATTTGGCTTTCAAAGCCTTGTGCGGTGGTTTCAAACGGGCAGGCCATAATGCCTGCATTGCCGATGAGAATATCGAGGCGGTCATGCTGGCTTAAAAAATCATCGGCGAATTTTTCCACCGAGCGCAAATCGCCCAAATCCATAGCGCCAATATGGGCACCGTCAATAATGCCGTCCAAAGCGGCTTGCGCGGTTTCTGGGCGGCGCGCCGGCACATGCACATGCGCCCCCGCTTTGGCCAAAGCGCGGGTGGTTTCCAGGCCAATGCCGGAATAGCCGCCGGTTACCAAAACATTTTTGCCGTTCAAATCAATACCGCTCAAAATCTCATCGGGTTCCGAGCGCGCGCCCAGCCCTGTTTCAATCGGCTGTTGGTCTTGTGAAATGGTCATTTTTCTTCTCCCCCAAATTGAGGCAAAAGCAAAGCAGATGCGCGGCTCACGCGCAAGGGCGATGCTGGACAGGCAAGCAAAGGCAGCTTATCGTCGGCACAAATTAAGGGAGGCAGAAATGCGCGATTATGTTGAATTGAGCCGCTCCGTGGCGGGGCGCAAAGCCATTGTAACAGGTGCGGCCAGCGGCATGGGACGCGCCACGGCGCATTTATTGGCGCGCGAAGGCGCGCATGTTGCGGTCACCGATTTGGATCAAACGGCCTGCGATAAAATTGTCGGTGAGATTGAGGCGGCGGGTTTCACCACGGCGCGCGCCTATGCCATGGATATGAGCGATAATGCGGCCATTGCCGCCACTGCCAAAACCATTATCGATGATTTGGGAGGGCTTGATATTGTCGTCAATAATGCCGGCATGGCCCTGCCGTCGCCGATTGACGGCGATGATTATCCGGCCCATTGGGAGAAAAGCCTGGCCGTCATGTTGGAAGGCCCGCAAGTGCTTATCCGTGAAAGCTTGGCCGCTTTGCGCGCCTCGGACAGCGCGCGCATTGTCAATATTGCCTCTACTGAAGGGCTGGGCGGCAGCGCCGGCAATTCGCCCTATACGGCGGCCAAACACGGCATTATCGGTCTCACAAAAGGGCTGGCGATTGAACTGGGCAAACAGGGCATTACCGTCAATGCCGTTTGCCCCGGCCCCATTCACACCGGCATTACCGAAGCCATTCCCGACGGGCATAAGGCCACTTTCGCGCATCGGCGCACCGCGCTCAGGCGCTATGGCGAGCCTGAAGAAGTGGCGCATATCACCTTGTCTTTGTGTTTGCCGGCGGCCAGCTATGTGACCGGCGTGGCAATTCCGGTCGATGGCGGCATGCGGGCGCGCAATAATTAAATCGCGCGCCACGCTTTTCGACTAAAGGGCTTTCTGCCAACCCAGCGTCAATGTCTCTTGGCGCTGCATTTGCACACCATTTACATCTTGATGAACCGGCAAAACCAGTTCCAGCGCCAGCCGATGGTCGCGCAAGACACCGCTTTGGCCGATGAGGTTCATGCCCAATGACAAATTGGCATAAGTGCCGCCGCTGGAGCGGCTTTGTGCCGTCGGCACGGGCAAGGTGATGTGTATATCTTGCCCGTCCAATTTGCCTTGATGGCTGGCATCAAGACGCAATGAGGCACTGGCATAGGGGGTGAGGTTTTTCATCGCCCAGCCCTGCAGTTCGAGTTTATCGCCCAGCCGATAATTTTCATCATTATCATTAAGCCGCAGCGTGGCATTGGCTTGCCCGCCAATGCGCCAGCCGCGCCAATCGCCATTATAGGTCAATGACGGTTTCAGCTCATAAGAACCCGAGCCCAATTGCATCGGATAGGGCAGGCGCTTATCCATAGCTGCCGGCGCGCAGCCCATCGGCACCATCGGACGGCCGGTTTTATCCACTGCGCCGGTCGGCAAAGACAAAGCAAGCCCGCTATGCCATTGCCGATTGGCCGTTTCGCCGCCGCGAAACAGCGCGCCGATAATCGTGTCGCCCGTGCCGGCGCTTTTGCTGGTAAAAGACGACATGCACGGCGTCTCGCCCATCATGCCCTGATAGCTTTGCAAGACCATTGCCTTGTCCATTTGCATGACCATGGCGAGCAAGGTGACGGCATCGCTCGGTGCATACATGACGCCCAACATGGTCATCTGCATATCCATTTTTTGCGGCACCACGCGCAGCGTCATGGGTGCGCCATGCTGATTGGGCTCGGCCAGCACTTGCGCATCGCTCAGCTCATTTGTGCCTTTTATATTGCCCTTCATGCGCATGCTCATATGCCGCGCAGAAACCATAAATTCGCCGGCTTTATGCATATGGTCGCCCATCACCATAATCGGCGCATGGCCTTCCGGCGTGGCGGGGTTTGTGTGGGTGCTGTCGGCATGGCCGGTTTGCGGGGCGGCGGCGAGCGCCAAAATCAATAAGGCCTTTTGGGCCATTGGGTGTCGTGTCATCAGACTGTCCTTTCAAAATAAATTTTTTTAGAAAAGCAGTCGGCTTGGTGGCCCCCTGGGAACGGCATGTGTGTCTGATCGCAGCTTATGCATGTCTGGCTGCTTGTGGTATTTTCTGGCCAATATTGTCGGCTTATGCGCCGCCGCAATGGCCGCCACGGGCAGGGCGAAACCGGCCATGGGGCAACATTCCGGATTATTGGCGGTGTCTTCCGCCGTTTCGCTTTCGACATAAAGCGCCGAGACGGCGCCGTCTTTGCATATGATATGGACATCACCAATTGCGTGACAGGCGCTGGCGGCAGCGCCGGAAAAAATCAGAAAAACGGCAAAAATCAGGTGCAGGAAACGCATGGCGTCTGACTAGCCGAAATGCCGCGCTTTGGCCAGTAAAACCTCGATATTTTCTTATTATACTTAAATATATTGTAGTTTATTTTATTATGCAAAAAATTATGGAAAATAGCTTTGCACGGGCCCGCATTTGCGATATAAGACCGCCTGTTATGCAAAGGACAGCCTGATGAGCAATGCGCCCAGCCAAGAAGAAGTTTTAAGCGTCGAGCATTATACCGACCGCTTGTTCAAATTTACCTGCACGCGGCCGCAAAGTTTCCGCTTTCGCTCCGGCGAGTTCATAATGATTGGCCTGCCCGGCGAAAACGGCAAACCGCTTTTGCGCGCTTATAGCGTGGCCAGCCCCAATTGGGACGATACGCTGGAATTTTATTCCATCAAAGTGGCGGACGGGCCGCTGACCTCCAAATTACAAAAAATTACGGCCGGTGATCATGTGCTTTTGGGCAAAAAGCCGGTCGGCACTTTGGTGCTTGATGCGCTGAAATCAGGCAAGCGGCTTTATATGTTCTCAACCGGTACCGGCTTTGCGCCGTTTGCCAGCTTGCTGCGCGACCCTGAAACTTATGAAAAATTTGATGACGTGATTGTCACCCATACATGCCGCGAAGTGGCGGAACTGGCCTATAGCCGCGCCACGGTGGACGGGTTTTTGAACGACCCTGATATTGGCGCATTGGGGCGCGGCAAGCTAAAGCTTTATCAAAGCTGCACGCGCGAAAGCTTTGAGCATGAAGGGCGCATTACCGATCTCATCCGTTCGGGTCAATTATTCGATGATTTGGGCGTGTCCAAGCTCGACCCGGCAACCGACCGCGCAATGATTTGCGGCTCAATTGACATGACCAAAGAGCTGAAAGGCCTGATGGAAGATCACGGCCTGCGCGAAGGGGCCAATTCCGACCCTGCCGATTTTGTCATTGAACGCGCTTTTGTCGACTAGGATCAGCCGGTCTTCAGACCGCCCAAATCCAAATCGACAAATGTGCCGCCGTCAGCCGCCAGTTTTTCCAATGTCTTGGCCGGCTTAATGGCCGGATTGTCGGCTGCCATGCTTTGCATGGTGGCGAGAATTTTATCGGCCCCGACCAGATCGCCGTAAAACATCGGCCCGCCACTATCGCCGGGCCAGCCATAGCCGAATGACCAAATCACATCGACATCGCTGGGCCGCTGCGCTTTGTTTTCTTCCAGAATAATCAGCGCCTCATTGACCATCGGGTGCAATAGCCGCGCCAAAATATCATCTTGCGACAGGCCTGATGCACCGGCCGCCATGCCGGTCACTTGGGCGATAATTTCTTCCGTTATCGGGCTTGGGCTGCGCTGACGGTTGTCGTCATAATCATAATAACCGGCGCCGGTTTTTTGCCCGCGGCGGTCCATTTCGCATAGCCGGTCGCGAATCGGATTGCCGGTCACCGCGCCTTTTTTCCAGCCAATATCAAGCCCCGCCAAATCCGACATTTGAAACGGCCCCATTTTAAAGCCGAAAGCGTTAAACGCATTATCGACATCCCAAGGCAGCACCCCTTGATTGACGAGATTTTGCGCTTCGCGCTGGCGCGCCGCCAATATGCGATTGCCGACAAAGCCCGGGCACACGCCGACCAAAGTGGCCACTTTGCCAATGGTCACGGCCAAGGCCATAGAGGTGGCGACAACATCATCGGCGGTTTCATCGGCGCGCACGATTTCCAAAAGCTTCATCACATTGGCGGGTGAGAAAAAATGCAGGCCGATAACATCTTGCGGTCGCGCCGTCACGGCGGCAATCTCGTCAATATTCAAGGCTGATGTATTGGTCGCCAAAATTGCGCCGGCTTTGCAAATCTTATCGAGATTGGTGAAAATCTGTTTTTTTAAATCCATATCTTCAAACACCGCCTCAATCACCAAATCACAATCGGCCAATGCCGCCATATCCAACACGCCGTTAAAGCGCGCCATGCGAATATCGACCTCTTCTTGCGGAAAACGGCCGCGATCGGCGGAGCGTTGGTAATTGCCGCGCACCACGCCAAGCCCGCGCGTCAGCGCCTCTTGTTTGGTCTCGACAATGGTCACGTCAATTCCGGCCGTGGCAAAATTCATGGCAATGCCGCCGCCCATTGTGCCGGCTCCGATAATCCCGACTTTTTCAATCGGGCGCAGGGCCAGGCCGTCAGGCAAGCCGTCAATCACCCGTGCCTTTTGGGTTGCGTCATTCATATAGGCTGCTGCATCGCTCATTTTTGTCCTCCCGCTTATTGCGCTGTCATTGTGTCGCCACATGGCGCGCGTTTCAAGCGGCAAAGCTTGAGTTTGTCCCCCTCACGGTCTAGAAGAAAGACAGTTTTGATTTGTGAGGCATAAATGGCTATCCATTTGCACAAAAATGATTTGCCCGAAGGGTTAAGCTTTAGCGGCGCCATCGCCGTCGATACTGAGACTTTGGGGTTGAAGCCGTCGCGCGACCGTCTGTGTTTGGTGCAATTATCGGCCGGTGACGGCGAAGTGCATATTGTTCAATTGGATGGTGAAAATTATGACGCGCCCAATTTAAAAGCGGTTTTGGGCGATCGGTCTTTGGTCAAGATTTTCCACTATGCCCGCTTTGATTTGGCGGTGATTGCGCAATATTTGAATGTCCATGCGGCGCCGCTTTGGTGCACGAAAATCGCCTCCAAATTGACCCGCACCTACACCGACCGCCACGGATTGAAAGATTTGTGTCGTGAGTTGCTGGGGGTTGATTTGTCAAAGGCGCAGCAAAGCTCCGATTGGGGGGCGCCGGAATTGTCTGATGCGCAATTAAACTATGCCGCCTCCGATGTGCTGCATTTGCACGCGCTGAAAGAAAAGCTCGAAACCATGCTCGACCGCGAAGGCCGACGCCCGATGGCGGAAGCATGTTTTGAATTCGTGCTGGTGCGCGCCGCTATGGATCTGGCCGGTTGGGACGATTTGGATATTTTCGCCCATTAGGGGGCGCGCATGGCAGATGACGGGCGCGAAAAGCAAAGAGAAAAAGCGGCTCATATAGAAGCCTATTCGCAGCGCATTATCCATTTGCGCCGCATTTTGCCTATCATTGCGGTTTTGCTGCTGGGTCTTTTAGTGTTGGCCGCCAATCCCGATTTTTCCCGTAATTCCACTCATGATGCGACGCCGGATAATGAAGATAATCGCTTGCTCATTGATCAACCGGTCTTTGACGGCCGCTTGACCGATGGGCGTGCCTATCGCTTCTCGGCCTTGCAAGGGGCGCAGAAAAATGACGGCACAATGGTGTTTCGCAGCGCGCAATTAAATGTCGCCGCCAATGGTGCAAAGCCAAGTATTTTCTTCACTGCCAATGAGGGGTTTTTTGACCCGCAACAGAACGGAAAAAATGCTGTGGCGCGGCTTGCCGGCAATGTGGTGGCCAAAACAAGTGACGGCCATGAATTGCGCGCCCCCAAAATGGAAATGCGGCTGAACGATGCGGTTTGGCTGGCCGAAAAAGGTCTCACCATGCAAGGGCCAAGCGGCACATTGCGCGCCGCGCAGCTCGAGGCTGATGACAAGGCAGCTATTTATCACTTTCGCAATATCCAAATGCGCCTTATCGCTGCAGGGGGTGAATGATAAATGCGTTTATTGCCCCCTTTTTCGTCACCTTGGCCTTGCTTTTGCCGCTGGCCGCAGCAGAGCGCGCGCAAGCACAGGCTTTGCGTTTTGCCACTGACAGCACAGCGCCGATTAATGTTGCCGCCGGCCTTATGGTCTGGCAGCGCGCCGCCGGGCACGCACAATTAAATAAGGATGCGCAAATGCGCCAAGGGCCATTGACGCTTTCTGCCCAACAATTGGCAATAAAATTTGCCGATAATGGCACGGCAGAAAATATTCAAGCTGACGGCCAAGTGGTGCTGCTCTCCGCCGCAGGTGATGACAGCGCGCCGCGCCGTGCCACAGCGTGGCAAGCTTTTGTTGATTTGGCGCGCCAGACCATAATATTGACCGGCGATGTGACAATGACGGATGGGGTTGACGCTGCGCGACAGTTAAGCGGCGCACGACTGAGCTTGGATATGGTCAGTGGGCGCGCGCACCTGACCGGCGATGCGAATAAGCCGCGCGCGCGTATTGAATTGCGCTGAGGTGCACGCGCTTTTATACTATCGCCATGATGAGCGTTGCTTCCCCCGCAAATAATATGCCTGATGAGCGCAATATCGCCGTGCAGCCGATAGTCGGCGGTCTGCAGGCGATTGATTTGTGCAAATCCTATAAGGGACGCCAAGTGGTCAAAAACATGTCGCTGCAATTTGACCGGCGTCAATCCATCGGCCTGTTGGGGCCCAATGGAGCCGGCAAAACCACCAGCTTTTACATGATTACCGGTCTGGTGCGCCCCGATAGCGGGCGCATTTTGCTCGACGGGCAAGATGTCTCGCATTTGCCCATGTATCGCCGTGCCCGTCTCGGCATTGGCTATTTACCGCAAGAAGCCTCAAATTTTAGGACGCTTAGCGTGGAAGCCAATATTATGTCCATATTGCAATTGGTTGAAAGCGACCGCGAGGCGCAGCGCGACAAGCTGGAAAATCTGTTGCAGGAATTTTCCGTTACCCATGTGCGTAAATCAGCCGGTGGCGCCCTGTCGGGCGGCGAACGCCGCCGCGTCGAGATTGCCCGTGCTTTGGCCAGCGACCCCAGCTTTATTTTGCTCGACGAGCCTTTTGCCGGTATTGACCCGATTGCCATAAGCGATATTCGCGAGCTTGTGGCGCAATTGAAAGATCGCGGCCTCGGCGTGTTGATCACCGACCATAATGTGCGCGAAACGCTGAGCATTATTGACCGCGCCGTGATTATGCATGACGGCCATGTGCTGACCGAAGGCACGGCTGATGAGATTGTCAATAATGAGGCGGTGCGCGCGCATTATTTGGGCGATGATTTCACCCTTTAACGCGCCGCTCATTGATTGCCGACTCGACTCTGGGCCATGCTTCAGGCACAGTTATGTCTCGCGAGTGCCTTGAAGCAGGCATGCGTTTTCATCTCTGCCTGCCCACGGTGCGCCGCGCCGCACGGGTTGTTTTGAGCCATCACAATGTCAAAAAGAAAAGGAGATAGAGATGAATATTCATATTACCGGCCGCCATATGGAAACCGGCGCTGCTTTGCAGGCGCATGTGGAAAACCGCCTCAATGAGGCGGTGAGCAAATATTTTGAGCGCTCGGCCGACATTAACGTCACTTTTTCCAAACAGGGCCATGAATTTCAGGCCGCTTGCGCGCTGCATCTTGATAGCGGCCTTTATTTGCATGCTTCAGGGGCGGCGCATGATGTCTATGCCTGTTTTGACCAATCGATCGGCAAAATAGAAAAACAATTGCGCCGTTATAAAAGGCGTTTGAAAAACCATCATGACCAAAAACGCCTCGACGCGGCCTTGCAAGCGCCGATGAAAATTCTGGCCCCCGAAACGCAAGAGGAAGTGCCGGTTGAATTTACCCCGGTGGTGATTGCCGAAAGCAAAAAACAAGTCAGCCAGTTGACCGTGTCCGAGGCGGTGATGCAATTGGAATTGGGCGAAGATGATTTTGTCCTCTTCAAAAGCGCCACGCGCGACGATATCAATATCGTCTATAAGCGCAGCGACGGCAATATTGGCTGGCTCGAATTGAACGGCTAAGTGCTATTCTTCGCTGCGCCAAAAGCGCAGCATGCGCTGGGTGATGGTGTCGCGCAGCCATAGCCAATGATAAAGCGCCGCCGCAATATGCGCGACAATCAGCGTGCTGATGGCCCATATGACCCATTGATGCACTTGCCGCAAGCCGACAAAATTGCCTTCCACGCCGTCATTCAGGGCAAACAGGCCAAACGGTTCTATCACGCTATTGGCGGCACTGGCAGCGGCCACACCGCTGACAATCAACAGGCCGATAAGCCCATAGAGCGCCCAATGCGCCGCTTGCGCCAATTGCTTTTGCCAATCGGGCATATTGGCGGGCAAGGCCGGTGCGCCATAGCGCTAGCGGAAATACAGGCGCAAAACCAATAATACGGCAATGGTGATACCGACCGAGGCATGGTCGGAGCGCGACGCAAAGCGGTCCCAATCAGCCATTTCGCCGCCAAATTTCTGCGCAATGGTAAGATCGAGCATAATCAGCAGGGCCATCAGCCAATGCAAAACTTTTTGCGTCACCGCATAATCGGCGCGCGGCATTAAAGATGAATGAGACATGGAAACACCCCTTTTTATTATTATTGGGTATAGCCTATCAGCGATTGGTGCTGCGTCAAACAGAAATCAAGCGGCACCCGATAAGGCGCCAAAAGCGCCGCTTAAAGCGGCGCGACCATAGATAGCGGCAAGCAAGTGCTGATCAGCAAATGATGCGGCATATAGGGCGATATGGAGCCGACGGAAAAGGCGCTTTGATAGGGTGGCGCGGCTTGCTTTTCGCGCCCCGGCATGCCGCTAATGGCGGCTTGGGCGGTGTGGCATGTCGGCAAATCGACCGTCTGTTTGAGGGTGATATCGCCGCCGTCAATTTGCACCACAAGCGTCGCTTGCGCGGCCGCTTGAAGATCCATGCTCAAGGCGCGCTTTTCATTTTCCAGCTTTTCTATCTGTTGTGCATGCAGGGCTGCCGGTGAGGCTTTTTTACCGCTTTGCGCCATGGCCGCAGCATTATCTGCCGCAATCGCCTGACCGCTAACGCGCTCAACCAAATAGCTGCCCATGCCTTGCATTTGCGCACAGCCGCCCAATGCCAGCATTAAAGCGGCACAGCCGAGCTGTTTGGCAATTTTATGGCGATTGATAAAACGCATCGTCCCTTTATCAATCAAATAGATAGTCAAGGGAAGTAATTTTTGCGGTTTGGGGAATGGTGGAGCCAGGCGGAATCGAACCGCCGACCTCTTGCATGCCATGCAAGCGCTCTCCCAACTGAGCTATGGCCCCTAAAGGGTAAATTCTGGCGGAAACTAATCGAAGGCGTCGCCGCAATCAAGTGAAAAACGGGCGCGCCTTAAATTACCGGCGTCCGACTACTCATCCTCTTCATCATCTTCGAGGAAGCTTTCTTCTTCTTCCTCATCTTCGAGCAACGTATCGTCTTCATCATCATCGTTAAGCAGGTCTTCATCCTCGTCAAATTGTTCCAGCGTTTCATCATCATCGCTGTCAGCCGTTTCTTCTTCGGCCATATCTTCGAGGCTCAGCGCGTCATCATCATCTTCCAATGCGTCATCATCGGTTTCTTTTTCTTCAGCCGTCGGCGCAATGTCGCGCACCGGCTCGTCCGTCGCCATGGCAGCAGCCGGGTCGTAGACATGCCCGCATTTCGGACAAACAGCAGGAGATTTATTCAAATCGTAGAATTTGGCGCCACAGGCCTCACAAACGCGCTTTGTTCCCAGTTTCGGATCAACCATCCGACCCTCCGGTGAAAATTAACAGAAAAATGTTCCTGCCATGAAGCGCCCTCTCTGTCAAAGGTTAAGTCAATGGCCTGCGCAATGCACATTCGGCTGCTTGACGATAGGGCTGAAAAACGCGACAAAGCGCCATGAGCGCGGCGTCGCAAAATTTTCCAGCACAGGCCAGGCGGGCGGATGCCCTCAGCGGCACAGTGCGCGTGCCGGGTGATAAATCAATCTCGCATCGCGCCCTTATTCTGGCCGCCATGGCGACCGGCACCAGCAAGATCAACGGCCTGTTGGAAGGGGCTGATGTGCTGGCCACCATGCGCGCCATGCAGGCTTTGGGGGCGCATATTGAAAAACACGATAATGGCGATTGGCATGTGACCGGTGTCGGGCCGATGGGTTTGACTGCCCCGGCCGAAGCGCTTGATTTCGGCAATGCCGGTACCGGTGTCAGGCTGGTTATGGGGCTGGTGGCCGGTGCCGCCATTGGCGCACGATTTATCGGTGACGCCTCTTTATCGGCGCGCCCGATGGAACGCATTTTGCAGCCTTTGCGTTTGATGGGCGCGCAAGCGCAAGCGACAAATGGCTGTCTGCCCGTGATGATTGAACCGGCCGCTCTAATACCGGCTGTCATCACTCCCGATATCGCTTCGGCACAGGTCAAGTCAGCCATTTTATTGGCCGCTTTAGGGGGCGCAGGCACGACCATTGTGCGCGAGAAAATTGCCACACGCGGCCATAGCGAAACCATGTTGCGCCTGATGGGGGCCGATATTCGCGTGCAAGAAAAAGACGGCTATAGCGCGGTTAGCCTGCATAATGAAAACGGCCCGACCAAGCTGAAAGCGACCGATTTACATGTTCCCGGCGACCCGTCATCGGCAGCTTTTCCGCTTATTGCTGCGCTCACCGTGCCGGGTTCGGATGTGGTGCTGGAAAATATCATGCTCAATCGCCAGCGCGACGGTCTTGTCCGTGTTTTGCGCGCTATGGGCGGTGATATTGCCGTCACCAATGAACGCCAAGCCAGTGGAGAAATAATGGCCGATTTGCGGGTGCGATACGGGCCGCTCAAAGCGGTCAATGTCGCGCCCGAAACGGCGCCGGATATGATTGATTAATTTCCCGCTTTGGCGGTTGCGGCGGCGGCAGCCGAAGGCACCAGCCATATGGCCGGGCTGGCTGAATTGCGGGTCAAAGAGAGCGATCGCCTTGCCGCCATGGAAGCCGGTCTCAAAGCCAATGGGGTGCAGGTGGAAGCGGGCGATGATTGGTTGCGTGTTACGGGCGGCCCGATTGTCGGCGGCGCGCGCGTCAAAACCCATCACGACCACCGTATTGCCATGGCGTTTTTATGCCTCGGCCTGATTGCCGAACAGCCGGTGACGGTTGATGACCGAACAATGATTGCTACCAGCTTCCCGCAATTTTTCGACTTGATGAGAGATTTGGGAGCGCAAATTGACTGATAGGTCCGTCATCGCGCCCGCACCGACAGTCCCATGCATCATTGCCGTGGACGGGCCGGCCGCTTCGGGCAAAGGCACATTGGCGCGGCGTTTGGCGGCGCATTATGATTTTGCCTATCTCGATACCGGCGCGCTTTACCGCGCTGTCGCGCTCAGCACCATTGAGGCGGGCGGTGCGATTGAGCGCGAAGAAGATGCCGTTAAGGCGGCTGAAAACCTCAATATGGCGCGGCTTGAAGAAGGCGATTTTGCCGCCAATTTGCGCCGCGCCGAAACCGGGCTTGCGGCTTCTGTGGTCGCTGCGATGGCGCCGGTGCGCGCCGCGATTTTGGCGGCGCAACGCCAATTTGCTGCCATGCCGCCCGGCGATAAAGCCGGCGCGGTGCTCGACGGCCGCGATATTGGCACAGTGGTGTGCCCCGATGCAGCGGCCAAATTATTCATCACGGCGCGTGCCGAAATCCGCGCTGAGCGCCGCTTTGCCGAATTGCGCTTGGGCGATGCGTCATTAAATCTCGAAACCGTTTTGGCCGATATTCGCGCCCGCGATGCGCGCGATGAAAACCGCCAAACCGCGCCGATGAAACAAGCTGATGATGCGCCCTTGCTTGATACGTCTGATTTGTCTATAGAAGAGGCGTTCGCAGCGGCTCTGGCACTGGTTGACCCAAAAATCAACCTTTAGCCCGAAATCCAAAACCCCGCGTCCCGTGAATGGGGCGAACATATTTCAAACCCATTGCCCGCTGAGGTGCCGCGCTTGGCGCGTGTGCTGATGTGGGACGTCCGACCCGTCAGGCGCACGAAAAGCGCCGGGTTTGGCATAATCAAGGAGACACAAAAGTGTCTGACCAAAATACTGAAATGGGTATGAACCCGAGCACTGATGATTTCGCCGCGCTTTTGGAAGAAAGCTTTGCCGCCGATGCGCCGATTGAGGGCACGGTTGTGCGCGGCCGCATCACCGCCATTGAAAATGATTTGGCGATTGTCGATGTCGGCCTGAAAACCGAAGGCCGTGTGCCTTTGCGTGAATTTTCCATGGCCGGCCAGCCTGCCGAGATTGGCGTGGGCGATGAGGTCGAGGTTTTTGTCGACCGTATTGAGAATGCTATGGGCGAAGCTGTTCTGTCGCGCGATAAGGCACGCCGCGAGGAAAGTTGGGTCAAGCTGGAGAAAAACTTTGAAGCCGATGAGCGCGTCGAAGGGGTTATTTTCGGCCGTGTCAAAGGCGGCTTCACCGTCGATTTGGACGGCGCAACGGCATTTTTGCCGGGCAGCCAAGTGGATATTCGTCCGGTGCGTGACATCACCCCATTAATGAACACGCCGCAGCCTTTCCAAATTTTGAAAATGGACCGCCGCCGCGGCAATATTGTCGTCTCGCGTCGTGCCATTATGGAAGAAACACGGGCCGAAGCACGCAATGAAATCGTTTCCAATTTGCTGGAAGGCCAGCAAGTGGACGGGGTGGTGAAAAACATTACTGATTACGGTGCCTTTGTTGATTTGGGCGGTGTCGACGGTCTGTTGCACGTCACCGATATTGCGTGGCGGCGCGTCAATCATCCGTCAGAGGTTTTGACCGTCGGCGAGACGGTGCGTGTGCAAGTGGTAAAAATCAATGCTGAAACCCAGCGTATCAGCTTGGGCATGAAGCAGTTGGAAGCTGACCCATGGGATGAAGCAGCGTCCAAATTTGAGCTCAATAGCAAAGTGACCGGCCGGGTAACCAATATTACCGATTATGGCGCATTTGTTGAATTGGATAACGGCATTGAAGGCCTTGTTCATGTTTCTGAAATGAGCTGGGTGAAGAAAAACGTGCATCCGGGCAAAATCGTCTCAACCAGCCAAGAAGTCGAAGTCATGGTGCTTGAGGTCGATGCCGAGAAGCGTCGTATTTCGCTTGGCCTGAAACAATGCATGGAAAATCCATGGGAAGATTTCTCATCGAAATTTCCGGTCGGCACGAAAGTTGAAGGCGAGATTAAAAACATCACCGAGTTCGGTCTGTTTGTCGGTCTTGATAATGATATTGACGGCATGGTGCATATTTCCGATCTCGACTGGAATGCTTCAGGTGATGAAGCTTTGGCACAATATAATAAGGGTCAAAGCGTGGAAGCTTTGGTGCTCGATGTCGATCAGGAAAAAGAGCGTGTCAGCCTTGGTATTAAACAGCTTGATGGCGATCCGTTTGAGAGCGTTGCCAATTTGCGCCGCGGTGACACGGTGACATGTGAAGTGACCGCAGTGACCGATGGTGGCTTGGAAGTTTCCGTCAGCGATGGCGATGTCACGGCCTTTATCCGTCGTTCCGATTTGTCGCGCGACCGCCAAGACCAACGTCCTGAGCGTTTCCATATTGGCGATAAATTGGATGCCATGGTGACCAATCTCGACAAGCGCGACCGCCGTGTCGGCCTGTCTATCAAAGCCTTGGAAATCGCCGAAGAGAAAGAAGCCGTCGAACAATATGGCTCTTCCGATAGTGGCGCATCGCTAGGCGATATTCTCGGCGCTGCCTTGAACCGCGATGAAGCACCGGTTGAAGAAGTGGCCGAAGAAGTGGCTGAAGAAGCGGCTCCTGTTGAAGAGGCGGTCGACGGGGTTGCTGAAGAAGCTGCCGAGGCGGGCGCTGAAAGCGGCTGAAGAAGCCACCGAAGAAGGGAAGCAGGCGACGATAAATAAATGTCGGCTTTCGGCGCATGGCCGTCGCTATAAAATCCAACCGGCCTGTCGGACAAAAAGCTCCGGCGGGCCGGTTTGTCTCAAACATATTTCTTAAACAGACGCTTGACGCATGGCGGGCTTAGTGGCAGCTTAAGCGAGCAAATTCAGAGGCATGTGCATGATTAAGTCTGAACTCATCGTCAAAATCGCGGAGCTTTATCCGCATCTCTACCAGCGTGATGTCGAAACCATCGTCAATCAATTGCTCGATGAAATCGGTGACGCCATGGGGCGCGGCGACCGCGTTGAATTGCGTGGTTTTGGCACATTTTCAGTCAAACAGCGTGATGCCCGTATTGGACGCAATCCACGCACCGGCGAATCTGTCGCCGTCGCCAAAAAACATGCGCCGTTTTTCAAAACCGGAAAAGATTTGCGCGAACGCATGAACCGCGATGGCGGTTCGTAAGCTTGCTCGGGCAATGGCTGACATCGGCGGCTAAACTTGCCAAAAACCTCGCCATCCGTCTGGTTTTTATCGCTTCTTTGATTGTTCTTCTGCCGCTCGCCGTGCTCAATCGCCAGACCGTGACGCTGGCCGTCAACCCTTTGGACGTGACCCGTGCCGCGCCTGAAACTGCGCTCACCACACCGCTTTTTATCGCCCTATTTGCCGCTTTTTCATTCGGTCTTTTGGTCGGCTGGGTGATGGGTTATTTCAGCAAAAACAAATCGCTACGCGCTTTGCCTGTCGCCCGTGGCATGATAAAAGAGGCGCAGCCAAAAAGCGATGAGCCGACCATATCCGGCCACATGCCGGCCAGGCGCGCTGTCTCGGCCCCGTTCGATGGGGCGGCCGCGCAATCGGGTGAAGAAAGTGAAACAAGCCATGCGGCGGGAAAAAGCGATGCAAGCTGAAATTTATTGCGCCCTTGATACGCCGGATATCGGCAAGGCAGAAAATATGGCGCGCCAATTAAGCGGGCAGGTCGATGGGCTGAAAATCGGCATGGAATATTTTTATGCCCATGGGGCCATTGGCTATCGCAAATTGGCCGACGCCCAAATGCCGATATTTCTCGATTTAAAATTGCACGATATTCCCAATACCGTGGCGCAAGCCGTGCATGCGTTGGCGCCGCTTGAGCCGCGTCTGTTAAACGTGCATGGCGGCGGCGGCGCAGCGATGATGCGGGCGGCGGCCGATGCGGCGGCACAAGCAAGCGATAGCGGTTTGGCTGCGCCGACCATGCTGGCGGTAACGGTTTTGACCAGCCTGGCCGAAAGCGATTTGCACGCTATGGGCATAAAAGGCACGCCGCGCGAACAGGTGTTGCGACTGGCCGAATTGGCGCGCACCAATGGCATGCAAGGGGTGGTGTGTTCAGCCCATGAGATTGATGCGCTGCGCGCCGAAATGGGCGATGACTTCAAGCTCATTGTGCCGGGTATTCGCCCCGCCGGCAGTGATGCCCATGACCAGAAACGGGTGATGACGCCGCAACAGGCGCAAAGTGCCGGTGCCGATATATTGGTCATTGGCCGCGCCATTACCGAAGCTGATAATATGGCGGCGGCGGCACAAGCGATTAAAGCCGATTTGGCGGCGCAGGATGGTGATTAATGGGCGCGCCATTGGTCAAAATATGCGGGGTGACGCGGCGCGGCGATATTGAAGCGATGAACCGCCTCGGCGTCGATATGGTCGGCTTTAATTTCGTCGAGAAATCGCCGCGTTATGTGACGCAAGATAATGCCGCTGCTTTGGCTGCGGCATGCCGTGCCGATATGGATCGTGTCGCCCTTTTGGTCGACCCTGATGATGATGCGGTTGACCGCGCCTTGGCGGCGGTCAGTCCGCACCGTTTACAATTGCACGGAAATGAAACGCCGGCGCGTGTGGCTGAGATTAAACGCCGTTCGCATGCCGCCATCATTAAAGCCCTGCCGGTTGAAAGCGCCGCCTGTGTGGCGCGCGCAGCGGATTATCAAGATTGTGCCGATTGGTTTTTGTTTGATGCCAAACCGCCTAAAGGGGCACAATTGACCGGCGGGCTGGGTGAAACCTTTGACTGGACCGCTTTGAAAGCGTATGACCTGTCCAAGCCTTATCTTTTGGCCGGCGGTTTGACGGCGCATAATATTGCGCAAGCGCTTGCCGAGACCGGCGCCCCCATGGTCGATACGGCCAGCGGCGTCGAAAGCGCAGCAGGTGAGAAAGATGAGCAATTGATGGAAGCGTTTATTGCCGCGGCGCGCGGCGAAAATCTGGGGTAGCGAGTTGGCGCAAGAAAATTCATATCGCGAAGGGCCTGACGATAAGGGTCGGTTTGGACTTTATGGCGGGCGCTTTGTTGCCGAAACGCTGATGCCGCTCATCCTTGATTTGGAAGCGGCTTATGAGGCGGCCAAACAAGATGACGGCTTTGCCGCGCAATTGCAGGATTTGCAGACCCATTATGTCGGACGTCCCAGCCCGCTTTATTTTGCTGAGCGCCTGACAGAACATTATGGCGGCGCGAAAATTTATTTGAAGCGCGATGAGTTGAACCATACGGGCAGCCATAAAATCAATAATTGCCTCGGGCAAATATTGTTGGCCAAACGCATGGGCAAAACCCGCATCATTGCCGAAACCGGGGCCGGTCAACACGGTGTCGCCGTGGCCACAGTGGCGGCGCGCTTCGGCCTGCCGTGCACGGTTTTCATGGGCGCGACCGATATTGAACGGCAAAAGCCCAATGTCTTTCGCATGAAGCTTTTGGGGGCTGATATTCGCCCCGTCACTTCGGGTGCCGGCACGCTGAAAGATGCCATGAATGAGGCTTTGCGCGATTGGGTGACCCATGTTGAAGATACGTTTTACATTATCGGCACAGTGGCCGGCCCGCATCCCTATCCGGCCATGGTGCGCGATTTCCAATCGATTATCGGCCGCGAAACGAAACAGCAAATGCAAGAGCGCGAAGGGCGTTTACCAGATACGCTGATTGCCTGTATCGGTGGCGGCTCCAATGCCATGGGTCTGTTTCACCCGTTTTTGGACGATCGCGAGGTCACTATTATCGGTGTCGAAGCCGGCGGTTTCGGGCTTGATACGCCCGACCATGCCGCCTCATTGGCCGGCGGCGCGCCCGGCATATTGCATGGCAATCGCACCTATCTTTTGCAAGATGATGACGGGCAAATCATTGAAGGCCATTCCATTTCGGCCGGGCTTGATTATCCGGGCATTGGCCCCGAACATGCTTATTTGCGTGATACGGGCCGCGTCAATTATGTCTCGGCCACCGATGCGGAAGCCTTGGAAGCGTTCCAATTGATCACCCGCTTGGAAGGTATTATTCCGGCTTTGGAACCGAGCCATGCGCTGGCGCATGTCGGTAAAATTGCCGGTGATTTGCCGCCCGAGCATTTATTGGTGATGAATATGTGCGGACGCGGCGATAAGGATGTGTTTGCCGTGGCCGACCATTTAAATGTGACGCTTTGATATGAGCCGTATTGACGATTTATTTGCCGATTTGCAAAGCCGGAACCGCAAGGCCTTTATTGCCTTCATCACGGCGGGTGATCCGGATGTGCAGATGTCTGCCGAGATCCTTGCCGGTCTGCCGGCGGCAGGTGCCGATATTATTGAATTGGGCATGCCCTTTACCGACCCGATGGCCGATGGGCCGGCCATTCAAGCCGCCTCGCAACGCGCTTTGGCAGCCGGTCAAACGCTTCAGGGCACTTTAAATATGGTCGCTGATTTCCGCGCCGAAAATGACACCACACCGATTGTGCTGATGGGTTATTACAATCCGATTTATCATTATGGCGTTGATAAATTCATTGCCGAGGCCAAACAGGTTGGGGTTGACGGTTTGATTATTGTCGATTTGCCGGCCGAGGAAGACGGTGAATTATGTCTCCCCGCCATGCAGGCCGGACTTAATTTTATTCGCCTCGCCACGCCGACAACAGATGATAAGCGTCTGCCGCATGTGTTGAACAATACATCGGGTTTTGTCTATTACGTCTCCATTACCGGCATTACCGGCGCTGCCGCGCCGCAGCAACAGGCCGTGGCCGATAATATTGCGCGCATAAAACAACAAACCCAACTGCCGGTCTGTGTCGGTTTCGGTATTCGCACGCCTGAACAAGCCGCCACTTTGGCGGCCAGTTCCGATGGCGTTGTCGTTGGCTCGGCCTTGGTTGATGTGATTGCCGAAACGGCAGAAAACCGCGCCGATACGGTAAAACAGGTTCTGGCGCTTGCCAGCGCGCTGGCCGAGGGTGTAAACAAGAATTAGCTGATTCGCCTATGGTCTTGATGTAATATGGAGGCAGGCTATGAATTGGATTAAAAATTTCGTCCGTCCGCGCTTTCCAAGCGTGTTTCGCGAGCATGATGATACGCCCGATAATTTATGGGAGACGTGCAAGAAATGCGGCGAGATGATTTTTCATCGCGATTTGGAAAACCTTCAAAAAGTGTGCCCGGGCTGCGACCATCATATGCGCATTGGGGCGACAGCGCGCTTTCAAGCTTTGTTTGATAAGGGCGAATATGAACTGCTTGATTTGCCCGATGTGGCGCATGACCCTTTGAAATTCAAAGACCAGAAAAAATATGCCGAGCGTTTAAAAGAAGCGCGCGCCAAAAGCGGCGATAAGGATGCGGTGAAAGTCGCCAAGGGTGATTTGGGCGGTCGGCCGGCCATTATCGCCGTGCAAGATTTTGCCTTTATGGGCGGCTCTTTGGGTATGGCCGCCGGCGAGGCGGTGGTTGCCGCCGGTGAAGCGGCACTCGCCCATCATGCGCCGCTTATCATGGTCGCGGCAGCCGGCGGTGCGCGCATGCAGGAAGGTATTTTATCGCTCATGCAAATGCCGCGCACCTCGGTGATTGTGCAGCAATTGCGCGAGCGCGGTCTGCCCTATATTGTTGTGCTTACCGATCCGACAACCGGCGGGGTAACCGCCTCTTACGGCATGTTGGGTGATGTTCATATTGCTGAACCGGGCGCGCTTATCGGCTTTGCCGGGCCGCGCGTCATTCAAGATACGATTAAGGAAAAATTGCCTGAGGGCTTTCAGCGCGCCGAATATTTACTCGAGCATGGCATGGTCGATATGGTGGTGCATCGCCATGATATGCCGGCCACTTTGGCACGGCTCATTGATTTGCTGACCGGTGGCCGCGCCCCCGAAAGCGCCGGCGCATAGCGCCATTCGTGTCGGCAAGCGGTTCAGACCTTCTGCTTGAGCGCCTTTTGGCCTTGCACCCAAGGCTGATTGATTTATCGCTCGACCGCATGTGGCGGCTCTTGGCGGCGCTTGACCATCCGCAAGATAAATGTCCCCCCATTATCCATATTGCCGGCACCAATGGCAAAGGCTCGACCGCGGCCATGCTGCGCGCCATATTGGAAGCGCAAGGCCACCGCGTCCATGCTTATCACTCGCCGCATCTGACGCGCTTTCACGAACGGATTATTTTGAGCGGTGAAGCGATTGCCGAACCGCTTTTGGAAGAAGTGCTGGGGCGCGTTGAAGCGGCCAATCAAGACCGCCCGATCACGTTTTTTGAAGTCACGACAGCGGCCGCCTTTCTGGCCTTTGCCGAGCATCCGGCCGATTATCTTATTCTTGAAGTGGGGCTGGGCGGGCGTTTGGACGCGACCAATGTGGTGACACCCAAATGCACGGCCATTACGCCGATCAGTTTCGACCATCAGGAATTTCTCGGCGATACGCTATTGTCGATTGCCGAGGAAAAAGCCGGCATTATGAAGCCGGGCGTGCCGCTCATGCTGGCGGCACAAGAAAGCCAAGTGGAAGAATTTCTATTGGCGCATGCGGCGCGGCGTGGTGTGCCGGTTAAGCTGGCGGGACGCGATTTCACGGCGCGCGCATCGGCTCAGACCCTGCAATTTGCCGTTCATGATATGGCTCATGCCCTACCCTTGCCGGCCTTGCCGGGGCAGCATCAGATTGACAATGCGGCGCTGGCTCTGGCTTGCGCCGATTATTTGCGCGTCGATGAAATAGCCATGGCAACCGGTTTGCAAACCGTGCGCTGGCCCGCGCGCTTGCAGAGATTGACCAAAGGGCCAATGGTGACGGCCCTGTCGGCACGCTTGCCCGAAGCCACGCTTTATCTCGATGGCGGTCACAATGAAGCGGCGGCGCATATGCTGGCCGCTTGGGTTATGGCGCAAGAGGCGCGTCCGGTGCATGTCATTATCGCTATGCTGGCCAGCAAGGCGCATGACGCCTATTTGGCCGCTTTACAGGCCGGTATTTCAGATCGGCACATGCATATTCACGCCGTGCCGATAGACGGTAATGACAATGCTTTATCGCCCGCCGATTTGGCCGCAGCAGCGCAGGAGGTCGGTTTGCCGGCCGCCGCTTATGACAATCCGGCCGCCGCTATATCAGCGATTGATGATGAGACGGCGTTGATTATCATCGCCGGCTCGCTCTATCTGGCCGGAGACGTGTTGCGCCATCATGGCTGAGCCGGTCTAAAGGCTCTCGTCAATCCAGCTTTTAATCTCGCTTTTCGGTGCCGCGCCGACTTTGGTAGCGGCCGCTTGACCGTCTTGGAAAATCATCATGGTCGGAATGGAGCGCACGCCATAAGTGGTCGGCGCTTCGGGATTTTCATCAATATTGATTTTGATGATGGAAATTTTGCCGTCATATTCATCGGATAATTCATCCAAGGCAGGGGCAATTTGCTTGCACGGGCCGCACCATTCAGCCCAAAAATCAACAAGAACCGGGCCATCAGCATTCAAAACGGCTTGCTCAAACTCATCATCTTTAATATGCGACACACTCATTTTCTTCTCCTTCAGCGCTTTCCCCTAATGTAAGCGCGCCATTATTGATTCTCAAGGGGCGCGTGCCGCCAATATATCGGCCAAAACCTTATCAAGCCGTTTTTCGTCGAGCCAGTCAATGCGGCCGGTTTGCGTCCATATGAGGGCGCATTTGACCGGCTTGTCGGTTTGCTTATCGGTTTTTTGGGCCACTTGCATCAGCGCGCGATAGGCGGCCATTTGCGGCAGATAGGCGCCGCCATTTGTACTTTCCGGCGGGGTGCCGGTTTTGAAATCGACCAATAAAACGGCGCTTTCGGTTTCCACCAATCGGTCGATTTGCCCCGATAAGGCCAGCCGTGAGCCGTCATGGCGGGTCAAAAAACCGCCAATCGGCGCTTCCGCCAAAGCGGCATCGGAAAATAAAGGGGCCAGTTCTGCATCATTCAAAAGCGCCATAATTTGAGCCAATAAAGCCTCATCAAGCGCCCCCAAATGATGCGTCAGATAGGCTTGCGCGGCGGCGTGGCGGCGCGCCAGCTCATAATGCGGCAGAATTTCCAATAATTTGTGAATGATGCGGCCGCGTTCGGCAGCCATGCGCAAACCCTCATCATCCAAGCCGCGACCGGCCAAACCGTCACCGTGATCGGCGAGGCCGGACGGGGAAAAAATTTTATTGCCGAAAAAATCCGACATCTCCGGCATATCGCTCGGTTTGTCATGCACCCAATTTGGCGCGACGGGTAATGGCGCATGCGCCGTTTCAAGCAGCACGTCATCAGCTGATTTTTGCAAGGCCATTTCACCGGCGGCCAAATCCTCACGCGCGGTGATGTCCAATGTCTCGCTCAATAGGGCATACCAGCTATCCTCGGGCGGGTGCTGGCGACCTTTTGGCAGCCAACCGCCAATATAAAGCCGGTCGCGCGCGCGCGTCATGGCAACATATAAAAGCCGCTTTTCTTCCTGCAGGGCGGCTTGGCGCGCCGCTTCGGCTTGCGCCGCATTATGGCGATCACGCAAGGCGGCGCTGGCGCGCCATAGCGGCACATTTTCACTGCCTGCCATATCGGTAAATTGCACGCGGTCGGCATTCGCGCCGCCATCGGCAGCGCGGCATGTATCGGGCAGAAACACAATCGGCGCTTCCAGTCCTTTGGCACCATGCACGGTCATAATGCGCACGGCACCGCCGCCCGCTTCCATATCGCGCTTAATGTCCTGACTGCCTTGTCGCAACCAATGAACAAAGCCTTGCAGGCTGGCCGGGTTCCGCGCTTCATAGGCCAAGGCCAAGCGCAGCAATTCACTTAACGGGTCGTCAATCTCCGGCCCCAAGCGACGGCTCAATAATTCATGCCCCCCTTGCGCCCCCAAAAATTGCGCCAGCAAGTCATAGGGTGAGAGAAAATCGCACTGGCGCAGGAGCCAGCCAAGGCGTTCAAAAGCGGCTTTTATCGCGGCATCCTTGCCGGTTTCGGCGGCTTGTTGCAAAGCGGCGAACAAGCTTGCTTTGCGGCCATGCGCCAGCGCGAAGAGCGCGTCTTCATCAAGCCCGCCAAGCGGGCTGCGCAGAAATATCGCCACCGCCATATCATCGGTCGGATTGAGCGCAACATCCAAAGCGGCCAGCATATCGGCGACCGCCAATTGCTGCAGCAGCACCATGCGGTCGGCGCCGGCGACGTCAATAGAACGGCGTTTCAATGCACGGCTCAACTCGGGCACAAAGCCATCGCGTTTGCGCACCAAAACCAAAATATCGCCGGGTTTTATGTTTTGCGTTTCATCTTGCAAAAGCGCGCTGATTTTGTCGGCAATGATTTGCGCCAATTTGCGGCGACCACCCGATTGTCCGGCTTCAGGAATTTGCCATGCCGCCGATACATCTTCTTCACGCGGGGTTTCAAGCGCCGGCCATATTTCAACATGACCGATGGCTTTCGCGCGCTCGGCAATATGGTGCATTTCCCGATTGCCTGCGGTCACGCCGTGGCGGTGCTTTTCATCGGCAAAAACCAAATCGACGGCTTTCAAAATTTGCGGCGCCGAGCGCCAAGACAAGGTCATGGGGACATAGGCGAATTGTCCGCCAATGGCGGTGATGGCCGCCTCAAAATAACGGCGCTGGCGCTCAAAGCCGCTCGGGTCAGCGCCTTGAAAGCTGAAGATGGATTGTTTTTCATCGCCAACGGCAAATATTGTGCGCGGCCGTGCTTCGCCACCCGACAGACCGGCATCGTCAAAAAACGCATCGGCCAATGCGGTGATGACGCGCCATTGCGCCGGGCTGGCATCTTGCGCCTCATCGACCAAAATATGGTCGAGACCATTATCGATTTTGAACAACACCCATTGCGCTGCGCCATGGCCGCTCAGCATACGGTCGGTCATCGCCACCAAATCGTCATAATCGAGCACGCCACGGCGGTTTTCTCCGCCGCATAGCCGCTCAATAGGGCGTCGGCAAAATCATAAAGCGCCGCCGTCAGGCGGTAATTGGCCAGTGCTTTCAGCTTTTCATCAAGCTGCGCCATGGCCATTGCCGCCGCGTCCATGGCCTCGGCCAGTTGCGGGTTTTGCGCGGCGCAGCGCTTTTGTATAAAGGCTTTTGCGCGCGCCGCCCTTATCGGTGAAAAACACCTCGCGTAAATACAGCCAGGCGGTTTCGCCGTCGCCCTGTTCGGCTTTTTCAAAAACCGCCAACCAGTTTTCGAGGCGTTGGGCCTGCTTTTTATCATTGGCACCGCCGCTCTCATACCAAGGCAGCGCGGCGCGCGCCGTGGCGACAAATTCTGCCCCCGCCGCGGCCAATAAAATAGCCGCTTGCGGCAATTCACCATGGCTTTCACGCACAGCATCAAGCTGCATGGCCTTGGCCAATTCGTGTAAATTTGCGGCGGCTCGGTGGCGGTCAAAATATTCACGCCGCGCCAATATTTGCCGCCCCAGCGCCATAATGTCATTTTCCGCCAATGCCCGGGTCAGCGTCGCCATGGCTGCAGCCCGCGTCGGGTTTTGGTCGCGCAGCAGCAAATCGGCAATCAGCCCGGTCTGTAAATTTTGCGCATCTTGCTCATCCATCAGGTCAAAATGCGGCGACAGGCCGGCCTCTAATGGAAAGCGTTTCAGCAGGCTTTCGCAAAAGCCGTGAATGGTTTGCACCCGCAATCCGCCCGGCGTCTCCAAAGCGCGGGCAAATAAGACGCGCGCTGCGGCCAGCGTTTTGGCGTCGGCCGTCATGCCCAAGCGCTGCGCAATGGCATCCAATAATGCGTCATTGTCGAGCAGCGCCCATTCGGCCAGAAGGTCAAACAGGCGACCCTGCATTTCGGCGGCGGCGGCGCGTGTATAGGTCAGGCAAAGCAGTTTTTCGGGGGCCACCCCATCCAACATAAGGCGCACCAATCGCGACACCAAAATATAGGTTTTGCCGGCACCCGCATTGGCCCCGACCCAAGCCGAGCCATGCGGGTTAAGGGCCGCTTGCGTGGTCTCGGCCGCGCCGCTCATAGCTCGTCCTCCTCTTGCCATTCGGGGCAGCGCGCCAAATGGTCAAACGGCATATCGTTGAGATGGCGCAGGCCGAAGCGTGGGCGCGGGCGAATATGCACAAGATAAGGCTGCGCTTCATTGTCATAAGCGGCCACTCAGACGGCGCAGCATATCCAACGCCCCGTCAATCAGCTTATCGTCCGCAGCAAGGCTTTTCGGCTCGGCTGCGGGCGTGCGTCCGCTCAAGCGCAAATAGGTCAGCGCCGCGCTTTGGCCCGATAATTTTGCGTCTTTTTCGCCAAATTGGCCATCGCGCAAAATCGCCGCTTCCAAGGTCAATTGCGGCGCCAAATGATTTTTGACCCGATTATCACCCGGCGGTTGACCGGATTTATAATCAATAATCTCAAAGCGGCCGTTTTTCAACCGATCGATCCGGTCGGCTTTGGCGGTCAGGGTAAAATCACCCAATTTTAACCGACCGCTCAGCTCGACA
Organism: Rhodobiaceae bacterium; assembly: GCA_038143435.1. Taxonomy (GTDB): domain Bacteria; phylum Pseudomonadota; class Alphaproteobacteria; order RS24; family RS24; genus UBA8337. The sequence continues at coordinate 16,268 of JAYQLX010000003.1, read as the reverse complement.
TGGCTTTGCTCAATATGCGCGGCGCGGCGCCCCTCATAATCGGCCAGCCATGTTGCCAATGCGTGTAAGCGCGCCTGCCAAAACTGCATCAGCGCAGCGCCGCCGCCATGCAAAGCCTCTTCTTGTTTGGCCAGTGCCATAAAGGCCTGCGCCGCACGGGCCGATAAATGTTGGCCACCGGCGATGAATTTTTCCATCAGCGCATGTAAAAAAATACCGCGATGGGCCGCATTGGGCGCTGCATCAACCGCATCAAGGGCGCGCAAATTCAATATTTTGCGGGCGTAAATTTCATAGGGATTGTGCAGCAAGGTCTCAATTTGGGTGACCGATAATTGTGTCGGGCGTGCCGCAATGGGCGGGCAGGGTTGAGGCGCCGCTTCCGGCCGCGGCGCGGTGTCGCTTTGGTCAAGGCTTTGCCACCAGCCGATCAGCCTGTCGCCTTTTTGCCGTGGCATGTCACCGGCGAAAGTTTCCAAGCGCCTGAGCCAGCGCGCCGCGACGCTGGGCGCGCCGTCAAGCTTTTTGGCGCGCGTCAGATATATTTCCGGTGCCGCGGCGGCTTGCACAAAATCATGCGCCGCCTGACCGATTTGCCGTTCCGGTTGGCTCATGCCCAATTGCGCCCGCATCGGGCGCGACAGCCACGGGCCGGTTTCCGGCATGGGCGGCCAAATGGTTTCATTAAGGGCTCCCAAAATCATCACATCGGCCTGAATGAGGCGCGCTTCAAGCGGCCCCAATATGGACAGGCGCGGCTGACCCGGCGCTTGGCGGCGAATATTTTGGCGCATCAGCCACATATCGAAAAGTGCCGGAAAATCCGCCTGTGTCATGGGCGGCGCCAAGGCGCTATGGCTGTGCAGCGTCTCAAACAAGGCGGCTAAAGCGCGCCCCTCTTCGTCATTTTTGAACAATATATCAGCCGCCGTCTCGGCCTCCGGCGCTGCCAGTAATGCTGTGCTGCAATGCACAAGCGCGGTGAGATAATCACCCATGCGCGCCTCTTTCGGTAAGGCATTGAAAGGCAGAAAAGCCTGTTCCAGCCGGTTCAATAAATCGCGCATGGCTTGTTTGTCATCTTCCGCCATTTTTTCCTGCTGGGCGAGCAAGGCGCGCAAACCCGAAATGCCGCCAAAAGGGCGCGGTCCGCGCAGAACGGCATTTTCCAATAATCGCACATGCGCCAAATGCACAATGCGTTTTTGCTGCAAGCAAACCAGTGGATGTTTGAGCACGGCCAGCATATCAATCGGTGCAAATTGTGATAAATGCGCCTGTAAAATAAGGCGCAAAAGCCGCGCCCGCGGCAGATTGGCCAAAGGCTGACCGGCCGAGTCGTCAATATTTATGTCCCAGCGTTTTAGCTCTGCCGCCACCCGGCGCGCCAAATTGCGATCGCGCGTTACCAAGGCCGCCGTTTTATCCGGCTCTTCAAGCACTTGGCGCATGGCCAAGGCAATGGCACCGGCCTCAGCGCGCATATCAGGTGCCTCGATTAAGGTCAGGCCGTCAAAGGCCGTCGTCCCATGCGGCGCGGTTTCGGTGTGTTTTTGGTCAATCCAGCGCACGGTTTCTTGCGCCGGCACCAAGGCTTGATTGATCAGTTCGGCGCGTGCAGATGTTTGGCTCGTGCCCGGAAAACGGCGCACGGATTGCGGTGTCACGCCCATATGGTCGAGCAATTGCGCCAGCGCATATTGCGGATGCACCTCATCTTTGGCGATGGCCCGCCATAAATCATCATTGGCCGCTTCATCCAAGCCCGGCAATACCACGGCACCGCGCGGCATATGCGCAATCACCGCCAGCAAATCGGCCGTGGCGCGAATGGAGCCGGTCGAACCGGCGGCGATAATCGGCCGCTCGACGCTTCTGTCCTGCCATTTTTTGCGCCGCCTTTCCAGCAGCGCATTGCGCCGCGCGGTCGGGTCCATTTTGCCGAGCTCATCCAATTGCGCCGGCCAGAAGCGCAAAACAATATTCAGCAAGGAGACAATATGTTGCCAATTTTCGGCCAAGCTTTCCGGGGCCAACTCATCAAGCCGGTCAAGCCGTGCCTGTTCATTTTGCGTCTCGTCAAGAAAACGCTCCAAATCATGCACCAGCGCCGATAATTTCACTGCATTGAGCGGCGCGGCGCCATCATCATCAAGGCGACCCAGCCCCCCCTCACGCGCCCATGCTTCAACCAAGGGCAGCAAATGAAAATGCCGCGCCATTTTATCAATGGCCGGCGGCAAATCATCTTCCGGCATGGCGGCGGTCAGCGTATCAGGCAGCTCTTCATCAAGATCGCCCAACGTATCAATGCGCGGCAGCAATAGGGCATGGCGTCCGGCTTTTTCCGCTTGCGCCAATAATGCGCCGGCCAGCATGCGCGCGGCGCGCCGCGTCGGCAGCAAAACCCGGACTTCTTCAAGCCGGCAGGCACCGAATAATGCATGGCGATGCGTATCGTCGAGAAGCGCGGCAGCCAGCTTGGGCAAAAACGGCTGACCGGCTGCAATATTGTAAATATGCGGCGCGTCGGCTTGGTGTTTTTCGGCACCCTCAGAATCAGTGCGAGTTTGGCTCATGCACCATTATAGCACGATGGCGGTGTCGGCTCATAAACTGTGGATTTATTGCGCGGCCAGATAAGCTTCTGCGGCAGCGCGCCCGGCCGGTGTGCCGACATGCATCCAATAGCCGTCCAGCACATGCCCGAACAGCCGATTTTGCGCCTGCGCGGCATCGTAAATCGCATTTAAGGAAAACGCCCCATCGGGTGCGCGGTCAAACAGGGCAGGTGTGAGAATTTGCACACCGGCAAAAATACGCGCCCCTGTTTTATCTTGCCGCCGCGTCAAACGGCTATCGTCATCGATCATATAATCACCTTGACCGTCATAGCCGCTGGCGCGCGCCCTATCGCTCAACAGTAAAAGCGCGTCCATTTTGGCGGCGTCAAAATTTTGCATGATTTGGGTCAGCGCATGATTGGCATGGTCGGGTTCGTGCAATAAAACATCGCAATTGGCGACCAGAAACGGCGCATCGCCCAAAAGCGGCAGGGCTTTTTTGACGCCGCCGCCGGTCTCCAATAAAGCGGCGCGCTCATCGGAAAACACAATCTCGCAAGACCCTGCATAGGCCGCCATAGCGCGCTCAATGACATCAGCCTTGTGGTGCAGATTCATGATGATTTTTTCAATGCCCGATTGTTCAAGCCGCATCACCATACGCATGAGAAGGCTTTGACCGGCAATCTCGGTCAGCGGTTTGGGCGGATCCGCGGCTTGCGCTTGCATGCGTGTGCCTTTGCCGGCGGCCAAAATCATCGCGCTTTTAATCATGCTCAAGCTCCAGCGCGTGTGGCGCATATTGCGCCAGCCAAGCGGCCACGGGCTGCAAAACCGGGGCGTCCAAATATGTTTTCAAATAGCCGATAATGCGCGGCAGATGCGCCAGATAGGCGGGTTTGCCGTCGCGTTCAGCAAGGCGGATGAAAATACCGGCAATTTTCAAATTGCGCTGCACACAAGCAATGGCAAAAGCATCGGTGAAAGCCCGGCGCGCTGCTGCGTCATCGCCAAATCGCTTATCCAGATAATGCGCCAGCATGGTTTCTTGATGCGCCGCGCTGACATTTATGCGCGCATCGCAGACAAGCGAAGCGACATCATAAGCGGCATGGCCTTTCAGCGCGTCTTGCACGTCAATCAGGCCGATTCGTTGTTTGGCCTGTGCCTTATCGCGCCAAATCAGATTGACCGAATGATAATCGCGCAACACGGTGACCTTATCGGTTTTCATCAATGTATCGCCGAGGCGGCACCATATGTCGTGCCATTCCTTTTGCGCTGCTGCGTCAATCTCAATGCCGCGCCAGGGCAAAAACCAATCGGTGAACAGCGAGGCTTCCACGGCCTGTACGCCGCCATCATATGCGGACAGAAAATTCGGCGGCGCATGGGCGTGCAGATGCAGCAGGTTTTCTATCGCTTCATAATAAAACACCGCACGCTCAGGCGTTTCATCGGCCAGCGGGGCGGCTAAATGGCGGTCGCCAAAATCCTGCAACAGCGCAAAGCCTTGGGCTCGGTCGCAGGCATAAAGGGTCGGTGCGGCCAGCCCGATGGCGCGCAGCCAGTTCACCATATCGGCAAAGCGTGGCATGGCTTCGGCCAAATGGGCAATTTGACTATAGGGCTTCCCGTTATAAACCGCCGGCCCGTCAGGCATGGCTTGCCAATCCATCAGCACGGCGCTCTCGGCATGTCCATCGGCGCCCGCCTTGATGAGGCGCTCATAGCGCCGCGTCGAAGCGTCACCCGCCAAAGGCAGGCGGGCCGCATCATGCCAATCCGTGGCTGACAGAAAGGCGCTCAAAGCGGCATCGCGCTGTGCAGATTTGCTCAATGCGGCGCAAATTGTTTCATCGGCTTGAATGGTGATGTGGCGGCCATGCGCCGCCATATCAAGCGTCACATGAATATCGGCCTCGGGCAGCACATCGGCGCCGTTTTGCGGCCATTCGATCAGACATATATTGTCGTCCAAGGCTTCCAAGAGCCCCAATTCATCAATTTCCTCTGGCTCAGTGAGACGATAGAGATCGGCGTGCCAAATCGGCAGCGTCGCGTCATAGGGCTGCACAAGGGCAAAGCTGGGGCTCGGCACTTGCATGGCTTGGCCGCAAATGGTGCGAATAAACCCGCGCGCAAAGGCGGTTTTGCCGACCCCAAATCACCATGCAGAAAAATCAAACATGGCCCATCAAGCGCTGCGGCCAGCCAGCCCGCCACGCGTGCACTGGCCGCCTCATCGACACTGTCATATGTAAAGCTTTTCTCCGCCATATCTGCTTTTACGAAGCCGATAGGGTTTCGGCAAGCTAGTAGCGATAATGCTCCGGCTTATAAGGTCCGGCTTGGGCAATACCCAAATAATCGGCTTGGTCGGTCGACAATTCAGTGAGCTTGGCACCGAGCTTGGCCAGGTGCAGGCGCGCTACTTTTTCGTCCAAATGTTTGGGCAGCACATAGACTTGGCGGTCATAATTATCGCCGTTCTGCCACAGTTCGATTTGCGCCAAAACCTGATTGGTAAAGCTGGCGCTCATGACAAAGCTTGGATGGCCGGTGGCGCAGCCCAAATTGAGCAGGCGGCCTTCGGCCAGCAAAATAATCCGTTTGCCGTCGGGAAATTCGATTTCATCGACTTGCGGTTTGACATTGTGCCAAGCCATATTTTTCAAAGCGGCGACCTGAATCTCGCTGTCAAAATGGCCAATATTGCCGACAATGGCGCGGTCTTTCATGGCGCGCATATGGTCGAGCGTAATAATATCCTTATTGCCGGTGGCAGTGATGAAAATATCAGCCATCGGCGCGGCGTCTTCCATTGTGGTGACTTCATAGCCCTCCATCGCCGCTTGCAGGGCGCAAATCGGGTCAACTTCGGTAACCATGACGCGCGCGCCTTGCGAGCGCAGGCTTTCTGCCGAGCCTTTGCCGACATCGCCATAGCCGCAGACCACGGCAATTTTACCGGCCATCATTACATCAGTGGCGCGTTTGACGCCATCGACCAAGCTTTCGCGGCAGCCATAAAGATTGTCGAATTTCGATTTGGTAACGCTGTCATTGACGTTAATCGCCGGAATTTTCAGCGTGCCTTCCTTGGCCATTTCATAAAGCCGCAACACGCCGGTTGTGGTTTCCTCCGATACGCCGACGCAATCATCCAGCACTTCGGGATATTTCTCATGGGCTAAAGTCGTCAAATCGCCGCCATCATCGAGCAATATATTTGGCGTCCAGCCATCCGGGCCTTTAATGGTTTGTTCGACACACCACCAATATTCTTCTTCCGTCTCTTCTTTCCAGGCAAAAACCGGCACGCCGGTGGCGGCAATGGCGGCGGCCGCATGGTCTTGGGTCGAGAAAATATTGCATGACGACCAGCGCACCTCGGCGCCCAAAGCGGTCAATGTCTCAATCAAGACGGCGGTTTGAATGGTCATATGCAAACAGCCGGTAATGCGCGCGCCTTTGAGCGGCTTTTCATTACCATATTCGTCGCGCAATGCCATCAGACCGGGCATTTCGGTTTCGGCAATGGCGATTTCCTTGCGGCCCCAATCGGCCAGCGACATATCAGCGACTTTATAATCCTCAGACATTCCTGCCTCCTCATAAATTTCACGGCTTTGTAGCAGCTTGGCGGGCCCCTAGCAAGCAAGATATAAAGATTTCTTTATATAGTTTTGAGGCTATTCTTCGCCGAATTTATCGGCCACCAAAGCGGTCAATGCGGCCATCGCCGTTTCAGCATCGCGGCCGCTGGCGCTGACAATGATTTGTGAACCGCAAGCGGCGCCCAGCATCATCAAGCCCATAATCGAAGTGGCGTTTACGCTCTCGCCATCTTTCGACACGCTAATGGTGGCTTCGAAACGCTCCGCCAATTGCACGAATTTGGCTGAGGCACGGGCATGCAAGCCGCGCTGATTGACGAGTGTCAGTGTGGCGGTAACCGATTGGCCGCTCATTCAGTCGCTGGACGCCTCGCCGAGAACTTCACTGGCAACGGAAATATATTTTTGCGCCGCCTGTTTGGCCTCCAAAACCGCCTCAGCCAAAGCCATGCTTTCGCGAATAGAGGCCAATTTAATCAGCATGGGCAGATTGATGCCGGCAATCACTTCAACGCGGTTTTTTTCCAAAAGAGAAATGGCCAAATTGGATGGCGTGCCGCCAAACATATCGGTCAATAAGACGACCCCGGCACCATTATCGACCGTGCCAATGGCATCGACAATATCTTGTCGGCGTTTTTCCATATTATCATCAGCGCCGATGCATATGCTGGCCATATTTTCCTGCGCCCCGACCACATGTTCCAGCGCGGCACGAAATTCATCGGCCAAAGCGCCATGGGTGACCAAAACCATTCCGATCATATGCATCTCCTTTGTGCCGCTTCAGTTTGCAAGAGTTTCCATGGGCAATCAAGACGCCAGCCACGGCTCAGCGATAAATCCCATCGGGTGAAAATCCGTTTGTCGGCAAAAGAGCGAGGGCGCGCGCAATGGTGGCGGCGCTGGCCGCATCATGGCCATGCAGGCGGATGAGCGGGATTTGAACGCCCTGATGGGTAAAGCTATCGGCCTCCGCCAGACGCGGCACGCGCGCGCGTGCGACCAGTTCAACCGCCAAATCAATCACCGCATTTTGATGCGGCATGGTGATGATGCCGAGCCCGCGCAATTCCAGCAGCCCGGCCAGATTGTCCGGCGGTGCGGCGTGTAAGCGCGTGTCGTTCACCGTCAAACAGACGCGGTCATCGGCAATTAATTGCCCGCCATAATGGTCGATTAAGTGCACGGCAAGGCTCGATTTGCCGCTGCCCGATGCGCCCAGCAGCAGCACGCCGCCAGCGTGCAGCTTAACCGCGCTGGCATGCAAGCGCTCACCCGTCATTTGGGTTTTTTCAACCTCTTTGGCGCGCTTGCGCTTGGCCGGTGTCTCGGCCAAAGGCAGGCTGAGGGTGAAATAGGCCCCGGTGCCGTCGGGGCGATTATCGGCAATCAAATCGCCGCCATGCGCGCGCGCAATTTGCCGTGAAATCGAAAGCCCCAAGCCGGAATGACCCAAGCTCGCCCCATGCGCCTTGTCGCGTGCCGGTTGCGCGCTGCGATCGGTATAAAACCGCTCAAAAATTTTCTCCTGCGTGTCGGCCGCAAGGCCCGGCCCCTCATCGGCAATCAATAAAAGTGCCTCACCGTCGCGCTGCTGGGTGGTCAAGAAAACCCGTCCGCCCGATGGCGTGAAAGAAACCGCATTGGTCAAAAGATTGTCGATGATTTGCGCAATACGCGGCTTTTGTCCCAAAACCGGACATGCCATATCGGTGCGCGCCACCAAAACCACTTTGCGTTCGCTTTCAAAGCCTTGCGCCAAAGCGCCCGATAATTCCTCGGCCAAGGCGCTTAAATCAAATTTTTCGCTGGGTTCCAAATTAAGCTCGGCATCAAGCCGCGTGGCTTTTGAAATGTCCGAAATCAGTCGGTTCAGGCGATTAATGTCATTGTGAATAATGCCCATAAGCTGGGCGCGGTCGTCATCTTGCGAGCCATCAAGGCTTTGCACCGCACTGTGCAGCGAGGTGAGCGGGTTTTTCAACTCATGGGCAACGTCAGCGGCAAAGCGGTCAATCACATTTATGCGCGCCAAAAGCCGTTCGGTCATATCGCGCAAGGCGCCTGACAATTCGGCAATCTCATCGCGGCGATGCGATAAATCGGGAATTGTCTCAAGCCCGGGCAAGCTTGGTGAAGTATTGCCAAAGCCGCGCATGGCGGCGGCGAGGCGGCGCACCGGCACAACCAGATTTGCGACCAATAAAAGTGAGGTGATGATATTGACGGCCAGCGCAATGGCAGAGAGCTGCAAAATCAAGCGCCTTTCTTCAGCCAATAGTGCATCAATTTCGCCCGGTCGGGTCGAGACCATCAGCGCGCCGACAATGGCGCGATAGCCTTGCACCGGCACGGCAACGGTCAAAATATCGCCGCCTTCTTCCGATTGGCGTTGCCCACTGGCCGCTTGCCCACGCAGCGCGCGCGCTACTTCCGTCAGGCGCAATCCGTCCGCCGCATTTAACTCGCTCAAAAGCGGTGTCGGGTCGCGCCATAGCGCGCTAATGGATTTCATCACCCCTTGCATAAAGCCCGGCATGGTGTCGCTATCGGGCATGGGCGGCAGCGATTTGGCAATGACCCGCGCCGAGCGGTCCATATGCGCGCTGTCCAAAACCAACCGTCCATTGCGCGCATAAAGCCGAAGCCGCGAATCGGAAACCAGGCGGGCGCGCGCCAAAATCGCTTCCGCATCGCGCAATTGCCAATCGGAGCGACCACCATTTTGCAGCAGGCGGTTCATGATGGAGGGTTCAAAAAATTGAAACGGATTATCGGCTTGCGCTGTCGGAGCCAGCGCCCCGGCTATCAGATTGGCTTGCGTTTCCAAACTTTGCCGATAGGCATTGGTCAAAAGTTGACGGCTTTCTTGAAACATGAAAAAGCCGCCGACCAGCACTAAAAGCCCCAACATATTAAGACCGATAAGGCGCGCAATCAGCGACCGCCATATGGTCGGGCGAATAATATTACGCGCGTCACTTTCGGCCATTTAACTGACTTCTTTAAACTTATAGCCGACGCCATAAAGCGTCTCTATGGCATCGAAATTTTTGTCGACTTGACGAAATTTGCGACGCAAGCGTTTGATGTGGCTGTCAATGGTGCGGTCATCGACATAGATTTGATCGTCATAAGCGGCGTCCATGAGCTGGTCGCGACTTTTCACCACACCCGGGCGGCGTGCCAAAGCATCGAGAATCATAAATTCAGTGACCGTCAGGGCTACCTCGGCGCCTTGCCACAGGCAATCATGGCGCTCGCCATCCAAAGTCAGGCGCCCACGCACCATGACATGGTCGTCTTCATTAGCATTATGTTTTTTATCGCTCATGGCGACGCTTTCATTGCGCGCCTTGGTGCGGCGCAAAACCGCGCGGATGCGCTCGATCAAAAGACGTTGCGAAAACGGCTTGGTAATATAATCATCGGCACCCATTTTGAGGCCGAAGACTTCGTCGATTTCATCATCCTTAGAGGTGAGGAAAACCACAGGCATTTGGCTGGTTTGGCGCAGTTTCCGGAGTAATTCCAGCCCGTCCATGCGCGGCATTTTAATGTCGAAAATGCCGATATCGGCGGGCATGTGCTGAAGCCCTTCCAGCGCGCTTTCACCATCGGTAAAGCTGCGCACGCCAAAGCCTTCGGCTTCCAGCGCCATGCGCACGGAAGCGAGAATATTGGCATCATCATCGACCAAAATAATTTGCGGCATGGGCTTTCCCTTCATCGCCTGACATTTGAGAGTTTAGGCATTTCGTGACCCCTAAGAAAGCGTTTTACGCACCGTTTGGCGCGGCAGGCAAAGCGCTTTTTAACCATCAACAAAATTGTGGCAGACTTGCGGCGCAAATCGGCCAAATCAGCCTGCTCAGCCTTGCGCTGCAAGAAGCAGTCGCATATAAAACAGGCAGATGGTTCTTGCGTTAGCGCGAGTAAAAATGCAAATCGGGAGACATGCAATCATGCAGCAAAGTGGTTTTCACATGAGTTCAAACGGCGTTGACCAACAAGGCTTGGGCAAAGCCGCCGCCATTTATTGGAATTTGCGCCCCTCTGAAATTTATGAAATGGCATTGGCGCGCGGCGAAGGTGAAATTGCTGCCAGCGGCCCGCTTTTGGTAAAAACCGGTGCCCATACGGGGCGCTCGGCGCAAGATAAATTTATCGTTCGCGACGCCACCACAGAAGACAATATTTGGTGGGACAATAATAAATCCATGACTGCCGAGCAATTTGAGGCGCTGCATGAAGACATGTTGGCCTATGCCGAAGGCAAGGAATTGCTGGTGCAAGATTTGTTTGGCGGGGCCGATAAGACCCATCGCTTGGCGACCCGCGTGGTCACCGAACTGGCCTGGCATTCCTTGTTTATCCAAAACCTGCTCATCGAGCCGCAGGAAGATGAATTGGAAGGCTTTGACCCTGAATTCATGATTATGAATTTCCCCGGTTTCAAAGCCGATACGGCGCGCCATGGCAGCCGTTCGGAGACCATGATTGCGGTCAATTTTGACAAGAAAATCGTGCTGATTTGCGGCACGTCTTATGCCGGTGAGACCAAAAAATCGGTTTTCTCCATGCTCAATTATACTTTGCCGCCCAAGCGCGTCATGCCGATGCATTGCTCGGTCAATGTCGGGCCGGATGGTGATAGCGCGGTTTTCTTTGGCCTGAGCGGCACAGGTAAAACCACGCTGTCGGCTGACCCCAATCGCGAATTGGTCGGCGATGATGAGCATGGCTGGTCGGAAAATGGCGTGTTCAATTTTGAAGGCGGCTGTTACGCCAAAATGATCAATCTGTCGGAAGAAGCCGAGCCGGAAATTTTTGCCACCACCAAGCGCTTCGGCACGGTGTTGGAAAATGTCGTCATGGATCCGGTCACACGCGAGCTTGATTTTGACGATAATTCGTTGGCCGAAAATTCGCGTGGTGCTTATCCGCTTTCATTCATTCCCAATGCCTCGGCAACCGGCACGGCCGGCCATCCGAAAAGCATTATCATGCTGACGGCTGATGCGTTTGGCGTTTTACCGCCGATTTCGCGCCTGACCCCGAGCCAAGCCATGTATCACTTTTTGTCGGGCTATACCGCCAAAGTGGCGGGCACGGAAAAAGGCGTGACCGAGCCGGAGGCGACCTTCTCGACCTGTTTCGGCGCGCCTTTCATGCCGCGCCACCCGTCAGAATATGGCAATTTGCTGCGCGACCTCATCGCTGAGCATGATGCCAAATGCTGGCTCGTCAATACCGGTTGGACCGGCGGCTCTTACGGCGTCGGCAATCGCATGCCGATTAAAGAGACGCGCGCGCTTTTGTCGGCCGCTTTGGACGGCAGCTTGAACAATGTCGAGTTCCGCACCGACGATAATTTCGGCTTTGATGTGCCGGTCGCCGTGCCGGGTGTGGATGGGTCAATCCTCAATCCGCGCGACACATGGGCCGATAAAGCGGCTTACGATGCGCAAGCCGGTAAGCTGGTCGCCATGTTTGTCGAGAATTTCGCCAAATTTATCGAGCATGTGGACGATAATGTGAAAGCGGCGGCTCTTGCTGCTTAGTAGTGGCTGCTGAATGACTAAAAGCGTCCGCTTGCCTTTAGGCAAGCCCGACGCGCCTTGTCCCTGTGTAGCCCGTCAGCAAGCGAAGCGTGTATGACGGGCGAAACAGTCTCACAATCAAAACGGATATGAATTCAAGGCGGGGTTTCAACCCCGCCTTTTTCCATTATTCTCTATAATCAGGGAAATATTTACAAATAATATTACTAATAAAATAAATTAATACTATTAATGAGCCTCTTCCCAATTATTTGCCGCTTGTGCATCAACCAAAAGTGGCACGGACAGGCTCAAACGCGGCGCGCAGGCGCTTTCCATGGTCGATTTGACGGTTTTGATGAGGGCATCGCAGTCTTTTTGCGGCGCTTCAAAGATTAATTCATCATGCACTTGCAACAGCATTTTGGCGTCTTTCAGCTTGGCTTTGTCGAGTGCGGCGGGCATTTGCACCATGGCGCGGCGGATAATATCGGCCGCCGTGCCCTGTATCGGCGCATTAATGGCGGCGCGTTCGGCAAAGGCTTTGCGGGCCGGAATTTTGGCGTTGATTTCCGGCACATGCACTTTGCGCCCGAATAATGTGGTGACATAGCCTTGTGCTTTCGCTTCCGCCTTCACATGCTCCATATAATCCTTAATGCCGGGAAATTTCTCAAAATAGGCTTTGATGTAATCGCCTGCTTCGCCGCGCGATATGCCGAGCTGATTGGCCAGCCCGAAGGCGGAAATGCCGTAAATAATGCCGAAATTAATCGCTTTGGCGCGGCGGCGCACTTCCGCCGTCATCTCGGCCATCGGCACATTGAACATTTCAGACGCGGTCATGGCGTGAATATCATCGCCGTTCAAAAAGGCGTTTTTCAGCGCCTCAATATCGGCCATATGCGCCAATACGCGCAATTCAATCTGGCTGTAATCGGCACTGACCAGCTGATTGCCGTCCGCCGCGATAAAGGCGGTGCGGATGCGCCGCCCGTCTTCCGTGCGTATCGGAATATTTTGCAAATTCGGATCTGACGATGATAAGCGCCCGGTCGTTGTCGCAGCCAAAGAATAGGAGGTGTGAATGCGCCCGGTCTGAGGATGGATAAATTCGGGCAGCGCATCCGTATAGGTTGATTTCAGTTTGGCGAGGCCGCGCCAATCAAGCACCGATTGGGCCAAAGAAACCCCCTCAGCGGCGAGGCTCTCCAGCACATCGGCGCCGGTGCCCCAAGCGCCGGTTTTGGTCTTTTTGCCCCCGGCCAAGCCCATTTTGTCAAACAGGATTTCGCCCAATTGTTTGGGGCTGGCAATATTGAAGCTTTCGCCTGCCGTTTCGATAAATCTCGGCTTCCATCGCCCGCCATTTTTTGCGCGAACTCGCCCGACAAGCGCGACAGCACGGCGCGATCGACCGCCACGCCATGCGCTTCCATGGCACGCAATACTTCAACCAATGGCCGCTCCGTGGTCTCATAAACGCTCACCATATGGTCAGCCAGCAAGCGCGGCTGCAAATGTTTATAAAGCCGCAAGGTGACATCGGCATCTTCCGCCGCATAGGCCGTCGCTTTGTCTATCGGCACTTGGTCAAAAGTGATTTGGTTTTTGCCGCTGCCCAATAATTCCTTAATCGGTATCGGCGCATGGCCGAGATATTTTTGCGCCAGCGCATCCATGCCATGCCCATGATTACCCGCGTCGAGCGCATAAGACATCAGCATGGTGTCGTCAAAGCCGTTTATCACCAGCCCATAACGGGCGAGAATTTGCGTGTCGAATTTGGCGTTTTGCAAAATCTTTTTGACCGACGGGTCAGCCAAAAGCGGCTTTAACATAGTGAGCGCCAAGGCCTCATCGATTTGCGGCGGTGTCTCATCTTCCAAAGCAAGCCCGTCACCGGCCCCATGCGCCAATGGCATATAGGCGGCCTCACCGGGCGCGACCGCCAATGACACGCCGACCAAACGACATTGCATGGCATCCAGCCCGTCGGTTTCGGTATCAATGGCGACCATGCCGGTGTCATAAGCGCGCGCGATGAAAGCGGCAAGCTGGTCGCCATCACGAACGCAAAGATAAGTGTCCGTATCGAGCGCCGGCATCTCAGCCGGCAGGGCGCGATAATCACCTGCGTTTTCGGCCATTGGTGCGGGCCGTGCGTCATCTGCCGCCAAAGCGGCGCTGGCTTCAAAATCATCGACCGCCCAGCCATAACGCTCGGCCAATCTTTTGGTCAGCGTGTTGAACTCCAGCGCCTTGGCAAAACCGATAAGCTTCTCGCCCTTGGGTGCGCTCAGCGCCATATCAACAAAGCCGACCGGCATGGGGGTGTCGCGTTTCAGCGTCACCAGTTCGCGGCTGATGCGCGCTTGCTCGGCAAATTCAATTAAATTCTCGCGCCGTTTGTTTTGCTTAATCTCTTCAGCGCGCGCCAAAAGCGTATCGAGATCGCCATATTCGTCAATCAATTGCGCCGCGGTTTTAATGCCAATGCCCGGCACACCCGGCACATTATCGACACTGTCACCGGCCAAAGCCTGCACATCAATAACCTTATCGGGCCCGACGCCGAATTTTTCCACCACACCGGCGGCGTCGATAAATTTGTCTTTCATCGTATCGACCATGTCGATTTTATCGCTCACCAGCTGCATCAAATCCTTATCCGATGAGACAATGGTGACGCGTGCGCCCTGCTCGGCCGCCGCATCGGCATAGGCGGCAATGAGGTCATCAGCCTCAAACCCCTCAAGCTCAATAGCGGGAATATCAAACGCTTTGACGGCCTCGCGCACGAGCGGAAATTGCGGCACCAAATCTTCCGGCGCGGGCGGGCGATGGGCTTTATAATCAGGGTAAATCTCATTGCGGAAGCTTTTGCCCGAAGCGTCAAAAATCACCGCCAAATGGGTCGGCGTTTCCTGCGCCCCCATATCGTTCAGTAATTTGAGCAGCATATTGCAAAAGCCCGACACCGCCCCGACCGGCAGCCCGTCCGACTTGCGCGTCAAAGGCGGCAAGGCGTGATAGGCGCGGAAAATATAGCCCGAACCGTCCACCAGATAGAGATGGTCTTTTTTGCCTAATTTTGCCTCAGCCAAAATGTGCTCCTGTCGAATCTCTCTTCAACTGTAGCCACGTGCCGGTCCAAGACAAGACGGCAAACGCCAATTGCCGATTTATTCCCCAGAACATAAATGCTAGACAAGGTTCAGGAGTTTTCATCATGCAAGATTATGCGTTACAGGCCAAAGGTCTGACCAAAACCTATAAAGCGGTCGGCCCGACAGCGGCCAAACAAGCCTTGAAAGGCATTGATTTGGCGGTGCCGCGCGGCTCGATTTTCGGTCTTTTGGGGCCCAATGGGGCGGGCAAATCAACCTTTATCAATATTCTTGCCGGCATGGTGGTGAAAAGCGGCGGCATGGCTGAAATATGGGGTTTTGACATTGACAAAAACCCACGCCAAGCGCGCGCTTCGATCGGCATTGTGCCGCAAGAACTTTCCATCGACCCGTTTTTCACCCCCGGGGAGATTATGGATTTACAGGCCGGCATGTATGGCGTGCCGAAAAGCCAACGCCGAACATTGGAAATCCTCACCGCCATGGGGCTGGATGACAAGCTCGACGCCTATGCCCGCACTTTGTCGGGCGGCATGCGGCGGCGTCTCTTGGTCGCCAAAGCTTTGGTGCACAATCCGCCGGTTTTGGTTTTGGATGAGCCGACCGCGGGGGTTGATATTGAGCTGCGCCGCCAGCTTTGGGATTATGTGCTTGAATTAAATAAAGCCGGTGTCACCATTGTCTTGACCACCCATTATTTGGAAGAGGCCGAAGAGCTGTGCGACACGATTGCGATTATCGACCAGGGCGAGTTGCGCGCTTGCGACAGCACGCAAAACCTGTTGGCGCAGATTGACAATAAGACGCTTTTGGTGCGTTCCGCTTCGCCTTTGGCCACCGCGCCGTCATTAAACGGTCTTGACGCCAAGCTCACCGATGATGGCCGTTTGGCCGTCACCTATAATCCGGGCCTCATACCGGCGGGTGCGGTGATTGCGCAATTAAACGAGCACGGTGTTGAGATCGCCGATCTCGACACGCGCGGCGCTGAATTGGAAAACGTATTTTTGAAACTGACCTCTTAAGGGAGAGAATTATGATTGGACGTTTGAACCATGTCGGTGTGGCGACCCCGTCAATCGAAAAATCCATTGCTTTATATCGTGATATGTTGGGCGCGACCAAAATCCACGATACATTCAAAATGGAAGAGCAGGGCGTGTATGTGTGTTTTGTCGATGTGCCGAACAGCCAGATTGAGCTGATTGAGCCGATTGACGATAAAAGTCCGATTGCCGGTTTTTTGAAAAACAACCCTGAAGGCGGTCAGCACCATATTTGTTTTGAAGTCGATGATCTTTATGCGGCGCGCGATGACATGGTCGCCAAAGGGGCTCGGGTTTTGGGTGAGCCGCGCATTGGCGCACATGGCACAGAAATCATTTTTGTGCATCCCAAAGATATGGG
>JAYQLX010000002.1:0-225003 GCA_038143435.1 Rhodobiaceae bacterium | reverse complement strand
ACACGCTGGAATATGAGTTTGAGGGCGAGGTATGGCTCTGGTCGGGCAAAAAGACCGATTGGTGGTTCATCACCATGCCGCAAGATATGAGCGACCATGCCCAGCATTTTACCAAACATGTGCAGCGCGGCTTCAAATCGCTGAAAGTCAATGCGCGCATTGGCAGCAGCGAATGGCAAACCTCCATGTTTCCGTCGAAAGAGCGCAAGAGCTATCTCTTGCCCATCAAAAAAGCCATTCGCGACGCCGAGGGCGTGGAAGTCGGCAAAGCCAAGAAAGTAAAGGTGACGGTGTTGGGGCTTTAAACCCCCAATTGCTGCAAACAGTCTTCCACCGCGTCGAAGGTGAGCAATGTTGAGGCGTGGCGGTTTTTATAGTCGCGCACCGGTTCCAGCACTTCGAGGTCGGCCCAGCGTCCGGTCGGCGGCGCGCCTTCTTCTTTCAGCATGGCGCGCATGGTGGCGCCGATTTGGCGCAATTCTTGCGGGGTTGAACCGATAATTTCCCGCGCCATGACCGAGCTGGAGGCCTGCCCCAGCGCGCAGGCCTCGACCTCATGCGCGAAAGCGGCAACCACCACATTGCCCGTGCTGTCTTCGGCCAAGCTCAATTCGACATGCACTTTCGAGCCGCACAGCCGCGACACGGCATCAGCCGTCGCTTGCGGCGTATCGAGCATGCCGATATGCGGAATTTCCGCCGCCAGCTTCAAAATGCGCTGATTATAAAGTTCGTTCATCATGGTTTCGGCATCATGGTTTTGGCATCATTTTGCGGGCTTCCAAATCGTGCCGTCTGCCGTGTCTTCAATGGCCACGCCCATCGCGGTCAGCTTATCGCGCGCTGCATCGGCCGCCGCATAATCCTTATCGGCACGCGCTTGCGCGCGTTCGGCAATCAGCGCTTCCACCGCCGCCGCATCAATATCAGCGTCCGCGGTTTGCGCGGCGAAACCACGCTTCCGGGTTTTGCTCGAGCAGCCCCATCAGCCTGCCCGCCGCCAGCAATGCGCCTTTGCCTTTAGGCGTATCAGCGCGCTTTGCCAGCGCAAACAATTCGGCCAAAGCTTTCGGCGTGTTCAAATCATCGCACAGTGCCGCCATGAAACCTTCGGGCGCATCCGTCTCCGCCGCCTCAACATGCGCTGCATCGCGCAGCGCGCCATAGAGGCGATCGAGGTTTTTCGTCGATTGGGTCAGCAAATCGGGCGTGAAATCGAGCCTTTGGCGATAATGACCTTGCAATAACGCCAGCCGCACCGCTTCGCCCGGTGCTTGCGCCAATAAATCATCCATCACCATTATATTGCCGAGCGATTTCGACATTTTCTCGCCGCCAATATTCAGCATGCCATTATGCAGCCAATAGCGCGCCAGCGGCGCGGCATGGGCGCAGCGGCTTTGCGCCGCTTCATTTTCATGATGGGGAAACTGCAAATCCGCCCCGCCGCCATGAATATCAATGGTTTCGCCGAGATGTTTTTCAATCATCGCCGAGCATTCAATATGCCAGCCCGGGCGACCGCGCCCCCAGACGCTGTCCCAGCCCGGCTGCGCGTCGGTTGATGGCTTCCACAGCACAAAATCGCCGGGGTTTTTCTTATAGGGTGCCACCTCAACGCGCGCACCGGCCAGCATATCGTCTTGCGAGCGCCCCGACAGGCCGCCATATTCGCCGTCTTTCGTCACATCAAACAACACATGACCTTCTGCCTCATAAGCGTGATTGCTGGCAATCAGACCGCTTATCATGGCTTGCATTTCGCCCATATGGCCGGTGGCGAAAGGCTCAATATCGGGCGGCAAAACGCCGATTTGGGCAATATCTTCGAGGTATTTTTTGTGAAAACGAGCGGAAATTTCGGAAATATCAACGTCCTCTTCGGCCGCTTTGGCGTTAATTTTATCGTCAATGTCGGTAATATTGCGCGCATAGACCACTTGCGGGTAGCGCGCGCGCAGCAGCCGCACCAGCACATCAAACACTACAGCGGGGCGAAAATTACCGATATGGCACGCGCCGTAAACAGTTGGCCCGCATACATAAATCGTCACGCGGGCCGGGTTTTGCGGCACAAAAACCTCTTTTTGCCGCGATTGGCTATTGTGTAAAACAAGCTGGCTGTCCATGCGCGCACAATACTGCCGCGCCCCAAAGCCAGCAAGCGCTTTTGCGGATTTCTCGGTTTAACTGGTAATTTACTCAATTCTGGCCTATTATTAAAGCGTAAAACATGTGGCTGCGACCGGATGTCACCTGACCCGTCGCGCGAGGTAATGTTTACCGCTTTGCAAATTCTGAGTAATAAGCAATAGCGCGTTTGCATCAATGCAAAACCTTGTGCGTATTTTATGTGGCGGCGGATCCATCGTATCATGGCATAAGGCCATGACTGCTGGGGCCATGAATACATTTAGGCATACAGCGTGCCTGACGAATACCGGGGCGTATTCCCCGTAGGGTGAGGCTAAAATGGACGCAAGAGTTGACGGCAGTAAAACGCCGATGATTAGGGAACGGGACGTTAAAGTGGATAAACCTTCACGCGAGGAAGCTGAAGCAGCGGTTCGCACACTTATTTCTTGGGCCGGAGACAATCCGGACCGCGAAGGGCTGGTCGACACGCCAAAGCGTGTGGTCAATGCCTATCACCGAATTTTTTGCCGGCTATGACGAAGATCCGGAAGAAGTTCTGGGACGCACTTTTGAGGATGTCGAAGGCTATGACGATATGGTCATGCTGCGCGACATTGCGCTGGAAAGCCATTGCGAGCACCATATGGTGGCGATTTTGGGCAAAGTGCACATCGCCTATATGCCGGTCGATAAGGTTGTCGGCATTTCCAAATTGGCGCGGGTGATTGAGATTTTCGCCAAACGTCTGCAAACGCAGGAAACCATGACGGCGCAAATCGTCGATTGCATTCAGCGCGTCATGGAACCGGCCGGTATTGCCATTTTGGTCGATGCCAAGCACCAATGCATGACGACACGCGGCATCAGAAAGCCCGATGTGGCCACCATCACCACGCAATTTACCGGTGTGTTTGCCGAAGACCCGAAAATGGAAGCGCGCTTCCTTGCCATGATTAACAGCTAGGTCTATAAGACCCTCAACTTTTTAGAGGGTTTATTATGACAGGTCCTTTTGCACCGCGCGAAACCGTAGAACAGGTTGAAGAAGGCCATGTGCTGGCGCCGAAATTTGACGCCAATGGCCTTATTCCTGTTGTCACCACAGATTTTGCCAGCGGTGAATTGCTGATGCATGGCTATATGAATGAAGAAGCGCTGAAAAAGACCATTGCCAGCGGCGAAGCGCATTATTGGTCGCGCTCGCGCGAGGCGATTTGGCACAAAGGTGCAACCAGCGGTCTGGTGCAAGCATATTGCGGAAATGCGCATTGATGATGACCAAGATTGCGTGTGGCTGCGCGTGCAGGTTGGCGGCAATGGCGCGAGCTGCCATGTCGGCTATCGCTCGTGCTTTTATCGCTCTTTGCCGACGGGCGCGCTGCCCGATGCGCCGGTTACGCTGACTTATGAGGAAGACGAGAAAGTCTTCGACCCGCTCGACGTATATGGCGACGCGCCCAATCCGACCAAGCTTTAGGCTCTAACCTGTAGCGATATATTCCTTCAGCGCGCTGGCTTCCATTTCGCTTTGGTGGATGCGGTAATTAACCAAATCACCGATGGAAACAATGCCGCACAGAGTGGTGCCGGTCATCACCGGCAAATGCCGAAAGCGGCGCTCGGTCATGATTTCCATAGCCTCTTCAACCGATGTCGTCGGCAAAATGCTTTGCGGGCGATCAGTCATATGTTTACCCACCGCATCTTCCAAAATATGCGTGCCATTGCGGGCCAGCGCGCGCATCACGTCGCGCTCGGTAAAAATGCCGGAACAGTCTTCGCCCTGCCCGGTGACCACCAGCGCGCCGATTTGCCGTTTATCCATAATGCGCACGGCCTCGGCCACCTGATGCGCCGCATCAATGGCGACAACCTCAGCACCTTTATTTTTCAAAATGGCTTGTATTGTCATTGGCCTGTCCTTTCGCCTTCAGCATGCGGCAGGATGACGCAGTTTGCAAGTCACTCGATAAAAATGGCTGTTATTTGCGGTTTTTCCACTCGCCATAATCGACATGGCCGGGCCCGCCGGAGGCGGAAAGCGGCGGCTTTTCCAATAGGCCGATAAGCAAAAGACCGGCCAGAAAACCGCCCAAATGGGCGACCCAAGCAATATTGACCGCCGCCCCGCCCGGATTGGCCATGCCATAGGGCCCGAGCAGGCCGAAGACGAGGTTCATTATCAGCCAAATGGCGATAAACAGCATAACCGGTCGGCGGCGCGGCACATCGCTCAAATGCAGCAGTCGCCGCCCCGGCTGTTGTGCATTGGGGTCAAGCCAACGCACATCGGAAAAGGCAAAGCGGGAGGCCGCGCCCATCAGACCGGCAACGCCGCCCGAAGCGCCGATAATCGGAATGAGATAGCCGCTCACATCAGCAACGAAAATCTGCCCGAAGCCGCCCACCATCACGCAGACCATAAACAGAAACATGAATTTGCGCGGGCCCAGCCGTTTGGCCACCGGCGCGCCGAAAGCCAGCAGCCAGACGCCGTTCAAAATCACATGCGTCCAACTGCCATGCAGCAAGGAGTGGCTGAACAGATTGACTACGCCCTGCACCCACCCACCCGGCAAGCCGCCCAGCCCTTCGGCAAAAAACCGCGCCGGAAACAGCCCCAGCGCGACAATCAATTCGACGCGCAAAGCGGTGCCGCCAAATACGGACAAGAGATGAAAGCCCAATAAGAGGGCCAGCAAAATCAGCACCACGGGCGGGGCGCGCAATATGGGCTGCTTTTCGCTCTGTTCTTCTTTCTGCTCACGCCCTAGCCTGCCGCTTTCAAGGCCGCTTCGACCAATTCAAAGCGGTCATTGCCGAAATACATATCGGTTTCATTGACAAACATGGTCGGCGAGCCGAAACCGCCGCGCTCGATAAGCTCTTGCGTATTGTCGCGCAGGCGCGCTTTCACATCATCGGTTTGCATGGCCGCCAACACGGCAGCGCCATCCATGCCCACAGTTTCGCAAAGAGCGGTTATTTCTTCCGGCTGGCTGATGTCTTTCAACTCGCCCCAATAGGCATGAAACGCCGCTTTGGAAAATGCCACCAGCTTGCCCTCATCTTGCGCCAAAAGCGCAACCCGCATAATGCCCGCAGCGGGCAGCGGAAACACCGGCGGCTGGCCTATTTGGACATCGCAAAATTTGGCCCAATCGCGCAAATCCTTAACGTAATAACGCCCTTTCACCGGATGCGGATTGGAACGCGCCTCATAAACGGTTTCATTGACCGCATTGAACACGCCGCCCACCAATATCGGCTTGAAATCAATATCGACACCGCACCGTTCGGCCACCTCTTCCACCCGCGAAAAAGCGAGATAGGTCCAGGGCGACGAAATATCGAAGAAAAACTCGAATTTGGCCATTTATGCGCTCACTTGCTGCGCCGGCAGAAAGCTCTTGCCACGAATATGGTCGGAAATTTTCTCCGCCATCATAATGGTCGGCGCATTGGTGTTACCGCTAATCAGCGTCGGCATGAGCGAGGCATCAACCACGCGCAGGCCTTCAAGCCCTTGCACTTGGCCGTGCTCATTGGTCACCGCCATATCATCGCTGCCCATTTTGCAAGTGCCGACAGGGTGATAAAGCGTTTCACCCGTAGCGCGTATCCATGCATCCAACTCGTCATCATTGTCGACATTAACGTCAGATGACGGCTTCATCTGCGCACCGCGATAAGGATCAAAGGCTTTTTGCATGAAAATATCGCGCGTTTTGCGATAGCCGTTGCGAATATCGACAATATCTTGCTCGGCGGAGAGATAATTCGGGTAAATCGCCGGTGGGTCGTCAGGGCTTGCCGTTTTCAAGGTCAAATGGCCGCGACTTTCGGGGCGACAGCCATAAACGATTGACGAAAAGCCGTGCGAGGTCGGAATGTCTGCGCGCCCATGCACATCCGGCACGGCAACCGAGACATAGTGAATTTGCATATCGCAAACCGCTTTTTCTTCGCTGGATTTGAAAAACGCGCCTGCCGCCGTCGGTGGGAAAGAAGCATCACCCTTGCCAAAAAACAAATACTGCATACCGGCCAATTGCGTGCGCCACCAGACAGCAGAGCGGTGCAAGGTGACGGGCTGGGTGCATTCAAACTGGCTGACCACGCCGAGATGGTCTTGCAGGTTTTGCCCGACACCGCGCAATTCATGCACCATTTCGAGCCCATGCGGCTTGATTTCATCGGCCGGGCCAACACCGCTGCGCAGCAGAATTTGCGGCGAATTGAGCGCGCCGGCCGACAAAATAACTTCTTTATCGGCTCGCACGGTGAAGCTTTTGCCTTTTTTGCTGAAGCTGACTCCGACTGCTTTTTTGCCTTCGAATTCGACGCAATCGACCGTCACATCAGTTTCGGTGTGCAATTTTTTGCGGTTCAGTGCCGGATGCAAATAACCGCGCGCGGCGCTGCACCGCTTGGAGCCGCGTATCGTATGCTCATAGCGCGACACGCCCTCTTGGCTTTTGCCGTTGAAATCTTTGGTGAAAGGAATACCTGCTTGCTGACCGGCCTCGACAAACACGTCGAGCAATTCATCATTTTCGCGATTGGATTTTTGCACGCTGAGCGGGCCGCCCGTGCCATGATATTCTTCATCGCCATCGCCGGAAAAATCTTCCGCCCGTTTGAAATAGGGCAGCACGCTTTCATAAGACCAGCCCTGATTGCCGAGCTGGCTCCAATGGTCATAGTCATAAGCATTGCCGCGAATATAAACCATTGCATTAATCGACGATGAGCCGCCCCAGCCGCGCCCACGCGGCCAATACATTTGCCGCCCGCCCAAATTGGGCTCGGCCTCGGTTTCAAAGCCGTAATTCTGGTCATTGCGCTCCGGCACTAATTGCGAATATCCGGCGGGCATATGAATAAACAGGTTTTTGTCTTTGCCACCGGCTTCCAGCAGCATGACCGAATTGCTTTCATCTTCGCTCAAACGCGCGGCGAGTACACAACCGGCGCTTCCGGCGCCGACAATAATATAATCGACCGTCTCAATCATTTATCCAACCTCTTTCAAATCGCGCTGATAGCGCTTCCAGTTTTCGACGTAATGTTCTGCCGAAGCAATCATGATTTTCTCATTATTCTCATCCAGCTCGCGCACCACTTTGCCGGGCATGCCGAGCACCATTGAGTTATCGGGAATTTCCTTGCCTTCACCGACCAGCGCATGCGCACCAATGAGGCAATTTTTGCCGATTTTCGCGCCATTCAATATGGTTGCGCCAATGCCGATAAGTGAATTATCGCCGACCGTGCAGCCATGCAGCATGGCCTGATGGCCGATTGTCACATTTTTGCCAAGCGTCAGTGGAAAACCGATATCGGTATGCATCACCGAGCCGTCTTGCACATTGGAGTTTACGCCAATGGTAATCGGTTCATTATCGCCGCGCAGCACCGCACCGAACCAAACACTGGCATTTTCTTCGAGAATAATGGCGCCCATGACTTGTGCATCAGGGGCAACCCAATAATTGCCGCTTTCGGGAAATGTCGGTGTGCGGTCACCCAAAGCGTAGACGGTCATGCATGCCTCCCATAGATGCTGTTATCAATCGCGGTTTTCATGGTAAACACAGATTACAAACTGCGAAAGAGGAAACCATGATAAAGCGCTTATTGTCGCGGGCCGTGCCGGAAGAAGAGTGGCCGGTATTGGCATTGCCGTCTGTCATCCTCGGCGGCTTTCTGCTCAGCGGTGTTTTATTTTACCTGTTTTACTTCGGCCCGGGCATTCGCGACCTTCAAGGCATGGCCTATGCGCCGACCGATGATAATGGTCGTGTGCGCCTTGAGATTGGCGGCACATTGTTCTCAGTGCCTGCCCATTATACGCGAAATGGCCGCACCCGCCGCAGCGGCCAGCTTGACCATGCCAGCCTGCATGTTTTGCTGCCCGATTTCAGCCCGTGGCGCGAAGACCGCGCCGAGGCATTTCTCGATACCGACATATTGTCAAAATTGCTGACCATCAATATTCGCGCAACCGCCAGCGAAATGCCGGAAGAACGGGTTTTTAATGCCATTTATCGCCCTTATATTAATGGCTCAGGCGAGGTGACCGATGAAGGATTGCAAAGCTTCGCCTTTCGCACTGACTCGCCTTACGACAAAAAGCAGATTTTTCGCGGGCTGAAAACCGGCAGTGCCGCCGAGCGCCAGCGCCCGCCGCTATTCATTTGCGATATTGTGAAACATGAAAACCCGACTTGCGAGAGCCGCTTCAATCTCGGCACCACGGCGCAAGTCAGCTATGTCTTCAAGCGTGTACATTTGGCTCAATGGGAAGCCATTGACCGCGATGTGCGTGAAATGATCCGTAATTTCCGTGCCGCCGCGCGGCGACAAAACTGATTACAGAGTCGGCAGGTCAAATTCCAATATCGCCATATTGAAAGCGTAAGAAATTTCGCCTTCCTCATCATCACGAAACAATGTGCCGATAAACTCATCTTCCATAAACACTTCGACCATATCGTCTTTCGCGCCGCGTTTGAGCGTCAGCATGTCGTTTTGAAACTTGAGCCGCAAATAAGTTTGCACGCGAATGATTTCATCATTGTTCATGGAAAACCTCCGAAAATACTTGTTGCAAGCTACTGGGCTGTGAAACCGCCGTCAATAACAAGCTCGGCACCGGTCATCCATTCCGACTCGTCTGAGGCCAGAAACACAATGCCATTGGCGATGTCGCGCGGCACGCCCAAGCGCCCCGCCGGTGTGCCGAGCGTTAACGTTTCAATCGCTTCATTCTCGCCATCCATCGCGCCCATTTCAACGGCGCGCTTAATGCCATCGCGCAAAATATCAGTGCCGACAAAACCGGGGTGAATGGAATTGACGCGGATTTTATAACCGAGCGCGCCCATTTCCACCGCCATTGCTTTGGTCAACAGCCGCACACCGCCTTTGGCCGCGTGATATGGCGCTTGCGCCGATGAACCGACAATGCCGTAAATAGATGACACATTAATAATGCTGCCGCCTTTTTCTTTCATGGCGCGCACGGCGTATTTTGCGCCGAGAAAAACACCATCAAGGTCGATGGCCAAAACATGCCGCCATTGTTCCAATGTGGTTTCTTCAAGCGGTGTCGAGTCATGGGCAATCCCGGCATTATTGACCAGCACATCAAGCCCGCCAAAAGCCGAAAGGGTGGCATCAATCGCTGCCTGCCATTGCGCCTCATCGGTCACGTCGTGCTGCATGAATTGCATGTTTTCATGCGCATCGGCCAGCTTGATGCCCTCTTCTTCCAGCACATCGGTAACCATGACATTGGCCCCTTCTTCATGCATGGCGCGCGCCATTTCCGCGCCCAACCCTTTTGCGCCGCCCGATACGAATGCGGTTTTTCCTGACAGTCTGCCCATAACAAATCCCCCATGACTTGCTGATTAACGGTTAAATTGCGTCGCCATCTTCCCCGACCGAATGGTCCATTTGGCGCGACGGTTCCGGCGATGTCACCTTGCCGACAATTTTGGCCGGCACGCCGACCGCCGTTGTGTAAGCCGGCACATCGGTCAGCACCACTGAGCCGCCGCCGATTTTCGCGCAATCGCCGACACGAATATTGCCGAGCACTTTGGCACCGACGGAAATCAACACGCCATCACCGATTTTCGGGTGGCGATCACCGCCCTCTTTGCCGCTGCCGCCCAGCGTCACGCCGTGCAACATGGAAACATCATCGCCGACCACAGCCGTTTCACCAATCACCACGCCGGTGGCATGGTCGATAAACACGCCCTTGCCGATATTGGCGGCCGGATGAATATCAGCCTGAAATACTTCTGAGGCGCGATTTTGCAGATATAGCGCCATGCCGCGACGGCCGGCATTTATCAGCCAATTGGCGGCGCGATAGGTCTGCAAAGCGAGAAACCCTTTAAAGTAAAGCACCGGATCGAGATAGCTGCGGCAGGCCGCGTCGCGGTCAAAATGCGCGACAATATCGGCCCGCATGGCTTCACTGACCGCTTCATTATCGCTAAAGGCTTCTTCAAAAACTTCGCAAAGCGAGCGCGCGCCGATTTCTGAATTGGCCAACTTTTCCGACAAATGCGAGGCAATCGCCATTTCCAGCCGCTCGAAATTCAAAATTGTTGCGTTCAAAAACCCCGACAAAGTCGGTTCATTTTCGGCCATTTTCGTAGCGTCTTCGCGAATTTGCGACCATACGGGATCGACCGTCGCGAGTTTTTTTGCGGTTTCCGTCATATTCACTTCCATTTTGGCTTTCGCCCAATTGCACTTCAAGATACCATTTTGGCGGATTCACTGGCAAGCAACCTTTCACCATGCAATTTTTGACGACAAACAGGCTGAAATTTTATGTCGAGCAAGCGGGCAGCGGCCCGCACTTGCTTGTCATTAACGGAACGGGCAATGATTTGCGCCGCAAGCCGAGCATTATGGACAGCCCGCTGACATCGCATTTTTGCGTCACCGCCTATGACCAACGCGGGCTTGGCCAAAGCGACAAGCCCGAAGGCCCATATAGCATGCGCGATTATGCCGATGATGCCGCCGCCGTGATGGACGCAATGGGCATTGATAAAGCGATGATATTGGGCATCAGCTTTGGCGGCATGGTGGCGCAGGAATTTGCCGTCAGGCACACCGCGCGTCTGTCGCGACTGGCGCTCTGGTGCACCTCGCCGGGTGGCGCAGGCGGTGCTTCTTACCCGTTGCACGAATTGGAAGGGCTTGATTTGGAGGCGCGCGTGCTCACCGGCATGAAGCTGAATGACACACGCATTGATGATAATTGGCTGGCCGCCAATCCTGAAGCCGTGGCGGCGGCCCGACAAAGGCTGGATATGTCTGAATTCGAACACGAACCGCGCTTTGCCGAAGGCCGCGCCGCGCAATTGGCGGCGCGCGCGCAGCATGATTGCTATGACAGGCTCGGGCAAATTGCCTGTCCGGTATTTCTTGGCGGCGGTCAATATGACGGCATTGCCAAGCCCACAGCCATGCAGGCTTTGGAAAGTAAAATCCCCAATGCAAAGCTGACCCTGTATGAAGGGGGACATTTATTTATGCTGCAAGACGGCAAAGTGTTTCCCGACTTGCTGGCTTTTTTCAATGAGGCAAAGACATGAGCAATTTGTTACCGCCCGACACGCAAGCCATAGATAGCGGTGCCAAGCGGCTGATTGCCGGTGTGCAGAAAACCGATAATGGCACTATCGGCCATGTGCTTTTCAACCTGCCCGAAAAGCATAATGTCATCGACCTTGAGGGCTGGCAGGCCATCGCCCCGCTGATGCAGAAATTTGCCGCGATTAAGAATATGCGTTTGCTCGTCCTGCGCGGTGTCGGTGGCAAGGCTTTTGTTGCCGGTGCCGATATTGCGCAATTCGAAGAAGTGCTGAGCGGCCCCCAGACAGCGAAAATGGCACGGATTTCGACCGCGCCACCATTGCCGCCTTTGATGCCATTGCCGCTTGCCCGATACCCACTTTGGCGGCCATTGAAGGCTATTGCATTGGCGGCGGCTTGGGTCTTGCCGCCGCTTGCGATTTGCGCCTGGCGCGCGCCGATAGCCGTTTCGGTATTCCTGCCGGTAAGTTGGGTCTGGCTTATCCGGCCAATGCCACGCATCAGCTGGCGCGACTGGTCGGCGTGTCGGAAGCCAAGCGGATTATTTTCACCGCCGCCAATTTGAACGTCGATGAGGCGCTCAATAACGGCCTGATTGCGCTGGCCGCAACAGTCGAAGATTTTGACACCGCCCTCGCCGAATTGGTGGCACAAATTTCGGCCAATGCGCCGATGAGCCTACAGACCAGTAAATTTATTCTCGACAACCCAGAAGCCGACAGCGCCGAGATTAAAAAACGCCTTGCAGATTGCTTGGCCAGTGCCGATTATGAAGAAGGTCGCCGCGCCTTTATGGAAAAGCGCAAGCCGAACTTTAAAGGGAGTTGAGAATGGATTTTTCGGATCAAATTGCAATTATTACGGGCTCTTCTGCCGGTATTGGCGAAGCCGCAGCCATCGGCATGGCCGAAGGCGGCGCGAAATTGGTCATTAATTATTCCAAAAGCGCCGACGCGGCTGAAAAAGTCGTAGCCGCCTGTAAAGCGGCAGGCGGCGATGCGATTGCCGTAAAAGCCGATGTTTCAGAAGATGCAAATTGCAAAACATTGGTCGAGGCGGCGATGGATGAGTGGGGCCGCCTTGATATTTTGGTCAATAATGCGGGCACGACAAAATTCATGAACCATGATGATTTGGAAGGGCTCAGTGCCGAAGATTTTGAGAAAATTTATGCCCTCAACCTCATCGGCCCCTATCAAATGATCAAACATGCGCGCCCGCATCTCGCCAAATCCGACGCCCCTTCGGTGGTCAATATTTCTTCCGTCGCCGGTGTGCGCGGCATTGGCTCCTCAATCGCCTATGTCGCCTCCAAAGGGGCGCTCAATTCAACGACATTGGCGCTGGCGCGTTCTTTGGGGCCGGAGAATATCCGCGTCAATGCGGTGTGTCCGGGCTTTGTCGGCACGGATTGGTTTCGCAACGCCTTTGGTGATGAAGTGTTTGAACAAATTGCCGAAGGCCAACGCAAAGGCACGCCGATGGGGCGCGCCGGTGGGCCGGATGATATTAAAGGCCCGATTATGTTTTTCGCCAGTCGCGCCAGCGCCCATGTGACGGGTCAATTGCTGGTTGTCGATGCCGGTATGCTGCTGGGCATGCCGTTCAAAATTGGATAGGAGCGTCACCATGAGTGCCGAGCTAAAAAAACAAGTGTGCGATATTATTGACGGCATGGCCGATGAGTTGGTTGATGCCAGCCACGCCATTCACGCCAAGCCGGAAATCGCTTTTGAAGAAAAATTCGCCCACGGCTTGCTGACCGACAAGGTGGAAGCCGCCGGATTGAACGTCGAACGCCATGCTTGCGGGCTCGACACGGCTTTTATTTCATCTTTCGGTGACGGTGACACGGAAGTCGGCATTTTGTCGGAATATGACGCCCTGCCCGGCATCGGCCATGCCTGTGGGCATAATATTATCGCCACAACCGGCCTCGGCGCATCTTTGGCGCTGGCCAAGCTGAGCGGTGAATTGCCCGGCAAAGTGCGCTATCTCGGCACCCCTGCTGAAGAAAGCGGCAATGGCAAGGAATTGATGGCGCGGCAAGGCGCGTTTGACGGGCTGGATGCGGCCATGATGGTGCATCCGGCGGGGATTGACCTCATCACCATGCCGAGCTTGGCGGTCAATGAGGTGCGCGTCACCTATACGGGTAAGGCCGCGCATGCCTCGGCCATGCCGTTTGCCGGTGTCAATGCGCTGGACGCGTTGGTGACGGCCTATCAATCGATTGCCCAATTGCGCCAGCACATTAAACAAAGCGAGCGCATTCACGGCATTTTCAATGAAGCCGGATTGGCTCCCAATATTGTGCCCGACCATGCGGTCGGCACATTTTATGTGCGCGCCGAAAACGGTCTTGCGCTGGCAGAACTGAAGGCGCGCGTGCAAAATTGCTTTGAGGCGGGCGCACTGGCCGCCGGTTGCGAGGTGCAGATTGACTGGGCGCTGGGCGATTATTTGGAAATCAAAGATAGCTGGGCCATTGCCGAGCGCTATAAGCAGAACGCAGAAAGCTTGGGCCGCGATTTCTTCCCGCTGGAAAAAATGCCGAGCAGCGGTGCCGGTTCGACCGATATGGGCAATATCAGCCATCGCGTGCCGTCCATTCATCCGATGATTGCCTGTGCGCCGCCCAGCGTGGTCATTCACAATCCGGAATTTGCCAAATGGGCCGGTTCGGAAAAAGGCGACAAGGCGGTGATTGACGGGGCCAAATCGCTCGCCATGACCGCGATTGACGTGTTGACCGACAAGAAAATGATGCAACAAGCGAAAGATGACTTTTGCTGCCACGGCCGAATTTTCGGCGCAATCCATCGCGCAAGCCTGGCACGGCGAAGGCGGGCATGAAAACGGTGATGCGGCGCTTGGCGGCTGCGGCTGCTGCTGAAAATCTGAAGGCTCTGTTCTTGCTCTGGCATAAGCAAGCGGCTATAAACGCCGCGAATCACACGAGGTAAATCATGGCGCAGTCAGCGACCCCGAAAATCAGCAATAATGATGGCGCACAGGAAATTTTTGTGTCGGTCAAAGAGTTTGAGTGTATCGGCGCGGAGCCGCCCTATGACCATCCGCATATTTATCTCGATATGGGCAGCGAAGATGAGATTGTTTGCCCCTATTGCTCGACCCGCTTTCGGTTCAAAAACTAGCCATCCCAAGCGCTAAATTTTCTTGCGATGTGTCTCGAACAGACGCACTTTATCGGCTATGGGGAGAATACTGCAAATCATCGGTTATTCGCTGCTGGCCATTATCGGCCTGTTTGTCGTGCTGTTGCTTTTTTCCAGCTTGATGATTGCCACAGACTTGACCAAGCAAGAGCTGATTGACAAATACGCAAATGAAAAATCATTTTTCTATTTCCTGCCTTCTGGCGCGGAAGTGCATATTCGCGATCAGGGTAATAAAGACAAGCCGCCAGTGTTTCTTTTGCACGGCTCCAATGCCTCGCTGCATACGTGGGAGCCATTGGTCGCGCAATTAAAAGATGATTATCGGCTCATCAGCTTTGACCTGCCCGGCCACGGCCTGACCGGTGCTACACCGCAGGAAGATTATTCCAATATCGCCATGGCCAATTTCACCCGCGAGGTGATTGAGCTTTATGATTTCAAATCCGTCACTTTGGTCGGCAATAGTATGGGCGGCGCGGTGGCGCTGCGCTATGCGCTGATGTATCCGCGCGAGACGGATGCGCTGGTGCTGGTCTCGTCGGGCGGCATGGAGCGCAATGAAGATGATGGCGGGGTCGGCGCGTTCTCGCTTGTCGGCTCTGATATCGCCCTGCGCCTGATGCGCTATTTCACGCCGCGTTTTCTGGTTGCCAGCACGTTGGAAGGCGTCGTTGCCGACCCTGATAATTTCGTCACCGATGAAATGGTCACGCGCTATTGGGAATTGCTGCGCATGGCCGGCTCGCGCGATGCCAGCATTAAACGTTTTTCAGAAAGCGGATTTGGAGCCGTCGCTGGAGCCGATTTTGCGCGCCGTTGATCCGGCAACGCTGCTTATTTGGGGCTCACAAGACAGGCTGATTGACCCGAAATATGGCATTGCCATGAACACGCAAATCATCGGCAGCCTGTTGAAGCTTTACCCGCAAGCCGGGCATTTGGCGCATGAAGAAATGCCCGAACAAACCGCCGCCGACATTCGCGCCTTCTTCGACCGCGCGCTTTATACCGAGTAAGGACGGCGCTTATCATTTTATTATTAAATGATGGTGGCCTCGGACGGTAAAAGGTTTACCTGCCGAGCAAAGCGAGGCATCTGCGCTTCCGCTAGGGCAAAGCGCCGCGCCAGCGAAGCTCAAAAAACTCATTGGTCATGAGAAAGATGGTGGCCTCGGACGGACTCGAACCGTCACGCTCTAATCGAGCCGCAGATTTTAAGTCTGCTGTGTCTACCAATTCCACCACGAGGCCGCGCCGGAAAGCGCTTTCTATAGCATGAATTGCCGCGCCGTCAGTTGGAAATATCCTGCATTTTCAGGGTTTCGCCGATTTTCATCACCAAGGACTGATTACCCGCCGCTTCGACAAAACGCTGGCGCGGTTCATCAAACGGCTCAAACGACAAAATAAACGTGCCCCAATGCATCGGCACCATGCGCTTGCAGCCGACCTCGCGGCCCATATCAACGCCGCCTTCCGGATCCATATGCGCACCGCGCATGAAATCACGCGGCGCATAAGCGCCAATGCTCATCAGGCCGAGATCGCAACCACCATGATTATCGCTCATATGCTGACCGATTTCGCTGAACAGGCTGGGATGGGTTTCGGTATCACCGGTATGAAACACGGAACGGCCACCGGCAGAAAAGCCATAGGACATCCACAAAGTGCGGTTAATGTCGAATAGTGAGCGGTTTGACCAATGCACGGCCGGATAGGCGGTCAGTTTGAACTCGCCATTATCAGACGGCAAGCTCACCTCATCATACCAATCAACCTCGCGCACATCGCCATAGCCCTTGAAATATTTGCCCAGCCCCAAAGGCACCACGGCGGTAATACGCTCTTTATTGGGCAGCTTGTCGAGCGTCGCCGTGTCGAGATGGTCATAATGCGCGTGGCTGATGACCACCACATCAATCGGCGGCAAATCTTCAATAAACAGACCGGGCGGCACAAGACGCGCCGGGCCGGTGAAAGAAACCGGACTGGCGCGGCGCGAAAACACCGGATCGGTCAACACATTGACGCCATCGAGACGCACCAGAAATGTCGCATGGCCAATCCAGCTGACGAAATCATCATCGCCCATTGCCGCCAATTGCGCTTTTGCGGCGTCGCGCTTTATCGCATGGTCGCGCGGAATGCTCGGCGCTTCGCTGACGGCATTGCGCCATATGGCTTGACTGAAAAATTTCATGCGGCGGGTAAAGGAAATGGTGCGCTTGGGGCTGTCAGGCGGATTGCGAAAACCGTTTTCCAAATGATGATAGGGCGCATCGCCGCCCAGCGGGCGACCGACATTGCTGCCACAGGCCGACAGCAACACACCCAAACCAAACACCAATGCGAGTCCCGCTAATACTGACATTTTCATTTCCGCCTCTTTCGTCAACCCATAGAAAAACGGCGGCCTGAAAGACCGCCGTTAATCATTATAGGTCGAAAAGCTTAGTTTTCCAGACCTTGCCATACCGGCCAGCATTTGCTGCCGGCTTTTGAAGCAACAGCAGCTTGCGCGGCTTTTGCATTATCGCCGGCTTGTGTGGCGGTGTAGTCATCTTTACCGGTGCACCACACATAGAATTTGTGGTTGCCCGATTGTGACATGGCATCAAAGCTTGAGTTCAAGGCAATAGCGGCATTCGGCAGAGCGAACATGGCGGCTACGGCCAGAGCAGAAACAGTCTTTTTCATAAGAACCTCCCTAATTGGTAGAGATACTCTGCGCATTTTCATCGCAAAAGAAAATTAAATTTTTTGTTAGGTTTTGCCTTTAACCCTTCAAAAACTCAGCCGGTGGTGGACGCTCAATCAAAGCCATGCCCATATCGGCAAATTGTTGCTTCACCGCCGCTTCAACTTCAGCCAGCGCCGCCACATCGCGGCCCCGCGCCACCACGCTGACCCCTGCCCCATCAGCGCCGTAAAACGGATAAAGACCAATACTGACTTGCGGATGCTCGCCTTGCAGTTTTTCCATTGCCTCGGCGATCGCGCCTTCCGGCACTTGCGCGGTAATGGTGACGGAGGAAAGTTTTTCACCGCCCTCCAAAGTCGGCAAAATATTTTCCATCATCGCTTGCATGATTTTCGGCACACCGGCCATGACATGCACATTGCCGATGCGAAAGCCGGGCGCGGTCGACACCGGATTGTCAATCAGGCTGGCGCCGTCAGGAATGCGCGCCATGCGGGCGCGCGCCGCGTTAAACTCAATGCCCTGCGCCTCATAATGCGCTTCCAGCAATTGCGTAGCCAGCGGATGCATGTCCAGCGACACACCGAAAGCCGCCGCAATACAGTCGGCGGTAATATCGTCATGCGTCGGGCCAATACCGCCGGAGGTGAAGACATAAGTATATTTTGCGCGCAGCGCATTGACCGCATCGACAATCTCGTCTTGCGCGTCAGGCACGATCCGCACTTCTTTCATATCAATGCCAATCTCGCCCAGCGCATTGCCGACAAAGGCGAGGTTTTTATCTTGCGTGCGCCCTGACAAGACTTCATTGCCGATAATCAGCATGGCAGCAGTAATTTGTTTCTTATCTGTCATTGAAATTTTCCTTCTTCGGCGCAATTTAGCTTTTGGACGCCATATGACAAGCCGCATATAGCAGCCTTGTCGACAGGCAACGCGCCAATGTGGTAATGAACGGGTCGGAGAAAAAGAATGAACTTCATTGAAGCCAGCCTTGCACCGTTGAAGAATACGGGCCAAATCAAAATCCATACGCAAGCGGATTTTGACGGCATGCGCACGGTTGGCCGCATGGCGGCGCAAACGCTGGATATGTTGGGCGAATTCGTCAAACCCGGCGTCACCACCGGTTTTCTCGACGATAAAGCGGTTGAAATTATCTGCGATTTGGGCGCCGTCCCTGCCCCGCTTAATTATCGCGGCTTTTTGAAATCCATTTGCACCTCCATCAATCATGTCGTTTGCCACGGCATTCCGGGCGATAAAATACTGCGCGAAGGCGACATTATGAATGTCGATGTGACGCTTTATCATGAAGGCTGGCATGGCGACCACAGCCGCATGTATGCGCTCGGCAAAACTTCAGTGAAAGCGCAAAAACTGATGGATGTGACCTATGACGCGATGATGCAAGGCATTGAAGCGGCGCGCCCGGGCGCGACTTTGGGCGATATCGGTCACGCCATTCAATCTTATGCAGAAGTGCAACGCTTGGCCGTGGTGCGCGATTTTTGCGGGCATGGGCTGGGGCGTATTTTCCACGATACCCCGAATATTTTGCATTATGGCCGTTCCGGCGAGGGGCTGACCTTACGCGAAGGCATGTTCTTCACCATTGAGCCGATGCTCAATCTCGGCAAACCGGCGGTCAAAATTCTCGGTGATGGCTGGACGGCAGTCACCCGCGACCGCACTTTATCGGCGCAATATGAACATTCGGTCGGCATTACCGCCACCGGCTGCGAGATTTTCACCAAGTCCCTTAACGGCAGCGACACACCGCACAAAAACCCGTCCGGCTAGGAGGCCGACGTGCAGGAAAAACAACAAAAACCGATACCTGCCTTTTAAACAACAAGATTCGAAAAATAAAAACATTTGTTCCACTGCTAAAAGTTGACCTTCGTCTTTCACCCCTGCGCCGACTCTGGTAAGTCGAAACGACAAGGAGAGTTCCGATGATTCCACGCTATGCCCGCCCCGATATGACCGCCCTTTGGGAGGCCGAAATCCGCTTCTCCATATGGTTGGAAATCGAGACGCATGCGATGGACGCAATGGTAAAATTGGGCATTGTGCCAGAGGATGCAGCCAAAGCGGTGCGCGAAAAAGGCGCCTTTGACGTTGACCGCATTGATGAAATTGAGCGCGAAGTCAAACATGATGTCATCGCCTTTTTGACCAGCCTGTCAGAACATGTCGGACCCGAAGCTCGCTTTGTACATCAGGGCATGACCTCGTCTGATGTGCTCGATACGTGTTTCAATGTGCAGCTTGTCCGCGCCAGCGATATTTTGCTCGACGATATGGATGCGCTGCTCGGCGCTCTGAAAAAGCGCGCAATGGAACATAAAATGACGGCGACCATCGGGCGCAGCCACGGCATTCACGCCGAACCGACGACTTTTGGCCTGAAACTGGCGCAAGCCTATGCCGAATTTGACCGCTGCCGCGACCGTTTGGTGGCGGCGCGCAAAGAGATTGCCACTTGCGCGATTTCCGGTGCGGTCGGCACGTTTGCCAATATTGACCCGTCCGTCGAAGCACATGTCGCCGAGGCTATGGGGTTGGAGGTTGAACCGGTCTCCACACAAGTCATTCCGCGCGACCGCCACGCCATGTTTTTCGCCACATTGGGCGTTATCGCCTCGTCAATGGAAAGACTGGCCACTGAAGTACGGCATTTGCAGCGCACAGAAGTTTTGGAGGCGGAAGAATATTTCTCGGAGGGCCAAAAAGGCTCGTCGGCCATGCCGCATAAGCGCAACCCGGTTTTGACCGAAAACCTAACCGGTCTGGCGCGGCTGGTGCGTGGCATGGCAGTGCCGGCGATGGAAAATGTGGCGCTGTGGCACGAGCGCGATATTTCGCATTCTTCGGTGGAGCGTATGATTGGCCCCGATGCCACCATCACTTTGGACTTCGCTCTGGTGCGCCTTACCAATGTCGTCGAGAACCTTGTTGTCTATCCCGAGCGTATGCAGGCCAATCTCGACAAGCTGGGTGGCTTGGTGCATTCGCAGCGCGTGCTTTTGGCTTTAACGCAAGCCGGTGTCAGCCGCGAAGACGCCTATCGCTTGGTGCAGCGCAATGCCATGCCGGTATGGCGCGGCGAAGGACAATTTCTCGACCTGTTGAAAGCCGATAAAGAGGTCGTGCTGAGCGATGAAGATTTGGAAGCTCTGTTTGATCTCGGCTATCACTTCAAACATGTCGATACGATTTTTAACCGCGTTTTCGGTGAATCTTAATTGCTCGAATCAACCGCATTAACTAATTTATCGGACATCTGACGGAGACAATTTATGTCGCATGATATGCCCACAGGTCGTCGCATTTATGAGGGTAAAGCCAAAGTGCTTTTCGAAGGCCCTGAAGACGGCACGCTGGTGCAATATTTCAAAGATGACACCACCGCCTTTAATGCTGAAAAGCATGAAATCATGACCGGCAAGGGCATTCTCAATCTGCGCATTTCCGAATTTATTTTTGCCGAGCTTGAGAAAATCGGCGTGCCGACCCACTTCATCGAAACGATAAACCCGCGCCAGCAGCTTATTCGCGCCGCCGAGATTATTCCGCTGGAAGTGGTGATGCGCAATATTGCTGCCGGTTCTCTGGTCAAACGGCTCGGCCTGAATGAAGGCGACACTTTGCCCCGCCCATTGGTCGAGTTTTACTATAAGGACGATGCGCTGGGCGATCCGCTTATCAGCGAAGCCCATATTGCCGTGTTTGGCTGGTGCAGCGCCGAGGAACTGGCCGAAATCATCACCCTCGCCAAGAAAATAAATCAGCGCATGATCGAGATTTTCGCCGATGTTGGTATTCGCCTTGTCGATTTCAAACTGGAATTCGGGCGCGTCAAAAGCGATGACGGCATTCGCATTGTGCTGGCCGACGAAATCAGTCCCGATAGCTGTCGCCTTTGGGATATCGATTCAAATGAAAAAATGGATAAAGACCGCTTCAGACAAGATTTGGGCGGCATGGTAGATGCCTATCAACAAGTGGCTGAGCGCCTCGGTTTGATGAGCAATATTGAAGAGGCTTAAGACATTATGAAAGCGACCATTCACATTACTTTGAAAAACGGGGTACTGGATCCGCAGGGCAAGGCCATTGAAAATGCGCTGGGCCAGTTGGGTTTTGGCGGCGTCGATGAAGTTCGGCAAGGCAAACTGATTGAGGTCAATCTTTCGGAAAGCGACCCTCAAAAGGCTGAGGCGGCGCTCACCGATATGTGCGAAAAGCTGCTCGCCAATACGGTGATTGAGAATTACCAAATCCATCTTGATGGCGAGGCCTGATATGCAGGCTTCGGTGATTGTATTCCCCGGGTCAAATTGCGACCGCGATGTCGCCGTGTGCATTGAAGCGGCGATGGGCAAAGCGCCTCTTATGGCATGGCATGGCGATAGTGATTTACCCAAAAGCGACTTGATTGTTCTGCCCGGCGGATTTTCTTACGGCGATTATTTGCGCTGCGGCTCTATGGCTGCCAATAGCCCGATTATGCGCGAAGTGGTGGCACAGGCCAAAAAGGGAGCCGCCGTGCTGGGCATTTGTAACGGCTTTCAAGTGCTTACTGAATGCGGTCTTTTGCCGGGCGTGTTGATGCAAAATAAGGGGCTGAACTTTGTTTGCCGCAATACCCGCCTTACCGTCACCAATAATAAAACCGCTTTCACCGCGCAATTTAAAGCGGGTGAGGAAATCACCGTGCCGGTGGCGCATAATGAAGGCAATTATTTTGCCGATGATGACACGCTGAAGCGTTTGCAGGACGATGACTGCATCGCCTTTACCTATGCGGCGGGCGACAATCCCAATGGCGCATGCCTCGATATTGCCGGCATTTGTGACCCGTCAGGCCGCATTGTCGGCATGATGCCACATCCTGAACGACGGGCCGAGGCGGCACTGGGCGGCGAAGACGGAAAGCGCATGTTTTCAGGCATTGTGGAGGCGTTATCGTGAGCCATATTAATGACACGGAAATCACCGACGCAGTGGTCGCCGAACATGGGCTGACGCCTGACGAATATCAAATGGTGTGCGACCATATGGGGCGCACCCCCAATTATACCGAATTGGGCGTGTTCTCGGTTATGTGGTCTGAGCATTGCTCGTATAAATCATCGCGCAAATGGTTGAAAAAACTGCCGGTTGACGGCCCGCAGGTTATTCAAGGGCCGGGCGAAAATGCCGGTGTCATTGATATTGGCGACGGCGATGCGGCGGTGTTCAAAATGGAAAGCCATAATCACCCGTCTTTCATCGAGCCCTATCAGGGCGCAGCCACCGGCGTTGGCGGCATTATGCGCGATGTCTTTACAATGGGCGCGCGCCCGGTTGCCAATCTCAACGCGCTGCGCTTCGGCCAACCCGACCACGCCAAAACCCGTCACCTTGTGGCCGGTGTGGTATCCGGCATTGGCGGCTACGGCAATTGCATTGGTGTGCCGACAGTTGGCGGCGAGATTAACTTCGACAAAAGCTATAATGGCAATATTCTTGTCAACGCCATGTGTGTCGGCGTGGCGCGCACCGATAAGATTTTCTACGCCGCGGCGACCGGCGTCGGCGCGCCTGTCGTTTATGTCGGCTCAAAAACCGGCCGCGACGGCATTCACGGCGCGACAATGGCCTCAGCCGAGTTCGACGATGCCTCGGAGGAAAAACGCCCGACCGTGCAGGTTGGTGACCCGTTTACCGAAAAACTGCTGCTGGAAGCGTGTCAGGAACTCATGGCCTCTGATGCGATTATCGGCATTCAAGATATGGGGGCCGCCGGTCTGACCTCCTCTTCGGTGGAAATGGCCGATAAGGGTGGGGTCGGTATTTTGCTCGACCTCGATAAAGTGCCGTGCCGCGAAACCCATATGACAGGCTATGAAATGCTGCTGTCGGAAAGCCAAGAGCGCATGTTGATGGTGCTGAAGCCGGGGCGCGAGCCGGAAGCGAAAGCCATTTTCTCGCGTTGGGGATTGGATTTTGCGGTAATTGGTGAATTGACCGATACCAGCCGCATGGTGGTCAGCCATGAAGGGCAGACCATTGCCGATATGCCGCTGGGGCCGCTGGCTGATGGCGCCCCCGAATATGACCGCCCGCATCAGGCCACCCCGAAAGCCGCGACATTTGATGCTGCCTTATTGGACGGCGCTCCGGATATGGCCTCGGCACTGACGACGCTGATGGCCTCGTCTGAAATTGCCTCGCGCCGCTGGGTTTATGAACAATATGATTCAATGGTGATGGGTGACACGCTGGCCGGGCCGGGCGGTGATGCCGCTTTGGTGCGCGTGCACGGCACCCAGAAAGCTCTGGCCATATCCACCGATGTCACACCGCGCTATTGCTTTGCCGATCCGGTGGAGGGCGGCAAGCAGGCCGTCGCCGAGGCTTATCGCAATATTTGTGCAACCGGCGCAACGCCGCTGGCCATTACCAATTGTTTGAATTTCGGCAACCCTGAACGGCCCGAAATTATGGGGCAGTTTGTCGGTTGTCTGGAAGGCATGGGCGAAGCCGGACGCGCACTCGACTTCCCCGTCGTATCGGGCAATGTGTCGCTTTACAATGAAACCAATGGCACCGGCATTTTGCCGACACCGGCCATTGGCGGCGTCGGCTTGCTGAAACAATTGGACAAAGCCGTCGGCAATCGGTTCACCGAGAACGATTTACATATTTATCTTCTGGGCGAAACCAAAGGTCATTTGGGTGCCTCGCTCTATCAGCGCGATGTGTTGGACCATGATGGGGTCTTTGCACCGCCGCCGGTTGACCTTGAAAGCGAAGCCAAACACGGTGCTTTGGTGCGCCGCGCGGTCGATAAAGGCCTTTTGCGTGCGGCACATGATGTTTCCGATGGCGGCTTGGCGGTCGCCCTTGCGGAAATGTGCATCGGCCGTCAAATCGGCGCGCAAATCAGCGCTGAGGGCGATATCGGGTTTTGGTTCGGCGAAGACCAGGCACGTTATATACTGGCCGTCAGCGCCGATAAGGCGACCGATTTGGAGGCATTGGCCGACGGATTGCCGCTCAGCAAAATCGGCGTCACCACTGGCGCAGAATTGCAATTCGGTGATACAGTCACCATATCAGTGTCACAATTGCACGAACTGAATGAGGGCTGGTTTCCGGCCCTGATGCAGGGATAGAGGTCAAACATGCCGATGAGCGCCGGTGAACTGGAACATATGATACGCGCCGCCCTGCCCGATGCAGAGGTGGAAATCACCGATTTGCGCGGCGATGGCGACCATTATGCTGCGCGCGTCGTATCGGCCGCCTTCAAGGGCAAAACCCGCGTGCAGCAACATAAAATGGTTTATGACGCAATCGATGGCGGCATGGGCGATGAGTTACACGCATTGGCTTTGCAAACCGGCGTGCCGGACGACGCATAGTCAAAGCGAAGGAGCAGGAAATGAGCGATATAAACAGTTTCATTCAAGGCGAGATCGACAGCGCCGATGTGGTGCTTTTCATGAAAGGCACGCCGGTTTTCCCGCAATGCGGCTTTTCCGGCCAAGTGGTGCAAATCCTCTCACATGTCGGCATTCCGTTTAAGGGCGTCAATGTGCTGGAAGATGATATTTTGCGTGAGGGCATTAAAATCTTTTCCAACTGGCCGACCATTCCGCAACTTTACGTAAAGGGCGAATTTGTCGGCGGTTGCGATATCATCCGCGAAATGTTTGAAGAAGGCGAATTGCGCCCCTATCTCGACGAAAAAGGCATTGAAGCCATCTGAAACGCATATATGTGCAAAAGAAAAGCCCGCCATATTCCGGCGGGCTTTTTTGTCGATACGAGCCTTAGAGGTTAATCCGGAGCTCTAATTGCGCGAGTAAAACTCGACCACAAGATTCGGTTCCATTTGAACCGGATAAGGAATATCAGCCAATTGCGGTACTTGCGACAGCGATGCGGTCATTTTGCTGTGGTCGACAGTCATATATTCCGGAACGTCGCGCTCGGCGCTTTGAATCGCTTCCAAAACAATATTGAGGTTGCGTGATTTCTCACGAACCTCAACCACATCACCGATTTTCAAACGACGGCTTGGAATATTGCAGCGGCGACCATTGACCATCACGTGACCGTGATTGACGAATTGGCGGGCGGCAAAAACGGTTGTCACAAATTTGGCGCGATAAACCACCGCGTCCAAGCGGGTTTCCAGCAAACCGACCAAATTCTCGCTGGTATCGCCTTTCACCCGAACCGCTTCGGCATAAATGCCTTTAAACTGCTTTTCGGTAATATTGCCGTAATAGCCTTTCAGCTTTTGTTTGGCTCGCAATTGCGTACCGAAATCGGACAATTTGCCACGACGGCGCTGGCCATGTTGGCCGGGGCCATAATCACGACGATTGACCGGACTTTTCGGGCGACCCCAAATGTTTTCACCCATGCGGCGGTCAATTTTATACTTTGTCGAAACGCGCTTGCTCATGCGGCGCTGTCCTCACCTTAGCTCAAATAAAAAGCGCGAGATTTTTCCCGCGATTGGCGCGTAATATACGCATGGCTCGCGCAATGTCAAACAGGATTTTCGTCCTTTTCTTGCGCTTTTTCTGTTGCCGCCTCTGGATCTGGCAAACCGCGTGATATAGCGGCCACGCGCGGCTTCAACGCCTTGTCACGGGCGCCACGCGGCCAGCGCAACAACGCATTGACGATACCGCGCAGGGTTTGCACATCTTGCTCGGTTAGGGCGCTGCGATTGAAGATGTTTCTGATATTGCGTGCCATAGCCGGTTTTTTTTCAGGCGGCGCAAGAAATCCCGCCGCATCCAGTGCCGATTCCATATGGGCGAACATGGCATTTATTTCGCCGCGTGTGGCGGCGCGCGCATCATGCAGCTCCAGTTGCTCGCGCGGCGTCGCATCGGCTGTTTGAAACCATTCATAACCCATCAACAAAACCGCTTGTGCCAAATTTAGCGAGGAAAAATCAGGATTGAGCGGCACAGTGCAAATCGCATCGGCCAGTGAAATATCATCATTATCAAGGCCGGTGCGCTCGCAGCCGAACAATATGCCACTTTGCGGATGATGGTCTGACTGCCGCGCGCGCATGGCACCGGCCATGGCGGCCGGTGTCACCACCGGCTTGACCATATCGCGCTGCCGCGCCGTGGTGGCCACCACATAGCCCAAATCGGCAGTTGCTTCGCTTACCGTCTCAAACAGGCGATGGTTTTCAAGCAATGCCTCGGCCCCGGCTGATGCTTTTATGGCGCGCTCCATTTGCCAGCCCGGCCGTGGGCTGACCAAGCGCAAATCGGTAAGGCCGAAATTGAGCATGGCGCGCGCCACTGTGCCGATATTTTCGCCCAATTGGGCACCGACAAGGATAATAGCGGGCGACAATGCGTTTTTTCTCTCCATCTGGATGAAATAAGGCAAAGACGGGCTTTTATCAATGCAGGCATTTTGCTATATGACAGGCAATCATTCCGAGGGGCTAAAATGTCAAAAATCAAAGTTGAGAATCCA
Source organism: Rhodobiaceae bacterium (assembly GCA_038143435.1). Taxonomy (GTDB): domain Bacteria; phylum Pseudomonadota; class Alphaproteobacteria; order RS24; family RS24; genus UBA8337. The sequence goes on along the minus strand of JAYQLX010000002.1, from coordinate 198,330 downwards.
ATCGTTGAACTTGATGGTGATGAGATGACTCGCATCATCTGGCAAATGATCAAGGATAAGCTGATAAACCCCTATCTTGATATTGATTTGAAATATTATGATCTTGGCATTGAAGCGCGTGACGACACGAATGACCAAATCACCATCGACTCGGCCGAATCGATTAAAGAAATCGGCGTCGGCGTGAAATGCGCAACCATTACCCCCGATGAAGCGCGGGTTGAAGAGTTCGGCTTGAAGGAAATGTGGCGCTCGCCCAATGGCACTATTCGGAATATTTTGGGCGGCACGGTTTTCCGCGAGCCGATTATTTGCCGCAATGTGCCGCGCCTTGTGCCGGGTTGGACCGACCCGATTGTTATCGGCCGTCACGCCTATGGTGACCAATATCGCGCCACTGATTTTGTTGTTCCCGGCAAAGGCAAGCTGACGCTAAAATGGGAAGCCGAAGATGGAAGCGACATTAAAGAATTTGATGTGTTTGATTTCCCCGGCGGCGGGGTGTCTATGGCCATGTATAATCTTGATGACAGTATTCGCGATTTTGCCCGCGCCTGTATGCTCTATGCTATCGACCGCGGCTGGCCGCTTTATCTGTCGACCAAAAACACCATTATGAAAGCCTATGACGGTCGCTTTAAGGATTTGTTTCAGGAAGTCTTTGACACCGAGTTTAAGGAAAAATTCCAAGCTTTGGGCATAGACTATGAGCACCGTTTGATTGACGATATGGTGGCCGCCGCGCTCAAATGGAACGGCAAATTTGTTTGGGCCTGTAAAAATTATGACGGCGATGTGCAATCCGATACCGTCGCGCAAGGCTTCGGTTCACTCGGTTTAATGACATCTGTATTGCTGACACCTGATGGCAAAACAATGGAAGCCGAAGCGGCGCATGGCACGGTAACACGTCATTATCGCGCCCATCAGCGTGGTGAAGAAACCTCGACCAATTCCATCGCCTCGATTTTTGCGTGGACGCGTGGCCTCACCAAGCGCGCTGAATTGGATAAGAATGAAGCATTGGCCAATTTCTCACAATTGCTTGAAAAAACCTGCGTCAGCACGGTTGAACGTGGCGCCATGACCAAAGATTTGGCGCTTTTGGTCGGTGAAGGCCAAGAATGGTTGAGCACGGAAGGCTTCCTCGACAAGCTCAATGAAAATCTTGAAAAGGCGCTTTCAGCCTAACCGTTAGAGCAATTTCTCAATCGCCGCGATGGCAGCATCAGCCGCACCCGTATCGGGTCCTCCGGCTTGCGCCATATCGGGGCGCCCGCCGCCGCCTTTACCGCCAAGCGCTTCAGAACCGGCCTGCACCAATTCCACCGCATTGAATTTATCCGTCAAATCATCGGTTACGCCGACCGCAATGCCTGCCTTGTCGCCATCAATGCCGACAAATACCACCACACCGCTGCCGATTTGACTTTTGCCCTCATCAACAAGGCCGCGCAATTGCTTGGCCGGCAGGCCATTCAGGCATCGCGCCATAAGCTGCGTGCCGTTGACTTCTCGGCTGCTCGCTTCATCGCCCCCGCTTTGACCGGCCGCACCTGCCAGAGCCAATTGTTTTTTGGCTTCGGTTAATTCGCGATCCAGGGCTTTTCGTTCCTCAACCAATTTGGCAACACGTGTCGGCAAATCTTCAATCGCCACTTTCAATTCGCTGGTCGTCGCATGCAACACATGTTCATGCGCCGCAATTTGCGCCAATGCCCTTCACCTGTGCGCGCCTCAATGCGCCGCACACCGGAAGCAACAGCCCCCTCTTGCGAGATTTTCAAGAGGCCGATATCGCCGAGACGACGCACATGGGTGCCACCGCATAATTCAACCGAATAAGCGGCATCATCGTTTTCCTCGCGCCCCAATCCCATGGACAAAACGCGCACTTCTTCGCCATATTTTTCGCCAAACAGTGCCAGCGCCCCCGCTTCAATGGCTTCATCAGGCGTCATCAGCCGCGTCGCCACTTCTTCATTTTGGCGAATAATATTATTGACCAAGGCTTCCACTTCGTCGATTTCATTATCATTCATGGCGCGCGGATGAGAAAAGTCGAAGCGCAAATGATGCTCATTGACCAATGAACCTTTCTGCGTGACATGGTCACCCAACACACGGCGTAGCGCCTCATGCAATAAATGGGTTGCTGAGTGATTGGCGCGAATGGCGTCGCGGCGCTTGGCGTCAATCTGCTGATGCACCAACGCATTAAGCTGCAGCGAACCGGCGGCCACTGTGCCGTGCAATATATGCACATCGCCGAGCACTTTTTGCGTATCGTTAATATCGATTTTAAGCCCGTCTTCATCAGACAGAAAGCCGGTATCACCGACCTGCCCGCCGCTTTCAGCGTAATACGGTGTTTGATTGAGCATAAGTGCAATCTCATCGCCCTTCTTGGCTTCGCTCACCGGCTTACCGTCTTTGACAATGGCGAGAACTTGCCCTTCGGCGAAAGTCGATTGATAGCCGACAAATTCGCTGGCGCCGTGCTCATTGTGTAAATCAAACCATACCGCTTCGGTTTCTTCTTGCCCCGAACCGCTCCAATTGGCGCGCGCTTCGGCACGCTGCTTTTCCATGGCCGCATCAAAGCCGTCCGTATCGACCGCCAAATTACGCTCGCGCAACGCGTCTTGTGTCAAGTCAAGCGGGAAACCATAAGTGTCGTAAAGTTTGAACGCGACCTCGCCGGGCAATGTATCGCCGGATAATTTGTCGAGTTCATCATCGAGCAATTTCAACCCGCGTCCCAACATATCGCGGAAGCGTTCTTCTTCATGGCGCAGCGTTTCGACAATCAAGGCACTGGCCCGTTCCAATTCCGGATAGGCGGCCGCCATTTGCGTTTTCAGCGCCGGCACAAGCTGCCACAAAAGCGGTTCTTTGGTGCCCAGCATATGCGCATGGCGCATGGCACGGCGCATAATGCGGCGCAGCACATAACCGCGCCCTTCATTGGACGGCAACACGCCATCGGCAATCAAAAAGGCCGATGAGCGCAAATGGTCGGCAATGACACGGTGACTGACGCCGTGGCTGCCGTCTATCGCTTGCCCCGAATGATCGGCCGAGGCCTCAATCAGGTGGTAAATCAAATCAGTGTCGTAATTATCATGCTTACCCTGCAACAGCGCGCCGATACGTTCCAGCCCCATGCCGGTATCAATGCTCGGCTTGGGCAGATTAATGCGCGTGCCATCCGCCTGTTGCTCAAATTGCATGAACACCAAATTCCAAATCTCGATAAAGCGGTCGCCATCCTCATCGGGACTGCCGGGCGGCCCGCCGACAATGCCCTCACCATGGTCAAAAAAGATTTCCGAACACGGGCCGCATGGACCGGTATCGCCCATTGACCAGAAATTGTCTAATGTCGCGATGCGGATGATTTTATCTTCCGACAGACCGGCAATTTTGCGCCATAAATCAAACGCTTCATCGTCTTCGGCATAGACCGTCGCCAGCAGCTTATCACTCGGAATTTGCAATTCTTTGGTCAGAAACTGCCATGCATAGTCAATCGCCTCTTCCTTGAAATAATCGCCAAAGGAAAAATTGCCGAGCATTTCGAAAAATGTGTGATGACGCGCCGTATAGCCGACATTGTCGAGATCATTATGCTTGCCTCCGGCGCGCACGCATTTTTGTGACGACGTGGCGCGCTGATAGGGCGGCACGTCTTGACCGGTAAAATAATTCTTGAACGGCACCATGCCCGCATTGGTGAACAAAAGCGTCGGATCATTAAGCGGCACAAGCGGGCTTGAGGCGACGACCTCATGCTCCCTTTCGCCGAAAAAGTCCAGAAATGCGCTGCGGATATCCGCCAAGCCTGTCGACATATTTATCTAACTCCTACGCTGTTGTAACCGCTCTCGGGCGGAGCGACAAGCATAAGCCGTGCATCAAAGCGGCGAAAAACTGGCATAAAATGCCGCATATAAATGATTATGGCCAAGAAAAAAGGCCCGGCAAATGCCGAGCCTTTTGTGTCCGATAGGGCGTAGGCTTAACCTGCCACTTCCTCAACCGGTGGTTCCTCGTCTTGGCCTTCGGCCATTTTGGCTTCATCTTGCGTCAAAGCCTCAATATCAATCAGACCTGCATCGGCGCGAATTTTTTCTTCAATCTCCGCTGCCATATCAGGGTTTTCGATAAGGAATTTACGGGTATTTTCTTTGCCTTGGCCGATGCGCTGCGAACCATAGCTATACCAGCTGCCTGATTTCTCAACCACATTGGCTTTCACACCGAGGTCAATCAGCTCACCCATTTTGGAAATGCCTTCGCCATAGAGAATATCAAACTCAACGACGCGGAAAGGCGGCGCAACCTTGTTTTTCACCACTTTGACGCGGGTCTGGTTGCCGATAACTTCATCGCGGTCTTTAATCGCGCCAATACGGCGAATGTCCAAACGGCAAGACGAATAAAACTTCAGCGCATTGCCACCCGTCGTGGTTTCCGGAGAACCGAACATGACACCGATTTTCATGCGAATTTGGTTGATGAAAATAACCATTGTGTTGGAGCGCGAGATTGAACCGGTCAGTTTTCTGAGCGCTTGGCTCATCAAACGCGCTTGCAAGCCCGGCAGGCTGTCGCCCATATCGCCTTCCAATTCAGCGCGCGGGGTCAACGCCGCCACCGAGTCAATGACCAGCACATCAACCGCACCGGAGCGCACCAGCGTATCAGCAATTTCCAAAGCCTGTTCACCATTATCGGGCTGCGATATCAACAATTCCTCAATATTGACGCCCAGCTTATTGGCATAGGCCGGGTCGAGCGCGTGCTCGGCATCAATAAAGCCGCAAATGCCGCCGGTTTTTTGCGCTTCGGCCACCGTATGCAGCGCCAAAGTCGTTTTACCGGAGCTTTCCGGCCCGTAAATCTCAATAATTCGGCCCTTCGGCAAACCGCCACTGCCCCGCGCCACGTCCAAGCCCAGCGAACCGGTCGAGATGGCCTCAATTTCCACCACATTTTCCGGATCACCCAGCTTCATCACCGAGCCTTTGCCGTAATTTTTCTCAATCTGAGAAAGGGCTGCTTCCAGCGCCTTTTTCTTTTCTTCACTCTTTTCCATGAGGTTCACCACTTCAGCCATAATGTCTCCTCCGTTATTTCATAGCTCGTCATGGCGAGCAATGAGACATTATGTTCTCATTTTGTTCTATTTGTCCAGAACAATTTTAACACTTTGTTTTTATTATATTTTCTAAGAAAAAAGCACTGTGAATAAGTGCCGAAACAGAACAAAAACCGCAAGTTTTGAAGAATCAGTCGTCGCGATAAACGCGCTCGCGTTTCTCGTGTCGCTCTTGCGCTTCCAGTCCCAAAGTGGCGATAGGCCTGGCATCGAGCCGCTTCAGGCTGATCGGCTCGCCGGTTTCCTCGCAATAGCCGTAAGTCTTGTCTTCAATGCGGCGCAGCGCCGAATCGATTTTATTGATGAGCTTGCGATGGCGGTCGCGGGTGCGCAGTTCCAGCTGTTTTTCGGCTTCCGAATTGGCGCGGTCAACATCATCAGGGTGCTGCACGCTTTCATTTTGCAGCCCGATAACGGTCTCTTTCGTACCCTTGATGATGTCTTCCTTCCAATCAACCAACTTGCGGCGAAAATATTCGCGCTGCTTGGCATTCATGAACGGTTCCTTGTCGCTTGGGACATAATTTTTCGGTAGCCGCGTCGCCATGTGGTCCTCTTTGAAAAAGTCTCTTCTACATGCCCTGCCAAATAACAGGCGCATTTTCTATATGCAATCTGAGACTTAAAATCAAGCCGCGATAAACCGTCTCGTGCTACCAATATGGGCTTGCACCGCCCTGCCCTTGCCCTTAATCTCTGCCGCCATATGTGACCCTTAAAGGGTTGTTCTGCCGTCAGGCCAAAAATAGGAAGATTCATGACCGAGAAATTTCAGGGTACCGAGAATTATATTGCCACGGAAGATTTGCGCATTGCGGTGAATGCCGCCTTGACGCTGGAGCGTCCGCTTTTGATTAAGGGTGAGCCGGGCACCGGTAAAACCGTGCTGGCCGAGGAGGTTTCCAAAGCGTTGGATATGGAGCTTATCACCTGGCACATTAAATCGACCACCAAAGCGCAACAGGGCTTGTATGAATATGATGCCATCACCCGCCTGCGCGACAGCCAGCTGGGCGATGAGCGCGTCAAAGACGTGAAAAACTACATCAATAAAGGCAAGCTGTGGGAAGCCTTTGAGCAAGACAAGCGCGTGGTGCTGTTGATTGACGAGATTGACAAGGCCGATATCGAATTTCCCAATGACTTGCTGCAAGAACTCGACCGCATGGAATTTTATGTCTATGAGACGGGCGAGACGATTAAGGCAGCGCAGCGCCCGCTGGTCATCATCACCTCGAATAATGAGAAAGAATTGCCCGACGCCTTCTTGCGCCGTTGCTTCTTCCATTATATTTCCTTCCCTGATGCCGACACGATGAGCCAAATCGTCAATGTGCATTATCCCGACATTAAAGACCGTTTGGTGAAAAGCGCGCTCAGCTCTTTTTACGAAGTGCGCGATGTGCCGGGCCTGAAGAAAAAGCCGTCTACCTCTGAATTGCTGGATTGGCTGAAACTGCTGATGAATGAAGATATTGACCCTGAGACGCTGCGCGAGCAGGATGCAGGTAAGATGATTCCGCCGCTGCATGGCGCGCTGATTAAAAACGAGCAAGACGTGCATTTATTTGAGCGGCTTGCCTTTTTGGCGCGTCGCGAAAGAAATTAGAGCGGTTAAACGGGAGCGAACCATATGTTCGTCAATTTTTTCACGAGTTGAAGTCGGCCAATGTGCCGGTTTCCTTGCGCGAATATCTCTCGCTCTTGGAAGCGCTCGACCATGAGGTCATCGATAATAATGTCGAGGAATTTTACTATTTGTCGAAATCGGCATTGGTGAAAGACGAGCGCAATCTCGACAAGTTTGACCAAGTCTTCGGCCATGTGTTTAAGGGGCTGGAAAGTCTGGGCGAAGGCGATATTGCCGAAATTCCCGAAGACTGGCTGCAGACCCTGACCGAAAAATTCCTCACTGATGAGGAAAAGGCCGAGATTGAGAAACTGGGCGGCTGGGACAAAATCATGGAGGAGCTGAAAAAGCGCCTCGAAGAGCAAGAAGGCCGCCATGAAGGCGGCAATAAATGGATCGGCACGGGCGGCACCTCGCCTTTCGGCTCTGACGGATATAATCCGGAAGGCGTGCGCATCGGCCAAGACAAAAACAAAAACTTTAAAGCGGTGAAGGTTTGGGACAAGCGCGAATATAAAAACCTCGACGACTCGGTCGAGCTTGGCACGCGGAATATCAAAGTCGCGCTGCGCCGTTTGCGCCAATTTGCCCGCGATGGCGAGGCCGATATGCTCGACCTTGATGACACGATTAAATCCACCGCCAATGCCGGCTATCTCGACATTAAGCTGATTGCCGAACGCCGCAACAAAGTGATGGTGCTGGTGTTTTTCGATATTGGCGGCTCGATGGACCCGCATATTCGCCTGTGCGAAGAGCTGTTTTCAGCGGCTCGCAGCGTGTTCAAAAATATGGAATATTTCTACTTCCATAATTGCCTGTATGAGGGCGTGTGGAAGGACAATATGCGCCGCCATACCGAGAAAATGGACACGTGGGATGTGCTGCATACTTATGGCAGCGATTACAAAGTGATTTTTGTTGGCGATGCCAGCATGAGCCCCTATGAGGTGACCTATGAGGGCGGCAGTGTGGAACATTGGAATGAAGAGCCGGGCGCGCTGTGGTTGAAACGGGTGACCGATATTTATGAAAATTGTGTCTGGCTCAACCCGCTGGGCGAACGCTATTGGGAACACACGGCGAGCCTGCAAATCATCAAGCAGCTTTTCTCCGACCGCATGTATCCGCTTACCCTTGAGGGCTTAGATGGGGCGATGCGGGAACTGTCACGCGGATAATAAATCCATCGTCAGGTAAGAACACGCTCAACCGCCTTCCGGCGGTTAACTGCCTTCGTTTAGGGGCGTGGCGAAATAAGGCCACTTTGTGTGGTAGTTCCAACGCCCCCGCACCTAATGAGGGAAAGCAATCAACTTATTCAGACGACCCTCTTTCTTATTTGAGAGAGGTGCAAAAACGCTGTATGCGTGTGCACGCCTCAACCAGGTTCTCATCCGATGTAGCGTAGCTAATCCTAAAAAAAGGTGAAAGCCCGAAAGCTTCACCATGCACAACAGCCACGCCTTCCGCTTCCAGCAGTGCTTTGGCGAAAGCTTCGTCGCCATCAATCGCCGTGCCATTAGGCGCCGTCTTGCCGATGCATCCGGCGCAGCTTGGATAAACGTAAAACGCCCCTTCCGGCGTGATGCACTCAATGCCGTCAGCCTCGTTCAGCATTTTGACGACCAAATCGCGGCGGCGTTTGAAATGCGTATTGTGCTCGGCAATAAATTCTTGCGGGCCGGTCAAGGCTTCCAGCGCCGCCCATTGGCTGATGCTGGTCGGGTTAGAGGTCGATTGTGATTGGATTTTGGTCATCGCTTTAATGAGCTCTTGCGGACCTGCGCAATAGCCGATGCGCCAGCCAGTCATGCAATAGGCTTTCGACACGCCATTCATGGTCAGCGTGCGATCATAAAGCTGCGGCTCAACTTCGGCCGGTGTCGCAAAAACAAAATTGTCATAGACCAAATGCTCATACATATCGTCGGTCAAAATCCACACATGCGGATGCTTGACCAACACATCGGTCAGCTTTTTCAATTCATCAGCCGAATAAGCCGCGCCCGACGGGTTGGAGGGCGAGTTAAAAATAAACCATTTGGTTTTCGGGGTAATCGCCGCCTCAGGTCTTGCGGCTGCAATTTGAAGCCGTCTTCGGCGCGCGCTTCCACCGCCACCGGCGTGCCACCGGCCAGATTGACAATATCGGGATAGCTGACCCAATAGGGTGCGGGGATAATCACCTCATCGCCGGGTTCAGCGTCGCCATCATCACGTCATAAATTACCGGCTTGCCGCCCGGCGCAACAAATACCTGCGCCGGCTCATAATCAAGATTATTGTCGCGTTTGAATTTGTCGCAAATCGCCTGCTTTAGCTCATCAATGCCGGTTACGGCCGTATATTTAGTCTCGCCACGTGCAATCGCGTCTATCGCTGCTTGCTTGATGTTTTCCGGCGTATCGAAATCCGGCTCACCGGCTCCCAGGCCGATGACATCGCGTCCCGCGGCACGCAATTGGCGCGCCATATCGGTCACCGCCATTGTGGCAGAAGGCTTTACCCGAGCGAGGCTCTCAGCGAGAAAGGACGACATTTCAAAACTCCTTGCTATGGTGGACCAATGCGCGCAAACTACGCCTAAGAGATGGCAAAAACAAGAAGCAAAGGCCGCCTCGATGCTTAAGGGCTTCGACAATCTGTTGACGGTTTTGGTCGCCAGTGAGGTGCTGACGGGATTGGTGCTGTATTTGGAAATCCGAGACGCAGCGGCATCAGGATTTCTGGTGCTAAAGGACGCATCTCGGTTCAGTTCTTGGGTCGCTTGTTCTTTCGCGCTATATTCTCCACATGGAAGAACAAAAATCCTTAACCGGACGCGGCGATCTGGCACCGGTGCCTGAACCGGGGCTCAGCGAAGCGGAACTTGTCGAATTTATTCCGCATCGCGCCAATCGGCCTGAGAAGACCGAGGGCGGGCAAGCCTTTAAAATGGTCTCGGAATTCGACCCAGCCGGCGACCAACCCAAAGCCATTGAAGAGCTCATCGAAGGTATAAATGATGATGAGCGCGACCAGGTGCTGCTCGGCGTGACCGGCAGCGGCAAGACCTTCACCATGGCGCAGCTTATAGAGCGCACCCAGCGCCCAGCCCTTGTTTTGGCTCCCAATAAAACATTGGCGGCGCAACTTTATGGCGAGTTTAAAGGCTTCTTCCCTGAAAACGCGGTTGAGTATTTCGTCTCTTATTATGACTATTACCAGCCCGAGGCCTATGTGCCGCGCACCGACACTTATATTGAAAAAGAAAGCAATATTAACGAGCAGATTGACCGCATGCGCCATTCGGCGACGCGCGCCCTGTTGGAACGCGATGATGTTATTATCGTCGCCTCCGTATCATGTATTTACGGTATCGGCTCGGTGGAAAGCTATACCAGCATGACGCTGCAGCTTGAAAAAGGTATGGAAATCGGGCGCACGCAATTACTCGCCGATTTGGTGGCGCTGCAATATCGGCGCAATGATATGGCTTTTGCACGCGGCGATTTTCGCGTCCGCGGCGATACGATTGACGTGTTTCCGGCACACTATGAGGACCGCGCTTGGCGCATTGAACTGTTCGGTGATGAGATTGACAGTCTGACCGAGTTCGACCCGCTAACCGGACAAAAATCGGGCGATTTGGAAAAAGTCCGGCTCTATGCCAATTCGCATTATGTGACACCCGGCCCGACTTTGAAGCAGGCCATGGTCGGCATTCAAGATGAGTTGAAAACGCGGTTGGAAGAATTTGAAGCGGCCGGTCGCTTGCTGGAAGCGCAAAGGCTGGAGCAGCGCACCAATTTCGATTTGGAAATGCTGGAGGCCACCGGCTCTTGCGCCGGTATTGAAAATTATTCGCGCTATTTGACGGGCCGCAAGCCGGGCGAGCCGCCGCCCACTTTGTTTGAATATTTGCCCGACAATGCGCTGGTCTTTACCGATGAAAGCCATGTCACCATTCCGCAAATCGGCGGTATGTTTCGCGGCGACTTTCGCCGGAAATCGACACTGGCCGAGTTCGGTTTCCGACTGCCTTCTTGTGTTGATAATCGCCCGATGAAGTTTGAGGAATGGGATATTATGCGGCCGCAAACCGTGCATGTATCTGCCACCCCGGCCCGTGGGAGATGGAGCGCACGGGCGGCGTTTTCGTCGAGCAAGTCATTCGCCCGACCGGGCTGATTGACCCGACTTGCGAAATCCGTCCGGCCACGACCCAGGTCGATGATTTAATCGCCGAATGCCATGAATTGGCCAAGAAAAGCCAGCGTGTTTTGGTGACCACTCTGACCAAGAAAATGGCCGAAGATTTGACCGAATATATGCATGAGCAAGGCTTGCGCGTGCGCTATATGCACTCCGATATCGACACATTGGAGCGCATTGAAATCATCCGTGATTTGCGCCTCGGCGCGTTTGATATTCTCGTCGGCATTAATCTGCTGCGCGAAGGTTTGGATATTCCTGAATGTGCGCTGGTCGCCATTCTTGATGCCGATAAGGAAGGTTTTTTGGGTTCCGAAACCTCGCTGGTGCAAACCATTGGTCGCGCCGCGCGTAATGCCGAAGGGCGCGTCTTGCTTTATGCCGACCAAATGACTGGCTCTTTGCAGCGCGCCATGGCCGAAACCAATCGCCGCCGCGAAAAGCAAATGGCGCATAATGAAGAACACGGCATTACGCCGGAAACGGTTAAGAAAAATGTTGCTGATGTGCTGGAAGGCATCGCCGAGCGCGGTAATAAAGCCGCCCCCGGCCCTTATCGCATTCGCGAGGCAATGGAAGAAAAACAAGCGCCGCTTTTGGGCAGCAATTTGCGCGCTCATATTGAAGGGCTGGAAGCGGAGATGCGCGAAGCCGCCGCCGATTTGGAATTTGAGACGGCGGCGCGACTGCGCGATGAGATTAAACGCCTGCAAGAAACGAATTGGCCGTGGCCGACGACCCGTTTGCGCGTCAATCAGAAGTTGATGCGCGGGTCGCCGACCAAACCGGTGCGAAAAAGGAGGCTGCCCCGCGCCGACGCAAGTCGTAAATATAACTGACCGACAAGACTTGGCTGTCAAATTAGGCCGTTTGCGCAACTCAACACGGAAGTCATAAATTGAATTATCGGTTTCCGATCATCAATCGACAAGACTTGCCGTATAGTGCAGCAGCAGCGGGCCACTCAAACGCAAACAAATCAAACATGGCGATATGCCCCACTAAAATCATAATCCGCATCGAAAAGTCTCCATTTTTCTCTGGTCCCATGCTGCGCCGAAGCGGTTAAAAAACGGTTAGGGTCGCCCCCAAAAAACTGCTACATGGTGGGGCATGGCGGAGACACACCACAAGGTTGTTTTAATCACCGGATCGGCAAAACGCATTGGTCGCGCCCTGGCCGAGGCTTTGGCGGCTGACGGCTGGGCCATTGCGGCTCATTTTGCAGGGTCGAAAAGCGAAGCAGAGAAACTGGTCGCCGACATTCAAAACAAGGGCGGCAAAGCCATTGCCCTGCAAGCCGATTTGCGCGATGCGGCAGCGGTCGAAAAACTGATACCCGATGCCGTCGCCGCGCTTGGCCCGCTGACCGCGCTCATCAATAATGCCTCAACCTTTGAGCGCGACACGGCGCACACGCTGAGCCAAGAAAGCTGGGACACCCACCTCAACGCCAATTTGCGTGCACCGGCATTGCTGATGCGCGACTTTGCCAATCAGCCTGAATTGCAAGCCGGCAGCATAGAAGACGCCAATATTATCAATATTACCGACCAGCGCGTTGACCGGCTGACCCCTGATTTCACCAGCTACACTGTCTCGAAAACCGGCTTGGCGACACTGACCGAAACCTTTGCGCAAGCGCTGGCGCCGCAGCATATTCGCGTCAATGCCATTGCCCCCGGCCCGACCCTGCCCAATCCGCGACAGGCGCAGGCCGAATTTGACAAGCAAGCCCGATTGGTGCCGCTCGGGCATGGCGCGACACCCGATGATATTGTTGCCGCCGCACGCTATATCCTCACCGCCCAAGCCATGACCGGTCAAACACTGATGCAAGATGGCGGGCAACATTTGGCTTGGCAGACACCTGACGTGACAGAGGTAAAAGAATAGATGAACCAGCAAACACCCGATAGCCGTCCGGATTTGGCAAATGCTGCGCGCGGTCTGCGCCATGTTTTCGTCAATCGGCTGGCCGTTGAAGCAAGCATCGGCATTCACCCGCATGAGAGAGAAAACAAGCAGACGATTTGGCTGACCATTGATGCCGGCGTGCTGGAAGACAGCGCGACGCCGGAAGCGATTGGCGATGTCGTTTGCTATGAAGATATGTGCAGAATCGCCACCGCTTTGGCCAGCGACGGGCACATTGATTTGGTCGAAACATTGGCCGAGCGCATTGCCGATCGGTTGATGGAAGACCCGCGGCTTGTGCAAATTCGCGTGCAAATTGAGAAGCCGCAGGCGATTGCCCAAGCCGCCTCGGTTGGAATTGCAATTTCTCGCCTGCGTAGCTGAATTTACGGCCCTAAATTCCGCACTTTTCAGCCCTTTTTGCCCCTTTCGATGCGACAAATTATCTCGCAAGCAGTTGATTTAAATAAGAAAATCGTAAAAGGCGAGTAATTCACACGCGACTGCAAAAAAAATTGACTGTTGTAAAGTCTAAAAATAAGTCGAAAAAAATATTTTTTTGGCCGCTTGATTTTGTTTTTATAAATAATATCATTACCTTAATATTATTGCCTATTTTTTATGCAATGGGTTTGGAGGCTATATAAATCAATAGCTTGACCGACAATCATTTATTTTCTGCACATGTTTATCCACAGGACTCGTGAATTAAATTGCGGTCAGAAAATCGCCCAAATTTGCTCAAACTCGCTAAACTGGCAGACCATAAACAATGGATAAAATATCGTGAACGAAAACCGAAATGAAACGCCGCGGGAAACCGGCCGTGCGCTGATTGAGGCGAAAGTGGCGACGCTGCCCAGCGCCCCCGGTGTCTATCGCATGCTTGATGGCGAGGGTAATGCGCTATATGTCGGCAAGGCAAAAAATTTGAAAGCGCGGGTGCGCTCCTATGCCCGTCCGACCGGTCACAATAATCGCATTTTGCGGATGATTGACGCGACCCGCGATATGGAATTTATCCGCACCGAAACCGAAACCGACGCCCTGCTTCTGGAAGCCAATCTGATTAAGAAAATGAAGCCGCGCTATAATGTATTGCTGCGCGACGATAAAAGCTTTCCCTATATTTTGCTGGCCGAAGACCATGATGTGCCGCAGCTTTATAAACATCGCGGCGCGCGCAAACGGCCGGGCGCTTATTTCGGGCCTTCGCATCGGCCGGTGCGGTCAATCGCACCCTCAACACATTGCAGCGCGCCTTTTTGCTGCGCTCATGTTCCGACAGTGTTTATGACAGCCGCACCCGCCCCTGCCTGCTCTATCAAATCAAACGCTGCAGCGCACCGTGCACGGGAGAAATCTCGGTCGCCGATTATGCCGAACTGGTCGAAGAAGCGCGCGATTTTCTGAACGGCAAAAGCCGACAAGTGCAAGATGCGCTGCTGGAAAAAATGCAAGCGGCCAGCGAAGCGACGGATTTTGAAGCCGCTGCCGCCGCGCGCGACCGCATTCGCGCCCTGACTTATGTGCAGCAAGATAGCGGCATCAACCCGGGCGATATAACCGAAGCCGATGTCATTGCCATTGAAAAACAGGGTGGGCAATCTTGCGTGCAGGTTTTCTTTTTCCGCGCCGGACAAAATCTCGGCAATAAGGCCTATTTTCCGCGCCATGAGCGCGACCAGGCCGAGCCGGAAATTCTCGAGGCTTTCATCGGTCAGTTTTATGAAAACCGACCCGTGCCGCGCGAGATTTTCGTCAATCACAAGCTGGCCGGTGCGGCGCTCATTGGCGAGGCGCTGAGCACCCGCATGGGGCACAATGTCAAACTGCACAAACCGCAGCGCGGCGACAAAATGAACCTGATGCGCCATGCCGAACAAAACGCCAAAGAGGCACTGGCGCGACAAGTGTCGGAAAGTGCCAGCCAGCGCCGATTGCTGAACGGCGTCGCCGAGGCATTCGGTCTCGACAGTGCGCCGGAGCGCATTGAGGTGTTCGACAATTCGCATTTGCAGGGCACCAATCAGCTCGGCGGTATGATTGTGGCGGGGCCTGACGGCTTCATGAAAAACCAATATCGCAAATTCAACATTAAAGATGAAACAACCCAGCCGGGCGATGATTATGCCATGATGCGCGAGGTCTTTACCCGCCGCTATGGTCGCTTGGCGCGCGAAGAAAATCGCGGCAGCACGGCGTGGCCGGATTTGGTGCTGGTCGATGGCGGGCGCGGCCAGTTAAATATCGCCCATGAGGTAATGGTCGAATTGGGGCTGGAAGATGTGCCGCTGGTCGGCATTGCCAAAGGGCCTGATCGCGATGCCGGTCGCGAGCGCTTTTTCATGATGAACAAAAGCGATTTCATGATGCCGCCCAATTCACCGGTGCTGTATTATCTTGCAACGCTTGCGTGATGAAGCGCACCGCTTTGCCATTGGCGGTCATCGGGCGCGGCGCAGCGCCGATATTCGCAAAAATCCGCTCGACGGCATTGACGGTATCGGCGTCTCAAGAAAACGCGCGCTTCTCCACCATTTCGGCTCCGGTCGCGCCGTTGGCCGTGCGTCATTGTCGGAACTTGAAAAAGTTGAAGGAATTAGTGCAAAAATGGCGCAACGCATATACAACCACTTCAACAGCAACGAGTCTTGAAGGCACAGATGCAGCATTTGCCCAATATTTTGACGCTTTTGCGTATTTTGATGATACCCGGCGTTTATCTGGCCTTTTTCGTGCCCGGCCTTTGGGGTGACTTGCTGGCGCTTTTGGTCTTTTCCATTGCCGGCTTCACTGATTTCTTTGACGGCTGGCTGGCGCGCAAACTTGACGTGCAGTCGGGCTTCGGACGCATGCTTGACCCGATTGCCGATAAGCTGATGGTCGCCACATGCCTACTCTTGCTGGTCGGCTATGACATCATCAAGGATTACCATCTGATAGCGGCGTTGATTATTCTGTGCCGCGAAATTTTAGTTTCGGGCTTGCGCGAATATTTGATGGAATTGCAAGTCGCCCTGCCGGTTTCGACGCTGGCCAAATATAAAACCGCCATTCAAATGGTCGCCATTGGCTTTTTGCTGGTCGATGAGAGCGGTCGCCTGATTTTCCATTACGCGCCGGAAACCGGCCTCGGACTGTTATGGCTGGCCGCCGGTCTGACGCTGATTACCGGCTATGATTATGTGCGCCAGGGCATGAAACACGCAAAATGGAGTGATGACGCAATGACCGAGCGCGCGCCTGTCCCCGTTCCTGAAATGCAAGATATTCGCGCGCAAATTGATGCGCTCGACAAGCGTCTTGTCGCGATTTTGGCCGAACGGCAAAAACTGATTGCCGCCGCCGGTGAAGGTGAAGCCGAGCCGCGACACGGTGCGCGATGAAGCGCGCATTGAAGAAGTTGTGCAATTGGTTTTGGCCGAGGCCGAAAAATCGGGATTGGCGCGCGAAATTGCGGAGCCGGTTTGGCGCCAGCTTATTGAAAGTTCAATTGCCTATGAATATGGCGTTTTTGACAAGCGTTAGAAAAACTTAGAATTGTTTTTCCGGCACATCGACAATCAGACCGTCTAATGCATCGCTGATTTTAATCTGACAGGACACGCGGCTGTTTTCTTTCACTTCAAATGCGAAATCCAGCATGTCGCTTTCCATTTCCTCACGCTCTTTGAGTCGCTCGGCCCATTCGCCACGCAGATAAACATGGCAAGTTGCGCAAGCGCACGCGCCGCCGCAATCGGCATCAATGCCGTGCACTGAATTTTTAATGGCAACTTCCATCAAGGTCATGCCGTCATTGCCTTCGCAAACTGTTTCTGATCCGTCGGAACCGACAAATGTCACTTTAGCCATAATAGTCTCCCAAAATTTCTCAATGAATATAAGGAAATTTGGCTTGAGGGCAAGCACTGCGGCGCGGCATAGTGACCGCATGATGACGCAGCGCAAATTGACCATCAGGGCCGAAAGCTGGCCGCTCCGACAACGCTTCTCAATCGCCCGCGGCAGCAAAATAAGCGCCGATGTTTTATGCGTCGAGATTGCGCAAGATGCCATATCGGACGCGGTGAGGCCGTGCCCTATCGCCGCTATGGCGAAAGCATGGAAACCGTTACGGCAGCGGTTGAAAGCATTCAGGCGGCATTGAAAAACGGTTTGACGCGCCGATTTGCTGGACGCATTGCTGCTGCCCGGTGCGGCGCGCAATGCGATTGATTGCGCTTTATGGGATTTGGAAGCCAAACAGCAAAACCGACATTGCCAACTGGCCGCGATTGACCTCAAACCGATTACCACCGCTTTCACCATTGTTATTGACGATGCCGATAAAATGGCGGCGCAAGCAGAAAAGGCGCAAGCCTATCCGCTATTGAAAATCAAACTGGGCGGGCGCGAGGGTGTGATGGCCGACATTACCCGCCTCGCCGCCATTGCCGAAGCGCGCCCCGATGCGCAGCTTATCGTTGACAGTAATGAAGGCTGGCAAATTGATGAATTGGC
This sequence comes from Rhodobiaceae bacterium, assembly GCA_038143435.1. GTDB lineage: Bacteria > Pseudomonadota > Alphaproteobacteria > RS24 > RS24 > UBA8337. Next base: position 180,916 of record JAYQLX010000002.1, on the reverse strand, counting down.
GCGCTATGCCAATCAGCTGGGGCGTTATGGCGTGACATTTTTCGAGCAGCCTGTACCGCAAGCGCAAGAAGCCGGTCTGGCCGATATTGACCTGCCCTTTTGCGCCGATGAAAGTGTGCATGATACAGTCTCGCTGACAAATCTGTCGCGCGCTTATGATTGGGTCAATTTGAAACTCGACAAGACGGGCGGTCTGACCGAAGCGCTAGCCTGCGCCCGAACAGCCAAGTCTGACGGCCGCAAAATCATGGTCGGCTGTATGGTCGCCACTTCGCTCTCTATGGCACCGGCCATGATATTGGCGCAGCAAGCTGATTTGGTCGATTTGGACGGGCCGCTTTGGCTGGCCGAAGACCGCGCCAATGGCTTGCGGTATGACGGGGCGACGATTTATCCGCCGACGGCTGAACTTTGGGGGTAAAGACTTGCGCCGCCGCTTGACTTATTGCCGTTTCCAGTTAATAATGATTATCAATAGCAGAAAGAGAAATCGCCATGACGCGAAACTTGGGAACCCCGCAAACAACCCTACAGCTCATGCGTGAAGCGCGTAAAAATTGCGCCAAAGTCGTGCCCCTGGTGCCGCGTAAGACCGACCAATCAGCGCAACGCGGCCCAGCCCGTGTTATTAATAGTTACCATTTAACCAAATCGCGCTCATGCGGGTGGTTAAACTAAAAGCCAAATCAATTGGAGAAAACCATGCGTGCCCTATTTGCCTTAATCCTATTTGCGTCACCGGCCGTGGCGGCTGAGTGTCCCGTTCCCTATTCGGAATTTGAAGAAAATATTCCCCATATCGACCTCATCGAATGTCCGAAAAACAAACCCGATAGCGAGCTTGGGTTTTGCCGCCTCGTCATGGATGGCGATGACGCTTATGTTTATGTCTTTCTCTATACGGATGACGATTCTTGTTTGAACGATATTCGGCGCGCCCGCAAAGCCGATTATCTGATGGCGCGATAGGCAGCGATAAAAGATGATTGATTGGCAAAATCCGACTTATTTTGACCTTCCCGATTTGCGCATGGCGGTGTTTGAAGCCGGTGAAAGACGCGCCGATATGCCGTCGCTGGTGCTGTGCCACGGCTGGCCCGAACTGGCCTATAGCTGGCGCAAAGTGGTGCCGATATTGGTTGAGGCAGGGCTGCATGTGATTGTGCCCGAGCAACGCGGTTTCGGCATGACCGGCAAAGCGCTGAACGATGCGGGCGATGAAACGGGTGTGCCGCTTTATGACATGGCGCATCTGACCGGCGATTTGGCTGCATTTGCTCGACGCGATGGATATTGAGAAAGCGATTTTCACCGGCCATGATTGGGGCGGCTTTGTGATTTGGCAAATGCCGCTTTCCACCCCACCCGCACGGCCGGATTGATTGGCGTCAACACGCCCTATGTGCCGCGCCTCAGCGATGACCCGATAAAGCTCATGCGCGGTGTTTTTGGTGATGATTTTTACATTGCCGCTTTCCAAGAATATGGCCGCGCCGAAGGCGTATTTGACGCCGATCCGGCGCATATGTTGCGCATGATGTATCGCAAAAGCGGTGGCTTGGAAGAATCTGTCAGACTGCCAAGCGACAGTTGGGAACGCATTGAATTGCTGAACATGCTGAAAGACCCTGAAGACAAATGGCCCGGCGTGGCCTTATTCGACGATGCCGACTTTCAATATTATGTCGATGGCTTCAAACGCGCCGGTTTTCGCGGCGGCATAAATTGGTATCGTAATTTCAGTCGTAATTGGCAGATGTCGGAAGGCATGGAACAAAAAATCAGCCATAAGAGCCTGATGATTTGCGCTGCCGATGACCGCGTGCTGCCGCCCAGCATGGCCGAAGGCATGCCCGCCTATATTGATGATTTGGAGACCCATATTATCGACGATTGCGGCCACTGGACGCAAAATGAGCAGCCCGAGCAATTGGCAGAGCACTGATGAAAGATTGGGTGCTGCGGCGTTTTACCTGAAAAAACCGCCTGTAAGCCTTGAGACATGCAGCGCAGCCACTTATAGTCGCGCCCAAGTTGAAAACACCTTGTCGGGGATCATATGAACCGTCCAGAAACCAGCATCGGTGACGCCGGTGCTGTGCCGCTTGAGGCCATAAAGGGTGATGCGCCCTTGCGTATCCTCCTACCCAGCTATCGCTCTGACCCGCATACCGGCGGACAGGGCATTTATATGCGTCTGATTTCAAAAGCTTTGGTCGATTTGGGCCATCATGTTGATGTGATTTCCGGCCCGCCCTATCCGATTTTGGATAAGCGCATCGGGCTCATTAAGCTGCCCTCTTTGGATATGTATGCGCGCGAAAACCCGATTACCTGTCTCAATCGCGAGATTCTCTCCAACAAGACCGATTTGTTTGAATGGTGGAGCCATAATTGGGGCGGTTTTCCCGAACCTTATACTTTCGGCGTGCGCATGGCTGACTATATGCGCGATAAAATAGACCAATATGACATTATGCATGACAACCAGACGCTGTGTTACGGCATGCTGGATGTGCGCGATATGGGTCTGCCGGTGGTCGGCACCATCCATCACCCCATCACAATGGATAAGCGCATTGATATTGCTCATGCCAAATGGCCGCATATCAAATTTTTGAAATGGCGCTGGTATAGCTTCCTCAATATGCAGATCAAAGTGGCGCGCCAGCTTGACCCGCTTATTGTTGTTTCCGACAGCACCAAGCGCGATGTTGAAAAAGATTTCGGCATTGCCGCCGAACGCATGACGTGCATTCATCACGGCATTGACCATGAATTGTTCACGCCGCAACCGGCTATTACCCGCAAAACCAATCGCCTGATGGTGACGGCCAGAGCCGATGTGCCGCTCAAAGGGCTTATTTATCTCATCCGCGCCTATCACAGCCTTTTGGTCGCGCACCCCGATTTGGAATTGTTGGTGGTCGGGCGTTTGCGCGAAGGGCAAACAATGGAAGAGTTGAACCGCTTGGGCATTCGCGACCGCGTGAAATTCGTTTCCGGCCTGCGCGGCGAAGATATTCGCGACCTTTATGCCGAAGCGACCATTGCTGTGTCGCCTTCGGTCTATGAGGGCTTCGGCTTTCCGGCCGGTGAGGCTTTGTCATGCGGCGTGCCGCTGGTGGCGACCGATGGCGGCTCTTTGCCGGAAGTTGTCGGCGATGCCGGCATTATTGTGCCGCATTCCAACCCGCCCGCTTTGGCGGAAGCGATTGGCACGCTGTTGAAAGATCCGGCGCGGCGCGAGAAAATGTCTGTGAAAGCGCGCCAGCATATTCTCGACAGTTTCAAATGGGAACGCTGCGCGCGCGATGTGGTGGCCATGTATCGCCGCACATTGGCCGCGCATCACGGAATTTCGCTTTAAGACATGCAGACCATCAATCTCGACAGGCTGGACTTGCAAGACGGGCACGCGCTGCTCGATTTGGGCTGCGGCCATGGCCGCCACACCCATGCCGCTTATTTCCATAAGCGCTGTCAGGCGGTCGGTCTCGACCTCGGTTTTGAAGATGTCAAAATCACCCGCGCCGGATTTGAGGCCAATCCCGATTTGCAGCCGCAAACCGGGGCGACGCGGCGTTATGATTTGAGCGTCGGCGATGCGCTTAACCTGCCCTTTGCCGATGACCGGTTTGACCGGCTGATTTGCTCGGAAGTGCTGGAGCATATTCCCGATTATCAAGGCGCGCTGACCGAGATTTGGCGCGTCGTCAAACCGGGCGGCAAAATCGGTATTTCCGTGCCGCATCGCTGGCCCGAGCAAATTTGCTGGCTGTTTTCGGAAGAATATCACAACACGCCGGGCGGCCATGTGCGGATTTTCCGCGCCCCCGACCTGCGCGCCGATTTCGAAGTGCTTGGCTTCACCTATCGCGGCAAGCATTTGAAACACGGGCTGCACAGCCCCTATTGGTGGCTGCGCTGCGCGGTGGGCGTAAATAATGACAAAAACCTGCTGGTGCGCGGCTATAAGAAATTGCTGGAAGTCGAAATTTTGCAAAACCCGCTGCCGCTGCGCGCCCTGTCGGCGCTGGCCGACCCGCTGATGGGCAAAAGCATTGTCATGTATTTCGACAAGCCTTTCGACAGGCCTTTAGACATCCGCGCCGCAATGAGCATTTTGACCGACGGTTATTTTGACGGCGCGCGCGACACTATTCTGAGTGTTCAAAACAAAGACGGCTCTATCCCGTGGTTTAAAAACGGCGTTATCGACCCGTGGAACCATCTCGAAGCGGCGATGGGGCTGAACCTTATCGGTGAGCGCGCGGCCGCCGAACACGCCATTGCTTTTTTGCGCGACAGCCAAGCGCCGGACGGCTCTTGGTTCGGGCAATTGGGCAGCGCCGTGCCAATTGATGAAACCTTGCACCAATTCACCATGCAGGGGGTGGAAGACGGGCACAAGATTCGCGACACCAATTTCATCGCCTATATCGCCACCGCGATTTGGCATCATTATTGCCTGCATGGCGACACGGATTACGCTGCCGCCAATTGGCCGATGGTCAAAGCGGCGGTCGATTTCGTGGTCGCGCTGCAATCGCCCGAGGGCGATATTCGCTGGACCGCGCCCGACCCGCAAACGCCGGAAGATGACGCGCTGGTCACCGGCAATAGCTCGATTCACAAAAGCCTGATTTGCGCCGAGAAACTGGCCAATGCGCTTGGGGCATGATGCGGAAAACTGGACGGCGGCACGGCTAAAATTGGCCGATGCGCTGGCCCATAAGCCGCAGCGTTTTGACCGCACATGGGAACCGAAGACGCGCTATTCGATGGATTGGTATTATCCGGTTTTGTCTGGGGCGCTGTCGCCCGAGCAAAGCGAGGCGCGCCTCGCCGCGCGCTGGGATGATTTTGTGATGGACGGTTTCGGCTGTCGCTGTGTCGAAGACGAGCCCTGGGTGACGGTGGCGGAAACCGCCGAACTCATCATGGCGTTAAAGGCGCATGGCCGCCACGCGCAAGCCGAAGACATGCTCGGCTGGCTGGCGCAATTTCGCGATGAAAACGGCGCTTATTGGATGGGCATGCAGGTGGAAGAGCGCGTGTTCTGGCCGGTCGAGCGCCCCGCTTGGACCTCCGGCGCGGTTATCCTGGCGCATGACGCAGTGATTACGCGGTGCTCGATATTACCTCGGGGCGAGCGGGATTCAAAGGTAGAAGCGCCGCGCAAAGGCGTCTTTATCGATTTTGAAGGGAATGGTTTGCCGGGGAAATAGGAAGATTTCGGCACATTACAAGAATCAACAAAGCAGAAGCTATCTTTATAAGCGTTAGTATATTTTTTCCCGTCAATCCGAACGTGCTTTTACCCTATTTAACTTATTGGCTTTCTCAAGCACCCGTCTCGGCGGTTTGAAGACAAACTCTTCACCGCTTTTTCTTCTTCAAACAGGCCGCTATGAAGGGCCAGTTTGTAAATCTCATGCGGTGGGCGGCCGCCATCGGCGGGGTTGGGGAAGACATCATGAATGGCGAGAATGCCGCCTTGCATCACCCGCGCCCCCCAATTTTGCCAATCGGCCAAAGCGGCGGGCATGGAATGGCCGCCATCGATAAACACAAAGGCCGGTGCGGCCAGCGGCAGACGCGCCACAATTTGCGACGGGCTGAGCGCGGGCACAACCGTGTCTTCCAATCCGGCGGCGCGCATATTGGCGCGAAACTGCAAAAGCGAAGACATGCCGCCTTCGCCATCGTCCAAATCGGGGTCGAAATATTCTTCGCCGGGCTGGTTTTCTTCCGAGCCGCGATGATGGTCAATGGCCAGCAAAGTGCCGCCCGCCTTTTGGCAGGCCGTGCCAAGAATAATCGTCGATTTGCCGCAATAAGAGCCGATTTCAACGCACAGCCCCTGCCCCGCCATTTCTGCCGCCGCCGCATAAAGCGCGGCACCCTCCAACGGGTCGAGAAAGCCTTTGACGGCATCAATATCGAAATCGAAATCGGGGGGAAGCTGCATTAGCGACCAATCTTGCGGCGCAAGGCGGAAGAGCCGAAATCACCCGGCTCCAAATCATAATCGAGGTCAGCCGGCCCGTGTTCCAGCTTGATATGGTCAACATTATAATTGCCGGTGGTCATGTCGTGCATCACGTCAAACTCCAACACACAGGCCGGAGCTTCATAATAGTTTTTGATAAAACCGTGCTGCACGCGGATAAGCGCATCGCTTTGGTCATAAATATCCGCCATGAGGAAAATCCAACTGTCTTCATCGGCATAAAATACACGCCGCGCTTGCTCCATGCGAAAACCGTCTTTTTGCGTCGCTTCCAACACCCAAACGCGGTGCAATTCATAGCGCAAATAATCGGGATTGGGATTATACGGCGTCAACAAAGCCTCATGCGTGGTGGTGGAGGCCGAGGCCTTATAGGCATTATAGGGCACGAATATTTCTTTCTTGCCCAGCAGCTTCCAGTCATAGCGGTCGGGCGCGCCGCCGAACAAAAACATATTATGGTTCTGGCGCATGCCGTCAGCGGTTGATAACGGGCCGTCATAGGTCACGGCACCGGCCGGGGCGCGCATGATTTTGCGCGTGCTCGGATTGAACATCACGCCATTGCGCGGCTCTTTTACCTGATTAATCGTGTTGAACATGGAAAAGCCGGAGCCGTTAAAGCGCGAGGGCGCTTTCCAAATGCCCATCCAGTGAAACTGGTCATTGGCGTGTTTCGGGTCGGGCCCTTGCGGGTCGGCGTAAAAATTATAACGCCAATCTTCTCGAATGATTTTCGTCACCGCGCCGTTTTTGTAAACATTGGCGCCGCTGGTGGTCGCGTGATAGCGGTGTCCATACCAATGGAAATTATGGTTCCAGTAAATTTCCAGCGCATTTTTGGTTATCGGAAACGGCACACCGATGCGGGCATCAGCCACGCCATTGCCGTCATCAATCAGGCGCGCGCGGCCGACATTCTTTTTGGTTTCATCATAAACAAATTGCGGCAGCGCGCAGGAGCGGCGCGACGGATAGACATCCATGCGATAATTGCCGTTTTGGCGGGCCAGCAAGGCTTTTTGTCCGGCGCTGAGGCGGCTTTCATATTGCCCCATATTTTGCGCGGTAATGGTGAAAAGCGGCTTGTCAGCGGCAAACGGGTCAATATGGTCACCGCCCGCGACATAGCTCGCCGGTGGCTTGGTGATGCCGCCCGTATAGGCCGGAATCATGCCATCGGCTGAACCCGACGGGTCAGCCCCATTGGCGGTCAATGTGCTGCCCAAACGGGTTGCATCAGCAGCTGAGACCTGTGTTGTTAAGACGGCCAAAGCGGCCAGAAGCGCGATAAATGAAGCGATTTTGCCACGCATGGACTTTCTCCCTATTTGCAAAAACACTAGCTTTGTTTCAAACTGCAAACAATAGCTGGTTTTGGGAGGCAAGCATGTTTGATCTTATTATTCGTAATGCCAAATTGGTTGACGGCACGGGTGCGCCTGCGCGGCAAGCCGATATTGCCGTGAAGGACGGTAAAATCGCTGAAATCGGGGCGATTGATGCAAAAGCCAAGACTGAAATTGATGCCAAAGGTGATTTGGTCACCCCCGGATGGGTCGATATTCACACCCATTATGACGGGCAAGTGACCTGGGACCCCTATCTCAGCCCGTCGGGCTGGAACGGTGTCACCACCGCCGTTATGGGCAATTGTGGCGTCGGCTTCGCACCGGCCAAAACCGACAAGCATGACTGGCTCATCAATCTGATGGAAGGGGTTGAGGATATTCCGGGCGCGGCGCTGGCTGAAGGCATTGACTGGCAGTGGGAAACCTTCCCCGAATATCTGGACGCGCTGGATAAAATGCCGCGCGCGCTGGATGTCGCGACACAAATTCCGCATGGCGCCGTGCGCGCTTATGTGATGGGCCAGCGCGGTGCCGATAATGAAGCGGCAACGCCCGAAGATATCGAAAAAATGGCCGATATTGTTGAAGACGGCATCAAAGCCGGTGCGCTCGGCTTTTCCACCTCGCGCACCATGCTGCATTTGTCGAAAGACGGCGAACCGGTGCCCGGCACCTTCGCCAATAAGGACGAACTTTTGGGCATTGCCGATGGCATGCAGCGCGGCGGTCATGGCGTGTTTGAAATGGCTTCCGACCTCAATCCTGCCGAAAAAGAGTTTGGCTGGATGGCCGAAATGTCGCAAAAAACCGGCCTGCCGGTCACTTATGCGCTGCTGCAAAATCCGATGGACAAAGACAGCTGGCGCACGCTTTTGCAAATGACCGAGGACGCGGTGGCTGACGGTGCCAATATTAAAGCGCAAATCGCGCTGCGCGCGCCCGGCCTTATTCTCGGTTGGGAAAGCACGGTGCATCCCTTCTCGCTGCACCCTGAATATCAGCCCTATGCCGAAATGGAACCAAGAGCCCGTTTGGCTGAACTGAAGAAGCCGGAAGTGCGCGAAGCGATTATCAATGGCGCACCCTATTTCATGGAGACAGCCGATCATGATGGCGATGGCCTGCCCAGCGGACAGGGCATTGGCGCGCTGATTACGCTCGGTTTCAATAATATGTTCCGCCTCATTCAAGACGGCGTGCCGAATTATGAACCGCGCCCAGAAGACAGCATTGCCGAAATTGCCAAAGCGGAAGATAAGGCGGCGGCTGAAGTGGTTTATGACATGCTGATGGAAAATGACGGACGCGGTTACGTGTTTTTGCCGCTTTTGAATTATGCCAATCAGAACTATGACCACATCCATGAAATGTTCCAATCGGAGAACACCGTATTGAGCCTGTCAGATGGCGGCGCCCATTGCGGTGTCATTACCGATGCCAGCTTCCCGACCTATTTGCTGAGCCATTGGGTGCGCGACCGCAGCCGTGGCGCGCGCTTTGGACTGGAAGAAGCGGTGAAAGCGCAAACCGCAGATACGGCGGCGCTTTATGGCCTGCATGATCGCGGGGTGATTGCCCCGGGCATGAAAGCCGATATGAATGTGATTGATTTTGCAGCGCTGCAATTGGGTGAGCCGGAAATGGTTTATGACTTACCCGCCGGCGGTCGCCGCCTCATCCAGAAAATCGATGGCTATCGCTACACGATTGTTGATGGTGTGGTGACCTATGAAGACGGTCAGCCGACCGGTAAAATGCCGGGCAAGCTTATTCGCGGCCCGCAAGGCGATGCCGATGCGCAGCGTCTCGCTGCTGAATAAGAACTCGGATTTAATATGAAAGGGGCGGCTTTTATAGCCGCCCTTTTTTTGCCTATCTTTTGCCGCGCTTGGCTTCCAATTCGGCAATGACTTTTTTGTGCTCATTCTCATCGAAATTGAAAGTCGAAAACAAAATTGCCCCGATAATATAGGCAAAGAACGGCGCACCGGCATAAAGCCCTTAAACGTCCAAATCACCGTTGCCGATTGCGCCGCATTGGGCACAAAACCGGCAATCGACAGCGCAAAGCCGGTAATCATAAGTGTTACCCCATAGGCCGATTTCGAGACAAAATACCACGCCGCGAAATAAGCGCCTTCTTTGCGCTCGCCGGTGCGATATTCGTCCAGATCGATAATGTCGGATTTAATGGACGGATTGATGGTGCCGCCACAAGAGCCCGCCGCACCGGCAATACCGGCCAATACCAGCAGCCGCAATTCCATGCCCGGCTCCAACGTAATCATACAGCCGAAAGCAAAAGCCGTGGTCAACATGGAGCCGAGCCAGAGCCGCTTTTTGCCGAAACGCTTGGCCAGTGGCATCCATAAGGGCGTCAGCGCAAAAGAGAAAACCATATAAGAAAGAATGAAGAACGGTGCCATTTCCGGCGCATTCATCACATATTGCGCCGTGTAGAGCGTCAAAATGGTAATCGCCGCACCGCCCAAATTTTCAATGAAAATGACAATGAGCAGCAGCCGCGCATGGCTGTTTTGCCAAATATCCTTCGCCGCTTCCCACGGCTTTTCGGGTGCTTTATCGGCAAATTCAGGGCGCTCGCGCAAACCCCATACGCAAACCAGCAAACAAGTGGCGGCAAACAGACCGACAAATAGCGACTGGTCGGCATTCAGTGTCCGCACTGCCTCTTGGCTTTCGCCCTCTGCCAATATGAGAAAATACATGGTGCCGAGCGCGGAAATATAACCGGCTATCCAACCGGCATGGCGCGCCGCAAAAATTTTCGTGCGCTCGTGATAATCATCGGTCAGCTCAGCGCCCAGCGACATATGCGGCACGATGAACATAGTCTGCGCCGAGAAGAAGCCGATAATCGCAACCCCCATCCACAGCGCCAACATGCCCGCGCTCAAACCCTCTGACGGAGCTGACAGCATCCAGAAGAAAAGCACGGTCGGCAATACGGCACCGAGCAGCCAGGGCCGCCGCCGCCCCATACGGGTTTTGGTCTTATCGGATAAATAGCCGACCAGCGGGTCTGATATCGCATCCCAAAAGCGCGACAGGCCGTAAATCGTACCCATCAGTGCCGGCGCGATGAGCAGCACATCGGTAGAAAATTTCATCGTGTAAAGGGTGACAAGGCAAAACATATAGCCCGCCCCGACCGGCGGCAGCGCATAGCAAAATATTTCAAGCCAGCTTATGCGGCGTGCCGATGGCACTGCCATATCGTCTGCATTTGTTACGCTCATTACTGCCCTCCCACGCAAAACAGCACCATTAAACGATTGAAATGGCAAGCGGAAAGATGTCGCAAAAGGCTTATATCTCGGCCTCGACAGGGGGCGACACGCCGCCTAGACTATGGCCCACGCGGGAGGAAGTGAGATGTCGCAGTCAACCATTGGGGGAAACAGCAAAGCCTTGCAACAGGGGCTGATTGTTCTTGGGCTGATTTTGTTCGGCGGCTATTTGCTGTTCGACCGCGGCCTGATGGGCGTATTGCTGGAAGGCGATAAAAGCCGCCTGTCTTGGCTCATTCTCGCCATATGGATTGCCATGAGCGGGCGCTGGCTACACTTACTGCGCCGCATAGAAGATGCCGAGCGCACCCTTGCCGAAGATGATATGGCGCGCTGGCTCAATCATGGTTGGTTTGCCGCTGACAGTGTTTTGAAAATCGGCCTTTTGGGCACGATTATCGGCTTTATTCTCATGCTCGCACCGATTGGGGAACTGACCAGCTTTGATGCGGCCAGCCTGCAAAGCGCGCTGGCGGCCATGTCGGCCGGTATGGCGGTGGCGCTTTACACCACGCTGGCCGGATTGATTGCCAATATTATCCTGCGCTTTCAGTTTCAAATGCTGGCCGATGCCATGCAAAAGCGCCTGATTGGCGAAGCGGGTGATGCATGAGGGGCAACAAACTCTTCGCCCCGCCGGAAGACCAGAACGCTTTTACCGATATTCTGTTCAATGCGCTTTTGGGTTTTGCTTTCATGTTTTCGGTCGCCTTTATTCTCATTCGACCGGAAGTGACGGACGGCAAAATCAATCCGAAAGCCGAATTTATGATTACCGCGCAATGGCCAGACGGCCATCAAGACGATGTCGATTTGATTGTCGAAGACGGCGAAGGCAACCTCGTTTGGTTTGATGCGCGCGAGGCCGGGCTGATGCATCTCGACCGCGATGACAGAGGCTGGCTGGGCGACAGCATCACCGTGGCGGGCAAAAAGATTGAAAACCCGCTCAACCAAGAGACCGTTACCATTCGCGGCATTGCGGCGGGCGAATATGTCGTCAATCTCTTACATTACAAAGCCGAAACAGGCCGCCCCGTGCCGGTAAAAGTAAAGGTGGAAAAGCTGAACCCGCAAGTGAAGGTGATTTTTGCCGGCAGCAATGAATTGAGCGGCGCGGGTGACGAGCAAACCGCCGTGCGCTTCCGCCTCGATGCGGCCGGCCAAGTATTGGAAATGGCGACGCGCGACAAGCTGCTTATCCGCGCCGAAGATTTTTCTGCCAAACAAGAGGCAGCCAAATGAGTATCCCGCTTCTCCTCGGCGTGGCTTATGCGGCGCTGGCGGCGCTGCTGCTCTCGCTCAATCTCGAGACCAAATATCGCCGCGAAATAAAAATCGGCGCGATTGTCGCCGTGACCCTGCTTTATGTCAGCACTTATCACGGGGCGCAAAACCTGCGCGGCTGGGCCATTGCCGATGCGCCGCCCAATCCGTTTAAGCTGCATTGGGCAGTGGTCGAAGAGCCCGATAAAGCGGCGGGAACCGACGGCGCGATTTATATTTTGGCGCAAAAGCTGAACAGCAGAAACATCACGGTCGGCAAGCCGCGCCTTTATCAATTGCCGTTCTCGCCCGAGCTGGCCGAACAGGTCGATGAGGCGCTGAAAAAGAAAGAAGACGGGCGCGATTTGGAAGCGCGGCTCAGCTATAAGGCGGCAACGCCCGATGAGGTCGATAAGCTGCAACAGCGCGACGGCCAAAAAAGCCGCCCCGATGCGGCGGGCGAAGAAGAAAGCCTGAAAATGGAATTTCGCGAACTAATAGCCCCCGACTTGCCGCCTAAACAATCTCAACCGGATTGATTTGACTGTCGGCGAAGGCGCAGTAGATTAATTTTAGGCCGCGCCGGTGTTCCGAGAACTTCCCTCGGCATTTCAAAAGGCGCTTTCGGGCCACAATAAAACAAAGGGCGACCCGCTTTTGGCAGGTCGCCCTTCCATTTTCAGCGTGTGTGCGGCTCAGTCGAGCTGCAACATGCCGGTTTTCTCAGCGCCTTTTTTCTTGGCGGCTTCTTGCGCCTGATAGTCTTGCCAGCTGCGCGCAATGATGAAGGTGTAAATATCTTCAACATCCTTCTCGCTCAGGCGGTCGGCAAAGCTCGACATACCACGGTCAGCCAGCACGCCTTCCAGCACAATCTCTTTGAACATGCGGTGCGTTTGCTCGCTCATTTTGCGCAAATCGGGCACGGCGGAATGGCCGATAACGGCAATACCGTGACAGAAAGTGCAGACCTCGTGATAAAGCTCCATGCCGTGGTCAATCGCGGCCTCAGCCATTTCAATGGCCGGTGGCTCGGGAATATCGCGCGCCCAATGTTCGGGCTGCTCAATCGAGCCGCCGCCGTTAAGCTTGAAGACCAGCAAACGGCCGAAATTGCCCCATTTATTGGAGGCCGGCATGGCCGTACCATCGGTCAGACCACCGGCGCCGCCGGAGCCGACCTGAATGGCGACATATTGCTCGCCATCAATGGCATAGGTGATGGGCGGCGCAATGGTGGATGTGTAGGTATTGACCTTCCACAATTCCTCGCCATTGGTCGCATCATAGGCCACGAAATAGCCGTCGCCATTGCCCTGAAACACCAGCCCCGCTTCGGTGGACAGCGTGCCGCCATTCCAATGCTGCGAATGCTCACGCACCCAATGGGTTTTGCCGGTCAGCGGGTCAAAGGCGGTGATATAGCCCTTATTGGGCGGAAAGTCGGGATGCTCGGCCAGAAGCGGCAGCAAGCGCCCGAACTCAATGCCGGTATTCCAGCCGCCTTCAATATATTTATAGCGGCCTGTCGCCTTGAAATCATGATCGACATCAAACACCAGCGGGCTTTCCATTGCCGGAATATAGACCAAGCCGGTATTGGGATTATAGCTCATGGACTGCCAATTATGGCCGCCAAGCGGGCCCGGCAAAATCCATTGCGACTTGTCGCTTTCGGCAAAATTGCGCGAGGCGTTTTCCACCGGACGCCCGGTTTCCATATCGATATGGCTGGCCCAATTGACCGTGACATAAGGATTGGCGCGCAGCAATTCGCCGGTCTCGCGGTCCAACACATAGAAGAAACCGTTTTTCGGCGCTTGCATAATCACTTTACGCATTTCGCCGTCAATTTCCATATCGGCCAGCATCATATCCTGCACGGCCGTGTAGTCCCATGTATCGCCCGGCGTGGTTTGATAATGCCATTTTTTGGCGCCGGTATTCGGGTCCAACGCGACAATCGATGACAAGAACAAATTATCGCCACCACCGGGTGAGCGGATGGAGCGCGTCCACGGGCTGCCATTGCCGACGCCGAGATAAACCGTGTCGGTATCGGGGTCATAGACAATGGAATTCCAAACCGTGCCGCCGCCGCCGATTTTCCACCACTCGCCACCTTTCCAGGTTTTCGCGGCTTCTTCCATTTCAGGATGCTCAAACGGCTTATTCGGGTCACCCGGCACGGTGTAGAAGCGCCAGTCTTCCTCGCCAGTTTTGGCGTCATAGGCGGTCACATAGCCGCGCACGCCATATTCGCCGCCGCCATTGCCGATAAACACGCGACCATTGGCAACGCGCGGCGCACCGGTAATGGTGTAAGCGCGGGTGCGGTCAATAATCGTGTTGACGCGCCAAATTTCTTCGCCGGTTGCGGCATTGAGGGAAATCAAATAGCCGTCCAGACTGGCGACATAAACCGCGCCGTCATAAACCGCGACACCGCGATTGACGACATCGCAGCATGCTTTTCTGGCCCAATCGCCCGGCACTTCAGGATCATAAGACCACACTTCTTCGCCGGTCTTAGCATCGACTGCATAAACCACGCTCCACGAGCCGGTCATATATAAAATGCCATCGACGACAATCGGCGAGGCTTCCAGCCCGCGCGTTGTGTACATATCGACGGAGAAAGCCAGTTCCAAATCTTTAATGGTCTTCTTATTGACCTGCGTCAGGGGCGAGTGGCGCTGTTCGCCATAATCGCGGCCATAAGCCAGCCAATTGCCCGGCTCGCTATCGGCATTGATGATGCGCGCCGTATCAATCTGCGCAATGCTGGCACTGGCCGAAGCCCCGCCACGATTAATATTGCCCGAGGCATCATCATCGGATTGACTTAAGGTTGCTGCAACCATGCCCAGAGCAAGCAGTCCGAGCGCAACAACATTTACAATTGTGCCTTGCTTTTGATTCAACGTTGGATGTGCCATCTCAGCTTCCCTCCCACAAAAACGACTATTAAAAGCTTAAGGAAAAAACCCCTTATTCGACAAGCGAAAAACTCACTTTTCGCCCTTAACCCGCCCTGCGACATATTTGCCGCGCGTCGCGCGGGATTTGGTTTTTTTGGGCAAAACGGCTAAACATCCGCCAAAGGACAAATCTCATGAAATTATTGACCGCCTTTTTTACCTTAACCCTTCTCGCTTTTATGCCGGCGCGGGCCGAGATGATGGCGGTTCACCCGGAAATCAGACTGGGCATTGGCGAACGCCCGGGGGTCATGTTTGCCATGCTGCATAATAAGGGCGCGGCGACGCGTCTGGTTTCGGCTGCAAGTCCTGCCTTTGCGCGTATCGAACTGCACACGCATCGCACAACGCCAAATGGCATGATGCGCATGGTGCAAGTCGATGATTTCGCCGTTCCGGCCAATGGCATGTTGACCCTCAAACCGGGTGGGCATCATCTCATGCTGTTCGGTTTTAACGGTCAAAAAGGCGAAAATGTTCCGGTGACGCTGAAATTTGCCGATGGCCGCGCCGTTACCGTCACTGCTGCGCCGTCACAGCGCGCCAAAACCGGCGATAAGAAGATGCATCATCACGGGCATTAACCCTATTCGTCATCAAAATGGTCGGCTTTCAGCAGTGCCTTCTCGCGCAGCACGGGATCGGTCAAAACAAATTCATAGCGCTCGCGATAATTTCTCGTGAACCCTTCGAACAGAGCCAAAGATAATGCCTCGCGCGACTCTATCGGTCGCGAATCGCCGCTGAATTCATCGAGCAAAAGATAAGAGGGATGCGCCAATTCGTCGAAATTGGCCGTCAACAAATCACCGGGCACGGCAACCAAGCCGGTAATGGAAATGGTTTCATCGCCGGTCACTGTGGCCGTCACATTAACCGCAGTGGCGGTTGTCTGGGTCGCCGTCTCAACCGATAGCTCGGGAATCCAGCCAAGCAATTCGTGCAAATTGGCCGCAATGGCAATTGCTTCAGCGCGCGTCAGCCGATGCACCGCATCGCTGCGTGCCTGTTTTTGCCGCTCGACAAATCTCGAGCGCTCAAGAATATCGGCCAAATCTTCTCTTAGGCCTTGTTTTAGCTTGGAAATATCCACGTCCTACCCCGAACTTCCCTGATTTTAATGAAAAAACGGAAAAAAGGCACTTTTTTTGAAAAAAACCGCATTTTTTCCTTTCCGCGGCAATCTGACGCGCTATTTTAGAACTGTTTAATCATGGGAGTACTAACATGAATATTGTTAAGCGTTGGAAAGTTGCTGCTGCAGCTGTAGCTTTCTCTGGTATGCCGTCGCTGGCCATTGCGGCAGATGCCAATCTTCAGCCCGACGATTTTGTCGGCATTTCTTTCTGGTTGATTTCAATGGCCTTGGTGGCTTCAACCGTTTTCTTCTTTATCGAGCGTGACCGCGTTGACGCCAAATGGAAAACCTCTCTGACGGTTTCCGGCTTGGTGACATTGGTTGCCGCCGTGCACTATTTCTATATGCGCGATGTGTGGGTTGCTACAGGCGAAACACCGACCGTTTATCGTTATATTGACTGGCTCATCACAGTGCCGCTGCTGATGGTGGAATTCTTCCTCATCTTGTCAGCCATCACTGCTGTTCCCGCTCGTATTTTCTGGAAGCTACTTATCGGTACAACGCTGATGTTGGTTTTCGGTTATCTCGGCGAAGCAGGTTACATGGATGTAACTGCCGGTTTCGTTCTCGGAACCGCGGCCTGGATATACGTATTGTATGAAATCTTTAAGGGCGAAGCAGGACAGCTTAATGCTGAAAATGCCAGCCCGGCAGTGCAATCTGCTTTCAACCTGATGCGTAACATTGTTACCTTCGGTTGGGCGATTTATCCGCTTGGCTATTTGATGGGTTATATGATGGGCAGCGTCGATGCAGACACGCTGAACATTATTTACAACCTCGCCGACGTGCTGAACAAGATCGCCTTTGGTCTGATCATCTGGCACGTTGCTGTCACGGAAAGTGAAGGCTCAAAGAAAAAATAAATCTTAATTGATTGAATTTTTAAGGGTCGGCGCGCTGCGCCGGCCCTTTTTTATTGGCAGTGCGGGCCCGAAGCCTTAAGGTGAGCGCCAATGAGGGAGACACCAATGTCTAATCAACTGCTTGCCAAATGGCATGCCTATATGGAAAACCCAAGCGCCGACGCGCTGTCGGAAATGTTGCATGATGATGTGACCTTTATCTCACCCGTCGTCTTCACACCGCAAAAAGGCAAAGAACTGGCGATGAAATATCTGCTTTCGGCGGGCATTGTTTTCAAGGACACAAAATTTGAATATGTGCACGAAATCGAATCCGAAAATCGCATGATTTTGGAATTTGAGGCAGAGATGGACGGCAAATATGTCAATGGCGTGGACATTGTCGATTTTGACGATGACGGCCTCATCACCCAATTCAAAGTCATGGTGCGTCCTTTGCAAGCGGTTAATATGCTGTGGCAGCAAATGGGCGCACAATTGGAGCAAGCATCCGCCTGATGATTGCCACCAATGGAGAGACCGCGTGTCTGAACCGCTAGTTGAAGCCAAACATCTCAATGTGCGCCGTCAAGGTGGGCTGGTGCTGGATAATGTGTCGCTGACATTGGGTGAGCGTGATTTCATTACCCTTATCGGCCCCAATGGAGCGGGCAAGTCGGTTTTGCTGCGCCATTTATTGAAATTGGAAAGTCCGGAAAGCGGGTCGGTAACGCACCGGCACGGCTTGCGCATCGGCTATTTGCCCGAGCGTTTTCAAATCGACCCGACATTACCGATGCCGGTTAAGCGATTTTTGGCACTGAACAATAAGCTGACCTATGACCAAATTGTCGAACTGGCGACTGAAACGGATTGCGAAAACTTGTTGGATAAACCGCTGGTTGGTCTGTCGGGCGGCGAATTGCAGCGGGTTTTGCTGGCGCGCGCGCTGAGCAATGACCCGCATGTTTTGATGCTCGACGAACCGGCGCAAAATCTCGATGTCAGCGGTCAGCTGAGGTTTTATGAGCTTATCGATGCGCTGTTTGAAAAACGCCAATTATCGGTGCTGATGGTCAGCCATGATTTGCATATGGTGATGAACTCAACGCGCCAAGTGGTGTGCCTGTATCATCATATTTGCTGCTCCGGCGCGCCTGACAGCGTCGCCCGCGACCCCGAATTCATTCAAATGTTCGGCAATGAAATGGCGCAAATGATGGCGGTCTATCAGCACAGCCACGCGCATGACCATACGCATGACCATGACCACACCCATTTGCACGAGATGAAACCATGATGACACCCATGCTGATGACCGCTTTGGCACTGGCTTTGCTGGCCGGGCCGTTAGGCTGTTTTGTGGTCTGGCGGCGCATGGCCTATTTCGGTGACGGGCTGGCCCATTCGGCTCTGCTCGGTGTCGCGGTCGGCCTGATTGCCGGCATGAGTAATCAAATCGGCATGATTTTGGTGGCGGTTTTGTTCGCCGTCATGCTGCTTTGGTTGCGCACACAAAGACTGCTGGCCACGGATACGCTGCTCGGCATTCTGGCGCATGCCGCCTTATCGCTCGGTGTGGTGGCGATGGCGTTGCTCGGTTTTGAAGATGCTGAAGTGCATGATTATCTGCTTGGCAGCCTTGACAATGTCAGCGCCGACAGTCTGGTCTATGTGGTGTTGGGCTGCGGTTTGGCGCTTGGCTTGCTGATGCGGCTTTGGCCCGGCCTGCTATTGATGACGACCAGCGAAGAATTGGCGCATGCTGAAGGCGTGCCGGTTCGGGTTTATGAATTTTTGCTGATGCTGCTGCTCGGCATCGTCGTCGCCGCCGCCGTGCAAATTGTCGGCATTTTGCTGATTACATCATTGCTTATCATTCCCGCATCAACGGCGCGGTTGATTGCGCGCCAACCCGAAACAATGGCGATTGGCGGCAGCGTAATGGCCGCCTTGTGCATGCTGGGCGGCTTGCCTGTTGCGGCAACGCTTAATGTACCATTGGGACCGGCCATTGTAACACTGACCGTCGCCTTGTTTTTGATGGTCTTGAGCGTGCGGCTGCTTGCCGAGCGTCTAAACCTTATCAATTGACCCAAATCGGCGACGAATAAGCGCGCTCTTGAATGGTGGCCTCGACATCAGGGCGCGGCGGCACGCCGGCGCGCAGCGCGTCCCATGTGGACCAGCGACAGCTTGGGTTCTCCAATACGCGAACATAGTAAAACGCCTGCTGACCCTTTTTATATTCAGGGTCTTGCCACACGGTTTTCAATTCACCGGCCGAGGTTTTGGCGCTTGCTTTACAGGTTTTGACATCGACTGTCGCACCATTATCGGGACAGCGATGGTCGCGCCCGGGCTTTTTGTCACCGGCGCACGCCACATCAAAAACTTTCTCAGCCGATGTGCCGTCAGCTTTCAGCCAACCCTTAACGATTTGCAAGCGCTGCAAACCATAAGATTTTGCATCACGCATGGCCCAGACAAGAAATTCCGGCGCGCGGCGGCCTTTGAGCGTCAAATCACCACCCATTGAGACACCTTCGCGATAAGCGCGCTTCACCATATCGGCGCGGTTTTCAATATTGCGGCTGAAATCAGCCGAAGCGAAGAAGCGCAATTTAATGCGCGGGCCGGTGGTGGCATAGGTTTCCTTACGCCGCATGGCATCAAAAATATCGCCGCGCGTATTGCTGTCGGCCCAAACGGCGGCCAGACCCGACGCACTCCAAGTGTGGAAATTATTGATATTATAAGCCGTGCCGTCAGGGTTTGGCTGTTTCATCGGCACTGAGCCGCGCAAGCGCGCATTGGAATCAACCAAGCCTACTTTTGACCAATAATTATCCTCGTCAAAGGCCCCTGCCCCGACATGCGTGTCAGACGCGCCAATCATACCAAAGCGATAGGGATTACCTTTGCCTTGCGCCGCCATTTCGAGGCCGCGCAGATAGGCTTGGCGCACATAAGAACCATCGGGCTGGCTTTCGACCCATGCCCCGATACGAAACGGCATGGTTTCAAAATCGGCAAATTCATCATTCGGCGAAAGCAGAGGGTGGGTTTCACTATCGCCTTTGACTTGCGTCATTTCCACAATCGGCTCATTGCGCATACGGGTTTCGGCATAATCCGTATCCATCGAGCTGCCGTCCCATTTTTTGGTCATGAACATCAGGCCGTTGGAACCGTTGGAATTATGGGGCACGGCGATTGTGTCCATAGCCTTTTCGCGCAAGCCGTCCATCCATGCCCATAAATCTTCCGGATTGGGGGACATGATGCGGCTGAAGGGCAAGCTTGGCGTTTTGTCGCCGCGAAAAAACACATTGCGATGCAGATTTTGATTTTGCGGGCCTGATGTATATTCATAGCCGATGAGCGTGGTGAATTTGCCCGGCTCATTATGGCGATTGGCAGCTTCAATAATTTTCGCCCAAGCCGATTTCATAATCTTCTCATCAACCAAATCATCGCGCTTGTCGCTTTTATTGAGGCGCGGAAATAATTGCTGAAACGCGGCCAGGCGCTCGGCTTGTGTCTTGGCTTTCCGTATATTCAGCGATAGCGGGTGCTTGGAGACCTCTAATTTCGGGTCATGCATGGCGGGCAACATGCCGAGATAAATAGCATGGTCGGTAACCGATTGGAAATCCAGCGGGTCGGTCAATGTCATGTCAAAACCGGCCGGATGTTGAATGGTCTCGCCTTTGGCATAGCGATAAGCATCATCGGGCGTATTGCGATTGCCGAAAATATAGCTGTCAAAAGACAAAAGTGTGTGCAAATGCGTCTCGCCGAACAAGACCTCGCGATTTTCCGGTTTTTCAGCCGCCTGCGCCGACGGCAAGCGGTAAAAAATCGCGGCAAAAACCGCAGAAATAAGCGTGTTTTTCATATTATCCCCCCAGCTCATGCCAGTTTAACGCTTTTTTAACCATCCAAAAGCTAAAAAAAACCGTATTAGGAACAATATATTCGTCATCCTCCCTACGAATATGTTCCCAACATGCCCTCGGCGTCCCTCCCGCGCCGAGGGCAAATTTTTTGCCCTCCTTAAAAAAAAGAGGCAAATTTTTGCCCAAAGCGCCTATCGGCACAAAGACATCAAATAATAGGTAATCTGCGCGGCGGTGAAATCGCTGGCCGGTTGGCCGTCTATCGGAGCCAATTCCATGACATCAATGCCGACGCAGCGCCGCCCTTGCAGCGTGCTGGCGACCAAATCAAGCGCCTGATAATAACCCAAACCGCCCGGCACAGGCGTTCCCGTCGCCGGTAAGACAGACGGGTCGAGCCCGTCCAAATCAAACGTCACATAGATATTTTCAGGGAAATCTTCGGGCAGCGTCACGCTTGATATATTGCCGCGCACCAAATCTCCCGCATCATGGGTAATCACACCATGCGCGCGCCGCGCCGCTTCTTCTTCCTCAGCCAAAGCGCGCACCCCGAAAGAGGCCATTGGCAATCCCTCTTGCGCGAGCAAATGCATGACACTGGCATGGGAATGTTTATGGCCCTGATAAGCATTGCGAAAATCGGCATGCGCGTCGATATGCACTAGCCCCAATGGCGCGTCCAGCGCGTCAACCACGCCCATCACCGCGCCATAGCTGACCGAATGCTCACCGCCCAAAGTGACGGGAATATGACCGCGCCCGATAATCGCTGCCGTCAGGGCGCGCAAATCGCCCATCACCGCTTCAATATCTTGCCCGCAATCAATCGGCGCATGGGTGAAAATACCGTCGGCGCAAGGCACTTTGCCGTCAGTCAGACGCTCCAATTGATGGCTGGCGGCAATGATTGCGGCAGGGCCTTTGGCTGCGCCTGTGCCGTAAGACACGGTCGCTTCCAAGCCGCATGGCACGACTTCAAAGCGTGCCGTTTCCATACGGTTTTCTGAGGCGCTTAATTCTTCGCCGAGAAATTGCTCCTGCCTCACGACAATCGCCCCTCAAAATCTTCGTAATTGAACTCTTTGATAATGCGCAGGATATCGGTATCGCTGTTCCATATGGCCAGCGCGGGCAAATGCGCGCCGTTAAAAGTCGTGGTTTTGACCATTGTATAATGCGCCTGATCCAAAAACGCGATGCGCTGACCGCTTTTGGGCGTAGCGGCAAAATTATAATCGCCGATAATATCGCCCGACAGACAACTGGCGCCGCCCAAACGCACACTCACATCGCCGTCCTCGCCCAGCATGGCGGGACGATAAGGCGCTTCGATGACATCGGGCATATGACAGGTCGGCGAAATATCTGTAATGCCAACCAGCCCGCCATTTTCGGTCACATCCAAAACTTCGCCGACCAAAATGGCCGAGTCGAAACCGATGGCCGTGCCCGGCTCAATATATAAATCGACACCCAAATCGGCGCGCAGTTCACGCAGTAGGTCAACCAATCCGGCGCGGTCATAATCATTGCGCGTCACCAAATGACCGCCACCCAAATTGAGCCATTGAAACTTGCCTTTATGCGCTTCAAGAAACGGGCGCACCGCTGCAACCGTGCGCTTTAACGGCTCCAAGCCCCTGCTCGCACAAATTGTGCAAATGCAGACCCGTCAATCCATCAGGCAAGGTTTCAAGCTGTGAGATGGGATAGCCGAGCCGCGAGCCGCTGGCACATGGGTCATAAAGCGCAATTTCGGCCTCCGAATGTTCAGGATTGATGCGCAGGGCAAAATCGGCACCGGCGGCCATTGCGCGACCGGCGAAGCGTTCTGTTTGTGCCGGACTGTTGAACACAATGTGATCGGACAGCGCGGCAATTTCATCAAATTCAGACGCCTTAAAGGCCGGTGCATAGGTCGCCAATTCGCCGCTAAAATGCTTGCGCGCCAGCTTGGCCTCCCACAGACCGGAGGCGCATGTGCCGCTCAAATGCTCGCTGATAAGCGGGGCCAGCGACCACATGGCAAAAGCTTTCAAGGCCAATAGAACTTTCGTCTCCGCCGCTTGCGACACGCCGCGCAAGATTTCAAGATTTTGTCGCAGCCGCGCTTCATCAATGACAAAACAAGGCGACGGCACGCGGCTCAAATCAAAATCGGCAAAACGGCCCGAGCCAAAAGATTGCGTTCTCAACATCAGTCAAACTCCGGCGCTTCGGGCAGGTCAATATGCTGCCACGGCAAACCATGCGCATTCAGCATGTCCATAAAAGGGTCCGGGTCGAGTTTTTCGAGATTGAACACACCCGGCTGCATCCATGTGCCGTTGAGCATCAGCGCTGCGCCAATCATCGCTGGCACACCGGTGGTATAGCTGACGGCCTGGCTGCCGACCTCGGCGAAACACGCCTCATGGTCGCAAATATTGTAAAGATAGACGCTGCGCGCTTGGCCCTTATGCGTGCCGCTGACAATATTGCCGATACAGGTTTTGCCCTTTGTGGTTTTACCCAAATCACCGGGATTGGGCAGCACTGCTTTCAAAAATTGCAGTGGCACAATCTCTTGCCCCTGATAGCTGACCGGCTCAATAGATGTCATGCCGATATTTTGCAACACGTCCAAATGAGTGAGATAGGCATCACCGAATGTCATCCAAAAACGTGCGCGCTCAAGCTCGGGATAGTGTTTCGACAAGCTCTCAAGCTCTTCATGATACATGAGATACATATTGCGCGTGCCGACTTCAGGGAAAATCAAATGACTGTTTTTTCGACAAGGCCGGTGTTTCGACCCATTTCCCGTTTTCCCAATGGCGCGCCGGAGCCGTGACTTCGCGAATATTAATCTCAGGATTGAAATTGGTGGCAAAGGCTTGGCCGTGATCGCCACCATTGCAATCGAGAATATCCAGCTTTCGCATATCGGACACTAAATGCTTTTGAATATAGGCGGTGAACACATTGGTCACGCCCGGGTCAAAGCCCGAACCGAGCAAGGCCATCAGGCCTTTTTCGGCAAAGCGGTCTTGATAGGCCCATTGCCAGTGATATTCGAATTTGGCTTCGTCGCGCGGCTCATAATTGGCGGTGTCGAGATAATGCACGCCGGTTTCAAGACAGGCATCCATAATCGCCAAATCTTGATAAGGCAGCGCCAAATTGACCACCAATTGAGGCTGCACTTTATCGATAAGCGCCACTGTCTCGGCCACATTATCGGCATCTAATTGGGCAATATTTATGGTTTTGCCGGTGCGAGCTGCAACCGCTTTTTGAATATCTTCACAAGGCCCCAAGCGTCGGCTGGCGAGGGTAATATCACTAAAAATATCTGACAGCATTGCCATTTTATGCACTGCCACCGAGCCGACGCCGCCGGCTCCAATCACCAGAACAGTCGCCAAGTCACCCTCCGCGAAATCGTCAAAAAACAGGACCCGTGAGTCACCTCCAATGCCGCCATTTTGGTCGACTGACGCGTCATTAGACACTTTTTTCAAAGCTGTAAAGCAAATTTATGCAGTGCGGGAATCGCGCAAAAATAGGGTATGGAAAAGCCTCGCCAAATGCCCAAATCCTGCTATGTCTATCTGCTGAAAAGCTGCGATGACGGGCCGTCAAAATCTTATGTCGGCTGGACCACGGATTTGGAAAAACGCTTGGCCGCGCATAATGATGGCAGCGGCGCAAAGGCCACGCGGGGACGCAAATGGCAGCTTGTGCACAGCGAAGTTTTCAAAACCCGCGGCGCTGCCATGTCGCGGGAATATGAACTGAAAAACAACCGCCCTGAGCGCCGGCGCTTATTGGGCAATAGCGGAAATTAAGGGGATAATATGACCAGCTATACCGCGATGATGGATAACTTCCTCGCCTCCGGCCCCGACACTTATACCGCCAATTTGCCGGAGACATGGAAACAGGGGCGCACCGCTTTTGGCGGCATCACATCGGCGTTGTTGCTGGCCGCCATATTGAACGACCATGATGACTTGCCGCCTTTGCGCACCATGCAGATTAATTTTATCGGCCCGGCGGTTGATGAATTGACCGTCACCAGCAAGGTTTTAAGGCGCGGCAAAAACAATGTCACATTGAGCGCCGAATTGGACTCGGAAGCCGGTGCCGGTACGCATGGCTATTTCACCTTTGGTGTCGAGCGTGAGCTGGATATGGTGATGGATTATCCGCCGAAGGAAAATGTCAAACGGCCTGAAGAGATAGAGCCTTATGAATTGGCCACCGGTGCGCCCAATTTTTTGGTTAATTTTGACCGCCGCTGGGTTTCTGGCCCGACATTTTTTGAACAGGCAGACGACCCCGATATGCTGATTTGGACGCGGTTGAAAGACCCGAAAAGCTGGGACAAGGGACTGCTGCCTCTAGTTGTATTGGCCGATGCCCCGCCTGCCGCCTTCGGTTCCATTAGTGGCGTGCGCGCCCTTTCCAGCATGAATTGGAACATCAATTTCCTGACCGATGATTTCAGCACGGAAGATGGCTGGTGGCTGATGCGCTCTGCCACACGCTTCATTCGCGACGGATACTCATCGCAGCTCATACAAGTTTGGAACAGCGAGGGCCGCCGCGTCATGGACTCGGCGCAGCATATCGCTATTTTTCAGTGAGCCGCTTACAGCCCCAGCACGAATTTCGACATAATGCCTTTTTGCACTTCCGTCGTGCCGCCGAAAATGGTCGAGGCACGATTGAACAACATGGCATGGGTTTGGTTCGGCGCATGGGCGCGATAATTGGGTTCATTATCGCCGACTGTCGGCTCAAAATCGGCCGAGAACAAGACCGTCGAGTCCGCGCCCAGCATGTCATAAGCCAAATCGCCCATATCTTGCTGCAATTCCGTGCCCAATGTTTTCATCGGCAATGGCAAAATCAGGCTGTCGCCCGAGCCTTCTTCAGCAAACAAGGCGCGATTTTCTAGCATTTGCAGTGACTCATAACGCACGGAAAGCTCGGCATGGCGTTTGGCAAAGGCATCTGCTTGATAGCTGTCGCCCGCCGTTTCCGACAAATAATCATGCACGGTTTTCAAATTGGCCAAGCCATTGACGATAATATCCGTGCCGGCAATACCGGCGCGCTCATGACCCAGCAAATATTTGGCGTAAGTCCAGCCTTCATTTTCATTGCCGACCAAATTTGTCACCGGCACGCGCACATCGGTGAAATAAACCTCGTTCAAATGATGGTCGCCATCAATGGAGTAAATCGGTTTCACTTCAATGCCCGGCGTTTTCATATCAATCAGCAGGAATGAAATGCCTTCTTGCGGCTTGCCTTCCGTGCTGGTGCGCACCAAGCAGAAAATCCAATCGGCAATATGCGCTTGCGTGGTCCAAATCTTCTGACCATTGACGACATAATCATCGCCATCGCGCACGGCTGCCGTGCGCAAGGAAGCCTGAACCCGGTCGGAACCTGAACCCGGTTATGGGCAAATGCTCGGCCTTTTGCTCAATATCCCTGACACCAAAAGCGAGAGCCCGTCAGCCTGAAAATATGCGGCAAATGCTCGGCTGTTCAAAATTTTTTCACGCTCATCCGTGCCGAAAGCACAAATCACCGGCCCGACCATTGTCACGCCGAAAGGTGATTGACCGGGCGCATTGACGCGTGCCGCTTCAGCCTGAAAAATCGCTTTTTGCGGGTCGCTCCAACCGGTGCCGCCATGTTCTTCGGGCCAGCCAATGGCGCCCCAGCCATTGCTGTTCAAAATGGCTTGCCATTCGGCCATTTCATCACGCGTCATATTGATGATGCTGCCGCCACGAAACGCGGAATCCTCGGGTAAGGTTTTTTTTCAAACCAGCTGCGAACTTCCTGTTGGAATAGCTGCTCCTCACTCGAAAGTTTCAAATCCATTATGAACCCGCCTCGACATCCATCAGCTTGGTGGCTTTGAGGCCGGTATCAAATTTGGCGCTCTGACTGCAATAATTGCAATCTTCCGGACAGCCGCCGGTTTTAATCGACAAAAGCGTGCTTTTTTGCACCTCATTGTCAACCATTGTCGATGCAGCTGCGAACGGCATCAACCTCTTCACGGGTCCAATTATATCTTGGCTCTACCGCGCTTGGCGCAGCACTCATTTCAATTGTTTCAGTCATTTAATTCTCTTTATTGGTTAGTTTTTGTAGCAAGCGCGTCTTATTTTGTGAAGCGTGTACCCGGTGCGGGCGGGGTTTCCGGCGCACCGGCAAAGCACTGCGCTTTTGACATCCAATCGGTCGCCACCGCGCCTGTCACCTGCAAATCGGTGTCGGCTATATTGCGCACTTGCGTCACAACTTGGCAGAAATCCGCCGCTGCGCCTTCAACACGCTCTTCATCAGACGGTTCGCCAAATTCCCAAACATCGCCCGATGGCGCCGTCAATTTAACAAAAGGCATGGGCCCGGGCGGCGTTTCGCCGCGGGTGGCATAGGTCCAGCCAAAAGTGTTTGTGCCCAATACGGCGATAGAACGAATGGAATCGGTATTTTCGCGCACCACACCAAGCTGGTCGAAAACCTCTTGGCCATGCGCCCATGTTTCCATCAATCGCGCTGAAATAGATGACCGCGCGCTCATATCAGGCCCGGCCCATTTAAGACGCTTTTTCGCATCAACTTCGACAAAGCGCGCCGCCATCTCGGTATAAAAACCATGCCATATGGCGAGCAATTCTTGACCCTTTTTGCCGCCATTCCACTCTGCCTCATAGGCGCGCATGCCGCCGCTGCCGACCATAGCTTTCAAAACGCCATCGAGCCATCTGACGAAATTGTCTTCATCAACATAGCTTTCATTGGCGGCCCAATTCCACATATGCAAATGCTCCAGCACATTATTCAGCGTCCAGCCCTTAAACTGCGTCGGCGCATCAAAAGCGGCATCGTCCAAATCCTTCATCAAAGCGTAAAGCGCATCGCTTTCGGCTTTAAAATCCAAAGCTTCATTCAACATGGTCTTTTCCTATTCCTCGCCTATATCAATAGCGATTAACAAATCCTCGGCGGCGACTTGCGCTTCGGCAGCCCCCAATACGTTTTCTACCCTGCCATCGACTGTTGCGAGAATTTCATGCTGCATTTTCATTGCCTCAATAATCGCCAAACGGTCGCCTATGGCCACCGCATCGCCCTTGCCGACAAAAAGCTCCAACACTTTGCCGTGCATGGGCGCGATGACTTTGCTGCCGTCACCCGCCTCATCGCTGGCTGCATTGCGCATCAATACATTGCTGCAGGTAAAGCTTGCGCCATTAATGGTCGCAAATAATGTCTCGCCATCCAAGAAAGCTTGGCTGACATATTGTTTGCCGACACTATTGAGCACCATATGCGTGCCGTCATGCGCCTGCACATCCAAATCGATAATATCGTCACCAATATGAACGGAAAAATGCGTCGGGCTTTTTGAGCGCACCGAGACGGAAATCTCGTCCTCGCCAATGGTCAGCTTATAAGGGGTACGCAAGGCCTCATCGCTGGTGAAATTGACCAGACCTTGCGGCACATGCATGGCTTTGGTGCGGGCTTTTTCATGGTCGCAAATAAAATGACGCACTGCCAGCACGGCAACCGACACTGCATCGGCTTGCGGCGCGGCCAGTTCTTCATCGGTGAAGTTTTCGGCAATAAAGGCGGTTGAGAAATCGCCTGAAATGAAATCGTCTTTTTCCAGACAGGCAATCAGAAAATCGCGATTTGTTTTCGGCCCGAAAAGCGCCGTATCGGTCAAAGCCTCGACCATCAGCTTGCGCGCCGCTTCGCGGGTCGGGCCGGTGGTGATGAGCTTGGCAATCATCGGGTCATAAAATGGCGAAATTTCCTGCCCGCCACGAATGCCGGTATCGTAACGCACGCCGTCGCGCGCCACTTGCTCAAAACAAGCCACCGTGCCGGTGCTCGGCAAAAATCCTTTGGTCGGATCTTCGGCATAAAGCCGCACTTCAATCGAGTGTCCCGATAGCGTCACATCATCTTGCGTCAGCCCCAAAGTTTCGCCTTCCGCCACCTTGATTTGCAGCGCGACCAAATCAAGCCCCGTCACTTCTTCAGTGACAGGGTGCTCA
The DNA here is from genome assembly GCA_038143435.1 of Rhodobiaceae bacterium. Lineage (GTDB taxonomy): Bacteria > Pseudomonadota > Alphaproteobacteria > RS24 > RS24 > UBA8337. Next base: position 152,018 of record JAYQLX010000002.1, on the reverse strand, counting down.
ACCTGCAGGCGCGTGTTCATTTCAAGAAAATAGAAACTACCATCGGCATCGAGTAAAAACTCCACCGTGCCTGCGCCGCGATAGTCGATCGACTTGGCGGCATCCACCGCCGCCTCGCCCATAGTCGAGCGCAGCTCTTGCGTCATTACCGGACACGGCGCTTCTTCAATGACTTTTTGATGGCGGCGTTGCACTGAGCAATCGCGCTCGCCCAAATGAATGACATTGCCGTGACTGTCGGCAAATACTTGAATTTCAACATGGCGCGGTTTGACAATGGCTTTTTCCAAAATCAGCTCGCCCGAGCCGAAAGCGTTTTCAGCTTCCGAGCGCGCTGTTGAAATCGCCGCTTCCAGCCCCTCTGCCGCATCGACCAAGCGCATGCCGCGCCCACCGCCACCGGCAGCGGCCTTCACCATAATCGGAAAGCCGATTTTTTGCCCTCCTTCACCAGCACTTTATCGCTTTGGTCTTCGCCCTCATAGCCCGGCACGCATGGCACATCGGCCTCAATCATGCGGCGTTTGGCAGCCGCCTTATTGCCCATCAAATCAATCGCTTCAGCCGTTGGCCCGATAAAAGTCAGCCCCGCCTTTTCAACGGCGGCGGAGAAATCGGCATTTTCCGACAAAAACCCGTAGCCGGGGTGAATGGCATCAGCGCTCGTTTGTTTGGCGGCATCGAGAATTTTCTCAGCCACCAAATAGCTTTGCCCGACCGGCCCCGGCCCTATCAGCACTGCTTCATCGGCCATTACAACATGCGGCGCGGCGGCATCCGGTTCGGAATAAACCGCGACCGTGCGAATACCTAAATCGCGCGCCGTGCGCATAACGCGGCAGGCAATCTCACCGCGATTGGCGACCAAAATTTTGCGAATGGTGTTTTTCTTTTCGGCCATGATTACTCCTGCACCCAATTCGGCTTGCGTTTTTCAAGAAAGGAAGCGACACCCTCTTTGCCTTCATCGCTTTTCACGCTCTTCGCAAAAGTCTCACCGGCATAGCGTATCATGGCGACATCATCGAGATGCTTATTGGCTTCCAGCAATTCTTTGGTCGCCGCATTGGCCCCCGGCGCACAGCGGCGCACCCCGGCCACCAATTCAGCCAATTGCGCTTCAGCCGCCGCCATATCATCGACGGCAAAATCAACCAGCCCATAATCCGCCCCTTCCAGCGCGGTAAAACGATGGCCGGTCAACATGATGCGGCGCGCTTTTACGTCGCCCGTGCGGGCGACAATATAGCGACCGATTTGCGCCGGCACGATGCCGATAGCGGTCTCAGTCAGGGCCATTTTGGTATCCTTAACGGCAATGACAATATCGGCCGCCGAGGCCATGCCCAGCCCACCGGCCATAGCCGCGCCGTGCAGCACAAAAATAATCACTTGCGGCATGGAGCGCACGGTGAGGAAGAAATTGCCCATTTTCGAGCTGTCCTGCACCACTTCTTCGTCGCTTCGCACGGCCTGAAAATTATTCTTAAAGCCTTTCAAATCGCCACCGGCGCAAAACGCTTCGCCCTTGCCGCGCACGGTGATGCCGCGAATATCATCGCGCGCTTTCAGATAATCAAACACGGCCTGCAGTTCAGACATTAATTCATCGGACATGGCATTGCGCGCTTCAGGACGATTGAGCCAAACCGTGGCCCAATCTTTATCTTCTTCCAGCAATACGACGCTTGTATCAGGTGCTTGCATGATAATCCCCTTACATCCGACCGACGCCAAAGGCGTTTGGGTTGAGCGTTCTGTGTTCGCGCTCCCAAATGGTTTCCAGCGTGAAGCCCAAAATTTTGCGCGTATCGCGCGGGTCAACCACGCCGTGGTCGAGCAAGCGACCAGAGGTGAAAAACGCATCTTCCTGCGCCGCAAATACCGCTTCAATGGCGGCGCGCTGTTTGGCCAGCGCTTCCATATCGGGTTCTATGCCACGCCGCTTGGCGGCATTAATGGCGACGGTTTCCATCGTTCCGGCGGCACTTTCGCCGCTCATCACGCCGGTCATCGCGCCCGGCCAAGTGAACAAAAAGTCGGGGTCAAAGCCATAACCCGCCATGCCGTAATTGCCTGCGCCGTAAGATGCACCGACATAGAAAGACAGTTTCGGCACGCGGATATTCGACACGGCTTGTATCATTTTCGAGCCGTGCTTAATCATGCCGCGCTGCTCATATTCCGTGCCTACCATATAGCCTGTGATATTATTGAGGAAAATCAATGGCGTACCGGCTTGGTCAACAATCTGAAAGAAATGCGCGCCCTTAGCCGCTTCATCGGGGCCCATTGGCCCATTATTGGCCACCAGCCCGACCGGATGACCGAATATGCGCGTTTGCACACAGACCAAGTTCGGCCCGAAACGCGATTTGAACTCGGTAAATTCCGAGCCATCGACGAGACGAGCAATCAGCTCGCGGCTGTCATAGGGAATTTTATAATCGACCGGCACGAGACCGAGAATTTCCTCGGCATCATAAAGCGGTTCATCAAAATCGCGTTGCGGCAAAGGCGGGCAATGTTCATTCCAGCCAATATTGGCGACCACATCGCGGATTTGGCGGATACCATCGGCATCATCTTCGGCCAAATATTCAATCAAGCCGGAAACGCTGGCATGCATTTCACTGCCACCCAATTCGCGCTCATCGGCAATCTCACCGGTCGCCGCTTGCACCAAAGCCGCACCGCCCAGTGCCGCCATGCCATTATGTTTGACGCCGACATTATAATCCGACATGCCGGGCATATAAGCCCCGCCCGCCGTCGACGGCCCGTGCAACACGGTCATGGTCGGAATACCCGCCGCGCTCAAACGCCCGAGACTGCAAAACACGCCGCCGCCATGCGCCCAAAGCTCGACTTTATATTGCATGAGATTGGCACCGGCGCTTTCAACCAAATGGATGAAGGGCAGCTTATTGGCCAGCGCCAATTGCATCGCCTCCAAATTTTTGCGAAAGCCCATTTCGGTCGCGGCACCCGCATTAATGCCGCTATCGGCGACGCAAATCATACAGCGCACGCCCGACACATAACCGATACCCGCGAGCACCGAACCGCCCGGAATCGAGGTGTCGCGATCGGGGTCATCAACGCAATAGCTGGCCATATTATAAAGCGGCAAATAGGGCATGCCGGGGTCAAGCAATTGCGCCAGCCGATCGCGCGGGGTCAACTGACCGCGCTCTTCAAAACGCGGGCGGCGTTTTTCAGAGGCCGCTTCAGCACGCGCTTCCAACATTCGCAAATGCGCTATTTTCTCAAGCTGGTCGTCACGATTTTTGGCAAAAGCATCGGATTTTGTGTCCAGTTTCGATTCAAACACAGGCATTACAGAGCCTCCGCTAATTTTTCAGGAATGGAAATCTTATGGTCGAGCAGGATTTGTGCATAAGCCTTGCCCTGCGGGTCATTGCGCAAAGAGGCGACACCGCCGCCGCCCAATGCCTCATCAATCAATATATTCTTGGCGTTGCTGCCGGGCAGGTAAAAACGCTGCAGCCCGCTGCCTTCAGCCATAAAATGACCGAAACGATGACGAATGGCGTCCTCATCAAGCGCCGCCCAAATATAGGGCAGATAGGCGGCATCGCGTGCGATAATGCCGATATTGGCCTTATTGCCCTTATCGCCCGAACGCCCCCAAGCCAATTTAATGAGCGGCACCTCCACCGTGCCCGCTTCTTGTGGTGCATCAGGCGCAGCGACCGTCATCGGTGTTTCGCCCGTCACATCACCCGCTTCTTCAAACCGGCTGACCGCGCCATCGACATCAATATCAATCTTCACCTCGCCTTTCGGCAACAGGAACGAAAACAAGCGCACGACAGGCGACGGCTTGGCGCGCGAACCGGCAAATATCGAAAGTCCGGCCGGCGTGGCCAATCCCAAGCCGCTAATTTCTTTCAACAGCGCGCCGCAACCGGCCTGCGTTTCATGTTTGGCAGCGATTTTCAGCACCACTTCGCGGCTTGCCGGATTTTGCCCCGCATCTCCAAATTGGCTGTCATCGCCCAACACTTCGACACTGGTCTCACCATAATCGGCCAAATTATGCTGGCGCAAAACGGTGCGCGCGCGGGCAAAAGCGGCATCGGCAAAATGGCGTGCTTTGGCGGCGGCATCAATACCGACAAAACTCATCATCGTGCCGGCGCGAAAGCCATCGGCGAAAGTGGCGCAGACTTTATAGCTGTCGGGCGGCGTTGTGCCTTTGGCATTGGCCACGCGCACCTGATTGGGCGCGGTTTCTTCAATTGTCACCTGCGCAAAATCGCAGGCGACATCGGGCAAGAGATAGGCTTGCGGGTCACCGATTTCATAGAGCATTTGCTCCGACACTGTGCCCACATTGACCACGCCGCTTGTGCCTTCGGGCTTCGACACGGTGAACACGCCATCGCCGTCAATATCGATAAACGGATAGCCGATATCGGCAATATCACCCGATAATTGCCAATCGGTGAAATTGCCGCCGCTGGCTTGCGGCCCGCACTCGATAATATGTCCGGCCAAAGATCCTGCCGCCAATTTGTCGAGGTCGGCGGCCTGCCAACCAAAAGCATGAATACACGCGCCCAGCGTCACCGCGCTGTCAACGCTGCGACCGGTAATGACAATATCAGCCCCTGCATCCAACGCTGCCGCAACGGGAAACCCGCCCAAATACGCATTGACGCTGGCCAGCGTTTCCGGCGGCGGGCAATCGGCACCGGAAAACATGTCTTTCTTATCGGCAAAATTATCGCGCGCATCGAGCAAATCATCGCCGCTAATCACCGCGACTTTCAAATCCAGCCCTGCCTCGGCAATCAAAGCGCGCGCCGCCGCGCCACACGCCGCCGGATTGACGCCGCCCGCATTGGTCAGGATTTTGACCTTCTTCTCAGCAATTTCGCGCAAATTGGGTTTCAACACGCCAGTGATGAAATCAGTTGCAAAACCGGCATCGGGATTATTGGCCCGCGCCCGCGCCAAAATCGACATGGTGATTTCTGCAAGAAAGTCATAGACCAAATAATCCATGCCCTCGACCTGCAAAAGTTGCGGTGTTACCATCATGCTTTCGCCCCAATAGCCGCTGGCACCGCCTATTCTTATTGTGCTGCTCATAATTTCTCCCTGGCGAGAATGTTAGCGTGCAAACTTGCTTTGTAAAGCGCAACGCGCCGCCATATGGGGACAGTTTGGCAGAAAGTGAAGAGACCTCATCGCCAAGTGAAACGGCAAGCCATTGGCGGCGACTCAAAAGAAATCATGCGTGATTTGTCAGTGCGGCTGATGGGGCTTTGACCTAATTGACCACCCCTGCCCTGTCTCCTAGCATTTCTGCTGATGAGCTTGGGAGGGCGTGATGAGTATGACACCAACAGCCGAACAACCATTGGCCGGACTGAAGATTGTCGAAATGTCGACCATGATTACCTGTTCTTTGGCAGCCATGATGATGCGCGCGCAAGGCGCGGAAGTGGTAAAGGTTGAGCCGGTGCTAATGGGCGACCCGATGCGCTATATTGGCAGTCAGAAAAACGGCCAATCCGCTCTGTTTCACAATTGCAATCGCGGCAAACGCTCTTTGGCGATTGATTTGAAACATGAAAACGGCGTGGAGGCCGTCAAGCGACTGGCCGGTGAGGCTGATATTTTATTGAATAATTATCGTCCGGGGGTGATGGATAAGCTGGGGCTGGGCAGCGATATATTGCGCGCTGCCAATCCGCGCCTCATCAATGTTGCGGTTACCGGCTTCGGCACAATCGGGCCATTGGCGCACCGCCCGGCCTATGACCATGTCATTCAAGGCATTAGCGGTCTGACCGGCATGCAAGGCGGCACTGACCCGGAAACAGGCGACAGCTATGATTTCATCAAAATGTTGATTTGCGACAAAGTGACGGCCTATACGGTGGCGCAGGCCGCCACCGCCGCTTTGGTGGCGCGCGCCGCGACCGGCGAAGGCCAGCATATTGATATTTCCATGCTGCATGCGTGCCTCGCCTTTATGTGGCCCGATGGCATGATGCATTTCACCCTATTGGATGATGCCGGACGCGATTGACCTGCCGCCCATGTCGGAGACTTATCAGACCATAAACACCAAAGATGGGGCGATAGCCGCCTCGGCGCTTACCGACCAGCATTGGGATGCGATTTTGAAATTGCTGGACCGCGAGGATTTGAAGGATAGTCCGATTTTTACGCCGGTCGCTGCCCGCGCGCATGGCAAATATTGGCGAAGTGATGAAAATTTTGAAAGATGGGGCGCTTAATTTGACCGTCGATGAGGTGATGCAGGCTTTTGAAGCGGCCGATATTCCCAGCGCGCCATGCGAACGGCGCAGCACGGTGACGGCCAATGAACAAGTGCAGGCCATTGGCGCTTTGGAAACCTATGTCACGGAAAATCTTGGACGACTGACCGCACCGACCCCGCCTGCGCTTTTCAACGCCGCGCCGACCTCATTGGCCGAGCCAAGCCCCGGCCACGGCCAACACAGCCGCGCTATTATGGAAGAGCTTGGCTTTGACGTCGACACGGTTGAGGATATGGCCCAAAACCATTTCTTCATGATGGCGGGGCGACGACCACCGGCTTGGGCGACGGCGCACTTCTATGCGCCTAGACCGCAGCACATTGGAGGCCGCGCTGCCGCATGCCGAAATGCCGCGCCGGAAATATTGAGCGGCGAGACGGCAGCAAAACTACCAAGTCGGAATAAACGGGCGTTTGCCGCCTCCGTGTTTTTTACCAACCGGTAGAGATTTCAGCGCCCGCAGCAAATAGTGTCGCGTGTCTTTCGGGTCAATCACCGCGTCAATCTCTTGATACATGGCAGCGTTCAACGCCTTGCCATTGGCAATCATCGCGTCGAGCAGCTTATTGAATATGGCGTCGCCTTCTTTTGTGCCTTCGCCTCCGGCAGCGGCGATTTCTTTCGAATAGCCGAGCCGCACCGCGCCCTCCAGCCCCATCGGGCCGAACTCGCCGGTCGGCCAAGCAATGGTCAATTGCGGCACATGCAGCGACCCCATGCCCATAGCTTGCGCGCCCAGGCCATAGCCTTTGCGGAGCACCACCATAAACACCGGCACGGAAATGCTCGCGCCCGCCACCAACATGGAAGAGGCGCGGCGCACCGTGCCGAATTTTTCATGCTCCGGCCCGACCATAAAGCCCGGCGTGTCGCAGAATGAAACAATCGGCAAATCAAAGCCGTCGCAAAGCTGCACAAAGCGACCCGCTTTTTCCGCCGCTTCGGCATCAATCGCGCCGCCCAAATGCGCCGGATTATTGGCAATCAGGCCGAAGGGGCGGCCTTCGATGCGCATAAAGCCGGTGATCATGCCCGCCCCATAGGCTTGGCGCAGTTCCATGAAACTGCCGGTATCGGCAATCATCTCAATGGCGGTGCGCATATCATAAGCGCGCTTTCTGTCTTCGGGAATGACGTGGCGCAATTTGCGCTGGTCTTCGCAATCATGGCTTTTCACCGCGCCTTGAAAATAGCCCAGCACTTGCTTGGTCATGGCGGTGGCATGCGCCTCATCATCGGCCAGTAAATCAACCACACCATTGGCGGTTTGAATATCCATCGGCCCGACATCGGTCGGCGCAACCGCGCCCAGCCCGCCGCCTTCAATCATCGCCGGACCGCCCATGCCGATATAGCTGTCTTTAGTGGCAATGGTGATGTCGGCGCAACCGAACAAAACCGCATTACCGGCAAAGCAATAGCCATTATTCACCGCAATGCGCGGCGCGACGCCGCTGGCTTGCGCCCAGGTGGCGAAAGTCATGACATCCAAGCCGCCGCCCGATATTTTCGAGGCATCGGTATCACCGGGCCTGCCGCCACCGCCTTCTGTATAGAAAACCGTCGGCACTTGCCATTCATGCGCCATTTCCAACACGCGGTCGGTCTTTTTATGGTTGAACAGGCCTTGCGTGCCGGCCAGCACCGTGTAGTCATAGGCCAAAACGGCAGTGCGCGCCGCGTCTTCGTCAAACATATCGCCATTGACCGCGCCGAAACCGGCGACCAGCCCATCGGCCGGTGTGTTGTCAATCAGGTCGTCCAGCTCGCGGCGTTGGCGCTGCGCCGCCACCATGAGCTGACCATACTCGATGAAGCTGTCTTCATCGCATAAATCGTCGACATTTTCGCGCGCCGTGCGGTGGCCCTTTTCATGACGCTTGGCAATCTTCTCGGGCCGATTGGCGTCTTGTGTGCGCGCCAGCCGCGCTTGCAGTTCCGCGAGGTCAGCGCGGATTTCATCGAGGTTCTCCACCTTATCTTGCACCGCTTCTTCGGCCGCCGCTTCACCCGCCTCAATCGAAAAAACCAATGCGGCCTCTTCCACCACATCGCCGACGGCATATTTCAGCGCCGTGACCTTGCCCGATACCGGCGCTGCCAGCGCATGCTGCATTTTCATCGCTTCCAAAATGACCAATTCTTGACCAGCGCTGACGGCGTCGCCAACCACAACATTGACGGCATGAACCACCGCTTGCATCGGTGCTTTGACAGATTTTGTTTTACTCATTTGCTCGGCTTCCCATATCGACAACGAGCAATATCCTGCACCAGCCCATCAAAATTGTAAAACCTGCTTGCCAAAACCGCGCGCCGGCTTCTTGCGCTCAAAACGCTTCAAACGCGCCGCTTTCAGGGTTCAGCGCATAGAGCGCGCCGGGGCCGATATCGTGCCACAGCCCATGCAGGCTGAGCGCTCCCGCCTCTACCGCTTCCGCGACAAACGGATAGCCCATCAGATTATCGATCGAGCCGATAACCCCCTGGTGGCCCATTGAGATAAGGCGTGCTGCCTCTTCAGTGCCGCTGATGCGGCCATGCGCCGGACGCAAAGTCTCCAGCCAATGGCCGACAAATTCAAAACTGGCATCTTCCGCCGCGACATTATTTTCGCACATCTCATAGCACGCTTGCACGCCGCCGCAGGCCGAATGCCCCATAATGATGAGATGCGGCACTTTCAGCGCCTTCACTGCATATTCCAAAGCCGAGGCCGTGCCATGCCCATTGCCCCCCGGCTGATAGGGCGGCACCAAATTGGCGATATTGCGGTGAATGAAAAACGAGCCGGCCGGAACATCGAATATCTCGGTCGATTGCACGCGGCTGTCGCAGCATGAAATCACCATCGCCATCGGGCTTTGGCCTTCGTGGCCAATTCGGCAAAAGTGCGTTGCGTCAAAATCGTCTTGTCGCCAAGCCTTAAAGCGCGCCACCAGCGCGTCCGGCAAAAGAGAGACAGAAGAAGTTTCAGTCATAATAAATCACCGCTTATTCATGGAACTTAGTGCCAAGCTAAGCTATGATTCTATCAAAGTTTAGGGGATTTTATGTCTCAATTTCTTGTTTTCAATGTCGGCGCAGCGGTGTTCCTCGTCGGCTTCCTTATCCGCGATGTCGTTTTGTCACGCGCCGTGTTCGCTGTTGGCGTGGCGGTCTTCGTTTACGGCTTTGCGCTTGGCGACAGCAATTTTTTCGCTTTGATCTGGGCCGTGGTTTTTTTGCTGGTCAATATGGCGGTGATTTGGGCCAGCCTGCGCGACCGCTTCACCACCCCGCTATCGCCCGAAGAGCAAGCATTAGCAAAAGAAATGCCGCAATTTTCAGACGGTGATTTCCGCCGCCTGATACAAAGCTGCTCTTGGCAGACACTCGATGCATCACTGCAATTGACCGAACAGGGCAAGCCCAGCAAGACGCTTTATTATATCGTTGCGGGCGGCGCGACGGTCACTAAAAGCGGTAAGGAATTAGAGGTCGGCGATAATTTATTGATTGGCGAAATTTCTTTTTCGCAAGATGTCCCCGCCACTGCGACCGTGCATGCGCATGAAGGCAGTGTGCTCATCTCTTGGCCGAGCAAAAAACTGAAGCGGCTTTTGAAGCGCAAAAGCTTGAAGGCGGCTTTTGATGCCCTGCTCAGCCATGATTTGGCGGACAAACTCGCCAATGATGAATCGCGCGGGGCGATCAGATGAAAGCGAAATTTTTAGAACAAGCCGCTCACCGTCTCAACGGCGGAGCCGATAAAACCGCTCACCATATCCATAAAGCCGCCCTCTTCAGCTTATTGGCGCGGTCGGCGGCCTGACGCGCCATCGCATCAGCCACCAATTGCGCGGTCATGCGCGCCGTTTGTTCGGCCTGCCATTGCGCCCTTTGATTGCGCGCCTCGCAGGTAGGCTTGGGCTCATAACCGGCAACATTACGGCATTTCGGCAGGGCATTGGCCTCGCTGATAATCAGCGGGGTCGCCAATGGCAAGGCCAATAGAGCGACAAGCAAGACGAGAAGCGGTTTACGCATGACAAAACTCCTAATAACTTGTCAAATTTTGCGTCAATTCGGGCAACGGTGCAATGATTTAGCGTCTTAAAAAAGGCCGCCCATTTTTGCATAGCCGAGCGCGAAAAGCGGCATTTGCATGCCGAAATTGACCGTCAGCGCGCGGTCTTTGGTGATAATACCGGCCAGCATCCAGCCCAGCGAGCCGGTGCCGTGAACAAGAATATTGAGCGGATAAAGGTTCAAATTGGTCAGCAATATGCCCGACAGCACAAATGCCGTGCCGCCCCATTTCAACCATGCAACATTTTTCATGAAAACCTCCGTTTACGATAAAGCACATGGCGGCGCAGCCAATGGCCCGCCGCCAAATGCGGGTGGTCGAAATCATCGGCTGCATCATGCAGCATGCCGATTTTTTCCATCACCCGAATGGACCGCTTATTTTGTGCCGCCGTGAACGACACGATTTCATCAAGCGCCAATGTTTCAAACCCATATGTCAGACAGGCGCGCGCCGCCTCCGGCCCCAAGCCCTGCCCCCAAGCAAATTTCGGGAAACGCCAGCCAATTTCAACTGCCGGAGTAAAATGCGCGCTAAATTCAGCGCGCAACAGACCGGTAAAGCCGACAAATTTATCGTCTTGCTTCAAATGGAGGGCAAACAGCGAATAGCCGTGCTGTTCGCGATGCGCCATGATGCGCGCCAGAAAGGCTGCGCTTTCATCGCGGCTTTGCGTGGCGGGAAAAAATTCCATCACCTCGGCATCACCATTCATGGCCACAAAATCGTCCACATGCGATTCGGTAAAATTTACCAAAAGCAATCTGTCGGTTTGCAAAATCGGTTCAAATTTGCCCATTGCTTTAACTCTAGGTGATTTACCGCTTGGCATCTATGCTGTCGCTCATTCGATAATCGGAACCAAAAATGAACGACCGCACTCATGCCATGTTGACCGAACCGCCGCTGCGTTTGCTGTTGCAAATGACCGCGCCAAACACGCTCGCCTTTACCTTGCAGGCTTGTGTCAATCTGGCGGAAATTTATATGATTGGGCGCCTCGGCACAGAGGCGCTGGCCGCGATCGCGCTGGTTTTTCCTTTGCTGATTTTGGTGCAAACCATGTCAGGCGGGCCGCTGGGCGGCGCCATCACCGCCTCCATCGCCCGCGCGCTGGGCAATGGCAATCGCGACAATGCAGAACGGTTGGTCTGGCATGCCATTTATGGCGCGATTATCGGTGCTGCCGCTTTTTTCATCCTGTTCGTCCTCTTTGGTCGGCAATTGCTCATCTTGCTCGGCGGCGGTGGCGTCATTCTCGAAATGGCGATGAGTTATTGCTGGGTGCTGTTCAGCGCCGGTCTGATTCTCTGGCTCGGCAGCACTTTGGGCGCGGCCTATCGCGGCGCCGGTGATATGGCCTTTCCCGCCAAGCTGATGATTTTATCGGCGACACTGCAAGTGCCACTGACCGCTATTTGGTTTTCGGCCTGTTTGGCGCACCGGCGCTTGGCGTCACCGGCGCGGCGGTTTCCAGCGTATTTGTCGGCGCCATTATGGTGAGCGCGCTGCTGGTTGAACTGCTGCGCGGCCAACGCGCCATCAGCCTGCGCATGCATCAAAGGGGCTGGCGACGGGCATTAGCCTCAGACATTCTCAAAGTGGCGCGTCCGGCCAGCCTCAACCCGCTGATGAATGTCGCAACCATTTTGGGGCTGACCGCATTGGTCGGGCAATTCGGCACGCAAGCTTTGGCCGGATATGGCATTGGCACGCGCATTGAATTTGTCATGCTGCCGGTGATATTCGCTTTCGGCACGGCGCTGACAACCATTGTCGGCACCAATATCGGGGCCGGAAATTATGACCGCGCCGAACTGGCAGGGCGCTATGGCATGACCAGTGCCGCTTTGATATGCGGAACGGTTGGCGGTTTTTTGGCCTTGTTTCCCAATCTTTGGATACCGATTTTCACCGATGATGCCGGGACTTTTGAGGTTGCGCGCAGTTATATTCGCATTGTCGGACCGGCTTATGCGTTTCTCGGTATTGGCTTGGTGCTTTATTTTGCCTCACAAGGCGCAGGCACGATGACATGGCCGATACGCGCGCAAATTTTGCGCTTTGTGCTGTCGGTCGGCGGCGCGTTTTTCCTCGTCAATTATTTGGGCTATGGCCTCAATGCGGTTTTCATCGTGACCGTCATCGCTTTGGCCTTTTATGCCGGAATAATTTCAATCGCCGTTTTCAACGGCGCGTGGCGACCCAAATTATCGGGCTGAGGCTGTCGCCTTCGGATCACCGGCCCCATAAAGACAAACCATTGCGGAAATGCTGCACAGGCCGACAAAAACAAAGCCATTGGCGTAGCCGCCGCCAAAGTCGTAAATCAAGCCAATGACCACCGGCCCCAAAGCGACGCCACCATTCATTGCCAGCTGATGCAGGCTGAGAATGCGCGGAAAATCGCGTACGCCAAATGCAGTTGCCACCAAAAGCGGCTGCGCCATCAACACATTGCCGACGGTGAAACCAAAAAAGGCCGTCATCATCAACACGGCGAGCGCACCTTCGACCAGCGCCATGCCGAACATGGCAACCGCTTGCAAAGCATAAATTATCATCACGAAGACAAACAGATTGAGGCGGTCAAGCACCGCGCCGCAAATCAAGCGACCGGTCAAAGAACAAAAAGCCAGCGTGGCGACCGTGATGGCGGCAGTCTCGCCATCGGCGCGCTCCAACGCCCATTTGAAGACATGGGCAATTGTGCCGACCTGCGCCATCAAGGCGAGGAAAGCCGCCGCTGCGGAAAATAAGAAAAACTTGCTGCGCATAGCTTGCGCCGCCGCCATGCCTTGCTGCGGCGCATTTTCCCCTTGCGGGTCATCGGCATCGCCATCGGGGTTGAGCCCCATTGCCTGCGGCTCGGGGCGCAGCAAAAACAACGCCAGCGGGAATGTTCAGCAAAATAACCGCCATTGTCCAGGGCGCGCGCAACCCGTCCATGCCATCCAATTCCAGCACACGCGCCAGCATGGGGGTTAGAAGAATGCCGCCTAAAGAGAGCCCCGATTGCGTCAGTGCAATGGCCAATGCGCGGCGACGGACAAACCAGCGCGCCACCAATGTCGTGGCCGGCACCAGCGCCGTCATGGCATAGCCCACCCCAAAGCGGCATAGGCCGAATAAATCGCAAACAGCGAATGGGCCGCGGGCAGCCAATAATAGGTGACAGCAATGAAAATCGTGCCTGCGGCAATGCAATAGCGCGCATCATAGCGCGATATCAGTTCACCGACGGCAATGCCGCCCAAACCGCCGACCACCAAAAACATCGTATTGGCACCTGATATTTGCGCCACGGAAAAGCCGCGCGTTGCCACCAACGCCTCAAGCAGCACCGACATGGCGTAAAAAATCATACCTGCGCCGACAAACAGGCTGTAACCGATGGCAATCAGCACCCACCATCCAAAGAAAATACCTTGTTGCTTTTGCACGAAACGCCCTGCCCGTTTGGTTGACAATTTGGGGGATAAACCCACATTGAGCGTGGAGATTAACCAATGATGACAAAAAGTAAATCGTCAACAAGACCCGTCGCATCCAATGGATGATTTTCCGGTGCGCCCGCTTGATTTCGATGTCAACAATGTCGCGCCGGAAGATTGCGCGTGGAGCAAATCTTCGCCCTATTTTTCGGTATTCATTAACGCTTTGGGCCTGCATGTGCCTTATTTTGAGCGCTATCTCATCCACACGATGAATACGGTCAAGCATGATGTGGCCGACGATAAACTGCGCCGCGATATGGTGGCTCTGGCCGGTCAAGAAGGCCACCATGCGCGCAATTTCATTGCCTTTAATGCGCTGATGGCCAAGCGCTATCCGAAAGTCGAAAAGCTTGACGCGACGGCAAAGAATTATTTCAAAAACGCCGCCAAAAAAGACAGTTTGAAGCGCAAAGTCGCCTTCACCGCCGGTTATGAGACCTTCACCTTTCTCGCCGGTCTCATCATCTTGAAAAATTACGATAAATGGATGGCCGACAGCCATCCGGTCATGAAGGCGTTATGGGTTTGGCATCAGGTCGAAGAAGTCGAACACGGCTCAGTGGCGCATGATGTCTATCGCGCGCTTTACGGCAAGCATGAGTGGTATCGCAAATATATGGTGCTGATGGCCGGTCTGCATATTGCGCGGGAAACGGTGAAAGCCTATGTCCATATGGCGCGCATTGAGGGCTGGCTGAAAAACCCACTCAAAGCCATCGGCGCAATGGGTTTTTGCTTCAAAACATTGGGGCAGATGGCGTGGCAGACCCTGCCCGTCTTCAGCAAAAACTACAATCCGCGCAATCATCCGCTGGCTTCCAGCAAACAGGATCCGGTGGCCATTGCATGGCGGCGACACGATGCCAAAGGCGGCAATGTGCTCGACATTGATCGCGATGCGATGGCGCAAATCATGCAGCTTTAATCGATATCTTAATCTGGGGGGATAAGATGGAAAATTATCAAAAAAACCTAATCGGCCATGCATTGCTGGTGCTGATTATCGGCCTGTTGGCCGGATTTATGCTGGCTTTCAGCCTGATTGGCGGGTTGGAAATCGTCCCGAGTATTTTTATGGGCATTCCGGTTTTCGGCACCACAGAAGGTTGGGTGCGCGCTCATTCGGGCGGCATTGTCGACGCGCTGTTGATGATTGCTGTGGCTTTTGCCTTACCGCATTGCGGCTTGGCCCCCGGGCGTTTGGCGCTTTATGCCAAAGGCATTGTGTTTGCCGGTTGGGCCAATACGATATTTTATTGGTTCGGCAATGCCTCAGCAAATCGCGCCCTGTCATTTTCAGACAATGCGCTGGGTGCCGCCAATATTCTTGGCACGATCGGTTATTTGGTGGCGGTGATTGCCGCTTTTGTGACGATTTATATTGCCGCACAAATGGCGCGCGGCTTTTTCGCGCAAGATTAGCCAGCGCTCAGGAGCGGCGGCGAAACTGCTTGCCCGCATCGAGAAAATCATAAACCTCTCCGCGCGCGCGACGCGCCACGCCGCATTTGCGGGTTGCGCTGTCCATCGCTTCTTTGCGCGCCAAACCGCGCAGACTGGCCAAGCGTCCGGTCGGGTCATGGGCGACAATATCGCTCCATTGAATATTCGACACTTTGCCCGCCTCGCGCAGACGGGTGAAAGCCATGACGATTATTTTTCACTCATAATGAACCTTAAAAACCAATATGCTCGCCTTTCAAGTCTTTTGATTGTCGAAGAAGTCAGAAATGCTGAAAGGCACAAGGGCCAAGCTTGTTTTCTATCCGGTTTTTGAGCACATTGGTTGACGGATTTTGCGTCGCGATACGTTTAACGCAAGATGACAAGGGGATAATTATGGAAAAAGTATTAGTCACAGGCGCCACGGGCTTTATCGGCCTTCATTGCATCGCCCAACTTCTGCAACAAGGTTACAGCGTTACCGGCACGGTGCGCTCACCCGACCGTATTGACGAAGTCAAACAAGCCATTTCGGAACAACAATTATCGACCGACAATCTGGCTTTTGTCGAAGCCGATTTGACCAAAGATGATGGATGGGACGAAGCTGTCGCCGGTTGCGATTATGTGCTGCATGTCGCCTCCCCCTTTATTGTCGGCGTGCCCAAGCACGAAGATGAACTGATTATTCCCGCCGTCGAAGGCACAAGGCGGGTTGTAGGCCAAAAGCATGGCACCCAACGTCTCACCTCAAGCCGCGCCGCGCATAATCATCGAAGCGGCCATTAAGGAAGGCGTCAAAAAACTGGTGCTGACATCAAGCTGCGCCGCCATCACCGAGACCCATACCGGCCAAACCGATTTCAGCGAAGATGATTGGACCGATGCGGCGCATGCCCAAACCCCGGCCTATTACAAAAGCAAAACATTGGCCGAGCAAAAAGCATGGGACCTTATCGGCACGCAATCGACAACAAAGCTGGCTGTCATCAATCCGGCCGGAGTTATCGGCCCGACGTTGAGCGATGATATCGGCACGGCCAGTGAATTCGTCTTGCAAATTATTGACGGCAAAGTGCCCGGCTGCCCGAAGCTGCATATCGGTTTTGTTGATGTGCGCGATGTCGCGGCGGCGCATATTTTGGCCATGCAAAAATCAGAAGCCGACGGTGAGCGTTTCATCATTAGCGAGCGCGAATTTTGGTTCAAAGAGTTTAGCAAGCGTTTTGAAAAATGCCGGTTACGAGAGAGCCCCGACACGCGAAATGCCGAATTGGCTGGTCAAATTTTTCGACTTTTTCGATCCGGCAACACAACAAATGTCGCAAATGGTCGGCTCGGAGAAATTTACCCCATCCGATAAGGCGAAAAAATTGCTGGGCTGGAAGCCGCGCAATGCCGAAGAAAGCATTCGCGACACGGCCGCACAAATTGTCGAAAAAGGTTTGGTCCAACTTTAACCCCAAGCGCAAAACCATTGCGGGGCAAAACAAGGGGCAGCTTTCCGGTGGCTGGCGCAAGGCGCCGGTGCAACCTCGCTACGCTCGGCAAGTGCTTATAGCGTGGTAGCGGAGGAGGGACTCGAACCCCCGACACGCGGATTATGATTCCGCTGCTCTAACCAGCTGAGCTACTCCGCCTCAAAAGGTCGGCATGATATAGACCAAAAGACCGCCACTGGCAAATGCCGTTTTACGCCTCAAGCACCCGCCGCACGGGCGATTTTGGCGGCGCGGCGGCGTTGCGCCGATGACGGTATATTGAGCGATTTTCTATATTTGGCGACGGTGCGGCGCGCCATAACCAGCCCCTCATCGGCCAGCAAAGCGACCAGCGCGTCATCCGATAAAACACCGTTCGGCGTTGTCTCATTTCTTACCAATTCGGCAATGTGCGCTTTCACCGCTTGTGCCGATGCGGTTTTGCCATTGCCGCGACGGCCAATAGCGGAGGAAAAAAGCTCTCTCAGCGAAAACTGGCCATTGGCGGTTTGCACCAGCTTACCGGCGACGGACCGGCTCACCGTGCTTTCATGCATTTCAATCTCATCGGCAATATCGCGCAAGCCCATCGGCTCAAGCGCGGCGAGACCGCCGGTGAAAAACCCCTGCTGGCGAGCCACAATAGCCCGTGCCACCCGCAATAAGGTAGCGGCACGCTGCTGCGTTGCTTTTTTCAACCAGCGCGCGGATTGCACATTGGTCTTCATGAATTTGCGCTCACGATTGTCATTATCATTTCAGATAATGGGCCTGAATCGAAGACAAAATCCATTAGTCGATTTCTGGCTCAGCCGATATAACCAGGGCATCAGTTATTTTGCGCGCCGCCATTTCTTCCCAATCGCGCTCCAGCACCAAAACACTGGGCAGGCTGTCTTCGTTCAAATAGGCCTGCCAGCCGCCATCACCTTCAAGCACAATCACATCGGGCTGTGCCGGCCCGCTTGTATCGGTTTCAAAGCTCGCCGCCGGGCGCGGATCAAGCGCGCGCACCGCTTGCAGATAAGGCGCTATCTCATCGGCGGCAATATCCATCGCTTTAGCCAAAGCCGCCATATCGCCGCGCCCCAATATATCGAGGTTATCCAGCAAAGCCTGATGGGTTGGTGTCCAATCGCCCGCTGCCAGCAATTGCAGCCTCAAGCAGTCGGCGAGATTGCGGGCAAACACACCGGCCGGGGTAAAATCGCATAGCTGTTTTAAGGTTTCATGCAAAAGCCCGTTATCGACACCAATGGTCGAACAAATTTCCGCGCAAGCTCTCGCGCAAATAGCCGTCTTCGTCGAGCCAGCCGGTCAATTCCACCGCCAATGCGGCAATGTCTCGGTCGCTGATTTCTTCGGCAATTTGGCGCAAAATATGCGGGGCCAAGCCGCTTTCTTCGGCGGCGCGGTTTTCCAACATGGCGGCGACATCACCGCCCTCCCCGCCGGCAAAATCAACCCGCACCGCTTCAATCTTGTCAGAAAGACCAACGCCGCTTGTGCCGTCTACAGTCACTGCGCGCGGCGCTTCACCATTGCCGCTATCCCGAAAATGGTCGGCATCAAAGGCCAAAAACGGATTTTGCTCCATTTCGCGCTTCAACATATCGGTCAGCTGAATATTGGTCAGCTGCAATAGCTCAATGGCTTGCCGCATTTGCGGGTTCATCATCAGCTTTTGCTTTTGCGATATTTCAAGTCGAGGTGACAGCACCATGAGGAGTTCCTTTCGCCGCGAAACTAACCAATTTGGCACGGTTCTTGCAACAGCTTAAAAACACCTATGTATTTTTTGCACCACTAATCCAGCCGCCGCCCAAAACGCGGTCGCTATCAGCAGCATAAAACACGCACGCCTGGCCGGGCGAAACCCCCTCTTCAGCCTCGGCCAAGATGATTTCAGCCACACCATCGGCTTGCAGTGTGAGTTCGGCTTGTGCCGGTTCACCGGTTGAGCGAATGCGCGCGCGCACCGGCAAATTGACAGCCTCTTGGCCACCTATCCAATTCACCTCATCCAGCATAATGCGCGCGCGCGCCAAAGCGGCGCGTGGCCCGACAATCACTTCGCGCTTATCGGCATCAATCGACACCACATAAAGCGGGTCACCGGTCGCTACGCCAAGCCCGCGGCGCTGCCCGACGGTATAATGCAAAACCCCCTGATGCATGCCCAAAAGCGACCCGTCCATATGGCGGATTTCACCGGGCAAGCTGCAATCGGGGCGCAGGCGTTTAATGACACCGGCATAATCGCCATTGGGGACGAAACAAATATCTTGGCTATCGGGCTTATCAGCGACATCCAAACCGATGAGCGCGGCAAATTTGCGTATTTCATCTTTTGTCAAATCAGCCAGCGGAAAGCGCAGGAAATCCAACTGCTCTTGTGTGGTTGAGAACAAGAAATAAGACTGGTCGCGCGCCAAATCGCGCGGGCGATGCATTTCCCAACCGCCATTGCCTTTTTGCGTGGCAATATAATGGCCGGTCACCAGCGCCGCAGCGCCTAAATCGCGCGCCGTTGCCAGCAAATCGCGAAACTTCACCGTCTCATTGCAGCGAATGCATGGAATCGGCGTGTGACCCGACAAATAGCTGTCGACAAATTCATCCATCACGCTTTCTTTAAAACGCGATTCATAATCGAGCACGTAATGCGGCATATCCAGCTTGGCGGCGACGGCGCGTGCATCGTGAATATCTTGACCGGCGCAGCAAGCGCCGTTGCGGCGAATGGCTTCGCCATGATCGTAAAGCTGCAAAGTAATGCCGACCGCGTCATAGCCTGCGCGTTTGACCAATGCGGCGGCGACCGAACTGTCGACCCCGCCCGACATGGCAATCACCACGCGCTGCGCCGCGCGGTCTCCGTCTCCCGCTTCAGAGGCACCGATACCGAGGTCAATTACCGGCATTTTAGCCAGCGCAGATGGGTTCAAAACATCACTCATGGCGCGTCCACTATAGCATCAAAGCCACCGCCGCAACCCCCGCCCCTGCGCCGTCTCATCTCACTCATCGTCTCACGGGCCCACTCACACCCGCTCACGAAAAGTTGATTTGTTTGTGAGCAGCGTTTCATGGCCTTAATGGCGCATGGAACTCGTTACACGGAGATTGAAAATTGCGTATTATGTTGGTAGAGGATGATATGTTGCTGGCGCAAAGCCTGACGGACCGATTGGAAGATCAAGGCTTCCATGTCGATGAAGCCGATCGCGGCGAAGACGCTCTGGAATTGACCGATATTTATGAATATCAGGTGATGATTTTGGACCTCGGCCTTCCCGATATGAGCGGCGACGAGGTTTTGGATAATTTGCTCGCCAAAAACGAGCATTTACCGGTTCTTATTCTATCGGGCGAGGCTGATGTTGAAGCGCGGCTGTCATGCTTGCGCGCCGGGCCGATGATTATCTGACCAAACCGTTTAATATGGATGAATTGGTTGCCCGTCTGCACGCTTTGGTGCGCCGCGCCAATGGCCATGCCAATAACCGCCTGCAATTCGGCGATATTACGCTCGATTTAACGGCGCGCGATGTGCGCGTCGGAGACGTCGTGTTGAACTGACGTCGAAAGAATATCAAATGCTCGAACTTTTGTACTTGCGCAAGGGTAGCGTTGTCTCAAAAGAGAGCTTTCTCGACCATCTTTATGGCGGCATGGATGAACCTGAGATGAAAATCATCGACGTGTTTATCTGCAAATTGCGCAAAAAGATTGAAAATGCCGGTGCCTCGCACCCGTTTATCGAAACGGTTTGGGGGCGCGGCTATCGCGTCGATATTCCCGAACACAAATGCAGCGCCTGAAATAAAATAAATATACGGTGATGTTTGGACAAATTCGGGGCATGTGATAATCAACAAGGCCATGACACACCCCGAATTTGACCCTCACGCCCCACAATTTATGCAGGCCCTATGCCAAATGACGCTGGATGCCGGTGCGCTGATAATGCAGCACTATCGAGATGGCGTGACGGAAGAAAAAAAAGCCGATAAATCGCCGGTGACGCAGGCTGACCGCGATGCCGAAATCTTGTTGGAAAAAGCGCTAGCTAAGCTGGCCCCGCATATTCAAGTGATTGGCGAGGAAGCCTGCGCCGAGACCATGCCGCAGCATTTGGACGAGTTGTTCTTCCTGCTCGACCCGCTGGACGGCACCCGCGATTTTGTCGCCAAACGCGATAATTTCACCGTCAATATCGGGTTGGTGCACAACCACTATCCGATTGCCGGGGTGATTTATGCGCCGGTGCATGAAAAACTCTATTTCAGCGGCACTGATTGCGCCTATCGCTTGCTCATCGCCCCTGATGGCGCGCTGGATATCGAGGCGGCTGAAAAACTGACGACACAAAAGATTGACCCGAAAGGCTTGCATATTATTGCCAGCCGCTCGCATCGCGGTGAACAGACCGACCAGATGATTGCCAGCCTCAATGTCAAAAGCACTATTGCCGCCGCCTCGTCTTATAAATTCTGCCTTTTGGCCGAAGGCACGGCCGATTTTTACCCGCGCTATGGCCGCACTATGGAATGGGACACAGCGGCGGGACAAGCCATTTTGGAAGCGGCCGGCGGCATAGTCACCACCGAAGACGGCGCGCGTTTTTCATACGGCAAGTTGGCGCGCGGCCTCGACAACCCATCTTTTATTGCAGCCGCTGCCGATAACTGGCACGATGCGCTGAAATAGGGGCTTGGGGGAGCAGCAATGGCCGGTCGGCGCGTGGCAATTTTATATGTTTGTTTATTGGCGGTGCTTATGCCCTTTTCGGCAGCCGCGCAACAAGAACGCCCGCGCACCATTGAAGAATTTTCCGAAAACAATCTGATTATCGCCTCGGCCAAATATCTTGGCGCCACAGCCGAAAGCATGGCCGAAATCATTGACCGGATTTTCAGCCGCTATGGCACGCCCAGCGCCATTATTCGCGGCGAAGAAATTTCCGTATCGGTGATGTTTGGCGCGCGCTATGGCCGCGGCACGCTGATATTTCCCGATGGCCGTGAATTCCCGATATTTTGGCGCGGCCCCTCAGCCGGTGTCGATATGGGCGCGACCGGCAATAAAAGCTTCACTTTGGTTTACAATATTAACGAACCGGAAGACTTATATCGCCGCTTTGCCGGTGTTGACGGCTCGCTGGTCGCTTTGGGCGGCGTCGGGTTCAATTATTTGCAGCGCGGCAATACCATTCTTGCGCCTATGCGTGTCGGGGTCGGCTATCAAATCGGGGTCAGTCTCGGCTATTTGAAATTCGCCGATGCGCCCGGCTGGATGCCGTTTTAAGGCTGGCGAAAAAACGCCGTCAATTTTTTGGACAATTCTTCCGTCCGGCCGGTCGAGAAAAAATGCCCGCCCGTATATTGATGCACATCGGGTGCGTCATACAGCGCCAATGCCGCTTCAACATCGGCGCGCATGATTTCCGGATCATCAAGCGCGTAAACAAATTGCGCCCGCATACCCCTTGCCGCGATTTTCTCATGATCGGCCATACGGTCGGACAGCGCATCGCCGATAATCATGTCGCGCATCATGCGCTCCGTGCCTTTGACTTTGAACTGGTTGGTGAAATGCGCTACCACGCGGCGCGCTTCTTCGCTCTCAGTGCCGAAGCTTTCACCGCGCACAATAATCGCCGGAATTCCGACCAGACGCGACAAAAACGTGCCGAGCACGGGTAGCCGTGTCAGGGTCAAAGCCATTGTCGGCTCAACCCCTTTGATGGCCGGCACTTGATAGGCCAATGAATGCACGCGGTCGCCATGCTCGGCAGCAAAACGGGCAATAATCGCCCCGCCCAGACTGACGCCGAATAAATGCGCCTTATCGATTTGCAAATGCTCCAATAGGTCGCGCAATTGCAGCCGCATCAAATCAATGGTCAGCTTATGGTTCGGGCGGTCGGAAAAGCCACGCCCATATTGGTCATAAACAATCACGCGCCAACCATCTTTAACCAAAGGCGGCACATAAGCCCGATAAGCCATCGACCCCAGCGTGCCGCCATGCACAATCACCACCGCTTCGCCGTCGAACGGGCCGAAACTTTGATAGGCGGTCACGCCGTGGTTCAACGGCGCGGTCTGATAGCCGCTATCGGCGCGAAATTCAGCGGCGCTCAATGTTTCGCGGTCGGCGCGCCAATAAATCAGGCCAAGCACCAATAATAAAAAAGCGATAAGCGCGCCGATGATTTGTAAAAACGTCATTTATTTTTCTTCAATCAAGCGCACACGGCCGGTTTCTGCACCTTTGCGCGGGTCAAGCAGCAGCAAGAGCGGGCCGTCTTTATCTTCCAAACGCAGCACTATGCGGGCTGCACCGTTTTCAACCCCGACCAGCCGCGCCCCTGCCGGTATGGCGATTTCCGACAGTTCGAAATCACGCGCCATTGGCGCTTCCGGCGTCGACAGGCGGGCAATCACCGTGCTGATAACCACCGCCGCACCGCCGACCAGCAAAACCCCCAATAAAATCACCGTGACCAGCAATATCCGCACATAGCGCGGATTGGGGGCGGCAATATCTTCAGAAGAAGTTTCCGCGACGCTCGGATTTCCTGTATCTTGAGACATGGTCGATACTCCAAATAATGTGCTCGCCTTCGCCGTCACCTATGCGCAAGACGGCGACCGATTGGACAAAACCCTTGCCGCGGCGTCTGATGATTTATCGCGCGCGCGGCTGCAAGAGCTTGTGAAAGCCGGCCATTGCGTTGTCACGCGGCGACAGGCTGACACGACCATAAAAGACCCGTCATGGCGGGTCAAACAAGATGATATTGTCGCCCTCACCTTGCCGCCGCCCGTCGACACGACGGTAAAAGCGCAAAACATCGCACTTAATGTGCTGTATGAAGACGCGGATTTGCTGGTCGTCAATAAACCGGCCGATATGGTGGTGCATCCCGCGCCGGGCAGCCCCGACGGCACGCTGGTTAATGCGCTGCTGGCGCATTGCGGCGACAGCTTGTCGGGCATTGGCGGCGAAAAGCGCCCGGGCATTGTCCATCGCCTCGATAAGGATACGAGCGGCATTATGGTGGTGGCCAAAAACGATGCGGCGCATCAGGGCTTGTCAGAACAATTCGCCGCGCATGGCCGCGACGGGCGCATGCAGCGGCTTTATCAGGCTTTGGTTTGGGGCGAACCGCTACCGGCCGCCGGCACGGTGGATGCGGCGCTGGCGCGCAGTGCCAATAATCGCAAGAAAATCGCTGTCTCTAAATCCCCCCCCTCAGACAGCAATTCGGCGCGCCATGCGGTGACGCATTATCGGCGGCTGGAAAGCTATGGCGCAAACCAAGTAAGCCTGATTGAGTGTCGGCTGGAGACCGGACGCACGCATCAAATTCGCGTGCATATGGCGCATATCGGCCATCCGGTGCTGGGCGACAAGCTGTATGGCACGGGCATGAAAAGCCGCGCCGTGCATCTCTCCGAGGCGCAAAAAACCGCACTTGAGGCGCTCGACCGGCAAGCGCTGCACGCCGCCGCGCTTGGCTTTGAGCACCCGCGCACCGGCGAAACACATTTTTACGAAGCGCCGCTGCCGGATGATTTGGCCACCCTCTTGGAAGCGATGGCAAAGCTGCCTATATAAAACCTATGAGCAAGGATGAGACTGCAAAGGCGGAAAAGAAATCAACCGCCCCATCTAGAGCGCTGGCTCCGGCCCCCAATCCGGAAGGCAGTCTGTCGCGCTATCTCAATGACATTAAGAAATTCCCCATGCTGGAAGCCGATGAGGAGTTTACCCTGGCGAAAGATTATGCCGACAGCGGCGATAAGGGCGCGGCGCATAAGCTGGTGACCAGCCATTTGCGCTTGGTGGCGAAAATCGCTATGGGCTATCGCGGCTATGGCCTGCCGATTGGCGAAGTGATTTCGGAAGGCAATGTCGGGCTGATGCGCGCCGTGCAAAAATTTGACCCCGATCGCGGCTTTCGCCTTGCCACTTATGCCATGTGGTGGATTCGCGCGCAGATTCAGGAATATATTTTGCGCTCTTGGTCGCTGGTAAAAATCGGCACCACGGCGGCGCAGAAAAAGCTGTTTTTCAATTTGCGCCGTTTGAAGGGCGAGATTAACGCTATTGATGGCGGCGCGCTCAAGCCCGAGCAGGTCAGCGAAATTGCCGAGCGGCTGGGCGTTGAAAATGATGACGTGACGATGATGGAAGGCCGCATGAGCGGCGGCGATGCCTCGCTCAACGCGCCGATGAAGGCCGGTGAAGACGGCGAAGGCGAGTGGCAGGACTGGCTGGAAGATGAGGCCGCCACGCCGGAAATGGTGGTGGCCGAAGGTAGCGAGCGCGATGCGCGCCGCAAAGTGCTGGTCGCCGCTATGGCCGGGCTGAATGAACGCGAGCGCGCCATTCTCATGGCACGCCGCCTCGCCGACCCGCCACAAACGCTGGAAGAGCTGGCGCAAGAACATGATGTCAGCCGCGAGCGCATCCGCCAGATTGAAACCCGCGCCTTTGAGAAATTAAGGAAGGTGATGGTTGAAAACGCGGCGGATGATGGGTTGGCTATAGAGGCGGAGTAAGCACCTGCCAGCTTGCTGGCTTTGGTGCGCCCTGCGCCAGCGAAGTCGCCTGAAAGGCGGCAAGTCGGCAGGCGGGTGCAACTAGTCCTCGAAAGGATCCTTAACAAGTATCGTGTCGTCGCGCTCGGGGCTGGTGGAAAGCAGCGTGACGGGCGCGCCGATAAGCTCTTCAATATAGCGCACATAGCGCACCGCTTGCGCCGGCAAATCGGCCCAGCTGCGCGCCCCGAAACTGCTTTCGCCGCTCCAGCCTTCCAACGTTTCATAAACCGCCTCAATGCGCGCTTGCTCGGCCGCATTGGCAGGCAGATAGTCAATCGCTTCGCCGTCCAGCATATAGCCGGTGCAAATCTTAATCTCGTCAAAGCCGTCCAGCACATCGAGCTTGGTCAGCGCAATGCCGTCAATGCCCGCCGTCTTGACCATTTGGCGCACCAGCACCGCATCAAACCAGCCGCAGCGCCGCTTGCGCCCCGTCACCGTGCCGAACTCATGGCCGCGCTCGCCGAGCTTTTGCCCGACCTCATTGTCTTGCTCGGTCGGGAACGGCCCCTCGCCCACCCGCGTGGTATAGGCTTTGGTGATGCCCAGCACATGGCTGAGCGCGGCCGGGCCAAGCCCGCTGCCGGTCGCCGCCTGTCCGGCAATGGTGTTGGAGGAGGTGACAAACGGATATGTGCCGTGGTCAACATCAAGCAGCACGCCTTGCGCGCCCTCAAACAAAATGCGCTGACCGGCGCGGCGCGCTTCGTCCAGCAGCCGCCACACCGGCGCCATATAGGGGGTCAGTTGCGGCGCAATATCCATCAGCTTGGCTTTCAGCTCGGCCCCGTCAAATTCCGGCAAGGCCAGCCCACGGCGCAGCGTATTGTGATGTACCAGCAGGTTTTCAATTTTCGCGTCGAGTGTATCGGGGTCAGCCAAATCGGTGAGGCGCAGGGCGCGGCGGCCCACCTTGTCTTCATAGGCCGGGCCAATGCCGCGCTTGGTGGTGCCGATTTTAACGCCCGCATTGGCGCTTTCGCGCGCCGCATCCAACTCTTGGTGCAGCGGCAAAATCAGCGTCGCATTTTCGGCAATCTTCAAATTTTCGGGTGAGACGGCAACGCCCTGCCCGCGCAAAGTGTCAATCTCAGACAACAGAGCCCACGGGTCGACCACCACACCATTGCCGATGACCGACAGCTTGCCCTCGCGCACAATGCCCGACGGCAAGAGGGATAACTTATACACCTCGCCATTAATGACCAGCGTATGACCGGCATTATGGCCGCCCTGAAAACGCGCCACCACATCGGCGCGCAGGCTCAGCCAATCCACAATTTTGCCTTTGCCCTCATCGCCCCATTGCGAGCCGATGACTACAACATTGGCCATATGCCTGTCCCCTCTTTGCTAGAAACTCAGTTGCTTAATATGCACCACTTGCGGCAGGGCTTCCAATTCTTTCAGCACATCGGCGCTCGCTTCATTGTCAATATTGACCAATGAAATGGCGTCGCCCCCGGGCTTTTCACGGCCCAGTTGGAAGCTGGCAATATTAATGCCGTGCTGGCCCAGCGCACTGCCCAGCGCGCCGATAAAGCCCGGCGCGTCCGTATTGGTGACATAAAGCACACGCGGCGCAAGCTCGGCGTGAATATTAATGCCCTTAACCTGAATGATGCGCGGCTTGCCGTCAGAAAACACCGTGCCGGCGACCGAGCGCTGCTGCCGCTCGGTTTTCAGCGTCAGGCGAATATAGCTGTCAAATGCGCCGGTGGAGTCGCGCTTCACCTCAGACACGGTGATGCCGCGCTCTTTCGCGATGGCCGGCGCCGACACCATATTGACGTCGGCCAAAAGCGGGCGCAACAGACCGGCCATAATGGCCGAGGTGAGCGGCGCCACGTTCAATTCGCTGACATCGCCGACATATTCAATCTCCGCGCCTTCAATGCCGCTTTCGGTCAATTGACCGGCAAACAGGCCCAACTGCTCGGCCAGTGCCACATAGGGGCGCAAACGCGGTGCGTCTTCGGCCGAAATGGACGGCATGTTGATGGCATTGGTCACCGCGCCGGTCATCAGATAATCGGCCATTTGTTCAGCCACTTGTAGGGCGACATTTTCCTGCGCCTCAGAGGTCGACGCGCCGAGATGCGGTGTGCAAACAACGTTTTCCATATTGAACAGCGCATTGTCTTTGGCCGGTTCTTCTTCAAACACATCGAGCGCGGCACCGGCGACATGGCCGCTTTCCAGGGCTTCTTTTAGCGCTTTTTCGTCAATCAAGCCGCCGCGCGCGCAATTGATGATGCGCACGCCCTTTTTGCATTTGGCCAGTGCCTCGGCATTGATGATATTGCGCGTTTTGTCGGTCAGCGGCGTGTGCAGTGTGATGAAATCGGCGCGCGCCAAAACATCATCAAGCTCGGCTTTTTCAACGCCGATTTCCAATGCGCGCTCCGGCGTCAGAAACGGGTCAAAGGCGACCACTTTCATTTTCAGGCCCAAAGCGCGGGTGGCGGCAATGGAGCCGATATTGCCGCAGCCGACAACGCCCAGCGTCTTGCCGGTCAGTTCCACACCCATAAAACGCGATTTTTCCCATTTGCCGTCATGGGTGGAGGCATTGGCTTCGGGGATTTGCCGTGCCAGCGCAAACATCATGGCAATGGCGTGCTCGGCCGTGGTGATGGAATTGCCGAACGGCGTGTTCATCACCACAATGCCTTTTTGCGTGGCGGTCGGCAGGTCGATATTATCGACGCCAATACCGGCGCGACCGATGACTTTCATGTTTTTCGCCGCTTCCAAAACCGGCGGTGTCGCTTTGGTGGAAGAGCGCACGGCCATGCCGTCATACGCGCCGATGATTTTAATCAGCTCGTCCTTATCGAGGCCGGTAATCACATCCACCTCAACGCCGCGATCTTTGAAAATCTGCTCGGCGGCCGGGCTCATTTTATCTGCAATCAATACTTTAGGCATTTTGCGCCTCCATTTTGGCAGTTTGAAAGGCCCAATCGAGCCAGGGGGTCAGGGCGGCAAGGTCGGCGGCATCTACCGTCGCCCCGGCCCAAATGCGCAAGCCCGCGGGCGCGTCGCGATAAGCGCCGATATCATAGGCGACGCCTTCTTCATCGAGCAGCGCGGCAATGCGCTTGGCCAGCGCCGCTTGTGCGTCTGCATCCATCGCCAGCACATCTGCATCGACGATTTTCAGGCACACGCTGGTGGTTGATTGATTGGCCGCCTCTTCGCACAAATTGGCCACCCAATCGGTGGCGGCGACCCAATCATTCAGCACTTTATTGTTGTCGGCGACGCGGCCCAAAAGGCCTTTCATGCCGCCCAAACCGTCGGCCCAATCCAGCGCATCAATATAATCTTCCAGCGCCAGCATGGACGGCGTGTTGATGGTCTCGCCTTTGAATATGCCCTCAATCAGCGCACCGGCTTTGGTCAGGCGGAAGATTTTCGGCAGCGGCCAGCTTGGCGTATAGCTTTCCAGCCGCGCAACGGCGCGCGGGGAAAGAATAAGCATGCCGTGGCCGCCCTCGCCGCCCAGCACTTTTTGCCAGCTATAGGTGGTGACATCGAGCTTGTCCCACGGCAAGTCCATCGCAAAAGCGGCTGAGGTGGCATCGCATAAGGTCAGCCCTTCGCGGTCATCGGCAATCCAATCGCCATTTGGCACGCGCACGCCCGAGGTTGTGCCGTTCCAGGTAAAGGCGACATCGCGGGTGAAGGCGACCCCACCCAAATCGGGCAGCGCGCCATAATCGGCTTCCATAACGCGAATATCGTCGAGTTTCAGCTGTTTCACCGCATCGGTAATCCAGCCCTTGCCGAAGCTTTCCCAGCCGAGAATATCCAAGCCCCGCGCGCCCAGCATGGTCCACATGGCCATTTCATAGGCGCCGGTGTCAGATGCCGGCACAATGCCGATGCGATAATCATCCGGCACGCCCAAAATGGCGCGGGTTTTGTCAATCGCCGCAGCGAGGCGCGCTTTACCGGGCTTAGAGCGGTGCGAGCGGCCCAAAACCGCTTCTTCCAATGCTTGTAAGGAATAGCCCGGGCGCTTGGCGCATGGTCCGGACGAAAAATCAGGTCGCGCCGGACGCAAATCCGGCTTTGCTATATCTGTCATATCAACCCTTCCAGATCGTTGCCTCTCGTTGGGGAGAGGTGTCCCACGGGTGATATAGGGGGAAATACCGAGTCGGGCAACACTTAAAGGGCGCAGTGAACATAAGACGGGTTGGAGAACTAACCTTAGCTATTTCTTTCTTCAATTTCCGCTTGGAGTTCTTTCGCTCGTTCTTGTGATTTCGAGATACTTTCCGCAGTCATCTTTGCATCGAGTTGCAACAAGCTTCATTTTCGGGCTTGGTATTCTTACCTTTGACCCTCGACATGATTTTGCTTCTTGTTTTTTTGTCGAAGATATCTGCCAATTCATTCAATCCCGTGATTTAACGGCCCATTGCCGGCCCCAATATCAGGGGCGGATTTGATGGCTTGGTGGACGTAATCGAGGGCGATTTCGGTCGCTTGGCGCAGCGTCGCATCATCCGGCCGACCGGCGGGATCGCGCGGCGCATCGGCGACCATCGCTTTAGCAATCTGCCCGCTCAGCGCACTGGCCAGCGTGCAGCCGGTGCCATGCGTGTTGCGGGTGGCGAGGCGTTCATGCTCGAAAACATGCATGCCCGATTGCAACGCCAGCAAATCGGTGACGACTTTATCGCTTCCATGCCCGCCCTTAATCAGCGCGGCATGCGCGCCCGCTTCCATCAGCGTGTCGGCGGCGCGTTTCATATCATCAATGCTGTCAACATCGCGCCGCGTCAACAGGCTGGCCTCGGGCAGGTTCGGCGTCACCAGCAAGGCGAGGTTGACCAAAAGCGATTGCAGCGCGTCCATCGCATCATCTTGCAGCAGCTTGTCGCCCGATGTGGCCACCATGACCGGGTCAACCAGCATGGGCAGCTTCGGGGCAAGCTTATCGCGCGCCTCGGCCATCGCTTCTATCACCTCGCGCGTCGCCAACATGCCGGTCTTCATCATATCGGCACCGATATCGCTGAGAATGGAGGTCATTTGACTGACCACAAAGGCGGGGGCACGGGGCTTATATCTTGCACGCCCAGCGTGTTTTGCGCGGTCAGGGCCGAAATGGCGGTGGTGGCATAAGCGCCTTGCGCCATAATGGCTTTAATATCGGCCTGAATCCCCGCGCCGCCGCCCGAGTCAGACCCCGCGACAACCAGAACTTTACCTAAAGAGGGGGGTGCGCTCACGCAGCGACCGATTGAATGCGGCCGACAATCTCGGCCACCACATTTTGCACCAGCACCGCATCATCGCCCTCGCCCATGACGCGGATAAGCGGCTCTGTGCCCGACGGGCGAATGACCAGACGCCCGCTATTGCCCAGTTTCTGCTCACCGGCGCGAATGGCGGCAATGACCTCGTCATTTTCCAGCGGCACACCGGCATTAAAGCGGACATTTTCCAGAATTTGCGGCACCGGCTCAAACACGCGGCACAAATCAGAGACCGGCCGCTCGGTTTGTTTCATCACCGCCAGCACTTGCAGCGCGGCAACCAGCCCGTCACCCGTGGTGCCGAAATCGCTCATCACCATATGACCCGACTGCTCGCCGCCCAGATTAAAGCCGTGCTGGCGCATATGCTCCACCACATAGCGGTCGCCCACTTGCGTGCGTGCCAGGCTCAGCCCACTGCCCTGCAAATAACGCTCCAGCCCCAAATTCGACATCACCGTGGCAACAATGCCCGGCGCGCTCAGCAATTCGCGACGTTGCCAATCACCGGCAATCAGCCCCATCAACTGATCGCCATCGACCATTTTGCCGTTTTCATCGCAGACAATCAGCCGGTCGGCATCGCCATCCAGCGCAATGCCGATATCGGCTTTTTCGGCCCGCACCTTATCGGCCAATGCGCCGGTATCGGTCGAACCGCAATCTTTATTGATGTTGAAGCCGTCCGGCTCCACGCCGATGGACACCACCTCCGCGCCCAATTCCCACAGTGCAGTCGGGGCCACCTTATAGGCCGCGCCATTGGCGCAATCGATAACCAGCCTAATGCCATCAAGGCTCATCTCGCGCGGGAAAGTGCGCTTGGCAAATTCAATATAGCGCGCCTGACTGTCATCAATCCGCTTGGCGCGCCCCAATTCAGCCGCCGGCACCAACTCGCTGGCCGGCGCGTCCATCAGCTGTTCAATTTCATATTCAATTTTATCGGAAAGCTTAAACCCGTCAGGGCCGAACAGCTTAATGCCATTATCTTCAAATTCATTATGCGAGGCGGAAATCATCACGCCAATATCGGCGCGCAAAGAGCGCGTCAGAAACGCCACGGCGGGCGTCGGGATCGGGCCAAACAGAAACACATCCATGCCCATTGAGGTGAAACCGGCGACCAAAGCTGGTTCAATCATATAGCCGGAAAGCCGCGTATCCTTGCCAATCACCACGCGATGGCGGTGCTCACCACGGCGGAAATGCTGCCCCGCCGCCATGCCCAAACGCAAAGCCGTCTCAGCCGTCATCTTCTCGCCATTGACGCGCCCGCGAATACCATCGGTGCCGAAATATTTCCTAATCATGCCTCTATGTCGCAAAAACCGCTGCGACAGCGCAAATCACAAGCTGTTGCAATTTATTACTTTTTAGAGATTTGTGCCCAAACGGTCACGCAGCAGCAGCGCATGGGCAAGCTGGCGCGCATCATGGGTGCGAATATAATCCACCCCTTGCGCCACAGCCAGCATTTCCGCCGCAAGGCTTATCGGGCCGCTTTCGGCAACGGAAATATCAGCCAAAGCGCGCAAAAAGCTTTTGCGCGACACGCAAACCAGCACCGGCAGGCCAAATTCGGCCCTCAGGCGGTGCAGGCCGCCCAACACATCAAGCGAGGTTTCCGGCTTATTGCCAAGAAAAAAGCCCATACCGGGATCGAGGGTGATTTTTTCACGCGCCACACCGGCTTTCTCTAAAGCCGCAAGCCGCGCCTCAAAAAAGCGGAAGATATGCGGCCAAATATCGCCTTTTGGCGGGTCTTGGCGCGTTGCAATGCCTTTCGCTTGAATGGCATGCATCAGCACTAATTGCCCGTCATAATCGGCCAATTCATCGTAAAGCGACGGCTCGGCAAAGCCGTTAATATCGTTCAACCAAGCCGCGCCCTGTGCCATCGCCCAACGCTGGGTGGCAGGCTGGAAACTGTCAACGCTTATTGGCGCGCCCAGCTTTTGCAAATCGGGCCAAATGGCCGATAAGCGCGCAATCTCTGTTTCGGGCGTCACATTTCCGGCATCGGGATGGCTGGAGGCCGGGCCGACATCCAACACATGCGCCCCGTCGGCAATGAGCTTTTGCGCCTGCGCCAAAGCCGCATCGGGCGACAAAAAATCACCGCCGTCAGAAAAACTGTCGGCGGTGATGTTGACTATGCCAAATATTCGCGTCATGCGACGCCGTTTTTCCGCTTTTACGTGCCTTGCGGCTCTGCGCCGCCGACACCGGCCGAGCCTGTTGTCGGGAATGGCGATGCCGGTCCACCGCTTTGCGGCGAATTATCATCTTCAGGCCGATGCGGCATCTCGCCTTTCAGCAAGCCGATAATTTCGTCCCCGCTCAGCGTTTCATATTCCAGCAAGCCTTTGGCAATGGTGTGCAAATCTTCCATTTTGTCGGTGCAGATTTTGCGCGCCATTTCATAGCCTTCTTCGACCAGCTTGCGCACTTCCAAATCGATTTTGCGCTGCGTTTCTTCAGACATGTTTTGCTTTTGCGCCACCGAATGACCGAGGAAGACTTCCTGCTCGTTCTCGCCATAGGCCAGCGGCCCCATTTCATCACTCATGCCATATTGGGTCACCATGGCTTTCGCCATATTGGTCGCCATTTGAATGTCGGATGACGCACCCGAGGTCACTTTTTCATGGCCGAAAATAAGCTCTTCAGCAATACGACCGCCCATGGCGACCGCCAAATCGGCTTTCATTTTGCCGCGCGTCACCGATACTTGGTCACGCTCAGGCAAGCGCATCACCATGCCCAGCGCACGACCGCGCGGAATAATTGTCGCCTTATGCACCGGATCAGAGGCTTCCATATTGAGCGCCACCAGCGCGTGGCCGCCTTCATGATACGCGGTCAAACGTTTTTCATCATCGGTCATGACCATAGAGCGGCGTTCCGCGCCCATCATCACCTTGTCTTTGGCGTCTTCAAATTCCTGCATGGAGACCAGACGCTTGGCACGGCGCGCCGCCAGCAAAGCCGCTTCATTAACCAGATTGGCCAAATCAGCACCCGAAAAACCCGGCGTGCCACGCGCAATGGTGCGCGCATCAACATCGGTCGCCAAAGGCGTTTTCTTCATATGCACTTTGAGGATTTTCTCGCGGCCAATAATATCGGGGTTCGGCACAACCACCTGACGGTCAAAACGACCGGGGCGCAACAGCGCCGGATCCAATACGTCGGGACGGTTGGTGGCGGCAATCAGAATAATGCTTTCATTGGCCTCAA
This sequence comes from Rhodobiaceae bacterium, assembly GCA_038143435.1. Lineage (GTDB taxonomy): Bacteria > Pseudomonadota > Alphaproteobacteria > RS24 > RS24 > UBA8337. The sequence goes on along the minus strand of JAYQLX010000002.1, from coordinate 118,065 downwards.
AACCGTCCATTTCCACCAGCAATTGGTTCAATGTCTGCTCGCGCTCATCATTGCCGCCGCCGAGACCGGCACCACGATGGCGACCGACCGCATCAATCTCATCAATAAAAATAATGCACGGCGCATTGGCTTTGGCTTGCTCGAACATGTCGCGGACACGGCTCGCGCCGACACCGACAAACATCTCAACAAAATCGGAGCCTGAAATTGAGAAAAACGGCACATTGGCTTCACCGGCAATGGCTTTGGCCAGCAGTGTTTTACCGGTGCCCGGAGGGCCGACCAGCAATGCCCCTTTCGGAATGCGTCCGCCAAGGCGCTGAAATTTGGTCGGGTCTTTCAAAAACTCGACGATTTCCTGCAAATCATCTTTGGCTTCATCGATACCTGCGACATCGTCGAAAGTGACGCGGCCTTGCGCTTCATTGAGCAATTTGGCTTTTGACTTGCCAAAGCCCATTGCGCCGCGACCGCCGCCTTGCATTTGACGCATGAAAAACACCCAAACGCCGATAAGCAGCAGCATGGGGAACCATGAAATCAGCACGCCGAGCAAGGTCGGTGAGCCTGAACTGTCAGGCTTGGCCGTGATGGATACGCCGCGCTCTTGCAGGCGTTGCACCAATGTCGGGTCATTGGGTGGCGCATGGGTTGAGAAAGACGAGCCGTCAGAATATTGGCCGCTAATCGCGTCACCCTCAATGGTGACCGACGCAACGGTTCCCGCATCAACTTCGGCAACAAATTGCGAAAAGTTAATGTTGCGGCTCGAGGTCTGCGCTGAAGGGCCCTGAAATACGTTAAACAGGGTAAACAACATCAAGCCGACAACCAACCAGACAGCAATATTTCTCATACCATTCACCGTTTCACCTTTGTATCAGACGTTGTTTCGTCTCGTTATTTGAATATAGGCGCGCCTGCACCTGTTTTCTAGCCCCGACCGCCAGTAATAATGTCGCGGTAGAAGCCGTGATAATAAACGCTGTGCAATTGAAAATCTGCCATGCTTTCGACAGATGAAGACAAAAGCGGACAGTCGAGCAGCCTGTCACCGTCAAAAATACCGGGCAGAACGGCATAATAGGCGGCCGGAACGTCTTTGTCGAAAGCAAGGCCGCGCGCGCGCATTTCTGCCACGCCGTGAGTGCCAAGCGCACGCTAGTGCAAATCTTTTCAGGCCCCTTTTGTGCCGAAAGGGCAAATCGCCGATCAAAATGACTGTCAAATCGACCATTGGGTTTGAAGTCATGTCACTCATCGCCATCAGGCATGCCGGACAAGCCGCCGCCTCACGGCCCAAAAAAAATTGATGTTTTGCGCCAGCGCAGCTGCAAACCACCCACAGAAGCGCCGCCATGCGGCGTTTCTTCAATCTGGCGCAAAAGGCGGTCGGCTTTCCGCTGTTTGACCGGATGCGCATGCTGACCAAAATACTGCACAAAGCGGCCGATAAAGCGTTGCTTATGTGCCAAAGGCAAAGCGTCGAAATCGGCACGCGGCAGGCTCAGCACACCATAATCATGCCATGAAGCATAATCGTCGAGCCAAGCCGTCAGTTTTTTATCCAATGCCGCCTGCAAGAGGCGCATTTCGGCGGCCATCTCGGCGAGCCGCGCCGCGCCCAATCCTTCCGCTTGCAAGAGCGGCAGCAAACGCCGCCAGCGCACGCGCTCAAATTGCGGGTCGTCATTGCTCGGGTCGTCAATCACCGGCAATCCCGCTTCATGCGCCAGCGCCTTCACTTCGGCCGCGCCATAATTCAATAAAGGCCGCAAAAGCAAAAGCGGCGACGTCTCGGTTTGCAAGACTTGCCGCGCGGCCATGCCGGCGAGGCCACTCACCCCACTGCCGCGCGCCATGCGCATCAACACCGTTTCCGCTTGGTCATCGCGATGATGTGCCACCACCAAGCCTTGCGCACCATGTTCGGTACACCAAGCCGCCATCAGCCGATAGCGCATATTGCGCGCCTGCTGTTGAACATCACTCTTACCCAATTTGGCGTCAGCCATAAGCGTGACATGCGGCAGGTTTAATTTTTCGCATTGCGCCGCCACTTGCACGGCTTCTGCCGCGGCGGCTTTGCGCAAACCGTGATTGACGGTCAAAACGGTAAAATGCGGTGCACCCTTTATGCTTTTTGCCTGTGCCGCCAGAGCCAGCAAACCCATTGAGTCGCCGCCGCCTGAAACAGCCAAAGCAAAATGACTGTCTGCATCAAAGGGTTGCAGATTTTTCAAAAGCGCCGAAGCTGTCGGTTTATGAGGCACAACCGGCCCGCTTTTTCTCAATCACCGCGCGCTTGGCAATGGCAGCAGGCGCGTCGGGAAATTTCGCGTTCAATTCGGCAAAGGCATCGCATCCGGTTTTCTTTTCGCCCAAAGCGGTCAACGTCATGCCCAATTTCAACAGGCTGTCAGGGGCTTTTTTGCTGCCCGCATAGGTCGTGTAACCGGCCAAAAAGGCTTGCGCCGCCTGTTTATATTGGCGCTGCACATAAAAGGTCTCACCGAGCCAATATTGCGCGTGACCGGCCATTTTATGCGACGGAAAACGTTCAACCAGCGCGGCAAAATCAACCCGTGCGCCGGCATAATCGCCATTTTGCAAATCACCCAAAGCGCGCTCATAAAGCGCTTGCGGGTCATCCAGCGGGACGCGCACCGGCGCATCGAAATCCGCCAAATCATCAATATTGCCCTCGCCGACCAGTGGCGTTGTCACGTCAATCACGGCTGACGCACCAGCCAGGCTGGCGACCGGCGCGGCACTGCGCACAAAACCGATAACTTCAGGCTCGGCCGAGGAGGACGAAATGCCCTGATTGGCGCGAATAATACCGCCTTCAAGCGATTGGAAGCGAAACTCATTGTCAGATGAGGCTTTGTCAACGCGCTGCGTCAGTTTTTGTACATCAATCATCATACGGTCAGTCTGCGCTTGCAAAAGCCTTAACATTTCGACCAATTGATTGAACTGCACGCGGTCCGCCGCCGCCGCCGGGCCGGCCGCTTCAGAAGCGGCAGCCGATACCGGCGCGGCAAACGCGTCTTGCGTCGATAAAAGCCGCGTTTCGAGCAATTCCAAGCGCTGCTGCAAGTCGCGCGTTTCCGCCAGTCGATTGCGGTTTTGCAATGTGCGCTGCGCTTCCAATAATTGTTCAAGCTGGGCAATGCGCAATTCAAGCGCCTCAACGCGCTCACCGGCGACCCCATCATCGCCCGACCCGCGCGGCGCAAAATCGGACGGCACGCGCGGTCCGTTTTGCGCCGCAACCGGCGCAATCATCGACAAATGCGGTCAAAAAGGCAGCAAATTAATTTCATCATTTCCACTATGCGCGTCAAAATCGGCGAAAAAAAGGCAGAAAAAAGGGCACCCGAAGGTGCCCTTAAATCAATTTTCGCTCACTTAGCGAATGGTCGCCACCGAACGGCGGTTTTTCGACCAGCAAGCCTCTTCCGAGCACAAGGAAACCGGACGCTCTTTGCCGTAAGAAATGGTCTGCAAACGGCTGCCATTCACGCCTTCGCTAATCAGGAAGTCGCGCACGGCATTGGCGCGGCGTGCACCCAATGCGAGGTTATATTCGCGTGTGCCGCGCTCATCCGCATGGCCTTCAATCAATCAAATTGACGCTATTGTTTTGCGACAACCATTGCGCCTTGATTGCGCAATGTCGCGCGTGCAGAACCATCAAGATTTGATTGGTCGGTTTGGAAGAAAACGCGGTCACCCACATTTTGCACCAAATATTGTGCGCTCGACGAAGTTGATGCTGATGAAACAGCCGTCGATGTTGACGTCGAGCAGGCTCGAGTTGTTGATGCACAACCTGCCAAAGTCAGGCCGGCCACGGCCATAGAAATTAGAATTTTTGATTTTGTCGACTGTCCCATCGAATGCTCCTCAGTCTGCGCAAACATAATGCCTGTCCCTCGGTTGTAATTTAGCCAAAATATGCACAAATGCAAATCAAAGCTCGGCTTAAACGGTATTGATTACAAAAATATGACTCATCGAATTAACGGCGACCACGCCGGGTCGGATGCCCAACCGGGGGTCGAAATCGGTCGTTCATTATAACCCGTAACATCGACTGTCCACAAGGTCGGACCTTGATCGGCTCCGCGCCCTTCCCTGAAAAAGGCAATAACCCGCCCATTTGGCGACCATGCCGGCCCTTCATTGTGATAGCCCTCGGTCAAAATACGCTTCGCCGCTGCCATCGGTTTTCATCACGCCGATAAGAAACCGCCCGTTCAATGTCTTGGTAAAGGCAATCAAATCACCGCGCGGCGACCAAACCGGCGTGGCATAGCGCCCTTCGCCATAGGAAATACGCCGCACATTTGAGCCATCCGCTTCCATCACATAAAGCTGCTGCGAGCCCATGCGGTCACTTTCAAACACCACTTGGCTGCCGTCCGGCGCATAGCATGGCGCGGTATCAATCGCCAAAGATGAGGTCAGGCGGCGTGTCTCACGGGTGCGCAAATCCATTGTGTAAATATTGGAATTGCCGTTGCGCTCAAGGCTCATAATGATTTTTTGTCCATCGGGCGAAAAGCGCGGCGCGAAAGTCATGCCGGGAAAATCGCCGACCACTTCTTGCTGGCCGGTTTCAATATTGAGCAAATAAACGCGCGGTTTATTGCGGTAATAGGAAAGATAGGTGATTTCCTGCGCGGTCGGGCTGAAACGCGGGGTCAAAGCCAGCGCATTGCCGCGCGTCAGTTCACTTTGCGCGAACCCGTCTTGGTCCATAATCGCCAGTTTTTTGACGCGATTGTTTTTCGCGCCTGATTCCGACACATAAACAATGCGCGTATCGAAATAACCGGTTTCACCGGTCAGACGCTCATAAATTGCATCAGCCACCAAATGACCGATACGCCGCCAATTTTCCGGTGTCGTAAAAAATTGCAAACCGGCCATTTGTTCCTCGGCCACCACATCCCAAAGGCGAAACTCAACCAGCAAGCGGCCATCGCTGTGCTGCACGGCGCGACCGGTCACCAAAGCCAGCGCATTGATAACGCGCCAATCGCCGAAACGCGGGCGCACATTGACGCCAACATCGCGTTCGATAAAGGCCTCACGGTCAACCGGGCGAAACAAGCCCGAACGTTCAAGATCGGCGACAATAACCCCCGCCAAATCCTGCCCGACCGTGCCATCACCGGCAAAATCCAATACCGCAATCGGCAAAGGCTCGACATTGCCTTGCGTAATATCAATCTTCAATGCCGCTAACGCCATGCTCGGCATCAGCAATAAAGCCAGCCCCATCGCCAGCAATCGGCGTGAGAGCGATATGGAAAATTCTGCATTCATGGCTTTCTCCTAAAGGGCCTGTGCTCTGTTTATCCGCCCAGCATACGGCGCGGGTCAAATGTTAGCTCAATGTTGCGCCAGCTGGCATATTTTTCCGCCGGCATGGAAAACGGTTGGCAACGTCTTATCGCGCGCAGCACACTTTCGGCAGCGGCGCGGAAAAACGGGTCGCCCAGCAAGCTGCGATTGACGACCACTGGCCCGGCCGATATTGCACCGGCAGGCGTTAAGGAAAGACGAACCCGCACGACAAGATTTTCAGCCTGTTTGGCGCCGGCGGGCGGGGACCAACACCGACGCATTTGTGCGCGAAACGCATCGACCTCATTCAAGGTCAAGCGGTCAGAAGCACTGAGCGCGCTTTCATTTTGCGTCACCCCGCTATCGGCGGTTTTCTTATCGGGGGTTTTATTGAGCAGGGCTTGAACGCGTCCAATATCCAAAAGCGGCTTGGGCGGTCGAATGGGACGTGCCAAAGGCACCGGCGTATCGACGCGAAAGCGCGGCGCATCCGGCACGGCTTCTTGAGTGGTTTGAACCGTCTCATCGGGTTTTTGCACGGCATCGGGCATCGGCATGGCATCGGCTTGCACATTGGGGGCGGCGGTGTTTTGCTCAAGCGCGGTCGGTTCTTGGCGTGCATCGGCCTTATCCGGCATGGTGGTCTCTTCAACCAGACGGGTGAACTGGTCAACGGTAATGATTTCAATCGGCAGGCTTTGGTCGCTCATGCGCGCCTCATTCAGCATGGGTGTCCAAAAACCGATAAGGAAAATCAATCCGGCATGCAGCGCCAATGAGGCCAGAAAATTGCTGCGGTAATGGCCATTATTTCTTCTGACCTGCTTTTTCCGTCACCAAAGCGACGCGGGCAAATCCGGCCGCGCTGATTTCCGACACCACATTGGCGACCAGGCCGTAATTGACGGTTTTGTCGCCACGCACATAAATGCGCTGGTCATAGCCTTCACCAGCAATCGCCTTCAGACGCGGCACCAGCATGGTTTTTTGAATTTGCGTGTCTTGCAGAAAAATCTGTCCCTGCGCATTGATTGAAATGGCCAGCGGCTCATCATCGCCACGCAAGGCCTGCGCTCCCGTTTTCGGCAAATTGACCGGCACACCAACCGTCAATAGCGGCGCGGCGACCATGAACACAATCAGCAACACCAACATCACATCGACCATTGGCGTGACATTGATTTCCGACATGGGCTGATAATGTCGACGGCGGCGCGAAGCGGCTGGCGGGGGTGATGTTATGGCCAAAACGCTTAACCTTTGCCCTGCGCATTGTTTTGCCGCGCCATCAGATTTATGAAATCATCGGCAAAATGGTCAAGCCGTGAAGCAAAACGCTGCACCGAGGCGGCGCAAGCATTATAGGCGACAACAGCAGGAATGGCGGCCAGCAATCCGAGGCCGGTGGCAAACAAGGCCTCCGCAATGCCCGGCGCAACCACGGCAAGATTGGTGTCGCGGCTCATCGCAATCGCCTGAAAACTGTTCATAATGCCCCAAACCGTACCGAACAGGCCGACAAAGGGTGCGACCGCGCCGACCGTTGCCAAAAACAAAAGGCGGCTTTCCAACGCTTCCATTTCGCGCGCCACCGCATTGGTCAGGGCGCGTTCAATCGACGGAATAATGGCACCGGCTTCGGTTTTGCGGCGATTGCCGTCATGGCGCACCCATTCGCGCATCGCCGCATTAAACACGCGCACGGACGGGCTGGCTTCACCCGAGGCCAATTGGCGATAAATATTTTGCAAGGTTTCACCCGACCAAAACAGCGCTTCAAACTCTTCGGCTTGCTGGCGCACGCGGCGATAGGTCATGATTTTTTCAATAATTATCGACCAACTCATCACCGAAGCGACAATCAGGCCAATCATCACCAGCTTGACGACAATATCGGCGCGAATAAACAAGGCCCAAAGCGAAAAATCGTTGGCAGCAAGCTGCGCTGCTTGGTCAATGGTTACAGTATCCATGAAATGCTCTCACTATTTGTGTTCTTCTATGGCGCAAATGTGACCAAACTTTGTCACTTTTCGCCCTTATCGCTCAAAAAAGACGTGCCCAAATGGGGGGTCATCTGCGCGGCCAGTTGTTTCGGCATGCGGCGCGGGCGGCCATCAAGATCAACCAGTGCGGCCAGCACATGCGATTGCCACAAGGTTTCCCCATTGCGCGATATGCGTTGCTCGGCGGTCAATCGCGCGCCGCGACATTCGGTAAAAATGGTTTCAACCAATAATAAATCTTCGACCCGCCCCGGGCTTAGAAAATCCATTTCCATATGGCCGACAACAAAGGCCAATTGCGGCTCAAATTCAAGCAATTGCAGATGCGTTATGCCTGCCAAATTGATGAAGTTCGAACGTCCGCGTTCGGCGAATTTCAAATAATTGGCGTGATAGACAAAACCCGAAAAATCCGTGTCTTCATAGTGAACCGGCACATGCAAAACATGCCGCGTGCCATGCGCGTCTTTTTCAAAACTGCCGAACATTTGCTTTTTGTCCATGCGCCTTTCTTTTGCCCCCCATTTGCTTGCGACCTGAAATCCTCGCCTCCGATTATAAATGCTCTCAATCGCGATTCGTGTGTTTTCTTTTGCTCGGTTTATGTTAGTTTTTTCAGAGTTTTTTTTGAAAGTTGCGTCATGAATAAAATTCAGCTTTTGGTAACAGTGATTGCTCTCAGCGGATTGGCTGGTTGTTCGAGCTTTTCAGAAAGATTTTCGGACACCAAAGATAAGGTTGTCGCCTCAGCCAGCAAGACCGGTAAAAAGGTCAGCAAAACGGCCGGTGTTGCCAGTGGCGGGCTTATCGGTGAAGACGAATATGAAAAGGCCGTCGGCAAAGCGCGACGCCGTTTTAAGGAAATTCCCGAGGCACAAATTTGTTGGCAAGCGACGCAGGAAATCTCACAAAGTTGGGAGCTGTTTAAGGCCAATAAACGCTTTATTCGCAAAAACCGCTTCAACAATACCGGTGTGAAGCTGTTTAAGGCGTTTACCTCAAACCTCTATAAAACGGTTGATAATGCGCTGCCGTTGCCGCTGCCGAACCTGCCTGAAGACCGCATGGAATATGCCGCCAAGCAGGTGGAGTTCAATCGAGCCAATATGGAAGATTGGTCGAATATTTATTCAGCCCTTTGCGCCAAAAAATAAGCGCCGACAGCTCAATCCTCAAATAAATCGGCTGCCGCTTGCCGCGCCGTTTTCGGCACATCCAAACCCAAATGCTCAAACGCTGCCGGCATCAGCACGCGCCCGCGCGGAGTGCGATTGACGAAGCCCAATTGAATGAGGAACGGCTCGACAATATCTTCCAACGCATCGCGCGGCTCACCCAAAGCGGCGGCCAATGTTTCAATACCGACCGGCCCGCCAATGAATTTTTCGGCCACCACCGTCAAATAGCGCCGGTCAAGCCCGTCAAGCCCGCGCTTATCGACTTCCAAACGCTGCAATGCCCCATCGGCCAGCGTGGCGGTGATGCGGTCAGCCCCCTCGACATTGGCGAAATCGCGCACACGACGCAGCAAACGACCGGCAACACGCGGAGTGCCGCGCGCGCGCGAGGCAATTTCCCGCGCCCCATCATCGCTCATTTCCAGCCCCATCAAAGCGGCATTGCGGCGAATGATGAATTCCAGTTCCTCATGGGTGTAAAAACCGAGATAAATCGGAATGCCGAAACGGTCGCGCAAAGGCGTGGTCAGCAGGCCCGAGCGGGTGGTCGCGCCGACCAGAGTAAAAGGCGGCAGGTCAATTTTCACCGAGCGCGCCGCCGGGCCATCGCCAATAATTAAATCCAGCTCAAAATCTTCCATTGCCGGATAAAGCACTTCTTCAACCGCCGGGCTGAGGCGATGAATCTCGTCGATAAACAACACATCATGCGGTTCAAGATTGGTCAAAAGTGCTGCCAAATCACCGGCTTTGGTAATCACCGGCCCCGAAGTGGAGCGAAATCCGGTGCCCAATTCGCGCGCCACAATTTGCGCCAAAGTCGTTTTGCCCAACCCCGGCGGGCCGGCCAGCAAAACATGGTCGAGCGCATCACCGCGCTTTTTCGCCGCTTCAATAAATATGGCAAGATTTTCTCGCCCTTTTTGCTGACCGACAAAATCTTGCAGCGTCTTCGGGCGCATGGCGGCATCGGCATCTTCCGATTGCATGTTTTGATCAATCAAACGCTCGCTCATCACGCCATCTCTTTCAAAGCTTGCTTGATGAGCGCTTCAATCGAATCCGCTTCATCGCCCAGCTTGCCGCGCGCCGCCATCAGCGCCTGATTGGCCTGCATGCGCTGGTAGCCTAGATTGGTCAGTGCCGACAGAGCCTCTTCCAAAACCTTGCCGCCTTCGCCATCAACCTTATGACCGGCAGCAGCAATGAATTGCGCTTCGGGGATTTTATCTTTCAATTCTTGCACAATGCGTTGTGCTACTTTCGGCCCCACGCCGGGCGCGCGCGCCACCATCGCCTTGTCTTCAGCCGCGACGGCTTGCGTCAAATCATCAGCCGACAACACGCCTTGAATGGCCAAAGCGACTTTTGCCCCGACCCCTTGCACACCCATCAGCAGACGAAACCAGCTTCTTTCCTCTTCGCTGGCAAAACCGAACAACCGCAATTGGTCCTCGCGCACATAAGTTTCAATGGCCAGCGAAACCGCTTCGCCATCGCCCGGTAAATTATCCAACATGCGCGCCGAGCCTTCGACCATATAGCCGACGCCGCCGACATCAATCAGCACCCAGCCATCGCCGCGCCCGTCGACGCGCCCGTGCAAACGGCCAATCATATGACCGCTCCTTTTGTTTCGGCGCGTTCAATCGCCGCTTGCATTTTGCCGCCAAAATCACCGGCATGCGCCAATGTAATGGCCTCCGCCAGCGCATCGGCGGCGTGCTCATTGGCAATTTCCGCTTGCGGCAGCAGCATTTGCACCATTGTCTTAATCTGATGTTTATCGGCATGACCCGAACCGGTAACGCTGCGCTTGATGAAATTGGGCGCATATTCGCTAACGCTAATGTGCCGTCGCGCAGGCACCAACAGACAAACGGCGCGCGCCTGCCCCAGCTTCAAAGTTGCCGCGCCGTCGCGATTGACGAATGTTTGCTCAACCGCGGCATGGTCAGGCGCATATTCCTGCACCACTTCATCCAAGCCTTCATCCAATTGCAAAAGCCGTTCTGCGAGAGATAAAGAGGCATCAGAGCGCACTGCGCCATTGCCGATATGGGTCAGCTTGCTGCCCTGCATATCGACAATACCCCAACCGGTGAACCGAAGACCCGGGTCCAATCCGATAAGGCGTCTTTTTGCAGCGCTCACATGCTTTCCCTTCTGCCTTAGGCCGAAAGTTGTTGCAGCACCTCTTCCGAAATGTCGAAATTGGCATAGACATTCTGGACATCATCTACATCGTCCAGCGCTTCGACCAGCTTTACTACTTTTTCGGCTGCTTCGCCGTCTACGGCAATATCATTTTGCGCCCGCCAGATAATATCGGCTGCGCGCGGCTCACCCAGACTGTCTTGCAAAGCATTGACAAGATTATGCAATTCCTCGACCGCGCAGATAATTTCATGACCGGCGTCAGAACTGTCCACATCTTCCGCACCGGCCTCAATCGCCGCTTCAAACACGGTTTCCGCATCCGCGCGCTCGGCATCAAACTCAATTGCGCCGACACGGTCAAACATGAAAGACACGGAACCTGTTTCACCGAGATTGCCGCCATTTTTGGCAAAAGTAGAGCGCACTTCCGCCGCCGTGCGATTGCGATTATCGGTCAATGTCTCGACAATAATGCCGATACCGGCCGGGCCGAAGCCCTCATAGCGCACTTCTTCATAAACCGTATCACCATCATCAGAACTTTTCTTAATGGCGCGCTCAATATTGTCTTTCGGCATATTTTGCGCGCGCGCCGCCAAAATCGCCGTGCGCAAACGCGGATTGGCATCAGGGTCAGGCAAGCCCATTTTCGCCGCCACCATAATTTCTTTGGTCAGGCGGGCAAAAATCTTGGCGCGCTTTTTATCCTGCGCACCCTTGCGGTGCTGAATGTTTTTGAATTTGGAATGGCCTGCCATATCGCCCTCCGTTGCTTGCGGTTTCTTTAGATTACAGGTTTGGCGCGGCGGAGGAAAGCCTGCCGCCGGCGCGTATCGGGTGAATGGCAATGGCCTTGCCGCTTGTATCATCGGTTTCCACCATCACGCCGCATAGGGTCGGCGTGCCTTGCGCCGCGCCGAAGCGACCGCCGCGCAATTTTGTGACGAAGCGATTGACCGGCTCTTCTTTTTCCATACCGATGACGCTGTCATAATCGCCGCACATACCGGCATCAGTTTGATAGGCCGTGCCATTGGGGAGAATTTGCGCATCCGCTGTCGGCACATGGGTGTGCGTGCCGACCACCAGGCTGGCGCGGCCATCGCAAAAATGTCCCATTGCCATTTTTTCCGAGGTCGCCTCGCAATGCATATCGACAATGATTGCATCGGCTGCTTCGCCCAATGGGCAAGCTGTCAATTCGCGCTCGACGGCGGCAAACGGGTCATCAAGCGATTCCATGAAAAGCTGGCCCATCACATTAATCACCAAAACCCGCTTATCGCCGACCTCATACAGGCCGACCCCCTTGCCCGGTGTCTCGGGCGGAAAATTGGCGGGGCGCAAAAGCCGCGGCTCATCGGCAATGAAGCCGCGAATATCTTGCTGGTCCCAGACATGATTGCCGGTCGAGACGACATCGACACCGGCCTCAAGAAAGCTTCGCGCAATATCGGGGGTGATGCCAAAGCCACCGGCCGCGTTTTAGCCATTAACAACGACGAAATCGAGCTCATATTGGGCGCGCATCATCGGCACTTGCCGCAAAATGGCTTCGCGCGCAGCGCGACCGACAACATCTCCCAAAAACAACAAGCGCATCAGCTATTTCCCATCAAAATCATACCATTGCGTTGGCGTTGCGACGCCGTGCAAGGCCTCGTCATGCGGCGCGACAGGACATTTGTCAACCATTTGCATGTCAAACGCCAAACCGATAAAGCGGCATGCGCCGCGTTTGCGCAATGCGGCCAATGTGCGGTCGTAAAAGCCACCGCCGCGACCGAGCCGATTGCCCGTGCCGTCAAACGCCAAAAGCGGCAGCAAAACAATATCGGGCGTGACTTGCTGCGCCGTGGCGCGCGGCGCGGCAATGCCCATTTCATCGGGTATAAGCGCATCGCCATCGCGATAGCGGCGAAAAATCATCGCCGCTTCTTCATCAACGCAAACCGGCAAGCAAATGGCGCTGCCCTGTCGGCGCAAGGCCTGCATGAGCGGGCGCGGGTCAATTTCACCGCCCATCGGCAAATAGGCGGCAATATTTTGGCCGCTCAATTTTTCGGCATGCACGGTCAAGGCTGCTGCCATCATCGCCATGCGCATCGGCATGAGCACGCCGCGCCGCCAGCATCGATTGCCGCATGGTGTTTTTTTCATCCATTCATCACCCGTAAAAAGGTGGAACCGCCACAACCGTTTTCTGCCGGATCCTCGGAGACCTACAAAAGTAGGTGGGCACCGTGTGGAGCAGGCCGCAACCCGCCTCAGTGACAGTTCCCTTAAGGACCGTAAGGCCCCGAGCGTTTAAAGCAGTCTTCGCATCGGGCAGTTCCTAAATGCCTTATAAAGGTCAAAAGTGAAAAATGTCACCCCAATCAGGCCAATGGCTCTGGCGTCGCTTCGGAGGTCGGGTCGGGTTCTTGCGGCAAAATGGCTTCAATTTTCTCCGCCGCTGCATTAAGCGCCTCTGATAAGACGTCTTCAATTTCATTGACGCGGTCAGACAGCGCCGCACGCGAACGACCGGCCTCGACCATTTCTTGGCGCACCGCTTCCAACTCGCGCTTCAAATCACGCACATCATTGCACAACACCAAACCGGCGAGCACCAGCAAATGGCTGTCACCGGCTTTTTCATTGCCTTTTTTTATGGCAGCCACGCGCGCCGCCAAATCTTCGGCCAGCTGCGAGACTTGCGTTTCCTCGCCATCGCGACAACCGACCTGACACGGCCTTGAATTGACGGATACGGTTATTTCGGCCATTTACGCCTCCCCCAGCACATCGTCAATTTGCCGCATCGCTTTTTCAACCTGCGTTGCGGCACGTTTTTGAGCGCCTTCCAAATTTTGATTTTGTTTTTTCAAGTTTGACACTTGCGTGCGCAAATGAGCGGCTTCCACTTCCAGCGCATCAAGCGCGGCCAATTTACCAAGCATATCCTCACCGGCTTCGCTCAAACGCGCATGCTCGGCGGTCAGCCTATCGACCGCATTGAGCAATCGTTCCAGAGCGGGTTGTATTTTCTGCATAAGACACCTCTTTTGACAGCATAAAATTGCCCCCGTTTTCTCGTCAACAAAATCTGTTAATTGCGGGACTCAACTGTGCGAATCTGGCATTGACTCTAGCAGGTCGCAGGGGCATTGTGCGCCCAAATTAAGACGGCCTTGTCGGCTTATGACAGACCGACAAGTAAGAGGGATTTTGAATGTCTGACGCCGAAGCAAAAGCTGTTTCCGAAACCGGCTCTATGCCCCTTCAACAAATGGCCAATGCCATACGCGCCCTGTCTATGGACGCCGTGCAAGCGGCCAATTCGGGCCACCCCGGCCTACCGAGGGGGGCCGCCGAAATTGCCACTGTTCTCTACACGAAATTTTTGAAAATCGACCCGCTGGCGCCGGAATGGCCCGACCGCGACCGCTTCGTGCTGTCGGCCGGCCACGGCTCCATGCTGCAATATGCGCTGCATTATCTTGTCGGTTTTGCCGATATGACGCTGGACGAGATTAAAAACTTTCGCCAGCTTGGCGCCCGAACAGCCGGTCACCCTGAATATGGTCATGCGGCGGGCATTGAGACCACCACCGGCCCGCTCGGGCAAGGCATTTCGACGGCGGTCGGCATGGCACTGGCCGAGCGCATGATGAATGCCCGCTTCGGCGATGAACTGGTTGACCATTTTACCTATGTATTGGCTTCCGATGGTGACCTGATGGAAGGCATCAGCCATGAAGCGATTTCCATTGCCGGTCATCTCAAATTATCGCGCCTCATTGTGCTCTATGATGATAATGACATTTCCATTGACGGCCCGCTCGACCTGACCGAATCCGGCGATGCGCTGGGGCGCTTTGAAGCGGCCGGTTGGGATGCGGTGCGCATTGACGGCCATGACCATGCGGCGATTGAAAAAGCCATTGAAGCGGCGCGTCAAAGCGATAAGCCGAGCCTGATTGCCTGCAAAACCACCATTGGCTATGGCAGCCCGAACAAGCAAGGCACAAGCGGTGTGCATGGCGCACCTCTGGGTGATGATGAAATTGCCCTGACCCGCGAAACTCTTGGCTGGTCATCAGAGCCTTACGATATTCCTTGCGATTTGCTCGATAATTGGCGCATGGCCGGACGCACCCATGCCTCAACCCGCAAAGCTTGGGAAGAGCGTCTTGCCGCGCAATCGGCGGAAACCAAAAACCGCTTTGAGCGCACGGTCGCCGGGGACTTACCGCAAGGCTTGGACAGCGCTGTTGATGCGTTCAAAAAACAACTTGCTGACGAAAAGCCGGGCTGGGCAACACGCAAATCTTCCGAAGAAGCGCTGAAGGCTATCGTGCCGCATGTGCCGGAAATGATTGGCGGGTCAGCCGATTTGACCGGTTCCAATAATACCAAAACGCCCGAACAAGCGCCGGTCTCTGTCGATAATATGGCCGGACAATTTATCCATTGGGGCATTCGCGAACACGGCATGGCAGCGGCCATGAACGGCATGGCGCTGCATGGCGGCTTTATTCCTTATTCCGGCACCTTCCTCGTTTTTCCGACTATTCACGCCCTGCCATACGGCTGTCGGCGCTGATGAAGCAGCGCACCATTCATGTACTGACGCATGACTCCATCGGCCTTGGTGAAGATGGGCCGACACACCAACCGGTGGAACATTTGGCTGCTTTGCGCGCCATTCCAAATACATTTGTGTTCCGCCCCGCCGATGCCATTGAGACCTTAGAGTGCTGGCAATTGGCCTTGAAACTGGACACGGCGCCAAGCATTTTGGCTCTGACACGACAAGGCTTGCCGGCTGTGCGCGGCTATGAAGAACGCAATGGTTGCGCTCATGGCGCCTATGAATTGGCCGCCGGTGGCAGTGACCCGCAAGTCACCATTCTGGCCTCCGGCTCGGAAGTTTCCATCGCCATGGAAGCACGTGCTGCGCTGAAAGAAGACGGTATTGGCGCACGCGTCGTTTCCGTGCCCTGCATGGAGCTGTTTGAACAGCAAAACCCGGCAACGCAGGCCGATATTTTGGGCGATACCCCTATTCGTATCGCTGTCGAGGCCGCTATTCGACAAAGCTGGGATCGCTTCTTGCGGCCACAGGATATTTTCATCGGCATGGACGGCTTTGGTGCCAGCGCACCGGCCGGACAGCTATTTCAACATTTCGGCATTACCGCAGACGCAATTGCGGCAGCCGCACGCAACGCGCTGTAAATTTTTAACGGGAGAGAAAAATGGCAGTAAATGTGGCAATTAACGGTTTCGGACGCATTGGGCGCTTGGTGCTGCGAGGTATTATTGAAAGCGGCCGTAAAGATGTGAACGTTGTCGCCATTAATGATTTGGGCAGCGTCGATGCCAATGCGCATATGCTGCAATATGACAGTGTGCACGGCCAATTGCCGGCCAAAGTGCGGGCCACCAAAACCGGCATTAATGTCGGCGGCAAGTCAATTAAGGTGATTGCCGAGCGCGATCCGGCCAATTTGCCGTGGGAACAAATGGGCGTTGATATTGCGCTGGAATGCACCGGCCTGTTCACCAGCCAAGAAGATGCCGGCAAGCATCTGACCGCCGGCGCCAAGCGCGTTTTGGTTTCAGCACCTGCATCGGGGGCAGATTTGACGGTTGTTTATGGCGTCAATCACAAGAAATTGCGCAAAAGCCATAAAATCGTTTCCAATGCGTCTTGCACGACAAACTGCCTTGCGCCGGTGGCGCAAGTGCTGAACAAAACCTGCGGCATTGCGCGTGGCTATATGACCACTGTGCACGCTTTTACCGGTGACCAGCGCACGGTCGATACGCTGCACTCAGACCCGCGCCGCGCCCGCGCCGCCTCTTTATCCATGATACCGACCTCAACCGGTGCCGCGAAAGCTGTCGGCTTGGTGCTGCCGGAACTGGCCGGCAAGTTAGACGGCACAGCAGTGCGTGTGCCAACGCCCAATGTTTCAATGATTGATTTGGTGTTTGAAGCCAAGAAAAAACCACAGTGGAGCAAATTAACAATGCCATTGTGAAAGCCGCCAATGGCCCGCTCAAAGGTGTGCTGGGCGTATGCGACGAGCCGCTTGTGTCGATTGATTTCAATCACAATCCGAACAGCTCGACTTTCGATTTGACGCAAACGCAAATTGTCGGCGGCAAGCTGGTACGGGTATTGAGCTGGTATGATAATGAATGGGGCTTTGCCAATCGCATGAGCGACACGGCTGTCGCCATGGGCAAACTTTAAACCACCTCACAGATGAGCAGTTACAAAACACTTGATGCCTTGGTCGCTGAAACGGCCGGTGGCAGTATTATCCTTATCCGTGCCGATTTGAATGTGCCGCTTGACGAGCGTGGTGCGGTGCGTGATGCAACGCGGCTCGAAAGGCTGCTGCCCAGTCTCGAAAAATTGTCGCAAAGCGGCTTTCGCATCGGTGTGCTGTCGCATTTCGGACGTCCGAAAGGCCAGCGCGTTGCCGAGATGAGCCTCGCCCCGATTGCCGTGGCGCTTGGTGATTTGCTTGGCCAAAAAGTGACTTTCGCCGAAGACTGCATTGGCGATGCGGCGCAAGAAGCCTTGGCGGCTTTGCCCGAAGGCGGCATTTGTGTTTGGAAAACACCCGCTTTCACGCCGGTGAAGAAGCTGATGATGCCGATTTCGCAGCGGCGCTGGCCGCACCGGCAGATGCTTATGTCAATGATGCGTTTTCAGCCGCCCATCGCGCCCACGCTTCAACCCATGGCATTACCAAATATGTTGCCGACCTATTGCGGACTGGCCATGCAGGCTGAATTGGACGCGCTTAACGCCGCTTTGGGTGATCCCAAACGGCCGCTTGTCGCTATCGTTGGCGGCGCGAAGATTTCCACCAAACTTGATTTGTTGGGCAATTTATCGGCCAAGACCGATATTTTGGTCATTGGCGGCGGCATGGCCAATACGTTTTTGGCGGCGCAAGGCCATAGCGTCGGCACGTCTTTATGCGAAGACAGCATGCTGGAAACGGCGCGCGCCATTATGGCGGAAGCCGAGACACAGGGCTGCACGATTTTACTGCCGCGCGACGCGGTTGTGGCGTCACAATTTGCCGCCGGCCAGAGTGGCGAAACCGTGGCCGCGCACGCCGTGCCCGATGACAAAATGATTCTTGATGCCGGCCCGATGCGGTCGGCGATATTTGCGCTGCCTTTGATAAGGCGGCTACAATTATCTGGAACGGCCCTTTGGGGGCGTTTGAGATTGAACCTTTTGACGCAGCGACCAATCACGCTGCGCAATATGCCGCTGCCCTGACTCGAAAAGGTCAACTGACCTCCATTGCCGGAGGTGGGGATACGGTAGCGGCACTAAACCATGCGGGGGCGGGAAAAGATTTTACCTATGTCTCGACCGCCGGTGGGGCGTTTTTGGAATGGCTGGAAGGGAAAACCCTGCCGGGCGTTGCTGCCCTCTCGCAAAACTGAACGGGAGAGAGAAATGAATAAGCAAGCCCTTGAGGCGATTGCCCAGGCCATGGTGGCTGAGGGCAAAGGTATTTTGGCGGCCGATGAGAGCACCGGCACCATCAAAAAGCGTTTTGACAGCATCAATGTTGAATCGACCGCTGACAGCCGTCGCGATTATCGCGAAATGCTGTTCCGCACGGAAGCCGCCATGCGCGAGCATATTTCCGGCGTGATTTTATTTGACGAGACCCTTCGTCAAAAAGCCGCCGATGGCACGCCTTTGGCGCAATTGATTGCCGATGCCGGTTCAATGCCGGGTATTAAGGTTGATGGTGGCGCGAAAGATTTGGCCGGTCATGCGGGCGAAATGGTGACGGAAGGGCTGGACGGTTTGCGTGAGCGTTTGGCCGAATATCACGGACTGGGCGCGAAATTCGCCAAATGGCGCGCCGTCATCAATATTGCCGATGGCATTCCGTCGGCTGCTTGCCTGACGGCCAACACCCATGCGTTGGCGCGCTATGCGAGCTTGTGTCAGGAAGCCGAGATTGTGCCGATTGTCGAGCCGGAAGTGATTATGGATGGCAGCCATTCGGTAGAACGCTGCTATGAAGTGACCAGCGCCGCCTTGACGCAGCTTTACGCCCAATTGGCCGAGCAAGACGTTCACCTCGAAGGCACGATTTTGAAACCCAATATGGTGGTATCGGGCACGGCGCATGCCGAACAGGCGGGGTCCAGCAAGTGGCCGAAATGACCCTTGATTGTTTCAAAAAATGCGTCCCCGAAGCGGTGCCGGGCATTGTCTTTTTGTCGGGTGGTCAATCCGATGAAGATGCCACGGCGCATCTTGATGCAATGAATAAAATCGGTGGGCTGCCGTGGAAACTGAGCTTTTCTTATGGCCGCGCCCTGCAAGCCGCGCCGCTCAAAACCTGGCTCGGCGAAGCGGGAAATGTGTCTGATGCGCAAGCCGCTTTTGCCCATCGCGTTAAAATGAACGGCCTTGCCGCACAAGGCGCTTGGGATGCCGCTATGGAAGGCTAAGCCTTAAAACCATTTGGAGGAGCCCGTCTCATCTTTTGATGCGGCGGGCTTTTTCATGCCATTTTGCGCGTGCCGATAAGATATTCGACATTGCCCTGCGGCCCGGTGATTGGACTTTCGACAATATCATCGACCCGCCAGCCTTGCGCCTGCCACCATTGGCGAATGTCATCGCAAACGGCAAGGCGCAGATCGGCATCGGTCACCACGCCGTTTTTGCCGAGCGCCGCCTTGTCCAATTCAAATTGCGGTTTGATGAGCGCAATCGCCCAAGCCTTTTCAGGCAAAGACGGTGCAAGTCCGGCCAGTGCTTTTGTTTGGCTGATGAAACTGACATCGCAGACCAGCCCGTCAAGCGGGCGGTCAAAATCGGCAGCGCTGAGATGACGTGCATTAATACCGGCCATATTCTCGACCCGCGCATCGCCGCAATAGATTTTCATGCAATTGGTCTTGCCCGACATCGACCGCATAGACAAAAGCCGCGCCTTGTCGCAAAAGCACGTCGGTAAAACCGCCGGTCGAGGCACCAATATCAGCAAACACGCCATTGCGCGCCGCATAGCCGAAATGCGCCAGTCCTTTTTGCAATTTCAGCGCCCCGCGCGAGACAAAATCATGCGCCGCTTCAGCCTCAATCACATCATCGGGCGATACGGACATGGACGCTTTTTCGGCGGTGATGCCATTGACCGTCACCTGCCCCGCCTTAATGGCGGCGGCGGCGCGGGCGCGGCTTTCAAATAGAGAAAGGCTGACAAGTTGTTGGTCGAGGCGGGTTTTACCCACGCTCAGGCACCGGCCTTTGGCGTGATAATCTCAATCTGCGCGCCATCAGCCCCCAACAGGCCGCGCACGGTTTCGATAATTTGCGCGGCATTCAGCCCCGCCGCATCATACATGGCATCGGGCTTGTCTTGGTCAATATAACTGTCGGGCAGCACCAAGGAGCGGCATTTCAAACCGCCTTCCAATTGCCCGTTTTCGGCCAGCATATGCATGACATGGCTGCCAAAGCCGCCAATCGCGCCTTCTTCCAAAGTCAGCAAAATTTCATGCTCGCGCGCCAATCGCAAAATCAGCGCTTCATCAAGCGGCTTCATAAAACGCGCATCGACGACGCTGGTGCGGAAGCCTTGCGCGTCCAATTGGTTGGCCGCCAATTGCGCTTGTTCCAGCCGTGTGCCGTAGCTGAGCAGGCAAATACGCCCCCCTTCGCGAATGATGCGGCCTTTGCCGATTTCCAGCACCTCGCCATGTGTCGGCAATTCAACGCCGACACCTTCGCCGCGCGGATAGCGCAAAGCGCTCGGGTGTTCGCTAAACGCCACTTGCGTCGTCACCATATGTTTCAACTCGGCCTCATCAGCCGCCGCCATCATCACCATATTGGGCAATGTGCCGAGATAGGCATTGTCGAAATGAACCGGCATGGGTCGGCCCATCAGCGCCGACCAGACCGGCACGGTCAATGGCGAAGCGCACCGGCAGATTTTGCACCGCAACATCATGCACCACTTGATCATAAGCGCGCTGCAAAAAGGTCGAGTAAATCGCGGCAAAAGGTTTGAAGCCTTCGCTGGCCAGACCGGCGGCGAAGGTTACCGCATGCTGCTCGGCAATGCCGACATCAAAACAGCGTTCAGGATATTTTTGCGCAAATTTATCCAGCCCCGTACCCGACGGCATGGCAGCGGTAATGGCGACAATCTTATCGTCACGCGCCGCCTCATCCATCAGCGCCTCGGCAAATACGCCGGTATAACTCGGCGCGGAAGGCGTCGCTTTTACTTGCTCGCCGGTGACAACATTAAATTTCGACACGCCATGATATTTATCATCAGACGCTTCGGCAGGCGCATAGCCATGTCCCTTTTTGGTCACCACATGCACCAATACCGGGCCGTTTTGCATTTTTTTGACGTTTTCCAAAACCGGCAGTAAATGGTCGAGATTATGCCCGTCAATCGGCCCGACATAATAAAAGCCCATTTCCTCAAACAGCGTGCCGCCGGTCATGCCAACCGCGCGTATATTCTTCCATTTGCCGCGCTTTTTCTTGCAAGCTCTCGGGTAAATGGCGGCTCAAATCTTTCAGCAAGCGGCGGAACGAACGATAGGTTTTGCCCGACAAAATGCGCGCCAAATAGGCACTCATGGCACCGACGGGCGGCGCAATCGACATATCATTATCATTCAAGATAACCACCATGCGGCTATCCATAGCACCGGCATTATTCATCGCTTCAAAAGCCATGCCGGCGCACATCGCGCCATCGCCGATAACCGCCACCACATTATTGTCTTTGCCCGCCAAATCGCGCGCCGCCGCCATGCCCAAACCGGCTGATATGGAGGTCGAGCTATGGCCCGCACCGAACGGGTCATAAGGGCTTTCAGCCCGTTTGGTGAAACCCGACAGGCCACCGCCCTGGCGCAATGTGCGGATGCGCGCGCGCCTTTCAGTGAGAATTTTATGCGGATAGGCCTGATGCCCGACATCCCAAATCAGCCTGTCATCGGGCGTTTCAAAAACATAATGCAAAGCCACGGTCAATTCGACAACACCGAGACCGGCCCCCAAATGGCCTCCCGTCACCGAGACGGCGTCTATCATTTCAGCGCGCAATTCATCGGCCAATTGGCGCAAATCACCCCTATCCAGCTGACGCAAGTCAACCGGGCGCGTAATGCGATCCAAAAGCGGTGTCTGTTTCTCAGCCATAAAGGCTCCTTTGCTGACGTTTTTTTATCAGCTATGGCGCGCAATCACAAATTCGGCAGCTTGTCGTAGCCCATTGGCGGCCTCGCCAAACACCGTCAAATGGGAAATTGCCTGTTTGACCAATAAATCGGCTTGGTCGCGGGCGCGCTCCGTGCCCAAAAGCGAGGCAAAAGTCACTTTGCCGTCCGCTTCGTCCTTGCCCGCCGTTTTGCCCAAATCGGCGCTTGGCGCATCGACATCGAGCACATCATCGGCAATTTGAAAGGCCAGCCCAATATCAAGAGCATACCCGGTCAGAGCATGGCGTTCCGCCTCATCAGCGCCGCCCAAAATAGCCCCCGCCTCCAAAGCAAAACCGATAAGCGCGCCGGTTTTCATTTTTTGCAAGCGGGTCAGGCCACCGGCATCCAAATCAAGCTGCGGCGATTGCAAATCAATCATCTGTCCGCCAACCATACCCTGCATGCCGGCAGCGCGCGCCAGCGCGGTCACCAATTCCAGCCTTTTGCTCATTTCCTTATGTGCCGCCTCATCGGCCAAAATTTCAAAGGCCAAAGTCAGCAGCGCATCGCCGGCCAATATGGCGGTCGCCTCGTCAAAAGCGACATGCAGGCTGGGCTTGCCGCGCCGCATATCGTCGTCATCCATGGCCGGTAAATCATCATGTATCAGCGAATAACAATGCACTGCCTCAACAGCCGCCGCGACGCGAATGGCCGACCCTTCATCGACATTGAACAATTGCGCCGCCGAATAAGCAAGATAGGGACGAAAGCCCTTACCTCTGACAGCACGGTGTAGCGCATGGCCTCAATCAGGCGGCTCTCCGGCCCGTCGGGCAATTGCAACAGCGTATCGAAAAACGCCGCCACTTGAGCTAGCGCGTGGCGGCGGTCTGTTTCAAAATCGGTCATGGCCGCTAGTCGGTATCCAGCGGCGCGGTGCCGCCATCGCCGGTTATTTTTTCGATTTTGGCTTGTGCCGATTTCAGCTTCTCATCGCAATAGGCGCGCAATTGGTTGCCGCGCTTATAAATCTCAATCGATTCTTCCAATGCGACATCACCGGTTTCCAAACGATCGACAATGCTTTCCAACTCGCCCAATGCTTCTTCAAAGCTGAGCTTCAAAATATCTTCGGCAATTTCAACTTTATCGGCCATGCCGGTCTCCTCGCCTTTTAGGCTTTCGCCACTTTCTGATAATAGCATACGCCATCTTCATCATAATTCATCGACAAATCGCCGCGATGCACCAAACACATGAGATGGGCCAGACTTTCACCAGCCGCCATGAAAAACACTTCGCGCCCGACACGCCTTTTGAACAACACCGAGAAAACTTTGCCGTCAATGGCACGGCGCGGCTCTTCGCACACTTCGCTCAAGCGCGCCAAGGAATTTTCATGGCCGTCAATCAAGGCATTGAGACGCGCATGCAGGCCGTAAAACGGCTCATTATGGGCCGGACAAACCAGCACATCATCAGGAATGGCCTCGTGAATGCGGTGGCAGCTATCAATCCAATCTTGCAGCGGATTGCCCATTGGCTCGGTCGGAAACAAAGAGACATTGGACGAGATGCGTGGGATGACTTGGTCGCCTGAAATCAGCACATTTTTCTCTTCGCAATAAAGGCAGGCATGTTCCGGCGCATGGCCCGAGCCGATTTCAATGCGCCATGTAAAACCGTCAATGACAATTTCATCATCTTGTTTGACGCGCTTATAGGCTTGCGGCAACGCGTGAATATGCTGGCCGAAACCGCCAAAGCGCGCGCGATAACGCTCCAATGCGTGCTCGTCAAAACCGGCGGCGCGGTAAAAACGAATGCCCTCATCAGGCACGTTCTTTGCCGGTATCGGCGGCCATGGCACGGCACATCAGATAATCGGCGCGCGACATATGAAAATCGGCATCAAAGCGTTTGACCAGCCAACCGGCCAGCCCGACATGGTCAGGATGCATATGGGTAACAATCACCTTATGGACCGGCTTGCCGCCCATAAAGCCGCCAAACAGCTCTTCCCAATGGGCGCGCGAGCTTTCCATATCGACACATGTATCGACAATCACCCAGCCATCGCCATCGCGCAGCAGCCAGACATTGATATGGTCCAGCGTATAGGGCAAATCCATACGTGCCCAAAAAACCCCATCAGCCACCTCAATCGGCGCACCGACTTCCGGCTTTTCGTCAAACGGATAGCGCAGGCCGTGCGCCTGCGAGCTCGCTTTTGCTTGTTCTGTCACAATATCCTCAACGCCTTTACAAGGCTTGGCATGAATCCCATCACTTGCTAACAACATATGGCATCTGCCGCAGAGTTCAAAGAGGGAGTTTGGTGTGGCCATATATCCTGCCACCGCACATGCAATTGCCGCTTGCGCCGAAAAGCTGAAACAGGGCGCTCTGCTTGCCCTGCCGACCGAGACGGTTTATGGCCTCGCCGGTGATGCGACCAATGGAGATGCCATTGCCGCGATTTATGCAACCAAAGCGCGGCCACAATTCAATCCACTAATATGTCATGTTGCTGATATGAAGGCAGCGCGCGCCATTGGTCGGTTTAACGAACAGGCTGAAAAACTGGCCGCCGTTTTTTGGCCCGGGCCGTTGACCTTAGTGGTGCCGCGCCAAGCCGATTGTCCGGTTGATCCGCTCGCCTCAGCCGGTCTCGACACCATTGCCTTGCGCATTCCGGCGCATGAAACGGCACAAAAATTATTGCGCGTCGTGGCGCGGCCACTGGTTGCGCCGAGCGCCAATCCGTCAGGTCGCTTAAGCCCCAGCAGTACCGCCCATGTTGCTGCCATGCTGCCCGATATTGACGTGCTTGATGGCGGGGCATGCAGCATTGGCATGGAATCGAGCATTATCGGCTGTCTTGATGACACGCCATTATGGCTGCGCGCCGGTGGCTTGGCGCGTGCCGACATAGAAGCCTGTCTGGGGACGAAGCTTGCTGAGCCGCCCGAAGAAACAACCGCGCAGGCGCGCCTCGCACCCGGCCGTTTGGCGCGCCATTATGCGCCGCAAAGCGGCCTGCGTCTCAATGCCGAAACGGCGCGCGAAAATGAATTGCTCATCGGCTTTGGCGTAACCGCCGAACCGTGCTTTGCCAATTTAAGCGCAACGGGTGATTTGGCCGAAGCCGCGGCGCATTTATTTTCAGTGCTGCATGCCGCTGATGACGCAGCGCAAGAAAGCGGCAAAGGCTTGGCCGTTATGGCGATACCAGTGGAAGGTCTGGGTGAGGCGATTAATGACCGCCTTGCGCGCGCTGCCGCTTAATTTTTAGGATGCTCGATCAGCAAGGTCGGCACGTCCAGCGCATGGCTTTTGGCGGTGCAGACTTTGGTGCCGAGCTTGCGCCCGTCGCGCACTTCTGACACGGCGATACCGGCATCGCTCAAGCGTTTTTGTGTCGCCACAATATCATCGGTCTTTAGCGCCAGCCCCATAGGCGGTCATCATCACCGGCTTTTTCAGTGGCCAGCACTTCCACGCTCATCGAATTGGTGCGGAAGAAAAGCTGCGTGCCGCCCCAATCGGGCACATGCTGCTCCAATGCCAAACGGATGCCCAGCTGGTCGCCGTAAAACTTTCTCGCCGCTTCGGCGCTTTTGGTTTGCACCACCACATGGTCAACCGCCGTCAAAGCGCCCGCCCCTTCTACCGCCGCCATTGGCAGGGCCGACAAATCATCATGCCGGATGCAGAAAGAAAAAATACCGCGCGCCGCCGCCATATCCCAATGCATGGTCTGCCATGTGCGGGTGACGCCTGTATTGTCGTCAATGCCGTGACCGGGCACCGGATCGGCTGCGTCCAATCCATTGGGCGCGTGCGTTCTCCAAAAAGCTTCGCAATCATCGGTAGCGAAAATGAGCGCGCATAAAGACTGACCTTGCGCCTCCAGAACACGCCGCGCACCATATCACCGGCCCAACCTTCACCATTGGCGGCGAGCAATTCCAAATAGCAATTATCGAGACGAAACAGTGTATTGGCACTGCCATAATCAGGATGCGTACCGCGCCAGCTCGGCGCACGCCCCAGCATCAGCGCATAATCTTGCGAGGCTTTTTCGAGGTCTTCAACGGCGATGATAATATGGTCAACAACACTCATGACAGGCTCCTAAAATAAATCCATTTGCTTGGGCGGCGCTTTTTCAATATGCGCGACCCATAAATCGGCATCATCTTCCGCCACCTTATTGACCCGCTTGGAAATCGGTGTGGCGGTAAAGTCATCTTCCGGTGCCGCGCCCAAAAGGGGAAGCAGTTTTTCCGCTTCGGTCTCAGGCGCACTCAACCAATCTTCTGCCTGCGCCGGTGTAATCATCGCCGGCATGCGGTGATGTATCGGGCTTAAACGGTCATTGGCCGCCGTGGTGATAATGGCGCAACTTTCAATTTCGCTGCCATCAGCGCCGTTCCAAATTTCCCAAATCGCCGCCATGAAAAACGGCTGCTCGTCGGCGCGGTAAATGCGATAGGGCTGGCCGATTTTGCGGTCCCATTCATAAAAACCGTCCGACGGAATAAGACAGCGGCAGCGGCGAAAAGCGTTTTTGAAACTGGGCTTTTCGGTAATCGTCTCAGCCCGCGCATTAATTTGCGGGCGCGCCGATTTATCGCCGACTTGTTCGGGCTTCAACCACGGCGCAATCAACCCCCATTGCACCAGCGCCATTTCGCGCCCGGGCACGGCGCGAATAATGCTGACCGGCTGCGTCGGCGCAATATTATAGCGCGGCGGAAAATTGACACGATTTGAGAAATCGACCAATTGGCGCAAATCTTCGGGCGCGTGGCAAGGGCAAAACGACCGCACATCAGAAATTAACCCCGTCCATGCGCACCAAATCGCCAATGCTGATTTTCAGCCTTTGCGCCTCACCGGCATTTATTTCCAATACGGCACTGACTTTTTGCCGAGAACGCGTCGGCGCATCCGATTGCGTGTCAAGGCGCGTCACAATCTCGCCAATCATGCCGCCCGGCAAAATGAAAATCATATCGAGCGGCACAAGCGTATTGCGCATCCAAAATTGCGCAATGCGCGGTGGCTGCATGGGAAACACCATGCCATGTTGCGGCGCCATATCTTTGACGAACATCAAACCGCGCCTTTGTTTTTCTGCCGTATCGGCCACCGCCACCTCAAACACCAATTCGCGCCCATCCAATGTCGCCACGCTTAAGGGCGCGGCGGCGACGGGCAGCGCCAGAAAAAACAACAATAGGAATCGCTTCACCATGACAGCACAGTGCCACTCCAACTCGTTCAGGTCAAAAGCTGCGGCGGTCGGTTTAAGGCCTTTTCTTATGCGGCAGAGCCGATATAGTGACAGCCAAACAGGGCGGAAACAGGGAGATTTTCATGAGCTATCAACCGTTTGATTTAACCGGAAAAGTGGCACTGGTGACCGGCGGCAATCGCGGCATCGGGCTGGGCATGGCCGCGGCCATGGCGCAAGCCGGTGCCGATATTGCCATTTGGGGCACGAATGAAGCGAATAATGAAAAAGCGGTTGCCGAATTATCCGGACACGGCGTGAAAGCGCAGGCTTGGAATGTCAATGTTGCCGATGAGGCCGCCGTCAATGCGGCTTTTGAAGATACGGAGAAAGAAATGGGCCGCGTTGACAGCGTCTTTGCCAATGCCGGTATCGGCAAGCTGGCCGGTACATTTGCCGATATGGACACAAATGCCTATCGCGACGTTTTGGCGGTCAATCTTGATGGCGTGTTTTTTACCTTGCGTGCTGCCGCCAAACATATGGTCGCGCGCGCCGAAAACGGCGACCCGGGCGGTTCATTGGTTGGTATTGCCAGCCTTGCCGCCATTGAGGGCGCGGCGCGCAACCAGCATTATGCCGCCACGAAAGGTGCGGTCATCTCAATGATGAAATCCATCGCCGTTGAACATGCGCGTTATGGCGTGCGTGCCAATGCGATTTTGCCCGGCTGGATTGCCACCGATATGACGGCAGGGGCGCAAGGCAGCGATGTTTTGAAACCAAAGTCATCTCGCGCGTACCGGCACGGCGCTGGGGCGAGCCGGAAGATTTCGGCGGCATTGCGGTCTATTTGACCTCCAATGCATCGGCCTATCATTCCGGCGATTTATTCGTCATTGATGGCGCTTATTCGATTTTCTAAAGCGTCACAATCAAACGACCGCGCGTCTGACCGGCAAGAATTTTGCCACCCAAATCGGGCAAATCATCCAATGTCGCTTGGCTCGTCATGGCGTCAAGCTTGGCCAAATCAAGATGCTCGGCCAATTGCGCCCATGCCGCTTCGCGTTTTTCGCGCGGCGCCATAACGCTATCAATACCGGCCAAAGTCACGCCGCGCAGAATAAACGGCATCACCGTGGCGGGCAGGTCCGGCCCTTGTGCCAAACCACAAGCGGCAACCGTGCCGCCATATTTGGTTTGCGCAATGACATTGGCCAAAGTGTGGCTGCCAACCGCATCGACGACACCGGCCCATTGCTCTTTATCCAACGGACGGCCCTTTTCCGACAATGTGTTGCGGTCAATCACGCGCGTTGCGCCCAGTCCGGTCAAATAGGCTTCTTCTTCCATGCGACCGGTAGAGGCGACCGCCTGATAGCCGAGTTTTGACAGCAGCGCCAAAGCGACCGAGCCAACGCCACCGGCCGCGCCGGTGACCAGAATTTCACCGGCATCTGTCGGCGTATCAGCCAAAGCCATGACGCATAGCATGGCGGTATAACCGGCCGTGCCGATGGCCATGCTTTGCGCAGCTGAAATGGCAGCCGGTCGCTTGACCAGCCAATCGCCTTTAACGCGCGCTTTTCCGGCATAGCCGCCAAAATGCGTTTCGCCGACGCCCCAGCCGTTCAAAATCACATCATCGCCTTCTTTGAAATCAGGGTGCTCGGATTTTTCGACCGTGCCGGCAAAATCAATACCCGGTATCATCGGCCAAACGCGCACCACAGGTGACGCACCGGTCAGTGCCAGCCCATCTTTATAATTCAAGGTTGAATGCGACACGGCGATGGTGACATCGCCCTCCATCAAATCATTTTCCGTCAGTTCGACAAATTCATGGCTCTGGCCATCATCATTTTTATTCAGCCGCAAGGCGCGAAAGCTGTCCGACATCATCGTCTCCCGTTAAATTTTCAAATGTCAAAAAGGCAAGGTTGCCCGGTGGCAGGCGCAGTCAATTCGCCCTGCCACATAACGCGCGTGCCGCGCACCATAGTGCCGACCGGCCAGCCGCGAATGGTGCGACCGGTAAAAGGCGACCAGCCGCAGCGCGCTGCAATCCAGTCTTCAGTAATGGTCTCGCTGCGCTTTAAATCAACAAAGGTCAAATCGGCATGATTGCCGATTTCAATCGCGCCTTTCTCTTTCAAGCCGAAAAGTTTTTGTGCATTGAGGCTGGTCAGCGTGACCAATTTCTCAAGCGATAATTTACCTTCCGTCATATGGTCGAGCATGAGCGGCAGCAAGGTCTGCACACCCGGCATACCGGCCGGTGAATGCGGATAGGCTTCGGCTTTTTCTTCGCGCGTATGCGGCGCATGGTCGGAGCCGATAACATCGACAATGCCCTGCTCCAGCGCCTTCCAAAGCGCGGCGCGATGGCGCGCCTCGCGAATGGGCGGGTTCATTTGCGCAAATGTGCCGATCTCTTCATAAGCCTCAGGCGCGGCCAAAGTTAAATGCTGCGGCGTTACTTCCACCGACACAATATCGCGATTGGCGGCCAGCATTTGCATTTCTTCTTCCGTCGTCACATGCAGCACATGAATATGCTGATTGGCTTCGCGCGCCAGCTTAATCAAACGACGGGTCGAGGAAATCGCCGCTTCTTCATCGCGCCAAACCGGATGCGTCAGCACATTGCCGGTTTCAGCCAGCGGGCGGCGCTCGCGCAGGCGATATTCATCTTCGCTGTGAAACGCGGCGCGGCGGTTAATATGTTTTAAAATATCACCGACGCCATCATCATCGGGCACCAGCAAATTGCCGGTCGATGAGCCCATAAAGACTTTGACCCCGCAAATGCCTTCCATGCGCTCCAGCTCGGGCAATTGGGCGGCATTTTCATGCGTGCCACCGACATAAAAGGCAAAATCGCAATGCATGCGATCGCGCCCGCGCGCAACCTTATCTTCAATCGCCTCCTTATTGGTGGTCGGCGGTTTGGTATTTGGCATTTCAAACACCGCCGTCACCCCGCCCATCACGGCAGCCAATGAGCCCGATTGCAAATCTTCCTTATGCTCGAGGCCGGGTTCGCGAAAATGCACTTGCGTATCAATGACGCCGGGCAGCACGGTCAGACCCGAAACATCGAGACGCTCATCGGCCTCGGCATCGGCCAAATCACCAATCGCCGCAAAGCGCTCATCTTTAATGGCGATATCGCCTTCTTGCGTGCCTTCCGGGCCGGCAATGGTGCCGCCGGAAATAATCAGGTCATATTTTTCTGTCGTCATCACTCTACTCGCTTTTTCAACTCATAGCAGAACCGTCGGCCTTCTGTCTTTTGTTTTGCACCCGCCTGTGCCGCACTTTCAACAGGCGGCAAATGCCGCCCGACATAGCGCGCCACTTCCGCCGCATCTTGCCCGATATAGAGCCCATAGGGTCGTCCTTCATCTGCCGTCTTCGCGGTCAAGGCGCAGAACCAACGCCGTGCCGAGACCGGCCGCCATGCGCATGGCCAGTCGGTCCGTGCCGATAACCAGCCGCGCGCGGCGCATCAAACCGCCTTGTTTGGCAAATGGTAAATCATCAAAGCGGCTTATTTGCCCGGGCGGTATTTTTTCCATCAAACTGTCAGCCAGCGCACAATCGCGATGGGCTAAAACGACAATATGGGCTTGCTGCAAGGCATCAATGCTGTCAGACAAACGCCAAATCAACTCGGCATAATGCCGCCAATCCCAAACGGCGCGGCCGTTCTCAGGACAAGGCCAGTACAACCAACGGCGTGTCGGGTGCCAATGTTTCCGGCAAGGCCAAATGCAGCTTGTCAGGTGTCCAAATATGCGGCGGGCGCAATTTGCCATTGGCAAATAAGGCAGGCAGCGCATAGCCGCCCGCGGCAAACCGATAATGATGACGATGACGCGCCCATAGCAGAAACGGCAGGCGTGTTGCGGTCAATGAAATGACGCGGTTCCAATTATGCCCCATCGCTTCGCCAAGCAATCGCATGGTCGACATTTTGCCGTTTTCTCGCCGGTGGGTGATGAAGCGCAATTGCGCCGGCGCATCGGCAAAAAACGACACGAAATCTTCATGGGTGACAATATGGACGGGGCGCGCTGCTTCAAAAGCCAATAATTCAGCCAGACACGCCGGTGGCGGTAAATGCATCAAGCCGATCGGGCGGCAGAATGATAAGATTGCTGCGCGGTGCCATCCGTTTAATTATACGCCCAGCATCGCCGATAAGCCAGTCGCGCTTTGGGGTTGAAATTTTTTCTTTCAGGGCGCACATCTTGCAAATGAGCATTTTCCACGCGCTGCTCACCGACCGTGCCGTGCTGCGCATCGGTGGCGATGACCGCATTGATTTTATGCAAAATCTGGTGACGCAAGATGTTGCGCGACTACAAAGCGGGGCATACGTAATGGCCGCTTTACTGACCCCACAAGGCAAGCTGCTCTATGATTTTCTGATTTATGTCGAGGAAGACGCGCTGCTGATTGATTGCGAAGCGGCTCAGGCCGATGCGCTGGCGAAAAAATTATCGCTGTATAAATTGCGCGCCGATGTGACGATTGAGGCGACCGATTTGAATATCCATGCGCTGTGGCAAGAAGACGGCCTGCCCTGCCCGCCAATGAGCGAATTTTACCAAGACCCGCGCAATGACGGGTTGGGCTTGCGCGGGTTTTTCAGCGCATCGCCCGA
The DNA here is from genome assembly GCA_038143435.1 of Rhodobiaceae bacterium. Classification (GTDB taxonomy): domain Bacteria; phylum Pseudomonadota; class Alphaproteobacteria; order RS24; family RS24; genus UBA8337. The sequence continues at coordinate 86,217 of JAYQLX010000002.1, read as the reverse complement.
CATCGCCCTGCCCGAAAGAAGCGCTGATGATTGGCACGCCAATCGCATGCGATGCGGCGTCCCGCAAGGGGCAATGGAAATGCCGCCGGGCAGTGTTTTCCCCCTCGAATACGGGTTTGCCGATATGCAGGCCATTGATTTTCAAAAAGGCTGTTTTGTCGGCCAAGAAGTAACCTCGCGCACCCATCGCAAAGGCAGTTTGCGCAAAAAGCTTTACCCGATTGTTCTGTCGCAAGCGGTCGGGGCAAGCGGCGACAAGCTGATGACAGGCAATGGCAACGCCCAGCGCGTCGGCGGCGAATTGGTGGCGCGCCATGAGATGCTCGGCCTCGCACTTATCCGCGAAGATGCAAAAACCGAAAAGCTGACGTTGAATAACGCCGACATCGCCATCCAATAGCGCCGTTTCGTAACAAAATGTCACTCAATGTGACGGCAAAACCACGCCCTAACTGTCGCCTTGCGCCCGCAATATGCTAGTTTACTGTCAGATTGTGGAGGGTTTCAGATGAACCAAGTTATTTTGACCGGCACCGGTTTGTTTACGCCGGCGGAATCAATCAGCAATGAAGAACTGGTTGAGAGCTTTAATGGCTATGTCGAGAAATTCAACAATGACAATGCCGCCGCCATTGACGCCGGTGAGATAGAAGCGCTGGCTCCGTCCAGCGTCGCATTTATCGAAAAAGCCTCAGGCATTAAAAGCCGCTATGTCATGGATAAAAAGGGCGTGCTGGATACCGACATTATGTGCCCGCGCATTCCCGAACGCGGCAATGATGAGCCTTCGCTTTTGGCCGAAATGGGCGTTAATGCCGCCAAGCAAGCGCTGGAAGAAGCACAATTGGAAGCCAATGATATTGATGCCGTGCTGGTCGCTTGCGCCAATTTGCAGCGCGCCTATCCCGCCATTTCCATCGAGATACAAGATTTGCTGGGCATTGACGGGTTCGCCTTTGATATGAATGTCGCTTGCTCATCAGCCACTTTCGGCATTCAAACCGGCTATGACATGATCCGCTCGGGCAGCGCCAAGCGGGTGATGATGCTGAATACGGAAGTCTGTTCCGGCCATCTCAATTTCCGCGACCGCGACAGCCATTTTATTTTCGGCGATGTCGCGACGGCGGTGATTTTGGAAGATGCGGAAATGGCCAAAAACAAACAGGGCTTTGAGATTGTCGATACGCGCTTGGTGACCAAATTCTCAAACAATATTCGTAATAATTTCGGCTTCCTCAACCGCACTGCGCCTGAAAACCGCGATGATGATGACAAGCTTTTCATTCAAGAAGGCCGCAAAGTGTTCCGCGAAGTATCGCCTATGGTGGCGCAGCTTATCACCGACCATTTGGCCGATAATAATCTGCAAGCCTCGGGCTTGCGGCGCATGTGGTTGCACCAGGCCAATCGCAATATGAATGATTTTATCGCCAAAAAAGTATTGGGCTATGACCCGGCCGAAGATGACCAGCCGACCGTATTGGACGAATATGCCAATACAAGTTCAGCCGGTTCAATCATCGCTTTTCACAAACATAAGGATGATTTCAAGGCCGGTGAAATGGGCGTGATTTGCAGTTTTGGCGCCGGTTATTCAGCCGGCAGCGTTATTGTGCGCCGCGCCGGATAAGCCTACCCTATGCCGATGAGTGACAGCGGCAATACGGATATTTTAATCGACATCAGCACCGCCATTTTGCGGGCTCATGAGGGTGAGCTGCAATTTCGCGCATTGGAAGATGCCGGCGAAAGCGCCAAGCGTTTACCGTTTGGCCCGTTCATGCCCGACCGCCACCGGACAATGGAAATCAGCCTGCGCCAATGGGTGCGCGAACAAGTGGGGGTTGATTTGGCGCATGTTGAGCAGCTTTACACATTTGCCGATCAGGGCCGCTATCGGAGCGGTGAAAGCGATGAGCGTCATGTCGTATCGGTCGGTTATTTGGCACTGGCGCGCGCCGAAGATGCGGGCGGTGGCGCGTGGGACAATCTCTATCGTCATTTCCCTTGGGAGGATTGGCGCACCGGGCGGCCCGATGTGCTCGACGCGGTGATTTTACCGGCGCTTGATAATTGGCTGGGGCGACATGACCATGCCGCTGAACGTGTGCGGCTGGCCTTTGGCCGCAATGAAGCACAATGGGATGAGGAGTTTGTGCTGGAGCGCTATGAATTGCTTTATCAGGCCGGTCTTATTGAAGAGGCAGTGCGCGACGGGCGCATCACATCGCCGCCGCAAGAGGCATTGGGTGCGCCCATGCAGCTTGACCATCGGCGTATTTTGGCCACCGCTTTGGGGCGCTTGCGCGGCAAACTGAAATATCGCCCGGTGCTGTTTGACCTGATGCCTGACCGCTTTTCCTTGCGAGCGCTGCAAGAAACCACCGAATTGGTTATCGGCACATCGCTGCATAAGCAGAATTTTCGCCGCCTTGTGGAAAAGTCGGGCTTTGTCGAAGCGACCGGCGAAACCAGCCGCGCGCGCGGCCGTCCGGCTGAATTATTCCGCTTCCGGCATGGCAATCGCGCCGACCGACCGCTGGCCGGATTGCGGGTCTCGGGCGGGCGTAAAACCGGCTCGCGCCACATAGGCGCGTCTGACGCACCCATTTGCGCTTGCTTTTCGCCCCGCTCACCCATATTATAAGATAACAATTATGCTCAAATTGAGTATAAATAAGGGACGACTATGTTTACTGCCAGTGAAAGCTTGATTGACCACGCCATAACCGCACCGCCGGGACAAAGCGGTGCGCGCATTTTGGAAGAAATGGATATTGCCTATTCCGACGGTTTGGCGCGCGATATGGCGCCGCTTTATGAACGTGTCAAAAGCGTCATTCCTTCGGTCGAATGGCCGTTTTTTGCGCCCTATATCAAGGCCATTAACGAGCTGAAAAAAGAGAAAAATGCAGTGATTTTGGCGCATAATTACCAAACGCCGGAAATTTTTCACTGCATTGCCGATGTCGTTGGCGACAGTTTGCAATTGGCGGTCGAAGCGGCCAAAGCCGAGGGCGATATGATTGTCCAATGCGGCGTGCATTTCATGGCCGAAACCTCGAAATTGCTCAATCCTGAAAAAACCGTACTCATTCCCGATATGGGGGCCGGTTGTTCGCTGGCCGAATCGATTACCGCGCAAGATGTGCGCGCTTTGCGCGAAGCCTATCCCGGCGTGCCGATTGTTACCTATGTCAACACATCAGCCGCGGTGAAAGCCGAAAGCGATGTGTGTTGCACCTCTTCCAATGCGGTGAAAATCGTCAATGGCATGGGCAGCGACCGCGTCTTGTGTATTCCGGATGAATATTTGGCGCAAAATGTCGCCCGCGAAGCCGATGTTGACGTGATTGCCTGGAAAGGCCGCTGCGAAGTGCATGAATTATTCACGGCGGAAGAATTGCAGCAATATCGCGAAGATGATCCGGGCCTGAAAATCATCGCACACCCCGAATGCAAACCCGATGTGCTGGACGAAGCCGATTTTTCCGGCTCGACCTCAGCGATGATAAAATGGGTCACTGACAATCAGCCCGAGCGCGTGATGATGGTGACGGAATGCTCGATGAGCGACAATATTGCGGTCGAAAATCCAAAAGTAAACTTTGTCCGCCCGTGCAATCTGTGCCCGCATATGAAACAGATTACCCTGCCGAAAGTGCTGGAAGCGATGGTGCTCAACCGCACGGAAATTATCGTCGACCCTGAGATTGCCGATAAGGCGCGCCATGCCGTCGAGCGCATGATTGAACTGAGCAAATAGGCATATGATGCACGCCACAAACGGCAATATTATTGATGCAGGTGATGTGCTCATCATCGGCGCCGGACTGGCCGGTCTTTTTACCGCGCTGAAACTGGGCGCGCGTCCGGTCACGGTTATGGCGGCGGGCAAACGCACCAAAGGCGCGGCCAGCAAATGGGCACAAGGCGGTATCGCCGCCGCGCTTGGCCCTGAAGACAGCGCCGCCCAACACGCACAAGACACGATTGATGTCGGCAGCGGTTTGGTCGATGAAACAGTGGCTCATTTTGTTGCCGCCGAAGCGGCGGCGCGCATTGCCGATTTGGAAAATTTGGGCGTCGGTTTTGACCGCGACGCCGACGGCGCACTGAAATTGGGGCGCGAAGCGGCGCACAGCCATAATCGCATTATCGGCGTGACCGGCGACCGCTCGGGCCGTGCCATTATGAAAGCACTGGTCAAGCGCGCTGAAGCGACCCCGTCACTCAGCTTTTTGGAAGGCTATGCGGCCTATGAATTGGCGGTTGAAGATGGCCGTGTTGTCGGCGTATTTGCCCGCCCCGCCGATGGCAGCGCGCTGACCGGCCCACTGCTCATTCGCGCCCGCGCCGTGATTATGGCGACCGGCGGTATCGGTCATCTTTATGCGGTGACCACCAATCCACGTGGGGCCAATGGCGAAGCATTGGCGATGGCAGCGCGCGCCGGCGCGCAAATTGCCGATGCCGAATTCGTGCAGTTTCATCCGACCGCCTTGACCGGCCCGTTTACGCATGGCGACGACCCGGCCCCGCTGGCCACCGAGGCACTGCGCGGCGAAGGCGCGCAATTGGTTAATGCGGCGGGGCATCGCTTTATGCCCGATATTGACCCGCGCGCCGAACTGGCACCGCGCGATGTGGTGGCACGCGCCGTATTTGATGAAATAAACCGCACCGGCTCCGTCGGGCTGGATTTACGCCCCAATGGCATTGCAGCAAATTTGGCAACACGGTTTCCGACATTGGCCGAGCAATGCCGCAAAAACAATATTGACCCGACAGTCACGCCCTTACCGATTGCCCCGGCGACGCATTTTCATATGGGCGGCATTAAAACCGATCATTACGGACGCACCGGTCTGCAAGGGCTATGGGCGTGCGGCGAAGTCGCGTCAACCGGCTTGCATGGCGGCAATCGTCTGGCCAGTAATTCATTACTGGAAGCATTGGTCTTCGGCGCGCGCATTGCCAAAGATGTCAATAATATCATACCCTTAACCATGACTGCCAAACCGGCGCAACCGGCGACCCTACCGGCCACGGATAAGGCTTTGCTGGCTCCGGCAGTGCAGACATTGCGCGGACTTATGAGCCGTCATGTCGGTGTGCAACGCGACGCTGACGGCCTGATTTATACGCTGCACGAATTGGAACGCCTGCAACGCGCCGCCGCCGGCATGGCGCCTTTCACCAATATGGTCTTGGCGGCACAATTCGTCACCATGGCCGCTTTGCTGCGCGAAGAAAGTCGCGGCGGTCATGCGCGCCGTGATTTTCCCGAAAAAAGCGATGCCGCGCATAGCGTGCTCACCTTGCGCAGTCTCAATGATGCTTATGACGTGCTGCCGCCGGTCGATGCCGGTTTCGCGGAAACCGCTATACACAATATGCAGCAGGCCAAATAAGCAGAGCGATTATGCACATCATCACCGATGCTTTACCGATTTTACCGGCCGATATGGTGACCCAAGCGGTTGAGGCCGCGCTGGCCGAAGATTGGCAGAGCAATGGCGATATCACTTCGCAAGCGGTCATCCCGCCAAATGCCCAAGCCCATGCAATTATCCGCGCCCGCGAGATTGGCGTGCTGGCCGGGCTTGATTTGGCCGAGGCGGCATTTCTGGCCCATGCTAGCGGCCTGAAGATCAACCGCCATATGGAAGACGGGGCGCATTTGGCGGCCGGCGATGATGTCGCGACCATAACCGGACCGGCTCAAGCTTTATTGGCCGCCGAGCGCGTGGCGCTGAATTATCTCGGTCATTTATCAGGCATTGCCAGCAAAACCGCGCGTTTGGTCGATGCGATTGCCGACACCAAAGCGAAAATCTGCGATACCCGCAAAACCACGCCCGGCTTGCGCGCGCTTGAAAAATATGCGGTGCGCGCCGGTGGCGCGGCCAATCACCGTTTCGGCTTGTATGACGCGATTTTAATCAAGGACAATCATATTGCCGTTGCCGGTGGTATTGCAGCAGCCCTTAAGGCGGCACAAGACAGGGCGGACGGCGTGCCGATTGAAATTGAGGTTGATACGCTGGCGCAATTTACCGAGGCGCTGGACAGCGGCGCGCAAATTGTGCTGCTCGACAATATGCCGCCCGATATGTTGCGCGCGGCGGTTGAGCTGAATAAAGGCCGCGCCGTGCTGGAGGCCTCTGGCCGTGTCAATGAAGATACCGTATTGGCGATTGCCGAAAGCGGGGTCGATTATATTTCTGTCGGTGCCTTGACCCATTCCGCGCTGACGCTCGACCTCGGTCTGGATATTGATATCAGCTAAAAATCGCGGACCTGTCGGTCATTATAGAAAATATGGCGCCCGATTTTGGCCAGCTTGACCATAGAGCGGTTCCAATAAGGGTCGACATAATCGGCATGATAATGGGTCGCCCGTGCTGTCGCCGGCCCGGCCCGCACATTGACCAACTTATTGCCCGCCATGCGCAAAGCCTTGCGCCATAAAACACGGTGCTTGGGGCGGTCTGACAGCCCGTCACAGGCAAATGAAAACTGGCATTTATGACGACGATATTGACCTTGAAACACCACCCCGCAAATCGAGCCGGGATAGCTTGGCGATAAGGCGCGGTTAATCACCACATCGGCGACAGCCTCCCACCCCGCCACCGGCTCGGAGCGCGCTTCAAAATAAATCGCTTGAGCCAAACATCTTTGCGCTTCTGCCAATGTTTCCGCTTGGTTGACCGGCTTGGTGCCGCGAAACAGGCTTTCGCTGCGCACATAGTCAAGTTTCGGTAAATAGGGAGCGGGCGCGCGACTGGCCACACGCTCAGGATTGACCATCCCGCCAATGATTGCAGAACTCATAATAACAATGAAACAAAGAGCACCAAGCCGCAGCAAAAAGGGCCGGCTCGGGCCGAAAATATAGCGTAAATCAAGCCATTCAATAAGGCGCAGCATCGGGTTCCTCGCTCTTCCCCCTCAGTTAACGCTGTCACTGTTAATTTTTAGTAAGCTGATTTGCGATTTTCGCCAAGCCGCTGGGACCCAAAAATACTGCTGCGAAAAACCTTTATTTTCCGGCCTTTATTGCCGCTTGCGCGGCAGCCAATCGGGCGATTGGCACGCGGAAAGGCGAGCAGGAAACATAATCAAAGCCCATCGCGTAAAATGCCTCGACCGAAGCCGGATCGCCACCATGTTCGCCACAAATGCCGAGTTTCAAATCGCCGCGCTTGGCGCGCCCTTTTTCGACCGCCAATTCAATAATCGGCCCGACACCGACCTTATCGAGACTGGCAAACGGATCTTTTTCCATAATCCCTTGCGCCACATAGGCGGGCAGAAAATGCGTTGCATCATCGCGGCTAATGCCCAGCGCGGTTTGCGTCAAATCATTCGTGCCGAAAGAGAAAAATGCCGCTTCCTCTGCCAAATCATCGGCCACGACGGCGGCGCGCGGCACTTCAATCATCGTGCCCAGCATATAAGCCTCCGGCTTAATGCCATATTCATCGGCCAGCGGTGGCACCAGCGCTTTCAAAATACGCAATTCGGCGGCATCGACAATCAGCGGGAACATAATCTCGACCGGCGTTTTGCCCTTATTGTCTTTCATGGCGGAAAAAATGGCGCGCAATTGCATGGTGTAAATCTCCGGCGCGGTAATGCCCAAGCGGCTGCCGCGATGACCGAGCATCGGATTGCTTTCCACCAATTCACCAATACGCCCGCGCAATTGCTCTTCGCTTTGCCCCAGCGCTTGTGCCAATGGCGCAATATCATCATTGGGATGCGGCAAAAATTCGTGCAATGGCGGGTCAAGCAAACGAATGGTTACCGGTCGATCTTCCATGGTCTTGAACAGAGCGGCAAAATCATCGCGCTGCATGGGCAGTAATTGCTCGAGCGCTTCTTCACGCGCTGTCGCATTAGCGGCCAAAATCATTTGCCGCACCAGCGCAATGCGCGCCGGGTCGAAAAACATATGTTCGGTGCGACACAGGCCAATGCCTTCCGCGCCAAAGCGTAAAGCACGCGCGGCATCGCGCGCCGTTTCGGCATTGGTGCGCACACCCAATCTGCGCCGCGCATCGGCCCAGCCCATCAGCGTGCCGAAATCGCCGGTCAATTCGGCTTCCAAAGTCGGCACGGCGCCCAGCATGATGCGCCCCGATGTGCCGTCAACGGTAATGACATCGCCTTCTTTCAATTCATGCTCTTCCACCTGCGCCGTTTGGCGGTCATAATCAATATGCAATTGACCGGCGCCCGACACACAAGGCCGCCCCAGCCCACGCGCCACCACGGCCGCATGGCTGGTCATGCCGCCGCGCGAGGTCAAAATGGCGCGCGCCGCATACATGCCGTGAATATCTTCCGGGCTGGTTTCCATCCGCACCAACACCACATCCTTGCCCTGCGCGGCCAAGGCCTCAGCGCGATCGGCCGAAAAGGCAATCTCGCCGCTCGCCGCACCGGGTGAGGCGGGCAGACCTTTGGTCAGCACATTCATGCGCGCACGCGGGTCAAGTGTCGGGTGGAGCAAATGTTCAAGCGAAGCCGGTTCGATACGCAGCAAAGCCTCGGTTTCATCAATCATGCCTTCAGCCACCATATCGACAGCGATTTTAATCGCCGCTTCTACCGTGCGCTTGCCGCGTCGCGCTTGTAAAATAAAGACGCGTCCGTTTTGCACGGTGAATTCGACATCTTGCATATCTTGAAAATGGCTTTCGAGACGTTGGAAAATTTCCGCCAATTCGGCATGCACGTCAGGCAATTCTTCTTCCAGCGATAATTCTTCCATTTGCGCCGCTTCACGCGCCGCTTTGGTGAGATAAAGCGGGGTGCGAATGCCGGCGACGACATCCTCGCCTTGCGCATTCATCAGATATTCGCCGTAAAGCGTATTTTCGCCGGTTGACGGGTTGCGCGTAAAAGCCACGCCTGTGGCGCTTTTATCACCGAGATTGCCGAACACCATAGATTGAATGGTCACCGCCGTGCCCCATGCATCGGGAATATCGTGCAAGCGACGATAAGTGGTGGCGCGTTGATTGTTCCAACTATTGCACACGGCGCCAATGGCACCCCAAAGCTGCTCTTGCGGGTCTTGCGGGAAGGGCTGGCCCGCTTCGCGCTCAATCATCTCGGCAAAACGGGCGGAAATATCCTGCCAATCATCGGCCTCCAAATCGGCATCCAGCGATAGCGCATTTTCAAATTTATAATCGTCAATAATGTCTTCAAAATAATCATGGCTAATGCCCATCACCACATCGCCATACATTTGTTGAAAACGCCGATAGCTGTCCCAAGCAAAGCGCGCATCGCCGGTTTTTTCAGCCAGCGCCACCACGGTGACATCATTGAGGCCAAGATTGAGCACCGTATCCATCATGCCCGGCATGGAGGCACGCGCACCCGAGCGCACCGAGACAAGCAACGGGTTTTCCTTATCCCCAAGCGCCAGCCCCATATCCTCGGACAATCGGCGCATTGCCGCATCGACTTCAGCTTTCAGCCCTTCAGGAAAGGCGCCGTCATTTGCATTATAGAAAGTGCAGACATTGCTGGTCAGGGTAAAGCCGGGCGGGACGCGCAAACCCATGCGACACATTTCAGCCAGATTGGCCCCTTTGCCGCCCAACAGATCGGTCATTTCTGCCGAGCCTTCGGCAAATCCGTCTGCAAATGCATAGACAAATTTGCTGTCTGTCATGCCCGTGTCCCTATTCAACCAAATCAAAATCTGCCAAGCGGCGCATCAAATTCACCAACCCCTTCAGCAGAGATAAACGATTATGCCTGATTTTCTTATCTTCGTCATTGACCATGACCGCTTCAAAAAACGCATCAACGGGGCCACGCAAATTGGCCAGCATATCCAGCCGGCTTTGATAATCTGCGGCCGCATCATCGGCCATAGCGACAATCGCTTGGTGCAGTTGCTGCTCTTCCGGCGTGCTCAACAATCCCGCATCCACCTTGTCGTCATCATGTTTGGCCTGCGCGCATATGCCGTTGGCGCGCATATAGGCGGCCTTTAAATTGGCCCCGTCTTCACTGTCGAGAAACGCTTTCAACTGCGCCGATTGCGCCGCCAATTCGACCACATCATCGCTGCCCAGCGCAAACACCGCATTGACCACATCATGCGAGATGCCTGCCCCGCGCAAATGCACTTTCAGGCGGTCAGCGATAAAACCGAGCAAATCATTGATTGGCGGTTTTTTGCATTTATATAAATCAAAAGCGGCGGTAAAAATCGGCGTCAAAGCCAGGCGCGTTTCGGTCTCCAGCAAAATACGGATAATGCCCAGCGCGGCGCGGCGCAGCGCGAACGGGTCTTTCGAACCGGTCGGCTTTTCATCGATTGACCAAAACCCTGCCAGACTGTCGATTTTATCGGCCAGCGCCACCGCGCGCGCTTCGCCCGTTTCAGGAATCGCATCACCCGGCCCCAGCGGTTTGTAATGGTCGCGAATGGCGGCGGCGACAGCATCGCCCATGCCGTCATTTTGCGCGTAATAGGCGCCCATAATGCCTTGCAATTCAGGAAACTCATACACCATGCCCGAGACCAAATCGGCTTTGCATAGCTGCGCTGCCTGCTTGGCGGCCTTTTTATCGGCCGATAAAACCGGTGCCAATTGTTCGGCCAAAGCGGCAATGCGTGCGGCTTTTTCACCAACCGTGCCAAGCTTGGCTTGGAAGGTGATTTTCTCAAGGCTTGGCAAACGGCTTTGCAATGTTTCTTTGCGGTCTTGCTCCCAAAAGAAACGCCCGTCTGACAGCCGTGCGCGCAAGACGCGCTCATTACCGGCGATAATCGCCGCGCCCTTATCATCGGTCACCATATTGGAAATGGTGATGAAATACGGTGCCAGCTTGCCGTTCTTGTCGCGCAGGGCGAAATATTTTTGATGCGTGCGCATGACCGAAATCAGCACTTCTTCCGGCACATACATATATTCGTCATCGATTGTGCCCAAAAGCGGCACCGGCCATTCAACAAGCCCTGCCGTCTCGCTGATAAGCCCCGCATCTTCAACCAAAGCGCAATCGACACTGGCCGCCAATGCAGTGGCGCTTTCGGCAATCATCGCTTCGCGCACCGCCGCGTCAACCAACACATGGGCTTTGTCCAATGCGCCGACATAGTCATGCGGGTCGGAAATGGTGATGGCGTCAGGGGCCATAAAGCGATGGCCATAAGTGATATTGCCGCTTTCTAACCCGCCAATGCTGAAGCGCACGGGCTGGCCGTCAAACAGGCATAGGATAGCGCGCAAGGGGCGCACCCAACGCAATGTGCCGCTGCCCCAGCACATGGATTTCGGCCATTGAAAGCCCTCAATCAGGCCGGGCATAAACGCGGCCAGCGCATCGGCCAACGCGCCGCCTTTTTCGTCAATATCGAGCACGTAAAACGCGCCTTTTTTGTCTTCCTCGACGCTCAACCCGTCCGTGCTGTCGAGACCATTGGCGCGCAAAAACCCTTAATGGCCTTTTCCGGCGCATCAACACGTGGGCCTTTTTTCTGCTCTTTGCGATCAGGCAGGCTTGTCGGCAGTCCGGCGGCAATCAGGGCCACGCGCTGCGGCGCGACATGGCTGTCCAGCGTATCGGCGCTGACGCCGAAACTGTCCAAAAATTCAACGAGTTTGCGCTTTAACTGCTCGGCAGCATCGGCCTGCATGCCGGCGGGGATTTCTTCCGAATATAGCTCGATAAGGAGGTCAGCCATGACCGCCCCCTTTCGGGGTATGGGCCAGCCATGTTTCGGCGCAAGCCTTGGCCAGCGCCCGCACGCGCCCGATATAGGCTTGTCGCTCAGTGACGGAAATAACCCCGCGCGCATCGAGCAGGTTGAAATTATGGCTCGCCTTCATGCACTGGTCATAGGCAGGCAAGGCCAACCCTTTTTCAACCAATTGCATGCATTCGGCTTCGGCATCTTCAAAATGCTTGAACAGAATATCGGTATTGGCGGCCTCAAAATTATAATGCGAAAACTCTACCTCATTGCGATGAAAGACATCGCCATAGCTGACGCCGCGCCCGTTAAAATCAAGCTCAAAGCCGTTATCCGTGCCCTGCACATACATGGCCAAACGCTCCAGCCCATAGGTCAATTCGCCTGCAACAAGCTCACAATCAATGCCGCCGACTTGCTGGAAATAGGTAAATTGCGACACTTCCATGCCGTCGCACCACACTTCCCAGCCAAGCCCCCAAGCGCCCAAAGTCGGGCTTTCCCAATCATCTTCGACAAAGCGAATATCATGCGCCATCGGGTCAATGCCCAGCACTTGCAGACTGTCGAGATAAAGCTGTTGGATATTGTCGGGCGAGGGCTTCAAAATCACTTGGAACTGATAATAATGCTGAAAGCGGTTCGGGTTCTCGCCATAGCGCCCATCGGTCGGGCGGCGCGAGGGCTGCACATAAGCGGCATGCCAAGGCTCCGGCCCCAATGCGCGCAGAACGGTTGCCGGATGAAAAGTGCCGGCCCCCATTTCCATATCATAGGGTTGTAAAATCACACAGCCTTGATCAGCCCAATAGCGTTGCAGATTGAGAATTAAGTCCTGAAAACTGGGCGGTTTATCGTCTGGCGTGCGGTCACTCATCTGTCGGAAACTACCCGCCGTTCCGGCCAAAAGCAAGCGCCGCGCCATGCCGTAAGACAGCTTCTGCCGCGGCGCTGGGTTGGCCGTTTTCATCTTGCAAAATAAGCGGCGGCAAGAGGGTCACCGGCGCACGCGCATCGCGCTTGCCGCGCACCAAAACCCGCGTTGCTGCGCCTTCCGGCTTTGGCATAATCGGCAGCACATGCAAATCGCCGAGCCGCTTATGCATGACGGTCAATAGCCGGTCGAGCGCATCGGCGCGGTGAATGAAGCTGATATGGCCACCGGCGCGGGTTAAGGCGCAAGCGCATTTGACCCAATTATCCAGCGTTCCTTCGGTGCCGATATGGGCGCGCGCTTTGCCGTCATGCGCCATTTCCGGCACTGTGCCGGCTTCGTGAAAAGGCGGATTGGCAATCACCTCGTCAAAACTATTGGCAACAATATGCAAATCGCTGAAAGCACCGGCAATATCGCCTTGGCGGAATTGCGCCCGTTCGCCGAGATTATTGGCCGTGGCATTGGCTTGTGCCAGCGCCACCATCTCGGCGTCAAACTCAATGCCGGTAACATGCGCGTCATGGCGGCGCGCCAAAAAACACAAGGCGGCAACCCCGGCCCCGCTGCCCAATTCAGCGACATGGCCGCCCTGAGGCGGGTTGGCCGCAGCGGCCAGCAAAACCGCATCATGGCCCGAGCGAAAGCCGTCGGTCGGCTGGCGCAAGCCCAGTTTTTCGCCGAGAAAGCCGTCATGGCTATACGCCTCATTGGCTGCATCGTCTTGTCTCATCTGTTTTCCTTGACCATCCGCATTTAAAGAAGATAATCACTAACAATATGACAAAAATCATCAATTTTAGCGAGAGCCGCCGCAGCACGGATGATGCGCTTGGCGATTTGCATGCCATTTTCAGCGAGGAATTGAAGCAAGTCGAACTGGCCATTGCCGAGCATATGAAATCGGCGGCAGCGCTGATACCTGAGATTAGCGACCATTTAATCGGTGCCGGTGGCAAGAGATTGCGCCCGCTTTTAACCCTGTCAGCCGCACGTTTGGCCAATTATCAGGGCCGCGACCACATCACTATGGCGGCGGCGGTTGAATATATGCACACCGCCACTTTGCTGCATGATGATGTTGTCGATGACAGCGATATGCGGCGCGGCCAACCGACGGCGCGCAATCTTTGGGGCAATTCAGCCAGCGTCTTGGTCGGTGATTTTCTGCTCGGACAAGCCTTCCGCATGATGGTTGCCGCCGGTTCCCTGCCCGCTTTGGATATTTTATCTTCTGCTGCGGCAGTGATTGCCGAAGGCGAGGTGATGCAATTGGCGGCAATGAATAATGCCCAAATCAGCGAAGACAGCTATCTCGATATTATCGACGCCAAAACAGCGGCCCTCTTTGCCGCCGCCGCCGAAGTCGGCGGGGTTATTGCCGATGCGCAAGACGCTGAACAAAAAGCGCTGACCGCCTATGGCCGCAATTTGGGCATTGCTTTTCAACTGGTCGATGATGCGCTTGATTATGGCAGCATTAATCGCGTGCTCGGCAAAAATATCGGCGAAGATTTCGCCGAGGGCAAAGTCACTTTGCCGGTCATTCTCGCCTATCATCGCGGCGATGCGGAAAGCCCGCGAATTTTGGGAAGAAGCGGTTAAAAAGCCCGAATAATGACGCCGCGCGTCTCGACCGCGCACTGGCCCTGATGGACCAAACCGATGCGCTGGCCGATACGGTTGAGCGGGCGCGCCATTATGGCGACAAAGCCAAAGATGCGCTGGGTCTGTTCCCGGCCGGTGAAGTGCAAAAAACGCTAATTCGCCTCGTCGATTTTTGCATCGCCCGCGCCTATTAGACGACCGGCAACCACCCAATCTTTTTCCCGCAATGTGCGATAACGCGCCGCCATAGCGCGCCCGCTGCCCGGCGCGCATAGGCCGAAGCAAGAAGCGCCCGAGCCGCTCATCGCGCTATAGGCAAAGCCGCTTTCTTCGAGCGCCGCCAAACAAGCGGCAATATCGGGCACAAGCTGACAGGCTGCGGCCTGCAAATCATTGCCCTGCTGTTTGACAAAGTCCAAAACCGCAGCCCTATTGTCAAAGCGCGGCGGAGCGCTCGCCTCACTCTCAGCCGCCAAAGACAATGCGGCAAACACATCTGCCGTGGCCAATGCCTGCCGCGGATTGACCAGCACAATATCCATGGGCGGTAAAGCAGCGAGACGCTCAATGTCATGCCCGATACCGCGCATCATGGCCGGCGCAGTCTCAAGACAAACCGGCACATCGGCACCAAAGATTTTCGCCAGCGGCAAAAGTGCCTTTTCATCAAGGTCAAATAAATCCGACAAGCCGCGCAGGGCCGCCGCCGCATCAGCCGAGCCGCCGCCAAGACCGGCCGCGACGGGCAAGTTTTTCTCCAAAACCATCTGACATGACAAAACCTCACCGAGATGCGTTTCCAGCGCCGCATGAGCACGTCTGACCAAATTATCGTCCTCTGCCGAAACGGCAAAAGGGCCGCTCACCTGAAAGGCGCTCCTTCAGATTTTTCAAAAACAATTTGTCGCCAATATCGGCAAAGGCAACAAGGCTTTCCAAAATGTGATAGCCATCATCGCGCCGCCCCAAAACCTTCAGACTGAGATTGATTTTCGCCGGAGCAGAAAAGCGCAACATAAATTAAATGGCCGTGCCGCCGCGCGGCATATGGGCTTCCGGTTTTTTCTTTTCCGGTGCACCCAAACCGGTCAGCAATTTCCGCTCAATTTTTGCGCGGTCTTCTTCCGTCGGGTCAAAGGCCAGTGCTTTGCGCCATTGATAGCGTGCTTCCACTTCGCGTCGCATACGCCATAGCGCATCGCCCAAATGATCGGTAATGACCGGATCGGTCGGCTCCAATTGCGAGGCGCGTTCCAGAACTTTCAAGGCCGTGGCATAATTACCGAGGCGAAAATGCGCCCAGCCGAGACTGTCAACAAAAGCACCGTTTTTCGGCTGTTCCTTGACCGCTTGCTTGATGATTTTCAGCCCTTCATCGAGATACATGCCCTTATCAATCCAGCTATAGCCCAGATAATTGAGCACATGCGGTTCATCATTGGACAGCTTGCGGGCGCGTTGCAAATCAATCTCCGCCATATCCCAATTGCCGAGCCGCTCGCGCATCATGCCGCGCACAAAATAGAGGTGCCAATCGCGCGCCGAGATTTCATCAATCAAGGCAATGGCATCATCATAAGATTTTTCAGCTTCTGCAAAGCGCGTTTCAGCGCGATATAAATCGCCCAAAGAAATCAGCAAATCGCGATCTTGCGGCTGCTGCTTTAATTGTTTGTTCAAAACCGCTATCGCCGCTTCGGCAGCACCCGCTTCAAACAACATTTGCGCGCGTTGAATTTGCGCATCGCGATACAGCAGCGCGTCACTCATCAATTTCGGCAAATTGCTCAGCGGCGGCAACGAAACGTTCGCGTTGGCCCAAAAGCTGGGCCAATGAAAAAGAGATAAGCTCATTATCTTCATCCAAATGCTGCGCCATACGTAAATATCCGAGCGCCAAATCAATCCGTTCTTCGCCCCGCATGGCCTCGCCTAATGGCTGTAAAGCCTCTGCCATGGCCGCTGCAGGATCCTTTTGCAATGGCGGTTTAATGCCGGTTTTCAGACGCTCTTGCGCGGCGCAAAACATGGGCGTGATGAAGATGCGTGCTGTGATAAAACGCATAGAGTTTGGCGGCTTTGTCAGGCTCGTCTTGGCGTTCCAAAAATGCCCCATAGGACAAGACGAAATAGAGATAACGCGCCGCGCCAGTACGCACGGCCTCGCCATAATGGGCGGCAGCCGCCTCATGATTTCCGTTGATTTCCAAAACCCGCGCCGCTTGCACCAAAGGCACGCCGGCAAACAAGCTCGCACGCGTCAATTTTTTAACCGCGCGCGCACCCATATTTTCATCATCTTGCGCCAGCGCAATCCAAATTTTCAGATTCGGCGCCAGCACCGAGTTCAACGGACCCGCGCCCATCTCATCAGCATGCTCGAGCGCGACATCAAATTGCTTTTGTTTGAAAGCATCGACCGCCAACAAAATATGGGCTTGCTGGTTTTGCGGCGAAACGGCAATCAGGCGACGGGCAAATTCCAGCCCTTCATCAAATGCGCCGGCCATGATTTTGGCCTGCATGGCCGCTTGCAATAATTCGCTATCGCCGGGACGCGCGGCCAAAGCGCGCGCCCAATAATCCCCGGCCGCTTGCGCATCATTGAGCCGCGTCGCTTGGCGCGCCGCCAAATAGGCGCCTGCCGCGCCTTGCTCAACAATAAACTCTTCTACTTTTTGC
The DNA here is from genome assembly GCA_038143435.1 of Rhodobiaceae bacterium. Taxonomy (GTDB): domain Bacteria; phylum Pseudomonadota; class Alphaproteobacteria; order RS24; family RS24; genus UBA8337. The sequence goes on along the minus strand of JAYQLX010000002.1, from coordinate 69,253 downwards.
GAGATTTGCACCACGCCGATAGCGACGGTCAGGCAAACAGCTGCCAGGCCGATAAGCAGATAATGTCGCTTTGTCATCGCCAATCCCTTGCCGTTTTCTTACCTGAGGCGCTTACATATTCGGATAATTCGGGCCGCCTGCGCCTTCCGGAACCACCCAATTAATGTTTTGGCTCGGGCATTTAATATCGCACGTTTTACAATGCACGCAGTTTTGCGCATTGATTTGCAAACGCGGATTGCTGCCATTTTCTTCAGCGACAATCTCATACACACCGGCCGGGCAATAACGCTGCGCCGGTTCATCATAATCACGCAGATTGACCTCAACCGGCACGGAAGGCATCTTTCAAGGTCAAATGCGCCGGTTGGTCTTCTTCATGATTGGTCGCCGACAAAAATACTGACGACAATTTATCGAAAGACACTTCGCCATCAGCTTTGGGATAATCAATCGGCTTGCAGTCAGAGGCTTTTTTCAACGCCGCATGGTCAGGCTTGCCATGGCTCAGCGTAAACGGCAGGCCAATGCCCAAAGTGCGCATCCACATTTCTGCGCCGCCCAAAATCGTGCCGATGAAATTGCCGAATTTTGACAAAAGCGGCTTCACATTGCGCACCATTTTCAATTCTTTGGCGACACGGGAATTTTCATAAGCCTCTTGATAAGCGCTCAACTCATCATGGCTGCGCCCGCTTGAGACCGCTTCAAAGGCCGCTTCTGCCGCCATAATGCCGGTTTCCATGGCATTGTGACTGCCTTTAATGCGCGGCACATTGACGAAACCTGCCGAACAGCCGATAAGCGCGCCGCCCGGGAAAGCCAGTTTCGGCACTGATTGATAGCCGCCCTCGGTAATGGCACGCGCGCCATAAGAGACACGCTTACCGCCTTCGAGCAGTGGCTTAATGGCCGGATGCATTTTGAAACGCTGAAACTCGTCATAAGGCGACAGATGCGGGTTTTGATAATTCAAATGGGTGACAAATCCGATAGAGACGAAATTTTCGCCGAAATGGTAAAGCCAAGACCCGCCGCCGGTTTTATTGTCAAGCGGCCAGCCCAATGTATGCTGCACATAGCCGGGCTTGTGTTTGTCGGGGGCGACTTGCCAAAGCTCTTTAATGCCAAGCCCGAATTTTTGGAAATCGCTGTCTTTGTCGAGCTGATAATTGGCAATGGCTGCCTTCGACAAAGAGCCGCGCACGCCTTCACCAAAAAGCGTATATTTGGCCAGCAATTCCATGCCCGGCATCCAACCGTCTTTTTTGCCGCCGTCCTTGGAAACGCCCATATCGCCGGTGGCGACACCGCGCACCGCGCCGTTTTCATCAAACAGCAATTCAGCGGCAGCAAAGCCCGGATAAATTTCAACGCCCATGGCTTCGGCCTGTTCAGCCAGCCAACGCGCCACATTGCCGAGACTGGCAATATAATTGCCGTGATTTTTCATCAAGGGCGGCAGCATGAAATTGGGCAGTGGGAAAGCACCGGCAGGGCCCAGCACCAAAAACTTATCGTCCGTCACTTCGGTTTCAAGCGGTGCGCCCATTTCTTTCCAGTCAGGAAACAAACGCGAAATGCCGACCGGATCAATCACCGCACCGGACAAAATATGCGCGCCGATTTCAGACCCTTTTTCCAGCACGCAGACCGAGACCTCTTCGCCTTTTTCGGCAGCCAATTGTTTCAGGCGTATGGCGGCCGACAGACCGGCAGGGCCACCGCCGACAATCACCACATCATATTCCATGCCCTCGCGCTCTTCCGGCGCCAGCGCCCAACCTTGACGTGCATTGACCTGATTTACCGGTAAATCACTCATAAAGTGCCCCTATCTCACGGCAGATGTGCTGCCTCAGTCATAAAATTGGCTCTAATCTAACGCTTTCTGAGGCAGGGTGCAAATAATAGACCTGTGCGACCCAATGTCGTTTGAATACACCAAAGAGTGTGCTTTTATAGCGGCCATAGCGGAGGGATTTATGGCCGATTCGCCGTCGCGCGCCGAAATTATCGACATGTTGCGCCAGCACGTGAAGCGGGCTGCACCGACATGCTGGCTGACGCGCCGGTCAATCAATTTATCGCCGCCGAAATCAAGCCGCACCCGACCCCAATCCGGCGGCTGAACTCGCCTGACAAACAAAATCGTCAAAAGCAATGCCGCCCGAAACGACGCCTTTGGCAACGCCGGAAGCGCCGGCGGTCAATATCGACACCAGCGATTTGGCAGCTAAGGCCGATACGCTCGACGATTTGCGTAAAGCGATGGAAAATTTCGACGGCTGCGCTTTGAAAAAACTGCCAAAAACATGGTTTTCTGCGACGGTGTGGCCGGTGCGAATATTATGCTTATCGGCGAAGCACCGGGGCAAGATGAGGATCGCCAAGGCAAACCCTTTGTCGGGCGCTCGGGCCAATTGCTCGATACCATGCTTGCCGCTATCGGCATCAGGCGCACGGAAAACCTGTATATTTCCAATGTTGTGCCGTGGCGACCGCCGGGCAATCGCACCCCATCAGCCGATGAAATTGCCATATGCAAGCCGTTTATCGCGCGCCATATTGCCTTGACCAAGCCCGATATTTTGCTGCTGGTCGGCAATATTTCCAACAAAACACTACTCGACACACAAACCGGCATTACCAAATTACGCGGCCAATGGCAGAGCTATAAAGCTGACGGGCTTGATATTCCCGCCCTGCCCTTATTACACCCGGCCTATGTTTTGCGGCGACCTGAAACCAAAGCCGATATGTGGGCTGACTTATGCCTGCTCCGGAAAAGACTGGCTGACTGATGCGCAAAATTCCGCTTCTACTGGCGGCTTTTTTTGCCGCTTACGGCCTCGTTAATACGGCATCAGCCAATGAGGGATTGCCGCCGCCTGAGCCGCGCCCCGATTACCGTCCCACCAAACTGCCCGATGCGGTTTTGTATAAAAATATTTTCAGCCTGCAGGAAACCGGCAAATGGGCGCGCGCCGACCGGCTTATCAATAAGCTGGAAGATACAACCTGATGGGGCATGTGCTGTTTCAGCGTTATATGCACCCGACCGCCTATCGTGCGCGCTGGACCGAACTTGCGCGATTGGCTGAAAAACTATGCCGACCAACCGGGCGCATGGCGTGTTTATAAGCTGGCGCAAAAACGCAAACCGCGCGGCGTCTCTATGCCCAAACGACCGCCCTCGCGGGTTTATTTCAATGAGCGCGCCAGCGCCGGTCAGCCGCTTTTCCGAAGCCGCAATGCGCGTCGTATCAAAAATCGCGTTGAATATTTGGTGCGCCGCGAACGCCCGACACAAGCGCTGAAATATATTTCCGAACGCTCACAAGACCGCCGCCTGAAACGTCCTGAAACGCATTTTCTCAAATCGCTGATTGCGCGCTCTTATTATATTGAAGGCAAAGTGTCGGAGGCGCTTAAGCTGGCGCGCGAAGCGGCCGAGTCGCGCAATCTGGTGCAAATGGCGGATTGGCATGCGGCGCTGGCCGCTTATCGCCTTGGCCAAATTGATTTGGCCATTACGCATTTTGAAAAACTGGCCCGCAACCGCACGGCCAGCGACCCCTTGCGGGCCAAAGCATCATTTTGGGCAGCACGCAGTCTGCGCCAAACCGGCGAAGTGCAAAAAGCCGAAGAACATTTCCGTGCCGGCCGCGCAAAGCGGGCCGAATTTCTATGCCTGCTGGCCATGCAGCATATTCGCGGCGGCGTCGCCATTGAATGGCGACGGCCGTCGACAATAACGGCGATGATTTATTCGCTGCCCATCCGGCTGTTCGCCGCGCCACCGCGCTGCGCGCTGCCGAACAAGAGGAATTGGCCGAACTGGAATTGCTCTATTTGCAAGAAAGACTGAGCGATATTGAGGCGCGCGCGCTTTTGGGGTTTGCCCGCGAGCGGCAATATCCGGCCGTGCAATTGGCACTGGCGGCGCGACTGGGCGGCAATATTGCCAATGGCCTCCCCCTGCCGCTGCTTGAAAGCAATTACCCGATTGTCGAAATTGAAACGCGCGGCATTGACCGCGCCCTTTTGCTGGCGCTTATCCGACAAGAAAGCCGCTTCAAGGCGCGCGCCAAATCGCATGCCGGGGCACGCGGACTGATGCAAATCATGCCGGGCACGGCCGCCTTTGTGACTGGCGATTGGTCGCTCTATCGCCGTCGTGGCCGCGACCAATTACTTGATTCCGAACTCAATCTGGAAATCGGGCAAAAATATCTCGCCATGTTAATGGGTGAAGATTATTTCAACGGCTCATTGGTGCATATGCTGGCCGCCTATAATGGCGGGCCGGGCAATGTGCGGCGCTGGCGGCGCGAATTGAGCGAGGTCAAAGACCCGCTTCTCTTCATCGAAAGCTTGCCGGCCCCTGAGACACGCGATTATGTGCAAAAAGTCATGACCAATTTATGGATTTATCGCGACCGCCTGTTCCAAAGCCCCGACAGCCAGCGCATTTTAGCAGCCGAAAGCTGGCCGCTTTATCGCGCGCAAGATTTACAGATTGAATTGCTACCAATCAGTGCGCGCTGAAATTTACAAATATCTAGTTCAGGCGGTCGGCCAGCTCAGCGATATTGTCATCGACCAGCTTTTGCGCCGTATCATCGCTCAACCCCGTCGCCGCCAAATGCGCGGCCGCATCAACCGCCAATGCGGAAATGGCGGCGCGCACTTCTTTTTCAAGACTTTCCTGCGCACGGGCGATTTTTTCTTCCGCCTGTTTGCTGCGCCGCTCCATCGCCGCTTGCATGGCAATGCGCGATTCGGCAGCGGTTTTTTCAGCCATATTTTTAGCTTCGGCGATTATTTTTTCAGCCTGCGCTTCGGCCTGTTTGCGTTGCTCTTCATAATCGGCCAGCACTTTTTCGGCCTCAGCGCGCAGCGCTTTGGCATCGTCAAGCTCTTTGGCAATTTCAGCCGATTTCTCGTCCAAAGCCTGCATCAATTTACTCGGCAGCTTTAGATAAATAAAGGCACCGATGACGGTGAAGAAAGAGACTGCAACAAAAAAGCTTTCATCAAACATTATGCTTACTCCGCAGCCACGCTATCGAGCGCCTTTTTGACATCGCCGTCTGAGGCCTTATCCGAACCAATGGCTTCGATAACATCGTCAACCAAAGCGGCGGCGGCATCTTTCAAACCGGCCATCGCCGCATCGCGCGATTTCATCAAAGCGGCATCGGCCGCAGCAGCTTGTTCGGCCAATTTGGAATCAAGCTCGGCTTTTTGACGATCGGTTTCGGCCTGCACGTCGGCACGCATTTCTTGCGCCAGAGCCAAAGCGCGCGAGCGCGCCTCAGCCAGAGCATCTTCATAGGCTTTCAAAGCCGTTTCCGCCTGCCCGCGCAGTTTTTCAGCTTCTGCCAAATCGCCTTCCAACGTCTCAGCGCGCGCCGCCAATGTTTTGGCAATGCGCGGAATGACGATGAAACTCAAGACCAGATAAAGCGCACCGAAACACACCAGCAGCCAAAAAAGCTGCGAGCCGAATGTGCTGGGGTCTAGCTGTGGCATGAGCGGTCTCCTTCAACAGCCGAAAACGTGCCTAAATTGATTGTGTCTAATGTGGATTAGACAACAAACAGCAGGATAAGCGCGATAATCAGACCAAACAGACCGGTCGCTTCGGCCAATGCAAAGCCCAACAGCAAGTTCGGGAACTGGCTTTGTGCCGCGCTCGGATTGCGCAATGCGCCTGACAAGAAATTACCGAAAATCGTTCCGATGCCGATACCGGCTCCGGCCAAAGCGATACACGCAATACCGGCACCAATATATTTGCCTACTTCTGCTTCCATGGTTTCAACCTCCAAAATGCCCGTGGGCGGTTAGTTATAAAATAGGGTTAATCTAATGATCCATATGGATGGCTTCGTTCAGGTAAATGCAGGTCAATATGGTGAACACATAGGCCTGCAAACCCGCAATCAGCAATTCCAGACCGGTGAGCGCAACCATGAGCGCGAAAGGCGCAATGGCCAGCGGCACCAGACCGGCCGAGCTCAGCCCGACCACGAAACCACCGAAAATTTTCAACATTGTGTGTCCGGCCATCATATTGCCGAACAAACGCACAGACAGGCTGACCGGACGGGTGAGATAAGAAATCACTTCAATCAGCACCAAAAGCGGCACCATGACCACCGGAATGCCTGACGGCACGAATAATTTCAAAAAGCCGATACCGTGACGGATAAAGCCGACCGCCGTTACCATGCAAAAGACAACAGCCGCCAGTGCAAAAGTAACGATAAGGTGGCTCGTCACGGTGAAGCTATAGGGCAGCATGCCGAGCATGTTGCAAAACAAAATGAACATGAAAAGCGAGAAAATGAAGGGGAAGAAGCGCATGCCTTCCGTGCCGACATTTTCCTTAATCATATTGGCGACAAAGCCGTAAGCCATTTCGCCCATGAGCTGCAAACGCCCGGGCACCAATGCGGTGCGGCTCGACGCCATGAGCATGAACAGGCCGGACAGACCGACCGCCAGCACCATCCACAACGATGAATTGGTGAAAGAAGTATCAATACCGGCCAGAGCGGGAAGTTCAATAATCGGATGCACCTCAAATTGGTGCATCGGATCCATACCTGCGCCACCTTCGGAATTGCCAGCCACGCCTTACTCCTCATCTTGTGCGGTTTGGGCAGAATGCCGCGCCGCGTCCAGTGCGTCCTGCTTACGGCGCATTTCAGCAACCGTGCGGACTGAATTCATTAATCCGGCGCCCATGCCGAGCACCAACATCAGCAACATGAAAATGGGCGCCGTGCCAAGCACTTTGTCCATCCACCAGCCGATAAAACCGCCAACGCCGATGCCGGCCAACATTTCAATGGTCAAGCGCCAGGCGAGACCCAACATGCTGGCATTGGCGCGGCCCTGTTCTTCGGGCTGATGCCGTTGCCGGGAGGCAGAGAGTTTCTTTTCCAGAGCCTCCAGCCGATCACGCTCATATTTCGGTGACGCCATCGATTTGTCTCCTTCAAACGGTGTTGCCGAACATTTGAAAACTGCTCTTCAAACCGCCAAAAACCCAGCATTTCTGCCAGCCGGATGAGGCGCACACTACTTTTAAGCGGACGGATTGTCAAGCCACCCGCCATTATCTAACCTATTGATTTTGTTTCTAAATTATCTTTATCCGCGATTTTGTCGCGGCCGCTTTCGGCAAATTGTTCAGCCGTCGTCAAATCAACCGACAGCAATTGGCTGACGCCGCGTTCTTGCATGGTCACACCGAATAAACGGTCCATGCGCGCCATCGTCAAAGCGTGATGGGTGATCACCAAAAAGCGTGTGCCGGTCTCATCGGCAATCTCTTTAACAAGATTGCAAAAACGCTCCACATTGGCGTCATCGAGCGGCGCATCGACCTCATCGAGCACACAAATCGGCGACGGATTGGTGAGGAAGACGGCGAAAATCAGTGCCGTGGCCGTCAAAGCCTGTTCCCCGCCCGATAAAAGCGACATGACTTGCGGTTTTTTGCCCGGCGGATGGGCGAGAATTTCCAGCCCTGCTTGCAGCGGGTCATCGCTTTCGGTCAAGGTCAGCTCGGCCGAGCCGCCACCGAATAATTGCGTAAACAGACGTTTAAAATGGGTGTTCACCGATTCAAAAGCGGCCAGCAAACGCTGCCGCCCTTCGCGATTAAGCTGGCCAATACCGTGGCGCAATTTATTGATGGCGGCGGTCAATTCTTCATGCTCCGCCGTCATGGTGTCAATTTGCTCTTGCACCTCATCGGCTTCATCACCGGCGCGCAAATTGACCCCGCCAAGATTTTCCCGCTCGCGGCGCAATTTCTCCAGCTTGCTTTCCATCGCCTCGGCCTCAGGAAACGGCTTTTCAGGGTCATGACCCGATATCGCCAAAGCCTGTTCCGGCTCGATTTGCAACGCCTCGCGCACCCGCTGGGCATTTTCCTGCAAACGCTGCTGATTGGCCTCCAGCGTCGCTTCCAAGCGCACTTGCGTTTCCCGCGCCTCGGCAGTGGCGGCTTGCGTTTCCTTCACCCGCGCATCGGCATCGCCCAATTTGGTTTCCGCCTGCGCCAGTGCATCGGCGGCTTTTTGCCGTTCGCTTCAGCTTCGACCAGTAAATCGGCGAGCTTGGCGCGACGTTCGGCAAGATTGTCCGGCACATGTTGATAGCCGCTCAATTCTTCCTCGCTGGCGGCCTGACGCTCGGCCAATGCCTCAATGTGATTGCCCGCCGCCTGTTTTCGCTCCGACCATTGCTGGCCATCATCGGCCAATCTCTGCATCCGCGCATCGCGCTTTCGCGGCGCGATTTCAAACCATCCAGCGCACCGCGTTTTTCACCATGCGTCAGGCGCGCGCTTTCCATTGTGCCCCGCGTCGCTTCGACCGCTTGCACGAGTTCTTCTTGCCCGCCGAGATGTTGCAAATCGGTATTGGCCGGTTTTGTCGCTATCGCTCAATCATCCAAATCGGCGGCAATGCGTTTCAGGCTTCCATCCAGCGCTTTCAGCTTTTCATTTTGCGCGGCCATTGCGGATTCCGCCTCAGCCATTGATTTTTGCGCCTCGGCAACGGCGCTTTGGGCGTGACGCGCTTCTTCCCGCGCATTGTCTTGCGCGGCGCTGGCGACCTCAACCGCACTTGCGCGCCTTTTCTTGCGCCTCCAAAGCGGCCGTTAAAGCAGGTTTCGGCGGCGCCGAAATTTCATCTTGCAAATCTTCCAGACGCGCCCGTTGCGCCAGCGTTTGGCTGCGCCGGTCGGTGCTTCCGCCTTATGGCTATAGCCGTCCCATCGCCATAAATCACCTTCCGGCGAGACCAATTTCTGGCCCGGCAAAAGCGCGCTTTGCAATTTTGCGCCTTCATGGCGCGCCACCAAACCGACCTGCGACAAAGCGCGGGTCAAAAGCGGCGAACCGGCAACATAAGCGGCAAGGCTCTCCACCCCATTGGGCAGATTTTGCGCCAGGGCTTCCTCGCCCAGCTTGGCCCATACGGCCGGGGCATTCATATCCGGTGACGCTTCCAAATCATCACCCAATGCCGCGCCCAATGCCGTTTCATAGCCATGCGTCACCGTCACATCATCGACCAAAGCGGCATAGTCGGTTTCATCATGCTGCGCAAACAGGCGCGCCAAAGCTTCGCGCTCGCCGACCAGTCGCTCCAATGCGGCGCGCGCTTCACGCGCCGGTTCGGCCGCCGCGCTTTGCGCTTCTCGCGCCGCGCGATAGGCTTTTCGGCTTTCGTTCAATGCTTTTGCTGCCGCATTGTTTTGGCTTTCCAATTCCTGCAATTCGCTGCGCCGCGCCGCCACATCAAAATCAGCCGAAATGGCGTGTTCAACATCGCTGCGGCTGTTTTCCGCTTGCTTTTGTTCGGCCAATAATTTTTCGCGACGTTGGGCATTTTGCGCCAATGTATTGTCGAGCGCTTGTTTGCGCGCCTGATATTCCGCCGCCGCGCGATTGGCCGCATCATAAGCGGCTTCGCTGGCGCTTAAAGCCGCCATCGCGGCTTCCAATTCGGCCGCCGCTTCGGCTTCCGCCGCTTGTTCATCGTCAGAAATCGAGGCGCGAATTTCCGCTTCTTCCTCGGCCAACCGCGTCAGTTGCGCTTCGGCATCAGCCAGGGTTTGCGTTTCGCGTTTGACGTCTTGCAAGACGGTTTCAATTTGCGATTTCAGGCGCGCAATCATCTCTTCAGCGCGCTTGGCTTCACCATCAAGGCTTTCTTGTTCCAATGTCAAACGTCGCAATGCCGCTGCAGCCGCCGCTTCGCTATCGCGCAATTCGGGCAGGCTGGCTTGCGCCTCTGATTGCGCCGTGCTGGCTTGCGCTGAAGCCAAACCGGCTTCAGAAACCGCTTTGCGCGCATCGACCAGCTCGCTTTCGCAGGCCGCCACCGCATTGACGGCTTGCTGCCAGCGCAAATGCAAAGACAAAGCTTCCACTTCGCGGATTTGACCGGAAATGTTTTTATAACGGCTCGCTTGGCGCGCTTGGCGTTTCAACTGGCGCAATTGGGTTTCCAAATTGGTGATGGTTTCTTCCAATTTTTCCAAATTGCGCTCGGCGCTATTGAGACGCAATTCGGCCTCATGGCGGCGCGAATGCAGCCCGATATGCCCGCCGCTTCTTCCAAAATACGCCGCCGTGCTTCCGGCTTGGCATTGATAATCTCGCCGATTTGCCCCTGCTTGACCAATGAATTGGAACGCGAGCCGGTCGAGGCATCGGCAAACATTAATTGCACATCGCGGGCCCGCACATCGCGACCATTTATGCGATAGGCCGAACCGGCATCGCGCTCAATGCGCCGCACCACTTCTATATTATCGCTATCATTAAACTCAGCCGTGGCATCGCGCGCCGCATTGTCGAGCATCAGCACCACTTCGGCATGATTGCGCGCCGGTCGCGCATTGGTGCCGGAGAAAATCACATCTTCCATGCCCGAACCACGCATGGATTTATAAGAGGTTTCGCCCATGACCCAGCGCAAGGCTTCCAAGAGATTGGATTTGCCGCAGCCATTGGGGCCGACAACGCCGGTCATGCCGGGCAGAATATCGAGATCGACGGGGTCGACAAAGGATTTGAAGCCGGTGAGGCGAAGGCGGTCAAACTTCATTTACTGCATTCCCTCAAAATCGGCCAGAAGCGGCTTCAGCATTTTCTCGAAAGCGGCCAGCGGCTGATTGCCTTCCAGCTTGTCGCCATTGATGAAAAAGGTCGGGGTTGAACGCACCCCCAATTCTTCAGCAGCGCGCGATTGAATATTGCGAATACCATCCAGCCTGTTTTGGTCTTTCAGGCAAACCACAAAATCGCTTTCTGACAGGCCGGCCTGTTGGGCGATGGCTTGCAGGGCCGACATGGGCTGTTCGGCCTGTATCCATTGCTGCTGGCGTTTGAACAATATGTCGAGAAAAGAAACCTGCGCGGCAGGGCTGACACAATGCGCCAGCATGGCACCGGCAGTGGCATAAGGGTCGAAGGGGAAGGGCCGGAAATAGATTTTGACCAACCCTTTATCAATATATTTCTCAGTCAATTCGGGCAAGGTTTCGCGATGAAAGCGCCGCAATGCGGGCAGGTGAGCGATGAATATTCGACAATCGTCACCGGCGCGTCGGCCTTGCCCAGCACAATTTCGCCAAGCGGATTCGGCGTTTCAAGCGCCCCAAATCTTCATCCGGCGCAGTCAATTTGTGCCGACCGGGCCGATGGCCGGGCGCTTGTGCGGTTTCGGCTTCAGCCGCGCTATCTGCATTGCCTTCGTTCTGATTAGCGTTTTGGCCGGTGTTTTGGCGATGCCGAAAACAGCGATAAGAGCAACAAGCCCGACAGCTACAATAGCGATAATGATTTGATTTTGTTTGGACACGCAGAAGACTCCCGAATCGCGTTGATGATCTGATTATATCGCACTGCACCCGAAAAGCGGTTTTATTCGCGTTTCGGCATTTTCGCCGCCTGTGGACAACTTAGCGCCGCATTATCCCGATTTGCGCTGCACCCGCGCGCCCAAACGCGCCAAAGCCTGCTTCAAGCGGCTGCTTTCAAAGCCTTCCAGCGTCGCCTCGGCAGCATCCAATTCGGTCTCCGATAGCGGCGTTTGGCGTTTTTTTTGCGCTTGCAAATAATCCAGCGGCAACGGCCCTTGCACAATATTAAGACGGGTAATTGCGCCTTGCCCGTAATGCTGGTTGATACGCTCCAAAATAAGCGGCGCCATATGCTGCACTTCCAGCGCCATCGCGCCTTCAACCTTGACGGTCAGCACCGCCCCGCCATCGGGCGACAAACGCCCGCTGCGCGATATCCGCTCGGGACAAGACAAAGCCGCCAATTGCGGGCCGACAATCATCGGCCAATGGGCAAGAATATCGATCTGCCGAAAGCCGCGCTTTTTCAAAGTCGGAGCAATAATCCGCCCCAATACGGCACCAACCGAACGACCTTGAAAGCCGCGCGCCGGTTTGGTCTGCGGCACATCGCGCCAGTTTTGCGGGGGCGGCTTCATGCTTGCTCCTTCATGCAATTGCGTTAGCATAGCATATATGCCTGCCACAGTTGACCCCGTTTCCGCGCTGCTTGATTGGTATGACAAAAATGCCCGCAGCCTGCCATGGCGCGCGCGCCGCGGCCAGAAGCCTGACCCCTATCATGTCTGGCTGTCGGAAATCATGTTGCAACAAACCACCGTGACCACGGTCAAACCCTATTTTGAGAAATTTCTGCGCTTATTCCCCACCAATGACGCGCTGGCCGCCGCCGAAGACGAGGCGGTAATGGCGGCATGGGCCGGGCTTGGCTATTACAGCCGCGCCCGCAATCTGTTGAAATGCGCGCGCCTGATTGTCGCCGAATATAAGGGCACATTTCCCGATGAAGAAGAGGCTTTGCTCAAACTGCCCGGCATCGGCCCCTATACGGCGGCGGCCATTGCCGCCATTGCCTTTAACCGCGAGGCCGCGCCGGTTGACGGCAATATTGAGCGGGTTTTGGCGCGGCTTTATGGGCTGGAGACGCCGCTGCCCGCGCTTAAGCCCCTCATCAAGCAGAAAAACCAAAGCCTTGTGCCGGCCGACCGACCCGGTGATTTCGCCCAAGCCATGATGGATTTGGGCGCAACCTTGTGCACGCCGAAGCGGCCCAATTGCTTGATTTGCCCGTGGCACAAACCATGCCAAGCGCGGCACAGCGGCATAGCGGAAAGCCTGCCCCAAAAAGCCCCGAAAAAACCGAAGCCCGAGCGCAGCGGCACGGTTTATTGGCTCGAAAATGCCAAAGGCGAAGTGCTGCTGCATCGCCGCCCCGATAAGGGCCTGTTGGGTGGCATGTTGTGCTTTCCTTCAAGCGGCTGGGATACGGCCAATGACAGCCCATTGCCCGCAACCCTGCCCGCGCAATGGACGGCGTTGGACGGCACGGTGGTGCATGTGTTCACCCATTTTCGCCTGACCCTCAAAATGCAGGCGCAAAACGCCCCGAAAGGGTTTCGCAAGCCGCGCGATCATATCTGGCTGCACCCGCGCGATTTTGCCGAGGCGGCTTTGCCCAGCCTGATGCAAAAAGTGTGGAAAGCGGTGCTTTTGCCATAAAACAAAACATGAAACAGAATAATTGACGCGCGCGCCAAGCATGGTTAGCTTGGTTTTGCTCCAAAAAGAACAAAAAGGAGAGAGAGCATGCTTAACCGTCTTGGAATTGCCACCGCCGTTGTGGTCGCCCTTTATCTGCTGGTAACGCTGATGCGCGGCGAGCCGGAAACCGAAACCAATGCCTATGTGCCGGCCCCGACACAAGCCCCGGCAATGAGCGAGAACATGCCGAGCAAGGCGGAAATCGATAGAGAGACGCGCAAATTATTGGCCGAATTGAAAACCATTCCGGTCAGCGAATTTGCCATTAATCTGGAAAAATATGAGCGGCTTTTGGAACTGCATCCGGGTGATGCCACCTTCACCCGCAAGGTCGCGTTTTACAGTCAGAAATTGGCCGAAAAACGCGCCAATGCCGGTTACTAAACCGGCCCACGCCGTATCATTCAGCCACCTCCCTCAAATATGAGGGGGTGGGTGTTTGGGGTTTCTGAATAAGAGAGAATACCAATAATGTTGGACAAATTTAAGCCACCGAAAGGAAAGATAAAAGTTCCTCCTAAAGTAGAAGAAGGCGATGAAACAAGCGCCTTAGACTGGATTAAAAAAATATTTGGAAAAAGGCCAAAAAGGTTTTGGTTCATTTCCCATTCACAACCGACCTTATTTGCCGCCTGTTACTGCATTGCAGACACAAGCAATAGTGCGTTCCGGCGTTTAGCGCGACTGGCATTTGCCGGTTATTTATTTTTCATTGTTCCAACAGATGTTATTCCAGACTTTCTTTAGCCATTTATTGGTTATGGCGATGATGCGTCAGTTTTAACCGCAGCCATCATAAACGCGTATATCAAGATAGCCACTACAAGCACTACAAAGCAGCAACAAAGAAAAGATAAAAAACTCGGTTAAAATAGGAAAAGAAGCGCAACCCCTACCCCTCATCGCGCACTTTCTGCCGCAAATTATCAATCGGTACGAGTTTTTCGCCGTCTTTATAATGCCAGAAGGTCCAGCCATTGCAGCTTGGCGCGCCTTGCGCGGCGGCGCCCATTTTATGAATGCTGCCTGAAGGGGCGTTTTTCTCACGCCCCAATTTCACCGCGCCATCGGCCCGCACTTTAGCGCTGACTTTGCGCGGCCGGGCCGAAAAGCTGCATGCCCGGCTTCACAAGTCCGCGCTCGACCAGCGTGCCAAAGGCGACGCGCGGCTGCGCTTTCGGGCTTTGCGTCAATTCAAGTTCCGCATCTGACAGTTTTTCAACGCGGCCAATGCGCTGCATGGCGGCTTCGGCATAATCGGCCTCGGCCTCAATGCCGATAAAATGCCGCCCCAGCTTTTTTGCCACCGCGCCGGTGGTGCCGGTGCCGAAAAACGGGTCGAGCACCACATCACCGGCCTGTGTGCTGGCCAGCAAGACGCGATGCAACAGGCTTTCCGGCTTTTGCGTCGGGTGCAGCTTGCTGCCGCCCTCATCTTTCAAACGCTCGCCGCCGGTGCAAATCGGCAGGCTCCAATCAGAGCGCATTTGCACATCATCATTCAGCGTCTTCATGGCCTGATAATTGAACGTATAGCCGGTGGCGTTTTCGTCCGGCGCGGCCCAAATCAGCGTTTCATGCGCATTGGTGAAGCGCGTGCCACGAAAATTCGGCATCGGATTGGTTTTGCGCCAGATAATATCGTTCAAAATCCAATAACCGAGATCTTGCAAAGCCGTGCCGACACGGAAAATATTATGATATGAGCCAATGACCCAAAGCGTGCCGCTCGGCTTCAAAACGCGCTGCGTCTCACCCAACCAAGCGCGGGTGAAAGCGTCATAAGCGGCGAAATTGTCGAATTTGTCCCACTCATCATCCACCGCATCGACTTTTGAGGCGTCAGGGCGGTGCAAATCGCCCTTTAACTGCAAATTATAGGGCGGGTCGGCAAACACCAAATCGACGCTGCTATCGGGCAGCGTGCGCAATTGCGCGAGGCAATCGCCCTGCAAAATCATGTCCAAAGGCAGATTCTCAACCATGCCTGCACCATGAGTCATTGCGAGTCTCGCGTCAATAATTAAATGATTCCAATGGCTTGCGAGGATTCCGTGGGAGCGCTATTTATCCACAATATGCCCCACAGCCACCATATATGGGGGGCTCAAGCAGTTTCGGCCTGCAATATCTTGGCAATCGGCGCATAAGATTTGCGGTGATGCGGGGTAACGCCCAGCTTTTCCAAGCCCTCTTTATGCGCTTTTGCCCCATAGCCCTTATTCGAGGCCCAGCCATAGCCCGGAAATGCAGCGTCCAAAGCCGCCATATCGCGGTCGCGCGTCACTTTCGCCAATATGGACGCGGCGGCAATGCTGGGGGATAGGCCATCGCCGCCAATCACCGCTTGGCCCGCATATGGCCAGTCGGGCAGCCGATTGCCGTCCACCAGCACATGCGCCGGTGCGCCAAGCTGCGCTGCCAGCCCGTCAACGGCGCGGCGCATGGCCAAAAACGTCGCTTGCAAAATATTCAGCGCGTCAATTTCTTCAACGCTGGCCGTGCCAATGCCATGCGGCAGACGAGCAAGTTCTTCAAACAGCGCCTCGCGCTTTTTTTCGCTCAGCTTTTTACTGTCATCGACACTGAGATCAAAATCGGGCGGCAGACATATCGCCGCCGCCGTCACCGGCCCGGCCCAGGGCCCGCGCCCCGCTTCATCGACCCCGAAAATGCGGGCTGATGGCCAGCCCTTCGCTTTTTCAAGGGTGAAATCCACGCCCGCGCCTATTCGGCTGCTTGCTTGGCTTCCGGGGACTGCCAGCGCAAAACCGGATTGCGCGCCGCCAAGGTTTCGTCCAAACGACGACGTGGGGCCAGTTCCGGCGCATTTTTAAAGCGTGCCGTGTCGCCCTCTTTCGCCCCGCGCACCAAATCGCGCATGGTTGCAATGAACAAATCCAAAGAGGCCTTGCTTTCGGTCTCGGTCGGCTCAATCAACATGGCGCCATGCACAACCAACGGGAAATACATGGTCATCGGGTGATAGCCCTCATCAATCATCGCTTTGGCAAAGTCGAGCGTGTCGACCTCCGTATCTTTCAAAAACCCGTCATCGAACAAGGCTTCATGCATGCACGGGCCTTCAAACGGCGCACTCATCACATCTTTCAAGCTGGCCAGCACATAATTGGCATTGAGCACGGCATCTTCAGCAACCTGCCGCAGCCCATCTGCGCCGTGGCTCATCATGTAAGACAAGGCGCGCACATACATGCCCATTTGGCCATGAAAGGCGACCATGCGCCCGAAAGGTTGCTGCGCCGCATCGCCATTATTTTCAACCAAACGCAAGCCGTTATCACCGGCTTCCACATAGGGCAGCGGCGCGAAAGGCGCGAGGCGTTCTGACAAAACCGTCGGGCCGGAACCCGGGCCACCGCCACCATGCGGGGTGGAGAAAGTTTTGTGCAGATTGATATGCATGGCATCGACGCCCAAATCACCGGGGCGCACGCGCCCGACAATGGCGTTGAAATTGGCCCCGTCGCAATAAAAATAGCCACCGGCTTCATGCAGCGCATCGGCAATCTCGATAATGTCGCGCTCAAAAAGCCCGCATGTATTGGGGTTGGTCAGCATAATGGCGGCAACATCATCGCCCAGCTTTTCTTTGAAGGCGGCCAAATCGACACGGCCCGACGCATCGGCCGGAATGCCATCGACTTTAAAGCCAAGCAAAGCGGCCGTGGCGGGGTTTGTGCCGTGCGCCGATTCCGGCACCAGCACGCGCGTGCGGGTTGCCAATTCGCCTTTCGCCTCAATGGCGGCACGAATGGCCATCATGCCGCACAGCTCGCCATGCGCACCGGCCTTAGGCGACAACGCCACTTCCGGCATGCCGGTCAATGTTTTCAACCAATGCGCCAATTCGTCCATCAGCGCCAATGCGCCCTGCACCGTGCTTTGCGGTTGCAGCGGGTGAATATCGCTAAAGCCGGGCAGCCGCGCCATTTTCTCATTGAGGCGCGGATTGTGCTTCATGGTGCACGAGCCGAGCGGATAAAGCCCGGCATCAATGGCATGGTTTTTCTGGCTCAGGCGCACAAAATGGCGCATCGCTTCCGGCTCTGAAAGACCCGGCAAATCAATATCGCCCGGCGCTGCGCAATCGCCGAGACGCGTTTCGGTTTGCGGCACATCTTCCAAATCAACGCCGCAATTTTCATAAGAGCCGATTTCAAAAATCAACGGCTCTTCCAATTGCAGACCGCGATTGCCGGTAAAGGTTTGCTTCTCACTCATGCCAGCACCTCCTTCAAAGCTGCCGCAAAGGCAGCAATATCATCTTGTGTATTGGCTTCCGTGGCGGCGACCACCAACACATCATCAAGACCGGCATCAGGGGCAAGCCGCGATACCGGCACGCCGCCGAGCACATTTTTTTCGGCCAGCGCATCGACAATGCTGGCCGCATCGCCTTTGACCCGCAGGCTGAACTCGTTGAAAAACGCATCGGTCAAAATCTCAACGCCGTCAATCGCGCCCAGCGCATCGGCCAATTGCACGGCGCGGGCATGATTAAGTTGCGCCAGCTGACGCAAGCCCTTGCCGCCCAGCAGCGTCATATGCGCGGTGAAGGCCAATGAACACAGCCCTGAATTGGTGCAAATATTCGACGTCGCCTTATCGCGGCGAATATGCTGCTCACGCGTCGATAGCGTCAGCACGAAACCGCGCTGGCCATCAGCATCAACCGTCTCACCGCAAAGCCGTCCCGGCATTTGCCGGATATATTTATCATGCGCGGCAAACAGGCCGACATAAGGCCCGCCAAAGTTCAGCCCGCCACCGATTGACTGGCCTTCGCCGGTGACAATATCAGCGCCCATATCGCCGGGACGTTTTAAAAGACCGAGCGAGACGACTTCCGGCACGGCGACAATCAGCAAGCAATCTTTGGCCTGCACGTCGGCAGCCAGATTGGCGAAATCGGCAATATTGCCGAAGAAATCAGGGTTTTGCACGACAACACAGCTGGTGTCATCGTCAATCAGGGCGATTAAATCTTCCGCACCCTGCGGTGCCATATCGGCTTGCGCCAATGCAAAGCCGCCCATTTCAGACAGGTTTTCAATCACCGCCGTGTAATGCGGATGCAAGCGCCCCGACAAAACCGCGCGGCTTTTGCGCTTCACGCGATGCGCCATCAACACCGCCTCGGCGGTCGCCGTCGAACCGTCATACATGGAGGCATTGGCCACCGGCATGCCGGTCAATTCGCTGACTTGGGTTTGAAACTCAAAAAGATATTGCAACGTGCCTTGCGTAATTTCCGGCTGGTAAGGCGTATAGCTGGTCAGAAATTCCGAGCGCTGGATAATATGGTCAACCGTGGCCGGCACATGGTGCTTATACGCGCCCGCGCCGCAAAAGAACGGCACGGCAGACGCCGTCATGTTTTTCGCCGCCATTGCCGAAAGCTGGCGTTCAACCTGCATTTCGCCCTGATGGCGCGGCAGTTCGACCGTGCCGTCGCGGCGCGCCGCTTCGGGCACATCGACAAATAAATCATCTATTTGACCGGCTCCGATTGTCGCCAGCATGCTCTGGCGGTCGGCATCGGTGAGGGGGAGGTAACGCATCAGTCCAGTTCCTTCACATAATCGGCATAAGCCGCTTCATCCATCAATTCGTCGAGCTCTCCGGCATCGGCCAATTTCATTTTGAAAAACCAACCGGCATTATCGGCATCTTCATTGAGCAAAGCCGGATTGCCTTCCAAATCGCCATTGCCTTCAACCACTTCGCCGGAGACCGGCGCATAGACCTCAGAGGCCGCTTTGACGCTTTCGACCACCGCCGCATCATCGCCTTTGGCAACCTGCTTGCCCGCTTCCGGCACTTCGACGAAAACCACATCGCCCAATTGGCGATTGCGCATAATCGGTAATGCCGACCGTTGCGACATCGCCCTCAAGGCTGATCCATTCATGGTCTTTGGTGAATTTTTTGCTCATGGCCTTACCCCTTTTTGTAATTTTGCGGGACAAACGGCATGGCGGCGATACGCGCCGGCATGGCCTTGCCCCTGACAATCAATTGAATTTCAGTGCCCGCCTCGGCATAGCTTGGCGGCACATAGCCCATCGCCAATGGGCCACCCAAAGTCGGGCCAAAGCCGCCACTGGTCACTGTGCCGATGGTTTCGCCATCAGCATTTTGAATTTCCGTGCCTTCGCGCGCCGGTGCGCGGCCTTCAGGCAAAATACCGACACGGCGTTTCGCCATGCCATTGGCAATTTGTTCGTTGATAATGGCGGCACCGGGAAAATCGCCATTGTCGCGACGCCGCTTGGGCACCGACCACATCAGGTCAGCTTCGGCCAAGGTCGTGCCGGTATCAATATCATGGCCATAAAGGCATAGCCCCACTTCCAAACGCAGGCTGTCGCGCGCGCCCAAGCCAATGGCTTCGACATCATCATACGCCAAAAGCGCTTTGGCCAATGCTTCCGCCTTGTCTTCGGCGATTGAAATTTCATAACCGTCTTCGCCGGTATAACCGCAGCGCGAAATCAACACCTCCGCGCCCTGCCAATCGCTCCATACGCCTTGCATGAACACAAGCTCTTGCGCTGCCGGCATCAATTCTGCCAGCACCGCCTCCGCTTTCGGCCCTTGCAGGGCCAATAAAGCGCGCGGCGCAATTTCCAGCGTGGCGCGCCCGTCCAGCTTGGCGGCAATATGGGCAAAATCAGTGTCTTTGCAGGCCGCATTGACGACCAGCCACAGCGTGTCGCCAAAGCGCGTCGCCATTAAATCATCAAGAATGCCGCCCTTATCATCGGTCAATTGCGTATAACGCATAAACCCGTCTTTCAGCGAGGTAATGCCGCCCGGCACAAGCTCTTCAAACAAGACCGCCGCATCGCCCCGATGCGCTATCAATTTGGCTTGTCCCATATGCGAAACATCGAACAGCCCGGCCTTTTCGCGCGTGTGAACATGTTCTTTCATCACGCCGAGCGGATATTGCACCGGCATATCATAGCCTGCGAAAGGCACCATTTTGGCACCCAATTCGCCATGCAGCGCATGTAGCGGTGTTTTCTTTAATGTCAGCGGTGCGTTCACCCTGTCACGACTCCAAAAAGCGCAATCGGAACCATTCCGATTTCGCCCTCCTCTGTCGCCTGAACCTGAGAGATTTACCCCTTCGGTGAGCCGCGCATCATGCCGACTGCTTTCCAGAGTGTCATCGCTTCACGGTCCTTTTGCCTGAGAGTTTCCGAGGGCGGTTGCTCCTTCGGCCTCGCTTTGCAGCGATGTCTCCCGTGAAGGTCACTTGTGCTTGGAAAGTAGGTTGGGAGTCGAAGGGAGTCAAATGCTCATCGCGTCGCAGGGCAAATCTGTTGTGTATCAGTCACCCAGACCCAATTTTTCGAGATAAAAAGCGCGATTGGCGGCCAATTGCTCTTGTGTCAGCACAAACCCGATCACCAAACGCGGCTTTCGTTCATTGCCCTTTTCACCATAAGCCATGTTAGGCAGCGTAATTTCAAATCCCCGCCACTGAGCCAGCAACCTTATATTGAGTGCGGCTGAGTCATGGCGTCATTTTCGTTCAGTGCAGCCAGAAAAAGCGGCACTTGGCCCTTCTTATCGGCGCGCCCACGCAAAGTCACCGCGGCCAGCAATTCATCTTCATTGTCGCGATTGATGAAACATTTCAATCGCGCCGAGTCGATTTCAATGGTTGAACCATCGACCACAAGCCGGTCGGCCGTGTTCAAAACGCTGACACCGGGGCATTGGCGCTGAACCACTTCGTCAACATCAACACCGAGACAGGCCGACAAAAAAGACCAAGCCCCAGAACCGCAATCAACGGGAAGATTTGAACGATTTTCAGCGCCGAAATTAAAGCCATAAAATGACCTTCTCCAGATTTGCCCGATGCGCAAACAGCTTGACGCGGCGCGCGGCTCATTCAATAAAACATTCACTTGTTACTGTAAAGGAAGCTCGAGCGTGTCCGACAAAAAGGCCATGACGTTAACCCTCGCAAAACCGCGCGGCTTTTGCGCCGGCGTCGACCGCGCCGTGTTGATTGTCGAGGAAGCATTGAAGCAATTCGGTGCGCCTGTCTATGTGCGCCATGAAATCGTGCACAATAAGCGCGTGGTTGACGGTTTGCGCGATAAGGGCGCGGTTTTTGTCGATGAGTTGGAGGCTGTGCCCGATGACAGGCCGGTGATTTTTTCAGCGCATGGCGTGCCCAAAGCCGTGCCGCAAGCGGCGGATAGGCGCGGCTTGAACTGGCTCGATGCGACCTGCCCTTTAGTGTCGAAAGTGCATATTGAAACCGAACGTCATTTTGAAAATAACCGCCATATTTTGCTCATCGGCCATGCCGGTCATCCCGAAGTGGTCGGCACAATGGGGCAAGTGCCTGATGGTGCCATTACGCTGGTTGAAACAATTGACGATGCCGAAACCGTGTCGCCGCCTGATGGCGGGCTGGCCTATGCCACGCAAACCACGCTGTCGGTCAGCGATACGGCAGATATTGTCGCGGCATTAAAGGCGCGCTTTCCCGATATTGCCGAACCGCATAAGGATGATATTTGCTACGCCACCACCAATCGGCAACAAGCGGTGCAGGCTTTGGCCGGTGAAACCGATTGCGTTTTGGTCATTGGGGCAAGCAATAGCTCAAACTCGCAGCGTCTTGTCGAAGTGGCGCGACAATCGGGCTGCCCGCGCGCCATGCTGATCGGCAGTGCTGACGATATTGACTGGGCGCAAATGGCCGAAGCCGAGCATATCGGCCTGACAGCCGGTGCCTCTGCGCCCGAAGAAATTACCCAAGAAGTGATTGACGCTTTCGCCGCCCGCTTTACCCTATCGGTCAAGCGAAATGGATGGGCGATGACGAACATGTGAACTTTAAATTGCCGCGCCAATTGCGGAGCGCATAAATGGCCGTTTTTACGCAAATCAATGAAACGCAATTGGCCGATTTCATGGCTGATTATGCCTTGCCAAGTGACCGACTTTAAGGGCATTGCGGCGGGTGTGCAGAACAGTAATTTCATCGTCGAAACCCATAATGAAAAATATATTCTGACCATTTATGAAGACACGGCGACCGGCGTGAACCCCGATGACTTGCCGTATTTTTTGGGATTGATGCAGCATTTGGCGGCTCAGGGAATTAATTGCCCGACCCCGATTGCGCAGCAAAACGGCACCGTGTTGGGGCAATTGGTTGAGCGACCGGCGGCGCTGGTCAGCTTTCTGCCCGGCCGCGGCACGATAACCCCGAAACCGCAACAATGCCGCGCCGTCGGCGCTGCATTGGCCGAACTGCATTTGGCCGGTGCCGGTTTCGATATGCGCCGCACCAATCGGCAAGGGCCCGAAAATTGGCGCAATTTGTTTGAAGCCAGCCAAGCGCGCGCCGATGAGGCCAGCCCCGGCTTGGCCGATTTTATGAGCCAAGAATTGGCGCGTCTCGAAACGGCTTGGCCGCAAGGTCTGCCCGAGGGGGTGATTCATGCCGACTTGTTCCCCGATAATGTGTTTTTTGAAAAAGGTGATGTGAGCGGGCTGATTGATTTTTATTTCGCCTGTCACGATATGCTGGCTTATGACCTCGCCATTATGCTCAATGCCTGGTGTTTTGAGGCCGATGTCAATTTCAACATTACCAAAGCGCGCGCGCTTTTGGCCGGTTACCAATCGGTGCGTCCGATGTCGGCAGAAGAGATTGAAGCCCTGCCCATATTGGCCGCCGGTGCCGCCATGCGGTTTTTGACGACAAGGCTTTATGATTGGCTCAATCAACCTGAAGACGCGCTGGTCGTGCCGAAAAATCCGGTCGATTATTTGCGCCGTTTGCGGTTTCACCGTCACGTCACCGGCGCCGCCGATTACGGATTGGAGAGCTAGCGCATGTATGAAATATTTACCGATGGCGCGTGTTCGGGCAATCCCGGGCCGGGTGGTTGGGGAGCGCTGATATCAGGCCCCGAAGGCGACAATGAATTGACCGGCGGCGCAGCCGAGACCACCAATAATCGCATGGAGTTACAAGCCGCCATTGAAGCGCTGAAAAGCCTGCCTGATGGCAGCACCATCTGCCTGACAACCGATAGTGTCTATGTCAAAGACGGCATCACCAGCTGGATCAAAAACTGGAAAGCGCGCGGCTGGAAAACCGCGGCCAAAAAGCCGGTGAAGAATGTCGATTTATGGCAAGAATTGGACAGCCAAGCGCAGCGCCATTCAAATTGAATGGCGCTGGGTCAAAGGCCATGCAGGCCATGCCGGAAATGAACGCGCCGATGAACTGGCGCGACAAGGCATGGCCCCTTACCAGTAAATCAGCCGAGTTGGCTAAGCAGGTTTTCAGCGCCGCTATCGACCGCTTGGCCGGGATTTTGCTCAATGTTCAATGTTTCCAGAACACCATCACGCACAATCATGGAAAAGCGCACCGAGCGCGTGCCCATGCCGAAGCCGGAACTGTCGACTGACAAACCCATTTTTTGCGTCAATTCGGCATTGCCGTCACCGACCATCATGACTTTGCCGGCCGCCCCTTGCTGCTGGCCCCAAGCGCCCATCACGAAAGCATCATTGACAGACATGCAAACAATCGTGTCGACACCGGCGGCGCGCAATTCTTCTGATTTCTCGATAAAACCCGGCAAATGTTGGTTTGAGCAGGTCGGTGTGAATGCGCCCGGCACGGCAAATAGGGCGACGGTTTTGCCGCCGAATAATTCTTCCGTGCTGATTGGTGCCGGTCCGGCATTGGTCAAATGCATTAAGGTTGCGTCAGGCAGCTTGTCGCCAGGTTTGATGGTCATGGTTAATCCCCTTTAGTTCGCTTGCGCGATTATTGTGGCAGCAGGCGGTGGTCACGCACTTGAATTTCTTGTTCGATGGCCCGTGCGCCTGCTCTTACGATGAACGTCAATTTACGCCCTATGAGCGGATGGTCAAGCTTTGACCAGGCAGGAATTTCAAATAAAAATGCATCTTCATCGCGCCCGACAATGCGCGGCAGGCCGATAATATCATGCGGGCCGGGAATGGTGATGACCGATACATTTTCCAGCGCCACGCCGGAAACCACAAATTGCAACGACACGCCGTCAAAACTGGCCGAGCGAATGACCAAATCTTTGGACGGCTCTTGCGGCTGCGCCTTCAACAAAGCGGCAATCGCCTCTTTATGCGGTGATGATTTCAGCCCGTCGCGATTGAAAACCAGATTTTGCGCCACATTCATCGGCACGCAAACCTCGCGGCATACGCCAATCATGCCGCGCATATGCAATTCGCCGCTTGGTTGCATAATCAATGGGAAAACAAAACCGGCAGCGCCCTTATAGCCGTTAAAGCCGCCAACCCCATCGTCGAAAAAATAAGGCGCGGGGAAAAGCGGCTCTTCGACGACAATATTGCGGCTGCCTTCAAAATCAAATTCAGGCACCAAGCCGCTGGCCCCCGGATAGCGCCAATAAGTATGCCAACCGGGCTTTAAGTCCATTTGCAAAGCAGCATAGGGCGCGCCGTCCACCTCAGCGGCAATCATGCGATAGCGCGCCGGTTCTTCCTCAATCCACGGCCCGTCAACCAGCGCATGGGCAGGCACGATGACCAATGGCGCGGCCAGCGCCAAAACAGCCAAAAATGCAATGTGCCGCAAAACCAACATGCCTCTTTATAACCGCTTCGCCCAGACAAGACGAGTTTCATTCGCGCGAAAGGTAATTGTTTCGCCGTGCAGTGATGCCTAAACTCTTCTTATGAGCACGCGCGACAAAGATATTGATTTGGCCGGTCAATTTTTGATT
Organism: Rhodobiaceae bacterium; assembly: GCA_038143435.1. Classification (GTDB taxonomy): domain Bacteria; phylum Pseudomonadota; class Alphaproteobacteria; order RS24; family RS24; genus UBA8337. The sequence continues at coordinate 44,276 of JAYQLX010000002.1, read as the reverse complement.
GCCATGCCCGGCATGGGCGACCCGCGCTTTGAGCGCAGCGTGATTTATATGCTGGCGCATGACAATGAAGGGGCGATGGGTTTTGTCGTCAATCGCCCGACCGACGGGCTGACGCTGGGCGAAGTGGCGAGCAATTTACCGGCCAGTGTCGCCGATACGGGGCTACGCAATTTGCCGGTTTTCGTCGGCGGGCCGGTGCAGCCGGAAAGCGGCTTTGTTTTTATTCCGATGATGACAAAGATTGCGCATGGCGAGGAACCGGTCAGCGTCACCCAAAGCATGGATATTTTGGTTCAGGCGGCCGAGGCCAAAGGGCCCAAACATATGCGCCTTGTGCTCGGTTATGCCGGATGGGGGCCGGGCCAGCTTGAAAACGAAATTCAAGACAATGCGTGGCTGATTGTCGAAGCCGATATTGCCGATGTTTTCGCGGCCGATAGTGAGGCGCTTTACAAAAGGCTCATCGGCAAGCTGGGCATTGATTTTGCCATGCTGTCAAATAGTGGCGGTGAAGCCTGATTATTGCCGCCGATCCGGCACAAAAACAGCGCCCAATAATGCTGTCGCGCAAGTCATGGCAAGAGCCATATGGCTCAATTCAACCGACAGCAAACCGGCAAAATCGGGCGCATAAATCTGCCATATCCAAAATATCGCAAAAGCCAGCAAAGCGGCATCGCTGAAGATAATCACCCGCGTCCAATAATTGCGGTTGATGATTTGTTTGACCACCAGATTGAGATGCGCCAGCACACTCATCAATGCGCCAATGGCCAACGCAATGCGAATGGCGTCGAGGCGGTTGACGAGCAGAAATTGTAAACTTTCTGCCGCTTGGCAAAACATCGCGCATCCACAGGCTGCTCAGCAAAACCATAAGCCCGCCGGCCATGACCAGCGCATAAGCGGCGCGGCGCGAGCGGCGCACCACGGCCACGCCAATGGCCAGCAAAAACAATAATGACAGAAGCAACAATACCGTGCTGTGGAATGTCTGACGGCTGCTCTCATAGGCCGATAGCGCATCGGGGGTCCATAAATATAATTGTGGCGCGCTGTCCACCGCGTCTAAAGGCGGCAGAAAAAAACTTTGCACCTGCCCTGCGGGAACCGTGAATTGCAATTTCTCACTGGCCCCGGCCTGACCGGCGAATTCGCGATCGTCAGATGAGAACAGACGCAAAAGCGGTGGTGCTGTCGGTTGCAGGTTCAACGCAATCGCCAAATCATTTTGCGGCAAATGGTGCAAAATCAGCGACAGCTCCTCCGTGCCACCATTTTGCACGGCGAACACATGACCGCCGCCCTCGACGGCGCGCATATAGGAAGTCAGCTCAAGCAGGCGGAAACTTTCATTCAGACGCAACGGGTCGGAGGCGAAGCTCGGCCCCGCAAAAGACAAGGCCATCATGATGGCGCAATATGCCGCAAAGCGCCTAAACAAGGCGCGCCTTTTCGCGAATGGCGTTCTCAACCGCCGCCAAATCATTGGCCACGGGAGTCAGACGCTCTTCTTCTTGCAACATATCCAGCACCCGCTGAGGCGTGTCGGGTTCAGCATCATAAGCGGCTGCGACCGCTTTGGGGAATTTCGCCGGATGCGCTGTCGCCAATGTCACCATCGGCACGCCATCGGGCAAAACCGCTTTCTCCGCCGCCCCGATGCCGACCGCGCTATGCGGGTCGATTTGAAAGCCATGCGCCTCTTGAAAGCGGCGCATAATCTCCAGCGTCGCAGCCTCATCAATGCGCTCGGCACCAAACAGCGCGCGCATCAATTGCAGTTCCTTATCGGTCATCTCAAAGCGCCCCGCTTGCGCCAGCGCCCCCATTAAAGCGCGCACTCGCGCCGCATCGCGCCCCGTCACTTCAAACAAAAGCCGTTCAAAATTGCTCGACACTTGAATGTCCATGCTCGGGCTTTGCGTGGCAATCACCTTATCGGTTTCATAGACACCACTGGCCAAAGTGCGCGCCAAAATATCATTCACATTGGTCGCAATCATTAATTGCGCCACCGGCAGACCCATTTGCGCCGCTACATAGCCCGCGAAAATATCGCCGAAATTGCCGGTCGGCACGGAAAAGGCGACGGGTTGTCGGGGCGCGCCCAATTTGGCGGCGGCGACAAAATAATAGGTAATTTGCGCCATTACCCGCGCCCAGTTTATGGAATTGACACCGGCCAAAGCCATCTCGCTTCTAAACGGCGCATCATTGAACATGCCCTTCACCAATGCCTGACAATCGTCAAATGTGCCATTGACCGACAGCGTATGCACATTGGCATCTTGCGGCGTGGTCATTTGCTTTCTTTGCACATCCGACACGCGGCCATCGGGAAACAGGATAAACACGTCAACCGCTTCGCGGCCGCGAAACGCCTCAATGGCCGCGCCGCCCGTATCGCCCGAAGTCGCACCGATAATGGTCGCGCGTTGCCCGCGCCGCACCAGCGCATCATCCATCAGCCGCGCCAGCAATTGCATGGCGACATCTTTAAAGGCCAAAGTCGGCCCGTGATAAAGCTCGAGGAAATATTGCCCGTCACCCAAATCGGTCAGCGGCGTTACCGCTTCATGCTCAAATCCTGCATAGGCCTCATTGACCATCTCGGCGAAGCGGTCGCGCGGCACATCATCACCCATAAACGGATGCAGCACATCAACCGCAATCTCGGCGAAACTTTTATCGGCAAAACCGGCAATCGTCGCTTCCGACAGGCGCGGCCAGCTTTCGGGCACATAAAGACCGCCATCGCTGGCCAGTCCGGCCAGCAAGGCATCTTCAAAACCCAATATCGGCGCTTCACCTCTGGTCGAGATATATTTCACGCGGCTCACCCTTTCGCTTGCGATTTCCAGTGACGGATGTGCCACAAGCCTGAAACAATCACAAGCACAATGGCCAAACCGAACCACGTCACCACATATTGCAAATGATTATTGGGCATGGAAAAGCGTGTTTGCCCGCCGCGCGGCCAGGCCTCATTGGCCAGCGCCGCCTCGCCCAGAACCGGCGGCAAATCAAGCTGCCAATGCGCGCCAATCGCCTCAGGGTCGCGCACATAAAACAAATTGCGCGCCGCATCATCATCATTGTCAAAGGCGCCGCGCCCATCGGGCCAGCGCAATATGACCGCCAAATTTTGCGCCCCTTGCGGCGGCGGCGGGGCGGGAATATCAATCAGCCGCGCCGGTATAAAGCCCCGATCAACCAGTAAGGCGCTGCCATCTTGCAAGAAAAACGGCACCAGCATGTGATAACCGGCACTATCCCAACGGTCGAGACCGCTCGGCTTGTTCTCAATTTGGGTGAACCAAAACACCGCCCTATCGCCAAAGCGACCTTGCAAAACGGCCGGATAAAAATCATGGGCCGCTTGCTCCAAACCGGCAATATCGGCAGCAGAAGCAAGCGTCAAAGGCGGCGCGGTGCGGCGTTCGGCCATGCGCGCGAGCAAATCTTCTTTCCAAGCAAGGCGTTCAACCTGCCAAGCGCCCAGCCCCAACAGCACGGTCAGCATGGCCAATGTCAAAAAGGCGGGAAAAAAAGAACGCAGGGAATGTCCGAAAGCCATTCCCTGCGCTCCTGATAATCAGACCCGAAAGGGTTAGTGAGCGCCCGGCGTACCGGCACCCAGAATGTAAATAACGACAAACAGGAACAGCCAGACGACATCGACAAAATGCCAATACCATGCAGCCGCCTCGAAACCGAAATGCTGTTGCGATGAAAAATGCCCCTTCAGCGCGCGCAGCAAGCAACGGCGAAGAAAATCGTGCCGACAACAACATGAAAGCCGTGAAAGCCGGTCGCCATGAAGAATGTCGCGCCATAAATATGGCCGGAAAAACCGAAAGCGGCGTGCTGATATTCATAAACCTGAAACACGGTGAACAAAGCACCCAGCGCAACGGTGAGGATAAGGCCCCATTTCAGGCCCTCACGGTCATCATGTTGCAGCGCATGGTGCGCCCATGTCACGGTCGTACCCGAGGTCAGCAAAATCAGCGTATTGATGAGCGGCAAATGCCACGGGTCAAACGTCTCAATGCCTTGCGGCGGCCACACGCCGCCGGTCAATTCCGTACGCGAGGCTTGAATGGCTTCACCGGGATAGAGGCTGGCGTCAAAATAAGCCCAGAACCAGGCGACAAAGAACATCACTTCCGAGGCGATGAACAAAATCATGCCATAGCGGTGATGCAGCTGCACGACGGGCGTATGGTCGCCCGTGCTCGCTTCCTTCACCACATCGCGCCACCATGCCAACATGGTGTAAAGCACACCGGCAAAACCGATAAGCATGACCCAGGGCGTGCTGTCATGCAGCATTTGCACCGCGCCAATCGCCAAAATCAGCACACTGATGGAACCGACGACCGGCCACGGGCTCGGGTCAACCAGATGATAGTCGTGATGTTTTGCGTGACTGTCAGCCATAATATTCTATCCCCTCGGACTAGCAGACTCTTGCTGCTTGGTATTTTGTGCCGTTTCCGGCGCTTCAAAGAATGTATAAGACAAAGTGATGGTTTTGACATCATCCATTTCAGGGTCGGTCAAAATTTCCGGGTCAACAAAGAAACTGACCGGCATATCGACACTTTGTCCCGGTTCCAAAACCTGCTCGGTAAAGCAGAAACAATCGATTTTTGAGAAATAATAACCGGCCTTATCGGGCGACACATTATAGGTCGCGGTGCCGGTAATGCGCCGGTCGGTCAGGTTTTTGGCTGAATAAAAAGCCAGACCTGATTCGCCAATCGGCAGTTTGACGGCATTTTTCGGCGCTTCAAAAGCCCATGGCAATTTACGGTTCAAACTGGCATCAAAGCGCACGGTAATCATGCGCTCGGCCACTGCGCCGGGTGCGGCTTCGGCCACTTGCGTGGTGCCGCCATAGCCGGTGACGCGGCAAAATAAATCATAAAGCGGCACGGCGGCATAGGCCGCGCCAATCATCGTCACCGCCATAAGCGCCGCGCCGGCAGCCACACGCTTATTGGCGCTGGCATTGGCAGGTACGGTTGTGATGGTCGGTTTTTCTTGCATGAATTCCCTATAGCGGCCGATTGGCGACATTGGCCCCCAGCTTAATCAGCGTGACCCAGAAAAACAGGGCGATAAAGGCCAGCAAAGCAATCGCCATAATGGTGGCGCGCTTGCGCCGCTCGCGCAGCAATTCTTCCGTCCACACGGTTTCTTCTTGTTTCTTTTTTTCATCGCTCATAGTCCCATCACCTTATCTGTCGGCAGCAGCACGAACAGCAAAAACAAATAGAAAATCGAATAGGCAAACGTCATGCCGGCCAAAAGATTGCGGTTTTTGTCCGATGCCAGCGCCAAGCCGACGCAAAGGGCAATAAACAGGCCACCCAATAATGCCGCGCCGCTGGCATAAAACAGGCCGCTAAAGCCCAGCGCATAGGGCAAAAGGGAAACGCCAAACAGCACAAAGGCGTAGAGCACGATTTGTGATAGGGTTGATTTGACCCCGGCCGTAACCGGCAGCATGGGCACATTGGCGGCTTGGTAATCATCATTCTTAATCAAGGCCAAAGCCCAAAAATGCGGCGGCGTCCAAAAGAAGATAATCGCGAAATAAATCAGCGGCTCAATCGAAACCGAATTGGCCGCCGCGGCCCAGCCAATGACCGGCGGCAAAGCCCCTGCCGCGCCGCCAATAACGATGTTTTGCGCCGTGCGGCGTTTCAAAAACATGGTGTAAATCACGGCGTAAAAGAAAATCGTGAAAGCCAACAAAGCCGCGCTCAAATAATTAATCATCACTGCCATAGAAAGCACGGACAGACCCGACACCCATAGGCCGAAGGTCAAAGCGGCATCGGGCGTCACACGTCCCGACGGCACAGGGCGGGTTTTTGTTCGGCTCATCACCGCATCAATATCGGCATCATACCACATATTTAGTGCGGCAGAGGCCCCGGCCCCGACAGCAATCAATGCAATGGCGGCCACCGCCATCACCGGGTGCATGGCCCCCGGTGCCATCACCAGGCCGACAAGGGCGGTAAAGACAACCAGCGACATGACGCGCGGTTTCATCAGGGCAATATAATCGGCAGCGGAGCCGACATCGACAGATGCCGGCTCCTGCAATTTCAGCAATGTCTCTTTGTGGCTTTGAGACATAAAACGTTGCCTATTTCACTTTCGGCAGTTCAGAGAACTGGTGGAAAGGCGGTGGGGAAGACAAGGTCCATTCCAAAGTGGTGGCACCTTCGCCCCATTGATTGGCACCGGCCGGCTGCTTGCGTGCCAGCGCATGGAACACGCCGAACAAGAAGATAAGCACACCAAAGGCGGCAATATATGAGCCGATGGAAGACCAGTAATTCCAACCCGCATAAGCATCGGGATAGTCAACATAACGGCGCGGCATACCGGCCATACCGAGGAAATGCTGCGGGAAGAAGATAAGGTTCACACCGATAAAGGTGACCCAGAAATGCAGCTTGCCGATAAATTCGGAATAAGTGTATCCGAACATTTTGCCGAACCAGTAATACCAACCGGCGAAAATGGCGAACACCGCCCCCAGCGACAGCACATAGTGGAAGTGTGCGACCACGAAATATGTGTCGTGATAAGCGCGGTCAACACCGGCATTGGCCAGCATCACACCCGTCACACCGCCCAGCGTAAACAGGAAGATGAAGCCAAGCGCCCACAACATCGGCGTTTTGAACTCAATCGAACCGCCCCACATAGTGGCAATCCAGGAGAAAATCTTAACTCCGGTCGGCACCGCAATCACCATTGTCGCGGCCACGAAATAGGCTTGCGTGTCAACGCTCAGACCCGCCGTATACATATGGTGGGCCCAGACAACAAAGCCGACGCCGCCAATCGCGACCATCGCATAAGCCATGCCGAGATAGCCGAAGACCGGCTTTTTCGAGAAGGTTGAAACGATTTGGCTGACCATGCCAAAGCCCGGCAGGATAAGAATGTAAACTTCCGGATGGGCGAAGAACCAGAACAAATGCTGATACATAATCGGATCGCCGCCACCGGCAGGGTCGAAGAAAGTGGTGCCGAAATTACGGTCGGTCAGCAGCATGGTGATGGCACCGGCAAAGACCGGCAGCGACAACAGCAGCAAGAAGACGGTGACCAAAATCGACCAGACGAAAAGCGGCATTTTATGAAGGGTCATGCCCGGTGCGCGCATATTGAAAATCGTCGTGATGAAGTTAATCGAACCCAAAATGGAGGAAATACCGGCCACATGCAGCGACAAAATCGCATAATCCATTGCCGGGCCGGGCTGGCCGCTGGTTGAAAGCGGCGGATAAATTGTCCAGCCGCCGCCAACGCCGTCATTGCCCGGAGGGCCTTCGGCGAAAATCGACATCACCAACAAAATGAAAGAGGCCGGCAACAGCCAGAAAGAAATATTATTCATGCGCGGAAACGCCATATCGGGCGCGCCAATCATCAGCGGCACGAACCAATTGCCGAAGCCGCCAATCATCGCCGGCATGACCATGAAGAAAATCATGATAAGCCCGTGACCGGTCACCAGCACATTATAGAGATGGTAATTGCCGTCCAAAATGCCATCACCCGGCGCTTGTAATTCCATTCGCATGACCACCGACATCAGACCGCCAATGACGCCCGCGAAAATCGCGAAAATCAGATACATGGTGCCAATATCTTTGTGATTGGTCGAATAGAGGTAGCGACGCCATCCGGTCGGATGGTCTTCATGCTCGTGAGCGGCTGCTTGTTCGGTTGCCATCAGACAGTCTCCCTCTTACTGACGCTGCGCGTCTTGTAATTCAGCCGAAGCCACCATGGCGTCAGCATTGTCGATTTCAGCATATTCATTTTGCGCTTCTTCCACCCATAGGGCGAAATCGGCTTTCGATACGACTTCAATGCGTATCGGCATAAAGGCATGGCGAATGCCGCAAAGCTCGGAGCATTGGCCGTAAAAAGTGCCGGTTTTTTCGGCCTTGAACCAAGTCTCGTTCAAACGGCCCGGCACCGCATCCATTTTCAAACCAAAGGCCGGCATGGCAAAAGCATGCAACACATCGGCAGCGGTAACGATAACGCGCACCGTGGTGTCAACCGGCACCACCATTGCGGTGTCAGTGGCCAACAGGCGCGGTTGGTCGCCGCGCTCTTCATCGGTGAGCATCAGCGAGTCAAAAGCAAAATCGCCGTGATCGGGATATTCATAACCCCAATACCATTGATAGCCGACCGCTTTGACGGTCATGTCGGCTTCGGGAATATCGCGTTGGAAATAAAGCAAGCGGAAAGACGGAATGGCAATGACCACCAAAATAACGATTGGCACCACTGTCCAAATCACTTCAACCAGCGTGTTATGGGTGGTTTTGCTCGGCTCCGGATTGGCGCGCGCATTGAAGCGCACCATCACATAAAGCATCAGGCCGAGCACAAAGACGCTAATGGCAGTCATCAAAATCAACAGGAAATTATTGAAGTCGGTAATCATGGTCATGTTTTCCGACGCCGCTTCTTGAAAGGTTATCTGCCAATCTTTCGGTTGCGATGCCGCGGCAGATGCCAAACCGGCAGCCGAAAAAGCCGCAAGGCCAGCGCCCCATTTGCTGATTTTTTTGAAAAGACCCATCTGCTGTCCCCATTTGGTTGAAGCAGAGACTCACCCTGCTTTTTTTCATGACTTCATATACAAAATTATGGGCGCATTGAACACAGCCTGTCTCATCCGTGCGACTTTATGACCATTGGCGATAAAGCACCTTCTCAAGACTTGCCTCTGACCCCTGTCAGACGACATATTAAGACTAGCAAAAAAGGAGTTTGCCGTGAGCCGCAATCCACAAGAATTATTTTTTAATCAGGCCGGTCTTGATTTAGACCAGACCCATAAATTCACCGAAACCGCGCTGCATGGTGCCGATGATGGTGAATTATTTTTGGAATATACATTGTCAGAGGCGTTTTCATTTGATGATAATCGCCTGAAAGCAGCCAGTTTTGACACGACGCACGGCTTTGGCCTGCGCGCCGTTAATGGCGAGGCGGTCGGCTTTGCCCATGCCACGGATTTATCAATGGACGCGTTGCAGCGCGCCGCGGCCAGCCTGTCGCCGGTGCTTTCCGGCCATTCCGGCACATGGGCGTCGGGCCCGATGGCCGCCGGTAAGGCGCTTTATATGGATGCCAATCCGCTCGATGGCGCAGAATTTACCGATAAGGTGAAATTGCTGGAAGAGATTAATGCCTATGCGCGCGCCAAAGACAATCGCGTGCGGCAAGTTTCGGTATCGCTGGCCGGTGAATGGCAAGCGGTCAGCATTATCCGCCCTGATAGCGCGCCGCTTTTTGATGTGCGTCCGCTGGTGCGGCTTGATGTGTCCGTGGTTGTCGGTGAAGGCGAGCGACAAGAGACCGGCCATTCAGGGCGCGGCGGACGGGCCAATTATGCGCAATGGCTGGCGCCGGAGAACTGGCAGCAGCAAGTCAATAATGCGCTCAAACAAGCGGTCACCAATCTCGACAGCATTCCCGCACCGGCCGGTGAAATGGATGTGGTGTTGGGGCCGGGCTGGCCCGGCATTTTATTGCATGAAGCGGTCGGCCACGGCTTGGAAGGCGATTTCAACCGCAAAAAAACCTCGGCCTTTTCTGACCGTATTGGCGAGCGCGTCGCTTCGCCCGGCGTCACGGTGATTGATGACGGCACAATACCCGACCGCCGCGGCTCGCTGACCATTGATGATGAAGGCACGCCGACCTCCAAAACCGTGCTTATCGAAGACGGTATTTTGAAAGGCTATATGCAAGACCGGCAAAATGCCCGCCTGATGGGCATGGACCCGACCGGCAATGGGCGGCGCGAAAGCTATAATTGCCAACCCATGCCACGCATGACCAATACTTATATGTTGGGCGGCAATCACGAACCGGAAGAAATTCTGGCCAGCGTCAAAGACGGCATTTACGCGGTTTCTTTCGGCGGGGGCCAAGTCGATATTACCTCCGGCAAATTCGTGTTTTCATGCACTGAGGCTTATGAAGTGAAAGACGGCAAGCTGGGCGCACCTTTGAAAGGCGCGACGCTGATTGGCACCGGGCCGGAATCGATGCAGCGCATTTCCATGATCGGCAATGATATGCAGCTTGATGAAGGCATCGGCACATGCGGCAAGGCGGGACAAGGCGTGCCCGTCGGGGTCGGTCAACCGACTTTGCGGCTGGAAGGGCTGACCGTCGGCGGCACGGCGTAAAGCGAGAGCCTTATAAAATCTCCGGCAAAATTGAATATTTTTAAAAATATTCACTGGCGGTTATAGGGTCAGCGTCTCATAGGCTTTTTTAAGGTCGCCGCCCCATTCTCCGTGATATTTATCGAGCAGCTTTTCAGCCGAAGATTTGCCGCTGGCCGTAATCTCTTCCAAATAGGCCAGAAACAGACTTTCATCGGCCCCTGCCCCATCGCCGCGCGCGCGATTTTTCAAACCTTGCGCCGCCATCGGCACGATTTCGCGGGCCATATCCAATAAAGTGCCGCCGCGGAACGCGGTGGCAAGACCGGTTTGCGGCGCACCGAGGCGCAGCGCATCGCGCTCTTCTTGCGTCCAATCAGCAATATAATCGACCAGCTTGCTTTGCGTTTCGCCATCATAAAGCAGCCCGACCCAAAAGGCCGGAAGCGCGCATAATGACGGCCAGGGCCCACTATCGGCGCCGCGCATCTCAATAAAGCGTTTAACCCGCGCTTCGGGAAACAACACGGTCAGATGGTTTTCCCAATCCTCAGCCGTCGGCTTTTCACCCGGCAAAGCCGGCAATTCACCGTTGAGGAAATCGCGGAAATTCATACCCAGCGTATTGATGAACGCGCCATCGCGCACGACAAAATACATCGGCACATCAAGCGCATAATCAACATATTGCTCAAAGCCGAAACCGTCTTCAAAAGCAAAAGGCAGCATGCCGGTGCGTTTCGGGTCGGTATCGGTCCAGACGAGGGAGCGCTCCGACATATTGCCGGTCGGCTTGCCGTCAATAAAGGGCGAATTGGCAAACAGCGCCGTCGCCAAAGGTTGCAAAGCCAGCGCAATGCGCAGCTTTTCGACCATATCGGCTTCCGAGGCAAAATCGAGATTGACCTGCACGGTGGCGGTCAAATACATCATCTCCGTGCCGCGTCCGCCTTGTTTGGGCATATAATCGGTCATCAAACGATAGCGCCCTTTCGGCATGCGCGGCGCGGTGTCAAAATTCCAAAACGGCGTATAGCCGACGCCGAAATAGCCCTGCCCCAGACGTTCGGCCACTTCATGCACTTGCTTCATATGGGCCGAAATTTCAGCGCAGGTTTGGTGAATATTTTCCAATGGCGCGCCGGATAATTCCAATTGACCGGCCGGTTCCAATGTCACCGAGCCGCCGCCCGCTTCTTTCGGGCGCGAAAGCCCGACCAGCGTGTCGCCCTCATATTTGCCGTCCCAGCCATAAGCCATCAGCCCTTCCAGCATGGCTTTAATGCCGTCCGGCCCGTCATAAGGCAGCGGTGAAAAATCTGATGTGCGATAACCGAATTTTTCATGCTCCGTGCCGATACGCCAATCTTCGCGCGGCTTGCAACCGGCGACCATCCAGTCTTTTAACTGGGTAATATTTTCAAGCACGGGTTGGGCCGCGTCGGACATCGATGTTCTCCTGCGCGCGCAATCGCATGATGGCTTTGGCGGCATAGTGTTATTGCTTATTTAGGGTCGTTTGCAGCCAAGAACAAGTTGGCGCGTGATTTGGCCTTTATTTCTGCCAATCGCATTCCTACCAATCGCCAAGCCGCGCTTGAATGAGAGCCAGCGCGGCCACCACCGCCGTATCGGTGCGCAAAATGCGCGGCCCCAGCGAGAGGGCATGAGTGTCGGCGCGCGCATTGAGCATGGCGCGCTCGGCTGCATCAAAGCCGCCTTCCGGCCCGATGAGCAAGGCCAATTTCTTGCCCTTAAGCGTGTCCAGCGCGGCCAAACCTTGCCCCGCTTGTGCTTCTTCATCGCAAAAAATGAGGGTTCGGTCTTGCGGCCAATCGGCCAAAATATCTGCCAGATTTGTCACTTCGGATATTTCCGGCACGGTCAGGATTTCGCATTGCTCGGCCGCCTCAATCGCATTGGCGACCAGCTTTTCGTGTTTGACCGCTTTGCCGCCTTGCGCGCGCGCGGTCATCACCGGCATTAATCTGCCGACCCCCATTTCAGTGGCTTTTTGCGCCAGATAATCGAGCCGGTCTTTTTTCACCGGCGCAACCAACAGCCAAATATCGCTGCCTGCATCTTGTGTACGAGTCTGCTCAATCAGTTCAATGCTCACCTGTTTTTTGCCGATATCATTTATGCGGCCAAGCCATTCACCATCGCGGCCATTGAAGAACAAAATTTGCGCGCCCACCTCGAGGCGCAATACATTGCGCAGATAATGCGCTTGTTTGTCGGCCAAAATGAGCTGTTGCCGCGCCGCCAAATCTTGCGTGACATGAAGTCGCTGACTTATCTTCTGGACGGGTGGCGCACTGCGTGGCATGAAAACTCCGTAATTTGCCGGTTAAATTGCTTGTGCCACAAATGAACGGATTGGCCAATAAAACTTGATGACCCAGACACCCGACCCGCACTCAATTCCTGCCGATAGCGAGACAAGCTGGCTGCTGTCGCGCCTGTCGCCGCGTACGCAAGCCTATGCACAATTGGCACGTTATGATCGACCGATTGGCGCATGGCTTTTGTTTTGGCCGTGTTTTTGGGGGCTGTTTTTGGCCGGTGCCGTCAATAATGTTTGGCCGCCCTTCACCGATATCATCGCCTTTGCTATTGGCGCGTTGGCCATGCGCGGTGCCGGTTGCACTTATAATGACATTATTGACCGCGAATTGGACGAGCAGGTCGCTCGCACCGCTTTGCGGCCTTTGCCGTCAGGGCGCGTCAGCCTTTCCGGCGCATGGGGCTTTTTCATTGCCCAGCTTTTTATCGGCCTGTTGGTGCTCTTGTCTTTTCAATCGCTATTCATGTTTGCGCTCGGCCTCGCCGCTCTCGGCTTGGTCGCGGCCTATCCGTTTATGAAGCGCTTCACCTATTGGCCGCAAGCTTGGCTTGGTTTGACTTTTAATTGGGGCGCGCTGATGGGCTATGCCGTCATCAGCGATAATGTGCCGCCGCAAGCCATGCTGCTTTATGCGGCCGGTTTCTTTTGGACGCTCGGCTATGACACGGTTTATGCGCATCAAGATAAAGAAGATGACGCGCTTATCGGCATTAAAAGCACGGCGCTTCTCTTCGGCGCGCGCACCAAGCCGATGCTGGCCGTGTTTTATGCGCTGGCACTGGCCTGTCTGGCGGGCGCGGCGATTGTCGGCCAAATAGGTATTTTGTTTTGGACGGCGCTGCCGATTATCGCTTGGCATTTGCTGATGCAGGTCTCGCGCCTTGATATTGATAATGGCGAAACCTGCCTGCAAATCTTCCGCGCCAACCGCAATACCGGGCTGATTATCGGCCTTGCCTTCATTCTAGGTATTTTCTGAAATTAATCCTATATTACCCCCATGAGCATAAGCGAAACAAAACAACTACACTTGCGGGCCAGCGAATTGGTCGCGCCGGAGATTTTGAAAAAACTTCAAAGCCGTTCCAATCTGGTCGGGTTGGGCTTGATTGCCCATGCATGGGGCATGATTTTCGGGGCGATGGCGCTGTTTTATCTGTTCCCCAATCCGCTGACCTTTATCCTCGCCGTAATGATTATCGGGGCGCGGCAATTGGGTCTCGCCGTACTGATGCATGATGCGGCGCATAATGCGCTGTTCCGCACAACAAATTGGAATAATTGGCTATCGGATTGGCTGTGCGGCTATCCGATGATGGCGCGCACCGACGCCTATCGGCGTTATCATTTGCAGCACCATACGCGGACCCAGCAAGATGACGACCCGGATTTGATTTTGTGAAAACCGTTTCCGATTACCCGCAAAAGCCTGCGCCGCAAATTATGGCGCGATTTGAGCGGGCAGACCGGCTATCAGCAAAGAAAAGCGCAACTCCTCAATGCGTTCGGGCCGAAAGAATTGGGATTGATGGGACGGCTTCAGCATTTTTGGTCGAAACTGGGCGGCGCACTTGTCACCCATATGGTGATTTTGGCAGCGTGCAGCGCGCTTTTCCATTGGAGCTATTATCTGATGTTCTGGCTTCTGCCTTTCCTGACTTATCATATGGCAATTACGCGGCTCAGAAATATTGCCGAGCACGCCATTGTGCCCGATAATGATGACCCGTTCCGCAACGCCCGCACCACCAAAACCAATTTTCTGTCGCGGCTGCTGATTGCGCCCTATTGGGTCAATTATCATGTCGAGCATCACCTCATCATGCATGTGCCGTGCTGGCATTTGCCGCTCATGCATAAAACCCTTTTAGCCGACGGCTATGGCGACCGCATGGAAATGGCACCCGGTTATATTGACGTGCTGCGCCGCGCCACATCACGCTCGGATGATGAAGACCGACCGGGCGAGATTGTTCATGATGGTCGCAATCGCCTGAAAGGCAATTTTTCCGAAGGTTTCTCCGAAACCGCATAATCTCATAGGATATTAAATGTCTCTTGCCGCCGATGAAGCCGCCAATATTGCTTTGGCCCATAAACTGATTGAGCTGACAAAAGCCGCCGGAGCCGATGCCGCCGATGTGTTGGTTTCCGACAGCGCCTCGCTCTCGGTTTCGTGTCGCATGGGCGCGTTGGAAGATACCGAGCGCGCCGAAAGCCGCGATATCGGCCTGCGCGCCATGATCGGGCAAAAACAAGCCTTTGTCTCCGGCTCGGCGGTTGATGCCGAAGCGCTGAAGCAGCTTGCCCAACGCGCCGTTGATATGGCGCAAGCCACGCCGGAAGACCGCTATTGCGGCTTTGCGCCTGAAGACAGGCTGAGCACCGATATTCCGGCGCTTGATATTGCCGATGATTATGAGCCAGATGCCGATAAATTACTGTCTATGGCAGTAGCGTGCGAAGATGCGGCGCGCGCCGTGGAAGGCATCACCAATTCTGAAGGCGGCGGCGCGGGCTGGAGCCGCGCCACCACCGCTTTGGTGACCAGTCACGGCTTTGAAGGCGCTTATACCAGCACCAGTTTTTCCACCTCTTGCGCCGTTATTGGCGGCGAAGGCGAGGCGATGGAGCGCGATTATGCCAGCCATGCGGCACGCCATTTGGAAGATTTGGACGCGCCCGAAGATATTGGCGCACGCGCCGGTGAACGCACCATTGCGCGCCTCAATCCGCGCAAAATGGAAAGCACCAAAACCAATGTGGTCTATCATCCGCGCGTATCGGCCTCGCTTTTGGGGCATTTATCAGCCGCCATTTCGGGCAGCGCGATTGCCCGCGGCACCTCTTTTTTTCGCGAGCAAATGGGCCAGCAAGTGATGAGCCAAGCGGTGACCATTATTGATGACCCGCTGCGCCCGCGTGGGCTGCGCTCGGCAGGGTTTGACGGCGAAGGGGTGAAAACCGAAAAGCTGACACCGGTCGATGAGGGGGTTTTGCAATGTTGGTGGCTCGACAGTGCCTCAGCGCGCCAGCTTGAAACCGAAACCAATGGCCGCGCCGCGCGCGGGGTCGGCGGCCCGCCCGGCCCGTCCGCCACCAATCTTTATATGCAAGCAGGTGACGACAGCGTCGCCACCATGCTGAAAAATATTGGCACCGGCTTTTACGTGACCGAGCTTATCGGTATGGGCGTTAATGGCGTGACCGGCGATTATTCGCGCGGCGCATCGGGCTTTTGGATTGAAAATGGCGAAATTGCTTTTCCGGTCAGTGAAATGACCATTGCCGGCAATTTGAAAGAAATGTTTTTGCACATGACACCGGCTGACGATCTGCAATTTCGTCGCGGCGTCAATGCACCGACCATTTTGGTGGAAGGCATGGCGCTGGCCGGGCTTTAGGGCTCGGCAAAGCAGCGCGCCATCATCGCGCCACAATGTGCTATAAATTCGAATCATTAGAGCTATGCGGAGGGCGCGCAAGCGCCAAAACATTGTGAGTGAAACATCTGCCAGCGAACAATTGACAGCCGGCCTTACACCGGAAGAACTGGCTATTGTTCAGGAAAAATACCAGACCACCCGATCGCGCTCGCTTGCGCTTATCGGGCGCATGTTGCGCAGCTATTTGCGCCCCTATTTATGGCTCTTAGGCGTTGCCTTTCTGGCAAATTTCATCGTTGCAGCCACCACTGGCGCCCTGCCCTGGTTCATTCAACGGGCGATTGATGATGTTTTCACCGAACCCAATGAGACCATGCTGGTGCTTATCCCGCTCGGCGTTATCCTCATCTCGATCATCAAGGGCGGCGCCACCTATCTTTCCAATGTCATTTTAAATTATGTCGGCCAACGCTCGACCTCCAATTTGCAGCGCGATTTATTTGCGCGCTTGGTGCGCGGTGATTTGGCCTATGTGTCGCAACAACATAGCGGCGCTTATATTTCAATTTTCATGACCGATGCCATAAGACTGCGCGACAGTATCAAATGGTCTTTTGTGGCATTGGTGCGCCACACGCTGACCATTATTGCGCTGACCATCTTCATGTTCTCCATCAATTGGCAATTGGCTTTGGTTTACACGATTATCGTCATTCCTATGGGGGTGCATTTCGTACGCCGGTTGGGCCGCGTAACGCGCACCGCATCGCATCAGGGTCTGGAAGAAACTTCTCGGAATTCTCCACATTGATTGCCGAGACGCTGAGCGGATTGCGCGTGGTCAAAGCCTATGGCCAAGAAAATGACCAGATTGACCGCGCCGGACTGACCATTGACCGGGTGTTGGAATTTACCATGCGGGCTTTGCGCGCGCGTGCCGCCGCCAGCCCGGCCATTGAGGCTTTGGGCGGCATTGCGGTCGGCGCCATCATCTTTATCGGCGGCTATCAATCCATGCAGGGCAATCTGACAGCCGGTGAGTTTATGGGCTTTATTACCGCTTTGCTGGCCGTCTATCAGCCCTTGCGTTCGGTCGCCACGGTTCAGACATGGCTGCAAGAAGGGGTTTCCGCAGGCAAGCGGGTCTTCTCCATTCTCGATTCCCGCGACGCGATTACCGATGACGACAATGCGCAAGATTTGAAGGTCAATGCCGGTGCCGTGCATTTTGACAATGTGTCCTTTCAATATGAGGGGCGCGAACATCCGGCGCTGAACGGCGTATCCATCGAAGCCAAGCCCGGGCAAACCGTGGCATTGGTCGGCGCGTCAGGGTCGGGCAAATCAACCTTGCTCAATCTGACCTTGCGCTTTTTCGATATAAGCGGCGGAGCCATTCAAATTGACGGGCAAGATATTCGCGAGGTTACGCTTGACAGTTTGCGCCGCGCCACGGCTTTGGTGACGCAAGACCCGTTTTTGTTCGACGACACGATTGCCAATAATATCGCCTATGGTTCACCGTCTGCCGATGAGGCGGCGATTGAGCAAGCGGCCAAACAGGCGGCGGCGCATGAGTTTATTACCGAATTGCCGCAAGGTTATGACACGCGGGTCGGCGAAAGCGGCTTGCGTCTGTCCGGTGGCCAAAAACAGCGCATTGCCATTGCCCGTGCCATGCTCAAAAACGCCCCCATATTGCTGCTCGATGAGGCAACGTCCGCACTCGACACCGCATCCGAACAAAAAGTGCAAAGCGCACTCAATGAATTGATGAAGGGGCGCACCTCTTTGGTCATTGCCCACCGCCTATCGACCGTTATGCATGCCGACTGCATTCATGTCATGCGTGAAGGCCAAGTGGTCGAGAGCGGCACGCATAGCGAATTGCTGGCACAAAACGGCGTTTATGCCGATCTCTATCAAAAACAATTCGCCGGAGAAGCGCGCTAATGGCCGTTTTGCGGCTGTATCGTCTTTTCGCCTTTCTGGCTGCGCCTTTGCTTCGTTTCCGGCTTCGCCGCCGCGCCGCGGCAGGCAAGGAAGAACCGAGCCGCATTGACGAACGTTTCGGCCATGCATCAGTGCAACGCCCACACGGCCATTTGGTGTGGGTTCATGCCGCTTCGGTCGGTGAGACCAAATCAGTATTGCCATTAATCGATGATTTGCTGACCGCCTATCCGGACCGCCATATTTTGCTGACCACCGTCACCGTCACATCGGCAGAAATTGTCGCCGCGCATCAAAACCGTCAAGGCGGTATGCGCCATCGTCTCATTCATCAATATGCGCCGCTTGACCGTAGCGCATGGGTCAAACGGTTTCTCGCCTATTGGCGACCACAAGCCGCCTTTTGGGTGGAAAGCGAAATATGGCCCAACACGCTTCTCGCCTGCGCCGCGCAAGACCTCAAACCGGTCATGATTAACGGACGCATGTCACAAAGCTCATTCAAGCGATGGCAAAAATTTCCGCGCATAGCGCGGCTTTTGCTCGGCAAGTTTGCCGTGCTGACCGCGCAAGATGAAGTCATTGCGGCGCGGCTGCGGCAATTGGGCGTTGAAAATGTGGTCACGCTCGGCAATTTGAAACTCGACGCGCCCCCTTTATCGGTCAAGGAACAAAGCCTGGCAGAACTGCAACAGGCTTTTGCAGGCCGCCTGTCTGGCTTGCTGCCAGCACCCATCCGGGCGAAGAAGAGCAAATCGTAGAAGCGCATCGGATGATTGGCGAAAGCGTGGCCGGACTTGCGACATTGATTGTGCCGCGCCATCCGGAGCGCGGCAATGCCATTGCCGATATGCTGAGCCGCGAGGGCATTCGTTTTGCGCAACGCACGAAAGCACAAATGCCGCAACCGCAAGATGAGATTTATTTGATGGATACGCTGGGCGAGATGGGGCTGGCCTATCGGCTGGCCGAGATTGCCTTTATTGGCGGCTCTTTGGTGCCGCATGGCGGGCAAAATCCGTTTGAGGCGGCGCAGCTCGATTGCGCCATTTTGCACGGGCCGCATATCAGTAATTTTGAAACCCTGCTTGATGATTTGGCGGCAAAAGGCGCGGCGGTGGAAATCAATGATGCCGCCACCCTCGCCACACAGGTCAAAGCCCTGTTCAATAATCGCGCGGCCATTACGCAAATGAGTGCCGGTGCCACAGATTATAGTGCCTCAATGGGTGGGGCGCGCCGACGCATGGTCGATTTATTAGCCCCTTTCATGGAGGGGCAGAATGGCTGAACCGTCATTTTGGCAAATGCGCCATCATCCGCTCAGCCTCGCCCTGACCCCGCTTGCTTGGCTCTATGGCGGCTTGGAAACGGCGCGCCGCCGCCTGACCCATGCCCAGCACCCCGGCAAACCGGTGATTTGTGTCGGCAATTTGACGGCAGGCGGAGCCGGCAAAACCCCGACCGTGCGCTGGCTGGCAGAAAAAATCGCCGCGCAGGGCCATCAACCGGCGATTTTATCGCGCGGCTATGGCGGTAGTGAAAAAGGCCCGCTGAAAGTTGACCGCCAAACCCATCATGCGACGCATGTCGGCGATGAACCGCTTATGCTGGCCGCAGATTGGCCGGTTTATATCGGTGCCGACCGCATGCAAAGCCTGCGCCGTGCCGTGCAAGACGGCGCTGACATGCTGATAAAAGATGATGGTTTTCAAAACCCGTCACTGGCGCATCACTTTAATTTGATTGTTGTCGATGGCGCGAGCGGTCTCGGCAATCAACGGCTATTGCCGAGCGGGCCGATGCGCCAGCCACTATCCGTGGCGCTTGAAAGGCTTGATGCGCTGCTGGTTATTGGCGAAGCGCGCCATCACAGCCTGGCCTTTTTGATGGATGCGGTGGAAGCCTTTGGCAAGCCGATATTTCATGGCCGCGTGCAGGCGACAGGCCACGGAAAGCGGCAAAGTACACGGCTTTTGCGGCATTGCGCGACCACAGAAATTCCAAGCCAGCCTTGTCGCGCAAGGCTATGAAATTGACGGCTTTACAAGCTTTGCCGACCATCATGATTTTACCGAGGCCGAAGCGGCAACCCTTTTGGCGCATGACAAGCCGCTCATCACGACAGAAAAAGATATGGCGCGTTTGCAGGGTGCGCCTGCCGACAGCGCGCGCGCGCGCCTCGCTGCCGAAGCGGCGGTTTTGCCGATTGCCCTAGAGATTGCCGATGAAGCCGCGCTGCTCGCCGCCATTAGCCGTGCGATAACGGACGGACAAGCCAATCGGCTTTATAAATCTTATTGATTGGGATTGCCTTCGGCCAATAGTGCCGGGTCAAGCCGTGCGCCGCGCCAAAACATCCGCCAATCGAGATGTGGGCCGGTCGAACGACCGGTTGAGCCGACCGTAGCAATGACATCGCCGCGCTTCACCTTATCGCCGACCTTCACTTTCAAACTGTCGAGATGCATATAGGCCGAAGTGACCGAGAGGCCGTGGTCGATAAACACCAAACCGCCTTCAAAATACATATCCGGCTCGGCCAATGTCACCGTGCCCGAGGCCGGTGCGACAACCTCAGTGCCGCGAGGCGCGGCAATATCAATACCGAAATGGGGGCGGCGCGCCTCGCCATTATAAAAACGCTGACTGCCATAAACGCCGGTAATGCGGCCACGGGTCGGCCAGACAAAACCTTCGGCAAAACCGCTTTGCGTGCTGGCAATGGCGCGGGCTTTTTTCTTCAGCTTGCCTTGCGCAATAATGCGCGGCCAGGCCTCATCGGGCGGGGTCACCATAGCCGGGGGCAGACCGTCAATGCGCTGGATATTATAGCTGCGCGGCTTGAGCGCGACGGACACGCTTTGGCTTTTGCCCTTGCGCGCAAACGCCAATTGCTGACGCAAATCGGCATCGCGACCAAACCCCAAAACCGTGCGCCCGTCAATTTGCGGCAGGGTTTGGCCGTTTAAGGTTACGTTCACCGCCTCGTGCAAATGCAACACCACCATGCCGCCTTGCGTGAATTGGCCGCTTTGCGCCTTGACGAAATCGCGCGGCAAATCGGCCGCGGCAACGGCCAAAGGCAAAATCAAAATGGCAAAAAAGAGACTAGCTGCGCGCCGCATTATCGAGTTCCGCTTGCATGGACGCATCGGCATCGACATAGGCTTCTTGCCGCGCCACGCTCCAATAGCGCAAATCTTCCAGCGCAATCTGCTTGCCGGTAACGGCGCAGATCACATAAGCGCCAGGCATGATGACGTCGAAATCGCCGTCGAGATATTTCAATTGTGCTTCGCCACCGGCCATAAGCTCTCCTTTATTCAGCGCTACAATAGCTGACCTTGCCCACCATCGCCAGACGGTTTGGGTTTCGCTTTGGTCTTGGGTTTAGAAGCACGCTTCGCTTTGGCGGCGCCATCGGACGCAGCATCTTCCACCCGCGCCGCAATATGCTGTTCATTTGCCCAAGCGAATATCCAACATACTGCCCGTCTTTGCTTGCGCGGCCTCACGCACCGCTTTGCCGTTTTCATCGAGCACCAGTGCAAAACCACGCTCCAGCACATTTTCATGGCTCAATAGGCGCAATTGGCGGCGCATGGACTCAAGCCCCGCCTGCTGCTGGCGTATCATGGTCTGCATATGCCGCGCCGCGCGCGCCATCAAGCCGCGCACCCGTTCATCGGCAAAACGCATGCGGCTCTGCAAAGCGGCGGGGGCGAGCCGCGCCGCGCTTTGCCCCAATCTGCGCCGCTTGCCTGGTGATATTGGCTTGCAAGCCACCGGCCAATCTTTGCGCCACTGCATCCAGCCGTTGCGTCGGCAAAGCCAGCATGTCTTCAAGCTTGGGCAGACCGCGCGCCAAGCCGTCAAGGTGCTGGCGCGTTTGTTCCAGCCGCCGCGTTTGCGCGCGCAATAGCCGCGTCTCCATATCGTTGATTTGCGCCGCCAAATCGGCGCGCACCGGCACTGCCATTTCCGCCGCCGCCGTCGGGGTCGGGGCGCGGCGGTCAGCAGCATAATCAATCAGCGTCGTGTCGGTTTCATGACCGACGGCTGAAATAAGCGGAATGTCCGATTGCGCCGCCGTGCGCGCGACAATTTCTTCATTAAAGCCCCATAAATCTTCCAGACTGCCGCCGCCGCGCGCGACAATCAGCACATCGGGGCGCGCCACCGGCCCGTCAGCAGCCAGCGCATTAAAACCGGCAATCGCTTTGGCCACTTCTTCGGCGCATGTTTCGCCCTGCACGCGCACCGGCCACACCAAGACATGGCGCGGAAAGCGGTCGGCCAGACGGTGCAAAATATCGCGAATGACAGCACCTGACGGGCTGGTAATCACGCCAATGGTTTCAGGCAGATAAGGCAAGGCGCGCTTGCGGCTGTCATCGAACAGACCTTCGGCAGCAAGTTGTTTTTTGCGCGCTTCGAGAAGCGCCATCAGTGCGCCTTCACCGGCCGGTTCCATCGCTTCGACAATCATTTGATAGCGCGACTGACCGGCAAATGTCGTCAGCTTGCCGGTGACGATGACTTCCAAGCCCTGTTCGGGCTGCATGGTCAATTTTTGCGCCGTCCCTTTCCACATCACGCCCGACAACACGGCTTTTTCATCTTTCACGTCGAAATAAACATGGCCGGAAGCGGGACGCGACACGCGGCCCAACTCGCCGCGCACACGGACGCGCCCGAAACTGTCTTCGACCAGCCTTTTGACCTGCCCCGACAGTTCGGAAACCGTAAGTTCCACAAGATTATCGCCGTGCGCGCTCACCCTTTTTCCGCTTTTTCCCATTCTCGTGTTATGTATTTCATCCATCATGACACGCTTTGCTTAAGAGACAAATATATGAGTGACAAACGCAATATTCTGGTTTTGGGGTCGGGCGGGCGCGAACACGCGCTGGCTTGGAAAATTGCACAAAGCCCGCTGCTCGGCACATTATATTGCGCGCCGGGCAATGGCGGCATGGCCACATTGGCCGAAAATGTCGCGCTCGATATGGCCGACCATGAGGCGGTCATCAGCTTTTGCCGCGCCGAAGCGATTGATTTGGTGGTTATCGGCCCCGAAGCGCCACTGGTCGCCGGTCTTGCTGATGATTTGAACGGCGCCAATATCGCCGCTTTCGGGCCCGGCAAAATCGCCGCGCAATTGGAAGGCTCAAAAGGCTACACCAAAGATTTATGCTCCGAGGCCGATATTCCGACCGCCGCTTATGGCCGTTTCGACAATGCCTGCGACGCGCTCGCCTATCTCGACGCGCAAAGCGCTCCGATTGTCGTGAAGGCTGACGGGCTGGCCGCCGGTAAGGGCGTGATTATTGCCGAGGATATGCAAACCGCGCGCGATGCGGTGGAAGATATTTTTGATGGCGCATTTGGTGAGGCCGGTGCCGAATTGGTGGTCGAAGAATTTATGACTGGCGAGGAAGCCAGCTTCTTTGTTTTATGCGACGGTGAAAACGCCCTGCCTATGGCCACGGCGCAAGACCATAAGCGTGTCGGTGACGGCGATACCGGCCCCAATACGGGCGGCATGGGCGCTTATTCCCCCGCCTCCATCATGACACCGGCTCTGATTGAACAAACGATGGAAACAATCATCAAGCCGACTTTGGCGACGATGGCGCGGCGCGGTGCGCCCTATCGCGGCGTGCTTTATGCCGGTTTGATGCTGACGCCGGAAGGTCCGAAGCTGGTCGAATATAATGCGCGCTTTGGCGACCCTGAATGCCAAGTTCTGATGCTGCGCTTAAAATCCGATATTGTGCCGGCGCTGGAAGCCGCCGCCACCGGCTCGGTCGCCAATATGACGCTCGACTGGCATGATGATGCGGCAATGACTGTGGTGATGGCGGCTCAGGGCTATCCGGGGCTTATGATAAAGGCACGGTAATTAACGGCCTCGACAAGGTTAGACGATGCGACAATGGTCTTTCATGCCGGCACGGCGCGCGCTGAAGACGGCACAATTACCGCTACCGGTGGGCGCGTATTGAACGTCACGGCGCGCGGCAAAACAGTGGCGCAAGCGCAAGCGAGCGCTTATGCTGGCGTCAAAGCGATTGACTGGCCGCAAGGCTTTTGCCGCCGCGATATCGGTTATCGGGAGATTGCGCGCGAACAGCGCTGAGGGAGAGATTTATGAAAGACGAAGGCGTCGAAAAATTTGGCGGCACGAAAGATGTTGCCGATACGCATAAATTCAACGAACAAAATCTGGAAGATTATATGGCCGCCCATGTTGAGGGTTTTGAAGGGCCGTTAGAAGTGCGCCAATTTAAGGGCGGGCAATCCAACCCGACTTATCAATTGGTTACACCCAACAAAAAATATGTCATGCGCAGAAAGCCGCCGGGCAAGCTCTTGCCATCGGCGCATGCGGTGGACCGCGAATATAAGGTGATTACCGCGCTTGGCACGATTAACTTTCCGGTGCCGCGCACATATTGCTTGTGCGAAGATGAAAGCATTGTCGGCACCATGTTTTATATTATGGATATGGTTGAAGGTCGCATTTTATGGGACCCGCTTTTGCCCGATTTGCCCAAAGAGGGCCGTCGACCGATTTTTGAAGCGAAAATTCAGACGCTGGCCGACTTGCACAATGCTGATTACAAAGCCATCGGGCTGGGTGATTTCGGCAAGGAAGGCGAATATTTTGAGCGGCAAATCTCGCGCTGGACCAAGCAATATCAGCTTTCCGAAACGCAGGAAATTACCAGCATGAACAAGCTGATTGACTGGCTGCCCGGCAATATTCCGGGCAATGATGAAGTGTCGATTGTGCATGGCGATTACCGCCTCGACAATATGGTGCTGCATCAAGACAAGCCTGAAGTGGCAGCTGTGCTTGATTGGGAATTGTCAACGCTGGGTCATCCTCTGGGCGATTTCACCTATCATTTGATGCAATGGTATATGCCGAACGAAGCGGGCAGCACCAATACGCTGAAAGATTGTGATTTTGGCGCGCTTAATATTCCCGATGCGGTAGAATATACCCGTCTTTATTGTGAGGCGACGCAGCGCGATAGCATTGAGAATATGGATTTCTACATTGCCTATAATATGTTCCGTCTGGCCGGTATTTTGCAGGGTATTGTCGGGCGCGTGCGCGACGGCACGGCGTCCAACGCCCACGCCGCCGCCATGGAAGACCGCGTCAAGCCGCTATCTGATATGGGCTGGGAATATGCGCTACGAGCGGGTGCCGAAGGTTAAATTGAAGCCAAAGCGAGCGAATTGGGCTTGCTTTAGCTCCGAAACAAAAACACCAAAAAGCCGATAACCGCGACAATGACCGTGGTATTGCCGATGGCCAGCATGTTGAAGCGGTGATTGACGGCGGCCAAGCCGGTCTTTAACGCCCCTTCAATGCGCGCTTCGGTTTTTCTGACATCACCGAGCAAAAGCCGCGTCTTTTGTGTCTGCTCGTTCATATCACGACGCAGCACCGCCAAATCCTGCTTGGTTGAAAACTCCCCGAACACATCAGCCTGTTTGTCGGCCAATAATTCGGCTTGCGCCTCTTCCATGCCGCTTTGGGTGAAATCGGCAATGAATTTGCCTTTGTCGAACGCCATGGCTGCGCTCCTGCTTATTATTCTTCAGCCCCATTATACAAATTTATGGCGCGCGCAAAAAGATGAATATGCTGTCCCCTTTGACCCGCCTGTCGCTTTCAACAAACCCGTCCGGCGCCTCAAATGCGGTGCGCTTGTCTTCTTCAATCACGATAAGGGCGTTTTGCGCCAAATGATGGCGTAGAGCAGGCAGCGCCGCCTCGGCCAACCCTTTGCCATAGGGCGGGTCGAGAAATACCAAATCGAATTGATTGTCGTTGAAACGCGCTTTGCGCATATCATGGCGCATCAAAGCGGCATCATCTTGCGCACCGCAAGCGGCGATATTGGCTTTAATGGCAGCGCAAGCGGCTTGGTCATTTTCAACAAACAGGCACTGCGCCGCGCCGCGCGACAACGCCTCCAAACCCAAAGCGCCGGAACCGGCAAAACCGTCCAGCACATTGAGCCCGTCAAAATCAAGCCGCGCCGCCAGCATGGAAAACAAGGCTTCGCGATTGCGATCCGTGGTCGGCCGTGTGCCGCGCCCTTTCGGTGCGCCAAGCTTTATGCCGCCCCATTTACCGCTTATCAGACGCATGGTCTTTTTTTGCGCTTCGGCTTAGCGCCTTTTGCATCACCGTCTTTGGGAATTGCGCCGTCGACAATAGCCTGCCAGTTTTTACCAAGCTGCTGGCGCAACACGCGGCGCGGCACTTCTTCACCTTGCCCGCTTCCAACTGGCCCAATTGGAACGGCCCGAAGCTGAG
This sequence comes from Rhodobiaceae bacterium, assembly GCA_038143435.1. GTDB lineage: Bacteria > Pseudomonadota > Alphaproteobacteria > RS24 > RS24 > UBA8337. Next base: position 18,002 of record JAYQLX010000002.1, on the reverse strand, counting down.
GCCGTATCAATCGATTTACCTGCAAATCCAAAGCTTCCAGCACTTTTTTGATCTCGCGGTTTTTGCCTTCGCGCAAGGCCATGGTCAGCCAAACATTACCGCCCTGCACCCGTTCCAGCGACGCATCAATCGAGCGATAATTCACCCCGTCAATTTCAATGCCTTTTTTCAGCGCTTTCAAACGCGCCTCATCGGCCTTGCCGAAAGCGCGCACGCGATAACGCCTGAGCCAGCCGGTGCTCGGCAATTCCAAAAACTGCTTCATGCCGCCATCATTGGTCAACAGCAAAAGCCCTTCCGTATTAATGTCGAGCCGCCCCACCGTATTGACGCGCGGCAGGCTGGCCGGCAGTTTTTGAAACACCGTGTCGCGCTCTTGCGGGTCGCGATTGGTGGTCACCAGACCGGCCGGTTTATGATAACGCCATAGCCGCGGCGGGTCGGGCTCGCCGACCGGCTTGCCGTCAACAGTGATATGGTCGCTTGGCGTGACATTCAATGCCGGTGTCGCCAATTTGCGTCCGTTCACCGCCACGCGCCCATCGGCAATCATGCGCTCGGCATCGCGGCGCGAACACACACCGGCGCGGGCCAACACTTTGGCGATACGGTCGCCTTCAAATTGGGATTTCTTTTCCATAATTACGCATCTGCTGTAGCACGCGCCGCGCCCGCCATCCTAGTGTCGCGTTGATGAGTGATGATTTTATGCAAATGGCACTTGATGAAGCGCATATCGCCGCGCAAGCCGGTGAAGTGCCGGTCGGGGCTGTGCTGGTCGGGCAAGACGGCAATATTTTGGCGCAAACGCGCAATCAAATGCGCGCCCTTAATGACCCGACTGCGCATGCGGAAATTCTTGCCATTCGCCAAGCATGCGAAACAATAGGCAATGAGCGGCTTATGGGCTGCAGCCTTTATGTGACGCTGGAACCGTGCCCGATGTGCGCCGGTGCGATTGCCGAGGCGCGGATTGCAAAACTGTTTTACGGCGCCGCCGACATAAAAGGCGGCGCGGTCGATAATGGTGTCGCCTTGTTTGACCAGAAAAGCTGTCACCATGCCCCCGAGGTCATCGGCGGCCTGCGCGAAAGCGATTGCGCCGCCCTGCTCACCGAGTTTTTCGCCCTGCGGCGAAATGGTTAGGCACTGAGGTGCTTTTTTGCTTGGCACTGGCTGTGCCATTTCATAGGATTTCTGCAATCGAAAGGGAGAGAAACATGATTTTCGAACATAATGACCGCACCAAGGAGCTGATTGCGCGCGTTGAAGCCTTTATGGATGCGCATATCTACCCCAATGAAGCGACCTATGCAGAACAAATGGACGCTTTCCGCGCTGAGGGCAATCCCTGGCAAGTGCCGCCCATCATGGAAGAGCTGAAAGAAAAGGCCAAAGCGGAAGGCTTGTGGAATCTGTTCCTGCCGGAAAGCGAGCGCGGTTTCGGTCTGTCCAATGTCGAATATGCGCCTTTGTGCGAAGTTATGGGCCGTGTCGGCTTTGCCTCTGAAGTGTTTAACTGCTCGGCCCCCGATACCGGCAATATGGAAGTGCTGGAACGCTATGGCAATGACCGCCATAAGGAAGAATATATGGTGCCGCTGCTCAATGGTGACATTCGCTCGGCCTTTTTGATGACCGAGCCGCTGGTTGCCTCATCGGATGCGACCAATATTGAAACCGAGATAAAGCGCGATGGCGATGAATATGTCATTAACGGTCGCAAATGGTGGTCATCCGGCGTGGGCGACCCGCGCTGCAAAATTGCCATTGTCATGGGCAAAACCAATCCTGACGCACCGCGTCACCAGCAACAAAGCCAAATTCTCGTGCCGCTCGATACGCCGGGCGTTGAAATTGTCCGCATGTTGCCGGTCTTCGGTTATGACGATGCCCCGCATGGCCATGCCGAAGTGCTGCTGAAAGATGTCCGCGTGCCGGCTGAAAACCTGCTGCTCGGCGAAGGCCGTGGCTTTGAGATTGCGCAAGGCCGCCTCGGCCCGGGCCGCATTCACCACTGCATGCGCACCATTGGTGTCGCGGAACGTGCATTGGAAAAAATGTGCGAGCGTTTGATGAGCCGCACGGCGTTTGGCAAGCGCGTTGCCGACCAAAGCATTTGGGAACAACGCATTGCCGAAGCGCGCACCAATATTGAGATGACCCGCCTCTTGACCATGAAGGCCGCCTATATGATGGATACGGTCGGCAATAAGGTTGCCAAAAGCGAGATTGCGCAAATCAAGGTTGCCGGTCCGCGCATTGCGCTGCAAATCATTGATGATGCGATTCAGGCGCATGGCGGCGGCGGCGTCACCACCGATTTCGGTCTGGCGCGCATGTATTCAGGCATTCGCACCTTGCGCATTGCCGACGGCCCCGATGAGGTGCACAACCGCACCATTGCCCGGCTGGAGTTGAAAAAATATGCCGACCTCAGCCAATCGGGCGATGCCGATTTGAAAACACTGGATGTGCCGCGCTCCTAAAAGCGACATTGAAACCCAACATGAAACCCCGCTCCGGAAACAGGGCGGGGTTTTTTCTTGCGCGCTAACGCCGCCCGAACAGCCGTTCAATATCTGCCAGTTTCAATTCCACATAGGTCGGACGGCCATGATTGCATTGGCCGGAATTGGGGGTGGCCTCCATATCGCGCAATAGCGCGTTCATTTCATCCGTGTTCAAACGCCTGCCCGCGCGCACCGACGTATGGCAGGCCAGCGTGCCGGCAATGTCTTCCAGCTTTTCTTTCAGTGCCAAACCGGCCCCCAGCTCGCGCATTTCTTCCGCCATATCGGCCAGCATGAGTTTCAAATCTGCGCCATAGAGCATGGCCGGCACTTCGCGCAGCATCACCGCTTTGCGCCCCGCTTGGGCGGGGCCGAAATCTTCAATGACAAAGCCAAGCTCGGCCAGCTCATCGGCACGCGACAATAATAACAATGCCGCCTCTTCTTCCAATTCCGCCACTTCCGGCACCAGCAATATTTGCCGCTTGATACCGGCCTCGGCAATTTGTGCTTTCATGCGCTCATAGACCAAACGCTCATGCGCCGCGTGCTGGTCAACAATCACAAAACCGTCATGCGTTTGCGCCAAAACATAGGTCTCGTGCAATTGCGCGCGCGCCAGACCGAGCGGTAAATGGGCCGGTGCCGGTTCGGCCATCGCCGCAGCCGCTTGCGGGGTCGAAAGCCAATCGGCCGCTGCTTCCGCCATGCCTTCCCCCATATTTTCAGCTGAGGGGCCTAGCGGCGCTTGGAAATTTTGCGCCGCGGCAAAATCGCCCTGCCGCCCGGCATCGCCCATATTGCCGCCCATATGACCCCCCATATGTCCGGAGCGAAACGCGGCCATAGTTTGCCCCGCCACCGTGGTCGAGGCACGGTGCCCGGCTTCGGCCAAAGCCGCGCGCAAGCCGCCGACAATCATCGAGCGAATAAGACCGGCATCTTTGAAGCGCACTTCGGTTTTGGCCGGATGCACATTGACGTCCAGCGCGTCTGAGGGCAGTTCGATGAACAAAGCCAATGCGGGGTGGCGATTGCCGGCGAGGAAATCTTGATAAGCGCCGCGCACCGCACCATTGAGCAGCTTGTCGCGCACCGGACGGCCATTAACCACGAGATATTGTTTTTGCGCCGTGGCGTGGTTGAAAGTCGGCAATCCGGCAAAACCGAAAAGCCGCACCCCGTCGCGCGCCGCCATAACCGGCACGGCATTATCGGCAAAATCGCGCCCCAATATTGCACCCAGCCTTTTCAGCTGGCCGTCCTCGCCACCTTCCGGCGGATAGGCAAAAGTTTTGCGCCCGTCACTGGTCAGGGAAAAGCCAATGGCCGGATGCGCCATAGCGAGACGCTTCAAAATATCGCTGACCGCGGTCGTCTCGGCGCGCTCCGATTTCAAAAATTTCAGCCGCGCCGGTGTCGCGAAAAACAAATCGCGCACCTCGACCCGTGTGCCGACCGCGCCAGCCGGCGGTGTGACGGCAGAGACTTTTCCACCATTGACTGACACGGCGTGGGCGCTGTCATCGCCTGCCATGCGGCTGGTCAATTCAAGATGGGTGACCGCACCAATACTGGGCAAAGCCTCGCCGCGAAAACCGAGGCTGGTGATTTGAAACATGCGATTGCCGCTATCGCCTTCGGGCAGTTTTGAGGTGGCATGGCGTTCAATCGCCAATGCCAGCGCATCGGCGCTCATGCCGTGGCCATTATCTTCGACCAGAATAAGGCTTTTGCCGCCACTGCCGAGGCTGACATCTATTTGTGTTGCGCCTGCATCAATGGCGTTTTCGACAAGCTCTTTCACCGCGCTGGCCGGACGCTCCACCACCTCACCCGCCGCAATGCGGTTAATGGTTGCTTCGGGCAGGCGGCGAATGTCCGCCATTATTTTGCCGCCATTTCCGACAGATAATGTTTGGCGCGAATTTTGCCCGCTTCCACCGCCGGTTGGTCAAACGCGTCAATCGCCAAACCGTCTGCCGCATAAATCGTCTCAAGCTGAAAATGCATCAGCAAAGCGCCGACGGTTTCATCATTAATGGCATTGAGCGCCATATGACGCAGCGGTCGCCCGGCTTCCGCCAACGTATCCATTGTGCCGCGCGCTTCCGCATCGACCAAATTGCCCATTGTGTGACCGGCCAATGAAGCCAAGCCTTCATCATCGGCAAAATGGGCGGGCACACCGGTGCCGATGCCGCGCGTTTGATGGCTCAGCAATGTGTAAAATTTATCATCGGGCCCGGCCATATAAAGCTGCATTTGGCTGTGCTGGTCGACCGGCCCCAATGCGTTGACCGGCACCGAGCCTTTGCCTCCTTTGCCGAGACTTTCGGCCCAAAGCTGGCGATACCAAAAGGCCAGACGCTCCAGCCGGTCGGCATAAGCCATCATCACTGAAATATTGCGCCCCGCCGCCATATGCGCCAATTGCGTGGCCGCGCCCAAAAGCGGCGCATAATCTTCTGCCGCACCTGCAAGACCGGCCAAGACCGAGGCCGCACCGGCGCGAATTTGCTCAACATTGCCACCGGCCCAAATGGCCGGCAAAAGGCCGACATTGGTAAACACGGAAAAGCGCCCGCCAATTTCATCTTCATGATCGAGCAGCATAAAACCGTAATGCGCCGCCAAACGCCGCAGCGCATTATCACCGCGCCCGGCAATGCCGCCCATATGCGTTCCAATATCCAGCCCTTGCGCCTCAAGCGCCAATATGGCGCCGCCCGCTTGCATCATGGTTTCCGCCGTGCCGCCCGATTTCGACACGACGAGAAAACGCGTGGCGCTTTAAATCGGTGTCGAGCAGTCGTGCATAGCTCTCGCCATCAAGATTATCGACAAACACCAATTGCGGGCCGCTGATTTGTCCGGCCGGGGTCAGGCTGCCATGCACTTGCGCCAGCACTTGCGCGCCCAAGCTTGAGCCGCCCGTGCCGAGAATGAGAATGCGCGCCGCGCCGTCGCCCAAATGCGCGGCCAGTTCTTGCATGACCGCCACATCATCGGTTTTTGCAGCCAATTGCATATGCGGCAGGGGCGCTGCCTGATAGCGTTGATGCGCCTCGGTCAAAACGGTGAGGGCCGCGTCAAAATGGGGTTGCGCGGAGGCATTAAGGGCGCGCGTTAAATCCTGCTGCATCATTTACCGGTTTCCTTTTTTGGATACGACTCACCCCTAGTTTAGCAGCCCATGCCCTGAAAACCACAGCCGCCAAGCCATTCGGGGCAGACCTTGCACAATAATTTTTCGCCGCTAGATTAGGCGCGATGAAACAAGATGAAGCATATGAAAAGCTGATGCGGCGCGGTTTGGCTGGAGCCGCCGTGCTTGGCCTGCTGATTGCCTTAATTGCTGCCACGCCGGCCGACCGGGCGCGCCTGTCCGAGGCCGGGGCGATTGCCAAAGTCAATGAACGCCATATTGACCGCACCGAATATGCTTCGGCCTATCAGGCGCTCCTCTCGGACAAAAGCAAAGCCCCGACAGCCAGCGATAAAAGGCTGGTGCTCGACCGGCTGATTGAAGAAGAATTATTGGTGCAGCGCGGCATTGAAATCGGCTTGTTGGATGGCGATGCAACCGTGCGCAAAACCGTGGCGATGGCGGTGATTGAATTTGTGCTGGCACAAGGCGGCTCAGATGCGCTGAGTGAGACAAGCCTGCGCACATATTATGAAGAAAACAAACAGCTTTTCGCCCCAGCCAATCGTCTGCAAGTGGCGCAAATTTTCATTCCCTATGGCGACAGCCCCGACGATGCCGCCGTGATTGCGCAATTGGATAAAGTGCGCGCCGCACTGCGGCGCGGTGATGATTTCGCCGCCACGGCTCAGGCTTTGGGCACGGAGATTTTGCCGCCCTTGCCGCGCGTGATGCTGACACCGGCCAAAATGACCGATTATTTGGGGCCTGATTTGACCGCCGCCGCCGCTCGTTTGCCGCAAGGCTCGATATCCGATGCTTTGGCCGGGCCAACAGGCTGGCATTTTTTCAAAATCATTCGCAATCAGCCCGGCGCAGCTCCGGCTTTTGAGGATATTCGTCGGCAAATTGTCGATGCGCTGCGCCGCAACAATGATGACGAGGCCTTGCGCGACTATCTCGGCTGGCTGCGTGGCCGTGCCGATATTGTGCTCGCGCCCGATGCACCGCAATAGGCCGCATCATGTTGGTGCGGTGTCTTGCGTTTTGTTTGCTGCTGGTCGGTTTTGCCGCCCCAAGCGCAGCGCATAATAAAAGCCTGAGCTTTTCCGATTGGTTTTGGGATGGCCGCGATTTGCATGTCAGCTTCACCGCACCGGCCCGCGACGTTACGCTTTTGCCCGAGGTTTTGACCAGCCAGGGGCTAGCGCAAGCCTTATCGCTTCATGTTGAAAAACATTTGCGCCTTGAGCAGGTCAATACGGCCTGCCGTCTGACGCGCAGTTTTGAAAGCGCGCCGGCGCATAAGGATTATGTGCGGGTGACGGCGCGCTTTGGCTGTTTTGACGAGAGCGCACCGATTGAGATTCACAATCATGCTTTTTTCAATTTGGCGCGCAGCCATGTGCATTTTGCGCGCCTCTCTTTGCAGGAAAACCCTGAATTGGAAGGCACGGAAATACTTTTCACCGCCACCCAGCGCATGCACCGCATCGCCCCCGATGCCGATGGCGCGATCGCCAGCAGCATGACATTTGGCGAAAATTTTTCGAGCCATTTTTGGCTCGGGGTTGAGCATATTGTCACCGGTTACGACCATTTGGCCTTTGTTTTTTGCCTCCTGCTGATTGGCGGCACGCGCAAACAGACGCTTTTGTTGATTACCGGCTTCACGCTGGGCCATTCCATCACTTTGGCGTTCGCCGTGCTCGGCATAGTCAGCGCCAATAGCCAAGCGGTGGAAGCGCTTATCGGCTTTTCCATTGCCGTGGTGGCGGCCGAGCGCATATTGGCACGCAATCATTTAATGCCGCTGGCCGGCATGGTGGCAGCGGTCTGTTTTTTTGTGCTGTCGCTGGTTTTCACCATTATTGATGGCGGCTTCGGATTGGGCGTTTGGGCCGGATTGACGCTGTTCTGTGTGGCGTATGGGCACAGCGCGAGCTCACAAAAAGAGGCGCTGAAATTGGCCCCGCTGATGACTTTGGCTTTTGGCCTGATACACGGCTTCGGCTTTGCCGGATTGCTGAGCGAGATAGGTCTGCCGCCCGAAAATGTCGCCAGCGCCCTAATCGGCTTTAATATCGGCATTGAAATCGGGCAATTGCTGGTCTTTGTGCCACTGGTTGTATTGGGCCCTTATTTGCTCGAGGAATTGCCGACCCCACCGATTAAATGGGCCGATATTGCGGCGCTTGTCTTGACGGTTTTCGGCGTCTTTCTATTTGTTTCGCGCGCCCTTATTTAGCCCATTTACCACCCTTTTTGCTTTGAGCCGGTTTTGAAATTGTCTAACCTTTTCGGCAATTAACGGAGACTGTTATGAGCAATCGCTTTCTCGCCCATTCGGGCGCCAAATATCCCATCATTCAAGCACCTATGGGCTGGATTGCCCGCTCGCAATTGGCTTCTGCCGTTTGCCGCGCCGGAGGCTTGGGCATTATCGAAACCTCATCGGGTGAAACCGATGCCTGCAAGGCGGAGATTGAAAAAATGGCCGAACTGACCGACGCGCCCTTTGGCGTCAATCTGCCCATATTGTTTTTGAAAGACGATGCCATGCTCAATTATATATGCGACAGCGGTGTCAAATTCGTCACCACCTCAGCCGGCAGTCCGGCCAAATTTATCGGGCCTTTGCAGGAGGCTGGCATTACCGTTTACCACGCCGTGCCGACGGTCGAGGCGGCCATTCGGTGTGCCGAAGCAGGCGTTGACGGTCTGGTGGTTGAGGGGGCTGAAGGCGGCGGCTTTAAAAACCCCGAAGAAGTATCGACTTTGGTGCTGCTGCAAGCGGTGCGCGCGGCGGTGGATTTGCCTTTGGTGGCAGCAGGCGGCATATGCGACGGGCGCGGCATGGCGGCGGCTTTTGCATTGGGCGCAGAAGCCGTGCAAATGGGCACGCGCTTTGTTTCATCGGCCGAAAGTCCGGTGCATGACAATTATAAAAACGCCATTGTCGAGGCCCCGACCACCGGCACTTATGTGCTTAATAAAAAAGCCTCGCCCTGCATTCGGGCGCTTCGCACCGAGCGGACGCATAAAATCCATGAGGAAGGGCTGATGCCGCCCGAAACTTTTGCCAATATTCTCGACCTTTATTTCGGCGGCGATATGGAAGCCTCGGTCGGGCTGGCCGGACAAACGGTCGGGCTGATTGAATAATCATTATCGGCGATATGGTCAAAGAATTTCAGACCATTGCCGAAAATATGGGTGGGCTGGCGAAAGCAATCGACCAATTCCCTATCCGACACAATCACCCCGTCTTCATCGGCGTAAATCCAGTTGCCGGGGTGGATGGTCACGCCCGAAAAATTAAGGCTGACATCGTAAGAGCCGAGGTCGCGCTTTTCGCTTTTCTTCGGATGGCTGGCCAGCGCCTTAATGCCGACCGCTTGAGCGGCCAATTCGGCGCGGTCGCGCACGCAGCCATGAATAATGATACCGGCCCAGCCATTTTGCGCCGCCAATTTGGCAAGATTGCCGCCAAATAAAGCGCAATTCATTGAGCCGCCGCCATCGACCACCAGCACTTGCCCGTTTCCTGCTTGCTCAACGGCAGCGCGCAGCTTGGTGTTGTCTTCAAAGGTCAGCAATGTTTTGGCAGGCCCGTGAAACCGCAGCTTGCCGCCGAAATCTTGATAATTCGGTGCCAAATAGCGCAAATCGGCATGCGCATCGGATAAATCCGTGGTCATAAATTCCCGTTCGGCCATCTGCACCCCTTACAAAGAAAAAGGGCTTCGCAGAACACCCGCGAAGCCCTCAATTTGTCGAGAACCTGATTAGAATTGGTTCATTGTGTTGTCTTCACCGGAAGCCAAAAGCGCCATATCGCCGGAGAAATATTCCTTATGGTCATCACCAATATTTGAACCGGCCAAATCTTGGTGCTTGACCGAAGCCATGCCACGACGGATTTCACGACGCTGCACATCACGCACATAGGCCAGCATGCCGAGGTCACCGAAATAACCTTCCGACAAAACATCTGTGCCCAATGCCGTATCGTGATAGGTTGGCAGGGTGATGAGGTGGTGAAAGATACCCGCTTCGCGCGCGCCATCGGCTTGGAAACTTTGCACCAGCCTATCGGCTTCTGCCGCCAATTCGCTATCGTCAAATTGCGGATCCATCAGGCCTTGCGGGTCAGATGCGGGGTCGGGATAGGCCGACACGTCTTTACCGGCTGCAACCCATTCGCCATGCACTTGGTTACGGAAGTTCAGCGTCCAGTTAAAGCTCGGTGAATTGTTATAGACCAGCTTGGCATTCGGAATGACTTCGCGAATGCGGCTGACCATGCCGCCGATTTGCCCGACATGCGGACGCTCGGTTTCAATCCACAACAGGTCGGCGCCGTTTTGCAACGCCGTGATGCAATCAAGCACGCAGCGGTCTTCGCCCGAGCCGTCTTTAAAGGCATAAAGACCATTGGGCAGACGCACCGGCTTGTAAGTCTTGCCGCCTTGCGTGATCACTTGGTCACCCTGCTGAATGCCCGACAGGTCGGATACTTCTTGCAATTGCAGGAAGGCATTATATTGGTCGGCCAAGTCACCCGGTTTTTGCGACACCGGAATTTTTTGCGTCAGACCGGCACCGAGGCTGTCCGTGCGCGCCACAATCACCCCATCATTGACACCCAATTCGAGGAAGGCATAACGCACGGCATTGATTTTTGACAAAAAGTCTTCATGCGGCACGGTGACTTTACCGTCTTGGTGACCGCACTGCTTGGCGTCGGATACTTGGTTTTCAATCTGAATGCAGCATGCACCGGCTTCAATCATTTGTTTGGCCAGCAAGTAAGTGGCTTCCTCATTGCCGAAACCGGCATCAATATCAGCAATAATCGGCACGATATGGGTTTCGTAATTGTCAATCGCGGCCAGCGCCGCATCGACGTCGCCGCCATTTTTGCGCGCTTCATCAAGGTCGACAAACAAATGACGCATTTCGCGCGCATCGGCTTGGCGCAGGAAGGTGTAAATTTCTTCAATCAAACCGCTAACGGCGGTTTTTTCGTGCATGGATTGGTCGGGCAGCGGGCCGAAATCGGAACGCAGCGCAGCCACCATCCAGCCTGACAGATAAACATAGGATTTGTCGGTGGTTTTGCGGTGACGCTTCACGGCCATCATCATTTGCTGCGCGGTAAAACCGTGCCAGCACCCCAAAGACTGGGTATATTTGCTGCTGTCAGCGTCATAATCCGCCATGTCTTTGCGCATAATGCCGGCCGTATAGCGGGCAATATCGAGACCGGTTTTGAAGCGGTTTTGCAGCTCCATACGGGCGGCATATTCCGGATTAATGGCGGCCCATGCAGAACCGGCGGCTTTGATTTGCTCGGCTTTTTGAGCCACGAGATCAGTGTATTTCGTCATCTCAATATTCCCCAAATGAGTTACGGATGAGCAGGACATACACAGATGACAGCATGATGTCGAGTGAATCTTAAGCTATTGAAAATATTAAAGTAAAAAATTTTACACAAAATACCGAAATATTTGTTATATATGTAAACATTGTAAACTTTACGGGCGCGGATATGGCCTTAAAGGGTTGATTCAATAAAGGGTTTTTGACAAGGACAGAATTTGGCCGAAACGGGAAAATTGGTTGAACGCAAATTATTTGCCGGTGCGCGGGTGCGCCGTTTGCGCCGCGAACAGCGCATGACGCAGGCTGTGATGGCTGAGTCGCTGGGCATTTCGACCAGCTATCTCAATCTGATTGAGCGCGACCAACGCCCTATTTCGGCGCAAATATTGCTGCAATTGGTCGAAGTGTTCGATATTGATCCGCGCGGCCTGGCCGGTGATGAAGAAGCGCGCGCGCAAACCCAATTGCACGAAGTATTTTCCGACCCGATGTTTCGCGACACGCCGCTCTCGCGCGCCGAATTGAAAGATTTGGCCGCTGCCAGTCCTGCCGCCGCCGATGCGGTGGCGCGGCTTTATCAATCCCTGCTGCAAAGCCGCGCCTCCATTGCGCTTTTGGCCGAACAATTGGCCGGAGGCGATGCGGTGGACAGTTCCGGCAATGCGCTGGCGCTTGATGAGGTGCGCGATTTCATTTCCGCCCAGAATAATTATTTCGCTGCCCTCGATGAGGCGGCCGAAGCGGTGCATGAGGAAGCCGTCGCCGGTCATGACGAGCCCTATCTCGCTTTGCGGGCGCGGCTGGAAGACCGTCATAAGGTGAAAACGCGCATCGCCCCGATTGAGGTGATGGATAATACGCTGCGCCGCTATGACCGCCATCGCCAGACGATTTTTCTATCCGAATTGCTCGACCAGCCGGGGCGCTCGTTTCAACTGGCCTATCAACTCGCCTATTTTGAACAAATGCCGGCGATTGAAGATATTATCGTCGCGGCCGGCATGGAAAGCGAAGAGACGCGCACCGTGGCGCGCATTTCTCTGGCCAATTATTTCGCCGCCGCCGTGCTCATGCCCTATGACGCGTTTTTGAAAACCGCTGAGGCCAATCAATATGACATCACGCTTTTGGGGCGGCGCTTCGGCACCAGTTTTGAGCAAGTGTGCCATCGCCTCACCACTTTGCAACGCCCGGGCGCGCGCGGCATTCCGTTTTTCCTTATCCGCGTCGATAATGCCGGCAATATTTCCAAGCGCTTTTCGGCCGGCGGTTTCCACTTTGCCCGCTTTGGCGGCACTTGCCCGCGCTGGCATGTGCATGATGCGTTTCGCATTCCCGGTAAAATTTCCACCCAGACCGTGCAAATGGAAGACGGCACGCGCTATTTCTCCATTGCCCGCACGGTAAGACGCGACAATTCAGGCTTTGGTGTGCCTGACAATCAATTCGCCATTGCGATGGGCTGCGAGATTAAACATGCCGAGAAATTGGTTTACGCACGCGGCATGAATCTCGAAAATGATGAAGGCGACACACCGATTGGCGTCAATTGCCGCTTATGCGAACGCCGCGATTGCAATCAGCGCGCCACACCATCGGTCAATCGGGCGCTTCGGCTTGACGAACATGTGCGCGGCCTTTCCCCGTTTGACTTTTAGGCGAGATGCGATAGGAAAACCCCATGACTGAGAACAGCGAGCAACCGTCCAAGCGCAAAGCCAAGAAGCAGAAAAAGTTTAAGCCGAAGGCGCGCACCCCGCGTGGCTTTCGCGATATGGCAGGGGCTGAGCTGCAGCTGCAAAACCATATGCTGCAGACCATTTCACAAGTCTATGAGGCTTATGGCTTTGCCGCGCTCGACACATCGGCCTTTGAATATGCCGATGCGTTGGGCAAGTTTCTGCCCGATGATGACCGCCCCAATGAGGGCGTGTTTGCGCTCGAAGATGATGACGGGCAATGGATGAGCCTGCGCTATGATTTGACCGCCCCTTTGGCGCGCCATGTCGCCGAACATTATGACCGTCTGCCCAAGCCCTTGCGGCGTTATCAATTCGGGCCGGTATGGCGCAATGAAAAACCGGGACCGGGGCGTTATCGCCAATTCATGCAAATCGATGCCGATACGGTGGGCGCGGCCAATCAAGCGGCGGACGCGGAAATATGCATGATGGCGGCCGATTGCATGGAAGCTTTGGGCATAGAGCGCGGCGATTATCTGGTGCGCATCAATAATCGCAAAATCATGGACGGGCTTTTGGAAGCCATCGGCCTTGACCCGCAGGCGGAAGATTTTGAGGCGCGCCGCCTGACGATTTTGCGCGCGATGGATAAATATGACCGGCTCGGGCTCGACGGCGTGACAGCGCTATTGGGCGAGGGCCGCAAAGATGAAAGCGGCGATTTCACCAAAGGCGCAGGTCTCGATGCGGCGCAAATCGACAAAGTGGCGCAAATGGTCTCCATCAGCGCCGATGATCGTACAAGCGCGCTGAAGGGCATGGCCGCATTGGTGAAAGACACTGAAAGCGGCAAGCAAGGGCTCGACGAATTGGTCGAAATGGCGGCGCTGTTCACCAAGCTCGGCTATCAGGCCGACCGCCTCGCCATTGACCCCAGCGTGGTGCGCGGCCTCGGCTATTATACCGGCCCGGTTTATGAAATTGAGCTGACTTTCGAAACCGAAGATGATGACGGCGAATTGGCGCGTTTCGGCTCGGTTGGTGGCGGCGGTCGCTATGATGATTTGGTCAAGCGCTTTAAAGGCGTGGAAATTCCCGCCACCGGCATTTCCATCGGCGTGTCGCGGCTGGCCGCGGCGCTGACCTTGCTCGGCAAGGGCGATGCCGCTGAACCGGCGCCGCTTGTCGTGGTTACGGTGATGGATAAAGAAACCCGCCCCGATTTGATGGCTTTGGTCGCCGATTTGCGCGCCGCAGGCCTGCGCGCCGAAATCTATATGGGCGACAGCGCCATGAAAGCGCAATTACGCTATGCCGATGCGCGCGGCGCAAGGCTGGTGGTCATTGAGGGCGAAGATGAGCGCGCCGCCGGTGTGGTGACGCTGAAGGATTTGCAGCTGGGAGCAGAAAAATCGGCGGAAATTGAGGATAATGCCGAATGGCGCGCCTCTGAACATGCGCAAAAACAGGTGAAAAAGGCCGATTTGGTTGCTGAAATTCAGAAAATAATTTCATAATTTATGAATTTATATCTCTTATATAATTTTTACATTTTATTTGAAATTCATTTAAATTAAAATTTATCCTCATCAGTTCATTTTCATTGACTTTGAATTTCCTTCTGCCTAAATAGGCTTATGGAAGAACGCCCGCAAACCGCAATTAAGCCAAGCCGCCTGTCCTCAGCCAGTGATGTCATTGACGCGCTGGGCGGCACCAATGCCGTGGCTGAACTGCTGAATATTGGCGCGTCTTCGGTTTCCAATTACCGCAAGCAAGGGTTTCCTGCCCGCAGCCATTTCATTTTGGCCAAAATTTGTAGGGAACGCGGCCTCGATGTCGCCGATGCGGTGTTTGGCGGCTATCAGGTGAAAACCAAAAAAGCACCCTATCAAGCGGCACCGCTGCAACGCGCAGACACGCTGACATCGCTAAAAGAGGCAGGTTTCACGCCCGTATCTTTGCCGATTTTGCAGCCTGCCGCGCCGTTTATTGACCGTATGGGGCCGGAAATGCAAAGACGGCTCTTTACCTTCACCGATCCGGGCGGCGAGCAGCTTTGCTTGCGCCCCGATTTGACAATTCCGACCGCATTGGCACATATCGCTTCCGGCAAAAGCGGCGAGGCGCGCTATTGCTATCAAGGCACGGCCTTTCGCTACCAACCGCGCGGCAGCGGCCAGCCGGAAGAGTTTACCCAGCTTGGGCTTGAGATTATCGGCGGTGCATCTGCTGGCGAAGATGGGCTGGCCGATGATGTGGATGTGTTGACGACCATCATCACCTTATTGGGTGAGGCCGGTCTTAAAGACAATCTGCGCTTCAATTTTGCCGATTTCGATATGCTGGCGCATTTTTTGGAAGAGCTGGATTTGAGCGCGGCGGCCCGTGAGACAGTGTGGCGGCTGGTCGGTTTGGCCGATAATGCGGAAGATTTCAAGCGTCTGGCCAATTTGAAAAATGCCCGCCCCATTTCGCAAAAAGATGCCGAGAAGCAAATTGATGGAGATGCGCTGATTGTCGGGCGGTCAGGTTCAGAAATTCTGGCGCGTATCGCGCGCAAAGACAGCGAGATGCTTGATGATGGACATATTGCTGTTGTTTTTAATTTTCTTTCCGCCCTCGCGGCACCCAATGGCATTGAAAAAATAACCACCGACTTTCCAAATATGAAAGTCTGGTTCGACAGGCGCGTCAGTCAATTGGCTGATGCCGTTTTGAGCCATGTGACAGGCGCAGCCAAATTGCAAGATATTCACTTCGCCCCCAGCATTTCGCGCGGCATGGCCTATTATACCGGCCTATCCTTTGAAATTTACGCAAGCGGTCTTGACCGCCCGATTGCCGCCGGTGGCCGCTATGATGATTTGCTGCACAGCCTCGGCGCAGCTGAGCCGCTATCGGCAGTCGGCGGTGCCATTGCTTTGGAACGGCTGAACCGAGCCGTGGAGATGCAATCATGAGCGCGCTTATTCTCGCCATTCCCTCAAAAGGCCGCTTGGAGGAAGCCGCGGCAGAGATTTTCGCCAAAGCCGGGCTGCAGTTGAGACGCGACGGCGCGCGCGGCTATCGCGGCAACTTGCCCGGGCTTGACCATGTGCTGGTCGAATATGTGTCGGCCGGTGATATTGCCGCGCGCCTGGCCGAAGGCTCGGTGCATATGGGCATAACCGGTGAAGATTTATTGCGCGAAGAAATCCCCGATATGGAAAGCGCCGTGCAGCTTTGTCTGCCGCTCGGCTTCGGTCAGGCTGATGTGGTGGTTGCCATTCCCGATGGCTGGGTTGATGTCACCACCATGTTTGATTTGGCAGATGTGGCAGCTGAGTTTCGCACCCGTCATGGCCGCCTCATGCGTGTTGCGTCAAAATATGAGCATCTCACCTATGATTTCTTTATCCGCCACGGGGTTGAGTTTCTGTGGCTGCCCAGTTTCGGCGCAACCGAAGCGGCCCCCAATTCGGGCGCGGCCGAAGCGATTGTCGATATCACATCAACCGGCGCGACTTTGAAAGCCAATGATTTGCGCATTCCCGAAGACGGGGTGATTTTAAAAAGCCAAGCCAATCTCGCCGCCGCGCTTAAGGCCGATTGGTCGCACGAAGCACGCGCTGCCGCCAAACGCATATTGGCACAAATTTCAGCCATGCAAGCGGGTGAGAAAATGATGGAATTGAAATTCACCGCGCCGACACCGCCCGAGCAATTCCTCTCTATGGATGATGCGCTGATGCACAATGCGGTGGCCAGTGAGGCGGGCTTTGCCTGCACCATGATTGTGCCGCGCGACCGCTTTGCTGATATGCGCGATGCGCTGGGTCAACGCGGCATTGCGGTGATTGCCGATACGCCTAAATTTATTTTCGGGCCGGATAATAATCGCGCCTATGAGCGGTTGAGCGGCGCCCTCGCCTAGCGCCATGAGCGTTCTCATTGCCACCATTATCCTCATCGCCACTTTGGCGACGGCCTTTTTGTCGTCTATTTTCGGCATGCTAGGCGGGCTGATTTTGATGGGCATTTTGGCCAGCATATTGCCGATTGCCTCAGCCATGGTGCTGCACGGCCTCATTCAACTGACCTCCAATGGCTATCGCGCTTGGCTCAACCGCAAAGATATTATCTGGGCCATTGTGACCACATTGTTTATCGGCAATGTGTTGGCGATGACGGGTCTGGCTTTTGTCGCTTTTTCGCCTGACCGCATCACCGTGCTGCTGGCATTGGGACTATTGCCCTATATTGCTTGGGCGCTGCCCAAGAATCTGGCGCTTGATGTCAGTAAAAAGCCGGTCGGGCTGCTGGCCGGTGCGGTGGTGGTGACGACCAATTTACTGGCAGGGGTCGGCGGGCCGATATTGGATGTGTTTTTCCAGCGCGTGCAATTGACCCGCCATCAAGTGGTCGCCACCAAAGCGGTGGCGCAAGCATTGGGCCATATTTCGAAAGTGATTTTCTATGGCGGCCTTGCTGCCTCAGCCGGTCAACAGGACTGGCGGTCAGCAAGACTGGCCGGAAGCGTGGCTGCTTTTGATTGCCGCTATCATCGCCTCTATCACCGCCACGACACTCGGCAAGCGGGTCTTGGACAAGATGCAAGACGCGACTTTTTTCAGCTGGACGCAGCGCATTATGCTGATTGTCGGTGCGGTTTTGATTGCCCGAGCGCTTTATCTGATATCGGCATAATGCGCATGGCGCGCCACCGCGCTTTGTAAAAATGTGCCGACCAATAAAGCAGCCGGTAAAAGTGACAGCGGATACAATCTATCCTCCTTGACGGAACACAACCGATTTGACGCCACATTAGGGCGCAAGGGTTTTTTTCGGTTAATGCGAACGCGGTTTAATGCGTCTTCCTGTTTTTATTTTTCTTTGCTCTCAAGGAGCGGGCGCAAACTAGCAAAAGCGTGCGGTTTTTGCCAATGTTTTATCTATCATTTTTTCAAGGCAAAAAAAGGGCCGCCCCGAAGGACGGCCCTTAAATTTTTGAAGCGAAAAGCGACTTACATCATGCCGCCCATACCGCCCATGCCGCCCATATCCGGCATGGCCGGGGCTGCGCCGGCCGGTGCCGGTTTTTCGGCAACCATCGCTTCTGTCGTAATCAACAGACCGGCCACAGACGCAGCATCGCGCAGAGCCGTGGTCACCACTTTGGCCGGATCAACAATACCGGCCGCGATGAGGTCGCAATAGGTTTCGTTTTGCGCGTCAAAACCGATTTTGCCTTTACCGTCCAGCACTTTGCCGACAACGATAGAGCCT
>JAYQLX010000001.1:7500-66869 GCA_038143435.1 Rhodobiaceae bacterium | reverse complement strand
GATAATCGCTCGCCACGCGGCGCAACAGCGTTTTCAGCGTATCGGGAATGGCGTCGCTTTCAATCAGGCTTTCATCGCGCCCGATAAATTCGACCATATCGGCGCTTGGATTGCGCATGCGCTCGGTCCAGCGCAGCAGCATTTGCGCTTTTTCCTGCATCATTCTGAGCGGGCGCGGGTCGCGGCCCAAATGCGCATAAAGCGATGCAAATAGGCCATAATCGCCAATGGTCGGCGCGCCGCCCAATAAATAGGGATGGGCCGAAAAATGGGCATCAAATTCGCCCATCATATCTTCATATGCCGCTTCAATTTCTGCTGCCGTGTCTTCGGTCACACCAAAAGCCACAGCCGCTTTGCGCATGCGCCCGGCAGCATGCAGAGCCATGTCGCGCCGCTCTGCCGGTGGCACTTGGGGCAGGGCGAAAAGGCCGAATTGCTGCAAAATAAAGTCAAGATTATCGGCATCGAAATTCCAGCGATAATGCATGGCCGGACGCAGCATGCCCTCACCGCCGAAAATTTCCATAATCAGGGATGTGATGAGATGTTTGGGCGTCTCAGGATAGGCCTTGCGCCGCGCCAAATTGCGGCTTTCAAACCAGTCAATAATATCGACACCATCTTGAACAATCTCGCCCTGAGGGGTTTCCATCACCGGAATAATCCAGCGTCCAATGGCCGGTCTTATATGCGCGTCATAATGCGGGTCCGCCGGTGAAATATCGTCAAAATCAATATGCTGTTTGATGAGATAGGCGCGCGCTTTACCGGAGTAAAGCGACACGCTCCAACTATAGAATTTGAATTTATCGGTCATGTTTTGCCTTTTCGTGAAAGAACCATGATTTGTGCCAATGCCGCCAAAGCGAGCAGTAACAAGGCTACCCAGAGGCGCGGCGACAAAAGCGCGCCAAAACGGATGTAAACCGGCGTGGCCAATGTCGCTGAAAGCGCCGCCTTTTTGAATATGTGACTGTCGGAAAAATCAGCATCCATGACCAAATGCAACAAGTCGCGGCGACTGCGATAGCGGATAATGCCAACGCCCGCCCAACCCGGATTGGCGCTCGTTCCCCAAGCCTCAATATACCCGCCGAGCATATTGCCAGATAAGGCAGGATAGCTGCCACGGCGCAATGCCTTACCCATAAAGGGGCGAAAATATTTATCCAAAACCTCCGCCGGGCTCATCATTTTGCCGCTATCCGGATCGGCAATCTCACCGCGATAGTAGGTACCAAAATTGACCATAAAAAACTCACCGCCATTATCCGAGCGCATGAAATCGGTAAGGGCTTGTTGCTGGTCGGGCGACAATGTTTCAGAGGCGTTGATACGGCTCGAAAATTTTTCAATTTCATCTTGTGTCAACGGGCCGCGCCAGTTTTCGTGCCAACCCAAAAACAAGAGATAAAGCAAGAGCGCCGTCGCCCATATGGGATATGTCATATTTCTCATGGCCACGCGCCCTCTTGAAGATGTAGGAAACATTATAAATTGACATCGATAATGTCAATTTATAATGTTTTTAGGCGGGCGCTTTTGGGAGGCGGAATAATGACCAAGTTGAAAAACCTAACTCGGCGGATGAAAATTCTTCTGGCCGCGCTGTTGCTCCTCGCCGGTGGATTGGCGCTGGCCTACGTCAATCGCGCCGCCTTGATTATTTCCTTGGTCGGCTTTGCTCAAAAAGCAGCATATCCGGTCGGACCGAACCGCCCGGTAAATTGGCAAAATGCTGGCGCATGGCGGGGCGAGGGGCAGCGACCGCCGAATATTGTCGTCATTTTGACCGATGATATGGGCTTTAATGATGTCAGCTATCATGGCGAAGGGCTGATTGAAACGCCGCATATTGACCGCTTGGCCGATGAAGGGGTGCAATTTGCCAATGGCTATGCCGGCAGTGCCGTATGCTCCACCTCGCGCGCCATGCTGTTGACCGGCCGCTATTCCACCCGTTTCGGGTTTGAGTTCACCCCGGCGCCCGATAGTTTTGCTCCCATTTTAAAACAATTGGCGAAGACCGATGCCATGCCGCGTCGCTTTCAATTTCGCGCGCCGTCCGATGATGCGGCAGGCCACGAATTGAGTTTCTGGCAGCGTGGCCTGCCAGTGGAAGAGATTACCTTGGCGGAAGAATTGCGCGCCAAAGGCTATCGCACCTTGCATATCGGCAAGTGGCATTTGGGGCGCGAGGGCGATTTGCTGCCGCTGGGGCAAGGGTTTGATGAGAGCCTGCTCATGTCAAGCGGTCTTTATTTACCGATCGATGATCCGAATGTGGTTAATGCGCGCAATGAATTTGCCGTCCTGGATAAGGTGCAATGGGAAGTGTTGGATTATGCGACCAGCTTTAAT
This sequence comes from Rhodobiaceae bacterium, assembly GCA_038143435.1. Classification (GTDB taxonomy): domain Bacteria; phylum Pseudomonadota; class Alphaproteobacteria; order RS24; family RS24; genus UBA8337. The sequence continues at coordinate 64,505 of JAYQLX010000001.1, read as the reverse complement.
GGCGGCCCGCGGTTTCGCCCCGACGGTTATTTGACCGATTATTTCACCGATGAGGCGGTGAAAGCGATTGCCGCCAATAAGCAGCAACCGTTTTTCCTCTATTTGGCGCATTGGGGCCCGCATACGCCCTTGCAAGCGACCAAAGAAGATTATGCTGCTGTCGGTGATGATTTTCCCGACCATCGCTCGCGCGTTTATGCCGGTATGTTGCGCGCGGTTGACCGTTCGGTCGGGCGCGTGATGGCGGCGCTTGAAGAGCACGGCATTGACGATAATACGCTGGTCATTTTTACCAGCGATAATGGCGGCGCCAATTATATTGGCATGCCCGACATCAATAAGCCCTATCGCGGCTGGAAACTGAGTTTTTTTGAAGGCGGCACGCATGTGCCGTTCATTATGCGTTGGCCTGGGAAATTGCCTTCAGGTCAAACATTCAGCCATCCAATCTCGCATTTGGATATTTTGCCGACGGCTTTGGCCGCTATCGATAAAACACCGCAAGCGAGCCAAATTGACGGAGTTAATTTATTGCCCTACTTGACCGGTCAAAAAACCGGCGCGCCGCGCGACACACTGATTTGGCGGTCAGACCAATATCAAGCCATATTGTCCAAGGGCTGGAAAATGCAGCGCAGCGACTTGCCAAAAAAGACACGGCTGTATCATTTGACGCAAGACCCGACCGAGCAAAAAGATGTCAGCGCCCAATACCCGGAAAAAATTGCTGAATTAACAACGCTTTTGGAGGCCCATAATGCCCAGCAAGCGCCGCCGAGATGGCCGAACGGCGTTTTAATGCCGATTTGGGTCGACAAAACCCCGGCCGATAATGTGACGCTGGAAGACGATTATATTTTATGGCCGAACTAGGGTAGAAAAAATCAATGTCTAGGCAACCCGAATTGAAAATTATCGATGGCCGTCGCAAGCGCAGCGAACGCAGCCGCGCCGCCATCATCACCGCCACGCTCAACCTGATTGACAATGGCAATTTTGCCCCCACGGCGCGGCAAATTTCTGAAGAGGCCGGCATTGGTCTTCGCTCTTTCTTCCGTCACTTTGACGATATGGAAGCCTTGATGGATACGATTGACCAGCACATGCGCGGCTATTATGAGCCGCTTTTCGTGCGTCCTTTTAAAGACGGCACGTTGGAAGAACGCATTGAGGATATTGTTATTGATCGCTCGGAAGCCTATGAACGTTTGAAAAAATTAATGATGACCTCGCAGGCGCAATTATGGCGCTCGGAAGTGATGCAGAAAAACTAAGCGCTGAATCAAAAAGGCTTGCGGAAGCACTTGGAAAAATGGCTGCCCGAATTGAAAAACTGCCAAAATCCGGCCAATCGCGAAGCGGCGCATGCGGCAGCATCATTTGAAAACTGGCACCGATTGCGCCAGCATCAGGGGCTCAATCTGAGCGATGCGCGCATGGCGATGATTGTCGCCATAACCAGCCTGTTGACTTGAGATGGTAAAACGCCTGCTTATCTCATTGGTCATTATATTTCCAGTGCTTGTCGCGGTTTTGCTGTGGCTGGCGTTTTTTTCGCCGCGCCCGCCTTTGACGACCGATGCAGCGACTTTGGCCGGTGATGGCAGCACAATGATTATTGCCGATTGCCGCAACTGGGCGGCTCCGGCAAACAATCGCATGAGATTGCCAAAGGCAATACGCCGGGCTGTGCTTATGATCATTTCCCTTTGCCGATATTGGCCGATTGCACCGAGCCGCTGCCGCCTGAGGCCGATGATATTCGCGGCCTTTGGCTGGGTGTTGAGGGCCGATATATCGGCCATGTTGAGCGTGTCGAACAGTGGGGGCATCGCACTGTAATTACCGCGGCGGGTATTATTCACGATTATGGCCCCAACAGCACAGGTGGGCTCAACACCAATGATACGGAAGGCGGGACCAGTTTCACCATAGGCGGTAAGGCCTATTGCCCGCGCCCCTCAGCCTCCATGATTTGGCAAGATAAGGTATTGAACTTTCATGTTTTTGGCTGGGGGCCAGTGGTCGTTCGCCGCTATTTGGACGGCGACCAGCTAATTTGGGAATATCTCGATGGCAGCACAACGCGCATGAAGCGCATTTGCCAATTGCCCCAGGAGCGTAAAACGCCACGCCCGCGTGGGGCACAGTTGAAACTATTTTAGAGCACGTCTTCCAATGCGCTGAGGCAGGTGTAGACATTATCTTGTGATGCGCCAAAGCCCATCAGCCCGATGCGCCAAATTTTTCCCGCCAGCGCGCCGAGACCGGCACCGATTTCCAAATTATGCTCGAGCAAAAGGGTTTTGCGAATATCGGCTTCGCGCGCTTTCAGCGCCTCAGGAATGAGCACGGAATTCATTTGCGGCAGGCGATAGGGCTCTTCGACCAAAAGTGTCAGCCCAAGCTTTTCCAAACCGGCTTTTAACGCTTCGTGATGGGTTTGATGGCGCGCCCAAGCATTTTCCAACCCTTCTTCGCGCACCAAAAGCAGGCTTTCATGCAGCGCATACATTGCATTTATCGGGGCGGTATGATGATAAGAGCGCGCCCCGTCACCTGACCAATAATCCATCACCAATGACAGGTCGAGAAACCAGCTTTGTATCGGCGTATTGCGCTTCCTGATGGTTTCAACGGCGCGAGCCGAAAATGTCACCGGCGACAGACCGGGCGGGCAGGACAGGCATTTTTGCGAGCCCGAATAAGCGGCATCAATGCCCCATTCATCAATCAGCACCGGCACACCGGCAAGAGAGGTGACGCAATCCATAATGGTCAAACAGCCATGTGCTTGTGCCAGCTTGGCCAGAGCAGCTCCGTCAGAACACACACCGGTCGAGGTTTCGGCATGCACAAAGGCAAGTATTTTAATGTCGGGATGCGCTTTCAGCGCGGCTTCTACCTTATCGGGGGAGACCGGCGTGCCCCATTCATCTTCGACCAGCACCGCTTCGCCACCGCAGCGTATGACGTTTTCTTTCATGCGCCCGCCAAACACGCCATTAATGCACACCAGCACCTTGTCGCCCGGTTCGACCAAATTGGCAAAACAGGTTTCCATACCAGCTGAGCCGGGAGCGGAGACCGGAAATGTCAGCGCGTTTTCGGTTTGATAGGCATAGCGCAAAAGTGCCTTAATATCGTCCATCAGCTCGATAAATTGTGGGTCGAGATGACCAATAATCGGACGCGCCATAGCCTGCAATACACGCGGGTCAATGTTGGACGGGCCCGGGCCCATCAGCGTTTTGAAATTGGGATTGAAACTGTTCATTTGCTGCCCCTCACCGACAATCGAGAGAGCAGACTAACACGGCGCGCGCATCAGTAAAACAGGGCTTAGGCTGCGACCTTTCGCCGTTAAGCCATTATTGCGCGGGGCAGCGGGCAACTGCGCCGACTTGAGCTCCGGAGGCATTAACAAACAAAGCCTCAATATTATTGTTACTACCCGACCATGCGGACGCAAAATTACTGTCAATCTCGGCGATGCCATTGCCAACAGAGATCGAAATAGAATTTCCGGTAGTGTCAATATCGCGAATTTTGACGTTTGGTGTCTCATCGGCATTGTTGACCTCATATCGCACCATGGCCGTGTTCTCAGAACAGAAAATCAGGCTAAGCGATGAAGCGCTGGCGGTCTGGGGTAATGTGAAGACAGCGAGGGCGATAAGCGGGTAAACAGGGTTTTTCATAGTAACATCCTTTATTCATCACAGGTCAGCCCGGTGGTAGCGGCCGAGCTTGGTGAGTAGTTAGCGGGATCAGATGGCGTGGGGATATTGATGAAACGCAGTACCTTCTGATAATCGTTAGGCGTGGTCCAATCCGGCCCACCTGGCGTGGTCGCCGCATTGGATTGGCCGGAGCATTTAGCCTGGTTCCAATAGCCAATCCCACCCGTATTGTGAGCGCCCAAATTCTCTGTGGCGAATTTGTCGGGCCAAGCCCATGTTGGAATGGGTGGCGATTCGGTTTCAAAATCCGGCACTTCGTAGCATGCAAAGGCCGTCAACCCCAGCGCCGTTTCAACACTCGACCACGGTGCATAATTGCGGAACGTAAAGCTGGTATAGTTATTATCGATGGCTGGTGCGCCGATTGCCGGCTCATATTTCAATTCACTCAAATCTCCGGATGGCAGAATTTGATTGGCCGTCACGCTGGAGGCGCGATAGGTCAGTGTACCGAGCGCTGGCAAGGATGTAATCTTGACCGCCCCAATATCGGTGCTTTTAAAATGATTGCGTTCAAACGGGGTTTGCCCAGAGGGCAGCCTGCATATTGCCAACACTGACTGTGCCGGACGATGTGCCAACTAAGGCGACATTCATGGTGCTGTCTGAGCTTTCAATCGCACCGCGTTGGCGAGGATTGCGGGCGGCATCGACCTCATTGGGTAGAATGGATACCGGAAAAGGCTTCCGATAGAAGTTTTGTGTCCAACCCCAAAGGCCTGTACTTGGATGATCATTGTGATCTTGATATCTGCCGGAGCTGATACACAGATTGGATTTAAACGTGACGTCAAATGACCAAGTGGTCTGCCGGTGTCGGCTGACATTTCCGAAGGAATAAATTCGAAGATCCTTTGTGCCGGCGGCCGCCGAAATCTCCATTTGCTTGTTAAAGCCTGCTGGTACCGGGCTGTGTTCAAATCGTCCCATAGTCAGAGAGCGTTCGGTCTCCCAACTTTCCGGACCCGCATCATACCAATAAGTAATTCCGGAGTAGTTTTGATTTTGGTTTGGTGCTCGGCCCAGTGTAAAGCCGTAATGTACTCGGTATTTATCGACCATTGGCCAGGACAAAATATTAAAGTCATCGCTGGTGCCGACCAACGGCGCCTGGCAGGCCTCGACGAAATAATGTTTTTTGATTTTATAATGGTATGCTTTTTGCTTATAGGCGCGGTTGACTTGACCACACATATGCTGGCGCATGTAATCGCGGTTTGACAAAATAGGCAGCGTCGTTGGCGGGTTTTTTAGCGCTTCGCAGACAATCTCTTTACAATTGACCTCTTCGCCAGAGCCGTCCAGTTTGCGGCAATGGTCGCCGTCAAACAGTGTTTTGGTCTCAGACAAATATGTGCCTTCGTTCAAATCGTCAAAAGCACCAAGCGCCTCAATTTGAGCCAGCGTTAGGTTGCAGCTCGCCGTGCCGTCGCCTCCGCCCCAATTGGGATAAGTGGAAATTTCACGGATCGGAAACACCGCTTGATCCCATTCGGTCGCACTGGTGGCACAATCGCGCAAGCCTTGCACGGTGCGGTTATTGCCCTCATCGTAAAAACATTCTTTCAAAAAGAGGAACTCGCCATCGGTCAGGCTGGCGAGACTTGTATCGCTAAAGCGCGGGCTTGTAGTGCTTGTATTGTTCAAAACACAAGCGAAATCGGCTTTCTCATAATTGGCAATTTGATAATAAGTTACACCCAAAATGCTGTCCCAACAGGCCGGCCCAGCCAAGCCGGTAAAGGGGGCTTGCAAGGCGCAATTCGGATTGAGCGTCGGATTGGCGGTTGCGCCGATGGACACATAATAAGCATTGGCGCCGTCGCAATCAGTGGCAAAACTTCCCGCGACGGCAGCGGTGCGCGCCACGCGTCCGCCATAGCCGTCATTTTGCGACGCGTCATGATTGGAACGGATTGAGGCAAATTGGGCGCGCTGCAAATCAGCGCAGCCGTCGCCGCTCACGCCGCTGCCATCGGCAATAAAGGCGTCGCAATCGTCTTCATATTGGTCGGCGGCAATTTGCACCAATGTGCTGCCCGTGCCGCTGGCAAAGCTGATATTGAGCAAGCTTTCAGTCGGGTAATTGACCAGGCGGCGGCCCAGCGCGCGGGCGTAAAGCTTGGCATCGCTGCACGAGGTGCCGTCATAGCCAAGCGCAATGGCTTGGCTGCGCTCAAGGTCGCTCTCATAGCAATATTGCTGCGCATCGGCATCGGCTTGCCCGCTCACCCAATTTTGAAAAGACGCATATTGCGTATTGGTCATGGCCCCGCATGTGCTGATGGCGGCATTGGAGATATCGACCAAATTATAATTGGCGCTATAGGTTGCGCAATCGCTGGCTTGCGGCGGGTTCAGGGCATTATTATTGCACCGACCGGTGCTTTGCCCGCGCGCCTCGTGAAACAGGTCGGAACCATTGCAATTATCGGCATAGCCGAGGCCGGTGGCTGATAATCTTTGTTGATTGCTATCATAACCAAACTCAATGGCATCTTCGGTCAGTGTTTTGACGCTCAAAAATTGGCTTTTGGTCAAATCGGTGCAGCCGTCACCGCTGACCGAAGAGGTGACCAAAATATAATAATCACAATCTTCTTCATATTGATTGGCAGAAATATTATCGCCATTGGCGGTGGTCAGCGCATGCGGCGTCGGATAGTCATTGCTGGTTTCCCCACGCGCCGCCATGAAAATATCCGCATCGGTTACATTATTGCCATAGCCCAAAGCAATGGCGGCATCGCGCAGCGCATCGGTTGGATAGCCAACGCTCTGTGCATCTTCATTGAGATTGTTGACATGGGTGGAACTCGCCCCGCCGCCGCTGCCGCGTTCATAGGTGACATAGCCGGCGGATAAGGGCAAAGACAGCAGCACGCCCAGTGCGGCAATCCAAAAAGCCTTGCCGCGTCGTTTAAGAAATTCACCAAACGCCTGTTTTGTTTTACTAGTCATATTTATCTCACCCATTAGTTGGTGCATTCGGTCTCAATAGGGCCTGAAATTACAGCCGGTGTCGGGCAAATATAGTCTGTAGAGGATGCATCGGCATCGCAGCCTTCATTGACGTCATCGGCATCGTTCAAAATGCACGGCATTTTTACCGTCATGGCGACGCTGGAAGCATTTGTAACAGATTTGGCAGAACCAATATAGACGGCACTGTTGAAATTAGGAGATTGGCAGCCGGTCGCGGTTTCATCATCCGTGCCCGATTGAACGCACACGCAATGTTTCATGTAAAAATTTGGTGAATCCACGTTTACGCAAGGATCCGAACACATAAAGCCGATTTGACCAAAATCAAGCTCAGCGCGGCTGGCCGGTTGGTTGGCGCTGTCATGCATATTGACGGCCAATGTGTCCAAATTGGCATAGGCATTTTTCATCGTGCCATTATTGAGCCCGTCAACAATCTGCTCAATATAGTCATAACAGCGTGTGGTCTTCGTCACCGTGCCGCTGGTTATGGATGATGGCCCGCCCAAATCATTGGTGATGGAGATGAAATCCGTATCGAGGGCGCGCGAAATTGTGTCGCCATTGCCGACCGACGTATCGGCCCGCACCGCATCGACATAAGATTGATAGCCGACAACGCCGACAGCACCCAAAATGCCCATAATGGCTACCACCACAAGCAGTTCTATCAGGCTAAACCCTTTTGACAAACACACACTCCCAACATTGGCACAAAAATAAAGCGGCTCGCATGAGGGTTCAAGAGTTTAGTTGCGACACTATGGCAAATAAAAAACTGTATTTTTCGCCGTGGCGATATAAACTCTTTTCATAAGCGGGAGATTCCCGATGGGAAAAATCGCCAAAATCCACGGTGCAATCAAGCAATTGATTGCCGATAAGGAAGATACCAAACAGGTTTTCATTATTTTGGAAGCCTTGTCGGGCAATTCCGGCCTGCGCGCCTTTAAGCGCTTTAAAAAACCCCGCACGCGCAAGACATTCTCGCCGCAAAAAAGCCCTTGGTGGAATATTTGAAAGACCGCGCATGGCTGGAAAGTTTGCCCGAAGGGTCTTTGGGCCGCGCCTATGCGCGCTTCACGGAAGTCGAGCAAATCACCGCTGACGGGCTGACCGAAGCTTCGGTGGAAGGACGTCAAGAAGAACGCGAGATGAGCGCCGCGCAGATTAAATATCATGAGCGCCAGCGCGATGCGCATGATTTATGGCATGTCTCGACCGGCTATGGGCGCGACGGTTTGGGTGAATTGTGCTTGCTCGCCGTGACTTGGCGCCAGCTCGGCAATCCCGGCATTTTGGTCATTATCCTGTTCGGCTATTTGGTGTCGCGCAAAGAAGCGCCGGGGCTCGGCATTGGTCGCGCCATTATGGAAGGCTTTCGTTTGGGGCGCTTGGCCAAAGGCCTGCCGGGCGCGCATTGGGAGCATTTGCTGACGCAGCCATTGGAAGAGGTGCGCGCCACATTGGGCATTCAAACGCCGCGCCTCTATCACAAAATCGTTGATGCAACGCCGGATTTGCAAACCGCCGGCTATGTCGCCGCCGAATAAGCCCGCGTTCCATGACACTGACGGTTTACGGCATCCCCAATTGCGACACGGTGAAAAAGGCGCGCGTCTGGTTGGGCGATAAGGGTCAAGATTTTGCCTTTCACGATTTTCGCAAAGACGGTTTGAGCGCAGAAATGGTGACGCGCTGGCTGGCCCAAGTGCCGATGGATAAACTCTTAAACAAGCGCGGCACGAGCTGGCGCAAACTCCCCGATGCCGATAAGGCCAATGAAGATGCGGCGCATCTCATCGCGCTGATGGTTGAAAACCCGACCCTCATCAAACGGCCGGTAATGGAGGCAGGTGACCAAGTGACGGTCGGCTTCACCGATGAGGTCATGGCGCTTTGGTCTTGAATGCTGTGTTAAGCGCCTTTTTCAATCTCAAAGCATAAAATCCGCATATCACCGGGGCCGTCTTGCTCGGCGCTGGCGATGAGTTTGTGACGTTGTTCTTGGCAAAAATGCGGCACATCAATCGCCGCCATCGGATCGCTGGCCAATAGCATGACTTGTGACCGCCCGAGGCGATGTCGCGCAGGGCTTTTTGCAGCCGTAAAACCGGCATCGGACAGCTCAGTCCGGTCGCATCAATCTCTTTCATTCAGCTGCTTTTTCCTGCGGTCGCGCGGATGCATATTCGGCCATGCCGCCAAACAATTCGGCAATTTCGGGTTTTTCCTGCGCGCCGAATTCGTGGAACATGGTGGCGCAATTGACGATGATGCGCTCGCGGTCGCCCCAATCATCAAATACGCCGAGCGCAATATCAAACGCCGCTTCTTTATAGCTCATGCCCGCCTCATAACGCGCGCGCGCCTCTTGCCGCATGGTCACCAAATAATGACGCACTTCTTCAACGCCTGCTTTGGTGGTGATGGGGCCATGACCCGGAACAATGGTCTCGACATCCATTGCGATAATGCGGTCGCATGCGTCAATCCAATTTTGCACCGGCCCCTCCCAAATAATCGGATGGCCGCCAATGAATAAAATATCGCCCGTATAGACGGTGCGGTCGACCGGCACATGCACCAAAGTGTCGCCCGGCGTATGCGCCGGCCCGACCGGAATAAGGTGAATATCCTTATCGCCCAGTTTAATGGTGGTTTCTTCTTCAATCAGCGTATCGGGCAATTTTTGGTCGACCGATTTGAAGTCAAACGGGCCGAAGCAGGAAGTGAGATAATTGCCCAGATCACCCAAGCCCGGCGCAGCATCCAAAAAACCCTGCACCAAAGAAGGCGGCTCGGCCTGCATATGTTCGGCGGTCAATTTATGGGCAATGATTTGCGCATCGGGGCAGCAGCAATTGCCGTTGCAATGGTCGCCATTATGATGCGTGTTGATGACCTTATTGACGGTGTTTGCGGCCGGTGCGGCATCGGCATAGGCGGCCAGCATGGTTTGCGTCAGCGGCACATCGAACAAAGTATCGACCACCAAAGATTGATCGCCATCGACAATCAGGCCGGAATTTGACCAGCCCCAACCGCCATCGGGTTGCAACCATGCATAAGCGCCATTGCCGATTTGGTGCAGACCTTTTTCATAAGCAAATTTCGGATGCGCTAAACTCATCGCGTCCCCTCCCTTTGTGATCTAAAAAGGCTAGCGCAAAAACAGCCTCTTTACATCGTTTTTTGCATGATTAAGATTTTATGAAGAAACGGGGGGCGTAAAGCATGAGTGATTTTATTCTGATTGAAGCTTTGGAAGCGCAATGCGCGGCGCAAGGTGACAAACCGGCATTGGTCTTTCAAGGCCGCGAAACCAGCTATCAAAAATTAAGCGATACATCCAATCAGGTGGCGCAGGCTTTGCTGGCCGAGGGAATTGAACCGCATGCGCGTATCGGCTTTATGGGTGCCAATTCGGATTTATATTTCCAATTGCTTTTCGGCGTGCAAAAAGTGCGCGGCGTATTGGTCGGGGTCAATTCGCGCTTGGCGGGCCCTGAAGTGGCTTATGTCTTAAACGATGCGCAAGCGGAAATGGTTTTTGTCGGCAAGGATTTCGTGCCGCTTATTGAAGGCATTTTGGCCGATTGCCCGAGCGTCAAACGGGTGATTGCGATGGATGGCGGGCATGATGAGTGGACCGCCTTTGATGCGTGGCGCGATGGTGGCGAAGCGGTGCATCCAAAGCTCGATTATCAGGGGCAAGATGATTTCATCCAGCTTTACACATCGGGCACGACCGGCCATCCCAAAGGTGTGCAATTGACCAATCTCAATATGGAAAGCGCGCTCCAACAGGCTGAAGATTGGGCCGGCTGGCAAGGCGATGAGCATGTGCTTTTATGCATGCCGCTATTTCATATTGCCGGTGTCAATGTCGGTCTTATCGGGCTTTATGAGGGCTGCAAAGTGACGGTGTTGCCAGAGGTCGATCCGGCGGAAATTTTGCGTTTGATTGAAGATGAAAAAGTCAATCTGCTGTTCATGGTGCCGGCGGTGATTTTGTTTGTCATGCAACAGCCCGATATTGCCACGCGCGATGTCTCCAGCGTGCGGCAAGTGATTTACGGCGCATCGCCGATTGCCGAAGAATTATTGGTGCAAGCGGCGGCCAAGTTCAAATGCGATTTTGTTCAGGTTTACGGCCTCACCGAAACCACCGGCGGCGGCACTAATTTGAAACCGGAAGACCATGATGCGGCGCGCAATAAGCTGCGCTCTTGCGGTAAGCCCAATGCGGGTGTCGAGCTGCGCATTGTCGATGAGGCGGGAAATGATGTGCCGCAAGGCGAGGTCGGCGAAATTATCATGCGCGGCGGCTCGATTATGAAAGGCTATTGGAACAAGCCCGATGCCACGACAGAAGCGGTGAAAGATGGCTGGTTTTATTCCGGCGATGCCGGTTTTCTTGATGAAGAAGGCTATGTCTTTATCCATGACCGCGTCAAAGACATGATTGTGTCGGGCGGCGAAAACGTCTATCCGGCGGAAGTGGAAAACGCGCTTTTTGCCCATCCCGATATTGCCGATGTCGCCGTCATTGGCGTGCCCAGCGAAAAATGGGGCGAGGCGGTGAAAGCTTGCGTCGTGATGGCGGAGGGCAAAAGCCTCAGCGAAGACGAGATTATCGCTTTCGCGCGCGCGCGCATTGCCGGTTATAAATTGCCGAAATCGGTTGATTTTGTGGACGCTTTGCCGCGCAACCCATCGGGTAAAATTTTGCGCCGCGAATTGCGCGAACCTTATTGGGAAGGCCAAGAACGCCGCGTCGGCTAGAATCAGCGCGGCACTTTCAGCTTATCGTTAAGCGCTTTTCTTTGCCGCTTCATTTCGGCTTCGCTATGGCCGAGACGGCTTTGTAGCCAATCTTCGATAATGTCGATTTGGCTGCTGGTGAGGGCGCCGATTTGTCCTTCAATCAAACGGCGCAGCACAATATCTTCCAGCGTCATGGCCATTTCATCGCTGACCGCAAAGGCAATGCGCGCGGCCAATAAATCATCTTTCAATGCGGCCAGCCCGTTTGTATCAGCCGCCATCATTGCAGGCAGGAAGCGGCCATAAAGGCGGCTCATCAAATCAATACCGGCGGTGTCATGTTTTGGATAAGCGGCGCGCATCGCGTCCATAAAGCGGCCCAAATCATCGCGTGGGGTGCATTCCAGAGCGGTCAGATGGCTGCGGCAGCGCATCTGCTTGCTATCCAGTTTCTCTATGGCCAAATCAACCACTTGCTCGGCCAGCCGCCGCGCCGTCGTCCATTTGCCGCCCAGCGCCGAAATCATGCCATGCACCCCGCCTTGTTTGGCATGGTCATAAATCTCACTGCCGCGGCTCAGCCCATAAGTTGCATCGGGCCGGTCATCCATATCGGTAACCAATGGCCGCAAACCGACATAGGCATAAACCACATCTTTGCGCGTCAGCTTGGCATCGGGCAGGGCGCGATTGGCTTTGGCCAAAAGCGCGTCAATATCTTGTTTGGTGACGCATGCCTTATCGGGCGCATCGTCAAATTTCGTATCGGTGGTGGCCAAAAGGCTCATGCCCATATAGGGGGTGATGAATATATGCTCATCGTCAATCGGCATGGCCAGCGCCGCGCCGCGCGTCAAATTGCGGGTCACGATATGAATGCCTTTAGAGCGTATTAAGGTTTTGCGTGGCGGCTTTTTATCGGCCGCGCTCATAATATGGTCGGCCCAGGGTCCGCCCGCATTAATGGTCATGGCGGCGCGCAATTGAAGGCGTTTGCGTGACAAGCGGTCTTTGACCTCAAACCCGACGCAGCGATTATCTTCAATCAGAAATGCGCCTGCCTCGCCATGATTGACGGCCACCACACCGGCCGCCACGGCGCTGCGAATCAGCGCCAAACAAAGGCGCTCGGGCGACAGCATTTGCCCGTCATGATAAAGCAGACCGGCGGTCAATTTCGGTCGGGCCTGCGCCGTGTCGCTGTCCAATTGGCGCGGCAGGTCGGGGATAAGCCCCAATGTTTGCGCCACCGTCATGGCGCGATAACCGGGCATTTTCTGCATCGCATCGACGGCGCGATTGCGGTCGAAACCGAGCCAATCATAAAGGCCGAGCCCCAGCCCCAATGTCAGGCGCGACGGTTTTTGATGGCTATAGCTCGGCATGACAAAGGCCAGCGGGTGCACCAAATGTTTGGCCATGCGCGCCCAATGACGGCGTTCGCGCAAACCTTCGCGTACCAACCGCATCTCGCCATTGGCCAAATAGCGCAAGCCGCCATGCATCAGTTTGGTCGAACCGGCAGAGGTCGCACCGCCAAAATCACCCTTATCAATGACGGCGACGCGAAGCCCACGCAAAGATGCGTCAAAGGCGATGGCGGCACCGGTCGCGCCGCCGCCAATAATGGCAAGGTCGAAAGTGTCAGAGCCGAGAGCGTCGAAATTGCGTTGCATAATGTGTTCAAAACCGGCTTTGCTGGGGTCGAAATTACAGGCAGTATAAAGCAAGAAACGGGGAAAGGGGCACGAAAATGGCTTTCGCAAACGCCAATGGGCTGAACTTATGTTACGAGGTTTTTGAGGCGGCTGAAAAACGCGACCCCGCACCGCTTATTCTTATTCGCGGCTTGGGCACGCAAATGGTGCAATGGCCGCCCGCTTTTATCGAATATTTTACCGCTGCCGGTCTCGACGTAATTGTTTTTGACAATCGCGATGTCGGCGAAAGCGACAAGCTCGATGCAGCCGGCGTGCCGGATTTAACGGCCTTGCTGGCCGGCGCTGAAGCCGGTGCCAGCTTTCCCGTGCCGTATCAATTGGCCGATATGGCGCAGGATGTTATCGGGCTGATGGACGCGCTGGCCATTGATAAGGCGCATATTTGGGGCATGTCGCTGGGCGGCATGGTGGCGCAGCATTTGGCTTTTTCTCACGCGGCGCGCATCGGTAAAATCATTTGCGTTATGTCAACATCAGGCGATGCGTCTTTGCCGATGCCCGCCGGCCAGCACCCTGACCCCGCCCGATAATGAAGATGAAGGCGAGCATTGATTGATTATCTGACCGAAAGCCTGGCCGAGCATGCCAGCCCGGCTTTTCCGACACCATTTGAAACGCGCCGCGCTTTGGCGACAAAAGTCATTCAACGATGCTGGCATCCGCAAGGGGTGATCAGGCAAATGGCGGCGGCTTTGGCTGACGGGTCGCGCACGGCGCGGCTGAAAGAGATCAACTTGCCTTTATGGTCATTCACGGCGATGCCGATACGCTAATTGATATTTCATGCGGTCGCCATATTGCCGACACCGTGCCCGGCGCAATTTGGCGACCGGTTGTCGGCATGGGGCATGATATCGGCCCCGGCTTGGAAAATGAGATTGGCCCCGATGTGCTGGCTTTTCTGGGTTCTTAAGGTGTCTCGGTCTAAGGGGCCTCTTGACAAAAATCGCCGCGCTGGTTCTATTGACGCAAACATTTCGGGAGAAAAATCATGTCTGTATGCATTGTCGGCTGGGGCCATACAAAATTCGGTAAGCTGGAAGACCAGGGATTGGAAGCGCTTTTAGTGTCTGCTGCCAATGAGGCGCTGAAAGATGCCGGTGTCGCTGCAGAAGATATTGATGCGATTTACGTCGCCACTTTCAATGCCGGCATGTCAGAGCAGGATTTTATTTCCTCGCTGGCATTGCAGGTCGATGAAGCGTTTCGCTTTACCCCGTCCACGCGGGTTGAAAATGCCTGCGGTTCGGGCTCGGCGGCGGTGTTTCAAGCGGCCAATATGATTGAAAGCGGGCGGGCGCGCCGCGTGCTGGCCATTGGCGTTGAAAAAATGACCCATTTGTCGAGCGGCGATGTCGGTCGCTGCTTGTCGCGCGCTTCTTATATGCCCGAAGAAGGCGATGCAGGGCTGACTTTCCCGGGTATTTTCGGGGTCATTGCCGGTCAATATTTCCAACAATATGGCGACCAGTCAGACGCGTTGGCAAAAATTGCCGCCAAAAACCATGCCAATGGCGCGGTCAATCCGTTGGCCCATATGCAAAAAGATTTCGGCTATGAGTTTTGTCGTGCCGAAAGCGACAAAAACCCGATCGTCGCCGGTCCATTGAAGCGCACTGATTGCTCGATGATTTCAGACGGCGCGGCGGCCATTGTTTTGACCGATGAAGAAACCGCGCAGAGCCATGACAAGGCCATCGCGTTTCGCGCGCGCGCGCAAGCCAATGATTTTCTGCCCATGAGCAAGCGCGATGTCACGGCTTTTGAAGGTCCGGCACAGGCTTGGCAAAAAGGTTTGGCGGAAGCCGGTCTCGGTTTGGACGATATGTCTTTGGTCGAAACGCATGACTGCTTCACCATTGCCGAGCTTATTCAATATGAAGCCATGGGGCTGACGCAAACCGGCAAGGGGGCGCAAGCGCTGGCCGATGGCACGGTCTATAAGGATGGCAAATTGCCGGTCAATCCGTCGGGCGGGTTGAAGGCCAAAGGCCATCCGGTCGGGGCGACCGGGGTTTCCATGCATGTCATGGCGGCGCGCCAACTCATGGATGATGCCGGTGAAATGCAGGTCAAAGACGCCAAGCTGGCCGGTGTGTTCAATATGGGCGGCGCGGCGGTGGCCAATTATCTGTCGATTTTGGAACGGGTCAAATAAGCCTATTTGGCGTTTTCTTTCAAATAAGCAATGACATCGGCGCGGTCTTTTTCTTTTCTGAGACCGGCACAGGCCCTGCGCCCGCCTTTCACCACTTTGCGCGGACTTTCCAAATAGGCGGCAAGGTTTTCCTCCGACCAGACTTTCGCCGTGGCGGCATATTTCACCATTGCTTTGGAATATTTATAATCGGCAATGGCCCCAATTTCGCGCCCGATAATGCCGTTTAAGTGCGGGCCGACGCGATTTTTCGCGCCATCGCCAATCATGTGGCACGACACGCATTTTCGATAGATTTTCGCCCCTTTTTCAGCGTCACCGGCATGAGCCGGAAGGTGAAAATGGCGAGCATGGCGGCGGTGGCAAAACATTTGGTCAAATGGCGCATCGGGACGTCTCCTTGTCATTGCGTCTGATATAGGCGTTTTGGCGCACCCTGCCAAGCAGCGGGCAAGTGGCAAGCCGTCGCATGGATGCGGCTAGGGGACAAGCCAGCTTTGTGTATCGTGTTCAAAATCAAACAAAGGCGCGGCGATGGCCGCGCGCGGCCAGATAAAGCCATTCCATTTGCAACACATGCGCCGCCACCGGCACAAAATACGCCTCGCCATCTTGGCTGGCCGTCGCGTCAAACTGCACGTGCTGCGGGTTTTCAATGACACTGCCCGGGCTTTGCATCACTTGATAGCATTCGCGGCTCATCGGTCGCGTCGCTTCCCATGCTGCATCAAATGCGTCGCCCGACAGCATTTCCAGCCGCACGGCGAGGCGCAATTGTATTTTCGCACCGGCATCATAAAAATGCATGGCGGCCAAAGGATTGTCTTTTAATTCGGCAATTTTGCCCGAGCGCGTATCGGTGTGAAAGCGCAAAATCTTGTCTTCCGTGGCACAGCCGCGCAGCACCACAGTGCGAATGGTCGGGCTGCCATTGGCCGAAATGGTAGCAATGCTGGGCGTGTGAAAAGCGCTTTTGCGGTCTTTCACCCCGCGCTCCATCATCGACCAGCCATAAGCGCAACTGGCGGTCAAATCATCATAGCAGGCCAAAAGCGGCGCGCCGCCCGTGCCCTTATCATTCGGTTTGCGGTCAAATTGCGTGTCGCTCATGGGGTTGATATAGCGCGCATGGCGCGGCTGACAAAATATCCGTTGATTGTTTTGGCGGTATTGGCTCTGGCCTTTTTCCGCAAAGGCGCAGAATCGGAAAATCACGAAACAATTATCAGGGAGATCCCATGCGCATATTTCGTTTGGCAGTTTTGCTTGCTCTTATGCCTTTTGCTGCGGCGCAGGCGCAAAATTATATCGGCATTAGCGGCGGCTTGATGAGCTATTCCGCCGGCACGACGGAAATGGACAGCCAGGGCTTTACGGTTGTTGCCGGCGGTCAATTTGACCCGCTTATTGCCGTTGAGTTTTCCTACACATCGCATGCCAGCGTCGAGGTTAGCGGGCCTGAAAATGGCGATTATAAAGCCAGCGTGATGGCGCTGTCGGGCATATTGCGTTCGCCCGGTGAGGGCTTTGAGCCGTTTTTGCGCCTCGGTTTGGCGCGCGGCGATTCCGATATTAGCGGCGCGCCGATGAACGGTAAGGAAGACGGCATTATTTTCGGCCTCGGTGCCGATTTCAGCCTCAATTATAATTCCTCCTTGCGCTTTGAATATGTCGAAACCGATTTGGACGGGGCGGAAAGCGATCGGCTGAGCTTCGGCACCATATATCGTTTCTGAACCAACGGTTTTCATGATCCCGGGAGGATTTGAACCTCCGACCCCCGGATTAGGAATCCGGTGCTCTATCCTGCTGAGCTACGGGACCATGGGCTGAAAATAGCGGCGTCATATCCATTCGTCCAGCATCCACTTGACCTGATGGTGGGAAACGGGTCACCTAGAGCAAATGAAAAAACGTCTGAAAAACATTCTCAATGCCGTGCGCGGGTTGGCGCTGATGGTGCCGCTGGCGGCTTGCGGCGGCGTGACTTTAATGAGCGAAGCCGATGAAGAGAAAATCGGCGCGCAGCAACATCCCAATATCATTCGCGAATATGGCGGTGTTTATGAAAATGCCAAATTGACCGCCTATGTCGAAGCGGTGATGGCGCGCATCGGTCAATTTTCCGACCGCCCCGATATTGCCTATCGCATCACCATTCTCGACACGCCTATGGTCAATGCTTTCGCCTTGCCCGGCGGTTATACTTATGTCACGCGCGGGCTTTTGGCGCTGGCCGATAATGAGGCCGAATTGGCCGGTGTTATCGGCCATGAAATTGCCCATGTCACGGCGCGTCACGGCGCGCGCCGCCATACGGCGGCCGTCGGCACGGCGGTGGTGGCCGGTGTTTTGGGCGCCGTGCTCAATGCCCGCACCGGCATTGACAGCCGTGCCACAGGCGACCTCATCAATGTCGGCGGCTCGGCCATATTGGCAGGCTATAGCCGCGATAATGAATATGAAGCCGATAATCTCGGTATTAAAGCGATGGCGCGTGCCGGTTATGAGCCGCAGGCGCAGGCTGAATTATTGCAATCATTGGCGGCTTTTCGACCTATCAAAGCGGCGGCAAACAAGCCAAAGCAAGCTGGTTTTCCACCCATCCGAACAATCAAGCGCGCATTGCCAAAGCGCGCGAAAAAGCCGATGCCGCAGCGGAAAAAATGACGGCGCTTGGACAAATCGGCACGGATCGGCATTTGCAAATGATTGACGGCATGGTGTTTGGCGATGGCGCGCGGCAGGGCATTGTGCGCGGGCAGCGCTTTGAACATGGCGCTTTGGGCTTGCGCTTTGATGTGCCGCGCGGCTTTAAACTTGAAAAATGCGCCGCGCCGCGTCACCGCAAGCCATGACAATCAAGTGCAGATTATTTTCGACCTTGATGCGCGCATCGCCAATGAAACACCGGAAGCCTATTTGCGTTCAACATGGGCGGCGGGGCAGAAATTGACCGGTTTTCAAAAGCTGACCATTGACGGCAAGGCCGCCGCTTCGGGCACGATGAAGACGCAAAACGGTATTGCCGTTTTACTGGCCATTGATGGTGGCTCGAAGCAAATCATGCGCTTTGGCGTATTGGCACCGCGCGGGCGCAATAGCGCGGCAGAGGCGGCGATGGCCAGTCTGCGTCGCAATATTGATTTTTTGACACCGCAACAGGCCGGTGCCATTCGCCCTTACCGGCTGCGTATCGTCACGGTGAAAGAGGGTGAAAGCGTGGCTTCATTGGCGCGCAAAATGCGCTTTCCGACAGGCGCCGGCGAAATCGATAAAATCGGCCTGTTCAGGGTTTTGAACGGCTTGAATGAAGGCGACCGCTTGGCGGCCGGTTCACGGGTCAAATTAGTCGGCGATTAAGGGTTTACAGCAATCCTGCCTGGCGCGGATCGCCATCGGTTTTGGTCAATAAAACGCCGCGCAATTTGCTCAAAAGCTTCATGCTCAATTTGCCGCACGCGTTCTTTGGAAATGCCCAGCCTTTTGCCCAGCGTTTCCAGCGTCACGGTTTCTTCAGCCAGACGACGGGCGCGAATAATGGTCATTTCACGCTCGCTCAATTCGGTCATGGCTTCGGCAATCCAGCGCAGTTTTTGGCGGCTGTCGAGGCGATTGGCGACCATAGCGTCGGGCAAGTCGCGTTCGCAGACCAGAAAATCTTGCCATTCGGTAACCCCGCCATCGCCCGAACGGTCTGAAATGGTCGCATTGAGCGAACGGTCATTGGCCTCCATCCGGCCTTCCATATTTTCGACATCTTCCATGCGCACGCCCAACTCACGCGCCACATAGGTGCGGCTTTCCGGGGTCATATTGGCGCCGATATCGTTAATGCGGGCGCGCAAGCGGCGCATATTGAAAAACAGGGATTTTTGCGCCGAGGTGGTGCCGGTGCGCACAATCGACCAATTGCGCAACACATAATCTTGTATTTGTGAGCGGATCCACCAACCGGCATAGGTTGAAAAGCGCACTTCGCGGTCAGGGTCAAAGCGTTCGGCCGCTTGCATCAGGCCGATATTGCCTTCCTGCACCAAATCGCCCATGGGCAGGCCGTAATTTCGAAACTTGGCGGCAATGGCAACGACCAGACGCACATGCGCCGAGGTCAATTCATGCAACGCTTTTTCATCGCGTTTGTCTTTCCACAAACGGGCCAGCTTTTGCTCATGTTCGGGCTCGAGCATAGGCAGTTTCATCGCCTGTTTGATGAATTTACGGCCAGATTGAACCGTTTCGCGTGTATCGAGATGAGCCATATTTGCGTAACCTCCATTAAAGATACGCAAACAAGCCGTAATCGGTTCACGGATATTACCTGTTTTAGCCGCTTATTTTAAGCAATTTACGCGGGCATCGGAGCCCGGTTGACGCCGTGCGCCGCCGGTGGTTTTGGCCAAAATGGCCTCCAATTTGACAATTGCGGCATCTTCCGTGGTTTTTTCCACTGTCGCCACTTCGCGCGCCATGCGTTCCAATGCCGCTTCATAAAGCTGGCGTTCGGAATAGCTTTGCTCGGGTTGGTTTTCATTGCGGAACAAGTCGCGCACCACTTCGGCAATGGCGATTAAATCGCCGCTGTTTATTTTCGCTTCATATTCCTGCGCGCGGCGTGACCACATGGTGCGTTTAATGCGCGCGCGCCCTTTCAGCGTGCGAATGGCCCCGTCCATGACCTTATTATCGGCCAATTTCCGCATGCCGGTCTGCTCGGCCTTATCAATCGGCACGCGCAATACCATTTTTTCCTTTTCGAAATTAATCACGAAAAGCTCAAGGCTCATACCGGCGATTTCCTGCGCGCTAATCTCGACAATCAACCCGACACCATGCGCCGGATAGACAATATGCTCATTGACGCGGAAACCGAGCGCCGAGCGCCGCACAACATCTTTGGCAGCCGCTTTTTTGGCCGGAGCCTTTTTGGCAGGGGCTTTTTTCGCCGCTGTTTTCTTGGCAACAGGCTTTTTCGCCGGTGCTTTTTTCGCCGGTGCTTTTTTGGCAACAGGCTTTTTGGCAGGCGCTTTTTTCGCCGCGGCTTTACCCGCCGCCGGTTTTTGGGGCGCTGTTTTTTTCTTGGTTGGCATAAATGCTCCTATTTTCGACACAAAGCGCAAAGCCGCGCCGTGGCGAACTCACATAGTGGAAAAACGTCAATTTTTTCCACTATATCACAAAATACGGGTTTTCCCAAATGCGTGGCGGAAATCCGCCTATCAGTCACCCGTGCCGGGGTTTTCCGAGAAATGGTCGGCAAATTTATTGGCTTTTTGCAGCCAATCATCGGCATCGGCCGGTGCATCTTTGCGCATGGTGATATTGGGCCAAATATCGGCAAATTTCGTATTCACCTCGAGCCATTTTTCCAGCCCGTCTTCCGTATCGGCCTTAATCGCATCAGCCGGACATTCCGGCTCGCACACGCCGCAATCAATGCATTCATCGGGGTGGATGACCAGCATGTTCTCGCCTTCGTAAAAGCAATCGACCGGACACACTTCAACGCAATCAGTATATTTGCACTTAATGCAATCTTCCGTGACGATATAAGTCATGACGCTGAGGCTCCTGACGCTTGTTCGGCTTTTTTGCGCGCTTGGCCCGCTTGCTGGTCAGTGACATGAATGAGACCGGCCACGCGACGCATAAGATTGGCTTCATAATCATCAACCACGCCATCGGCCAGCACAATTTGCCACAGCAATTCGATAAGCATGATTTTATGCGCTGCGCCGAAATGGCTGTTAATGCGGTGGGTGAATTGAAACAAATCGCTGGCCGCATCAGCCGCCTGCTTGGCTTCGTCTATCAGCAATTCGGCGGCGGCATCGTCAAGGCCGAAATGCGGCCCGACCAAACGCGACAAAAGCTGGCTTTCATGCGCATCCATTTCGCCGTCAATTTGCGCAGCGCGCACCAAAAGGGCGGCGGCGGCAATATGCAGCGCATCGGATTGCGGGGCGTTTTCTTCGGCAATCGGCTCGGTGAACAGGGTTTTCATTTTATTCAACATGGCGACTGTCTAACCGCTTGGCGAAAAGCTTGCAATGATTGTTTTGGTCGCAGTGACGGCGCGCTTGCCTCAGCCGACTTGACCTTTGCCGGTAAATTGGTTTTCGGCGCGTCTTTGTTTTTTGGTCGGGCGACCGCTGCCCGCCTCGCGAAATGCCGCTTGTTCGATGATCTTCTCTTCGCGCTTTTTGGTTTGCGGCGGGTCGCGGTCAATATAAAGCGCTTGCGCTTCCGCCGCCGGGCCGCGCCGCGTGCTCAGCGCCACCACTTCGATGAGACGAATATGGCGATTGAGCGGGAAGGTCAGCACATCACCAATGCGAATGGAGGCCGATGCGCGGCTCTGCTTTTGCCCGTTAATACGAATATTACCCGCCGCCGCCAGCCGCGTCGCCAAAGTGCGGGTTTTGAAAAATCGCGCATGCCACAGCCATTTATCAACCCGCATGGCAGAAGGGGCGACGGCGTCATGGGTTTTAAACCTCATCGGCGTTTTGCGCGCCGGTATTTAATTGCTTCAAAACGGCAAAAGGGGAAGACGGGTCAGCGGTTTTTTCGGCCCTTGCCGCGCGACGCTTTTTTTGGCTTGTTTTTGCGGCCCGTTTTTCCGGCGTGCCGCTGCATTGGTCGATTTTTTGCCACCCGGTTTTTTGCGCGCATGATGGCCGCGCGGGGCCGGTCGCCAAATGGTTTTGACGGCCTGTGTTTCAACAGGCAAAGCCGCTTCTTCCAGTGCTTGGGTGGCCGCCGCCTCAGCTGCCGCCATATCGCTTTGCGCCGCCGCAGCTTCGGCCGCCGCCTCCGATGCGACCGCATCATCGCCCGGTGCAGCAGTGTCGGCCCGCGCGGCATTATCCGGTGGTGCGGCGTCAAGTTGTTGGGCGCGATAGCCGAGCGCAGTCAGAATTTCCGCAAGCTCATCAGCCCCGCACCCCATGATTGACATCATTGCCTCATTGGCTTCAAACCCTTGTTTGTTTTCGGCCAAAAGCGGGCGAATAATATCGGCGAGGCGTTCCAACATGTCGAAACGAATGACGCGGGCGCGGCAGGTATAAAAACCGGCGGCGCGATAAAGCCAGCCTGGCACTTGCGCGGGCGGGCAGGAGGTCAGACCGGCGGCGGGCAATTGCGCCAGCGTTTCACTCAGCGGGCGTATTTTTTCATCGCGCTGGGCGCGTCCCGCATTGTTTTCAATCAGGCTCAACAAGGCCAAGAGGCGCGCCGGTGCGGGCTTTAACAAGCTTGGCATAAAGACGTGATAAAAACCGAAACGGACGCCGCATTGGCGCAATGTGGCGCGCAAATCTTGGTCAAGTTTTCCCAGTAAATCGGCAATGTCGCGGCGCGGCAAAACCCCTTTATTTTCCAAAAGTTGAAATGCCAGACCGCGCGCCAAGCCACTCAATTCTGCATTTTGCAGATTTTTCAGCGGCTCCAAATGTTGGTTCAGGTGCAAGCACAGCCAATCAGTCAGTCGGCTTTGCGCTTGATTTCTTATCTCGCCGACCAAAGTCTCATCGGCAACCAGCTCGACTTGAGGGGTCAAATAGGCAAGGCGGTCGCCATCTTGCCCGACCGCAATTTCTATGTGACCGATAACGGCATTGCCCCAAATGATTTCGCCCTGTTCGGTCAAGGCTGAACTGATTGTCGGCGGCCAGAGAGATTGTTTGCGCGCGCTGGCGCAAAGCCTCGCCAACGGCTTTTTCAACCGCCGCGCGTGCGGTGCCGCCGGGGGCCGATTTCAAACGCGGGTCGCGCTCAACATGCAAACCGTTCAAGCGCCCCATATATTCTTCAGCAATCAAAATATCGCCATTGGCTTCTATTTCCGCCACAATTTCCTCTTTTCCCACCAAGCGGCGCATCAGGGCCGAGGTTTTACGGTCCACAAATTGCCCCATAAGTTTCATATGCAAAGCGTCAGACAGGCGTTCTTCAACCTTGCGGCTGGCCTCTTGCCAATGCTGCGGGTCGGCCAGCCAGTCATTGCGCTGGGCAATATATGTCGAGGTGCGAATATGCGCCAGCCTTGTCGATTGCGTGTCCAAATCGCCCTCAATCCGGTCGCAGCGCTCAATTTGATGGTTCAGCCAATTCTCAGGAATAAACCCTTCGCCTTGCGATAGAAAGGCAAATATCTCGCCGATTAATGCGGCATGTTCGCCCATTGTGGTTTTGCGGAAATCGGGCATTTGCGCGACCTCCCATAACAGCCTCACGCGGCTCTCATCTGAGAGCCGGTCAAGCGTTGTCGGGTCGCGGCTCAATAATTTCGCCGCTTGCACATCATCGGCCACCGGCGCGCGCACCAGACCCGGGCGCGGTGCGGGTTTTTCAAGGCTCAAAAGCAGCGCCTCAAGGGACGAAAAATCGAGATTGGGATTGCGCCAATAAAGCCCTTTGAGCGGCTCAAAATCATGCGTCTCAATCTGCTCAATCAGCGCCTCGTCAAATTGCGGCACATCGGCGGTGACCCCAAAACTGCCATCGCTTTGGTGGCGACCGGCGCGACCGGCAATCTGCGCCAATTCAGCGGCGCTCAATTCGCGGTGACGGCGGCCGTCAAATTTGCGCGTTTGGGCAAAGGCAACATGGTCAACATCCATATTCAGCCCCATGCCAATGGCATCTGTGGCGACCAGAAAATCCACCTCGCCCGATTGATACATGGCGACTTGCGCATTGCGGGTGCGCGGGGAAAGCCCGCCCATCACCACGGCGGCACCTCCGCGTTGTTGGCGGATAATCTCGGCAATGGCATAGACATTATCGGCTGAAAAAGCGGCAATGGCGCTGCGCCGCGGCAGGCGCGACAATTTATGCGCCCCGCCCCAAGCGAGACGCGAAAAACGCGCCCGTGTTTCGATATTTTGCGTATCCAGCAATTGCCGCAATATCGGTGCCATTGTTGCTGCGCCGAGCAATATTGTTTCCGAAGTGCCGCGCGCGTGCAAAATACGATCGGTAAAGACATGGCCGCGTTCTTCATCACCGGCCAATTGGCATTCATCAATGGCGACAAATTCAACCTCGCGGCTTATCGGCATGGCCTCCGTGGTGCAAATGAAATAGCGCGCTTTCGGCGGCAGGATTTTCTCTTCGCCGGTCATCAGCGCGACATCGGCCTTATGCACGCGGCCGAAATCGCCTCTGAGGCAGCGATCATAGGTTTCGCGTGCCAAAAGCCGCAAAGGCAGGCCAATCATGCCGCTTTGATGCGCCAATAGGCGTTCCATAGCGAGATGGGTTTTGCCGGTATTGGTCGGCCCTAAAACCACGCGCAATTGGGGAGAAAATCCGCTCAAAGACATAAAATCACCATGACCAAGCGGGCGCGTTTTGGCAAGCGAAAGCGGCCAATATGCGCTGTTTTGCCCGTGTTTTATGCAGCTTGGCCGAATCGATTCGCCGAATCGGCAAAACCGACTCAAAAAAGCCCTTTTATCCCGAACAGTTAGAGAACGAAGCATGTCCGAATCACTTACATAGTAGCCGTGCCGTTTCTGTTCACGCCTATATATTGTGGGTGCGCCATTTGTCTCGCCCTCGCGCTTATGGCTTGCCAATAAAGCGCCGCTTCGCCATGATAATGGCCAAGTTCAGCGCATTTGGGAGGCGTTTTCATGGATTTTGCGATACCTGACGATATCCGCACTTATTTGGCTGCTTTAGACGCGTTCATCGACAAGGAAATCGTGCCGCTGCAAATTCAGGATGACAATAATCGCTTTTTTGACTATCGCCGCGAACATGCGCGCACCGATTGGGACAATCAGGGCTTGCCGCGCCCCGAATGGGAAGAATTATTGCGCGAAATGCGTCGCCGTGCCGATGAGGCGGGACATTTGCGTTTCGGCCTGCCGAAAGAATATGGCGGTGCCGACGGCTCCAATTTGGCGATGGCGTGCATTCGCGAGCATTTGGCGCATAAGGGCTTGGGGCTGCATAATGATTTGCAAAATGAAAGTTCGATTGTCGGCAATTTTCCGCAAGTGCTGATGTTTCGCGATTTCGGCACGCCCGACCAAGCCGATGCATTCATCAATGGCATGCTGGCCGGTACGCATCGCATTTGCTTTGGGCTGACCGAGCCCAATCACGGTTCTGACGCAACATGGATGGAGACGCGCGGCGTGCGCGAAACCCGCGACGGGGTTGATGGCTGGCTGCTCAATGGCGAAAAAATGTGGACCACCGGCATGCATGTGGCGAGCCATGTCATGCTGTTTGCGCGCACGTCGGGCGATGATGGCGCGGCCAAAGGCATTACCTGCTTTTTGGTGCCGGCCGATGACCCGGGCGTGAAGATTGAAGAATATATGTGGACCTTCAATATGCCGACCGACCATCCGCGTGTTTCTTTCACCAATATTTGGGTGCCCGATAGCGCGATTTTCGGCGAGCCGGAAAACGGCTTGGCGCTGGCGCAGCATTTTGTACATGAAAACCGCATCCGCCAAGCGGCCAGCGGGGTCGGCGCGGCGCAATATTGCATCGACCAATCGGTCGCTTACGCCAAAGAGCGCGCCCCTTTCGGCAAGCCTCTGGCGACCAATCAGGCGATACAATTTCCGCTCACCGAGTTGCATACGGAATGCGAAATGATCCGCAATCTGGTTTATAAAACGGCGGCGCAAATGGATGAAATGTCGAAACCGGAAGTGGCGATTTATCTGTCTGACAAAGTCTCCATGTGCAATTACCGCGCCAATCGTCTGGTCTGCGAGGCGGCCGACCGCGCCATTCAAGTGCATGGCGGCATTGGCTATTCGCGTCATATGCCGTTTGAGCATATTTACCGCCATCATCGGCGCTATCGCATCACCGAAGGCTCGGAAGAAATTCAAATCCGCAAAGTGGCGGCGCACCTCTTCGGCTTTATTGACCCTAGGCGCAAGGGCAAAAACAAAAAGGCATAAATTATGGCAATTCCAAAAGGCTGGTCGCCGCTCGATTTCGGCGGCCGCTTCGATCATCTTGAAACCCATTTCATGAAGCATATCGGGCCCGTCTATGTGCGCGGGGCAGAGGGCGCACACCAATTGGGCTTTGAAGTGATGCCGCATATGTGCAATCCGGCCGGTATTTGTCACGGCGGCATGTTGATGTCGGTGATGGATGTCGGCCTTGCCTTTATTTTGCACAATGCGCTGGGCAAACATGTCTTCACCCCATCGGTCAGTTTCAATTTCGATTTTCTCGCCCCCGGGCAATTGGGCGATTTTTTGATATGCGAAGGCGAATGCACAAGGCATACGAAAAATACCGGCTTTGTGACCGGTCGGCTGGTCGGCAGTGATGGAACGGTGATGACGGGCAGCGGCATTATGAAAATCACCGACCGTTTTGAATCCAATTTCGGTGCTGAAAGCGGCAAAAGCGCTTGACGGGCAGGTGGCCTTTTTCTATATCAGTGCCAGCGACGGGGCATTTGCCCCGCTTTTTTGATGCTGCTGCGGCAGCGGCCAAATATGGAGAGTGACCCATGTCACGTGTATGCGAACTGACCGGCAAGACGGTAATGAGTGGCAATAATGTGAGCCATGCGATGAATAAAACGCGGCGTCGCTTTTTGCCCAATTTGCAGCAAGTAAGCCTGCCCAGCGAGATTTTGGGTCGTGCGCTGAAGTTTCGCATTTCCGCCAATGCGCTGCGCTCGGTTGAGCATAATGGCGGCATTGATGCTTTTTTGCTGAAAGCCAAAGACGGCCAGCTGTCATCGAAAGCGCTGAAGCTGAAAAAGCAAATCGCCGCCAAAAGCGCCTAATTTCATTTCAATGATAATTTAGCGACCGCCGGCCCCGCGCACCGGCGCGGCGCCCGTGCGCACGCCGCCACGTGTCGCGCCGCTCGCCATTTTACCGCCCGCTTTCAGCGCCCCCGTATTGACGCCTTTTTCTTTTTTCACCGCTTCATTCTCATCGAATAATTCGGCCAGCTTATCGGTCATGGCGCCGCCCAATTGTTCGGCATCGACAATGGTCACGGCGCGGCGATAATAGCGCGTCACATCATGGCCGATACCGATGGCAATCAGTTCGACCGGTGATTGCGTCTCAATATCCTCAATGACATTGCGCAAATGTTTTTCCAAATAATTGCCGGCATTGACGCTCAAGGTTGAATCATCAACCGGCGCGCCGTCAGAAATCACCATAAGAATGCGGCGTTGCTCAGGCCGCGCCAAAAGGCGGTTATGGGCCCAAATCAGTGCCTCGCCATCAATGTTTTCCTTCAGCAAACCTTCGCGCCTCATCAGGCCGAGATTTTTGCGCGCGCGCCGCCATGGCGCGTCAGCGCCTTTATAAATAATATGGCGCAAATCATTCAATCGCCCGGGATGGCCGGGCTTGCCGTTTGACATCCATATTTCACGCGCCTGTCCGCCTTTCCAAGCGCGCGTGGTGAAGCCCAAAATTTCCGTCTTCACATTGCACCGCTCCAAAGTGCGGGCGAGAATATCGGCGCACATGGCGGCCACGGTAATCGGACGCCCGCGCATCGAGCCGGAATTGTCGAGCAAAAGCGTGACCACCGTGTCGCGGAATTTTGTATCGCTTTCCATTTTGTAAGAAAGCGGCTGCATCGGGTCCATAATGATGCGCGACAGGCGGGCCGGGTCGAGATAGCCCTCTTCCAAATCAAATTCCCAAGAACGGTTTTGCTTGGCCTGCAAACGCCGCTGCAGGCGATTGGCGAGGCGCGCCACCACGCCTTGCATTTGCTGCAATTGTTGGTCGAGATATTGCCGCAAACGCTCCAATTCCTCGCCATCGCATAATTCTTCCGCCTCAATGGTCTCGTCAAATTGCGAAGTGTAAATATGATAGGCCGATTTTTCAGGATTGAGCGGCCCGTCAGGCGCGTAAGGCTGGGCCGCTTCGCCGGCTTCTTCGCCATCGCTCTCGCCTTCAACCTCATCGCCTTCCATTTGCAGCGTCTGCTCATCGCCTTCTTCCATGGCGGCATCGCCAATTTCCATTTCATCGGCTGACATGCCGTCAGGACTTTCGGCTTGGCCGCCATCGCCGTCTTGCGGGCCGTCATCGCCATCTTGCCCGTCGCCTTCTTCACCGTCGCCTTGTTCGCTTTCGCCGGCCGCGTCGGTAAGGCCGAGATCGACCAAAATATCGCGGGTCAAATGACCGAAAGCCTTTTGGTCATCGACGACGCTTTCAAGCGCGCCAAGCTTGCCGCCGACGCGTTCATCGACCCAATCGCGCCATGCATTGACCACGCCAAACGCCGCCGGTGGCGGGCTCATGCCGGTCAATGCTTCGCGCACCAAAAAGCCCAAAGCTTCGGCCAGCGGCGCCTCGTCTTGGCTGATCGTGTCGCCATAATCCAATTTGGTGCAGCGCGCCTGATGCATGGCGTTGATATTGGCCCCGACACCGGCCATCGCGCGCGCGCCCAAAGCTTCGCAGCGCGCCGTCTCCGCCGCGTCAAAAGAAGCCCGCGCATCGGTTTCGGCCGGTGCCAAATCCATAGTGATGGCGGCGTCATGATGGGCCAATTGCAAGGCAAAACTGTCGGATTGACCGCGCACATTTTGTCGGTCTTCAGGGTCGAGATCGCGCGCCGGCTGCGGCAGGCGCGCCTTCAAACCGGCCAAAGCCGGTTTTTCCGTGCCGAAACTGACCGACAGTTCGGCCTCTTCGGCAATCGAGCGCATGGTTTGCGTCAAGCGCACGTTTAAATTCTTCGACCGGGGATTTTTCCGCCACGCCTTATTCGCCTCTAACTATCCGCCAATACGGAAACCGCGCTATCGGGCAAATCATCGCCGAAGCAGCGTTGATAAAATTCGGCCACGGTCGGGCGTTCCAGCTCATCGCATTTGTTCAAAAAGGTCAGTTGGAAGGCCAACGCAATATCATCGCCCAGAATTTCGGCATTTTCGGCCCAGGTCAATACCGTGCGCGGGCTCATCACGGTGGAAATATCGCCATTGATAAAGGCCGAGCGTGTGAGGTCGGCAACCCGCACCATAGCGGCGATTTTCTCGCGCCCGTCCGCCCCTTCATAACCGGGGGCTTTGGCGTGGACAATGTCGGTTTCTTTGTCATGCGCCAAATAATTGAGCGAGGTGACGATATTCCAACGGTCCATTTGCCCCTGATTGATTTGTTGCGTGCCGTGATAAAGCCCGCTTGTATCGCCGAGGCCAATGGTATTGGTGGTGGCAAACAGGCGGAAATACGGGTTCGGGCGAATGACTTTGTTCTGGTCCAGCAAGGTCAGCTTACCGGCCACTTCCAATACGCGCTGAATGACAAACATCACATCGGGACGACCTGCATCATATTCGTCAAACACCAAGGCGACGGGGTTTTGCAGGGCCCAGGGCAAAATGCCTTCCTGAAACTCGGTAATTTGTTTGCCGTCTTTCAGCACAATCGCATCTTTGCCGACCAAATCAATACGGCTGACATGGCCGTCGAGATTAACGCGTACACAAGGCCAATTCAGCCGCGCCGCGATTTGTTCAATATGGGTCGATTTACCGGTGCCGTGATAACCCTGCACCATGACGCGGCGATTATGCGCAAAGCCTGCCAAAAGCGCCATTGTGGTTTGCTTGTCGAACAGATAATCACCGTCAAAATCCGGCACATATTCGCTGCGCTCGGAAAAAGCCGGCACGGTCATATCAATATCTTCGCCGAAAACCTCGCGCGCCTCGATTTGCGTATCGGGCGCGTCCGGCATGGCGCCATGGGACGTCGAAGTTTCTTGTGCCGCTTTACTCATCATAATCTCCGAAAATAGGCTTGCTTGGGAAAGGTGTTAGCAGAAAGCCCGGATTAACAAAAGCCGGAAGCCTTCAAATAGTCATGCGCCTGAATGACGCTTTGCAGCTTGTCCTCCAAAGAACGGTCGCCGCCATTGGCATCGGGGTGATATTGTTTGACCAATATTTTGAACTTTTTGCGCACATCATCAGCGCTTGCCGTGTCGGGCAAATCCATCACATCAAGGGCACGTTTTTGGCCCGACGTCGCTTTCGAGCCGCCAGCGGCGGGGCTGGCTTCGCTCAAACCCGCTTCGCCCATAATTTCCAACGGGTCTTGAAACTGCCAATCTTCAACCTTGCTGCCGCGTGCGCGCCGCGTGCCCATGGACCAAGTCGGGCGGTGGCCGGTCTGCGCAGCACGGCGAAAGCGATCGGCTTCTTCTTGGCTCATGCCTTCGAAATAATTATAGCTGCGATTATATTCGCGCACATGGTCATAGCAAAAATGCCTTTTTTCCTTTGTTTGCGGGCCTGCCGGTGCCGGATAATCTCCGGCTTTCAGGCAATCGGGCCAGTCGCAGCGCGACCCGTTTTCAACCATTTGCGCGCGTTTTTCTTCGCGCCCCTGATGGCGTGAGGCGCGGATCATATCAAAATATTTTGAGTTCAAATTCATGAACCAGCCTGTTTTGTCTGCCGCAGCAGATGGGTTAAAAAATCAACGGCCATTTCGGGTTCCGACACTCGCCTCAATTCCATGAAAGCGATATATGTCATATGGCCGCAAACGCAAATCACGCCCCGAACCCTTAAGGTTTACGAAAGTCGTATCGGAGACACCATGACGCAAGTTTATCAAATTATAGAACAAAAACTGCGCGATACCTATACGCCGCAATATTTGCACATCAGCGATGAATCGCATTTGCACGCGGGCCATAGCGGGACGCGGCCTGAGGGCGAGACGCATTTTCGCGTGCATATGGTGGCCGCCCTGTTTGACGCCATGAGCCGCATTGACCGCCAACGCCATGTGCTTGACTGTTTGGCCGATGAGCTGCAAGGGCCGGTGCATGCGCTGGCTTTGAAATTGCAAAGCCCGAAAGAAGCGGAAAAAACTTAAGCCAGTTCGGAAATGCGCACTTGCATGATACGGTTGCGTTGCCGCCCCATAATGCGAAAGCGCAGGCCGTGAAATTCAAACACTTGCCCGATATCGGGAATGACGCGCGCCTCATGAATGATCAGACCGGCGACCGAGCTGGCCTCATCATCGGGCAGGTTCCAGCCCATTTCGCGATTGAGGTCGCGCAAGGATAAAGCGCCGGAGACTTCCAAAGTGCCGTCAGGGCGGCGGCGCAACATATTGTCGGGGCGGTCATGTTCATCATCGATTGAACCGACAATTTCTTCCAAAATATCTTCCATCGTCACCAACCCCATCAGCGCGCCATATTCGTCAACGACAAGGGCAAAATGAGCCTTGCGCTGGCGAAACGCGTTCAACTGCTCGGATAGGGTTGTGGTTTCAGGCACAAACCAGGGCGGGCTGGCAATATTTTCAATATTCAGCCCTGGCGCGCCTACCGGGCTATTGGCCAAAGCGCGCAGCAAATCTTTGGCATGCAATACGCCGGTAATGTTTTCCGGCTCATTGCGCCAAAGCGGAATGCGCGTATAGGGGCTGTCGAGCACGGCGGCGACAATCTCATCGGACGGCAAATCACCGTCCAAAGTCAAAATCGCCGAGCGGTGAATCATAATCTCTTCCAAAGTGGTATCGCCCAAATCGAGAATACCGCCCAGCATATCGCGGTCGCCTTTGCGAACCGCGCCTTCTTGGTGATGCAAATCAATGGCACCGCGAATTTCTTCATGCGCCGGCACCAGCGATATGTCGGCGCTTTTGGCCAAGCCGGTGAGGCGCAAAATCGTGCCCGAGAAAAAGCTCAAAATCCGCGTGATGGGGGCCAGCACAACCAGCAAAATCCGCAGCGGGCCGGCGGCGCGCAAGGCGGTAATATCGGGCGCGAGAATGGCATAGGTTTTCGGCAGCACTTCGGCAAACACCACCACCATAACGGTCATCACCAAAGTGGCATAAACCACGCCGTTTTCGCCAAAGGCTTCCAGAAACAACCGCGTCGTCAAAGCCGAAGCGAGAATATTGACGAGATTATTGCCGAGCAAAATGGCCGATAAAAGCCGTTCTTTTTGTTCGAGCAGCAAAATCACCCAGCGCGCGCGCCTTTGGCCTTCTTGTTGCAGGCGCAAAATCCGCGCCTTGCTGGTTGCCGTCAAAGCGGTTTCAGAGCCTGACAGGAAGGCTGAAATAATCAGCAATAGGAAAATCAGTCCGGCCGTCCATAACAATCCGGCAGAAAAGGTCATGCGGCGTCGGCTCCTTCGGCCACTAAAAAGTCACGCAATTCGGTTTCGCTGACATTGTCTGCGATAAATGTGTCGCCCAAGCCATTGGCCAAAATAAAGCGCATTTGACCGTTTTGAACTTTCTTGTCTTGGCTCATGGCCTCGATCAAGCGCGTCGGCGGCAAATTTACCCGTGCCGATGGCGCTCATTTTTTGCGGCAGATGGCTGGCCCCGATATGGTCTTTTAGGCGCGCTGCATCTTCGGGCGCGCAATGGCCGCGCGCGACCGAAAAATTAAACGCCAGCACCATGCCATAAGCCACCGCCTCGCCATGCAAAAGCATATTGTCATAGCCGGTCAGTGCTTCAAAGGCATGGCCGAATGTATGGCCCAAATTCAACAGGGCGCGGTCACCGGTCTCGCGCTCATCGCCCGCCACAATCGCCGCTTTGGCGCAGCAGCTGCGCGCCACCGCTTCGGTCATAGCCGCCTCATCAAGAGCCAGCACTTTTGCGCCGTTTTCTTCCAGCCAAGCGAAGAAACGCTTTATCGCCAAGCGCCCCATATTTGACAATCTCGGCATAACCGGCACCCACTTCGCGTGGCGGCAAGGTTTTCAGCACATCCATATCGGCCAGCACCAAATCGGGTTGGTGAAACGCACCGATAAGGTTTTTGCCGCTTGGCGCATTAATCGCGGTTTTGCCGCCGATTGAACTGTCAACTTGCGCCAAAAGGGTCGTCGGAATTTGAATGAAGCGCGTGCCGCGGCGTAAAATGGCGGCGGCAAAGCCGGTCAAATCACCAATCACCCCGCCGCCCAAAGCAATAATGCAATCATTGCGTTCTATTTTTTGCGCCAATAGCCAATCGCATTAATCGGCCAATTGCCCGAAATTCTTGCTGGCTTCGCCGGACGGCACCAAATAGCTGTCATGGGCAATGCCGACATCGTTCAGTGCGGCGCGTAAAATCGGCAAATGATTCTCGGCCAAATTGGCATCGGCGACAATGGCCAGCTTGGGGCGCGGCAAAAGCGGTGCAATATGCGTTGCCGCACGCGCCAATACGCCGCTGCCAATGATAATCTCATAGGCGCGCTCGCCAAGCTCCACCGTTACTTTATGTTGGTCGCTCATAATCTGGCTTTAGAGAAATGGCGCGGCTTTGTCCAGTCACGCGGCATAATGGGCGTCAATGGCGCTGACCAATCGGGCAATCGCGGCCTCATGCGTGCCGCCGCCAACATCTACTTTCAGCGTGGCGTGGCCATATATCGGCGCTCTGATTTGCATCAGTTCGGTCAGTTTCGCCTCGACATTTTGGCCTTTCAGCAAGGGCCGTTTATCCGGCTTTTTCTTGACGCGGCGCACCAATTCGTCAACCGGCACATCGAGCCAAACGGACAGCGCTTTTTCCTGCACCAAAGCGCGTGTCGCATCATTGATAAACGCGCCGCCGCCCAAAGCCAAAACCATCGGCTCACTATCCAAAAGCCGTTTGATGACGCGGCGCTCGCCATCGCGAAAGGCCGTTTCACCATGTTGATCAAAAATTTCGGCAATGCTCATGGCGGCGGCTTTTTCAATCTCGGCATCGGCATCCAGAAAAGGCAGCTTCAAGGCTTCGGCAAGGCGCAGCCCCAAGCTCGATTTGCCGGCCCCCATCATGCCGATAAGCACAATCGGTCTGCTGCATATGGCTTGTCGGTTTTTGACCTCATTCATGTCTTGGCGCTGTGCCCTTCATCTCATCTTTGCCCCTACAAGTTAGGGGCATTTGCTGCTAAAAGCTAAGGCGGAAATTAAGTGACAAGGCAGGGTCTGTCCAGCATGGCTCAAGCGCCAAAATCGGGTGCTGCCCCAAATCGGCCTTAATGCTGTCATAGATGAAAAGCGTGGAAGGAGCGCAATTATGGGGTCTCGGCAATCAGTGTTTATCATTCTCGGTCTCGCCGTATTCATCGGCGGTATAGTGTTTTTATCGCGCGCCATTGAACCGCCGCGTCAAACCGAGGTTGAAGTGTTGGATAATTCGGCCTTTCAGCGCTAACAAAATGATATTTTCAAATGCTTGAACCGGCTTTCAGATTTCTGCCTATTCGGCTTACGCGTGTCATAAGGGGCCTCTTCCCTGTCGCCATGCTGGCAATGCTCGCGCCCTTATCGGTTGGCGCGCAAACCGCCATGCGCGCGCCGCTGAATATTGTGCCGCCGCTCATGCAAGAGGCGATTGGCCAGCCACAAGCCAAGCGCGCATCGGATAAATTGGCCCCGCGCGTGGCGGCGCGCCAATCAAAACGCGCGGTGCGCGCCGTGGCTGCTGCGCCGGGCTCGGAAAGCTCCATTGTACAAGTCGGCCAATTGGGGGCGCTGCAAGATGCGCCCATCGGTTTGGAAACCGGCTATGGCAGCGAATTATGGCGCGGCGCAAGATTGACTTTTATCGCCGATCAAATGGCCCGTTTGCCGAAAGATGTGCCGCTTGCTGCTTTGCGCGAAGCGGAATTGAAATTATACCGCAGCACCACGGCGGCACCGGTCGGCACGGTTGACGGGTCAAGCTGGTATGCGGCGCGGCTCACCCGCTTTTTGGCTTTGGGCGACACCGCCTCCGTCTTGCAATTGGAACAATTGACCGGCGCGGTAACCAGCGACCCTTATGCGGCACGCGCCGTCGTGTTGGCGCATTTGGGGCGCGGTGCAGGCGAGGCGGCCTGCGCCATTGCTGCCCCCAAACGCGGCACGCGCGGTTATGCCGACACGCTGGGTTTTTTCATGCAGCTTTTGGTGTTTTGCCAATTGCGCGCCGGTGAATTTGAAAAAGCCGGACTGACTTTGCAACTCAATGAAAAATCGCTCGGCGAAGACCGATTTTATCGCGATTTGGCTTTTTCAATGTCGGCACAAGCGCAGCCGGTTTTCGGCACGCCGGAAGATGTTGAGGCGGCCAAGGCGGAAGAAACCGAACTGCCTTTGGTTGTGCCCAGCGTGTTGACCCCATGCAATTGGCGCTTTTGCAATTGGCCGGTTATGGCCTGAGCATTGATTTGCCGCAATTGCCGCCCTATTTCATGCAAGCGCTGGCCGAGGATTATGCGCAACCGGCCGTGACCCAATTGGGGGCGGCGCTGGCCGCAATGCGGCACGGCACGGTGAGCGCGGAGCGGTTTTCACAATTGAGCCAATTGGCCGATTTATCGGCCTATAAAGCGCCGCCAATGGTTGCTAATGGCGTGGCTGACGATGGGGTGCTCGAAGCGGCGGCGAGTGAAGATGAAACGACGGATGAGACCGCTGGTGCCCCGGCTCCGAGTGATGCGGTGTTCTTGGCGCTCGCCTTGCTGAAAGTCGATGCGCAAATGCCCGACTGCCGGCAGATGGCGGGCAAATGGCGATGCTGGTAACGGTTTTGGCAGATGCGCAAGCGCGCGGATCTGTGGCGCGATATGGTTCACCTTTTGGACGACCGTTTGCTTAATTTGACCCTCGCCGAAATCGCCCCCGCGCCATTTCCTGCCGATGCGCCTGTCAGCGAATTGACATTGGCCACTGCCACTGCTTCTAGCGCGGCACCATCTTTGGCCGACAGCAATGACCGCGCCGCTTTGTTACCGGCCTTACATTTATTGCGGGCCGAGGGGCAAATCGATGCGCTGGCATTAATGCCGAGTTATATGACGGCACGCCTGCTCGGCTTTGGTGATGAGGTGCAGCCATTGGAAAATCTGATTGCGGCTTTGCCTGATGCGCTCCCCGATGCGCCGCTTGACGGCTTTGCCGATAATCCGTTCGACAATGAATTTGAAAATAATGTCGGCCCTGATTTCAGCACTGATTTTGACAATCAGTCGGGGTTTGATGATTTGCCGATGGCCGAGGGCGACATGCTTGACGCGCTTGCCGATACGCGCCCGCATCCGATTGCCGATTGGCAAATATTCGAGGCCGATTACGCCACCGCCTCCCATGCGCTTAAAACCTATTTGGCGCGTGAATTGGCGGTTTATCAGGGGCTCGGTTTTGAGCTGCCCGAAGCCTATCGTGCTTGCAGCCGACAATGCCGATGCGCCAAGCGTGGACGCTCAACGCATGCAAAAACTGGCCGAGAATAAATGGATTGGCGATTTGCTGTTGGCTCTGGTCGATATGTATGGCGCAAAGCGTGACGCCACGCTTGAGAATAGTGACATTGTCACCCTATTGGCGGCGCTGCGCCAAGCCGGTTTGTATGAAGAAGCAGACGCTCTTGCGGCTGAACTCATGGTGCAGGCGGCCGGTCGTTTGAGCCTTGCCGATCCAACGCGCTCTGGGTCGCGCCGCCGGTCGACGCGCAATTGGTTTTGCCATGAGCGATGCCGAGAACGGGGCGGGTGAACGGCATTTAGAGCTTTTTCTGGATATGATGGCAGCTGAACGCGGCGCATCGGCCAATACGCTGGCCGCTTATCGCCGCGACCTGAAAGGGCTGGCGCAATTTCTGGAAAAAAAAGGCGAAAGCTTGATCACCGCCTCGGCGGATAATCTGCGCGCCTATATGGTCGCGCTCAATCAGCGCGATATGGCGGCCAGCACGGCGGCGCGCCACTTGTCGAGCCAAAGGCGGTTTTTCAAATTTCTGCAAGCCGAGGGCTTGCGCGAAGACGACCCCTCAGTGCGCCTCAAACGCCCGCGCTTGCAGCGCCCTTTGCCGAAACTTTTGTCATTTGAAGAGACCGAGCGCCTGATTGCCGCGGCGCATGATTTGCCGCAAGACAGCGATAAGCAAGCGCATGACCGCCTGCGTACCATTTGCCTGATTGAAGTGCTTTATGCGACCGGCTTGCGGGTTTCCGAATTGGTCGGCCTGCCACGCCGTGCCGCGCAAGGCGACCGGCGCATGCTGATGGTGCGCGGCAAGGGCGGGCGCGAGCGCATGGTGCCTTTATCAGAACCGGCCATGCGGGCACTTGCCGTCTGGCGCGCCCTTGTGCCCGAGGCCGAAGCATTTTTATTTCCGGCGCGCGGCAAAAGCGGTCATTTGACGCGCCAGCGTTTTGCACAAATTCTGCAAAAATTGGCGATTGCCGCCGGGCTGCCGCCGGCGCGCATTTCGCCACATGTTTTGCGCCATGCCTTTGCCACTCATTTGGTCGAACATGGGGCCGATTTGCGCGCCGTTCAGCATATGTTGGGGCATGCCGATATTTCGACGACGCAGATTTACACGCATATTTTGGAAGAACGCAAAAAAGCCCTGTTGCAAGATGCACACCCGCTTGCCGTTGGGGACTTGCCAAACGGGTAAGAAGCGGCCTAATTTCGGCGCAAAGGGAAGATGATGAGCCAAAGTTATTTGGAATTTGAAAAACCGATTGCCACGCTGGAAGGGCAAATTCGCGAATTGCGCGATACCGGCTCGGCTGATGGCATTGATTTGGTTGAAGAGATTAACCGTCTTGAGGGCAAAGTGTCCGACCAGATTGAGAAGCTTTATAAAAATCTCGACCCGTGGCAAAAGACGCAAGTGGCGCGCCACGCCAATCGCCCGCATTGCCGCGATTATATTGAGGCTTTGGTCGATGATTTTACCCCTTTGGCGGGTGACCGTCTTTATTCGGAAGACCATGCCATTATGGCCGGGCTGGGCCGTTGGCAAGGCCAACGCGTGGCCATTTTGGGGCATGAAAAAGGCGCCGATACGCAAGGGCGTTTAAAGCATAATTTCGGCATGGCGCGGCCCGAGGGCTATCGTAAAGCCATTCGCGTCATGGATATGGCCGAACGTTTCGGTCTGCCGGTCGTCACTTTGGTAGATACGGCGGGGGCTTATCCCGGCATTGGCGCGGAAGAGCGCGGGCAATCGGAAGCGATTGCGCGCTGCACTGATAAATGCCTGCAATTGGGTGTGCCTTTCGTCTCGGTGATTATCGGCGAGGGCGGCTCAGGCGGGGCGCTGGCATTGGCTACGGCAAGCCGCATTCTCATGCTCGAACATTCGATTTACACGGTCGCCTCGCCCGAGGCGTGCGCGTCGATTTTATGGCGCTCCTCGGCACAAGCCAATATGGCGGCTGAGGCATTGAAGGTGACGGCGCAGGATTTGCAAAAACTGGGCGTGATTGACCGTATTTTGACCGAGCCGATGGGCGGGGCGCATCGCGATCGACAAAAAACCATTTCTGATGTCGGTCTGGCCGTGGCTGAAGAATTGGCCAAATTGGCGGGCCAAAGCCCGAAAGAATTGCGCGACGAACGGCGGCAGAAATTCCTCGATATGGGACGCAGCGGCCTCGCTTAAAGCGCGGCGATAAAATCAAATACCGCACCGACAAACTGCTCGGGGTTTTCCATGGCCGCGAAATGACCGGCGTCCTTAAACTCCGCCCAATGGGCAATATTATAATTGTCTTCCATCATGCGGCGCGGCGGAAAGCTGAGATAAGTGTCTTGAAACTTGCCGACCCCGACCGGCACGGCAATTTTTTCACCCGGAGGAATATGCGGCATTTCTTCCGCAAAGCCGCGATAAAACCAAATCGCTGACATGAAGCTGTCGGTCATGAGATAAATCATCAAATTGGAGGCCAGCGCATGGCGCGAATAGCGTTTCAGCATATCCGGCTTGCCGTCGGTTAAGGGCAAATCGCTCCAGGCGTAAAATTTCTCCAAAATCCATGCCGCCGCCCCGACCGGACTTTCGCTCATCGCATAAGCCAATGTTTGCGGCTTGGTCACTTGCACCTGCAAATAAGCGCTTTCGGCCTGCATGATGGCGGCAGCTTCGGCCAGCCATTTTTCTTCTTCTTCGGTTTCGGGCGCGGTCTCGCTGCGCAGCCCATACATATTAATGTGAATGGCTTTGCAGCCGCCGCCTTTTTCAACGCTGTGATTGAGGCCAAGAAGCGAGGTGACGACACTGCCCCAATCGCCGCCTTGTGCAATATAAGTGTCAAAGCCCAGCTCTTCGCGCATCAACCTGTCCCATAGGGCGGCTGTCGTCACTTGCCCGATGGGGCGTGGCGGTGCATCGGAAAAACCATAGCCCGGCAGAGACGGGCAAATGACGGTCAGCCCGTCTTCGGCTTGGCCGCCATATTTTTCAGGATGCGCGAGGCGGTCAATCACCTCGATAAATTCATAAACCGAGCCGGGCCAGCCATGCGTCATCAGCAGCGCCTCAGGGTTCTCGCCCGAGCCGTCTTCGCGGATAAAATGAATGTTCAGCCCGTCCATCTCGGCGGTGAAATGGTCAAAGCGGTTCAACTCATCCACTGTGTCTTGCCAGCGATATTCATTGACCCAATAGGCGCAAAAATCTCTCAGCCAGTCTTGGTCCATGCCATAGGCCCAAGCATTTTCTTCCGGCTGCAATTGCATTTGTGCGGGCCAGACAAAATCGGCAACGCGCTGCTTAATGGCTTGCTCGCGCGCTTCATTGGCGGCAATGGTAAATGGTTTTACGCTCATAACGGTCTCCCTATTGGGCAACAGTCAAAATCAGGGCGCCGGTTTTGGCAAGAAAATCTTTAGCGCACCGCGCCGTGGCAATGTTTAAACTTTTTGCCCGAACCGCAGGGGCAGGGCTGGTTGCGCCCGACCTTGCCGAAATCAATACCGCCATTTTCGTTATTTTCCGCCAGCTCATCAAGCGGGTCGGCCATTTGCGGCACTTCCATTTCCGGCACTTCCAATTCGGGCGGGCGGGTTTCAATTTGCACGCGGCTCAAATAGCGAATGACGTCTTGGCGCAGGCCGGTCAGCAAATCGGAAAACAAGGTAAAGGCTTCCAGCTTGAACTCGGCCAGCGGGTCGCGTTGGCCGAGCCCGCGCAGGCCGACAATTTGGCGCAAATGTTCCAGCGTCAAAAGATGCTCGCGCCAATGCTGGTCGAGGGTTTGCAGCAAAATGGATTTTTCGACTTGGCGAATAATGTCAGGGCCCAAATCGACGGCGCGCGCCGCCATGAAGCGGTCGGAAGCATCATAAAGCCGCTCGGCAATTTCTTCGTCCGCAATACCCTCTTCCGCCGCCCAATCATGCACCGGCAGGTCGAGCGCGAAAACATCTTTCACCGCCGCGTCGAGCCCGTCCATATCCCATTGCTCGGCATAGGCTTTGGGCGGAATATGCGTCTCGACCAGCTCATCAATGGTTTGATGGCGCATCATGGTGATGGTGTCGTCAACGCTGTCGGCTTCCATAAATTCCAGACGCTGCTCAAACACCACCTTGCGTTGGTCGTTCATCACATCATCATATTTCAAAATATTTTTGCGAATGTCGAAATTGCGCGCTTCGACTTTTTGCTGCGCGCGCTCCAACGCCTTATTGATCCAGGGATGAACAATCGCCTCGCCGTCTTTCAGACCGAGGCGCTGCAACATGCTATCCATGCGGTCGGTGCCGAAAATGCGCATTAAATCATCTTCAAGGCTCAAGAAAAAACATGAGCGTCCGGGGTCGCCCTGACGGCCCGAGCGGCCGCGCAGCTGATTGTCAATGCGGCGGCTTTCATGGCGTTCCGTGCCGATAACGCACAGGCCACCGGCTTCCAGCGCTTGCGCCTTCAGCTTTTCCACTTCCGCTTTAACCGCGTCTTCATTGGCGCTTTCTTCTTGCGCCAGTCGCATATCGAGATTGCCGCCCAGCTGAATATCCGTGCCGCGCCCAGCCATATTGGTGGCAATGGTCACCGCGCCCGGCACACCGGCCTGCGCGATGATTTGCGCCTCTTGTTCGTGATAGCGCGCATTCAGCACATTATGTTTAATCTTTTTGGCTTTCAGCGCGGCGGCCAATTCCTCTGATTTCTCAATCGAGGTGGTGCCGACCAAAACCGGCTGGTTTTTGGCTTGGCATTCTTCCACCAAGTCGATAATGGCGGCGGTTTTTTCGGCCGCCGTGCGGTAAATCGCATCATCCTCATCGGCGCGCGCAATATCCGTATTGGTCGGAATTTCGAGCACATCAAGGCCGTATATATCCATAAATTCTTCCGCCTCGGTCAGCGCCGTGCCGGTCATGCCAGACAATGTCTCATAAAGGCGGAAGTAATTTTGAAACGTAATGCTGGCCAAAGTTTGGTTTTCCGGCTGAATGGCGACATTTTCTTTTGCTTCCAAAGCCTGATGCAACCCGTCGGAAAAACGCCGCCCTTCCATCATGCGGCCGGTAAATTCATCAATGATAATCACCTGACCCGCCTCACCGGCACCACGAACAATATAATCACGGTCTTTTTGGAACAGAATATGGGCGCGCAGCGCATTGGTGACGTGATGCACAAGCGTGACATTTTGAATGTCGTAAATCGAGGCGTCTTCTTCCAAAAAGCCGTTTTCAATAAGCAATTTTTCCATATGCTCATTGCCGTCATCTGACAGATTGACGGTTTTGGTTTTCTCGTCCAATTCGTAATCGTCTTCGCCCAATTGCGGAACCAATTTATCAATGCCGACATAGAGGTCGGTGCGGTCTTCCAAAGGCCCGGAAATAATCAGCGGGGTGCGCGCCTCGTCAATGAGAATGCTGTCCACCTCATCAACAATGGCAAAGCCGTGGCCGCGCTGGCACATATCGGCGCGCGCATATTTCATATTGTCGCGCAAATAATCAAAACCCAGCTCATTATTGGTGGCATAGGTAATGTCTGCCGCATAAGCGCTTTTGCGCGCTTCATCATCCATATCATGGACAATGCAGCCGACGCTCAACCCCAAAGCCTCATGCACGACGCGCATCCAATCGGCATCGCGTTGGGCGAGATAATCATTGACCGTCACCACATGCACGGGGCGGCCCGACAGGGCGTTCAAATAGCATGGCAAAGTGGCGACAAGCGTTTTGCCTTCGCCGGTTTTCATTTCCGAAATGGCGCCATCATGCAACACCATGCCGCCAATCATTTGCACATCATAATGGCGTTGGCCCAAAGTGCGGCGCGCCGCTTCGCGCACTGCGGCAAAGGCTTCTTCAAGAATATCGTCAAGCGTTTCGCCATTGGCGAGGCGGGTTTTGAACTCTTGCGTTTTGGCCTTTAATGCGGCGTCATCAAGCTGCTCAAAATCAGCTTCCAGCGCATTTATGCGCGCCAGACGCGCACTATAGCGGCGCAGCTTGCGGTCATTGGCAGACCCGAAAAAGCGCTTGGCGATGGATGAAAGACCGAGCATGAAAACCCCTCACTAAATGGCGCGGCACGGCGGTTGGAAAATCATGCTTCCAAAAAGCCACACGCTGATGTAGGGAACGGCGGCGCGCATGTCAATCGGCGCGGGAAACTCAATCTTTTTCAACATGAAACTGTTACGCGCAAAACCACTTGTTAAATCGCCCCTGCGCCGTCAATATGCAGCGCAAAGAGTGATAAAGGGTAAATTTATGCAGTTTCGGTTAACAATCGGTAAAGCTATTTTGGTTTCGGCGCTGTCCCTAGCAAGCTTTGGCACGCAAGCGCAGGACTTACCGGCCAATACGGTGGCCACGGTCAATGGCATGGCCATTACCTATGATGATATTTCGATTGGCTGAAGATGAGCTTATCGGTCTGGTCGGCCAATTGCCGGAACGTCAGCGTTTTGAAACGCTGGTCGGCTATATGGTGGACCGCATTTTGGCGGCCAAAGCGGCGCGCGATGAGGGGCTTGATAGCTCACCCGAAGTTGCCAAGCGCATTGATTTTATGAAACAAAAAGCCCTGCAAGATGTCTTTGTCGGCCAAAAGCTGATGCAGCGCGTCACCGAAGAAGCGGGTTGAAGAATATTTTCAAGACAATATTGTCGCCGGACCGAAACAAGAAGAAGTGCGCGCGCGGCATATTTTGCTCGACACGCGCGAAGAAGCCGAAGCGGTGATTGCCGCAATTAAAAATGGCGGCGATTTTATCGAATTGGCAAAATCACGCTCGAAAGGTCCGAGCGGTGCCGGTGGCGGCGATCTCGGCTATTTCGACAAAGACGCCATGGTGGCGCCGTTTTCCGAAGCCGCTTTAAGCTGAAAAAGGGCAAAATTTCCGCGCCGGTGAAAACCCAATTCGGTTGGCATGTCATTAAATTGGAAGACCGCCGCAGCAAACCGACCCCGCCTTTGGATGAAGTGCGCGACCAAATTTTCAAATTCTCATCAGTGAAGCGCGGCGCGAAATTTATGACGAGATGCGCAAAGGGGCGGATGTGAAATTCGTCAATATTGCGCCGAGCGCCGAATAGGCCGGATATATAAGGGACATTATGGTGAAGAAATTACCCGTTTCG
Organism: Rhodobiaceae bacterium; assembly: GCA_038143435.1. Taxonomy (GTDB): domain Bacteria; phylum Pseudomonadota; class Alphaproteobacteria; order RS24; family RS24; genus UBA8337. The sequence goes on along the minus strand of JAYQLX010000001.1, from coordinate 20,764 downwards.
CCTTTGGCGCCGAAAAAAACCGCCAAGCCGAAAGCCCTTTCTGGCATGCGCTTGAGCGCAATGGCCAGTGGCGCGCGCTATAAGGGCCGCGATGATGTGCTGCTGGTTGAGCTGGACAAAACGGCCCGCATTGCCGGTGTGTTCACCCGCTCAAAAATGCCATCGGCGGCGGTCGATTTATCGCGCGCTCATTTGGCCGCGACAAAGGGTCGGGCGCGCGCCATTTTGGTCAATGCCGGTAATGCCAATGCTTTTACCGGCGCGGCCGGAGCCAAAGCGGCGGCGCTGACGGCAAAGGCGGCGGCCCAAAAAATCAGCTGCGCGCCGCATGATGTTTTGGTCGCCTCCACCGGTGTCATTGGCGAAGTGCTGGAAACCGCGCCGCTGCTCAAAGCGCTTGAAGAAGCCGATGGCATGGCCGATTGGCAAGCCGCGGCGCGCGCCATTATGACAACCGACACATTTCCCAAATTGGCCAGCGCCAGTGCCAAATTTGGCAATCAGACGATAACCTTGACCGGCATTGCCAAAGGCTCGGGCATGATTGCGCCCGATATGGCGACCATGCTGGCTTTTGTTTTCACCGATGCCGCTTTGCCGGTTGGGGTTTTGAAAAAATTATTGAGCGCTGCCAATGCTGAGAGTTTCAACTGCGTCACCGTTGATGGCGACACCTCAACCTCGGATACGTGTTTGCTGGTCGCCACCGGCGCCAAGCCGATAAACGGCGCGACGATAAAAAGCGCTGACGATAAAAGGCTGGCCGCGTTCAAAAAAGCCTTGTCGGACCTCATGCAAGATCTCGCGCAGCAAGTGGCGCGCGATGGCGAGGGCATTACCAAACTCATGACCATTGAAGTCAGCGGCGCTGAAAATAATGCGGCGGCGCGCCAAATTGCGCTGGCCATTGGCAATTCGCCTTTGGTGAAAACCGCCATTGCCGGCGCCGATGCCAATTGGGGACGCATTGTCATGGCGGTCGGCAAATCGGGCGAAAAAGCCGCGCGCGATAAATTGGCCATTTCCATTGGCGGGGTCAAAGTGGCGCGGAACGGCAAGGTCGTGCCCGGCTATAAAGAAGCGCCTGTGGCGCGCCATATGAAGGGCAAGGAAATATCCATTGCCGTCAATGTCGGCATGAAAAGCGGCAAGGGCGCGGGGCAAGCGCGTATTTGGGCCAGCGATTTGACGCATGGCTATATTTCCATCAATGCCGACTATCGCAGCTAATATGATTTTGGTGGTGGCCTGCGCGCTGGTTGATGGCGATGGCCGCGTTTTGGTGGCCGAGCGTCCCGCCGGCAAAAACATGGCCGGCCTATGGGAGTTTCCGGGCGGCAAAGTTGAGGCCGATGAAACGCCCGAGGCGGCGCTGATACGCGAATTGAAAGAAGAGCTGTCCGTTGATGTGACGGCCGCGTGTCTGGCGCCATTAAGCTTTGCCAGCCATGCTTATGATGATTTCCACTTGCTTATGCCGCTTTATGTGTGTCGCAAATGGGACGGGCAAATTGTGCCGCGCGAAGGCCAAAATACGAAATGGCTGCGCCCGCGCGATTTATTTGACCTGCCCATGCCGCCCGCCGATAAGCCGCTGATTGCGGCCTTGCGCGACGCGGTTTAGTTTTTTGGCTCAGCTTTATCGGGCAGGGCGGTCTCGTCAAAACGGTTAATTGGCTCGCCTTCCTTATGTCTTTCGCCGTGCCGCTCATGCGGCGCCCAACCGGCCAAATAGCATAATTCAAATTGCGCCACCGCCTTGCCGTCTTCTTGCGTGGCGGCGCTGAATTGCGCCAGCGCGGCGCGCAGCACATCGCGGCGCATAAAATGCTTGGGCCGTGCCGTCAGCACATTGGCTTCGCCCATGCCGCGCAAATCATCGAGCAGTTTGAACGGCTCTTGATAGCGCACCGCCACCATATCGCTATCGGCGACAGGCAGGGCGAAACCGGCGCGTTGCATCAGCCCGGCCAAATCTTGCAAATCGGCAAATGGGTGAATATGCGGCTGCGCCCCGCCCAGCAGACTGGCCTCGCTATTCAGAAAAGCGGCGCGCAATTCGGCCAATGTCGCGCCGCCGGGCAGGGCGGCGAGAAACAGCCCATCGGGCTTCAGCGCATGACGGATTTGCAGCAAAGCACCCGGCAAATCATTGACATGGTGCAGCCCCCAAAGCGCGACGATTAAATCAAGGCTCTGGGCTTTTATCGGCAGTCTTTCTTCGTCCAGCACCAACCCGCCTTGCGGCACAAGGGCATGCGTCAAATCACTGTCAATCAACCGGCCGATGCGTGCGCCACCGTGTGTCGCCAGTGCCTCGCGCAACATGCCGCCCGATGCGCCGAGGCACAGCGCCGTGTCAAATTGCCGGTTTTGCAAGGCAATGCGACCGGCCAAATCTTCCGCCGCGCGGCGCAGCAGAAAATCATAATTGGCCATCTTGGCGGCGCGGCGCGTGCGGTTTTGGCGCAAGCGCAAGCGGTCAAATATCTGCGGGACTTCTCGGCTCATAGCGGGCAATATGACATTGATGGCTTTAAAAACAATGATAAATCAGAGCCGCCGCACACCGCTTTCTTGGCTCGCCAATGCTTTGGTGCCACCTGCTTGTCCGGTTTGCTTGAAACCGGTGGCCGGCGATGACGGGCTGTGCGCGGCGTGCCGGCGCAATATTCAATTCATTTCCGGGCCGGTATGTCGGCGCACCGGTCTGCCCATGCCGATTGATCTGGGCGAGGAGACCATCAGCCCTTTGGCGCGGGCCCAGCCGCCGCCCTATGATCAGGCGCGCGCCGTCTTTGCCTATAAGGATAGCGGTGCGGCGGTCATCAAACGCATGAAGTTTGGCGACCGACCGGAATTGGCGCAGCTTTTGGCGCGGCTCATATATAGCCGCCTGCCGCATATGCTGCCGCGCCATGCCTTATTGCTGCCCGTGCCCTTGCACAGGCGGCGGCTCTTATGGTGGCGGTTCAATCAATCGGCAGAATTATGTCGCCATATTGGTGAATTGAGCGGGCAAAGCATGGCGCTTGAAGCGGTGTCCCGCATTCGCCCGACGCGCCAGCAAATCGGCCTCACGCGGGCCGGCCGCAAACGCAATTTGCGCGGCGCTTTCGCCGTGCCGGACAGCCAAAAGCACAGGCTCAAAGGCCGTGCCGTGGTGATTGTCGATGATGTGCTGACCACCGATGCCACGGTCGAGGCGATGGCGCGCGTCTTGCGTCGCGCCGGTGTCGCGCCTATTAATGTGGTGACGGCAGCGCGCGTGGTGTTGCCCGAACACGTTTAAAGGGGCGGAAAGCAAGATGAAAATCGCTTGTGTGCAAATGACCACTGCGTGCGATCCGGCCGATAATTTGCCGGTTATTGCGGCGCGGGTGGAACAAGCGGTTGCGCAAGGCGCGCGTTTGGTCGCCTTGCCCGAGACTTGCAGCTTTATGGAAAAAAACCGCAAAGCCATGCAGGCGCGTTTGGAACACCAGGCCGACAGTCAAGTGCTGGCGGCGCTGTGCCATATGGCGAAAGAAAACGATATTTTTCTGCTTATCGGCTCGATGATTTTGGCTGATGAAAACAGCGATAAGGCAGTCAATCGTTCCTTGCTGATAGCTCCGGACGGCACGGTGCAGGCGCAATATGACAAAATTCACATGTTTGATGTGGCTTTGGAAAACGGTGAAAGCCATCGCGAAAGCGCGACCTATCAAGCCGGTGACACGCTGGTCGTCACCAAAGCCGATGGTGTCTCATTGGGCTTGAGCATTTGCTATGATGTGCGCTTTCCGGCGCTGTATCGCCGCTTGGCCGAAGCCCAAGCGCAGGTGATTTTCGTGCCGTCGGCCTTTACCAAACAAACCGGCGTAGCGCATTGGCATATTTTGCTGCGCGCCCGCGCCATTGAAACCGGCTGTTTTATCGTCGCACCGGCACAAATCGGAGCGTCCATGAAAATGGCCGCGAAACTTATGGCCACAGCCTGATAATTGACCCGTGGGGCGAAATTTTGGCAGAAGCGTCAGACGATGATGAGGTGATTATCGCCGAAATGGATATGGCGTTGTCCGACAAAGCGCGGCGACAAATTCCGGCGCTGGCGCATGGCGCGGCCTATGCCTTGCCGCAAGGCGGGCAGGGACAAGATTAGCCCTGTTTCACCGGCTCAGTTAAGACGCTTTGCGGGTCACGCCCATATAATTGACACTCATATCACCGCTTTGACGCCATTTATCGGTCAGCGGGTTAAAGCTCACACCGGTTGAGGTAAAAAGCTCAAGACCGGCTTTATCGGCGATATTTTCCAATTCTTTCGGGGTGATGAATTTGTCCCATTCATGGGTGCCGCGCGGCAGCCAGCGCAACACATATTCAGCTCCCACAATGGCCAGCGCAAAAGCTTTTAAAGTGCGGTTCAAAGTGGCCAGAAACATGATGGCATCGGGTTTCATTAATTGCCCGCAGGCGTTCATAAAGGCTTGCGGGTCGGCGACATGTTCGATGACTTCCATGTTCAAAATGGCGTCAAATGTTTCGCCTTTAACGACCAATTGCTCGGCAGTGACGGCGCGATAATCGATTGTCAAACCTTGTTGTTCGGCATGCAAAGCGGCGGTTTTGATATTGGCTTCCGCCGCATCGGCCCCGACCACATCCACCCCGAGCCGCGCCATCGGTTCGCTCAGCAAGCCGCCGCCGCAACCAATATCCAACAGGCGCAGGCCCTGCAGCGGCTTGTCGGCATGCGGGTCGCGGTTAAAATGGGCGCATAATTTATCGCGAATATAAGCCAGCCGGGTCGGGTTGAATTTATGCAAGGGTTTGAATTGGCCATGCGGGTTCCACCAATCTTCCGCCATAGCGGTAAATTTGGCCAATTCATCGGGGTCAATCGTGGTGCTCGGCATTTCTTCTGCCTGACCGCTTTCGCTCATCTCGCTTCCTTTTCAAACCGGCCGCATGCTGTTTTGACTATGCAGGCGCTCCCTTACGCCCTATATAGGCGCGATTGAAGCGAAAGAAAACGCGAAAGAGGCAATGGCACGTTTGGTCATGAAATTTGGCGGCACGTCGGTCGGTGATATTGACCGTATCCGCAATGTCGCCGCGCATGTGGCGCGCGAGGTCGAGGCCGGTCATGAAGTGGCGGTTGTGGTGTCGGCCATGTCGGGCGAGACCAATCGGCTGGTCGGGCTGACCCGTGATGTGGCGCGGCTGCATGATGCGCGCGAATATGATGTTGTGGTATCGGCCGGCGAGCAAGTCAGTGTGGGGCTTTTGGCTATGGCTTTGCAGGATTTAGGCATTGCTGCGCGCAGCTGGTTGGGCTGGCAAATCGCCATGAAAACCAGCGATGTGCATGGCGCGGCGCGCATTCAGCATATTGATGTCGCGGCGATGGAAGAACAGTTCAAAGAAGGCCGCGTGGCGGTGATTGCCGGTTTTCAAGGCGTCAGCAGCAATGGGCGCATCACCACTTTGGGGCGCGGCGGCTCTGATACCAGCGCCGTGGCGGTGGCGGCCGCTTTAAAGGCCGATCGCTGCGATATTTATACTGACGTCGATGGCGTTTACACCACCGACCCGCGCATGGTGCCGGCGGCGCAAAAAATGCACCGTATTTCGTATGAAGAAATGCTGGAAATGGCCTCTTTGGGGGCGAAAGTGCTGCAAACGCGCTCGGTCGAATTGGCGATGAGCCATCATGTGCGCTTGCAAGTGCGCTCGAGCTTTGACGCCCCAAATGATGCAAAGTTCGAAAAAATGGCGGCAGATGATATAGTCGGCACGCTTATCTGTGATGAGGATGAGATTATGGAACATGAGATTGTCAGCGGCATTGCCTATGCCCGCAATGAAGCCAAGCTGACCCTATTGGGCGTGCCCGACCGACCCGGCGTGGCGGCGCAGATTTTCGGCCCGCTTGCCGATGCCGCGGTCAATGTCGATATGATTGTGCAAAACATGTCGCCCGACGGCAAAACCACTGACGTCACTTTTACCGTATCGCAAGATGAAATTGACCGCGCCGTGAAAGTGATTGAAGCGGAACAACAGGCGTTGGAATACCGCCAATTGCAAAGCGCCCCCGATATGGCAAAAATTTCCATTATCGGTGTCGGCATGCGCAGCCATGCCGGTGTGGCGCAAAAAATGTTCCGCGAATTGGCCGAGCAAGACATCAATATTCATGTGATTTCGACATCGGAGATTAAAATTTCAGTGTTAATTGACGCTGATTATGTGGAACCGGCCGTGCGCGCGCTGCATGCCGCTTACGGCCTTGACGCGGAGGCTGCCGGTTAAGCCGCCCAAGCGCTGCTTTTTCCGGCTCGACAAAAAGTGCCCCTTTCTGCTGAAGGACCAAGAATTTTACTGCGCCGCCTGCGCCAGGTCATGGCCGATGGCGGCGACCGGCAAGACCGGCTCGACAAAATCGTGCAATTGATTGCCGCCAGCATGAATACGGCTGTTTGTTCGGTCTATTTGCGGCGCGGGCGCGACGGGTTGGAATTATGCGCAACGGAAGGGCTGAACCCGGAAGCCGTGCACCAAACCGTGCTGCATATTGGCGAAGGACTGGTCGGCGATATTGCGCAACATAAAAGACCGCTCAATCTGGCCGATGCGCCGTCGCATCCGCGCTTTGCCTATCGCCCGGAAACCGGCGAAGACCCGTTTTTGAGCTTTGTCGGTGTGCCGGTTTTGCGCGGCGGCGACGTGACGGGCGTGCTGGTGGTGCAGAATATCAAAAAGCGCAATTTTGCCGATCAAGAAGTCGAAGCGCTGCAAACCGTGGCAATGGTGTTGGCGGAAATGCTGTCGGCCAGTGGCGAAGAAACCGCCGATGATGAAGCCGACCCCGATGCGGCGCGGGTTTTCAAAGGCCGCGGCCTGACCGAAGGTTTGGCGATGGGCCATGTGGTGCTGCACGAGCCGCGCGTCGAGGTGACCCGCCTCATCAGCGATGATGCCGATGAGGAAGATGCGCGCCTGTCGGCGGCGATTTATAAATTGCGCCGCAATGTCGATGATTTACTGGCCACGGAAGATGTCAGCCATGCCGGTGAGCATTTACAGGTTTTGGAAGCCTATCGCATGTTCGCCAATGATCGCGGCTGGCTGCGCCGCATACGCGATGCCATTGGCACAGGCCTGACCGCAGAAGCGGCGGTCGAGCGCGTCAATAATGCCATGCGCGCACGGCTTGGCGGGCGGCGCGATGCTTATTTGCGCGACCGGCTGCATGATTTTGAAGATTTGTCGAACCGATTATTGCGAATTTTGTCGGGGCGCGCCGAATTGGCCTCGCAAGATAAATTGCCGCGCGATGCCATATTATTGGCGCGCACAATGGGCCCGGCGGAATTGCTGGACTATGACCGCAAGAAATTGCGCGGGCTGGTATTGGAAGAAAGCGCGCTGGGCGCGCATGTCGCGATTGTGGCGCGCGCCTTGAACCTGCCCATGTTGGGCGATGCGCGCGGCATCATCAATGCGGCACGCGACGGACAGGAAATCATTATCGACACGGATAGCGATGAAGCGCATCTCAATCCACCGAGCGATTTTGTCGAAGCTTATTCTAATCGCGCGCGTTTGCGCGCCAAGCGCATGCAGCGCTATGCGCGCATCAAACATTTGCCCGCCGTGACGCGCGACGGGGCGGAAATCCGTCTCGATAAAAATGCCGGTCTGATGGTCGATGTCGAAACATTGGATGATAGTGGGGCCGAGAATATCGGTCTGTTCCGCACGGAATTGCAATTTATGGTGTCGGCGCGCCTGCCGCGTCAAAGCGAACAGGAAGAGGTTTATCGCGCCGTGCTTGATAAGGCGGGCGGGCGCGATGTGGTGTTCCGCACGCTGGATGTCGGCGGCGATAAAGTGCTGCCCTATTTACGCATGGCGGGCGAAGAAAACCCCGCAATGGGGTGGCGCGCCACTCGCGTGGCGATGGACCGGCCGGCTTTGGTGCGGGTGCAATTGCGGGCACTTTTGCGCGCCGCAGCGGGGCGCAAATTATCGCTCATGTTCCCGCTCATCACCACTTTTGAAGAATTTATCCAAAGCCGCGACATGTTGTTTGCCGAGCGTGACCGCCTTGCCGCTTTCGGTCATCAAATGCCGGAAAAAATTGAAATCGGGGCCATGCTAGAAGTGCCGGCTTTGGTTTTTCAACTGGACCGGCTCTTGCCGAGCTCGATTTTCTCTCGGTCGGTACCAATGATTTGATGCAGTTTTTCTTTGCCGCTGATCGCGGCAATCCGCAAACCAGCGACCGCTATGATTTTCTCTCGCTCGCCGCCATGCGGCTTTTGGCGCAAGTGCGCGAGATGTGCGACGTGCATCATGTGCCGGTGTCAATCTGCGGTGAATTGGGCGGGCGGCCTTTGGAAGCGATGGCGCTTTTGGGGCTGGGCTTTCGTCGGTTTTCCTTGCCTTCGGCCTCCATCGGGCCGGTCAAACGCACTGTGCGGTCCCTCAATACGCAAAAACTGTCGGCGGCGATTGCCGAGGCGATGGAAACCGGGCGTTCTGATTTGCGGCCTCTGATACGTGAAATCGCAGATGCACAGGGCGTCAGATTGTGATAATCATGGCCACTGAACCAAGCACCGAGAGGGGCAAAAAATGAGTGAAGGCGAAACCGCCGCAGCCAGCGAGAAAATCGGCAGCGCTTTGCGCGCCGCGCGCGAGGCTGCCAATGCGTCGCTTGATGATATTTCAGCCCTGCTGAAAATCCGCTCTGATCATTTGCAGGCTTTGGAAAATGACGATTTCGAGCGCTTACCGGGCAGTGTTTACGCGATTGGCTTCATTCGCACCTATGCGACCCATTTGGGGCTCAATGCGGGTGAACTGATTGAACGCTATAAGGCGGCGGTCGCCGTGCCGCATTTGGAAGATCAGGGCCCCGATCCGCAAACCGAATATGAGCCGGTTTCGGGCCCGTTGAAAATTGCTATTGGTGTGGCCGCGGTTTTTGTCGTCTATATTCTCTGGCTGATTGCCGGTGGTGCCGGTGATGATGAAAAAAATTCGCGCCTCGCCGAAACCGCCGAACCGGTGCGTGAAGCGCCGGTCGCGCCTGCGCCTCAATCCGAGCCATCTGCGCCGGCTGAAGCCGCACCGACAGTCGCCGTGCCGCAAACACAAAGCGCGGCGCCCGATAGCGACACGCCGCCCGTCAATATTGTCGATGCACCGCCCGTCGAGGTGAATGAAATAAGCCCGCTTAACAGTGAGGCGGCGGTCAGTGCAAGAGTTGAAATTCGTGCCGCGCGCCGCACTTGGATGCGTATAGAAAGCGATGAGGGGCGCGTGCTTTTCTCTTCCATCATCAGGCAGGGCGAGGGCTTCACCCTTGATGACAGCGCCTATACGCTGGCCACGCGCGATGCCGGAGCGCTGGAATTTTATGTCAATAATGCCTCTGTCGGTTCGGTCGGCAGACGCGGCCAGATTTTGACGGCGCGCAAGATTGAGCGGGCTTCGATATTGGCCAAATCGCGTTAGCGCATCTTATGCTGAGACCCTGGCGACATATTGAACGGCGCAAGAGCCGTCAAATCATGGTCGGTGATTTGGCCGTCGGCGGAGACGCGCCGATTGCCGTGCAATCCATGACCAATACGCCGACCGATGATGCGGCGGCGACAATTGCGCAGGTCAAAGCATTGGAGGAAGCCGGTGCGGATATTGTGCGTGTCTCATGCCCTGACGAAGCGTCAACAAAAGCGCTGAAAGAAATTGTTGCTGCGGCGCATGTGCCGATTGTCGCCGATATTCATTTTCATTATCGCCGCGCGATTGAAGCGGCGGAAGCGGGGGCGGCGTGTTTGCGCATTAATCCCGGCAATATTGGTGATGATAAGCGCGTCGGCGAAGTGGTGGCGGCGGCTAAAGCCAATGGCTGTTCCATGCGCATTGGCGTCAATGCCGGGTCATTGGAAAAACATTTGCTCGAGCAATATGGCGAGCCGTGCCCTGATGCGATGGTTGATAGCGCGCTTTATCATGTTGACCTTATGGAAAAGCACGGCTTTGACCAATATAAAATTTCGGTCAAAGCGTCCGATGTTTTCATGTCGGTGGCGGCCTATCAAAAACTGGCCGAGGCGGTTGATTGTCCTTTGCATATCGGCATCACCGAAGCCGGCGGGCTGATGAGCGGCACGGTAAAATCGGCCATTGGTTTGGGCAATCTTTTATGGGCCGGCATTGGCGATACGATTCGCGTCTCCCTATCGTCGGACCCGGTCGATGAGGTGAAAGTCGGTTTTGAAATGCTCAAAAGCTTGGGGCTTCGCCATCGTGGGGTCACGATTATTTCATGCCCGTCATGCGCGCGGCAGGGCTTTGACGTGATTAAGACTGTGCAGACGCTGGAACAACGTTTGGCGCATATTGCCGAGCCGATTACCCTGTCGATTATCGGCTGCGTGGTTAATGGCCCGGGCGAGGCGCGCGAGACCGATATCGGTTTTACCGGCGGCGGCAGCGAAGCGGGCATGGTCTATCTGGCCGGTCAGCCCGACCATAAAAAGCCGCATGACGAAATGGTCGACCATTTGGTCGAATTGGTGGAAAGCAAAGCGGCCGAAATGGCGGCGCAAAAAGCAATTAAGGGAAATTAGCCATGTTACCGGTTGAACGGCTCGACGCCATTTTGGCGCGCGCCGAAGCACTGCAGGAAGAAATGAACGGCGAATTGCCGCCCGAGCGCTTTGTTGAATTGTCGAAAGAATATGCCGAAATTGACCCGCTCGTGGCGGCTATTCGTGACTATCGCGCGGCGCTTTCTGAGGCGGAAGATTTGCGCGCCTTGATTGCCGGTGATGATGCGGAAATGGCCGAGCTGGCGGGGCTGGAATTGCCCGCGCTGGATGAAAAATTGCCCGATATGGAAGCGGCATTGGAAATTTTGCTGCTGCCGAAAGACAGCGCTGATGAGCTCAATGTGATTGTCGAAGTGCGCGCCGGCACGGGCGGCGATGAAGCGGCGCTCTTTGCCGGTGATTTGTTTCGCATGTATACGCGCTATGCCGATATTCTCGGCTGGAAATCTGAGATTATCAGCCAGTCGGAAGGCGAGGTCGGCGGCTATAAGGAGATTGTCACCGCCATTCGCGGCAAGGGCGTATTTGCCCGTTTGAAATTTGAAAGCGGCGTGCACCGCGTGCAGCGCGTGCCGGAAACCGAAAGCGGCGGGCGCATTCATACCTCGGCTGCCACGGTTGCCGTTTTGCCCGAACCCGAAGAGGTCGATGTGAAAATCGAGGAAAAGATTTGCGCATTGACGTGTTTCGCGCTTCCGGCCCGGGCGGTCAATCGGTCAACACCACAGACAGTGCGGTGCGTATCACCCATTTGCCGACCGGCATTACCGTGTCGCAACAAGATGAAAAATCGCAGCACAAAAACCGCGCCAAGGCGATGCAGGTTTTGCGTGCCAGGCTTTTTGAGGCCGAACGCGAACGCGCCTACAGCGAGCGCGCGGCGGATCGCAAAAGCCAAGTCGGCTCGGGCGATCGATCGGAGCGCATTCGCACCTATAATTTCCCGCAAGGGCGCGTCACCGATCACCGCATTAATTTGACCCTGCACAAGCTCGAAAAAATTCTTGCCGGTGACGGGCTTGATGAAATGGTCGATGCGCTTATTCGCGAAGACCAGACGCAGCGCCTCGCTGCTGTCGATGAGACGGCGTGAGCAAGCCGATAAGTTTTGCCGATATACAGCGTCAGATGACGCATATATTGCGCGATGCGGGATGTGAAACAGGGGCATTGGATGCGCGGCTTTTGCTGGCCCATATTGCCGATATGAGTGATACGCAATTGGCTTTGGAGGCCGAGAGCCCCGATTTCCGTCGCGGCTCGAGGGCGCGGCGCAAAAGGTCATTGCATTGCGCGCCGCCGGAAAACCGGTCGCCAAAATTATCGGCTATAAGGAATTTTGGGGGCGGCGGTTTCAAGTCAGTGAAGCGGTGCTCGACCCGCGTCCCGATAGTGAGACATTGATTGAGGTGGCGCTGCCGCTTTTGCCGCCAAAACAAAATTTGCAGCTGATTGATTTGGGCACCGGCTCGGGCTGTCTTTTATTGACCCTCTTGGCCGAGCGCGAAATGGCACGCGGTCTCGGTATTGATAAAAGCCGCGCCGCATTGCATATGGCGCGGCGCAATGCGCATCGGCTCGGTCTGCGCGGGCGCGTTGCCTTACGACATGGTGATTGGCTGAACGGCGAAACCGCATTGGCGGATATGATTGTCGCCAACCCGCCCTATATTGAGAGCGCCGAGATTGCGCGACTTGATAAAGCGGTGCGCCTCTATGACCCGCACGGCGCTCTGGATGGCGGCACTGACGGCCTTACCCCTTATCGCCGCCTTATGGCCCCGGCATTTGCACGTCTTAAAAGCGGCGGGCATTTGCTTTTGGAAATTGGCGCGACACAGGCGGCGGCGGTGACGCAGCTTATGACAGAGGCCGGATTTGAAGAAATTTCGCTGCAGCAGGATTTGGCCGGTCGCGACCGAATATTGCGGGGACAAAAAAGCGTAAGAAAAAATAAAAAAGGGGTTTGAAAAAAAACTGCCAAAGGGCTAGGTTGCATTTGTTCAAAGAGCGGTGTGTAGATGCCCGTTCGTGAATTTCTCCAAAAGGTCAGCTTAAAATTGCTATGAGGGCATTTGGAGCGTCACATCGACAAAATGAAAACCTGAAAGGGCCGGTCATTGCCGGTCACCAACAGAACGATATTGGAAGTTAGATGAAACGGTCTCGTGGGCGCGGACGTCGCCAACAAAATCCCGTCAACCGCAGCTATGACAGTAATGGCCCTGATGTGCGTGTGCGCGGCACGGCCAGTCAAGTGTTTGAAAAATATCAAGCATTGGCGCGTGATGCCATGTCAGCCGGTGACCGCGTCATGGCGGAAAATTATCAGCAACATGCAGAGCATTATTTCCGCATTTTGCAGAGCTTCCAACCGCAGCCCAGTGACAATGAAAATGAAAATGCCGATGCGGCCAATGGGGCAGCCGAAGACGCACAATCCGGCGACACCAATGGTGCGGCCAATGGGGACGCCGGTGAAGATAATGGCGCGGAGCCTTTGGTGCTGGTGCGCGAGAGCGATGATGGCGAAAAAGAAGCGCCGAAATCGCGCCGCCGCGGGCCGCTCGGCAAAAAACGCAAAACCAAATCTGATGATGCGGCGATGATGAGGGCGACGCCGAAGCGAAACCGACAAATATTGA
>JAYQLX010000001.1:0-2500 GCA_038143435.1 Rhodobiaceae bacterium | reverse complement strand
GTACTCGTGCATGACCGATAGCGAACAAGTACCGTGAGGGAAAGGTGAAAAGCACCCCGACGAGGGGAGTGAAATAGACCCTGAAACCGAATGCCTACAATCAGTTGGAGCCTCTTTATGGGGTGACAGCGTACCTTTTGTATAATGGGTCAGTGACTTAGTCTGGCAAGCAAGCTTAAACCGTTAGGTGTAGGCGCAGCGAAAGCGAGTCTGAATAGGGCGCCATAGTTTGTCGGATTAGACCCGAAACCGAGTGATCTAGATATGAGCAGGTTGAAGGTGCGGTAACACGCACTGGAGGACCGAACCCACTAATGTTGAAAAATTAGGGGATGACTTGTGTCTAGGGGTGAAAGGCCAATCAAACTCGGAAATAGCTGGTTCTCCGCGAAATCTATTTAGGTAGAGCGTCGCACGAATACTCTCGGGGGTAGAGCACTGGATGGGCTAGGGGGCCTCACCGCTTACCAAACCTAACCAAACTCCGAATACCGAGAAGTACTATGCGGCAGACACACCACGGGTGCTAAGGTCCGTGGTGGAAAGGGAAAGAGCCCAGACCGCCATCTAAGGTCCCCAAGTTATGACTAAGTGGGAAAGGAAGTGGAATGTCCAAAACAACCAGGAGGTTGGCTTAGAAGCAGCCATCCTTTAAAGAAAGCGTAACAGCTCACTGGTCTAAATAAGACGTCCTGCGCCGAAAATGTAACGGGGCTAAAGTCATACACCGAAGATGCGGGCGCATTTATGCGCGGTAGCGGAGCGTTCTGTAAGCCTGCGAAGGAGACACGCGAGTGTTTCTGGAGGTATCAGAAGTGAGAATGCTGACATGAGTAACGATAAGGAGGGTGAGAAACCCTCCCGCCGAAAGTCCAAGGGTTCCTGCGCAATGCTAATCAGCGCAGGGTTAGTCGGCCCCTAAGGCGAGGGCGAAAGCCGTAGTCGATGGGAAGCAGGTTAATATTCCTGCACCAGTGGGTAGTGACGAATTGCGTAAGTTGTTTCTCCTTATTGGATTGGAGGGGCCGCGAAGCAGTTCCAGGAAATAGCTCCCACATGAGACCGTACCCGAAACCGACACAGGTGGACTGGTAGAGTATACCAAGGCGCTTGAGAGAACGATGCTGAAGGAACTCGGCAAAATGCCTCCGTAACTTCGGGAGAAGGAGGCCCACCATGGAGGCAACTCTGTGGTGGGGGCACAGACCAGGGGGTAGCGACTGTTTATTAAAAACACAGGGCTCTGCGAAGTTGCAAAACGACGTATAGGGTCTGACGCCTGCCCGGTGCCGGAAGGTTAAGAGGAGAGGTGCAAGCCTTGAATCGAAGCCCCGGTAAACGGCGGCCGTAACTATAACGGTCCTAAGGTAGCGAAATTCCTTGTCGGGTAAGTTCCGACCTGCACGAATGGCGTAACGACTTCCCCGCTGTCTCCAGCATCGACTCAGTGAAATTGAACTCCCCGTGAAGATGCGGGGTTCCTGCGGTCAGACGGAAAGACCCCGTGCACCTTTACTATAGCTTTGCAGTGGCATTAGTGTCGGCATGTGTAGGATAGGTGGTAGGCTTTGAAGCGGAGGCGCCAGTCTTCGTGGAGCCGCAATGTGAAATACCACCCTTATCGTCATTGATGTCTAACCGCGGACCGTTATCCGGTTCCGGGACCCTGCATGGTGGGTAGTTTGACTGGGGCGGTCGCCTCCCAAAGAGTAACGGAGGCGCGCGATGGTAGGCTCAGGCCGGTCGGAAATCGGTCGTTGAGTGCAATGGCAAAAGCCTGCCTGACTGCGAGTCTGACAAGACGAGCAGAGACGAAAGTCGGTCATAGTGATCCGGTGGCACTTCGTGGAAGGGCCATCGCTCAACGGATAAAAGGTACGCCGGGGATAACAGGCTGATGACGCCCAAGAGTCCATATCGACGGCGTTGTTTGGCACCTCGATGTCGGCTCATCGCATCCTGGGGCTGGAGCAGGTCCCAAGGGTTTGGCTGTTCGCCAATTAAAGCGGTACGTGAGCTGGGTTTAGAACGTCGTGAGACAGTTTGGTCCCTATCTGCCGTAGGTGTAGGAATTTTGAGAGGAGCTGCCCCTAGTACGAGAGGACCGGGGTGGACATACCTCTGGTGGAGCTGTTGTCGCGCCAGCGGCATTGCAGCGTAGCTAAGTATGGACGGGATAACCGCTGAAAGCATCTAAGCGGGAAGCCTCCCTCGAAACCAGAATTCCCTTGAGAACCGTGGAAGACCACCACGTTGATAGGCCGGGTGTGGAAGCGCAGCAATGCGTGCAGCTTACCGGTACTAATTGTTCGATCGACTTGATCGTTCTCATTTCCCTTATGCGCCAACAAATTTTTAAGGCCCGTTTCGACGGGCCGCTCAGTTAAAGATCATTATTCGTTTCATATTGCGCCGACTTGGTGACTGTGGCAAAGCGCCTAAACCCGATCCCATCCCGAACTCGGAAGTTAAACGCTTTAGCGCCGATGGTACTGCATCT